>NZ_JAGIBH010000005.1 GCF_017744445.1 Caulobacter sp.
CTTCGGGAATCGGGTTCGATCGAGCAGGACGCCGATATGGTGTGGTTCGTGTACCGCGAGGCCTACTATGTGGGCCGCGCCGAACCGCGCGAAGGCACGCCCGAGCACCTGACCTGGCAGGAAGAGATGGACCGCCTGCACGGCCTGGCCGAGGTGATCATCGCCAAGCAGCGTCACGGTCCCATCGGCACCGTGCGCCTTTCGTTCAACAGCGACACCACCCGCTTCGGCAACCTGGCCAAGGACCACTACTTCGCCCAGGCGCGGAATATTCCGTCGGACGAATGATCGGGATGACAAGGTTGGGGGCTTAGGCCAGGGTCGGCCTCCCGCCGCGCCAGTCGACGAGTCACATGGACTTCAGCCCCCTGCCCACCTCCAGCCTGGTCGGCGCCTTCCTGCTGGCGTTTCCGGCGCTGTTCTCGATCGTCAATCCGGTCGGGGCCTCGCTGATCTTCGACCAGGCCATGACCGGCCGGCCGCGCGAGCAGCGGCGCAAGCTGGCGGGGCAGATCGGCTTCTACGCCTTCCTGGTGCTGCTGGGCTCGCTGCTGCTGGGCGGTTACATCCTGAACTTCTTCGGCGTCAGCCTGGGCGCCCTGCGGGTGGCCGGCGGCCTGGTGGTGGCGATCCGCGCCTGGGGCCTGCTGATGGACCCGCAGGAGCATGAAGACCGCAAAACCAGCCAGACCGAGCCCGTCCAGAGCCATGAAGACGTGGCCTTCTTCCCGCTGACCATGCCGTTCACGACCGGCCCCGGCTCGATCTCGGTGGCCATCGCCCTCTCGTCCCAGCGCCCGACCGAAGGCGCGGCCGTGGCGCCGTTCTTCATCGGCGCCGGCCTGGCCGCCGCCCTGGTGGCGGTGATGGTCTGGCTGTTCTACAGCGCCTCGGGCCGGGTCATGCGACTGCTGGGTCCGTCCGGCGCCCGGGTTCTGTCGCGGCTGGTCGCCTTCCTGCTGCTGTGCATCGGCGTCCAGATCATCGCCTCGGGCGCCGAGAGCCTGGTGGCCAAGTTCATGACCACGCACCACGGCTAAGTCGACTCCACGACAGATTGAAAAACCCACTGCGTTAGCAACCCATGGTGGGGATTTCCACTTGCACAAAGGTTCAGCTTACGTACGTTCCGCCTCAACTTGAGGGGGATCTAACCTATGCCGAGAAATCCGCTTTGGACCGCTGACGACGCCCAGATCACGCTGGCCAACACTTCCTTCAAATTTCCTGACGGCCAACTCCGTTGGGGATACTCGACGACGACCTCCTACGAGTACGAGACGTCCCTCTCCGGTAGCTTCACGGCAGGCGAGACCATTGACTTCATACTGGTCGATCTGAAGGTCGGCTCAACGTACAACTTCCTCGCCACCGGCGACTATCAGGTCAGCCTCGCCATCTACGACATGGACGGCTATCTGCTGCAGTTTACCGACGGCGACGACATCGGCATCCCCGACCGCTACCCGCAGGACAGCATCCTCCAGTTCAAGCCTGACTACACGGGCACCTACAAGATCGACATTTACTATGCCAATCTAAAGACGACCGGCGATTACATCATCGTGGGATCCGAGGATGTTTTCGGAGATTTCAAGAATACACGCGTGGTCGACAGCAAAGCCCTGACGGCGATCAACCACGTGATGCTTCTGAACCTGGATTCAACTAAAGGCTCTGCGTACATTTCGGATGTTCTGGAGAAGGTCCGCAGCGGAACCTGGACGGACGCACAGGCGACAAAATACATCATCGATAGCGCTGACGCCACAACGACTGTCGCCAACCTCTCGTATCAGTTCTTCACCGGCAAAACGCCGTTGAATAGCGGAATGCAATACTTGGTTTCACCGACCGGCGGCAACAGCAACAACCTGAACAGCGCCTACTACCAAAACTTCAATATTGAGAACCGTTATATTAATTTCGCGGTTAACCTCGGCATCAATGGCGAAGGCAAGACGAAGTTCGCAGCTGACTACGGTTCGCTGACCTTGGCCGAAGCCACCAAGAAGGCCTATGCGACGATCTTCGGCGCCGCCCCCACCGACGCCAAGGTCTCCGTGCTGCTCAGCGGCGGGCGGGACCTCTACTTCGAATCCTACGGACATGACGGTCTGAGCGGCCTGGGCACCAAGGCCGCGATGGTCGGGTGGCTCCTGGCCGAAGCCGCCAAGAGCGACATCGGTATCTACGCCCGCGCCAGCAACGACCACCTGATGGCCTCGACCACCTCGCTTCAGAACAGCGTCGACCTAGTCGGCGTCTATGGGAAGGCCGACTACATCTACGGCGGCGCCTGATCGGAAAACCTGTTGGTCCGGGGCGCTCTTGACCCTAAAGAGCGCCCTGTGACCGAAAGCCGCCTCACCCTCGACCTCGACGCCCTGTCCGCCAACTATGCGGCCCTGCGCAAACGCGCGGGCGGCGTGGAGCTGGCGCCGGCGGTCAAGGCCGACGGTTACGGCCTGGGCGCGCCGGTGATCGCCGACCGCCTGTGGGCCGAGGGCGCCCGGACCTTCTATGTCGCCCGCCTGTCCGAAGGCGTCGCACTGCGCCAGGCGCTGAGCGATCGCGACGCGACCATCTGCGTCCTGGATGGCGCCACGCCGGGCTCGGGCGACACGCTGGAAGGCGCAAAGCTCACCCCCGTGCTCAACAGCCTACCGCAGATCGAGGCCTGGAACGCCCAGGCGCGCTCGGGCCGGCTGAGGGCGGCGCTGCACGTCGACACCGGCATGAACCGCCTGGGCCTGCGCCCCGAGGAGGTGAAGGTGCTGGTCGGGGCCACCGATCGCCTGAAGCGCTTGGACCTGGACCTGGTCATCAGCCACCTGGCCTGCGCAGACACGCCCTCACATCCTCTGAACGCTCTCCAGCTGGAGCGCTTCCAGGAGACGACGGCCCTGCTGCCGAACGTGCGGCGCAGCCTTTCCAACTCCGCCGGCCTGTTCCTGGACGAGGCCTATCGCTTCGACCAGGCGCGTCCGGGCGTCAGCCTGTATGGCGGCGGGCCGGAAGGCGTGCCCCATCCCGAGATCCGCGCGGTCGCGACAGTGGAAGCGCCGATTCTCCAGGTCCGCGTCGTGCCGCGCGGCGAAAGCGTCGGCTATGGCGCGGGCTGGACCGCGCCGGACACCACGCGCGTGGCCATCGTCGCGGCCGGTTATGCCGACGGCGTGCTGCGGTCCACCCATCCCAACGGTCAGGTCTGGTTCGACGGCGCGCGCCGCCGGTTGCTGGGCCGCGTCTCGATGGACCTGATCGCCATCGAGATCACCGACTGCGACGCCGCCCGCCCCGGCGCGATGGTCGAGCTGTTCGGCCGTAACCTGCCGATCGACGATGCGGCGGCGGCGGCGGGCACCTCAGCCTACGAACTGCTGACCCGCATCGCGCCGCGCGCCCGCACGGTGGTCATCGGCGGCTAGCCCGCCAGAGCCCTCAAGCGCGCGGCATTGACCGTTTCGACGGCCGCCTTCAGCACATCGACATTATCCGCCGAGCCCTCGGCCGAGATCGCGAAACGGTCGGCGGCCACAATGCTATAGCGACCGGACTTCGAGGCCGTGTCCCAGGCTTCGGTGACCATCCGCCCGCCCGCCGTGGTGATGGTCTCGTAGCCGCTCGCCGTGCGCCGCGTGCTGGCCGCGCCCTGGGCGTCGTCCGAAGCGCCGATGCCGCCGATCGCGCCCAGGTCGGTGACTTCCAGCATGAAGGCGGAGGCGCCTTTCACATATTTGGCGCTGGCCTTGGTCTGATTGGGTTCGGGACCGCTCTCGGTCGCCGTCGGGCCGCGCGCGAAACCGCCGACGCTGGCGGGCAGCAGATCCTTGAGGCCTGTGGGGTTCAGGGCGCGCACGCCCTTCTGGGCGGCCTTCTCGGCGCGTTCGGACTCACGCTCCAGTTGGCGCAGGTCGACCGACTTGCCGTTGACCTCGACGGGGCCGGAGGACTTACGTTCACCCTCGCGACCGCACCCGGCCAACGCCGCCACCATCGCGATCGCCACGCCCCAATGCCACGCCCTGTTCCCAGCCATGAAACCCTCCACAGCGATCTCGCCACCCTAACGCGTGTTACGCGGCTTGGCTGCGTCCGGCTTTGGCGCAGCGGGCCGCCAACCTGTAATCTCCAGACATTCGAGAATCAGGAGACCTCATGGCCCGCGACGGCGCTGTTTACGCCTGCCAGTCCTGCGGCGCGGTCCAGACCAAGTGGTCCGGACAGTGCCCCGCCTGCCAGAGCTGGAACACCCTGGCCGAGGAGGTCGGGGCCAGGCCGCCTGGCGCCCTGTCGTCGACCAAGGCGACCCGCGTGCGCGGCCTGCAGTTCACCGGACTGGAAAGCGACACCGCCCCGCCCCCGCGCATCCTGACCGGCGTCGACGAGTTCGACCGCGTCTGCGGCGGCGGCGTCGTGCCAGGCTCGGCGCTGCTGATCGGTGGCGACCCGGGCGTGGGCAAGTCCACCCTGCTGCTGCAGGTCTGCGCCAGCGCCGCCCTGCGCGGCGTGTCCTGCGCCTATATCTCCGGCGAAGAAGCCGTCGAGCAGATCCGCGGCCGCGCCGAGCGCATGGGCCTAGCGAAAGCCAATGTCAGCCTGGCGGCCGAGAGCTCGCTGCGCGACATCCTGGACGGCCTTAAGCGCGACAACTTCGACTTGGTAGTCATCGACTCGATCCAGACCATGTGGAGCGACGCCCACGAGGCTGGCCCCGGCACGGTCACCCAGGTGCGCGCCTGCGCCACCGAACTGGTCCGCCTGGCCAAGAAGAAGGGCGTGGCGATCCTGCTGGTCGGTCACGTTACCAAGGACGGCCAGATCGCCGGCCCGCGCGTCGTCGAGCACCTGGTCGACGCGGTCCTCAGCTTCGAGGGCGAGCGCGGCTATCCCTTCCGCATCTTGCGCGGGGCCAAGAACCGTTTCGGCGCCACCGACGAGATCGGCGTCTTCGAGATGGGCGATATCGGCCTGCGCGAGGTCAAGAACCCCTCGGCCCTGTTCCTCAACGAAGGCGGTGAGCGCGCGGCGGGCGCGGCGGTGTTCGCTGGCATCGAAGGCTCGCGGCCCGTCCTGGTGGAGTTCCAGGCCCTGGTCGCGCCCTCCGCGTACGGAACGCCCAGACGCGCCGTGGTCGGATGGGATTCCGGCCGCATGGCCATGGTGCTGGCCATTCTTGAATCCCGATGCGGCCTTGGTTTTGGCGACAAGGACGTCTATCTGAACGTCGCTGGCGGCCTGCGCATCACGGAGCCGGCGGCGGATCTCGCGGCGGCGGCGGCCCTGGCCTCCTCCGCCCTCGATGTGGCCCTGCCTCAGGACTGCGTCGTGTTTGGCGAGCTCAGCCTGTCGGGCGAAGTCAGGCCTGTCAGCCGAATGGAGTCACGTTTGAAGGAAGCCGCGAAATTGGGATTTGGCCGGGCGCTCGGACCGCTGACCGGCCTGCCTGAAGGCGGCGGAGCTCTGCCCGTGGCCGGCGTGGCGCGCGTCGCCGACGCCGTGCGCCGGATCGGCGACGAGATCTGGACCAGCCTCACGTGACGCCTTTCGACATCATCGCCGGCCTGCTGCTGCTGGTCTCCGGTGTCACCGGCTGGATTCGCGGCGCCTCGCGCGAGCTTACCTCGGCGCTGTCGTTCATCTTCGCCGCCGCCATCGCCCTATTTGGCCTGCGCATCAGCGGCCCGATCTTCCGCAAGCTCATGGATCCCGACTGGGCCGCCACCGCATGCGCGGTGCTGGTGGTGTTCGTGATCTTCTTCCTGATCTTCCGCCTGGTCGGCGGCCGGCTGACCGCCAGCCTGCACGAGACCTCGGCCGGCGTGCTGGACCGCGCGGTCGGCGCGACGTTCGGCGTGATCCGCGCCTGCGTGATCCTGGGGGTCTTCAACCTGCTGCTGCACCTGGCCACGCCGCCGGACCGCATGCCGCGCTGGGTCGAGGATTCGATGTTCTATCCCTTGTCCGAAGCCAGCGGCACGGTGCTCAAGGTCTTCGCCCCCAAGGGCAAGGCCCTGGCCGGCAAGCTGGCCCCGGCGATCAAGGAAGCCGTCCATGAGGGCGGCGACAATACGTCCGGCGAGAAGTCGTCCGGAAAAGGCTATGATGATGACCAGCGTCGCAAGCTCGACGACCTGGTGGAGAAATCGCGATGACCTTCCTGGGCCAATCGACCGACCGCTATTCCTCTTCTCCCGTCCGTGATCCCGAGGACGATACGCTGCGCCTGGAGTGCGGCGTCTTCGGCGTGTTCGGCACGCGCGACGCGGCGGCCATCGCGGCCCTGGGCCTGCACGCCCTGCAGCACCGCGGCCAGGAAGCCTGCGGCATCGCCGCCTTCGACGGCAATCGCTTCCACACCGAGCGCCACATGGGCCATGTCGGCGACGCCTTCACCGGCTCGGACCTGGTGCAGCGCCTGCCCGGCAACATGGCCATCGGCCACACCCGCTATTCCACGGCCGGCGGCGCGGGCATCCGCAACGTCCAGCCGATGTTCGCCGACCTGGAGACCGGTGGCGTCGCCATCGCCCACAACGGCAACCTGACCAACTTCCTGACCCTGCGCGAACGCCTGGTGCAGGAAGGCGCGATCTTCCAGTCGACCTCGGACTCCGAAGTCATACTTCACCTGATCGCCCGCTCGCGTAAGGCCCGCATCGTCGACCGCTTCGTCGACGCCGTCGGCCAGATCGAAGGCGGCTATGCCCTGGTGGCGATCACCAACAAGAAGATGATCGGCCTGCGCGACCCGCTGGGCATCCGCCCGCTGGTGCTGGGCGACCTGGACGGCAAGCCGGTCCTGGCCTCGGAAACCTGCGCCCTGGACATGATCGGCGCCCGCTTCGTGCGTGACATCGAGCACGGCGAGATGGTGGTGATCGAAGAGACCGGCATCACCTCGACCAAGCCGTTCCAGACCCAGGCCGCGCGTCCCTGCGTGTTCGAGTATGTCTATTTCGCCCGCCCCGACAGCGTCGTGAACGGCCGCTCGGTCTACGGCGTGCGCAAGCGCATGGGCCGCAACCTGGCCAAGGAAACCGGCGTCGAAGCCGACGTCGTGGTGCCGGTGCCCGACTCGGGCGTACCGGCGGCGCTGGGCTACGCCCAGGAGAGCGGCCTGCCGTTCGAGATGGGCATCATCCGCAACCACTATGTGGGCCGCACCTTCATCCAGCCCACCCAGGGCGTCCGCGAGCTGGGCGTGCGCATGAAGCACAGCCCCAACCGCGCCATCCTGGCCGGCAAGCGCGTCATCCTGATCGACGACTCGATCGTGCGCGGCACCACCTCGCTGAAGATCGTCCGCATGGTCCGCGAGGCCGGCGCCAAGGAGGTCCACCTCCGCTCGGCCAGCCCACCCATCAAGTGGCCCGACTTCTACGGCATCGACATGCCGGAGCGCGAGCAGCTGCTGGCGGCCAACAAGTCGCTGGAAGAGATGGCCAAGTTCCTGGAAGTGGACTCGCTGGGCTTCCTGTCGGTCGAGGGCCTGTACGACGCCCTGGAAGCCGGTCCGCGCGACCCGGCCGCCCCGCAGTTCACCGATCACTACTTCACCGGCGACTATCCGACCCGCCTGACGGACCGCGAGATCGCCGAGGGCCGCAACGAGACCAACGACAAGCAGCTCTCGCTGCTCAGCGCCTAAGCCCAGCCCGTGAGCGTGAAGGCCGTCCTCGAGAAGCTGAAGCTCGAGCCGTACGTCATCGCCCTGTTCGGCATGGTCGTGCTGGCGTCGATCATCCCCGTGCGCGGCGAGGCGGCGCACGGGCTGAACATCGTCGTCAAGCTGGCCATCGCCCTGCTGTTCTTCCTGCACGGCGCCAAGCTGTCGCGCGAGAACGTGGTGGCGGGCCTGACGCACTGGCGGCTGCACCTGCTGATCCTGGCCTTCACCTTCGTGATGTTCCCGATCCTGGGCCTGGTGATCAGCAAGATCTCGATCCTGCCCACCACCCTGGCGGCGGGCATGCTGTTCCTGTGCTGCCTGCCGTCCACCGTGCAGTCGTCGATCGCCTTCACCTCGATGGCGCGGGGCAATGTCGCCGCCGCCGTGGTGGCGGCCTCGGCGTCCAACCTCTTCGGCATCTTCATCACCCCGGTGCTGGTCAGCCTGCTGATGCACACGCAAGGCGGCGCCTCGGGCGGCTGGAAGTCGGTGCAGGACATCGTCGTCCAGCTCTTGCTGCCGTTCATCGCCGGCCAGCTGGCCCGGCCGCTGGTCAGCGCCTGGATCAACAAGCACAAGCAGCTGATCGGCTATGTCGATCGCGGCTCGATCCTGCTGGTCGTCTACGCCGCCTTCAGCGAGGCCGTGGTCGGCGGCATCTGGCACAAGATCTCGCCCCTGCAGCTGGCGATCCTGCTGGCCGTGTGCGGCGTGCTGCTGGCCGTGGTGCTGGCCGCCACCACCTATGGCGCGCGCGCCCTGGGCTTCTCGCCCGAGGACGAGAAGGCCATCACCTTCTGCGGCTCCAAGAAGAGCTTGGCGACCGGCGTGCCGATGGCAGGCATCCTGTTCCCCGGCCCGACCGCCGGCGTCATCGTCCTGCCGCTGATGATCTTCCACCAGATCCAGCTGATGGCCTGCTCGGTCATCGCCCAGCACTACGCCAAGAAGGCCGCCGAGCAGGACATGGCCGCTTAAGGACTTCGGGCGGTTCCCGTCCGCCCCTCCCTGCTCTAGAACCCGCCCATGACTTCCGACTCCTCCCAGCCGCTGGCCGGCCGCATCGCCCTCGTTACGGGCGCCACGCGCGGTATCGGCGAGGCGGTCGCCTTGGGCCTGGCCAAGGCCGGCGCCCACGTCATCGCGGTGGGCCGCACCCAAGGCGCCCTCGAGGCCCTGGATGACGCCATCCTGGAAGCCACCGGCGAGCGCGCCACCCTGGTGCCGCTGGACCTGCGCGAGGCCGACGGCCTGGACCACCTGGGCGCGGCCATCCACCAGCGCTGGGGCAAGCTGGACATCGTGGTCGGCGCGGCCGGCCTCTTGGGCCCCCTCACCCCTGTGAGCCACCTGGAGCCCAAGGGCTGGGACATGATCCTGTCCACCAACCTGACGGCCAACTGGCGCCTGATCCGCGCCATGGACCCGCTGCTGCGCGCCTCGGACGCCGGCCGGGCCCTGTTCTTCTCCAGCAGCGTGGCCAAGACCCGCCCGGCCTTCTGGGGCGCCTATGCGGCCACCAAGGCGGCGCTGGAAGCCATTGTCGACGTCTATGCCGACGAGACCGAGAACACCCCTATCCGCGCCCTGTGCGTCGATCCCGGCGCCATGCGCACCCGCATGCGGGCAGCCGCCTTCCCGGGCGAGGATCCCCAGACCGTCCCGGCGGCCGAGACCATCGTCCCCTTCGTCGTCGACCTGGTCCGTCCGGACCACCAGCCGCCCAAGGGCGTCGTCCGCTTCAAGGACCGCGGCCAGGAATCACCCAGCGCTAACATTTGATAAGGCGACTTCAAATGTTGCGGGAATTGTTACGGAAATAAACTTTCAGGTTGTTTGAAGGTAAAAAATACCACCCTGACAATAAACAGGGAACAATGTTTTGCGACGACTTCGCAAATTAGCGCCTCGTTAACCCCCTTGCCGCGACACGTTGCCGCACGGCAACGACGCCGTTCCTTGGGACCCCGCAAAATGGCGCTGTTCTCTCGTGGCCGTGATACCGGTAACGTCGATCGCATCTCCGATCTGGAAGGCGTTGTCGCCGCGATCCAGCGGTCTCAAGCCGTCATCGAGTTCAATCTCGACGGCACGATCATCACCGCCAACGAGAACTTCCTGAAGACCCTGGGCTACAGCCTGTCGGAGATCCAGGACCGCAAGCACAGCCTGTTCGTCGAGGCCTCGGAGGCCGGCAGCCCCGCCTATGGCGAGTTCTGGCGCCGCCTGAACGCCGGTGAGTTCTTCGCCAGCAAGTACAAGCGCATCGGAAAGGGCGGCCGCGAGGTCTGGATCCAGGCGTCGTACAACCCGGTCTTCGACAAGACCGGCAAGCCGGTGAAGGTCATCAAGTTCGCCTCGGACATCACCGCGATCGAGACCGAGCGCACCCGCAACGAGGCCGAGCGCGAAGAGACGAAGGCCGAACAGGATCACGTCGTCTCGGTGCTGGCCGACAGCCTGGGCCGCATGGCGCGGGGCGACCTGACCGCTCGCATCGAAGCCCGCTTCGACGGTCGTTACGCCCAGCTGAAGCAGGACTTCAACGCCGCCATCGACAGCCTGCGCGACGCCATGGGCGCGATCGCCGAGGCCGCCAGCGGCATGGAGAGCGGCGCCAACGAGATCGCCAGCGCCTCGAACGACCTCTCCAAGCGCACCGAGCAGCAGGCCGCCAGCCTGGAAGAAACGGCCGCCGCCCTGGACGAGATCACCGCCACGGTGAAGCGCAGCGCCGACGGCGCCAAGCAGGCTTCGGCCGCCGCTTCCGCCGCCAGCACCGACGCCGATCGCTCGGGCACGGTGGTCGCCGAGGCCGTCGCGGCCATGGGCGAGATAGAGAAGTCCTCGGGCCAGATCACTCAGATCATCGGGGTCATCGACGAGATCGCCTTCCAGACCAACCTCCTGGCCCTGAACGCCGGGGTTGAAGCCGCGCGCGCCGGGGAAGCCGGCCGTGGCTTTGCCGTGGTCGCGCAGGAAGTCCGGGCCCTGGCCCAGCGCTCGGCCGACGCCGCCAAGGAGATCAAGACCCTGATCGCCAACTCGTCCTCGCAGGTCGAGCGCGGCGTGCGCCTGGTCGGCGACACGGGTCAGGCCCTAGCCGGCATCGTCGCCAAGGTCGGCGAGATCAACGGCCTGATCCGCGAGATCGCCGAAAGCTCGCAGGAGCAGGCTACCGGCCTGAACGAAGTCAATGCCGCGGTGAACCAGATGGACCAGGTCACCCAACAGAACGCCGCCATGGTCGAGCAGGCCAACACCTCGTCGGCCGCCCTACGCGGCGAGGCCCAGGACCTGGCCCGCCAGGTGGCGCGCTTCCAGACCGGGGTCCATCACGCGCCGGCCCGTCGTCCCGAGCCGATGCAATCCCGCGCTCCGGCTCCGTCGCGCGCCCGCGCTGCGGCCCGTCCAGGCAGCTCGGCCGCTGTCGCGCCGGCCCAGGAGTGGGAAGAGTTCTAGTGGGGGGAGCGGACCTGCCTTAGCAGCAGGTTCGCCGTGGCCGCCGCCGAGCCATCTCCGGTCAGGGCGGCGGCCACGATCACACCGTCCTTGACCGAATAGGCCACAACCGCGCTCGCGCCTGGCGTGCCGCCCAGATGGCCCAGCCACAGGCTCTTGGTCCCGTCCGCGTCCGGGACCTCCACAGCCATCGCGCCCAGCCCGTAGAAGCTGCCAGCGTCAAACATCGGATAGAGCTTTCCGAACATCGCCTGGACGCTCTCCTGCTTCAGCAGCTTGCCGCCCAGCAGCGCCGCCCAGACCCGCGCCATGTCGCCGGCCGAGCCCACGGCAGGGCCCGCAGGACCGGCCCAGGCAGGCTCGATCGGGGCCTCCTTGGCCGAGACCAGCTTGGCCACGTCCTCGGCCTTGTCGCCGTCCGCCAGCACGCGCAGTGACATCAGGCCCAGCGGCTTGATGATCCGCGCCTCGACCGAAGCCTGCCAGGGCTGGCCGTCGACCGTCTCGATGACCTTGCCCAGCAGGGCGTAGCCGGTGTTGGAGTACCGCCAGCGCTCACCAGGACACGAGAACGCCCCATGCCGGGCGATGATCTTCACGTCCTCATCCAGAGAGTGGGCGCGATGCTCTGCCCTCGCCTTCAGGTCCTCATTGGCGCTGAACAGGCCGCCGGTGTGGGCCAACAGGTCGCGGATCGTCACGACGTCGCCGTTGGGCACGCCGGCCACGTATTTGCCGATCGGATCCTCCAGCTTCAACTTGCCGGCCTCGACCAGTTGCAGGGTCACGACCGCGATCAAGCTCTTGCCCGCGCTGGCCCAGAACAGCATCGGCGGCTGATCGCCGCTGTCGGTCTTCTCCCAAGCGCCCTTGCCGGGGACGAGGACGGCGGCGGTCATGGTCGGCGCCTTGGTCGCGGCCTTGGCTTGCAGGAAGCCCGCCTCCAGCCGCGCGACGGTCTCAGGGTCCAGCGAGGCCTTGGGAACAGCGCCCAGCAGCGGCGGCGCGACCGGCGCGTGCAACGGCGGGCCGGCATAGGTCACCGCGCTCTTGCAGACCACGGGCTTGTAGTCGGCCGCGCTCGCCACAACCGGCAAGGCCGCCAGCACCAAAGCCAATCCCACGCCCCGCATCGCCATCCTCCGGTTCAGCTTCAGGAAGCTAAACGCGTATGGCGAAGTTTAGGCTCACGGCGCCGGCGCAATGCCTCTTGCGTCGGCGAACTGCTTGGCCCAAGCCTCACCGCGCCCGGGAACGTCCGGGAACAGCTTGAGACATGCTCCTTTGGCCGTGCGCCCTTCGATATGGTCCAAGGTCGTATTGAGCGCCCGCAGTTCGGACGCCTTGAAACGCGGATCCTTGATCTGAAGCTTGCGCCTTCGCAGGGTCGGCGCTGCATCAGGGTCTCCAACCAGACACAGCGCGGCCATGGCGGCCGTGGTCTCACCAATGGTCAGGCCGTCCGGAACCAGCCCGTCGTGATAGGTCATCTCCGTCACCAGCGGAGCGACAATGACCGGTCCCAGATCCGAAAGACGGATCAGGAAGCGCTCGTTGTTTCGCCCGGCGGCCAACGACCCCGGCGCCGCCAGCCAGACCTTCAGGACCGGGCGCATACGCGCATAGTCCGCCTCCGGCAGGTCGGCGATCATCGTCTGGGCCATCCACAGCACGCTGCTGTCGCGCCCCTTCTGCGCCAACAACACATTGCCCAGCAGATCCTTCACGGTCTCGACCGCCTCGGGACGCCGACTGATGTCACCGCCGGGCAAGCGCTCATGCTGGCCATCGAACATCTTGCGCAGCAGCGCCGTCTCGCGCTTGGACAACGGACCAGCGCCGTCCTCTATGGCTCGCAGCATAAGCCTCGTGCCCTCGGGATCCAGGTCAGGATCCGGCACGGTCGGCGCGCCTTCATCCAGGGCGATCACCAAGGTCTGCAGTTGCGTCTCGTCCAGACGCCGCGCCGCCGAGGGCCACTTCGACGCCAGGAAGGCGACCGCGTCGGCCCTACCGCCATGCAGGACCCTGGTCCAGGCGCGATGCAGTTCCAGGCCGTAGTCATTGCGATCGACGTACAACAGCAAGGGCGAGAACAATCGCTCCTGGCTGACATAGGTCCGGCGAACCAGAGGCAAACAGCCGTCGACCTCCGCGCACGGCCACAGCTCCAACCTCTCGACCGACTGATTGCCCGCGCCAAGCGGATCGAGTCTGTCTTTCCATGTGTCCACCTCGCGCTCGACCTCGCGCAGGCTCGTGATCCGGATCAGCGCATCGATCTTGGGCCGTTCCTCGACCGTGCGCAGGATGCAACCCATGGCGCTCGCCTCGGACGCGACACCAGCCGCCTGGCACGCCCTGGCATCGGCGAAGCGATAAATTCCCTCGTGCGTGGCCGCCGCCAGGTCTTCGGCATTCTCAAGGGGGCTGGCGACGCGCTCGACGAGCCCACGCGCCAGCAGCGCTCGGCAAATCGAACCACAGCCCGACGCTTCCCGCTCCCAATCCAATCGCACCGTGCGGGGCTTGGCCATGTCGGGCGTGACGTGATCGAAGTCTTCGGCCCTGAGTTCGAGCGCCTCCTTCTCGAGACGCTGATTGACCACGGCAGGCGGGCCCCATCCCACGGCAACGGCCACGCCCAGAGCCAATACAGCGCCGGGAACTGAGCGTCGGTCTCGCCACAGCCAGATCGCCAGGCGGATCGGCGCCGCGTAGAGCAGCACGTTGGGGGCCAGAATCAGCACGAAGCCGGGCAAGACCAATAAAAGCGCCATCAGGACGATCAGGTCGACCAGGCCGGCCACCGCAAGAGCGATCAGAACCGCCCAGACAACCCACTCGACCGGCCTCGAACGGTGTCGACCGTTCGCTGAAGCACCACCAGTTCCGTTCATGCCATCCCGCCGCGTCGCCACGGATCAGATTTAGCGCGAACGGCTTAACAACCTCTAGTCGATCAACGCTTCTTGGCCGGCCCCGTATTGCCGCGCACCGTCCGCGAGCCGGCGACCGGGCGCTTGGGCCCTGCCGCCTTGCCGCCAGCCGACTTGGCGCCGACCTTGTAGCTGGGCGTGGTCGAGACCTTCTTCTGGGCCTTGGGGCCCAGCTTCTTGACCGGCTTGACCGCGGCCTTGCCCGGTTCGGCGGCGACCGCGCCCTCGACCGGCGCCGCGGCGACCTTCGGGGCGGCCGGAGCCTTCTTCTTCACCGGCTTGGCTTCGCGCGGATCGGGCAGGCCCGCCTCGATCGCGGCCTTGGCGGCGGCTTCCTCGGCCAGGCGCTTGGACTTCTTGACCGTGTTGCGCGAGGCGCGAATGCGTTCCTCCTCGCGCTCGCGGCGTTCGAACTCGCGCTTGCCCCGGCCGCTGTGGCCCTTGGCCTCGCCCTCGGCATAGGGATTGGCGCCCGACTTGATGGTGATGCGCAGCGGCACGCCCGGCAGGTCGAAGCTTTCACGCAAGGAGTTGATCAGATAGCGCCGATAATGGTCGGGCATCTGGTCGGCGCGGCTGGAGAACAGCACGAACGTCGGCGGACGGGCCTTGGTCTGAGCCATGTACTTGGGCTTCACGCGGCGGCCGCTGACGGCGGGCGGCGGGTGGCGCTGCATGGCCATCTGCAGCCAGTCGTTCAGGTCGCGGGTCTTGACCTTGGTCGACCAGTCCTTGTGGATCTTCAGCACGGCCGGCATCAGCTTGTTGACGCCGCTGCCGGTCTCGCCCGACAGCGCCACGACCGGCGCGCCGCGCACCTGGGGCAGCATGCGCTCAGCGTGCTCACGGAAGGCGGCCAGGGTCGCGGCCTGATCCTCGATCAGGTCCCACTTGGCCAGTACGAAGACCAGCGCCCGCCCTTCCCGCTCGGTCAGGTCGGCGATCTGCAGGTCCTGGATCTCGAACGGGTGGGTGGCGTCCATGACCAGCACCACGACCTCGGCGAAGGTGATGGCGCGGATGGTGTCCTGGGTGGAGAGCTTCTCCAGCTTCTCCTGCACCTTGGCCTTCTTGCGCAGGCCCGCGGTGTCGACCAGGCGGACCTTTTTGTCGCCCCAGACCCAGTCTACCGAGATCGAGTCGCGGGTGATGCCGGCTTCCGGGCCGGTCAGCAGGCGCTGCTCGCCGATCAGGCGGTTGATCAGGGTGGACTTGCCCGCGTTCGGACGGCCGACGATGGCCAGGCGGATCGGCTTGTCCTCGTCGTCCTCGTCGCCCGAGTACATCTCCTCGGGGACGGCTTCCAGCATGGCGGCGTACAGCTCGGCCATGCCTTCGCCGTGCTCGCCCGAGATCGGGATCGGCTCGCCCAGGCCCAGCTTATAGGCCTCGCCGATACCCGACTGGCCGGCTTTGCCCTCGGCCTTGTTGGCGGCGATGATCACCGGCTTGCCGCGACGGCGCAGCAGCGTGGCGAACACCTCGTCCAACGGCGTGACGCCTTCGCGGGCGTCGTAGATGAACAGCGAGAGGTCAGCTTCCTCGATCGCCAGCTCGGTCTGGGCGCGCATGCGCGCTTCCAGGCTCTCGTCGGCGACGTCCTCGAAGCCGGCGGTGTCGATCAGCTGCAGCTCGAGGTCGCCCAGGCGGCCGTCGGCATAGCGGCGGTCACGGGTGACGCCGGGCTGGTCGTCGACGATCGCCAGCTTCTTGCCGGCCAGACGGTTGAACAGCGTGGACTTGCCCACATTGGGGCGGCCGACGATGGCGAGTTTCAAAGGCATAGGCGTCCAGTAGTCGATTTTCGCCCTTCTCGCAAAAGCGAAGGCCCGGGCCAGCTTTCGCGGACCCGGGCTCAAGAGCATTTCAAGTTGTCGACGGGCCTCGAAAGACCCGTTTTGATCAGCGGATGGCGACCAGGTCGGCGTCGTCCGTGACCAGGTAGATGGTGTCACCGACCGCGATCGGGTTGATCAGCACCGGAGCGCCGATCTTCAGGGTCTTTTCCTTGGCGCCGGTCTTGGCGTTCAGGGCCACGGCTTCGCCGGCGCTGGACACCGTGATCAGGCGTCCATTGGCCAGGATCGGCGTCGACCACAGGATCGGGTGCTTGGCGCGCTTCTTCTTCTGCTTCTTGGACAGGGCCTCGGTATTGTTGAGGTCCTGGATCCAGTAGACCGAGCCGTTCTCGCGCGAGACGCAGATCACCTGGCCGGCCTTGTCGACGACATAGACGACGTCGCCGGCGGCCCACGGGGTGGTGATGGCGGTGACCGGCAGGCTCCAGCGAGCTTGGCCGGTGCGCAGGTCGGTGGCGGCGAAGACGCCCGAGTGGCTAACGGCGAAGACGTCGCCCTTGTAGATCACCGGGCGGCCGGGGATGTCGCGGATTTCCGACAGCGCGTTGGTGCGGCTGGCGCGGCTCAGGGCCTCGCTCCACAGGTCGTTGCCGTTGGCGGCGCGCAGGGCCACCAGTTCGCCCGAGGCGAAGCCGGCCACGACGGTGTCGCCGCTGACGGCGGGGCTCGAGGCGGCCAGGATGCGGGCCGGCTCGCTCAGGGCCTGGTAGGTCCAGCCCGGCGCGCCGTTCTCGGTGGCATAGGTCAGCAGTTCATTGTCGGTCGAGACCACGAACACGCGGCCGTCGACGACGGTCGGCGCGCTGTGGATCGGCGTCGAGGTCTGCTGGGTCCAGCCGATGTTGCCCGTCGCGGCGTCGATCTGGGCGACGAAGCGGAAGCCCGACGAGACATACAGCTTGTTGTCCGGACCGACGGCGACGCCGCCGCCAAAGCCCAGACGGTCGTTCTTCTTGGGCATCAGGCCCAGGAAACCGCCCTTGATGGTCGGGCCGGCGGCCGGACGCAGGTCCTTGCGCCAGATCTGCGAACCCGACTTGGCGTCCAGCGCCACGACGTCGGCCTCGCCATCCATCACGTAGATGCGGCCATCGGACGAAACCGGCGGCGCGGTGACGTGGAACTTCTTCCCGCCCTTCTTGCCGAAGCCCTTCTTCCAGGCGATCTGGAAGCCCTTGCCAGCGTCGACGTGCTCGATCGACTGCTCGGCGTTGCCGCCCGGCAGGCGCCATTCGGTCTGGGCGACCGGATCGGGCAGGAAGAAGTCAGCGCCCTTCAGCGACTCGCTGGCCTCGACCTTCTGGTCGAAGGCGATGATCGAGATGCGCTGACCCTGGCTGGCCGTGGACTTGTTCTTGTCCTTGCCGCCGAAGGGATTGAGCTTCGAAACCGTCGAGCAGCCGGTAACGGCCATGGACGCGGACATCAGCGCGACCAGGGCGACGGAACGCTTGGAGATCATCAGGCGGCTCATTGGGCGGGGGCGTTGGGCGCGAGGCCGGCGGGCAGCTGGCCCATCGGCGGCATCGGAGGCAGTTTGGCGGCGGCCTTCACGGCCGCGCCCAGTTCCTTAGCGGCGCCCGAGTCGATCAGCTGCATGGCGGCCTGGGCGCGCTGGCGCACTTCTTCGGACGTGCTGCTGTCGAGCGAGTTGGCCAGGATGACGAAGTCCGCGCGCGCGCCGGCCAGGTCGCCGGCCTGCAGCTTCGCGAACGCCAGGGCTTCCTTGGCGTACACGCGGTACGGACTCTTTTCCCCCGCCAAAGGCGTCAACCTCGACTCGATATCCTTGAACGAGGCGGTGTCCATCAGGGCGAAGGCGGATTTGAGGCGGGCCAGGTCACCTAGCAGAACATTCGGCGCGACCTTGGCGGCCTCGTCGAAATAGCCGACGGCTTCGGTCGTCTTGTTCTCTTCGATGCGGATGTCGCCCATCTGCAGCAGGGCCAGGGCCTTATAGCCCTTGGCGCCGGTGTCGGCGACGGTCTTGAACTGGCCGAAAGCCTTGGCCGGACCTTGCTTCTGGGCGGTCTCCAGCGCGGCCTGATAGCCTTCCGAGGCCTTGTCGGCCTGGGTGGTCTGATACGAGGTCCAGCCCCAGTAGCCGCCGACGCCGACCACCACGGCCACCGTCACCGCCGCCACCCAGGGCAGCGACTTCACCGCCAGGCTGCGATAGCGCTCCGACCGAAGCTGCTCTTCGACTTCGTCAAAAACATCGACCACGAAACGAGGCTCCGAAACGGGCGGCAGGCCCTTGGACGTCGCGCCAGAACTTAGGCGACGTCGCTGGTTTAAGACAGATTGTGGCGAGCGGAGGGCCGCTCGCCGAGGCGGCGAACCTATAGCGTGCCGCGCGTAGCCGCAACGAGGCCTTTTACGACTTCTTGGCGTAGTAGGTTTCTGCCTCGCCGGGGAAGCTGCGATCCTTCACGTCCCGCGCGTAATCTGCGGCGGCGCGAGTGATCTCACCCTTCAGGTCGGCGTAGCGGCGCACGAACTTGGGGGTCCAGTCGAATAGGCCCAGCATGTCGTCGGTGACCAGGATCTGGCCATCGCAGCCGGCCGAGGCCCCGATGCCGATGGTGGGCGCATCGATGGCGGCGGTGATCTCACGGGCCAGGCTCTCGGCCACGCCCTCGACCACCACGGCGAAGGCGCCGGCGTCGGCGGTGGCCTTGGCCTCCTCCAAGATCCGCTCGCGCTCGGCGGCGTCCTTGCCCTTGGCCTTGAAGCCGCCGTCGACCAGCACCGCCTGCGGGCGCAGGCCGACATGGCCCATGACCGGCACGCCGCGCTGGGTCAGGTAGCGGATGGTGTCGGGCACCGTGGGGCCGCTCTCGACCTTCACGGCCTGGGCCCCGGTCTCCTTCATGATCCGCACGGCGTTGGCGTAGGCCTCTTCCTGCGAGCCCTCGTACGAGCCGAAGGGCATGTCGATCACGACCATGGCCCGCCTGGAGCCGCGCATGACTGCCTGGCCGTGCAGGATCATCATCTCAAGCGTTACGCCGACGGTGTTGGGCAGGCCGTGCACGACCATGCCGACCGAATCCCCCACCAGCAGCAGGTCGCAGGACTCGTCCAGGGCCGCCGCGACGGGCGCGGTATAGGCGGTGAGGCAGACGACCGGCACGCCGCCCTTGCGGCTGGCGATATCGGGGGCGGCCAGACGGCGGACCGTCTCTTCACGATGGGCGGACACGGGGCGAACCCTCCCTAGACGCTTTTCGGGCGCCGTTTGTGGGCCGGATCGCGCCGCACCGCAACATGAACGCATTCTCTGGCGCGTGGCGGACGCCAAAACCGGCGTCCACTTTTGGCTGCCACGCTTGCTACAGGTCCTCGACCGCCCGCGTCACAGCAAACGCCAGGGCCAGCACCGCCAGACCGGCCGCCAACCACAGGGCTTCGCCGCTGGCCGGCGCGCCGGTCAGCAGGCCATTGAACTTGGCCACGCCGGCGTCGATCTCGGTCTGCAGGTTGTGGCCGCTGTTGCGCGACAGCTGTGAGATCTCGCTGGAGAACCGGCTGCTGAGGATCTGGAACGCCGCGAAGAGACCGGCGGCCGTGCCGGCCAGGCCGATGAACAGCCGCCGCATCGCCCAGCCGCGATCCAGCTTGGAGGCCACCTCCGCATTGAAGAACGCCGCGTCCGGGAACGAAGGCGCTTCGGAGAACATGCGGCTCAGTTGGGCTTCGAAATCGGGTTCAGCCATGGGCTTCCCTCCTCGTCCCTTCCTCTGGTCGGGCGAGCTTCGCCCGAAGTTTGTCCAAACCACGTTTGACATGGGATTTGACCGTGCCGATCGGGATGTTCAAGGCTTCGGCCGCCTCGGCGTGAGACCAGTCGGCCCCGTAGCAGAGGGAAACGCACAGGCGCTCCCCGCGAGACAGCGTCTTCAGCGCCTCATCGAGGTCGATCCGGCTGGCCGCCGCGCCGTCCCCTGACGCGTCACGGACCGTGATCTCCTCGACCGGCTCCACGGTGTCCGAAAAGATCAGACGCGCCTCGCGCTTGACCTTCTTCAGATAGAGCCGCGCGGCGATCTTCTTGATCCAGGCGCCGAAGGCCCCCTCGCCCCGGAACTCCGCCACCTGTTCGAAACCGGTGATGAAGGCGTCCTGGGCCAGGTCGTCGGCCGTGGCGCTGTCGGCGCCCAGGCGCCTCAAGAGACCCCGAACGGCCGAGCCGTGCCGACGCACCAGCTCTCCATAGGCGCGCCGGTCACCCGCCGCCGCGAGGGCGGCGAGTTCGACGTCGTGACCGGTTGGCGGGCGATCCATGCCCATCGACTTCAAGCCCCTCCCAAGGCTTTCCGCTTAGACCCGCGGTTCCTTGTTCGGATTGAAGAAGCTGAGAACGATCAGCGCCAGGCCGATCATGCCCGGGATCATGGCGATGCCCAGCAGCGGGTGGAACGCGTCACGCTCCTCGAAGCCGATCATCGTGCCCAGGCCCGCCAGGCCCAGGCCCACGGCAAGCCAGATGACGCCCGAGCGCAGGTCGCGCAGCGCGGTGGCCGGCTGGCGGACGTCCTTGGTGATGGCGTCGATCAGCTCTTGCGGCAGGGCCTGGCCCTTATCGATGGCCGAGCGGATGGTCGCTTGCATTTCCTTGCGCTCACGGCTCTTGAGGTAGGCGGGAATGACGACGATGGCGATCACCATCAGGAACGGCATGGCCACGGCGGTCAGCGGGATCAGGTCTTCCATTTGAAACCCTCCAGGTCAGTGTTTGCGACGACGCCCCCGCGCCGCCTTCACTGGTAAGAGGACTTCACGGCCTCGTTTGGAGGCGCCCGTCCGCATGAAACTTTCGTAAGGCCGAAACTAACCGGCCAAAACTAACCGATCGAGAGGCCCAGGCGACGCCATACGCCGGGACCGCCGATCATCAACACGGCTGCGACGAAGGCGACCAAGGCGGCGACCGGGGCCAGCAAGGGCGGGATGGTTCGCACGGCCAGGTTCAGCACCGGCGAACAGGCCCACATCACCAGGCCGATCACGACCGCACCGGCCGCCCAGGCCGTCAGGCGGTCGAAGAACACCTGGCGCTCGATGCGCTGGATCACCTCGGCGGTGAAAAGATCGGCGCGGCTCTGCTTGGGGGTCTCCCCCAGGAAGGCCGAAAGTTGATCGTCCAGGTTCATCGCGAACCTCCCATAACCTGCAGCAGCCTCTCCCGGCCGCGGGTAACATGCGATTTGACCGTGCCCAGGGGAAGCCCCAGAGCCTCGGAGACCTCGGCGTGAGACCAGCCCTGCCCCAGGCACAGGGTGACGCAGGCGCGTTGGTCCTCGGGAAGCGTCGCCAGGGCCGTCTCGAGGGCCATGCGGTCCTCAGGCCCGACCTCGGCGGCGGTCTCCAGCTCCTGCTCGCCCCGCCAGGCCTCGTCGCGGGCGGCCGCGCGCTGGGCGCCGCGCCGCTGCGACAGAGCCTTCTTCCAGGCCACGCCATAGAGCCAGGCCCGAAAGCCCTCGTCCTCACGCAGCTTGGGAAGCCCCGCCCAGGCCGCTACGAAGGCCTCCTGGGCGATGTCGTCGGCGTCGATCCAGCCGCTCTTGCGCAGGAAGCCCCGCAACGGCTTCTCATGGATCGCCACCAGTCGGGCGAAAGCAGTCTGGGACCCCGCGCGCGCCTGTTTGACAAGCGCGGCGTCCATCAGACGGTCGGTCCGTTCCGATCGATCAGCACCTGCACCAGCGTCGCCGCGGCCAGAGCGCCCAGCACGAAGGCCACGATCACGAAGGCCTCGCCCGCACCGTACATGTTGGTAGCGGCCGCCACGGCGAAGCCTGAGGCCAGCAGGCCAAACAGCACCACCTGGTACCAGCTGCGCTCGCGGCGACGGCGATAGCGCGGACGCTCGTCGCGGTCGTCGTCGTCACCGTGCCAGCGCTTGTTGAGCTTGCTTAGCAGCTCGGGCGGCGGCTCGCGGCCGGAGGCCGCATAGGTCTTGATCAGATCCAGCGTCTCGCGGTTGGCGCGGTAAGACAACCAGCTCTGCCAGGCGCCGAAAATGAACCAGCTGAGCGGAAAGATCAGCCACCAGAACTGGCGAAACAGGTCCTCGGACATTGGGTCCCCCTAGCGCTGCAGCTGGGCCAGCAGATAGGCCGGCGGCTCACGGCCGCTTTCGGCCAGCTCGCGCAGGGCCTGCATCGTCTCGCGACGAGCGCGGTCCTTCAGCCAGGCGCGGAAACCGGTCAGCGCCATCGCCGACATCGGAAACAGCAGCCACCAGAAATCACGGAACAGGTCAGCCATCGGTCGATCCCTTCGATCAGCGGCGCGATCTCTCGCGCTTTCGAAGGTTAGTCGCCGCCGACCGCCACCTTGGATGCGCCGACATACGAAATAATTTCGGACATCGTGCTGAAGGACACCGTGGGCTGGTGCTGAGCCAGGATCGAGGGCTTGGCGTAGCCCCAGTTGACGGCCCCGCAGTCCAGGCCCACCGCGCGGGCGGCCTCGATGTCGCGGGTCTCGTCGCCGATGCAGATGATCTTGTCGCGGGACACGCCCTGGCGGGTCACCTGCTTGAACTTGCGGGCCTTGCCGAACAGCGACGCGCCGCAGGCATAGAGGCTGATCAGGTTGCCCAGCTCCTCGCCCAGCACGCGGCGGATCACCGCCTCGCTGTTGGAGCTGACCACGGCGATCTTCACGCCCGCCGCGTTCAGGGCGCGCAGCATCTTGGCGGTCTCGGGGAACAGCGGAATCGTGTGGGCGTCAGCGGCCATCAGCTTCTTGCCGGCACGCGCGATCAGCGGGAGTTTCCAGGGCGAGACGCCCAGATAACGGATGACCTCGCGCGTGCTGCGGCCGCGCAGCATCTCGATCTCATCGTCGGTGACGGTCTTGAAGCCATAGCGGCGCGCCATCGGATTGACGGCTCGCATCATCCACGCCGCGCTGTCGGCCAGCGTGCCGTCGAAGTCGAAAATGACCAGTTCGTACCGCGAGACGGCGTACTCCCCCACGCGCCTAAGCCCCCACCTTGAGTCCGTTCCACCCGGACGCTCCGTCCAGTGATAGACTGATCCCTCGTGAGTTGTCGTCTTAAACTTCGCTTGGAAGGCGACAAAACCCGTGGGCAATTCGCGGCTTAGCTTATCGCGTTCTCGTAGATATCCGGCTTGAAGCCCACCAGCCGACGTTCGCCCAGGTCCAGCACCGGACGCTTGATCATCGACGGCTGGGCCAGCATCAGGCCGATCGCCTTGTCGGCGTCCAGGTTCTGCTTGTCGGCCTCATCCAGCTTGCGAAAGGTCGTGCCGGAGCGGTTCAGGATGACCTCCCAGCCGTGCTCCTTGACCCAGCCTTCCAGCGTGGCGCGGTCGATGCCGGCGGTCTTGTAGTCGTGGAAAGCATAGGCCTGCCCGCGATCTTCCAGCCATTTCCGGGCCTTGGCGACCGTGTCGCAGTTCTTGATGCCGTACATCGTGGCGGTCATGGCCAAAGCTCCTGAGCGGACGCGAATCCGCGCCTTCCCCCTGCCCTAGCCGAGCCGACCGCTTGACGGCTAGCGCGATCAAATCCATAACCAGATCATTACATAATGAGTACGTTATAGATGAGCCTCGCCGCCGCCCGCCTCGACACCACCTTCGCCGCCCTGGCCGACCCGACCCGTCGCGCGATCATCGTCCGGCTGGCCCAAGGCCCAGCCTCCGTCGGCGAGCTGGCCCAGCCGTTCGCCATGAGCCAGCCGGCCATCTCCCGCCACCTGAAGGTGCTGGAGACCGCCGGCCTGATCTCGGGCGGCAAGGACGCCCAGCGCCGGCCGCGCCGGCTGGAGGCTCAACCGCTGGCCGAGGCCACCGCCTTCCTGGAGGCCTTCCGGGCCTTCTGGGAAACCCGCTTCACCGAACTCGACCAGGTCCTCGAGGACCTGAAGGCCCAAACAAACGAAGGAGACGTCCCATGACCAAGCTGATCGTCACCCAGTCCGGCGACCGCGACCTGATCGTCACCCGCGTGTTCAACGCACCGCGCGCCCTGGTCTTCAAGGCCTTGGCCGAGCCGGCCCTGGTGCAGCGCTGGATGCTGGGCCCGCCCGGCTGGACCATGCCCGTCTGCGAAATTGACCTGCGTCCGGGCGGCAAGTTCCGCTACGTCTGGCGCAACACGGCCGGCGTCGACATGGGCATGGGCGGGACCTATCTCGAGGTCGAGCCGCCCGCCCGCACCGTCCACGAGGAGATCTTCGAAGAGGACTGGACCGGCGGCCGCACGCGGATCACCACCTTGCTGGCCGAGGTCGGCGGCATCACCACCATGACCATGACGATCGAATACGCTTCGCCCGAGGGCCGCGCCCAGGCCCTGGCGACGCCGATGCTGGACGGCATGGAGTCGGGCTACAGCACCCTGGATACGCTGCTGGAGGCAATGTCTCAGCCGGCCTGAGCTTTACGGTTCAACTGACGGACGGCGTCCTTGCCGTTCCAGCGGGCCGTCGCATTCGGGCTCGCCGCCAATCGAGCGGCGCAGTCCAGGGCGGCGGCCTTCAGGATCGGGCTCTTGCGCGAGCCGATCGCCCGCAGCGCCCAGTTGACGCCCTTCTTGACGAAGTTGCGCGGATCGATAGCCGCCGCCTCGATCAGCGGCAGCCGCTCCAGGAACACCTCGTCCGGCAGTTCCTTGCGATGCAGGGCCACGCTGGCCAGCAGGGCGAAGGCGGCGCGCTTGTCGAATTCGCCCTCCAGCGTCGCCCATTGGTCGATCTTGGCCACGGCGTGGGGCGTGCGGTCAAAGAGGTCGAAGCACAGAGTGTCGGTGACCGCCCAGCTGTCGAACTCGGCCCGCCAGGCGTCCATCTGCTCGGGCGTCACCAACTTTGGATCATCGACCATGCCAGCCAGCAGCCGGGCCTCGTACCAGCGGGTATCCCACAACGCCTGGGCCAGTTCGTGGTCGCGGCCCAGCCGCTTGGAGAGCTTGCGCAGCTCGCCCACCGCCACGCCGAACGCCTTCTCGTAGGTGATCGCGAAGCCCGCCATGCGCTCGCGGTAGCCACCGTCGCCGAGCGCTTCCAGTTCCTGGAGGACCTCGGCGGCGGTCGTCATCAGCCGAAGGTCCACTCGGCCAGGACGATATGCTGGGTCTGGCCCAGCTTGCTCTGGACCAGCACGAAGCGATCGACGGTCCACCGGATCGGGTCGATCGCTTGCTCGGGCACGACCTGGCCGTCGTACAGCAGCGTGATATGCGGCAGGAACTGCTTGTCGGGCTTGAGCGCCGCGCCGGCCATCTTCAGGCCCAGCGTCTTCTGGAAAGCGATCAGCGCCGCGACGCCCTCCCTGCCCTGCAGGGTGAAGGGGTTGTTGCCCGGACGGTTGGCGAAGCTGACCGCCTTGTCGAACACCACCTCGAACGGCGCGGCCGAGAGCGCGCCGCCGGCCCTCTTACCCTTGGTCACCATGTCATTGGGCAGGCCGACATAGTCGCCCAGGTGATGCAGGGTGATGTGGAAACGATCGGTCAGCAGAGGCTGGCCGCGCAGGCCGAGAGCCTCCTTCAGGCGGCGGGCCTCACGCGCGATCCGCTCGGCGGTCTGGGCGTCCGGATACAGCAGGAACATCAGCCGATCGGTCGGCGTGGGCGGGTCGAAGCCCGGCAGGCCCATCTGCAGCGTTTCGGCCATCCGGCTCCCCTCGTTGGTCGCCGCCAGGATTACGCCGCTTCGGCTCTCCCTCCAACCATCGCATTACATTTCGTTTACGCGCGTAATCGTTGGCTTGACGCGATCGTTTACGTGCGTAATCGTCGAGGCATGGATACGAACCCGCACCGCATCAGCGCCGCAGAGAGCGAAGTCATGAAGGTCCTGTGGGCCGACAGCCCCAAGGCCGCCGAGGACGTCGTCGCCATCCTGGCCAAAGACCAGGGCTGGGCCGAGGGCACGGTGAAGACCCTGCTCAATCGCCTGCTGAACAAGGGCGCGATCGCCGCCGACAAGGACGGCCGCCGCTTCTTGTATCGCCCCCTGATCGGCCGCGACGACTATGTCGACACCGAAAGCCAAGGCCTGCTGGACCGCCTGTTCGATGGCCGCTTGGCGCCCTTGGTCAGCCACTTCTCCAAGCGCGAGAAGCTGGCCCCCGAGGATGTCGCCGAACTGCGCCGCCTGCTGGAGAAGCTGGATGACCAGTGAGCTCATCCCGTTCTTGCTGAAGGCCAACCTGGCGCTCGCGGCGGCGGTGCTGCTGGTGCTGTTCCTGCGCCAGCCTGTCCGGACCACATTCGGCGCCCGCAGCGCCTACGCCCTGTGGCTGGTTGTTCCACTGTCGATCCTGGCCCTGCTGATCCCCGCGCGGACCATCACCCTGCCCGCGCCGGCCGCGCCCAAGGCCGTAGCCGCTGTCGCAGCGCGCGGTCCGACCGCGCCAGCGCCTCAGCCCGTCGCCCAGCCAGCGCGATCGCTGCCGATCGGTGAGGCCGCCCTGGGCCTGTGGCTCGCCATCACCCTGGCGGCCCTGATCATTCAGGCCGAACGCCAGCGGCGGTTCGTCCGATCGCTGGGCAAGCTCAGCGCCGCCGACGGTCTCTTCTGGTCCGACCGCCCTGGCGTTGGCCCGGCCGTGATCGGCGCTCTGGCCCCCCGCGTGGTGCTGCCGGCCGACTTCGCGGCCCGGTTCTCGCCCGAGGAGCAGGCGCTGATCCTGGCCCATGAGCGCAACCACCTGGCCGTCGGCGACGCCCAGATCAACGCCGCCGTCACGGCCTTGCAGTGCCTCTTCTGGTTCAACCCGCTGATCCATGTCGGCGCGGCCGTGCTGCGCGTCGACCAGGAGATCGCCTGCGACGCCGCCGTGCTGGCCCGCCATCCCAAGGCCCGCCGGACCTATGGCGAGGCCATGCTGAAGACCCAGCTGGCGGCCTGCGCACCGCCGTTGGGCTGCCACTGGCCCGCCTCGGCCAACAAGCAACTGAAGGAGCGTTTCACCTTGCTCGCCCACCACCACGCCAATCGCCGTCGCCACCTGGCCGGCGCCGCTGCCGTCGCGATCTTGAGCCTCTCAGCCGGCGTGGCCGCCTGGGCTGCTCAGCCCGCGCAGGTCGTCCAGCAGAGCCCGGAACAGGCCAAGCGCGCCATTGCGCGCCACCTGAGCCAGCCTTTGTTCGACGCCGTCCGCTCTGGCGACACGGGTGCCGTCCGTGAACTGATCGACCTAGGCGCCAACGCCAATGCCGTGCTGCCCGGCGACGGCTCGCCGCTGATCGAGGCCGCGCGCCACGGCCGCATGGACCTGGTCCAGATGCTTTTGGCGGCCGGCGCCGATCCCAACCTGCCCGTGCGCGGCGACGGCGCTCCGCTGATCCAGGCCTCGCTGTCGGGCAATCTGGAAATCGTCCGCCTGCTGGTCGAGCGCGGGGCCAATGTCGAGATCTACGTGCCCAATGACGAGACCCCGCTGATCAACGCCGCCCAGGCTGGCAACCTCGCCATCGTCCAATATCTGGTCGAGCGCGGCGCCGACGTGAACCGCGCGGTGCCGGCCAATGGCGGCACCCGTTCGCCGATGAGCGAAGCCAAGCGCAACGGCCGGCTCGACGTCGTGACCTATCTGAAGAGCCGGGGCGCGCGCTCTTAAGCGCGCCCACCTTTTCCCAACAAAATCAGCGAGTTTCAAAACGATGGCGATCATCGACGCCCGGACTCTGCCTGACGCCAGCCCGATCGAGGCCGATCTCGTAATCATCGGCGGCGGCATGGCCGGCATCGCCCTGGCCAAGGAACTGGCCGGCGGCCCGCTGAAGGTCGTAATCCTGGAAGGCGGCGGCCTGGAAATCGACATGGAGAACCAGGCTCTCTACGCCGGCTCGGGCGTCCAGACGGCGCCGGGTAATCCGGACCGCGCCTTCGACGCCTATCCGATCCAGTCGCGCATCCGGGCGCTTGGCGGTTCAGGCATGGTCTGGGGCGGAAAGTGCGCACCGTTGGACCCCGCCGACTTCGCCGAGCGCGCCTGGATCCCCCACAGCGGTTGGCCGATCACACGAGAGCAGATGCAGCCCTACTACGACCGCGCCTGCGACCTGCTGGAGATCCCGCGCTTTCCGCTGGAGCGGAAGGCCTCGGCCGATCCGGCGCTGCAGCCCCTGGCGCTGGACGCCGCCGACGGTTTCTTTCCGGCCCCGCGTGAGTTCTCGAAATTCTCGGGCGGGACCGACAAGGCCGCCTTCGACGCCTTCCGCACGAAGTTCGCGGACGCGGCCAACATCACCGTCTACCTGCACGCCAATGTCGTCAGGATTCGTCGCCAAGGCGCCGAAATCGTTGGCCTCGACATCGCCTGCCTGGACGGTAAGCGCCACTCGGCCAAGGCCGCGCGCTACGTCCTGGCCACCGGCGGCATCGAGAATGTCCGTCTGCTGCTGGCCTCCGACGGCCTGGGCAATCGCCAGGACCTGGTCGGCCGCTTCTTCCAGGGCCACGTGACCTATTCCAACGAGGGCGACGCCGGCAACGAAGGCACGGCCGTGGCCATCGCGCGGGCCGAGCCGCTGGATCTCTACGCCCCGACCAAGCGGATGGCCGCACACTGCGTGATCGGTTCAGGCCTCAAGGCCCAGACGCGAATGAAGACCGGCAACTTCACCGCTACCCTGTTCCGCGCCGACGTCCCCGATCCCGACAGCAAGACGATCGCCAAGACCAATGCCCGGACGGGCGACGGCCAACTACTTGGCTATTTCGCCATGACCGAGCACTTCCCCAATCCCGACAGCCGCGTGACCCTGGATCCGGACCACAAGGACACCCTGGGCGTGCCGCGCGTGCGCCTGACCTGGACCTATGGCGAGAAAGACTATGCCTACCTCGAGCGCTCGGTCATCGGCCTCTCCGACGCCCTGGGTGCCTCGGGCGAAGGCCGGATGTGCTGGGCGATCCCGCGCGGCAAGCTGCTGGCCATCTCCAGCGCCTCGCGCCACCACATGGGCACGACGCGGATGCATGCCGATCCGAAGAAGGGCGTCGTCGATGCGGACCTGCGGCTGCACGAGGCCCGGAACCTCTATGTCGCCGGCAGCTCGGTGTTCCCGACCTCAGGCATCGCCAACCCGACCCTGACGATCCTGGCCCTGGTCATGCGCCTGGCCGACCACCTGAAGAGCGAGACTGTTCAATGACGAGCCGCCGCGACCTGCTGGCCGCCCTCGTAGCGCTTGCCGCGACCCCTGCCCTGGCGCGCGCGCCGGACGCCTTCGCGGGTCTGGATCCCGCCGCCGTGCGCCGAATGGGCGAGGCCTGGCGCAAACTGCACCCGAACGCCTCCATCCGTGAGCTGACGAAGCGCCTTTTCCCCGCCGGACGCGGCCCTGACGCCTTGCCCGGTCTGCGCGCCCAGGCGGCCGCCGACTTCCGCAAGGGCGCGGTGTTCAGCTATCGCGGCTGGAGGCTGTCGGACACCGAAGGCGCGCTGTTCGCGCTGCTGTCGCTGGAAGCCTGATACTCGACGTTCAGCCGCCACAGGGCGAAGGCCGCGCCGGTCAGGGTCAAGGCGACCGAGGTCATGGTCCATTCCATGCGGCTGGTCGGCTCGGCGACGATGCGCGGGATGTGCAGCAGCACCACGAAGCTGCCCATCATGCCGGTGATCGCCGGCCCGGCGGCCTTCAGCCCGCGATTGGACAAAAACGCCAGCCCGGCCAGCACGTGCCCCGCGCCCGTCGCCGCCGCCCAGCCGGTGCGCCACGGCAGCCAGGCCGGGACCATCTGCGCCGTGAAGCTCAGATAGACGAAGTGCGAGAGGCCAAAGACCAGCAGGCACAGCCCGAAGGCGATGCGGGTCGAAAAAGCCAGGCGGCGTCGCAAGTCTCCTCCGAGGGATAGCGCGAGGAGCGCGACGCCGCCCGCCGACATCGTCGCGCTCTCGGCCAGGCCCAGCCATTCGGCGACTGTGCTGGGTTGCGCGACGACGCGGGGGCCATGGAGCAAGGCGGCCCAAAGACCGAAGAAGATCGCCAGGAGCAGCCGGCCGCCCTTCGCCAGGCGCGGCAGCACCGCCGCCACGGCCGCGGCGGCCATCGCGACGGCGGAGGCGGAGGCCAGCATGGACCGGAGAGGAACGGTGTCCGGCACGGGCTGCCACTGGAAGGCGAAGTCGCTTGAGATCAGTCCCAGCACGCCCAGCAGAAACGCGCCCAGCGCATAGGGAACCGCCGTCTTCGACACCACCACCCCGACTCCCCCTGAAACCTCGGTGAGGCCAAGGAGCACGGCGTGATATGCGGAACTTGGGGTTTGTTGCGGTCAGGCCGCCTGACGCCACGCCCGGGGCGAACAGCCGAACGCCTCGCGGAAGGTGTGGTTGAAGTGCGAGAGGTCGTTGAAGCCAACGTTCAGGGCGATCGTGATGATCGGCGCCTTCGTGTCCAACAGTTGGTCGGCGGCGGCCTTGAGGCGCGCGCCGATCTGGAACTGGCGCGGCGTCTCGCCGGTCACGTCCCGGAAGGCGCGGATGAAGTGATAGCGCGACAGGCCCGCACTGGCGGCCAGCTCGGTGAGCGGCAAGGTCTCGGCATAACGACGCTGGACGTCGTGAGCGACCTCGCGCACCCGGCCATGATCGACACGGCTGGCGTCGCGGCGGCGCACGCGGCGGCCCAGGGCCAAGGCCGCGGCGGTGACGGCGACCACAGCCTCCTCCTGCGGGCGAACATCCCGCGCCAACTGGCGGATCGCGCCATACAGCGGCGCGGTCTCCCGGCCGGAAGCGACAGCGGCTACGGCGAAGCGGCCGTCAGCGCAGCGCAGGTCCTCGGCCAGTTCGTCCATCAGGACGTCGTCCAGCGCCAGCACGGCGCGGCGGTTACCGGCCCCGTCCAGATGCAGGCAGCCGAAGCTCTCCTGCGCATTGCCCAGCACGATCGCGCCGGGCGTGGCGGTCGCCGAGCCCACGGGGGTCTGGTAGCCGAAGACGCCCGACACCACCGCCCCGATCGCCGAGCGGGCATAGCGGTGGCGGGCCAGGGTCCTGGCGGGCGCGGCGCAGCGGACGTCGCCAGCGCCGTAGAGGCCGCCCCGGCTGTCCAGGACGGGACCGTCCTCTTCGACCCGGAACTCGGCCCCCGCCATGGCGCCTAGAGCGCCCGGCCGGTCGACGCGGTGTCGACCCGCGTCCAGGTCTGCGACTTGCACAGGAAGTTGGGCAGCAGGCAGCCCTTGGCCTTCAGGGAGGCGCGGTCCAGCAGCTTGACCTGGCCCGAGAAGGTCATGTCCAGGTCGGGCACATAGACCCGGCCCTTCCACTCATTGGGATCGCTGGCGGAAAAGTCACGCAGCAGCTGCATGCCGACCAGGTCCTGGTTGTTCTTCTTCTTAACGTCGGCGCGCGCCTCGGCATTGGCCCAGACGACATAGCCGCAGGTGCGCGTCTCGCACGGCTTGATCTCGATATGGACGCTGCCCTTGGGATTGCGCCAGACGCCATAGACGTCGCCCGCCTTGAGCGGCGTGACATCGGCGGCCAGCGCGGCGCCGGCCAGGCTCGACAGCGCCACAACGGCTGCCGCCAGCAGCGTATTCCTACGGCTCATGAAGCCCTCTTCCAACTCATCGACGCGCGCCATCCGGATCGCGGGCGCACGCTAGACGCTGGAGACAAGCAGGTGAAGCCGTCAGAATCTGGGCGAGCGCCCATTTTTGGGACCTCTAATCAAGCACGACGCTCTCGACCGGCACGGTCAGCAGGTAGCCCTGGCCCCGCACGGTGCGGATCAAAAGGTCACCGCCTTCCACCCGCGCCAGCTTGGCGCGCAGGCGGCTGACGATGACATTGATCTGCCGCTCGCTCTCGGAACGGTCGCCGGTATTGGGGTCCTGCAGCAACCGGGCGCGTGGCACGATCTGCTGCGGGTTGGCCAATAACGTGCTCAGCAGGGTGAACTCGCCCGACGACAGCTCGACGCTGCGCTCATAGGAGTCGAACAGCTGCCGTGTGATGACGTTCAGCCGCCAGCCGTCGAAGCGGTAGATGTTGGCGCGGTCATCGTCGCGCCGCACGCGCAGGCCGGCCTGGCGTCGGCGCAGCACCGAGCGGATGCGGGCCAAGAGCTCCCGCTGGCGATAAGGCTTGGCCACATAGTCGTCGGCTCCGATCTCCAGGCCCACGACAATGTCGCTCTCTTCGGCCATGGCGCTGACCACGATCACGCCCGGCTGGGGTTGCTGGCTGCGTAGACGGTTGCAGACCGAGAAGCCCCCCTCGCCCGGCAGCATGATGTCCAGCACCACCGCATCGACCGGCACGGTGGTCAGGATCTTGTCCATCTGCCGCGCCGACGAGGCGGTGACGACCTCGTATTCGTGCCGGCACAGCAGGTCATGCATCTGCGACCGCGCGGACTGGTCCGCATCGAGAAGTAGGATCCTTTGCCGCATGTCCATCACTCCGTCCTCTGGCGCGACTAAGGCGTAGCTGGGCGGAGCGGCGAAAATACTTTCCGTTTGTATTGCGAGGTTCGCGATTAAGGCGCGATTGTGGCGAGCGTCAGAACATCGCCCGGCCCGAGAACCGCATGTAGTAGCGGGTGGTCTTCTTGGCCGCCTCGGCCCCGCCTTCCAGCGCCAGATACGACAAGGCCGAGCCGGCGCGGATGGCGAAGCCCAGAGTCGCCGCGCCCCGCTTGTCGGCGATCGAGGTCAGGGTGAAGCTCTTCCCACCCCGGAACCGCGCCACGGTGTCGTCGAGGCTGCCCGACAGCGTCTTGCGATAACCGACCCGGATTTCCGGCCGCCACCACACCGCCTCGCCAAACTGCGCGCCAAGCATCAGGCCGACATCGCCGCTGAGATTGCTGAACGCCCGCGCGTCGCGGATCAGGTCGAAGCCATCGCCGCCCCCCGTCTCGCTGCGCTTGCCTTCCGAGAAGTAGAGGTAGTCCAGACGCGTTTCCGGCCGGATATAGGCGCGGCCGATCTTCTGCTCGTAGGCGATCCCGGCGAAGGCGTTGGCCGTAGCGCCGTTCCAGTGCGCGACATTGGTGGCCGAGGCGTCCGCCACGCCGTCGCCGTCGACGTCCTCGCTGTAGAAGCTGCGGTCGCCGGTCAGCCAGCCATAGCCGGCCCCGCCGCCCAGATTGAACCGCCAGCCGCCCACCGCGCGCCGCCAGTAGAGGCCAGCCTGGACCATCGTGTTGACCGTGTGCTCGCCAGCCTTGGCGGTGGTGTCGTGCTCCTCGACATTGACCATGGCCAGGGTCACGCCCAGCGCGCCGCCCGCATCGCCCATGGCCTCGTAACCGGCCACGAAACCAAAAGCCGCCGCATCCGAACCCTGGTCGGTCCCGTCCTCGCGCTTCACCATGGTGTTGATCTGCTGCACCCAGACGCTGTCGGGCCCGTAGCGGTCGCCCAGGTCGGGACGCACGGCGGTGGCGGCCGAGATCTGCTGGTTCACCGACTGCAGCGCCGAGAACATGCCCAGCCCCTGGTCGGGCAGCATCTGGTTGTAGAGGTTGTAGAAGCCGTCGCGGGTGTTCTGGGCCAGGAAGGCGCCGGCGATGTCGTCGTTCTTGGACAGGGCCGCGAACACAGCGTCATAGGCCGACCCCTGGTTGGCGGTCATGCCCGCCTCACTGGCCGAGCGCCGGCGCACGTCGATATTGATGCTGTTCCCCGACTGATAGGCGTTGGCCACATAGAGGTACGGCGCGCTGCCCAGCAGGTCCTGGTCGATCGTGCCGGCCGTCAGACTGCCGGCCTGGATGACCTCGAAGGTCGAGGCGTTGGTCAGCAGGTTGTTGAGCACCAACCCCAGCTTCGTCCCCGACTCGATCGTGGCGGTGTCGGCGATGATCCGCCCCCAGGTCCCGGCGGCCGGGTCGACGCTGAAGACCAGCTTGCTGCTGGCGCCCAGGGAGAGATTGGTGATCTTCAGGTCATTGGTGTTGGTCAGGGCCAGAATGCCGTCGCCGACGCTGATATTCAGGCGGCCGTCGCTGTCGGACAGGCTGGTCAGCACATAGGCCCCGCCATCGATCTTCAGCGTGTCCAGGCCCGCGCCGAAGTCGATCGCCCCGATCACGGAGCCGTTCAGGACGTTCAGGGTGTCGTCGCCCGAGCCGAACTGGATCTTGCCGATGATGGCCGGCTCGTCGGCGTCATCCACGCCGTCGCCATCCGTATCGGTGTCGGCCACCCCGTCATCGCCATCGTCCCCATCATTGACGCCGGTCTGGGTGATGGTGACGCCGGTGGTGTTCCTGGAGACGTCGATGGCGATGGCCTTGCCGGTGATGATCTCGTCCGAGGCGTCGGTATTGTCGTCGTCGGTGTCGTACTCATCATCCGTCGCCACCACATAGGCAGCGATCGAGCGGGTGTTTTTGATCGTCGTCAGCGTGCCGGCCTCGTCGAGGATGGCGTAGGCGTTGCCCTTCTCGCCCGACACCGTGGCGGTGATCACCCCGTCATTGTTCAACACGCGCGAGACCGCGCCCGAGTCGATCACCAGGGCCCGTGCCGAGAACTCGCCCTCCGACACCGTAGAGGCGCTGATCGAGCCCTCGTTCCAAGTCGTCTCGGTGACCGAGCCGGCCTTTAGCCGCAACCCGTTGGTCTGGGCCTCGTAACCTGACGCGCCGATCGAGCTGGTCACCCGGATGCCGTTGGCGAGCAAGGTCTCGTAGCCGGCGTCGCCGCCAATCTGCACGCCGGTGGTCTCGACGCCGTCATAGACGCTGGAGGCGCTGACCGAGCCGTTGATGACCAGGCCATAGGCGTTGTCGCCTTCGCCCACCGCGCCGATCGTCACCGTGTTGGTGTTCGAGCCGATCTTCAACGCCGGCGCGCCGCCCACGACCGAGATCGAGGCCGTGCCTTCCGCGTTGTCGGCGATGCCGTCGCCGTCTTCATCGTCGGTGGTGTCGTCATTGGTGTCCGTCGGCGGCCGGTCCAGCAGCACCCCGTCCGAGACATTGGCGGCGATGTTCACCCCGCCGCCGCCTTCCAGCTTGTCGTCGGCGTCCAGCAGCGCCCGGTCGTCGGGATCGCTGTAGCGCGAGGTGACGCGGTAGCCGGTCGAATAGACCGAACCCTGCAACACGAAGGCCCCTTCGATCGGCGCATCGACCGCCACGCCCACCGAACCCTCGCCGATGACGGTGGTCGAGCCCTCGATCTGCACCTTGCCAGCGACCGGCGCGGCGATATGGACGCCGTAGCCGCGGTCGCCCGTGACGCTGATCGTGCCGGAATGGACGAGGTTGCCGACCAGCGGCGTCTCGACGCTGATGCCGGCCGAGTCCATGCCCTCGATGGTGATCGTGCCGGTGTTGGTGATCGTACCGGTAAACGGCTGGTCTCCGGTCAAGCGGATGCCATAGCGGCGATAACCCTTGGCGAAGAAGCCGTCATAGTCGCCGTCTTCGTCGGTATCCTCGTAGTCGTAGTCCTCGGTCAGGCTGATCGAGCCGGCGCTGGTCACGCTGCCCGTATGGCCGCCGATGACGAGGATGCCGACCGAATCGTCCACGCCAACGCTGGCTAGGCCGCCGTTCATGGTGACGATGTTGTCGCTGTTCAGGGTGACGATCGCGCCGGCCGAGCTCAGCGTGATGACGCCGTCCTCGGTGACCTTCACGTCGTCGGCGGCCCCGTCATTGGGACTGGCGGTGGTGATCGGCGTGGTCCGGGTGCTGCTGGTGACCTCGACCTCGGCGAAGGCATGGCCGGCATAGAACAGCAGCGGGGCGGCGGCGGCCGTGGCGACGAGAAGCTTGCGCGGCATCGGGAACCTTCGAGGACAGTCCCCGAAGGCCTAGCCGCCACGCTTGGCGCTCGCGTGGCTGGCTTGTTTCCCGTCCGCCGCGCCTCGCAACCTGGCGCAGCTTCCCGTGACCTTTCGAAAGATTAGCGCACGTCCGTGAACTTCTTGGGCTCCAGATAGTGGCGCGTGAAGCGGGCCTCCTGGACGGCCCCCTTGAAAAAGTCGACCTTGTTCATCCGCGAGCCGATAGAGGCGCGGCCCGGGCCCTGCGGCTTGAACGGAACCTCGGCCTCGCCCTGCAGCACGCCGTTGACATAGGCGCGATACGTCTTGCCGTCGAAGCTCTGGGCGACGTGGAACCACTGGCCGACCGGGAAGCGCTTGTCCGGGAAGATGAGGGTGTGCTTGTAGCCCGGCCCCGTGACGAAGGCATCCAGCCACCATTCGGTCCCGACGGTGCGGATCTCGAACAGGAAGCGCGTGGTCGAGGCCGGCTGCCCCTCGGGCGCCATCTCCTGCAGGTGGAACCAGCGCTGAGCCTCGTTGCCGCCGTCGGGACGGAACACCGCCTCGAAGGTCCAGGTCTCGGCGCCGGCCAGCGGATGCTGCTCGACGAACAGGACGTCCTGCACGCCGTCGAACTGCACGGCCTTGCCGACGGGGCTGTCGATGATCTTGGGCGCGCCCTCGGTATGGGCCGCGACGCCGCCGATCCTGGTCAGGTTGTCGAAGGTCCAGACCACCTGGTCCTTGGGCTTCTTACCGGCCAGGGCGGGCGTCGCCGCGCCCAGGACCGACAAACCGGCGGCGGTCAGCGCCTCTCGGCGGCTCCATGCGAGCGTCATATCATCTCCCCGATTTTCTTTTCACGCGTTCCACTTTGTGGCATAGACTTCCACATAATGACAATGACACCGGTTGCAGTGGCATTGGGCGGAGGAAATCACGGATGTTTCGAGTCGTCTCCAACCACCGCACCTTGATCGCTCTCGCCTTGGCCGGGACCGCGCTGACCACCGGCGCGATCGCTCATGCCGCGCCGCCCCGCGCGCCCAAGACCGCCTCGGCGAAACAGGAGGCGCTCCCGTCGCCCGAAGCGGTGCTGGCCACATTGAACCGCGCCAATTCCGCCCAGATGAAGGCCATGCGCGCCGAGCCGATTCCGCTGACCACCGGTGGAGCCGTGCGCGAGATCTCGTCCAACTGGGTCTCGGCCACCTACTATGTCGGCGCCGCGCGCCTGGCTCGCATCACTCAGGACAAGGAGACCCTGAAGTTCCTGACCGACGCGGCCGAGCACTACAACTACGCCCTGCGCGGAGCCAAGACGCCCAAGGCCATGCTGAACGCCGACGAGATGGCGATCGGCGACCTCTATGAAGAACTCTATGCCCGCCGTAGGCAGGAGGGCGTAATCATGCCCCTGCGCCAGCGCCTGGATTGGGCCCTGCCGCACCTGACCCGCCAGCCGATCCCCGAGCATCTGGTCTGGTGGTGGAGCGACGCTCTGTTCATGGCTCCGCCCGTCCTGGCCCGGATGAGCGCCCAGACCGGCGACGCCAAGTACCTCAAGGCCATGGATACCCAGTGGTGGCGCACCTTCTCCCGCCTCTACGATCCGGACGAAAGCCTCTATTACCGCGACGAGCGCTTCATCGAGCGCCGTGACGAGCAGGGCCGCAAGCTCTTCTGGTCGCGCGGCAATGGCTGGGTGATGGGTGGCATGGCCCGCGTGCTGGAAGCGATGCCGGCCGACTATATCCAGCGGCCGCGCTATCTCGCGATCTTCCAGGCCATGTCCAAGCGGATCGCCGGCCTGCAGCGCGCCGACGGTCTGTGGTCCTCCAGCCTGTTGCAGCCCGAACGCTTCCCGGAGGCCGAAACCTCGGGGTCGGCCTTCTTCGTCTACGCCCTGGCTTGGGGCATCAATCACGGCGTCCTGGACCGCGCCACCTATCTGCCGGTGGTGGTGAAGGGCTGGAAGAGCCTTGAGGCCCAGATGCTGCCCAACGGCATGCTGGGCGCGGTGCAGAAGACCGGCGACCAGCCGGTGACCACGGCGCCGGACGATATCGGCCCCTACGGCGCCGGCGCCTTCCTGCTGGCCGGACTGGAGGTCATGAACCTCTCCAAGCCCGTGACCGCCCTACCCCTGGCCGAGCCCGCGCCAGACGCCGCCGCGTTCGTGACCGCCACCATGCCCACACCGGCCGTGCCGCGCACCGTGCGGGGTCCCGAGGAGGAAGCCCGCCACGCCACCGAGATGAAGGCCGTGGCCGCCCTGGCCTACGACCCGCTGATCGAGGGACCGGGCCTGGCGCCCGCCCAAGTCCCGTCGGCCGCGCCGGGCCAGCCGACGCCGCCCAAAATGATCTTCCGCATGGCCCCGCCGCCGGCCGGCCAAGACAAGCCGCGCGCCACGGTCCGCTATGCGCCCGAACGCTATGACGACATCCTGTGGGAGAACGACCGCACGGCCCACCGTATCTATGGCCCGGCGCTGGAGCAGTACGAGCCGCCCTCGACCTCGGGCATCGACGCCTGGGGCAAGAGCGTCCGCTACCCGTTCATGACCCGGCAGCTGCGCACCGGCGACCAGCACGCCTATCACGGCGAAGGCATCGACTATTACAACGTCAAGACCTACCGGGGCGCTGGCGGCCTGGGCGTCTGGGACGGCGGCAAGCTGTGGGTGTCGCGCAACTGGAAGGACTACAAGATCCTGAAGGACGGCCCCGACGCGGCGTCGTTCAAGGTTAGCTACGCCCCCTGGAAGGTGGGTGATAAGCGCGAGGTCTGGGAAAGCCGGATCTTCACCCTGCCGATGGGCACCAACTTCACGCGGATGGTCTCGACCTTCGGTTCCAACGCCAAGGGTCCGGTCACCGTGGCCATCGGCGTCACCAAGGCCCCGACCGCCAAGACGGCCGGCGACCTGCGCGCCGACAAGGCCAAGGGCGTCTTCTCGTTCTGGGATGTCACCGACCCCGACAAGGGCACGATGGGCGTCGCCCTGCTGATCGACCCGCGCCAGATCGTCGATGTGGTCGAGACCGACAGCGACTGGCTGGCGCTGGTCAAGGTCACGCCGGGCAAGCCGTTCGTCTACTATATGGGCGCGGCCTGGGACAAAGGCCTCGACTTCCACTCGCGCGCTGAGTGGGAGACCTACGTGTTCGCCCAAAAGCCCGACTTCAATCCGGAGCACTAGGCCATGCAACGACGCGCCCTTCTCCAGCTCGGCCTCGTGGCCGCTTCCGCCCCCGCCCTGGCCTTGGCCGCCGGCAAGGCGATCCTGGCCAACGCTCACGGCGCGGTCGGCGACGGCAAGACCCTGAACACCAAGGCCATTCAGGCTGCCATCGACGAAGCCGCCAAGACCGGCGCGACCGTAGCCCTCAAGCCCGGCGTCTACCGCACCGGCTCGATCTTCCTGAAGTCGGGCGTCACCCTGCGCCTGGACAAGGGCGTGACCCTGCTGGGCTCGCAGAATATCGCCGACTATCCCGAGATCGCGACCCGCGTGGCCGGCATCGAGCTGACCTGGCCGGCGGCGCTGGTGAACGTCTACAAGCAGAAGAACGTCCGCATCGTCGGCGATGGCGTGATCGACGGCGACGGCAAGGTATTCTGGGACAGCTACTGGGCCCTGCGCCGCCAGTACGACCCCAAAGGGTTGCGCTGGGCCGCCGACTATGACTGCAAGCGCCCGCGCCTGGTCCAGGTGTTCGACAGCGAGAAGATCGAGCTGGCCGGCCCGCGCCTGCGCCGTTCGGGCTTCTGGACGGTGCATGTCTGCTACTCGCACGACGTCCATGTCGCCGACCTGAACATCCGCAACAACGAAGGCGGCCGCGGCCCGTCGACCGACGGCGTCGACATCGACAGCTCGCACGACGTGCTGGTCGAGCGGATCGACGTGGCCTGCAACGACGACGGGCTGTGCTTGAAAGCCGGCCGCGACGCCGATGGCCTGCGCGTCAATCGGCCGACCTACAACATCACCATCCGCGACTGCGTGATCCGCGACGCGTCGGCGGGCATTACCTTCGGCAGCGAGACCTCGGGCGGCTTCCACGATATCAAGGTCTCGGGCCTGACCGTGCACCATCCGACCCCGGTCGGCATCCTATTCAAGTCGGCCCACACGCGCGGCGGCGCGGTTCGGAATATCGATATCGGCAACATGGTGCTGCACGACGTCGCGACTGTCCTACGGGTGAACCTGAACTGGAACCCTAGCTACAGCTATGCCGAGATCCCGGCCGGCATGACCGACGTGCCGCCGTACTGGAAGGTGATGACCCAGCACGTGCCGCCGGAACAGGGCCGTTGCCGCCTCAGCGACGTGCGCATCAAGGACATCAAGGCTATCGGCGCCAAGACCGCCTTCGAGGTCGCGGCCTTCCCCGACCTGCCGCTGGAGCGGTTCGCGTTCGACAACCTGGACCTGGACGTCCAAGCCGGCGGCCGCATCGCCAACGCCAAGGACTGGACCTTCACGCGGACCAGGATCGACACGCTGGACGGCAAGCCGCCGGAGCTGGCCGCCTCGACGGGTGTCATCGGCCTCTAGTTCGGGCGCTCCAGGGTGATGGCCATCAGGCCGATCACCACCTCGTTGGCCGTTGTGCGCACCGTCAGGTCGCGCAGCGGCTTTCGAGGATCCAGCGCCAGCGACAGCACCGTGGCCGCCCCACCGGGGACCTCTCGGCCCTGGCCCTTGAAGGTCGCCGCATCCAGCACCCGCACCTTGCCGGTCGCCAGGTCCACCCGCGTTGGCGGCGGCGTGTCGATGCGGAATTGGTAGTCGTCGAGGAAGAGGTCCTGCTCGATCGGCCACCAGGTGTCGGGATTGCGCAGCGCCAGGCGGGCCGTGGTCCCGTCCTGATAGGTCACCAGCACCTCACCATTGTCGAAACGGCTCTGCATGGCGTTGGTCGTGCCGGCCATCAGCAGATGCACGCGCGAAGCCTTGCCCGACAGCGGCGTGACGGCCTGCTTGGGATAGTTGTCCCATAGTGAGGTGAAGGCGATGTTCTGCGCCTCGGCCGCACCCGGCGTGCGGAAGACCACGCCCGAGGGCGTCGTGATCTGGCCGCCCTGTCCGGCCGCCACGCGGCGCAGGCCAGCGTCGTCGATCTCGGCCATCGCGTTCACATGCCCGGCCCAGCCGCCCAGGCCTTGCGCCGGCACGCCTAGCGACGGCCCGCGTGGCCGGGGCGAGCGGTACTTGCCCTTGGCGAAGATGGCGGTGACGCGGTCGTTGAAGGCGATGGTCACGGGGTCCATGTGGCCAGTGACGGCCGCTGGAGCCCCGGGCGCTGCCGGCTTGGCGGGGGTCGCCCCCGCGACCGGCGCCAGCCACGTCAGGCCATTGCGGGAGACCTTCTGGAAGCTCTTCGCCGATCCGGTCGGAGCGCTAGCGACAGCCGCGCCGCTCCAGCACACGACGACTTCCGCAGCCTTGTCACCTGGTGCGGTGATCTCGATGGCCGGACCGCCGATGGCGTCGGGCGCGGATTTCCACGCCGCCTTCACGCCGTCGATCTCGACAGCCGTCACGCCTTCGCGCGGCGCCGGCAGACGCAGAACCACCATCTTAAAGCGACGGTCGCCTGGCTTCAGCGTCCAGTGGTCCTCGTCGCCTTGGCGTTTGAATTCATACGCGAAGGCCGGGTGCGTGATCGACGCGTGGTCCCAGCCCGCCGGGAAACCTGGGCGTATCGTCATAGTCCCCGCCAGTGCATCCGGATGCAGCCCGAACAAACCCTCGACCATGGTCCGCGCGGTCACGCCGGCGCTGTCGGCGAAGTCGCGCTGCGACTCCCGGCGATACACGTCCGGCCAGGCCAGGGTGCCCATGTTGCCGGGCGAGATGCCCATGAACATGCTGGCCAGCACGCCGCTCTTGGTCAGGCGGAAGGCCTCGTCGCGCCGGCCGGCCTGCCACAGAGCCAGGGCCGTATGCAGGTTCTCCTGGGTGACGACGTTGTTGATCGACCAGGCATAGGGCAGCCAGTCGGTGCTGGCGTACATGCCGTAAGCCGCGTCGTCAGGCACGCCCGGTCCCTTGATCGGGATGCGCGGCAGCCGCGTCAGGGCGTCCGACATCCGCCAGGCATCGGCCGGCGGGACGATCTCGGAATCGATGGCGTGGTAGTAGGTCCACAGGCCGAACGCGGGATGCAGCCGCTGCTCGCCCATCAGATCCTTGTACTCGGCGAAGGCGCCCTCCTTGGGCATCCACAGCAGCTCGCGCATGGCCGCCTGGATGGCCTCGGCCTCGCGGTCGTAAGGCGTCGGGTCCTCGCCGATCAGCAGCGCGACCTTGGCGGCCATGCGGTTGTGGAACGCCTGATAAGCCGACGAATGGGTCGCTCCGCCGCCGAAGTACGAGAGATTGTCGCTGGCCCAGATCGCGGCATAGGCCTCGTACAGCGGCAGCTTCCTGGGGCCGAATTCGCGGCGGAACAGCCGCTTCTCCCAGGCCAGGTGCCGGGCGATGGTCGGCCACAGGTCGCGGGCCAGCTTCAGGTCGCCCGACCACTCCAGATGCCGGAACAGCGCGTCTACATAGACGGTGTTCATGTCGTAGTGGGAGTTGGACAGGTCGCCGTTCGAGTGCAGCGCCTTCTCGGCCCGCGCCAGATTGGCGTCCTCGTCGGCCGGCGGAATCGTGGCCGGGATCGGCGAAACGTTCTGGCCCTTGGCCCAGTCGCGGAAGTGGCGGTCGGCGCGATCGGCGCGGCCCAGGGCGTCCAGCCAGTACGGCCCGCGCCAGCCCAGCAGCTTGGTCCGCCAGGCGACCGCGCCGTGCATCACCGCCTGCTGCGGCCCGTCCCAGGTGGCCTCGGCCCCGACGTTCAGGGCGGCCATGGCGGCGTTGATATAGGGGTCCGGCGTCTCGACCCGCACCTGCCCGCGCAGAGCCTGGAAGTGGTCGCGAGCCTCCTCGAAGCGTGATGCGAGCTCAGCCTGGGCGAAGGCCGGCGGACGCGCGGTCGGCGCGACCTTGTCCTCAGGTCGAGCGGCGCGCACAGCCTTGTAGTCGGCCAGGTCATCGGCGACGCCGGGATCGACGCGCTGGAGGGAGAGGATCAGCGGCGTGTTCGAAAGGGCAGCGCGACCCAAGGCGACACTGCCCTGCTCCGCGCCCTGGCTGGCCAGGAGACGCGGCAGGTCGTTCCAGGCGCTCGCCTCGCCTCGCTGGTAGCGCGCGGAACCGCTGGCGGCGCCGACGATGAGAGCCTGAGGAGCGCTGAGCTTGAAGCCTTCATCGCTCAGGGCGACGCGGTTGGTCTCGGCGAAGGCCGGCTTGAACTGGAACCACTCGGAGATCGACACCTTCTCGGTGCCTATGTCGCCGTCGCGAGCGCCGCGCTGGCCGGTGATCCCGCCGAACGCCCAAACGAGCTCCAGGCCGGGCGGCAGACCCTCGCCCTCGACCCGCAGCGACAGGCCTTCGGTCACCGCATAGGCCACGGCCTCGACACGCAGCACGCCGTCGCCCAGCAGCGGGTCGCGGATCTCGTAGATCAGCTCGCCGGGCCGGTAGCGGGTGGTGATCCTGGCCGCCTCGTGCAGCCACTTTGCCCCACCAGCGCCGACCAGCGCCAGCCGCAGATTGCCGCCGCGGCCCGGCAGGTAGAGCACGAATTCGGGCTTGTCGCCGCCGTCCACGCGGAAGGCGGTGTCACCGCCATAGAGCGGGCGGTTGAAGGTCTCGACGCCGTTCTCGATGACGAAGTCACCGCCGTCGGGCCGGTAACGGATCGGCCGCTCGATGTTGTCGATCAGGTTGGGAAGCAGCCCGCCGACAGCCGCCGGCGAAGTATCCGCCAGGGCCCCGCCACAGCTGAGACCCGCGACAAGAACCAGCGCCAGACCACTTACAGCCAGACCGGCGCTGCGACGGATACCTTTCATTCCCGCTCCCTTTTAGATCAGGCGCTCTTCTTGGCGACCTCGACCGCATAGACGTGGTTGGCGCCGTGCATGTTGGACGTGAAGACGATCCATTTCTGGTCCGGCGTGAAGGTCAGGTTCGGCTCCAGCCGATAGTCGTGGGCCGACATGTCGACCAGCCGCTCGCTGGCCATCTTGTCCACCGTGATCAGGTCATGGGTGTAGTACGGCAGGGCCGCGTCGCGGATGGTCTCGGGCCGGAAGGCGTAGAGCCATTTGCCGTCGGGCGCGTGGGCCACCATGTCGGCGTCGCCGCCGTCGCCGGCGAACAGCACGCCGTCCTTGGCGACGTTGTAGTGCACCGACCACTCGTTCTGTTCGACCCGACGATACAGCTTCTTGCCCGTCGCCAGCTCGTGGCCGGCGATCCAGAACACCTGGCCACGCGGGGTCTGCAAATCGTACCAGATCCACTTGCCGTCGGCCGAGAAGAACTCGTGGCCGGCGATCTCGAAGTTCATGGTCCGGGTGTGGATCTTGGTCAGGCTCGTGCCGTCGGTGCGGATGGTCCAGATGCGGTCCACGCGGTGCCAGGGCCCTTCGTGGCAGAACATCACCTGGGCGGGATCAGCCGGCGAGAACTGGGCGTGGCCCAGCCACTTGTCCGAGGCGTGGATCACCTTGCGCTCGCCGGTCTTCAGATCGACCGTGAAGATCTCCATCGGCGTCGGCGTCTCGAAGCGCTCGGTCATCCGCACGCCCTTGGCCTTGGCGAAGGACAGCGGCTTGCCGTCCGGACCGTTGGCCGCGTACTCGGCCTGGCCGAAGCGCTTGCGGTCGTCGACGGTGTTGGGCTGCAACGGCTTGCCGCCATAGGTGACGACGCCCAGCAGCAGGGTTTCGTCGGCATTGATCGAGGTGATCCCGCCCTGGGCCAGCTTGGCCACGACCCTGGCTTTGCCGCTGTCGATATCGAGGGCGTAGATGGTCTTGGGACGATCGGCCGGCTGACCTTCACCGGGCGCCGTGATCGAATAGTACAGCCGCCGCGAATTGCGCGGGAAGAACAGCAGGTCCGCGTCCTTGGCCTTCGGCAACGTGGTCAGCTTGAAGGTCGCAAGATCCACCAGCGCGATGCCCGAGGGCGTGCTGATCGCCAGCTTGTCGCCTTGGGGCGTGTAGCCGTGCTGGTGGAAGTAGAGGTTTTTGCTGCCCCCCTCCTCCGACAGGCGCACGATGCGGTGGCCGGTCTTGGGATCGATCCAGTCTTTCGGAGCGGTCGTCGCCACCGACGCCGGTTGCTGAGCCAGGACGGGCGTCGCCAGGGCCGCCGCGGCCAGGCCAAGAACGGTTCTGCGAGCGATCACGTCATACGTCTCCGAAAAAGGTGGGCTCGGCGCAGGGAATGACCACGCCGAGCCCCAGGGAGGTGCCTAGTCGAGAAAGAGGAAGATTAGTACGTCCAGCGCACCCCGAGCAGGATCTCGCGGCCGGTGTGGCGGTAGTCGCTGACGCGGTCGGCGGTGTCGACATAGGCGTCGGTGAACTTGTCGCCCAGGTTGATGCCTTCCAGCGTGACGACCAGGTTCGGCCGGATCTTATAGCTCGAGGAGAAGTCGTAGTACGTGCTGCCGTGCGTGCCGTGCTCGCTGTTGCCGTTCGAGCCCGGGAACTGGGTCAGGAAGCCCGAGCGACGGGCCAGCGAGGTGCGGGCGCTGAACTTGCCGCGCTCGAAGTAGATCGTCGCGTTGGCCGTCGTCTTCGACTGGCCGGTCAGCTTGTTGTACTTCGGCGCGGCGGCGGTGCCGTAGTTCACGTTCGAGTCGACGTACGTGAAGTTGCCGATGAAGCCGAAGCCGCGCAGGTAGTCCGGCAGGAAGTTGAACGGCTGCTGGTACTGGAACTCGACGCCCTTCAGCCAGCCGCCTTCGCCGTTGTACGGGTTGGTGACATCAAAGATGTCGTTGACCGATACGCCGGCGCTGGTGCTGAGCAGGCTGGCCGGCAGGCCCAGCGAGCTATAGACGGCGCGCGTGGTCTGGCTGGCGATGAAGCTGTCGATCTTCTTGTAGAAGACCGCCACGCCGATCAGCGATTCCGGCGCGAAGTACCACTCGGCCGCCAGGTCGAAGTTGGTAGCCCGGAACGGTTCAAGGTCCGGGTTGCCGAAGTTGACCGTGCGCGTGGTGGCGCCGACCGAACCGCCGGGGGTCAGGCTGCCCAGGGTCGGACGGGCCATGACCTTGGCGATGCCGCCGCGCAGGATGAAGTTGTCACGCGGCTCCAGCGTGATGTTCATCGACGGCAGGACGTCGGTGTAGTCGTTCTTGGCCGTCAGATAGACGCCCGAGCCGATGAAGCCCTGCGAGGTGACCTTCGTATGAGCCACACGGAAGCCGAAGTCCGAGCGAAGCGGCATGCCGCCGAAGATGGTGGCGTCCACGACCGCCTGGCCAAAGCCCGACAGGTCCTTTTCCTCGACGTCACGCGTATCGCCCTGCTGCACGATCAGCGGGAAGTTCAGCAGGTTGGTGCGGGCCAGGGCCTTGTCGATATCGGCCACCACATAGCTGCGGTCGCCGCCCGGGAACGGGAAGTCGCGGCCGAACGAGACGACCTTCGAGAAGCCGCCCACGCCGACGATCTGGTTCGAGCCGGTCAGCACCTGGTTGCGGCTCGCGCCACGATACTTGACCACGTACTGCTGGGCGTCGACGCCGCCGCGCAGCTTCAGGTGATCGTCGACATCGAACTCCAGGTTGCCGCTGGCGGTCCGGGTGATGTTCAGCGAGGTCTGCACCGCCGAACGCATCTCGGTCAGGGTGTACAGCGACGGGTCGGCGACGTTGAAGCCGTAGGTGATGATCGGCGTACGATCGTTCTTGCGCGCATCGTAGACGTAGCCGTTGACGTCGTTGCGATCGAGCTGGAACGAGATCTGCTCGGGCATACGGTAGTCAGAATTGGCCACGCCGACGCGAACCTGGCCGCGCAGGCGGTCGGTGAACTCGTACTTCCCCGACAGGGTCACCTGGGTGAAGGTCGTATGGTCGCGCTGGGTGCCGTTCTCCGAGCGCACGTCGACCTTGTCGAACACGCCGTAGGTGAAGGTGTTGCGGTCGTTCAGCGCGTAGTCGCGAACGATGGTCGAGCCGACGCCGGCCGCGTTCGAGCGGCTGAACGAAATGGCTTCCAGGTTCGGGCTTTCGGTGAACTGGTTCAGGTCCGAATACAGGACGTCCAGCGCCAGTTCCGACTTCGAGTTCGGGCGCCACTGGGTCGAGAAGGTGATGCCCAGGCGCTCGGAGTCGATCTTCGAGGCGGTGTAGCGCGGGATGCGCGGATAGAAGGCGTTCTGGACCTTGGCCAGCTCTTCCGGCGTGGTGCACTTGCTGCAGCTGGCGAAGTTGTCGCTGGCGTCAGCGCCCTGCCAACGGGTGGTGTTGAAGCCCTCTGCCACCGGCTGGCGCTTCGAATAGGCCACCGAGGCCAGAACGCCGAAGGTCTTGTCGGGGTTGGACCAGCTGAGCAGACCCGCCGCGCGCGGCAGGATGCGGTCGGTGATGCTGTTCAGGCTGCCCTCGGCCGAGGCCGCGGCCTTGAAGCCGGTATAGTCGAACGGACGGCCGCTCTGCAGATCGACCGTGGCGCCCAGCGAACCCTCGGCGACGTCGGCCGACTGGGTCTTGCGCACCGTGATGCTGTTGAAGAGCTCCGAGGCGAAGACGTTGAAATCGAAGCCGCGGCTGCGGTTGCCGCCGCCCGTGGCGATGGCTTCCACGCCGTTGATGCGCACGCGGGTGAAGTCGGCGTTCAGGCCGCGCACCGAGATCTGGCGACCTTCACCGCCGACGCGGTCGATGGTGACGCCCGGCAGGCGCTGGATGGCTTCGGCCAGGTTCTGGTCGGGGAACGCGGCGATGTCTTCGGCCAGGATGGCGTCGATCGCGCCGATGCTGGTGCGCTTGGCGCCCAGGGCCTTGCTCAGGCTGGAGCGATAGCCACTGACGATGACTTCTTCGACCTGGGTGTCGGCGGCTTCAGCGGCCGGAGCGGCAGCGGTCTGGGCCATGGCGGCGCCAGCGCTGGCAGCACCAGCCACGGTGATGGCGGCGCACGACACGAGCAGGCGCGCTTTGAAGGTGCTAAAAATCATCCTGTGTTTCTCCCCTACCAGTGCGTGACACCGGTATCTTCACTAACCACATTTCTCAGAATGTGGGATATATATCCATATCTTGTGATGAGTTGCGAGGAAACGCAACTCTGGTCTTACCAATTGGCCGCGATTTCGCCGGAACCGGCTAACTAGGTGGCGGACGAAAATGGCGGCAGACGGCCACTATGGATTTGTTTTTGCTTGCTTATTGAATGGAGTTACCAGTTCAGCTTGCGCCTGCGATGATAACGCTGTCGGACCGGCCAAGCTGACGCGACGGAAGCCGCCCTCGCCTCTAGCGAAGACGGCTCCCGACAAAAAACAGAGAAAAGGCCGCCCCTAGGGAATCGGCTTGAAGCCTTCGGCGCGGACGGTCCACTTGCCGTCCTTCGGGAAGCCCGGCGTCGGCCCCTTCGAGCCATCCCAACCGCCCGCCATCATCGCCACGGCCGCCAGCAGCGAGCCGTTCGACGGGAAGTAAGTTTCGGCCGCGCGGGTATAGCCAGGGCCGTCGGGGCCGACCTTCTCGCCCTCCCCGGCCGTCGGTACGAAGGCCTGGGCGTGCTCTTCCAGATGGACGCGCGGGGTCATGCCCGTAACGCCGAACTTGTTGTTCTTGGCCTCGAAGAACAGCCAGTCGACGGCCTTGTCCGGCTCGTTCAGACGGGCGGCGGTCATGGCCACCATCGGATAGTCCCAGCCCCAGGTCTGGCGCAGGTCCCAGTCGCTTTCCACGGCTCGCAGAGTGCGCCGCATGGTCTCCGGATCGGCCTTCCCGGGGATCAGACCATAGGCCATCAGGAACGAAGGGTGGTCGCGGTTCATGCACTGCTCGCCAACGGCGTGTTTGGAGCAGTCCTTGCTCTTGGCGACATCCCAGAAGTTCGGCGTGGACTCCGTGGGCAGGTAGAGGCCGTCCTTGGTCGCCATCGGGGCCAGGCCCTTGATCACCGCATCCCACTCGGGCTTGCGCGCCAGGCCCTGACGCACGCGCCACTGCTGCGCGGTCTCCAGACCCCAGCGGTAGTATTCCAACTCGAAGGCCGGGTTGAAGGTGGTCAGCGGGTCGTAGTTCTCCTGCACCGGGATGACCGGCGGGCCGATCACGAAACGGCCCTTGTTGTCGCGATGCGGAAAGCTGGCCAAGAGGTCGGCGGTCTCGGAGACCAACTGACCATATTTGGCCAGGGTCGCCTTGGTTGGCTTGTCGCGCCAGATCAGCTCGGACATCCAGATCGGATGCGGCTGCTGCCACATGATGAAGGGCGAGACCTTGCTGGGGCTGTCGACGCCGTCCGGCCCGACCATCTTGGGCCACCAGGCGCCCTTCAGGCCATGGCTGGCGGCGCGGGCCTTGGCGTCCTTCAGGTGGCCGACGTACCAGGGCAGGCTGCGCTCCAGGTATTCGGGCTTGTTCCACAGGGCGAAGTGACCCGCGTGCCAAGGATGCATCTCGAGATGGAACTTGCCGTTCCAGCTGTTGGAGAACAGCCCCTCCTCCTGGGGCGGGACCTCGCCGGCGCCGTTCAGGGCCATCAGGTACTGCGACAGCACCACGCGGCGCTCCAGCTCGGCCGCGCGGGGATCGGTGCTGCCCGAGAAGTCGACGGCCGCGCCTTGTGTCCAGTACGACTTCCAATGCGCGCGCGTGGCTTGGTCGGCGACCGTCACGGTCGGCAGCTTCGACACGGCAGCGCGTGAGAACGCGACTTCCAGACCCAGCGTCCGCCCCTTGGCCTTGGGCGCGACGACATAGGCGTGCGGCCCGGCGGCGGTGAAGTCGACGGCGCGGTCGGCCTGCAGGGCGGCGAAGTACTTGGTGGCGTCCAGCTGGCGCGCGACGTCCAGGCGCGCGGCGCCCTCCCCGGTCACCTTGGTGGTGTGCAGCTCGGGATGGGTCCAGTCGGAAGGATCCGGGTTCAAGGCCTTGGAAACGCCCGGGAACTTCACCGAGAGCTTCAGTCGCCCTTGCTCCACCAGGGCGGAGTCGACGTCGACCACGATCATGTCCAGGGTCGGGTGCACGCGGGTGCGGACGGTCACCGCCTCGCCGTCATAGACGAAGCGGCTGGTCAGGACGCCCGTCCACAGGTCCAGGGTCTGCTCGGTCGCGGTCAGGTCTTCGAACTTCGCCGGCTTGCCGGCCTTGTCACGCAGGTCCAGAGCCACGCGGCCCAGCGAGAAGCGGTGCGGGTTCTCGCGCAGATAGGCCAGGGCCGGACGGCTCTCGGCCTCGTTCCAGTCCTTCATGTAGGCGTAGGGCTGCTTGGTCCCGCGCACGTCGATCGGCGTGGTCCCGTCCGCGTAGGTGTAATTGTTCGGGTTCGGGAACGCGTGCCAGGCCCACTGGGCCTCGGTCAGCAGCGGCGCGATCTTGGAATAGGCTTCCGGGAAGGTCTGCAGGCCGGTGATGTCGGCCGTGAAGCCGATCTGGCCGTTGCCGACCATCAGGGGCGCGGACGGGTCGACCTTGGTCAGCTTGACGTCGTGACGGCTGACCAGTGCGTGGCGGTCGATGGGCTGGGCCAGGGTCGGTGCGGCCAGGGTGAAGACGGCCAGGCCGGCCAAAAGCACGCGTCGCATCGATGACTCCCAGAACGCTTGTCCGCGGTGGACCGCGGTTGAACGATGGGGCGTCGATCATTTCGGATCAACGCCCCCACATTCCATTCTATAGGAGTCAATCTCACATTATGAAAGATGCATCCTAGTCGGCGGCGACCGGACCGCCGCCGCTCATGGCCTTCTTGGTCAGCCAGATCAGCGGGATCAGGATGACGCACAGCCAGGCCGAGACACGGAAGAAGTCCAGGGCCGCCAGTAGATACGACTGGTTGACGACCTGCTGGGTCACCGCCCCGACCGCCTGCAGATGGGTCATGCCCGTGGCCTGCAGCTTGTTGACCGCGTCGATCCAGGCGGGGCTGCCCGAGCTCATGGTCTCGGCCAGGCGCGTCTGGTGCACGGCCTCGCCCCGGTCCCAGATCGTCGTGGCCAGCGAGGCGGCGAAGCTACCCGCGGTGATCCGCGAGAAGTTCGACAGACCCGAGGCCTGCGGCGTCTGCTGCGGCGGGATGCCGTTCAGCGAGATGGTCACCATCGAGATGAAGAAGGTGCTCATCGCCACGCCCTGCACCAGCATCGGCATGACCAGCGACCAGAAGTCGGCCTGCGAGTTGTAGCCCGAGCGCATGAAGAACGAGAGGCCGAACGCCGCCAGCGACAGGGTCGCCGTCCAGCGGGCGTCGACCTTGGTCATGATCCGCGCCGCGAATGGCGTCAGCAGCACCGCGACCACGCCGCTGGGCGCGGCCACCAGGCCAGCCCAGGTGGCGATGTAGCCCATCTGGGTCTGCAGCCACAGCGGCAGCAGCAGGTTGTTGCCGAAGAACACCGCGTAACCCAGACAGAAGGCGATGGTGCCGATCGTGAAGTTGCTGGAGCGGAACAGCGACAGGTCGACGATCGGGTGCTTCTCGTTCAGCTCCCAGATCACCCACGCGATAAAGAAGACGATAGCCAGGACCAGCTCGACCACGATGGCGGGCGAGGAGAACCAGTCGGCTTCCTTGCCGGTGTCCAGCATCACCTGCAGCGCGCCGACCCAGATCAACAGCAGCATGAAGCCGGTGCGGTCGATCGGCAGCTTGCGGGTCGGGGTCTCGCGGCTGGCCATGTTCCGCCAGCAGATGACGGCGCACAGGATGCCGACCGGCACATTGATCAGGAAGATCCACGGCCAGCTGATATTGTCGGAGATGTAGCCGCCTAGGATCGGCCCACAGATCGGGGCCACCAGGGTGGTCATCGACCAGATGGCCAGGGCCGTACCGCGCTTGGCGGGCGGGAAGATCATGATCAGCAGGGCCTGCGAGCCCGGGATCATCGGTCCCGACACCGCGCCTTGCAGGATCCGGAACAGGATCAGGGATTCCAGGTTCCAGGAGAGGCCGCACAGCAGCGAGGCGATGGTGAACAGGATCACCGAGACCACGAAGGTCTTCACCACGCCGTAGCGGCCCATCAACCAGCCGGTCAGCGGCACCGAGACGCCGTTGGCCACGGCGAAGGCAGTGATCACCCACGTGCCCTGGCTGGAGCTGACGCCGAGGTTACCGGCGATCGTGGGGATCGAGACGTTGGCGATGGTGCTGTCCAGCACCTGCATGAAAGTGCCCAGCGCGAGGGCGATCGAGGTGATCGCCAGCAGCGCGCCGGTCATGGGCGGCGGACCGGCCGCTTGAGTTTGTTCGGACGCCATAGCGGGCGCTCCTTACTTCGCGACGTCGATCTTGGCCTTCATCGACAGGCCCACGCGCAGCGGGTGCTTGGCGAGGTCGGCCGGGTCCAGGATGATGCGGACGGGCACGCGCTGGACCACCTTGATCCAGTTGCCCGAGGCGTTCTGGGCCGGGATCAGCGAGAAGGCCGAGCCGGTGCCGCCAGCCAGGCCCCGGACCTTGCCGTGAAACTTCACGCCGCCGCCGTAGAGGTCGGAGGTCAGCACCACCGGCTGGCCGGGGACCACCTTGTCCAGCTGCACTTCCTTGAAGTTGGCGTCGACATAGGCCTGGGTCGTGGGCACCACTGACATCATCGGCGCACCGATCGCGACCTGCTGGCCGACCTGCACCGACTTGCGCGCGACGATGCCGTCGGTCGGGGCGCGGACCACGGTGCGGGCCAGGGTCAGGCGGGCGGCGTCCAAACGGGCCTGGGCGGCCTTCACTTCCGGGTTCTCGGTGACCGAGGCGCCGGAGATCAGCACGGTGTTGGCCTCGCGCGAGCCGATGGCGGCGTCGCGGCTGGCCAGGGCCTGGGCGCGGACGGCCTGGGCGGCGTTCAGCGCGGCCTGGGCGTTGGCGAGACGGTTCTGAGCGGTCGTCAGCTCGTCGCCGGAGACAGCCCCCTCGCCCACCAGCGCCTGGCGACGCGAGAGGTCGACGCGGGCGCGCTCGACGTCCGACTTGGCGGCGGTGATCTGGGCGTCGGCGCGGGCGACATCGGCCTGGCGGGCCTCGAACTGGCCGCCTAGGGCGGTGTCATTGGCGAAGTAGCCCTTCACCTTGCGCTCGGCCTGGCCCAGGGCCGCTTCGGCCTGGGCGACGGCGATGCGGGCGTCGGCGTCATCGATGATCACCAGCGGGTCACCGGCCTTCACGGCCTGGGTCTCGACGACGAAGATCTTGGCGACCGGACCAGGCGACAGCGCGGTGACCTGGGCGGTCTCGGCCCCGACATAGGCGTCGTCGGTCTCGACATAGTGGCTCTCGAAAGCCAGCCAGTAGGCGCCGTAACCGACGATGCCGATGGCGACCGCGCCGGCCAGCAGGGTCAGCTGGCGGCGGCGCTTGTTGTTAGCAGCGGCTTGGGAAGCGGCGGGTTGTTGATCGGACATAGGTGCAAGTCCTAGGGAGCGAATGTCGTGAGGGTTCAGGCGCCGGTGAAGCCGCCGCCGAGGGCGCGGATCAGGGCGATGTCGAGGGTGAAGGCGCGGCTTTCCAGGTCGGCGACGACCCGGCGCTGGGCCAGCACCGACTGCTCGGCCAGCAGCACCGACTGGTAGGTCGACAGCTGGCCTTCGTAGCGCAGGCGGGCGATGCGGTAGGCGTTCTCGTTGGCGGTCAGAGCCTGGCGAGCGTCGGCGAGACGGCTGGTCAGGGCCTTCTCGCTAGCGGTGACGTCGGCCACTTCACGCAGGGCCTGGGTCAGGGCCGCGTCATAGCTGGCCACGGCGGCGTCGCGGTCGGCCTCGGCGCCGCGCAGGCCGGCCCGCAGGCGGCCGCCCTCAAAGATCGGCAGGCGCAGGGCTGGCCCGACCTGGCCGATGTCCGAACCGCTGGAGAACAGCTTGTCGAGATACAGCGACTGCACGCCGATGAAGCCGGTCAGGTTGATGTCCGGATAGAACATCGCTTTGGCCTGCTTGGTGCGTGAGGTCGCGGCCTCAGCCCGCCATTTAGCGGCGACAACGTCTGGACGGCGGCCGATCAGGTTGGCCGGCAAGTTATCCGGCAGGCCGAACGGCTTGATGCTCGCGGTGGCCGGGCGGGTGATCGCGAGACCACGATCCGGACCGGCGCCGACCAGGGCGGCCAGGGCGTTACGGGTCAGGGCGATCTGCTCGTCGATGGCCGACAGCTCGGCCTTCGAGGCCGGAGGACCAGCGGCCGCTTGCTCGCTCTCGGCCTTGGTGTCGAGACCGTTGGCGACGCGCTTGGAGACGAGGTTGCTAGTCTGCTCGCGCAGACTGACGGCGGCGGCGGCCACGTCACGCTGGGCGTACAGGCGCGACAGCTCGGCATAGGTCGAGGCGACGGCGGTCGACAGGGTCAGGCGAGCCTGAGCGGCGTCGGCCTGGGCGGCCTTGGCTTCGGAGGTGGCGGCGGCGACGGCCGCGCGGTTCTTGCCGAAGAAGTCCAGCTCCCAGCTGGCGTCCAGGGCCAGGCGGCCGATGTCGTTATAGCCGTGCGGCACGAAGGCCGGCGGGATGCCGGCATTGTAGCTCTGCTTGCTCTCGGCGACCGAGGCGCCCAGCGAGACCTGCGGCAGGTCGGCGGACTTGGCCTGGGCGACCAGGGCCTGGGCGCGGCGCAGGCGGGCCTCGGCGGCGGCCAGGGTCGGCGAGCCCTTCAGGGCCTCGTCTTCCAGGGCGTTCAGCTGGGCGTCGCCATAGGCCGCCCACCAGGCGTCGGCGGGCCAGTCGGCGGTTGGAGCCGCGAGGGTCTGGGCGGTTTCGTAGGACTGCGGGGCCTTGGCGACCCGCGCGGCTTGCGCCGGCGGCAGGCTGGCGCAGGCAGACAGCACCAGGACGCTGGCGGCGGCGAAGAAGGGAGCGCTGTGTCGGAGAGTTGGGGTCGACATGGGGAGAGCCTTGATGTGACCGTACGGTATAGTCATATGCCAGGGCGCAAGTAGGCTTCTCTTGCGCTACAGTCAAGGCGACCGTACCGTACGGTCGGAAAGAATTTCGATGATCGACGCCAAATCCAACCTGGACCGTAATGCCCGCCGCGAGGCCATTCTCGACGTCGCCGCCGAGGTTTTCCTGGAGGAAGGCTTCGACGCCGCCTCGATGTCGACCATCGCCGCCAAGGTCGGCGGCTCCAAGAGCACGCTCTACAACTACTTCAAGAGCAAGGAAGAGATCTTCCAGGCCCATATCGAGCGCTATTGCGGCTGGCAGGGCGCGGAGATGTTCCAGCTGCTGGACGACGAGGTCGACGACGTGCGCGCGGCGCTGACGCGCCTGGGCCGGCGCTACGTCACCAACGTCATGTCCGATCGCAACATGCGCCACTTCCGCCTGATCGCCACGGCGGCCGAGCGCTCACCGGATTTGGGGCGCACCTTCTATGAGGCCGGCCCGCTGCGCGGCGCGCGCCTCCTGGGCGGTTTCCTGGCGCGGATGAAACTGGAAGGCCGGATCGAGGTGGCCGACCCGATCGCCGCCGGGCACCAATTCATCGGCCTATGCCAGAACCGCATGCTGAAGGCGCGCCTGGTCAACTATATCGGCCAGCCCACGCCCGACGAGGTCGACGCCGAGGTCGAGGCGGCCGTCAGCACGTTCATGGCGGCCTTCGGCGTCCGCTAGGCCGGCGCGGCAAACCGGTAGCGGCCGGAGCCGACGACCATCTCCAGCCCGCCCGCGACGGCGCGGCTCGATCGCACGCCCTTCGCGCTCGCAACCGCCATGCCGCCCTCACGGGCTTGGCCCGGCGCGCTGGTCGGCAAACGCACCGTCGCTCGCGCGCCGGCCGGCACGTCGACCTCGAGCGACAGCATGCCACCTTCCTTGCGCCAGGCGCTGCGGACCGGTCCCAGGGCCGTCCGGAAGGTCGCCTCGGTCGCGGCCACCGTCCCGACAGGCTTCGGCGCCACGGTGATCACCCGGTCCGGCCTGGCGGCGAAGTCGACGGCGATCCCCGCCAACCCGCCGAACAGCCAGCCTTCGCCGTGACCCAGCATGAAGTGGTTCAGCGACTTGGTCGGGTCGGCGTCCCAGGCCTCGGTCAGGGCCGTCGCACCGCGCGCCAGCTGGTAGCCATAGCTGGGCCGGTCGGTAACCGACATCATGTCGAACACCACGTCGTCGCGACCGCTCTCGGCCAGGGCGCGCACCACGTAGTGGAAGCCGACATCCCCGGCCGTGACGCCGTTCTGGCTGGCCCGCACGGCGCGGACCAGCGCGTCCAGCACCCTGCCCTCCTGGCTCTTCGGGACCATGCCCAGCGCCAGTGGCATGGCGTTGGCGGTCTGGCTGCCGCGATCGTAGGAGCCCGCCGCGGCATCAAAGAACTTGGCGTTGAAGGCGGTCCGGATCGCCTCGGCGCGCTTGCGATAGTCGGTGACCTCAACCGAAGGCCGACCCAGCACCTCAGCGACCAGCGCCAGTGTGGTCAGCGCCTGATACGAGGTCGCCGTGCCGGTCAGCGCCCGGCTGGTCAGCTGCGAGGCGCCCAGCTTGCCGGGACCGACATCGTACCAGTCGCCCAGGCCGAAATCGACGATGTGACCCTCAGCGCGCTTGGCCAGATAGTCCACATAGCGCCGCATGGCCGGATAGCCATCGGCCAGCACCTTCGCATCACCATAGGCGCGGTAAGCCGCCCACGGCGCCAGCACCACCGCCGAGCCCCACTCTGGCGAATTGCGAGCCGGCTGGTCGCTGCCGTCGGGCTCGAGGAAGGCGGTGTATTCCGGCGCGATGCCCGGGACCATGCCGTTGGGCTGCTGGCTGTCGACGATGTCGCCGATCATCTTCTCGTACATGGTCGAGGCGTCGCGGTTGTAGATCACCGTCAGCGCGTTCAAGTGCGCCTGCTCCAGCCAGCCCAGCTTCTCGCGATGCGGGCAGTCGGTCAGGACGCTGTAGGCATTGGACACCACCGCCCGCTCGATCAGGTGATGAGTCCGCTCCAACAGCTTGTCGCTGCAGGTGAAAGTCCCGACCCGCGGAAGATCCGCGTACAGAAATTGGCCCGCCAGCGAGACGATCTCCGGCTTGCCGTCCGGATTGGCCCGCCCGACTGGGACCGCGCCCTCGACCTGCAGGTAGCGGAAGCCGTGATAGTTGAAGCGCGGCACGAACCGCTCCTCGCCCCGTCCGGCCAGGGTGTAGTTGTAGAGCACCCAGCGGTCGGGACCGGCGTTGAAGCTGCGCTGCCAGGCTAGGCCGTCCTCGTCCAGCACCTCGGCCGGCGTCAGCTTGACCGCCGCCCCAACCGGGCCACGCACGACCATCTCCGGCCGGCCTGCGAAGTTCTGGCCCAGGTCGTAGATGAAGACGCCCGGCTTGGGCTCGGTGATCGCCACGGTCTCGAAGCGCTGGTGAATGGCGATCGGCGGCACGCCCTGGGCCTTCAGGCGCAGCTTGCGATCGGGCGCCGGCAAAGCGGGCCGCCAGCCGTCGTCGCTAGCGCCGGGCAGTTCCCAGCCAACCCGTTCGCGACGGGCGTCGACATCCTCGCCAGCGAACATCGAGGCGAAGACGATCTCCCCCTCGGACACGCGCCAGCTCTCGTCGCTGACCACGTGCTCCACCGAGCCGTCGTCGTGATGCAGGCTCAGCTGCAACAGCAGCCGGGGCCGGCCATAGCTGTCGACGAACTTGGACTTGCGACCGGCGACCTTCTCGACGTCGTACATGCCACCGCCCAGCCGCACGCCCAGCATGTTGGCGCCCGGCCGCAGCAGCGCCTCGACCTCGTAGGTCGTGTAGAGGGCGGTCTTGTCATAGGCGGTCCAACCGGGGTTCAGCACGCTGGCCGTGACCGGCTTGCCGTTGATTGTCAGCTCGAAGTGCCCAAGGCCGCAGACCGAAACCACCGCCCGCGTCGGGGCGCGCTTGAGATCGAAGCCCTTACGAAGCAATGGCGGCGCGGTTTCGGTGGGGTCGGTGAGTTCCTTGCTCCAACCGCGTACGTGATTGCCACGCACCTTCTCGGGCTTGGCCGTGATCCAGCGGGCGCGCCAATCGGAAGGATCGAGGATGCCGGTGACAAACCGCGCCGGCGCGCTCCAGGCGCCATCGATCTCAACCGCCCAGACGTACGGCGTGTGCGAGGCCAGCGGCAGGTCCTTCGGCGGTGCGATGTCCAGCTTGCCGGACTTGCGCCGGCCGCTGTCCCAGACGTCGCCGACCCGTGCCGCCAGGCGCTCGGGCGAGCTGGCGACGATCACCCGCTGGGTCTTGGGAGCCACGTCGCGCACGCCCTCGCCCGCCTCCAGCAGCCAGCGGAAACGCGGCCGGCGCATGTCGACGCCCACGGGGTCGGTCAGCCACTCCACACGCAGGTCCCGCGCGGTCAGCCCAGGCTCGCGGGCGTCGGCTAGGGACGGCAGCAGGCCCATGCCGGCGGCGAGACCCACCACCGTGCGGCGACTGACCTTTGTACTCATACGCGCTTTCCTTCCCGCCCGAATGCGGTAGCGATACCAAAATCATTCGAGCGCAAACGCAAGCTCTCGAAAGTCCTTAAGCGTGTGAGGTCCCGATGGCCGTCATCTCCAAGCGTTCGCTCCTGACCGGTCTGGGTCTGGGGGGCCTCGCTAGCCTGGCCAGCGCACCGGCCAAGGCGGCGCCCAGCGCGATCCTGGTCTCGCAGCCCGTCTACACCAACGCCCCCTATCCGCAGTCGCACGCCTCGACCATCGTCGAGACCAAGACCGGGACCCTGGCGGCGGCCTGGTTCGGCGGCACGCACGAGCGCAATCCCGATGTCGGCATCTGGTTCGCGCGCCATGTCGACGGCAAGTGGCAGGAGGCCAAGGAGCTCGCCAACGGCGTCCAGCCTGACGGCAAGCCGCGCTTGCCGACCTGGAACCCGGTGCTGTTCCAGGCGCCGGCCGGCGACCTCTTCCTGTTCTACAAGGTGGGCCCCAGCCCACAGGACTGGTGGGGCATGGTCATGACCTCGGCCGACGACGGCAAGACCTGGGGCAAACCCCAGCGCCTGCCCGACGGCATCCTTGGCCCTATCAAGAACAAGCCCGTGGTGCTGAAGAGCGGCGCTTGGCTGTCGCCCGTGAGCGTCGAGCAGTCGGAAGGCGTCACCAAGGCCGACGGCGGCGGCTGGAGCCTCTATTTCGAACGCAGCGAGGATGGTGGGAAGACCTGGAGCAAGACCGACCTGGTCCCCTCGCCCCTGAAGGTCGACGCCATCCAGCCCAGCATCCTGTTCCACGCCGACGGGTCTCTGGAAGCCGTGGCTCGCACCCGCCAGGGCGCTCTCGCGCAGAGCTGGTCCAAGGATGATGGCAAGACCTGGAGCCCGCTGGCCGCCATCGATCTGCCAAACCCGAACTCCGGCACGGACGCGGTGACCCTGGCCGACGGTCGCCAACTGCTGGTCTATAACCACGCCGGCCACCGCCCGACCTCACCGGGCAAAGGCCCGCGGGTGCCGCTGAACGTGGCGATCTCGAACGATGGCGTCAGCTGGCGCGAGGTGCTGACGCTCGAGACCGAGGTCGTGCCCGACGGCTATGCCTATCCCGCCGTAATCCAGGCGCGGGACGGCAAGGTGCACGTCACCTACACCGTCAACCGGCGCGGCATCCGCCACGTGGTGATCGATCCCACGCGGCTCGCTTGATGATTGACGGAGGCGGACGCGCATGGCTCGTTCGCTCCCGTCCTTTGTAGGGAGTGATCCATGGCCACCTTGATCCTGAGCGTCATCGGCAGCGACCGTCCCGGCCTTACCCAGGCGCTGGCGGGCGCCGTGCTGTCGGCCGGCGGCAACTGGCTGGAGAGCCACCTCAGCCAGCTGGGCGGCCTTTATGTCGGCTCGGTCTTGGTCGAGCTGGACGCCGACAAGGTCGAGGCCCTGCGCCAGGCCGTCAGCGCCGTCGATGCCGAGGGCCTGGAAGTCCGTATCGCCCCGACGATCGAAAGCGCCGCCGCCGACGGCGACGTCATTCGCTTCAGCCTAGTCGGCGGCGACCGCCCGGGCATCGTCCACCAGGTGACCGGCGTGCTCAGTGGCATCAACGCCAATATCGAGGCCTTCGACACCCGCCTCAGCGTCGAGCCCCATTCCGGCGCGCCGCTGTTCCACATGGACGCCCGCCTGCGCCTGCCGCCCTCGCTGAAGGCCGAGGCGGTTCAAGCGGCGCTGGAGGAAATTTCCGGCGAGATCATGGTCGACGTCACGCTCAGCCCAGTGGACTGAGGATTGGCGACTAGGTCAGGGCGGAGTAGATCAGCGTCTTCATCTCTCGGCGGATGGGATAGATCCACGAGGGGCTCATCTGGGTCATGAACACCACGTGCAGCTTCTCGACCGGGTCGATAAAGAACGAGGTCGAGAACATTCCACCCCAATAGTACTCGCCGACCGAACCCGGGATCATTGCGCGCGTGGGATCCTGGGTGACGGCGAAGCCCAGGCCAAAGCCGGTGCCGGCATTCTGGGTCTCGCTGAACAGCGACCGCGACTGGGTGGCCAGGTCGCCCTTGCCCGGCAGGTGGTTCAGGGTCATCAGCTCCAGGGTCTTGCGGCCCAGGATGCGCACGCCGTCCAGCTCGCCGCCATTGGCGCACATCTGGCAGAAGCGGTGATAGTCCAGGGCGGTTGAGACCAGGCCACCGCCGCCCGACAGCAGCTTAGGCTGCTTGCGCCAGGCGCTTTCCTCGGCGCGATCCAGGATGCCGCGCGGCTTGTCCGGTCCTGCGTACAGCCAGCAATCGGTCAGGCGGTCGGCCTTGTCGCCGGGCACGACGAAGCCCGTGTCGTGCATCTTCAGCGGCTTGAAGATGTTCTCGGCGAAGAACTGGTCCAGCGGCATGCCCGACACGCGCTGCACCACCGCCCCCAGCACGTCGGTCGAGACCGAATAGTTCCAGGCCTCGCCCGGCGAGAACTCCAGCGGCAGTTTGCCCAGCGCGCCGACGAAGCCGTCCAGGTCGAGATTGTCGTGCCAGTCCTCGATCTTGCCCTTGCGATAGGCCGCGTCGACATTGGTACGGTTCTGGAAGCCATACGTAAGACCGGAGGTGTGGCGCAGCAGATCCAGCATGCGCATCGGCTCGGCGGTCGGCTTGGTCATGAATGGCGCGTCGCCGCCGCCGCCAGCATGGACGCCCACGCCTTTGAACTCCGGGAGGACGTGGCTGACGGGTGTATCGATCGCGACCTTGCCCTGCTCGACCAGCATCATGAAGGCGACGGAGGTGACCGGCTTGGTCATGCTGGCGATGCGGAAGAGCGAGCCTTCATCGATCGCCCGGTCCGAGCTCTCGCGCGCCTGCCCCTGGCTACTGAAGTGGACGATCTCGCCGTCGCGGCTGATCAGCAGCTGGGCATGCGGCAGCTTGCCCGAGTCGATGTAGCGCTCCCTCAGGAACGCATCGACGAAGTTCAGGCGGCCCGCATCGAAGCCATGCTTTTCTGGCGATTTGATCTTCACCGCGCTCTCCCCAATCTTGTTGTTTGATACAAGCGTATGGCCGCTTGGCCTCGGCGGCAAGATTTTCGTTGATCAATAATGGAATGATTGTTCAACAATCATCTAGCGATCTCGCATGGTCGCAATTGGGGGAAGAACGAGGATGATCGAGCTCTATCACTGTCATGACGCTCGTTCGTTCCGCGCGCTATGGGCGCTGGAAGAGATGGGCCTACCCTATCGCCTGCACCTGCTGCCCTTCCCGCCCCGCATCCTGCAGCCGGAGTATCTGGAGCAGAACCCGCTGGGCACTATCCCACTGATGATCGACGGCGACACGCGGATGACCGAGAGCGCCGCGATCCCGCAGTACCTGGCGACACGCCACGGCCCCTCGCCGCTGGCTGTCGGCGTCGACGAGCCAGACTACGGCCTGTGGCTGGACTGGCTGCACCGCAGCGAGGCGACCCTGACGTTCCCGCAGACGATCGTGCTGCGCTACACCCAGCTGGAGCCCGAGGAGCGCCGGCTGAAGCAGGCCGCCGACGACTACGCCCAGTGGTTCCTGTCGCGCCTGCGCCACCTGACCCGCGCCCTGGCCGACCGTGAATGGCTGTGCGCCGGACGCTTCACCATGGCCGACATCTGCGTCGGCTACGCCCTGCTGCTGGCCCACGACCTGAACCTCGCTCACAAGTTCAGCCCCGAGGTCGCGGCCTATTGGGAGCGTCTGGCCGCGCGTCCGGGCTTCGTCGCCGCCAAGGCGGCGCAGAAAGCCTAGGCCTTCAGCGCCGCGTCGATCGCCGTCCGGAAGGCCTTGGCCACCGGCAGGACCAGATCGCCCGACACGCACCGCATGTCGTCGCCTGCCGTGTGGAAGAAGCGGTGGCCGCCATAGAGGCCGATCGCCGAGGGGTAGCCGGCCTCGATCACGTTCACCAGCTCGCCGCCGGCATTGGCCTTGTTGGCCTCGTAGACCGCCTCCAGGCCGCTCAGCCCCTTGAAGGCGGCCTTGGTCGGGGCGATCAGGTCCGGCGTCGCGGTCAGCACCCGCTGGCTGTCAGCGCTGGGCAAAGGCCGCAGGGTGGCCAGTTCGTGCCAGTCCCGCGCCGCGGCGCTGGCGCCGATGTGGCACCACAGCTTGGTGTCGGCGGGCTTGGGCGCGTGGTGCTCCAGATACTGCTCGCCGCCCAGATAGATGTACTCGTGGCCGCTGGTGGCGACGAACTCCAGGTTCACGCCAGGTTTGGCCGCCGCCAGGGCATGGGCCAGGGACAGCCACACCGCCACGCCGGCCCCACGCTCGGCCGTGCAGGTGAACCAGCCCGAGCGCGGCGTCGTGACGATCAGGGTCTTGGCCGCGCCGCGATTGAGGCGAGCAACGAGGTTGTAGGCCTGCCGGAGGCCGACCTCGGCGTCGACGGTCAGGGTCGCCGTCGCCCCGGCCCTGGCGGCGGCGACGAACGGCGCTGTGTCCTTCGGGGCCAAGAGGACGACGGGCTTCTGGAAACCAGGTTCGGACGGGCTGACATTGAGGCCGATCACCTCGCCCGTCGGCCCGGTGGTCACGACCACGGCCGCCGCCGCGCCGCGATCGAAGACGTCTTTTAGAGCCGCGCCGATGGCCGGTTGGGCCATGCTGACCCAGCGACTGAACGGCAGCACGACCAGGGCGATGGCCCCTTCCAGACTGCCGCCCGCGCTGGCCGGCTTGATCGGCAGGGTCAGACCGTCCGCGCCCGTCGTCTTGACGATCGCCTGCGGGAAGACCGTCGCCGACTTGTCGCCGACGACCAGGGTCGCCTTGCGGACCTCGGCAAAAGGCACGTCGAAGGCTTGGCGTTCGCAGCGATAGCCGAGGGCGGTCAGGTCGCCCTCGAGCCATGCGCCGCTGGCGATGTCGCCCCTCCCGCCAGAGGCCTTCACCCCGAAGCCGGCGAACCGCTCGAGCACGGCCTGGAACCAGGCCGCGTCAAACGTCTCGGCGGGAGCAGCGCGCGCCTGAGACGCCGCCGCGAGCACGCCCGCCCCCACCAGAAGATCCCGCCGCGACGTCTTCATGCCGATCTCCCTTACCAGCGGTAGGTGATGTTGGCCCCGATAGTCCGGGGCGCGTTGTAGCGATTGGCCAGCGGAGCGCCGGCGTTCTGGAACTGTAGGAGGGCGATGGTCTTGTCGGCCAGGTTCTGGATGAACACCGCCGCCTGGATCTTGCCGATATCGACCCCGGCCCGCAGGCTGATCAGGTCGACCGGCCGCAGATAGATGGCCGGCGTCGCCACCGTCACCGTGTCCTGCACCCCGCCGTCCTGGGCGTTGTAGGTGACGTTGCCAAAGCCCGTGACCTTCTCGGTGATGCGACGGCGGTAGTCGACCGTGGCCGAGGCCGTCCATTTCGGGATCTGGGCGACCGACGAGCCGACCACGGGCAGACCCGAATAGTTGTTCGGCGTCTCCAAATAGCGGGCCCGCTGGCGGGCGCCGTTCAGGCTCAGGCTGAGCAGGCCGTCGGCGACATGGAAGCGACCATCGACCGCCGCCGAGACGCCGCGCGCGTGGACCGTGCCGCCATTGATGTTGAAGATCGTCCCGGCCCGCTGGCAGGCGTTCAGCACGGTGCAGCCGTCGGTGATCGACGTGATCGCGTTGTCGGTCGTCGAGCGATAGGTCGCCAGGCGCAGATAGATGTTCCGCGCCAGGTTGCCCTTGAAACCGACCTCGTAGCTGGTCGTGTCCTCGTTGTCGTAGGTCGAGCGGAACGGGTTCGGCGCGGCCGGCGACGAGGTGCGGGCGTTGACGCCGCCGGCGCGATAGCCGGTGCCGACCTTGGCGTAGACCAGCGACTGCATCGGGCCCGGGATCCGATAGCTGGCCGTCAGGGTGTAGTTCGTCCGCTCGGCCCCGAACACATAGGCCGCGCGCGGCGAGGCCGGGGTGCTGGTGTACAGCAGCACCGTCTCCTGGCTGGCCTTCTTCTTGTCGTGCGAATAACGCAGCTCGCCGGCGAAGGTGAAGTTGCCGGTGCGGTAGCGGACTAGGCCGTAGCCCGAGATCGACTCGTTGCGCAGCGGCGCGCGGGCCGAGGTGCCGAAGGCGGCCGGGAAGATCGCCGGACAGGCCGTCGAGGTCGGCGTCGGCAGGAAGCACTGCGGCTGGCTGGGCGTGCCGGCGCAGATGCCCGCGCCCAGGCGGAACGTACAGGGCGAGGTCGCCGAGTCCGTGCCGTTCAGGTCGTGCTGGATCAGGTAGTCGGCGCCCGCCAGCCAGTCGACGCTGCCGTTCAGCGCCTGCCCGGCCAGGTGGACGTCCTGGTAGAAGGTGCGGTCCTTGGCCACCGTCGAGGTCTGGCCAAAAGGATACAGGCCCAGCTGGCCGCTTCGCTGCAGCTCGGACTCCTTGGCGAAGTCGATCGCCGCCGCGTAGTCCTGGCGCGAGATCCAGTGGGTGGCCATGGTGGTCGAGGTCAGCTTGCCCCAGCCCAGGTCGTAGTCGGCCAGGATCATGGCCCGCTGGGCTTGCTGGTGGACGCCGTCCTTGCCATCGTGCGGGATCACGAAGCGATCCTGGGTCAGCCCCTGCGGGATCGCCGTATTGACGCCTGGCGGCAGCACATAGGTGTTGAGGAAGCTTGGCAGGTTCAGGTCCTGGGCGTCGACCAGGAAGGTGACGTCCAGCGGGCCTTTGCGGTAGCGGACCTGACCGCGGAAGATCCAGCCATCGGTGTGGTCGTAGTACTTGTCGCTGTTGGGATTGTAGAAGAACCCCTTGCCCTGGCTAATGCCCTGGACGCCGACCCGGACGGCGACCTCGTCGGTGACCTTCTCGTTGATCACGGCGGTCAGCTTGGTCTGCTGCAGATCGCCGGTGTAGTTGGCGCTGACATAGCCGCTGTCGTTGAACTTCGGCTTGGCCGAGACGATGTTGACCACGCCGTATTCGGAATTGCGCCCGTACAGCGCACCCTGCGGCCCTTCCAGCACCTCGACCCGCTCGAGGTCGAAATAGTCCATGTGGCGGAAGTTGCGGCCGCCCAGGGTGCTGGAGCCCACATAGGCGCCATTGACGAACAGGCCCACCCCTGAGTCCGCGCCCGTGGCGCGCTGGGTGCCCGAGCCCCGGATCGAGATTTCGCTGAGATTGTTGGACTGCAGGTCGTTGAACCGCACGCCCGGCATGGTGCGCAGCAGGTCGCCTGTGCTGGTGGTCGGCCCCATGGCCTCCAGTTGCTCGGCGGTCACGGCCGAGATCGTCGCCGGAACGTCCTTGAGGCTCTCTTCCTTGCGCTGGGCGGTGACGACGATCTCCTCGATCGCCTGGATGGTGTCCGGCGCCTTGCTCGACGAGTTCGCCGTTTGGGCCATCGCCGAAGATGCAACCGCGAGCGAAATTGACGCTGCGGACAAAAATAGCTGTCGCATACCCCCCTCCTTCTGACGCTTTTGCGCGCCGTTGATAAAAAGGATACATGGACGGTACGACGATGCCAGATAGATTGTTGAACAATATTCTCTGGATCGCTGATCCTAATTTCTATCAATGCCGTAGGGTTTAATCCAGTCCGACTTTCCGGATCCCATTCGAAGCGCCAGAATGACCGTCACCGTTTTTCCTGAGGCCCTCGTCTCCATGCCTGAAGCTCAAGACCCGCCCGGCGCTGTCGAACTGGCGGCCTCGCTGCGTCGCCAGATCCAGGACGACGTCATCTCCCCAGGGGAGTGGCTGCGCGAGGCTCGGATCTGCAACGAGTTCGGGGTTGGCCGCTCGATCGCCCGCAAGGCGCTGCGCATCCTGGCCGACGACGGTTTGGTGGTGATCGAGGAGAACCGCGGAGCCTATGTCGCGGCCACGACGGTGCAGGAGGTGTTCGACCTCTACGAGGTGCGCGCCGCGCTCTATGGCTGCGCCGCCCGCTTCGCCTGCATTCGCGCCACGCCCAAGCACATGGCCGAGACGCTGGAACTGGTCGACACCTTGCTTAAGGCATCAGAGAGCGGCGCTTCGGCCGAGGATCTGATCCATCAAAGCGAAGTGATCTTCAGCCGCTTGGCCAGCGTGTCCAGCGCCGACGCCCAACGGATGATCGAGTCCATCCGCCGCAAGACGCGCTGGCACTATTCCTATGTCAGCCTGGCCGAAAGCACCGGCGGCGCGCCGTTCAACCACTGGCGCGTGGTGCGCGCGGGCCTGGCCAAGCGCGACGGCGCCATGGCCGCCGAGGGCGCCCGCAACATCCTCTACCACATGCAGAACGAGGCTATGCGGCTGATGATCTCGCGCGGCCACGGCCTAATGCCGACCGACGACATCCGGCCCGCCCCCGCGCGCAAGGCCTGAAGGACACCGACATGACGCTCGCGATCTCCCGACGCACCCTGCTCGCCGGCGCGGGCGTCCTGGCCACCTCCCCGGCCCAGGCCGCGCCGGACCTCCAGCCGGTGCTGGACTACGTGCGGGCTCAGAACACCACCGGCTTCCTGATCGTCCAGGACCGTAAGAGCCTGGTCGAGAAGAACTGGCCCCTGCCCGCCGACGCCGACACCTTCCGCCAGGCTTTTACCTACGGGACCGCCTCCGACGGCGCGCTGCTGGAGGACGTCGCCTCACAGCAGAAGAGCTTCGTGGCCATGCTGGTGGCGGTAGCCATCGACAAGGGCCTGATCGACGTCGACAAGCCGGTCTCGGACTACCTCGGCAAGGGCTGGTCCAAGGCCTCGCCCGAGCAGGAGCAGGCGATCCGGGTGATCCACCTGCTGACCATGTCCTCGGGCCTGAACGAGGGCTTTGCTTTCGTCGCTCCGCCCGGCGACCGGTTCTTCTACAACACGCCCGTCTACGCCATGACCAAGCAGGTGGTCGCGGCGGCGGCCAAGGCCTCGCTGGAAACGATCACTCGCGACTGGCTGACGGCCCCCGCCGGCATGAGCAACACCGCCTGGCGCCAGCGCCCGGCCGCCATGGGCAATGTCGGCAACGCCACGGGCCTGGTCACCACGCCGCGCGACACCGCCATCTTCGGCCAAATTGTGCTGGATGGCGGCAAGGCCAAGGATGGCCACCGCATCGTCTCGGAGGCGGCCTTGAAGTCGCTGTTCGAGCGCTCGGCGACCAATCCATCCTACGGCCGCCTGTGGTGGCTGAACGGCGGGTCGGAGACCATCAAGAGCGGCGGCGTCCGCACGCCGGGCCAGCTGATCCCCGCCGCCCCGGCCGACCTGGTCGCCGCCCTCGGCTTCATGGACCGCCGCCTCTATGTCGTGCCCAGTCGCAAGCTGGTGGTCGTGCGCACAGGCCAAGCGGCGACGGACAAGGACTTCGACCAGCAGCTGTGGCTGAGGCTGGCCAAGGCCCTCGGCTAGCGTGCCGCCCGGCGCGCTAGCATCCACGTGCTGACCAGCGAGACCAGGCACATGGCGGCCATGTAGATCGCGATCGACCCGCTGGATTTGAAGCGCTCGAACAGCGCCGTGGCGATGATCGGCGCGAAGCCGCCGCCAAACACCGAGCCGATCTGGTAGCCCAGCGAGGCGCCGGAATAACGCACCTCCACCGGGAACAGCTCGGCGAACAGCGCCGCCTGGGGCCCGTACATCAGGCTGATCAGCACCAGCGCCACCGAGATCGCCGCGGTGATCAGCAGCGGCGAACCGGTGTCGATCAGCGGGAACATGGCGAAGGCCCACAGGCCGCACAGCACCGCGCCGAGCATGAAGATCCCGCGCCGCCCGTAGCGGTCCGACGCCGCGCCACAGGCGATCAGGACCGGCACCATGACCACGCTGCCGATCATCACCGCCGACAGCATGGTCTCCTTGGCGACCCCGACGGTGGTCGCGCCGTAGGCCACGGCATAGGTGATGGCGACGTAGAAGCAGACATTGTTGGCCACGAACGCGCCGCCAGCCAACAGGACGTCGCCCAGATGCTCCTTCAGGATCCGCACCAGCGGCGGAGCCTTGGGCTGGCCGGTCTCGACCTTGGGGGCATGAGGCTCCTCCAGCACGAACTGGACGTAGAGTCCGATCAGCACCAGGGCCACGCTCAGCAGGAACGGAACGCGCCAGCCCCAATCCAGGAAGTGGTCGGCCGGCAGCAACAGGCCGGCCAGCAGGAAGACGACATTGGCCAGCACCACGCCCAGCGGCACGCCGATCTGCACGAAGCTGCCATAGAAGCCCTGCTTGCCGTCCGGCGCGCTCTCGATCGCCAGCAAGGCCGCCCCGCCCCACTGCCCGCCCACGGCCAAGCCCTGGACGAAACGCAAGAGCACCAACAGCAGCGGCGCCCACACGCCCGCCGTCGCATAGGTCGGCAGCAGGCCCACGCAGGTCGTCGCCGCCCCCATGATCAGCAGAGCGACGGCCAAAGCCCGCTTGCGGCCGAACAAGTCGCCGAAGTGGCCGAACAGCAGCCCGCCGATCGGCCGGGCCAGGAACCCAACCGCGAAGGTGCTGAACGCCGCGATCTGGGCCACGAACGGTGGCAGGTCGGCGGGGAAGAACAGCTTGGGAAACACCAGCGCCGCAGCGGTCCCGTAGATGAAGAAGTCGTACCACTCGATCGCCGCGCCAGCCGAAGCCGTCACCGCGATCTTGATGATCGACGAACCCGAAGGCGACCTCTGACGGGCCATGGTTTCCTCCCTCGCGCTCTGGCGGCGCGCCTTGTTGCGACTTTGGTGGTCGACCTAGTTCGCGCGAGCCTCGTAGGCTCGGGCCTGCCGACCGACGATACGGGTCAGCGTGCCGATCGAGTGGTCGACATCGATCAGGTGCAGCCCCCACGACAGATCGACGCCGGTCTTGCGAATGATCTGGCCGCCCAGCTCGTCGGTGCGCGGATCCTTTGGATCGGCGTTCACGTGCAGAGCAAGATAGTCAAACTCGCCCTCGCGGACGCATTCAGTGGTGATCAGGCCCGGCGTCTTGACGAAGAACGTGCCGATCGGCCGCGCGGGACGCACCCATTCCGGTGGAATGTCGCCGCCCGAGCCGTTCAGGAAGCCCTTCGTGACGAAATACGATTCCGGCTGCCCCTTGCCGCCGGCCAGGCTGGCCGGGCTGACGCAGGCCGCCCGCAGTCCATCGCGGGCCCGGCCGAAGCGAGAAGCTTCCGGTGGTGGCAAGCGGTCGCGGAAGGTGACGTAAGCGATCACGCAACCCAGCTGGTTCGCGGCCCGGCACAGCGGCGTCGCCTTGAACGAACCGCCTACGTCCTGGCCAGGCGGGACCGTCACCAGCCCCCCCATCAACAGGGCCGAGACCAACTGCTTCTGCATCGGCTTGCCGTCGATCTCCTCGGCCAGAAGTTTGGTCAGCATGACCGTGCCCTGGCTGTGGCCGATCAGGACCACGCCCCGGCCCTTGTTCTCGTGCGCCAGATACCAGTTCCAGGCGTCCAGCACGTCGGCATAGCCACCAATCCCTGGAGGCGGCTGTTCACCGACAGGCTTGGGGCCGCCGCCGGGATAGCGCAGCCGACGCAACGTGCCCTGGCGGTAGATCGGCGCGAACTGGCGACAAACCGATCCGAAGCGGGCGAACTGCAGCCGGATGTCGTCCCACTCGTCGGCATTGGCCTCGAAGTCCGAGATCCAGCCCGGATCGTTAGACACGGTCGGATAGATGAAGAAGCAGTCGACCTTGGGATCCTTGGCCGGAGCATATCGCTCGACCGTCATCTTACCGCTAGGCGCGATGACGGTCGCATCGAGGTCCACCTTGCAGCGGTTGTCTTGCAGGTCCGGCCGGCACAGCCATAGCGCCGGGTCGGCGTAGTCGGCATGAGCGACCGTAGGATCGGGCGCCCAGGCCAGGGCGCCCCCGCCATGCAGAACGGCCAGCGCCGCCAGCCCAAGCAGCCACCGCATCACAGGACCTCGAACAGTCCGGCCGCGCCCATGCCGCCGCCAACGCACATGGTGACGACAACGTGCTTGGCGCCGCGCCGCTTGCCCTCGATCAGGGCGTGGCCGACCAGACGCGAGCCCGACATGCCGTACGGGTGGCCCATGGCGATCGCGCCGCCGTTGACGTTCAACAGCTCGTCGGGAATGCCGAGGCGGTCGCGGCAATAGACGACCTGACAGGCGAAGGCCTCGTTCAGCTCCCACAGGCCGATATCGTCGATCGAGAGATCGAAGCGCTCCAGCAGCTTGGGGATGGCGAAGACCGGACCGATGCCCATCTCGTCGGGCTTGGTCCCGGCGACCGCCATGCCGACATAGCGGCCCAGCGGCGCCAGACCGCGCGTCTCGGCCAGGCCAGCCTCCATGACCACGCAGGCCGAGGCGCCATCAGACAGCTGGCTGGCGTTGCCCGCCGTGACCACGCCGCCCGGCCGTACGGCCTTGAGCGCGGCGAGGCCCTCCAGGTTCGTTTCGGGGCGCACGCCCTCGTCGCGATCCAGCGTGACCTCGCGATGCGAGACATCCTGGGTGACCTTGTCGACCACCTTCATGGTCGCCGTCATCGGCACGAGTTCATCAGCGAACCGGCCGGTCTCCTGGGCCGCCGCGGCGCGATACTGCGAGGCCGCCGAATAGACGTCGCACGCCTCGCGCGTGACGCCGTAGCGGGCCGCGACCGTCTCGGCCGTGTCCAGCATCGGCATGTAAGCGTCGGCGTGCAGGGCCAGCAGGCCGGGGTCCTGGTCGACCCGCAGCTCCGGCGTCTGGACCAGCGAGATCGACTCCACGCCGCCGGCGACGATGACATCCATGCGGTCGACGATGATCTGCTTGGCGGCCGTGGCGATGGTCATCAGGCCCGACGAGCACTGGCGATCCATGGTCATGCCGGGAACCTCGACCGGGAAATCAGCCCGCAGCGCCGCCATCCGGCCGATGGTCGCCTGGTAACCCTGCGGCAGCGAGCAGCCGAGGATGCAGTCCTCGACCTCCGCCGGATCCACGCCCGCGCGCTGGACCGCGTGGGTCAGGGCGTGGGCGGCCAGGGTCGGCGACGGGGTGTCGTTGAAGGCCCCGCGATAGGCGCGGCCGATCGGCGTGCGCGCCGTGGAGACAATGACGGCGTGGCGCGTCATGCGCGGCCTCCCGCAACCTTGCTCATCAGGCCGGCGCTGGCGACTTCGCGCTCGGCCTGGGTGAAGCCGTAGGCCGGCACGATATCGTCCTTGCGGTCGGCGACGCCGTCCCACAGGCGGATCACCTGCTCGCCCGCGTCGGCGACGCCGCCGATGTAGCGGCCTTCGGTCAGGGTGATGTTAGCCGTGGCGAAGTGGCCGGCGCCGGCGCACAGGATGGCGCGGGTCGGGGCGTCTTCGGCGACCAGGGCCAGCAGGCCCGGGCTGACCAGGGCCGGGTTCAGGCGCTGCAGGCTCTCTTCCGACAGCACGCCTTCGGTCATGCCCGTGGCCGCCGTCGGGGCCAGGCAATTGACCCGCACATTGTACTTCTCGCCCTCGATGGCCAGGGTCTGCATCAGGCCCACCAGCGCCATCTTGGCCGCGCCGTAGTTGGCTTGGCCGAAATTGCCGTACAGGCCAGAGGACGAGGTGGTCATGACGATGCGGCCGTAGCCCTGCTCGCGCATAATGCCCCAGACGGCCTTGGCGCAGACCGCCGCCCCCATCAGGTGCACGTCGACCACCAGGCGGAAGTCGTCCAGGCTCATCTTGGCGAAGGTCTTGTCGCGCAGGATGCCGGCATTGCTGATCAGGATGTCGACGCGGCCCCAGCGGGCCACCACCTGCTCGACCATCGCGTTGACGGCAGCTTCGTCGGTGACCGAGGCGGCCACGCCGATCGCCGCGCCGCCCTGGGCCGCGATCTCCGCGGCGACACGGTCGGCCGCTTCTTGGGCCAGGTCGTTGACGACCACCTTGGCCCCCTGGCTGGCCAGGTACAGCGCATGGGCGCGACCCAGGCCGCCGCCCGCCCCGGTGACGATGGCGACACGTCCTTCGAGCAACATGGAAATCCCCTTCTTGTTTCGCGAACCAAGGTTCGCACAATTCTTCACTAACTCGACAGTGAATGTTTTGAATAAGACTCCGCCAGCGGAAGCGCCCGGTGTCTAGGCGGACGCCCCCTTGCGGCCGCAGACCTGCAGGAAACCGGCGGCCATGAACGCGGCCATCCGTTCCTTCACGGCGTGGAAGTCGTCGGACCGGCAGACCCCACCCGACAGCTTGTCGATCCGCCCTGTCCTGGCCAGGGTCAGCATCAGCGCCCCGGTGACGAAGTGGTAGCCCCAGAAAATGTCGGCCTCGGCGCAGTCGGGCAGCGCCCGCTTCAGCAGATCGATCAGCCTCAGCACCACCGGGTCGAAGTGCTGGTCCATCAAGTCCGCGCCCCACTCAGGCGTGTTGGCCACCTGGGCGCCGAGGGCGGCGTAGTTCTTCCAGCCCTCCCCGCCTTCGATGTAGAGGTCCAGGTCGGTGTCGAGGAAGGCGCGCAGGGCGCCCTCCACCGTTGGTTTGCCGGCGCAGGCGGCCTCATAGTCCTCCAGCGCCCGCATCCGCCGCTCGCTGGTGATCACCGCCCGACGTGCGAAGACCGCGTCGAACAGGGTCTTCTTGTCGTCGAAGTAGTAGTTCATCAGCGTGTGGTGCACGCCGACCATCTTGGCGACGTCCTTCAGCGTGACGCCGTGCAGCCCGTGCTTGGAGAACAGGTATTCGGCCGCGTCGAGGATCTGCTCCATCTTCTCGGCGCGCTGTTCGGCCTTGGTGTTGCGGCGGCGCGGTTGGGCTTCGGACACTGAGGCTTCCATCGATTTCACGGGCGGGTCGGCGGACGGCGCGTCAGCCGGCCCCGTACTCCGTCCTCAGCCGAATTTTGTCGATCTTGCCGGTCGACGCCAGAGGCATGCGGTCCAGGCGGAAAACCGCATCTGGGATCCACCACGACGCCACCTTGCCCTTCAGCGAGGCCAGCAGCACTTCGTCGCTGACCTGCCCTTGCGTCTCGACCAGCAGGATGGGCCGCTCGCCCCATTTGGGATGGGTGCGGCCGATCACTGCGGCCAGGGACACTTCCGGCAGAGCGCAGACCACCGCCTCGATCTCGGCCGGATTGATCCATTCGCCGCCGGACTTGATCAGGTCCTTGGCGCGACCGGTGATGATCAGATTGCCCTCGGCGTCGATACGGGCCAGGTCGCCGGTGGCGAACCAGCCGTTGGCGTCGGTGGCCGAGGTCTCGAAGCCGAAATAGCGCTCGATCACCGAGGTTCCGCGCACGCGCAGGTGACCTTCGACGTCGCGCTGCCGCGGCAAGGCCACGCCGTCGGCATCGGTCAGCAGAAGGTCGACGCCCACCGCCGGACGACCAGACACAGCCGCCTCGGCCGGGGCGCTCAGCGGCGCCAGGGTTCCGCAGGGCGACAGCTCGGTCATGCCCCAACTTGTCTGGACGCGGACGCCCAGGCGCTGCTCGATCCGCTCCATCAGAGCCGGCGGCATCGGCGCGCCGCCGACGATGATCCGCTTCAGCGACGGCAACTTTTCGCCGGTCGCTTCCAGGTGCTCTATCAGGCCCAGCCAGACAGTCGGCACGCCGACGCAGACCGTGACGTTCTCGGCGGCGATCAGGCGCGCCAGGCTGGCGCCGTCGGCATTGCGTCCGGGCAGGACGAGCTTGGCCCCGACCGCCGGCGTCGCGAACGGAAGACCCCAGGCGTTGGCGTGGAACATCGGCACCACCGCCAGCACCGCGTCGGCGCCCGAGATCGCCATGCCGTCGACCTGCAGGATCCGCAGGGTGTGCAGGTAGCTGGAGCGGTGGGTGTAGGTCACGCCCTTGGGCGCGCCGGTGGTGCCCGAGGTGAAGCATAGGCCGCACGGCGCGGTCTCGTCGAACTGGCCCCAGATCGCATGGCGGGTCTCGGCGTCGACCAGCGGCGCCAAGGTCTGGCTCTCGGGCGCCTCGCCGTCGATAACCAGCAGCTTCGTCACGCCGGGCGCGCCGTCCATGATCTTGCGGGCCAGCGGCGCTAGGTCGGCCGAGGCGATCAGGATCTGCGCTTCCGAATGGATGACCATCGAGGCCAGTTGCTCAGCGGTCAGGCGCGGATTCAGCGTGTGGCAAACCGCGCCCATGCCCATGATCGCGAACCAGACCTCGACGTGGTCCTGGCTGTTCCAGGCCAGGGTCGCGACCCGATGGCCGGCCTTCACGCCCAGGCCGTCCAGCACCGACGAGACCCGCAGAGCCCGGTCGCGCAGGTCCGCATAGGTAATCCGATCGATCCGCCCGTCCTCGCGGCTGGTCACCACCTCTGCGTTCGATCGCCACTTGGCGGCGTGGTCTAGGAACTTTTCGAGCGTCAGGGCGAAGGCCTGCATCTCGCCGTCAATCATCGACACTGGGTAACTCCGGGAGGCATTGGGGGCGAGACCACGCCGACGTTCCAGATCCAGGGCGTGTCGCCCTGGGCGCGGCGTCGGCACATCACGGTCTCGTTGAGTTCGTACATGCCCGGACGCAGGTGCGCGCCGGGCTGGGGACCTTCGACGAAGGCCATGTAGGCGCGGGTCGTCCCGTAAGGCTTCCAGGCGGGCTCGCCCTTGGCCGACGGAACGCCATCGCGGGCGAACGACGTCCAGTAGCCGATCATCGCCGCCGACAGCTTGGCCTCGGCGGGCGTGTCGGGGTTCTTGGGCCAGGCGGGCGGCGTCTTGTCGGGCGTGCCGAAGACATACGGCAGCTCGCTGGCATGGAAGCCGTGCAGGCCCGCCGTCTCGGCCGCCGGATAGCCGTGGTCGAAGTAGTAGAGGTAGCCCGGTGAACCGGCCGCCTGCTTGGCGACCAGCCGCTCGGCGGTCCAGCCATAGAGGGCGTCGCGCGGGGCCAGGAGCACGCTCTCGGCAACGTCCGTAGACGGATAGAGCTTCAGGAAGTCGTCCGCGAGGTCGCCATAGCGGGCGCGGATTTCCTTCTCGTAGGCCGCCGCATCGGCCGGGGCCGGCGGAGCCAGGAACCGCAGCGAGCGGATCTCGCCACTGTTGAAGCCGGCCAGGACCGGCACGTGGGCCTGCTCGCCGGCGTCGAACGTGTCGACCAGCTGTTTGGGCAGAACCTTGCCGTCCACCGCGCCGAAGGTCTGGAAGCCGGCCAGCAGCGCCGAGGTGGTGATGGTCTCGGCATCCATCGCCCGCAGCTCGGCCAGGCTCTTGGCGCCCAGCTTGGCGGCGGTGGCCGCGCCCATGGCCTCGGCCGGGATATGGCCGTACTTCGGGTCGCGCAGCATCGGCGTCGAGACCATGTAGGCGCTCTGGGCTATGGCCTTGTGGAACAGCCCGCGCGCCGGTGGCGAGGCCATCAGGTACATGACGCTGAGCGCCCCGGCGGACTCCCCGGCGATGGTGACGTTGCCGGGATCGCCCCCGAAAGCGGCGATATTGGCCTTCACCCACTTCAAGGCCGCGATCTGGTCCAGCAGGCCGTAATTGCCCGAGACATGATCGGGCGACTCCGCGCTGAGCTCGGGATGGGCCATGTAGCCCAGCACGCCCAGGCGGTAGTTGATCGAGACGACCACGACGCCCTGCTTGGCCAAGGCCGCGCCGTCGTACATGCCCTCGGCGCTGGAGCCTGCGATCAGCGAGCCGCCGTGGATCCAGACGAGGACCGGAGCTTTCTTGGCCTTGTCGGGCGTCCAGACGTTCAGCGACAGGCAGTCCTCGCTGAAGGTCTTCAGCGGCGAGGCGTAGATGCTGCCCGGGCGCGGCTTGGGCTGCAGGCAGGCCGGGCCGAAGTCGAGCGCGTCGCGCACGCCCGTCCAGCCCGGCGCGGCGACCGGCGGTTTCCAGCGCAACGCGCCGACGGGCGGGGCCGCGTACGGGATGCCCTTGAACACCTGAAGGCCACCCGCCTCGACGCCGCGAACGGCGCCGGCCGGGGCCTTGATGACGGGCTCAGCGGAGGCGGCGACCGGTGAGAGGGCCAGGACCGCCAAGGCCGAAACGAGGAGACGCTTGCTCATCACCCGCCCTTAGAACGCATAGCCCAGCCGCACCCCGGCCGTGCGCGGTCGCATGGTCGCGAACCGGCTGGCGAGGAAGGCCTCGGGGTGGACATAGGTGATGGAGTGGTCGTCGAAGAGGTTCTCGACATAGGCCCCGATCGTCGTCTGGCCCATGGCCACGGCGAAGGTGGCGTTGACGTTCTGGTACGAGTCCGTGAAGCCGTAGGTCGGGCTGGTCACGGTCGGCTGGCCCGGGACGTGCGGGAACGAGCCCGGATACGAGCCGACGTGCTGCAGCGCGACCGACAGGTTGGCCTTGGCCGTCGGCGTCAGGTCCCAGCCGTAGTTGACGAACAGCGAGCCCTGCACCTTCGGAGAGGCCAAGCGCGCGCCGGCGACCGCACCCGAGATCGCCGCCTCGGCCGGAGTCAGATCGGTGACCTTGGCCTCGTTCAGCGAGCCGTTCAGGCCGATGGTCAGGCCCTTGGCCGGGAAGGCCAGCAGCTCCAGCTCGATGCCCTTGCTGCGCGCCGCGCCGATGTTGGTGGCGAACTGGACGCTGTCGGAGACGCGGTTGGCCTGGACCTGGATGTTGCTCCAGTCGATCAGGTAGACGGCGACATTGGCCGAGACCAGCCCGTTCAGGAACCGGCCCTTGGCGCCCAGCTCGTAGTTGGTCAGGTCGTCCGATGAGGCGCCGTTCGGGATGATCAGGTCGTTGGGATTGACCAGGCTGGGCCGGCCGGCAAAGCCGTTGACCACCGGCGTGCGGAAGCCCGTCGAGACCGTGGCATAGGTCGTCAGGGCCGACGACGGCTTGTACGACAGGCTAACCTTGAACGACGGCTTGCTGCCGGTCGCCTTGACGCCCGTGGCCGCCGCGAACGGGGTCAGGGCCAGCGGCCCTCGGATGCCCAGCAGGGCGTTGGTCAGATAGGCGCTGGTATAGCCGCCGGCCTCGGTGAAGCCTTGGCTGTCGACCTTGCCATAACGGATGCCGCCAGTCGCCCAGACCTTGTCGCTGAAGCGATAGGTCAGCTGACCGAACGCCGCCTTCTCGTGCGACAGGAAGTGGGTGTACTGGCGCTGATAGTACTCGTCCGGCAGACCGGTGATGCCGCGCGCGATCAGGAAGGCCGGGTTGGAGCGGTAGAAGTAGTCCACGTCCAGCCGGCGATCCATGTAGAAGCCGCCGACCACCCAGTCGACCTTGCCGCCCGGATCGGACGCCAGGCGCGCCTCCTCGACGAAGGTCTTCTGGAAGCCGCCGGCGTCCAGCGCGAAGGCGATCGCGCCGCCGAAGGTGCCGGCCAGGTCGACAAAGAACTTCTGGTCGAACTTCGAATAGGTCGACGAGCTGGTCAGGCGCGCGCCGTCGAACTGGTAGTCGATCGTGACGTTGTGAGTGCGCAGCTTGCCGACGAACAGGTCCGGCCGGTCCGAGATCCGCTTCTCGCGGCCCAGGGACGGGCTGATCATCGACGAGTCCTTGGGGTTGCTGTCCTCGTACGAGAACGTCCCCTTTACCGTCAGGCGATCGTTGGGCTTGTACAGCAGCGTCGCGCGGCCGCCCCAGTCGACCAGGGTGTTGGAGTTGTGGACGCCGGTGCCGACATTATCGAGATAGCCTTCCTCATGCCGGTAGAAGCCGACGACGCGCAGGGCCAGCTTGTCCTCGATGATCGGCATGTTGAACATGCCGTTGTAGCGCTGGCGCACCGAGTCCGAGCCCGTCAGGCCAACGTCCGCCAGGACCGCGCCTTCGCGGCTGGAGAGGTTCGGGGCCTTGGTCAGGATACGCAGCGCGCCCGACAGCGAACCCGAGCCGAACAGCGTGCCTTGCGGCCCCCGCAGGAACTCGACCCGCTCGACATCGAACAGGTTGGGGTCCAGCACCGTGGTGTTGCCGATCGTCGAGATCGGCAGCTCGTCGATATAGACGGCGACCGTGCTCTGCAGGTTGGCGCCATAGCCGTTGGTGGCGATGCCGCGAGCCGTGAAATTGTTGAAGTTGGCGGTGGCGCGGTTCAGCACCACACCCGGCGTCTGGCGGGCCAGGCCCTCGTAGCCGACAATGCCCTTGGCGGTCAGCTCCTTCTGGTCGAAGGCGGTGACGCTGAGCGGCACGTCCTGCAGCTTCTCGGGACGGCGGGTGGCGGTGACGACGACTTCTCCCACCAGTTCGGCGTCCTTGCGGTCGCCCCTCCCCTGATCCGCGCTAGCCGTCTGGGCCAGCACCGGTGTTGTCGAAAACGCGACGAGCGCGACGGCGCACGCCGACGCAAACAGCCCAACCTTCATGGCGTTCACTCCCCAGTGAGCGTCGATCGTTTGCGTCGACGTTGTGGGGTTACGGTGGCGGTGATCCGCGCCGCTGTCAACACTCACTCACACGCGTGTGAATATTGACGAACGATCAGGATTGAGGTCATCCTCCGCGTAGGCAAAGCTCGAGAACGGGCAGCTGGGAGGAAACCTTGAACGACCTCGAGCGCGATGGCGCCGCGGCTCTATCCGCGCGTCCAGACCACCCTCACCCCAATCCGAGCGGCCGCGCGTGGCTTGTGCTGGGCATGCTGTGGTTCGTCTATGTCCTGAATTTCCTGGACCGGCAGCTGATGTCGATCCTGGCCAAGCCCATCCAGGACACGCTGCACGTTTCCGACAGTCAGCTCGGCCTGATCGGTGGCCTGTATTTCGCGATGTTCTACTGCTTCATCGCCATCCCGGTCGGCTGGCTGGCCGATCGCACCAACCGCGTGGCGGTGCTGAGCCTGGCCTGCGGAATCTGGAGTGCGGCGACCGTGGCCTGCGGCCTGTCGCGCAGCTACGGCGAGTTCGCCTTCGCCCGGATGACCGTCGGCTTCGGCGAGGCTGGCGGCGTGCCGCCCTCCTACGCGATCATCACAGACTACTTCCCGCCGGGCCGGCGCGGCACGGCGCTGGGCATCTACAACCTGGGTCCGCCCGTGGGCGCGGCGCTGGGCATCGCCTTCGGCGCGGCGATCGCGGCGGCCTTCAACTGGCGCTACGCCTTCATCATCCTGGGCGTCGTGGGCATCATCGCCGCCGCCGTGCTGCCGCTGCTGGTCAAGGAGCCCAGGCGCGGCGGCTTGGACGGCGCGGCGGTCAAGATCGAGAAGGCCGGCTTCTGGTCGACCCTGCGGATGTTCTTCTCGCGCCCGACCCTAGTGCTGGCCTCGCTGGGCAGCGGTGCGACCCAGTTCGTGACCTACGGCCTGGGCAACTTCACCACCCTCTTTTTGATGCGCGAGAAGGGCATGACCCTCAGCGAAGTGGCCGTCTGGTATGCCCTGGTCGTCGGGATCGGCATGAGCGCCGGCATCTATATCTCGGGCCGGGTCATCGACCGCTTCGCCCGCAAGTCCAAGACGGTCTACGCCCTGGCCCCGGTCATCTCGCTGACCCTGGCGATCCCTTTCTATCTGGGCTTCGTCTGGGCCCCGACCTGGCCGCTGGCCCTGGCCTTCCTGATCGGCCCGACCTTCCTGAACTACTTCTATCTGTCCTCGTCGGTAGCGCTGGTCCAGGAAGAGGTTCGGCCCGAACAGCGGGTGATGTCTGGCGCCCTGCTGCTGCTGGTCATGAACTTCATTGGACTCGGTTTGGGTCCGACCTATGTCGGCGCGGCCAGCGACTTCTTCAAAGCCAGCCATCCGCACAACTCGCTGCAGATGGCGCTCTACACGCTGACGCCGTTCTACGTGCTGGCGATCGGCCTGTTCCTGTGGTTGGCCCGGATCTTCCGCCGGGCCGAGCAGGCCTAGTCCTACGCCTAGTCCTTGAGGGCAATGAACCCGGCGGCCATGAAGCGGGCGATCCGCTTCTTGATCGCCGGGAAGTCGTCCGAGTGGCACAGGCCGCTGGACAGCCGGTCGATCCGCCCAGTCCGCGCCAGAGTGTTCATCAGAGCGCCCGACACGAAGTGATAGCCCCAGAAGATCTCCTCGTCGGCATAGTCCGGCAGGGCGCGCTTGAGGATGCCGACCAACTTCAGCACCACCGGGTCGAAGTGCTCGTCCATCAGCGCCGCGCCCTCGGGCGTGTTGCTGACCCGCGCGCAGAACGCGGCGTAGTTCATCCAGTGCTCGCCACCCTCCCAGTAGAGGTCCAGGTCGGTGTCGAGGAAGGCGTGCAGCGCTCCCTCGACGGTCGGCTTGTCGCCCGCCGCTAGCTCGTACTGCTCCAGCGCGATCATCCGCCGGCCCGACGTGACCCCCGCGCGCCGGGCGAACACGGCCTCGAACAGGTTGGTCTTGTCCTTGAAGTAGTAGTTCAGCAGCGTCGTGTGGATGCCCACGCGCACGGCGACGTCACGCAAGGTCACGCCATAGAGGCCGTTCTGCGAGAACAGGTACTCGGCCGCGTCCAGGATCTGCTCCAGGCTCTGGGCGCGCTGCTCGGCCTTGGTCCGCCGCGCCTTGCCCTGCTCCGCCGTCGCTCCCGCCAAGCCGTCCTCCTGGGTCCTTCGCTACGCCGCGTAGTCGGGGCGCGGCGCGCTCCTGTCAATCGTTCCCTTAGCGGCGCCCGCCCCATCCCGGGCCTACGACCGCGTGGTCGAACAATGATCATTGACGTCGCAACGGCGATGCTACAACACTCACTCTTGTGAGAATGAGCGTTAAGAGACTCATTCAACGGGAGGGTTCGCCACATGAAAATCGGGCTATCCGGCGCGTCGGGCGTCGCGCTGCTCATCGGGATCGCCGGCTTCGGCGCGCCCGCCTGGTCTCAGGACCAATCGACCCAAGTCGAGGAAATCGTCGTCACCGGCTCCAACATCCGGGGCTCGGCGCTGGACGCCGCCCTCCCCGTCGAGGTGTATTCGCAGGCGGAACTGGAAAAGCAGGGCTCACCGACGGCGCTGGAGTTCGCCAAGAGCCTGACCATCTCGGGCCCGACGACCGGCGAGAGCTACTATTTCGGCGGTCCGGCCCTGGTCGGTTCGGTGAACTACAATCTGCGCGGCCTGGGCGCGGATAAGACGCTGGTGCTGCTGAACGGCCGGCGGATGAACCAAAACACCGCCAACGTCCCGTCGATCGCCCTGGCCCGCACGGAAGTGCTGAAGGACGGCGCGGCGGTGATCTATGGCGCCGACGCGACTGGCGGCGTCGTCAACTTCATCACCCGCGACCGATTCGTCGGTCTTGAGGCGCAAGGCCAGTACAAGCACATCAAGGGCTCGAAGGGCGACTATTCGGTCGGCGTGATGGGCGGCATCGGCGCGGACCGCGTCAACCTGCTGGTCTCGGCCGAGTACGAGCACCGCTCGCGCCTGAACACCATGGAGCGGGACTTCACCAAGGCCTCGCTGACGCCCGGAACGGGCTACAACCCAGCGCCCTGGTCGACCCTCACCAACCTGACCGGGTGGCAGCCGCGCGGCCCCCTGCCGGCCACGCCCACTGCAACGGATGTCGGCGAATGGGGCGCCAATCTGGGCGGCATCGTCTCGGACTTCACGCCCGCCAGCTGCGCGGCCGTCGGCGGCCGTTACGACAACGTCTACACCTGCGCCTACAACTACATCCCGTACTACCGGCTGGTGGAGAACCAGGACACCTACCGCCTCTACGCCCAGCTGAAGGCCGACATTACCGACACGATGAAGTTCCACATGGACGCATCGTACGGCCGGGTGAACCTGCCCCAAGTCATGGGCTCGCCGGCCCAGCCGGTGTCGCGCGGCCCGGCCCTGACCACGGGCGCGGTCAACCAGTTCTATGTGCCGATCACCAACCCCTTCGCGGCCGAGTTCGCGGCCAAGAACGGCATTGTTGGCGCTTCGGGTTTCACCCCGATCACCTACCGCCTCTTCGGTCACGGCGGGAACCCGTACTATTCCGGCGGTGACGGCTTCGGCGTCGCCGACCGCATCGATAACAAGGTCTGGCGCGTCTCGGCTGGACTGACCGGCGACCTGGGTGACATCGCGCCGTTCGCCAAGAAGGTCGGCTACGACTTCGCGCTGACCTATAACGACGCCTACAACTACAACACCCACGCCGACACCATCGGATACCGCCTGCAGGAGGCCCTGAACGGCTTCGGCGGTCCCAAGTGCCAGGCCGTGGACCTGGATCCCAGCCGCTTCGGCACCCAGAACCCCGGCGCGGCCGGCAAGAACGGCTGCCAGTACTGGAACCCCTTCTCGTCCTCGTTCAAGGGCCAGCCGGTCCTGGGCCTCTCCAACCCCAGCTACGTCGCCGGCAAGGAGAACCCCGAGGACCTGGCGCTGTGGATGTTCGACCCGCGCGCGGTCGAGACCATGAGCCACAACTTCACCGCCGACCTGGTTTTCAACGGCCAGTCGGGCATCAAGCTGCCCGGCGGCGAGATCGGCTGGGCTCTGGGCGCGCAGTACCGCTCGCTGTCCAACCGCGTAGAAGTGCCCAGCGCGTTCAACAACGGCTCGATCCAATGCGAGTGGCCCAGCAACACCACAAGCGCCAACGGTCCGGGTTCGGGAAACCTCAATCCCACCCCGACGCCGACGACCAGCCCGAACTTCCGGGGCTGCACGCCTGACGCGCCGGGTCCGTTCGTGCTGTTCGCGCCCACCCTGCCGACCCAGGCCGAGCAGAGCCAGTACTCGCTGTTCGGCGAGCTGCAGGTGCCGCTGTTCTCGAACGTCGACATCCAGCTGGCGGCGCGTCGGGAGAAGTTCTCCAACGACCTGGGCGCCACGGTCTACAAGGTGTCGGGCAAGTGGAACGTCTGGGGCCCGCTGACCTTCCGCGCCTCGTACGGCACCAACTACCAGACCCCGCCGCTGGGCGTGACGCCGGGCGCCATCACGGTGGCCGCGCGCACCTACACGGTGGCGGCCAGCAACTGGCTGGCGGCGCAGTTCATCACCGACGCCGACCTCAAGCCCGAGACCGCAAAGACCGGCAATATCGGCGCGATCTGGCAGAGCCGAGGCTTTGCCGATGGCCACGACTTCCGCCTGATCGTCGACTATTTCGATATCCGGACGAAGGACCAGATCGGTCAGGTCGCCGACCCGAACCAGATCGCCAGCCTGGTGTTCAACGGCGCCGGCGGCACGATCACCACCTGCGACGTCACGAAGCAGCCGCTGCTGGCTCGCATCAGCTTCAACAATGGCTGCACCGTGGGCATGACCGGCGTCGGCAGCTTCTCGGCCGTCTCGACCCGCTACGGCAACGGCCCGGGCCAGACGACCAAGGGCTTCGACATCCAGGCCAAGTACGGCCTGCCGCTCGGCCCTGGCGATCTGGACATCAACGTCAACGCCACGCGGGTGACCGAGCTGCGCACCGGCCCGACCACCCTGGACGGCGTGACCATCTCGACCGGCGATGACCGCCTGGGCACGCTGAACTTCGCCACCTTCGCCCAAGCGGCGCCGAAGTGGCGCGCCAACCTGGGCGTCAATTACGGCCTGGGCCGCCAGAACTTCCGCCTGGGCGTCAACTTCGTCTCGGCGGTCAAGGACGAGCGGGCCGGCGTTCAGTACGGCGAAGACGGTGAGAAGTGGATCACCACCGACTTCACCTATCGGATCCAGCTCGGCGACGACATGGCGCTGACGGCCACCGTCGCCAATATCTTCGACCGCGATCCGCCGCCGGCTCAGGAAGAGTTCGGCTACGACCCGTGGACCGGCAACCCGCTGGGCCGGACCATCGAGATCGGCGTCAAAAAAGCGTTCTAGTTCTACCTCGCGCCTGGCGGGCGACCTCGTGTCGCCCGCCATTTTTCTTTGAGAAGCAACATGATCCGACGCGATCTTCTCGTCGCGGGCGCGGCGGCGCTGGCCTCTCCTGCCCTCGCCCAGCCCAAGCGGTCCCTGCCCAAGGACTTCCTGTGGGGCACGGCGATCTCGGCCCACCAGAGCGAAGGCGGCAACACCAACAGCGACGCCTGGCTGATGGAGAACCTCAAGCCGTCGATGTTCAAGGAACGTTCGGGCGACGCCGTCGACAGCTATCACCGCTACGGCGAGGACTTCGCGCTGGCCGCCGGCCTGGGTTTCAACACCTACCGCCTGGGCGTGGAGTGGGCGCGGATCGAGCCCAGCGAAGGCTTCTTCTCCAATGCCGAGCTGGACCACTATGCCCGCGTGCTGGAGGCCTGCCGCGCACGGGGCCTCAAGCCTATCGTCACCTTGAACCACTTCACCACGCCGCTGTGGTTCGCCCAGCGCGGCGGCTTCGAGGTCGCCGACGCCCCCGCCCTGTTCGCCCGCTTCTGCCGCAAGGTGGTCGAGCGTCTGGGACCGCTGATGCACATGGCCACGACTTTCAACGAGGCCAATATCCGGTTGCTGGTCGACCTGATGCCCGGGATCCAGGCCGTGATCCCCGTGGTCAAGGCGGCCATCGCCGCGGCGGCTAAGGCGACGGACTCGCCGCGCTTCTCGCGGCTGGCCTATGCCGATCCGACGATCGCCACGCCGATCATGCAGGAGGCCCATCGTCAGGCCTACGACGCCATCAAGCAGGCGCGCCCGTCTCTGCCCGTCGGCCTCACCCTGACGACCCAGGACATCCAGTCCGACGATCCCAAGCTCGTCGAAATCTACCAGCGCAAGCTCTATGGCGACTGGGTTGAGGTCGCCCGCAGCCACGCCGACTTCTTCGGGGTCCAGACCTACACCCGCTTCGTGGTCGACGAACACGGCGTGAAGGCCCCGCCGCCCGGCGCCGAGCTGACCCTGTCGGGCTACGAGTTCTATCCACAGGCCCTGGCCAACACGATCCGCTGGGCGCACCGAGCGATCGGCAAGCCGGTCTATGTCACCGAAAGCGGTGTAGCCGTAGCCGACGACACGCGCCGGATCGCCTTCATCGACCAGGCCCTGGCCGGCGTGCGCCAATGCCTGGACGACGGCATCCCGGTGCACAGCTATCTCTACTGGTCGCTGCTGGACAATTTCGAGTGGACCTCCGGCTACGGCGTGCCATTCGGCCTTGTCGCCGTGGACCGCCAGACCTTCAAGCGCACGCCGCGTCCCAGCGCCCTGCATCTGGGCCGGATCGCCAGGGCCAATGCGATCTGAGGCCAACGCGATCTGATCTACGACCATGCAAGCCTTGTCGTGACAGCGCTGCCAGCTAGGGTGCGCTCGAAACCCGAGTGCGAGGACGCATGCTTAAGACCCTGGCCTTCACCCTGACGCTGGCCATCGCCGCGCCCGCCCTCGCTTCTCCGCTGACCTTGACCGACGTGCCGAAGGCTGCGGGTCCGAAGGTGTCGCTGTTCAACGGCAAGGATCTGAAGGACTGGAGCGCTTGGCTGGGCTATGCTGATCCCGCCCTCACCTACAAGCGCCCGCCCGTCGCCCCGATCGGCGCGACGGCCCAGAGCGCCGAGATCTTCAAGGTGGTGCAGGAGGACGGCCGCTCCGCCCTCTACGTCAACGGCAAGATCTGGGGCAGCCTGGTCCACAAGGGCGACTTCAAGGACTACCACCTGCGCTTGCAGTACAAGTGGGGCAAGGGCCGCTGGGCGCCGCGCGAGACGCAGGCGCCCAATAACGGCCTGCTCTACCACTCGCATGGCGCGCCCGGCGTGGTCTGGGGCACTTGGAGCCAGGCGGTCGAGTTCGAGATCATGACCGGCTCGATCGGCATGGTCGTCCCCGTCGGCGAGGCGATCTCGGTCGTCACCAACGCCATCGACGACCCGTCGCTGATCAAGCCAAACCTGCGCTACGCCCCCACCGGCCGCGTCGTCACCGCCAAGGGCGGCACCGCCGACTGGAACGTCGAGGCCTATAGCGACGCCGAAAAACCGGCCGGTGAATGGAACACCCTGGACCTCTACGTCCTGGGCGACCGGGCTGTGCACGTCGTCAACGGTGTGCCGGTGCTGGAGGTCCGCGACCTGAAGGCCGGCGGCCAACCTCTGACCCATGGCGCGATCCAGTTGCAGTCGGAAGGCACCGAAACCTTCTTCCGCGAGATCGTTCTGGAGCCGATCACCGCCTTGCCCAAGGTCAAGTGATCCGGCGCTTCTCCAGCTTCCGCGCCAGGGTCCGGCGATGCATGCCCAGGCGCCGGGCGGTCTCGGAAATGTTGAAGTCGGTCTCGACCAGGGTCTGGTGGATCCGCTCCCATTCCAGGTTCTTGATCGACGTCGCCCGTTCGCCGATGGCGGCGTCGACATCGCCCTCGCCCTTGTGGAAGGCCGCCTCGATGTCGTCGGTATTGGACGGCTTGGCCAGGTAGTGGCGAGCGCCCAGCTTGATGGCCTCGACGGCGGTGGCGATGCTGGCGAAGCCCGTCAGCACCACGATCAGCATGGCCGGGTCCCGCTCGGCCAGGGCGCGGACGCAGGCCAGGCCGGACTCGCCGGCCAGCTTCAGATCGACCACGGCGTATTTGGGCGCGAAGGTCTCCAGCGCCGCCATCGCCTCGTCAAGGCCGCGCGCGTGGACCACCGTGTAGTCGCGGCGTTCGAAGGAGCGCTTCAGCGTGGCGGCGAACTTCTCGTCGTCCTCGATGATGATCAGCTTGCGGTCAGTCGGCACGGCTGATCTCCAGGGACGACAGCGGCAGGTCCAGCACCACCCGCGCCCCGCCCTCGGCCAAGTTCTCGGCGAAGGCCACGCCGCCCAGCTTGCGCAGGACATTGACCACCAGAAACAGGCCGAGGCCCCCGCCGGCGCGACCCTTGGTCGAGTTGTAGGGCTTGCCGAAGTTTTCCAGCGTCTCGGCGGTGAAGCCGGGGCCGTCGTCCTCGACCTCGATCAGCAGGCGATCCTCGCGAACACCGGCCCACAGCCGCACCGCGCCGGCGGAGGCGTCCAGGGCGTTGTCGAGCACGTTATGGATCACCTGTTTCAGCGTGGACTCCGCCACGATCGGGGTCGGGGCGATCAGGTCGGTCTCGTAGACCAGGGCCTCGCCGTTGCGGGTGGCGCGCCAGTCGGTGACCACCTCGTCCATGAAGGCCCGCAGGGTGCTGGCCCGCACCTCGCCGCCCCTCGCCTCGCCTGCCGATTGCAGGACGCCGGTGACGATAGTCTTGCAGCGCTGGACCTCGCCCCGCATGTCCTCCAGCTCCTGGGCCAGGTCCGGCTGGCTGGCGAAAATCGGCATGCGCCGCCAGTCGCCCAGGATAACGTCCAGCGTGGCCAGCGGCGTGCCAAGCTCATGCGCGGCGCCGGAGGCCAGAAGGCCCATGCGGACGATGTGGGTCTCCTCGGCGGCGCGCTGACGCAGCTCGGCGACGTGGGCGTCGTGCCCACGAAGGTTGGCGTTGATGCGGGAGACGAAGGTCACCAGCAGCACCGCGTCCAGTACGATGCCGACCAGCATGCCCATCAGGAACAGATCGAAGAAGGTCTGGTCGCTGAGGCCCGTGGCGACGATCGGTCGGTTGAAGGCTACCAGCATGACGAAGCAGAAGCTGGTCAGGGCCACGATCGCCCAGGTCGCCCAGGCCTCCAGCAGCACCGCGCCCAGGATCACATGGAGCAGATAGAGGGTCGTGAACGGATTGGTCGCCCCGCCGCTTAAATAGAGCTGGATGGTGAGCGCCAGGGCGTCCAGCGCCAGGGCCAGGAACAGGTCATAGCGGCCCAGCGGCATCGGCCGTTTCAGCCGCGCCAGGCTGAACAGGTTCAACGCCACCAGCGCGGCCAGCACCAGCATCATGGCGGCCAGTGGCAGACGGAAGCCCAGGCTGAAATGCACCGCCAGGATGGTCACCACCTGGCCCAGCACCGCGATCCAGCGCAGGTGGATCAGCTGCAGCATGTTCTGGCGGGCGATGGCGTCGGCCGGGCCGCTGGCGTTGTCCGCCGCCCGCGCGCCCGAGAGCCAGCCCGCCAAGCCGGAGAACAGGATGCTGGCGGTCGGGCTCATGAAGCTCCTTCGTCACGGTTCCGCCGCGCGTCGTACGCGACATAGAGACCGGCGCCGCTGGTCAGCAGGGCCAGACCGAACCACGTCAGGGCGTAGATAAGATGGCTGTTGGGGAAACGCACGACCGTAAGACCCCCTAGGGGCCAGCCGCCAGGATTGGGCGTGGCGTCGGCATCCACGAAATATGGCGCAACGTTTGTCAGGTTGTGCGCCGCCGCGATGGCCTGGACGTCGCGGGAGTACCAGCGCCCTGCCCCCGGTTGGTTCTGGCGCAGGAAACCGCCCTTGGGCTCGGTCGCGCGCAACAGGCCGACAACCGTAACGGGACCGACGGGATGTGAAGCGGCCACCTTGCGCTCGGCCGGCACGAAACCGCGATTGACCAGCACGGTGAAGCCGCGATCGGTCTTCAGCGGCGTCAGGACCCAGAAGCCGGGGCCCTTCTCGGTGACCGCCTGGACCAGGGTCTCGTCGCCATGGTCGAAGACGCCCGTCACGCGGACCCGGCGATAGACGTCATCACTGGACCAGCTCACCGGCGCCGGAACCGGCTCGCCGTGGATCCGCTGCTCGACCTTGGCGATCAGGTCCAGCTTCCACGCCCGCCGCTGGACCTGCCAGGCGCCCAGCAGCACGAAGACCATGGTGAAGGCGGCGCACAGCCCGATCAGGGCGATCGACCGTGCTCGCCTTCCCGTGGTCACGGCATCTGCTTCATGTCGTGGGCGTCGAGCGGCATCATGTGGGTGTTGAGGTTGTGCATCACCCACAGCGAGCCGCTCAGCGTGATCACCACCAGGATCAGGGTGAACATCAGGGCCAGCAGGGTCCATCCGCCTTCCGAACGCGAGTTCATGTGCAGGAAGTAGATCATGTGGACCAGCACCTGGATTACCGCCAGCCCCATCACCGCCACGGCGGTCATCTGGGGCGTGGGCAGAACGCGGCCCATGACCAGCCAGAACGGGATCGCCGTCAGGATAACCGCCAGCACGAAGCCGATGACATAGTCCTTCAGCGAGCCGTGGCCGGCGTCGTGGCCATGCCCTTCATGGGCGCCGGGCGCGTGGTGCGTGTCGTGGCCAGCCGCAGTCATCACAGCACTCCCAAGAGGTAGACGAACGAGAAGACGCCGATCCAGATCACGTCCAGGAAGTGCCAGAACATCGACAGGCACATCAGCCGGCGCTTCATGGCCTCGTCGAGGCCGCGCTGGCCGACCTGGACCATCAGGGTGACCAGCCAGATGATGCCGAACGTCACGTGCAGGCCGTGCGTGCCCACCAGCGTGAAGAACGACGACAGGAAGGCGCTGCGCTGCGGGCCCGCGCCTTCGTGGATCAAGTGATGGAACTCATAAAGCTCCAGCGACAGGAACCCGAGACCGAACAGGCCGGTGACCGCCAGCCAGACCAGGGTCGGCGTCTTGCGGCCAGCCTGGGCCGACAGCATGGCGAAGCCATAGGTGATCGACGAGAACAGCAGCAGGCCCGTGTTCACCGCCACCAGCGGCAGGTCGAACAGGTCCGCCCCTGACGGCCCGGCCGCGTAGTTGCGGCCCAGCACGGCGTAGGTGGCGAACAGCACCGCGAAGATCAGGCAGTCGCTCATCAGGTAGATCCAGAACCCCAGCAGGGTCCCGTTCTCCGGATGGTGCTCCTCGGTCATGTGGAAGCGGTTCTTGTCCGCCTCGGTCAGGGCATGGGCGTGAGAGGCCATGGTCAGGTCAGGCTCCGCAGGGCTTCAGTGCGGGCATCCTCGACGCGGACGACCTCCTCGGCCGGGATGTAGTAGTCACGCTTGAAGTTGAAGGTGTGGGCGATCGCGGCGGCTGCCAGGGCCACGAACGACACCGCCGCCAGCCACCAGATGTGCCAGATCAGCGCAAAGCCCAGCACCGTGCTGATCCCGGCCAGGATCACGCCCGCGCCGGTATTGGCCGGCATGTGGATCGGGATGTAGCCGGTCGTCGGGCGCTCATAGCCACGCGCCTTCATGTCCCACCAGGCGTCCAGCTGGTGGACCACCGGCGTGAAGGCGAAGTTGTAGGCCGGCGGCGGCGACGAGGTCGACCACTCCAGCGTCCGGCCGCCCCACGGGTCGCCGGTCTCGTCGCGCAGGGCCTCGCGGTTGAGGACGCTGACCACGATCTGGACGATGAAGGCGATGATGCCGCACAGGATGATCACCGCGCCGATGGCCGCGATCACGAACCAAATCTGCAGGGACGGATCCTCGAAGTGGCTGACGCGGCGCGTCACCCCCATCAGGCCCAGCACATAGAGCGGCGTGAAGGCGACCCAGAAGCCGACCAGCCAGCACCAGAACGAGACCTTGCCCCAGAACGGATCCAGCTTGAAGCCGAAGGCCTTGGGGAACCAGTAGGTGATGCCGGCGAACATGCCGAACACCACGCCGCCGATGATCACGTTGTGGAAGTGGGCGATCAGGAACAGGCTGTTGTGCAGCACGAAGTCGGCGGGCGGGACGGCCAGCAGCACGCCGGTCATGCCGCCGATCACGAAAGTGACCATGAAGCCGACGGTCCACAGCATCGGCACTTCATACCGGATACGGCCGCGGTACATCGTGAACAGCCAGTTGAAGATCTTCGCCCCTGTCGGGATCGAGATGATCATCGTCGTGATCCCGAAGAACGAGTTCACGCTGGCGCCCGAGCCCATGGTGAAGAAGTGGTGCAGCCACACCAGGTACGACAGGATGGTGATGACGACGGTCGCGTAGACCATCGAGCTGTAGCCGAACAGACGCTTGCCGCAGAAGGTCGAGACCACTTCCGAGAACACGCCGAAGGCCGGCAGGATCAGGATGTAGACCTCGGGGTGACCCCAGATCCAGATCAGGTTCACGTACATCATCGGATTGCCTCCGAAGTCGTTCGTGAAGAAGTTCGTATAGAGGTACCGGTCAGCCGTCAGCAGGGCCAGGGTGGCGGTCAGGATCGGGAAGGTCGCCACGATCAGGACGTTGGTGCACAGCGAGGTCCAGGTGAAGACCGGCATCTTCATCAGGCTCATGCCCGGGGCGCGCATCTTGATGATGGTCACGACCAGATTGATGCCTGAGAGGGTTGTCCCTACCCCGGCTATCTGTAGCGCCCAGATATAGTAGTCCACCCCGACATCCGGACTGTAGGCCAGGTTCGACAGCGGCGGGTAAGCCAGCCAGCCGGTGCGGGCGAACTCGCCGACGAACAGCGACAGCATCACCGTCACCGCGCCGCCGACCGTCATCCAGAAGCTGAAGTTGTTCAGGAACGGAAAGGCCACGTCGCGCGCGCCGATCTGCAGCGGCACGGCCAGGTTCATCAGGCCTGTCACCAGCGGCATGGCCACGAAGAAGATCATGATCACGCCATGGGCGGTGAAGATCTGGTCGTAGTGGTGCGACGGCAGGTAGCCGGCGTTGTCACCAAAGGCCATCGCCTGTTGGGCCCGCATCATCAGGGCGTCGGCGAAACCACGCAGCAGCATGATGATCGCCAGGATGATGTACATCACCCCAATCTTCTTGTGGTCGACGCTAGTCAGCCACTCACGCCACAGATAGCCCCACAGCTTGTAGCGGGTCAGCAGGCCCAGGGTCGCCAGGCCGCCCAGGGCGACGACGATGAAGGTGCCGAGCAGGATGGGCTCGTGCAGCGGGATGGCCTCCCAAGTCAGGCGGCCGAAGATGAATTTGACGAGGTCGGGGGACATACTGGGTCTCTAACCTTGGCTCAGCGCGCTTCGGCGGACTTCGGGGCGCAGAGCGCGGCGACGAAGGCTCGCAGGCCGCCCTCCTGGCCGCGCCGCACGCGCTTGTCGTATTCGAGGGTGGTGACGTTGTAGACGCCGGCCATGCCGAGGCCGCCGTTGGCGTCGATGCGCATCATATCGTGCTGGCACATCTTGCCCGGCTCGACGCAGCGATTGACGGCCTTGTCGAACAGGCCCGCATCGACCGAGGCGAACTTCTGCACCGGAGCCTTCTCGCTGGGCTTCTCCAGCACCAGGTAGCGCGGCCCGTCCAGGCGCTGATCGCCCTTGCGGACCTCGGCGGCCCAGCGGTCGAAGTTCGCCTGGCTCATGCCATGGAACTTGAAGCGCATATGCGAGAAGCCCGCGCCGCTGAAGTTGGCCGAAAAGCCATCGAAGGTCCCAGGCTTGTTGATCACCGCGTGCAGCTGGGTGGTCATGCCTGGCATGGCGTAGATCTGGCCGGCCAGGGCGGGCACGTAGAACGAGTTCATCACCGACGAGCTGGTCAGCTGAAAGTCGATCGGCGTGTCCACCGGCGCGGCCAGCTCATTGACCGTGGCGACGCCCAGCTCGGGATAGATGAACAGCCACTTCCAATCGAGGGCCACGACCTGGACCTTCAGCGGCTTGACGTGCTGGGCGCTGCGGCCGGGCGCCAGGCGGTCCAGCGGACGGTACGGGTCCAGCAGGTGGGTGCTGGTCCAGGTCACCGCGCCCAGGATGGTGATGATCACCAGCGGCGCGGCCCAGATCACGATTTCCAGGCGGGTGGAGTGGTGCCAGTCGGGGTCATACGGCGCGTCCTCGTTCGAGCGCCGGTACTTCCAGGCGAAGAACAGGGTCAGGGCGATCACCGGCACGATGATCACCAGCATCAGCACGGTGGCGACGATGATCAGGTCGCGCTGCTGTATGGCGATATCGCCGGACGGGTTCATCACCACCCAGTCGCAGCCACCCAGCGCGAGGAGCGCGGGCAACAGGGCCAACTTGGCCAGGACGCGGGGCGACGGAAGGAGTTTCGGACGCATGCGCCGCCCGATAGAGCGCCGTGCTGCGGTGCGACATTGGACCGTTTGTCCTAGGCCCCTCCCCGGCCCGGAGCGGAAGCGTCGCAAAGGCGTTTGCCAGATCGCGTCCCTTGGCCTCATGCTCGCCTCAAGACCGCCATTCAGGCGGCGCGACATTGGGAAGTTGGGACGGAAACGAGGAATAGGCGCGTCAGTTCATGGCTCAAGAGTTCACAGTACCCACCTCATCCGGCCTGGAGCGCGATGCGCGCCGGATGCATGCCGATTCCCACGGCGTCCGATCGGGCGAGATCGCCTTGGGCGTGGTGATCGGCCGCACCTCGGAATTCTTCGACTTCTTCGTCTACGCCATCGCCTCGGTGCTGGTGTTCCCGCAGCTGTTCTTCCCGTTCGTCGATCGCCTGACCGGCGTCATGTACGCTTTCGCGATCTTCGCCCTGGCCTTCATCGCCCGGCCGATCGGCTCGGTGATCTTCGGCATGATCGACCGACGCTTCGGTCGCGGCGCCAAGCTGACCGTCGCCCTGTTCCTGCTGGGCGGCTCGACAGCGGCGATGAGTTTCCTGCCCGGCTACGCGGTCGCAGGCCCTCTTGCCATCTGGGCGCTAGCAGCCTTCCGCATCGGCCAGGGCCTGGCGCTGGCCGGCGCGTGGGACGGCCTGTCGTCGCTGCTGGCCCTGAACGCCCCGGAGAACAAGCGCGGCTGGTACGCCATGATCCCGCAGCTGGGCGCGCCGTTCGGCTTCATGCTGGCCAGCGGCCTATTCGCCTATTTCGTCGCCAGCCTGGGCTCGGCTGATTTCCTGGACTGGGGCTGGCGCTATCCGTTCTTCGCGGCCTTCGCGATCAACGTCGTGGCCCTGTTCGCCCGCCTGCGCATCGTCGCCACCGAGGAATACGGCCAGCTGTTCGAGAAGCGCGAGCTGCGCCCTGCCCCCATCGCCTCGCTACTGCGCGCCGAGGGCGGCAACGTGATCATCGGCATGTTCGCGCCGCTGGCCACCTTCGCCATGTTCCACCTGGTCACGGTCTTCCCCCTGTCGTGGGTGGCCCTGCATGACGACGCCCAGGCCCTGACCTTCCTGCGCATCGAACTGGTCGGCGCCGTGGTCGGCGTGCTGGGCATCCTGGCCTCGGGCTGGATCGCCGACCGCATCAACCGCCAGAACCAGCTGGCCCTGTCGGCCCTGCTGATCGGCGGCTTCAGTCTGCTGGCCCCGCGCCTGCTGGACGGCGGCTCGATGGGCCAGACGGTTTATGTGGTGGTCGGTTTCGCCATCCTGGGCCTGTCATTCGGTCAAGCCGCCGGCACGGTCAGCTCGCGCTTTTACAAGCGTTATCGCTACACCGGAGCGGCCCTGACCTCAGACCTGTCGTGGCTGATCGGCGCCGGCTTCGCGCCGCTGGCCGCCCTCGGGCTGGCCTCGCTGTGGGGTCTGCCGGCGATCGGCCTCTACCTGGCGTCCGGTTCGGTCGCGACGCTGATCGCCCTGACCCTGGACCGCAATCGCCAGCGCAAGGCGCTCAAATAATCGTCGCGCCGCCGTCGACCACCAGGATCTGGCCGGTCATGTGGCCGCCGGCGTCCGAGGCCAACAGCAAGGCTGGCCCCATCAGGTCGGTCTCGCCGCCCAGCTTGCCCAGCGGCGTGTCGCGCAGCATCCGCTCGCCATGGTCGCCGATGGTCACGGCCGTCATCTTCGACGGGAAGTAGCCCGGCGCCACGGCGTTGACCCGGATATTGCGCGGGCCCCACTCGGCCGCCAGCGCCCGGGTCATGTTCACCACCGCGCCCTTGGCGGTGTTGTAGGCGATCGTGCCGATCTGGTCAGGGTGGTGGCCCATCAGCCCCTCGATCGAGGCCACGTTGACCACCGCGCCCTTGCCCTGTTTCAGGAAGGCCTCGCGAGCAACCGCCTGGGTCAGCAGGAAGAGGCCCGTGACGTTCAGGTCGATGACCTTGTTCCAGCCCTCGATCGGATAGTCCTCAGCCGGCGCGCCCCACACCGTGCCGGCGTTGTTGACCAAGATGTCGATGCGGCCGTAGCGGGCCAGGACCCGCTCGGTCAGGGTCGTGGCGGCGTCCGGCGCGCCCAGATCGGCGGCGAAACCCTCGGCCTGGATCCCCTTCCCCGCCAAGTCTGCGACGGCGGCGTCCAACTCGGCTTGCTTGCGGGCTACCAGGGCCAGCGACGCCCCGTACTCGCCCAAGGCCAAGGCGATCTGCAGCCCCAGTCCGCGCGAGCCGCCGGTGACGATGGCCACGCGGCCAGTGAGGTCGAACAGCCCGCCCAGAGTCTTGATCATTTGCCGGTCTCCGCCGGCGGGCACTGGCAGATCGCCTTGAAGCCCGCGGCCATGAAGGTCGCCATGTGCTGGCGAATGGATTCAAAATCGTTGGACGAACACAGGCCGTGCGACAACTGGTCCAGCCGGCCGGTGCGCGCCATGTTGTGGGTCATCGCCCCCGAGACGAAGTGGTAACCCCAGAAGATCGTCGCCTCGTCGCAGTCGGGCATGGCCTTCTTGAGTAGGTCGATCAGGGCCAGGACGACGGGGTTGAAGTACTTGCCCATTTTCTCCGCGCCCCAGCCGGCGGCGCTGTTGGCCTGGGCGCTGATCTGACCGAAGGCCAGCCACTGCTCGGTGTCGTGGATCTGGACGTTGAGGTCGGTGTCGATCCAGGCGTGCAGCGCCCCCTCGACCGTGACCTTGTCGCCGACCTCCTCGGCATAGCGCCGCATCGCGTCCAGACGGTTCTGCGCCGAGACCGGGGCCCGCCGCGCCCACACCGCCTCGAACAGGCTTTCCTTGCCGTTGAAGTGGTAGTGGATCAGCGTCGAGCTGACCCCGATCCGGGCGGCCACGTCCTTCAGCGTCACGCCGTGATAGCCGAACTCGGCGAACAGCTGCTCGGCGGCGTCCAGGATCCGCTCGATCGACTGTTCGCGGGCGCGGGCCTTGTGGCGGGGCGCCTTGGCCTCTTGGGTCTGGTCGGTGCTCATCGAGCCTCTGGTTGCCGCTTCGTGCCCGGGCCGTCAACGTGACCCTGCGGCGGGAAGGCCGAGAAGCCGATGTCGAGCCGCCAGGCCTGGCTCTGCGCGCGCCGCTCGGCGACCAAGGCGTCGGCCCAGCCGTAGGCGGCGGGTTGAAGGTCGCGCGCGGCCACAGGCCGATCGCCGACGTCGAGGTAGCCGCGCCCCTTGGCTGTGAAGCGCGGCCACGCCGTCTCGCCCGGCGCGGTCGGCGTGCCGGTTCGGACGAACGAGACCCAGTAGTTCAGCATGGCGTCCGACAGCGCCGTTTCCTCAGGCGTCAGCGGCGGACGCGGCCAGTTCGGCCCCAGCGCGGCGCCCTTGCCCACCTGCCCGAAGACGTAGGGGATCTCGCTGGCATGGAAGGCCGCCAGGTCGCGCGCCTTCTGGGCCGGGGTGCTGTGCCGGAAATAGTAGAGATAGCCGCCCTGCCCGGCCGCCGCCTGCTGGCGCACCAGGTACTGGGCCGTGAAACCGTAGAGCCCGTCGCGGATCGAGGCCATGACATCGGCCTTGGGGTCCGCCCCCGGATAGACGGCCAGATAGGCGTCGGCCTTGGCGCCGAAGCGCTTCTTCACATCCGCGACATACGCCTCGGACGTCGCCGGCGCGGGCGGCATCAGGAACAGCAGCGAGCGGATCTCGCCCTCGTTGAAGCCGGCCAGGACGTCGGCCTTGGCCTGCTCGCCGCGCGCGAAGGTCTCGACCAGCTGGCGCGGCAGCGTCACGCCGTCGATCACCGGCTCGGGCTGCCAACCGGTGGCCAAGCCTGCCTTGAACAGGGTGACCAAATCGGTCGCCCGCAGCTGCTCGGCGGTCTTGGCCCCAGCCGCCGCGCCCAGCGCCTCGCCGCCAGCTTCCGCCGAGGGCAGACCCAGGGTCGGCTCATGCAGCGCGCGATAGGCCGGCATGTAGCCGCTCTGAACGATAGCGCGGCGGAACAGGCCTTTGGCCTGCGGGCTGGCCATCAGAGCGATGGCGGAAAGCCCGCCAGCGGACTCGCCGGCGATCGTCACCTGCCTCGGATCACCCCCGAAGGCCGCGATGTTGTCTCGCACCCAGCGCAGCGCTTCGATCTGGTCGAGCAGGCCGTAGTTGCCCGACAGCTTCTGCGGCGACTCCGCGCTCAAGGCCGGATGGGCGAAGTAGCCAAGCAGGCCCAGGCGGTAGTTGATCGAGACGAAGACGATCCCCTGCCTGGCCAGCTTCGCACCGTCATACAGCGGCTCGGAACTGCCGCCGCCCAGCAGAGCGCCGCCATGGATCCAGACCATGACCGGCAGCTTCTTAGCGCCGGCCGGGGCCCAGACGTTCAGGCTCAGGCAGTCCTCGCTCATCGGGGCCATGCCGCCGGAATAGAGCCCGTTCGGGGCCTGGGGCGGTTGCAGGCAGGCGCTGCCAAACGCCTTGGCGTCGCGCACGCCCGGCCAGTTCGACGCCGGGACCGGCGCCCGCCAGCGCAGCGGGCCAACCGGCGGCTGGGCGTACGGGATGCCCTTGTAGATCGAGACACCGGCCTCGGAGACGCCTTGCAGCGCGCCCTGGCGGAGCTGGACCCTCCCCTCCTCCGCCCGGACCGGCGCCGCCGCCAGGACGGCGACGGCCAAGGTCAGGCAGGCCCAGAGCCGGCTCACAGGTTGTAGCCCACGCGGATGCCGAAGGTGCGCGGCCGCAGCACGGCGAAGCGGCTGTACACAAAGGCTTCTGGATGGATGTAGGTCGTGGCCCGGCTGTTGCCGAGGTTCTCGCCATAGACCGTGATTGTGGTCCGCCCGAACCGCGCTCCGGTCTGCAGGTTCACATAGGTGTAGCGGTCGGTGTAGCCGTAGAGAGGGCTCTGGGTCCCGGCCTTGCCCGGCGTGTTGGGGAAGCCGTTCGGGAACGAGCCGACGTGCTGGATCTGGAAGCTGGTGAAGCCCTGCGCCCCGCCTTGCAGGTCGTAACTGAACGTCCCGAAGAACGAACCCTGCACATGCGGCGACGCCAGGCGCGAACCGTCCACCGCGCCGGAGATGGTGGCCTCCGAGGTCGTCAGCTCCGTGACCTTGGCGTCGTTCAGCGAGCCGTTGACGCCCAGCAGCACGCCCTTGACCGGGGTGAAGCTGACCTCGGCCTCGAGGCCCTTGGAGGCGGCGCGGCCGACATTGGTGGCGAACTGGATGGAGTCCGACTGGCGGTTGGCCTGCACCTGGATGTTCTTCCAGTCGATGTAATAGGCCGCCAGGGCGGCGGTCAGCCGACCGTCCAGGAAACGGCCCTTCAGGCCGACCTCGTAGTTGGTCAGGTTGTCCGAACCCGCGCCCGCCGGAATGATCAGGTCGCTGGGCGTGACGGTGCTGACGCTGCCGGCGCGGGCGTTGTAGACGGGCGTGCGATAACCGGTGGAGACCGTGGCGTAGGTCGTCAGGTCGCGTGACGGCTTATAGGTCAGGCTGGCCTTCCACGAGGCCTTCGAGGCCGACGGGTACTTGGTGGTCGCTGCCGCGTTGGGCGTCAGGGCCAGCGGGCCCGACAGGTTCAGCAGCGCATAGGTGAAATAGGCCGAGTTGAAGCCGGCATAGGTGTCGACCTCGCCGCCATACTTGCCGTAGCGCAGGCCGGCCGCGGCCGAGAGCTTGTCGGTCAGGTGGTAGGTCAGCTCGCCAAAGCCGGCCAGTTCGTAGGTGCGGGTGTCGCTGCCGAACTTCGAGAAGGTGGTCCCCGGCAGGCCGGTCAGCTTGCGGGCCGTCAGGAAGGCGGTGTTGGAGCGGTTCTCACCGTTCAGGTCGGTGTCGCGATGCAGATAGAAGCCGCCCGCCACCCAATCGAACTTGCCGCCAGCGTCCGAGGCCAGGCGCGTCTCCTGGACGAAGGTCTTCGAAGTGAAGCTGTCGAACAGATAGAACGGCACGGCCAAGGCGAAGGTGCCGGCCAGATCGACATTGAACAGGCTGTCGGCCACCGAATAGGTCGACGAGCTGGTCAGGCGCGCGCCGTCGAACTGGTACTCGACCGTGCCGTTATAGACCTGGGTCTTGGACGTATATTGGTCGGGAACGGTGCTGTAGCGCTTGAGATCGCCCAGGTTCGGCGAGGTCAGCGCCGAGTCCTTGGGATTGCTGTCCTCGTAGGACGCCAGCAGGCGGACGCTCAGCCGGTCGTTCGGCTTCCACAGCAGGATGCCACGACCGCCCCAGTTCTTCAGCTTGTTGGAGTTCTTGACCCCAGTGCCCAGGTTGTCGACGTAACCATCCTCGTCCCGGTAGAAGCCGACCAGGCGCAGGGCCAGCTCATCCTTCTTCAGCGGCAGGTTGACCATGGCGTTGTAGCGCTGGCGCCAACCTTCGCTGTCGGGCGTGTAGCCGATGTCGGCCAGGGCCGAGCTATCATAGCCGGTCAGGTCCGGGCTCTTGGTCAGCACCCGCAGGGCGCCCGATAGCGAGCCCGAGCCGAACAGCGTGCCCTGTGGTCCGCGCAGGAACTCCACGCGCTGCACGTCGTAGAGGTTGGGATCCAGCGTCACCGTATTGCCGATCGTGGTCAGCGGCAGCTCGTCCAGATAGATGGTCGTGGTGGTCTGGAGGCCCGCGCCCCAGCCGTTCGTCGAGATGCCCCGGACGGTGAAGCGGACATTGTTGTCGCTGGCGCGGTTCAGCACGACGCCGGGCGTCTCGCGGGCGATGCCCTCGTAGTTGACGATGCCCTTCTTGGTCAGCTCGGCCTGCGAGAAGGCGGTGACGCTGAGCGGCACGTCCTGCAGGCGCTCGCTGCGCCGGGTGGCGGTGACGACGATCTCGTCGACCTGCTCGGCCCCCGAGTTCGGCTTGGAAGCAGTTTGCGCGAGAGCGGGCGCGGCAATGGTCAGCGCGAGCGCCGACGCCGTGTAGGCGATGCGTTTCATGGTTCCCTCCCTGTCGCCGGCCGCGCCTTTTTGGCGCTATTCCGCGAACAGCGTTCACCGTCGCATCACACTGACGCGCGTGTCAATATTGACTTACTCGGCAGTCAGTATTGTGAGCGCGCTATTTCGAGAACTTCAGGATGGTGGTCGACTTGAACACCCTGCCCGGTCGTAGTTCGGTCGAGGGAAAGGCCGGCTGGTTGGGGCTGTCGGGCAGGTGTTGGGTCTCGAAGGCAAAGCCGGCATATTTCGGATAGGCCGCGCCACCGGGGCCCTTTTCAGTCCCGTCGAAGCCGTTGCCGCTGTTGATCTGCACCGAGGGCTGGTCGGTCAGCAGGGTGACGCGGCGACCGCTGGCGGGGTCTTCCATCCAGGCGACCACGCGCACGCCGGACTTGGTCGCGCGGAAGGCCAGGCTGTGGTCGAAGCCCTGGGACGGCGACAACAGCGGGCCGTCCAGCTTCATCGCCTCACCCTCGCGGCGGGCCTTGCGGAAGTCCAGCACCGTGCCCTCGACCGACAGCAGCTTGCCCGACGGCGCCTTGCGAGCGTCGACCTCGGCATAACGATCGGCGTCGAGCCAGATCGTCTGGTCCCGGACATCACCGCTCTCGGCGCCGGCCAGGTTCAGGAAGCCGTGGTTGGTCAGGTTCAGCACCGTCGGGGCCGAGGTCCGGGCAGCGTAGTCGATGTGCAGTTCGTTGGCCTTGCGCATCAGCCGATAGGTTACGGTGATGTCCAGCGCGCCGGGGAAGCCCTGGTCGCCGTCCGGGCTGTGTAGTTCGAAGGCCACGCCCACCGACCGGACGTCGCTGACCGCGTGGCTGGTCCAGACTCGTTTGTCATAGCCGTTTGGGCCACCGTGCAGGGTCATGTGGTTGGCGTTGACCGGCAAGGTGTAGGGCTTTCCGTCGACGGTGATTTTCCCATCGGTGATCCGCCCGGCATAACGACCGATCACCGATGCCCAGCGCCGCGAGGTCGCCTCATAGGCGGCCACGCTAGGGAGGCTCAGGATCACGTTCTCGAACCGGCCGGCCCGGTCGGGTGTGCTGATCATGGTCAGGGTCGCGCCGTAGTCGATGGCGGCGACAGTCATACCGAGATCGTTGCGCAGGATCGTCTTCTCGACCGGCACGCCGACCTTGGTCGCGCCAAACGGCTCGCGCTGGACGTCGGCGGCCTGAGCCGAGGAAGCAAGCAAGGCGGCCAGGCCCGCCAGGAACAGTCTACGCATCGATCCAGAGCACCGGTTGGCGGAGAGGGTAGTTGCGGATGATCTCGGCCTCGGTCGGGTCCGGGTCAAGTTTGCGCCAGAGATCCAGATAGTCCGGCCGTTTCAAGGCCAGGCCGCCGAACAACAGGCTGGGCTGGCGGACCGGCCAGCCGTCCCAGGCCTCGACGTCGGGGGGCTTGGGCCAGGTCTTCTTGTCGGCGATGAACGGGGCCATGTAGGCCAGGGCGTCGGCGATCGAGCCGCCCTGCCCGCCCTTGTAGGTCCACAGGTTGTCGTTTGGCGTCGACATCACGTGGGCGCAGGCGGCCAGGACGTCCAGATTGAACAGGCAGTAGCCGTAGGGCTTGGTGCGGGCCAGCTCCAGCGGCTGGGAGCCGTCGGCGGCGATCTGGCCGGGGACCAGCGCCTTGATCCGGCCACGCGCCACGTCCAGCTCGGCCTTGCGACCGGTCAGCTTGGCGAAGGCGGCGGCCTGCAGCGCCCAGCAGGTGCCGTGGTTGTTCTTCTGGTCGCGCTCGTCGACGCCGTTGGCCGAGGTGCTAATCCAGGTCAGGTAGCCGTCGAACCAAGCTACGGTCGGGGCGTAGACACCGACCGTCGGGCGTGCGGCCTTGAGCACCGATACGGCGCGGGCGACCTCAACGAGGTGCAGGGTGTCGATGACGCCGATCCCCCTGCCCTTGTTCACGCCGATGATCGCCTGGGCGTGTTCGAGGTTCGGGTTCATCCGGATGTCGGACGCGACGAACCAAGCCTGCAGATGCTTTTCGGCATGTTCGGCGTAGCGCGCCTGGCCGGTCACCTTGTAGGCCGCCGCCAGAGCCGGCAGCTGGACGCCCAGACGGATCACCGCGTCGCGGTGGGCGGTGAACTTGTCGGGGTTGGAGTAGCCATCCTTGCGGATGTACGGCCCCGTCGGATTAGCCGGATCGGGCCACCAGTAGTCGGCCTCGGAATAGTAGTCTTGGCGGCTGCCGGGACTGCGCGGGGCAGTGAAGGCGGTGATGGTCACCGGCGGCTCGAGCAGATAGCGGTCGGCGGCCTTGAGGATACGCGCGCGGTCAATGGCCGCGATGTCGAGCGGCGCCGCTTTGGCCGTCCCGAACGCCGTCAGCGCCAGGGCCGTCCCGAGGAAGAAGTCGCGTCGGTTCATGGATACGCTCCGAACGAAAGCGAGGGCGACGCGAACGCCGCCCTCGCGAGATGGATTAGTACTTCACCTGGGCGCGGACGCCGAAGTAGCGCTCGCTGTCGCGGCCCGGCTTCCAGTTCACTGCCAGGGTGGCCGGGGTCGCCGTGCGGCTGAAGTTCCAGGCGTTGTCGCGCCCCTTGGTCAGGGCGTAGTTCGTGTCGAACAGGTTGTTGGCGAAGACGCTGACCTTCCAGTTGTCCTTCTGGATGCCGGCGCCCAGGTTGAAGATGCCGTAGGCCTCCTGCACCGCGTCCGGATCCTGGACCAGGCTGAAGCTGACCTCCGACTGCCAGCGATAGGCCGCCTGGATGAACGCGCCATACTCGGCGTTCAGCCGCCAGTCGTATTGGCCCGTCAGGCTGACGGTCCATTCGGGCGCATTGGGCAAGCGCTGGCCCGACAGATTCTGGCGACCGCCCACGCACCCTTCCGCCGCGGTCTGAGCCGCGTAGCAAGGCGCGTTCAGGAACTCGTCCATCTTGGCGATGTTGTAAGCGCCGTTAGCGTTCAGGGTCAGGCCGCCGGCATAGATCGCCACCTCGGTCTCGACGCCCTTGGACGTCACCTTGCCCAGGCTCTGCAGGATGTTCTGGCCCAGGTCCAGGTCGCGGCTCTGGGCCTGGAAGTGGCGATAGTCCTCGAAGAAGGCCGTCATGTTCCAGGTCAGGCGGCGATCGAAGAACGAGCCCTTGAAGCCGGCCTCATACGACTTGCTGGTCTCGGGCGGCACCGGCTGGCGCGAGGCCACGCAGTCGGCGACCGGCAGGCCAAAGCACGAGCCGGCGGCGGTGGTCGCCGTACGCGTAGTCAGGATGCTGGTCAGGTCGTAGGCCAGGCCCTTGTAGCCCTTGGCGGCGTTGGCGAAGACCATAAAGCCCGGCGTGAACCGGTACTGCACGGCGGCCTTGCCGGTGACGACGCTGTCGCTGTCGCAGGTCGAGATCTTCAGCGACGGCGTCGGCGTGTTGGTCGAGCAGCCGGGCTTGCCATAGGTGACGCCGGTGTCGCGATCCAGGAAGTCGTAGCTGAGCTTCTCATGGTGGTAGCGCAGCCCGCCGATCACGGTCAGCTTCGGGGTGATGTCGTAGGACCCCTGCGCGAAGGCCGCGTAGGTCTTGGAGGTCGAGTTGGTCAGGTAGCTGGAATAGATCAGCGAGTTGGTCGTCGGCAGCTGCTGCTGGCCGTTGAAGATCACGCCATTGAAGCTGCCGTGAGTGTTGGAGCCCCGGACATAGTCCCGGGTGCTGTCGGTCTTGCTGTAGAACAGGCCCGCCACGTAGCGGAACGGTCCGCTGTTCGGCGACGTCAGGCGCAGTTCTTGGGTGATGGTCTTGACGTCGAACGAGCCGCCATCCCCCACCCCGCCCTTCGGCGCGGTCGCGAAGTTGACGCCGCCGACCGTCAGGGTGCTGAAGTCGAAGTCGCTGGAGTCGGAGTCCTTGAAGTCCTCCAGGCGGTACTTGTCGTACGACGAGATCGACATCAACGAGCCGCCATTGGGCAGGTCATAGACCAGGCGCAGGCCCGTGCCATAGTCCTCGGCGAAGCCTTCGGTGTCCAGGTCCAGGCGCGTCAGACGGTTGTTCTTGCCCGGCGTGATCCCGGCCAGGATGGTCGAAGCCGGCAGGTTGGCGCGGCTGAAGGTGACGCCGGGGCTTAGGAAGTACTGGGCCGGCGCGCAGCAGGTCCCTTCGGTCTTGGTGTAGTACGGCGACAGGGTCGCGGTGAACCGGTCGGTCGGGCTCCAGGCGATCTTGCTCCGCACCGTGTAGTCGGTGGTGCCGTTCTGCCAGTTGCCGGTCGTCAGGTTCAGGATGTTGCCACGATAGTGGCTGTAGTTGGCGGCCACGCGCACGGCCACGGTGTCGCTGACCGGGCCCGAGACGCTGGCCTGCAGGCGGCGCTCGTGGTCATCGGTGACCAGGGCGTCGGCCTTGGCGGTGAAGACCTTGCTGGGCGCCTCGGTGGTGATGTTGACCACGCCGGCCGAGGCGGCTTTGCCGAACAGGGTGCTCTGCGGGCCGCGCAGCACTTCCACCTGCTGGACATCCACGAGGGCGGCGAAGGCGGCGGCCTGGAAGGCCTGCGGCACGTCGTCGATGACCACCGCCACGCTGGGCTGGGTGGCGATCGAGAAGGCGTAGGTGCCGATGCCGCGGATGTTGATGCTGTTATTGGCCGGCTGGGTGGTCTTGGAGATGGTCAGCGACGGCGCGGCCCGCGGCAGGTCGTCGAAGTCGCGGACATTGCCGCGCTCGAGATTGGCGGCCGTGACCACCAGCACCGAGGACGGCACGTTCTGGATGTTCTGGGCCTGTTTGGTGCCGGTGACGATGATCTCCTCGACCGTGGACGACACGGGCGCGGCGTCTTGGGCGTGAGCCGCGCCGGTCAGACCGACGAAAGCCGCTGACGCCAGCAGGATGGATTTACAGGACATGGTTCTCTCCCCCCCTTCCTTTTTTGATCAGCGACCGCGCTGGAAGGGTTGCGTGGCCACTGCCCTGCCGCGTCTCCCGAGGTGCGAACCAGCGGGAACGCGACGGATAAAGGGATCCCGCGTCCCCGCAGCGCCTTTGCTGGGGGATCATCCGTCGGTCAGGAGCTCCGCGCTTGGGAGGCGATGGGGAATCCGGACGACCAACGGACCGCGATGCGGCGGGACAGGTGTCGGCCGGCGGGGGAAAAAGAAGGACCCCGCCGGCCGAGTAGGATCAGAAGCGCAGGCGAGCGCCGAAGTAGATCTGCGGACCGTTGTCCGAGACCTCGGTGATCGAGTCCTCGCCAGCCTTGTACATGACGTCCCGCGTGCCAGTGACGTTCAGGGCTTGAAGCTTCAGCTGCACCTGCTTGGTCAGGTCATACGACGCCGACAGGTTCAGATAGCCCGAGCCCTTGGCGCTGCGGTTGGTGCTGCTGTTGGGCTTGAAGTAGTCCGAACGGTAGCGGTACGAGGCGCGCAGCGAGAGCTTTTCGTTCTCCCAGTAGACCGAGCCGCTGCCGGTGTATTTCGACAGCCCGTTCAGGTTGGCCGCGCCCATATAGGGGCTGACGGTCGACGGGTCGGGGATCTCGAAATTGGCCTCGGTGATCGCGAAGCTGCCCTGCACGCCGAACCCGCTGAGCAAGCCCGGCAGGTAGGTGAAAGCGTGGTTGCCCGAGAACTCGATGCCGTAGAGGTCGCGGGTTGCGGGGTCGTTGGCCGGCGCGATGGCGTTGAAGGTCACCAGCTGACCATTGGCCATGATGCTGGTCTCACGCGGCTCCTGGGCGTCGAACGCCGCCCCCTTCAGCCACTTGTAGTAGGTCGCGACGGCGAACGAGGTGTCGCGGTTGACGTAGAACTCCAGCGAGGCGTCCAGATTCCAGCCACGGATCGGCTTGAGGTCCGGGTTGCCGGTGGTGCTGTTGGTCAGCACGCCCTGCACCGTGGTGGCGGTGGTGTCGGCGATCGGGTTGATGCCGACGTTGAAGTCCTCGATGCCCGAACGCGACAGGGCCTTGTAGCCGGCGAGGCGCAGCTTCATCACGTCGGAGAGATCGAAGGCGACGTTGACGCTGGGCAGGAAGTACTCGTAGCCCCCCGTGCCCTCGATCTCCTGCAGCGGGGTGCCCGGCGTGCGGACCACGGTGGCGGCCGCGCCGCCGACCGACGGCGTCACGGTCAGCTCGCCGCGGAAGCCCTTCGACAGCACGCGGGTGCGGACGTAGCGGACGCCGGCGTTACCAGAGACGGGCGTATCGCCCAGCTGGGTGCGGAAGTTGGTCATCACATAGGCGGTGCTGATCCGCTCACGGATGTTGGAGTCTTCCGGCCCTGGCGCGTTGGACGGCAGCGCGAAGCTGTCCTTGCCGGTATAGGTCTTGAACAGGCAGTCGTTGTCGAACAGCGCCCAGCTCTTGACGTTGGTCTTGCCGCCCATGAAGTCGGACGTCGAGAATGGCACGCGGCAGTTGGCGTTGGCGTCGGCGACCAGCTGGGTCGGGGTGCGACCGTCGTAGGCGACCGGGATGGGCTGATCGCTGTTGTTATTCGCGTCCTGGGTGCGGCGGTGATCCGACAGGCGGCCGCCGACCTTGATGCTCTGGAAGAAGCCGTCGCCCAGCTCGTAGGTCACGTCGGCCCGCACCGCGCCGATCTTGTCGAAGCGGTCGGTGACCAGGCGATAGCGCGCGTAGTTGCTGTTGCTGGTCGGCGTGCCGAACAGGAAGTTGGCCGGGTCGTTGATGTCGAAGTTGGTGAAGGTGACCGAGGGGACCTCGTCGCCCGTGCCGTCCAGCGTATAGGCCACGCGCGACTTGGAGCGCATGTTGGTGGCCTTCTGCAGCTCGGTGCGGTGCGACTGCGAGTACGACAGGTCGCCGCTGATGGTCAGGCGATCGGTCGGAGTCCAGGTCACCGCGCCGCCGCCGCCGATGTACTTCTCGTTGCGCTGGCGATCCTCGACCTGGATCTCGAGGTTGGAGTTACCGCTGTACTTGAGCAGCGCGCCATCGCTGTCGTCGTTCGACACGCCGCCGACAACCAGCGGCTGGATGCCGCGCAGGCCTTCGGTGATGGCCAGCTGGTTGCGGTACTCACCGCTCTTGCGGGTCGAGTACTGGCCGTCGAAGCTGATGTCGAGGTTGGGGGTCGGCTTCCACTGGAACGTGCCCATCAGCGCTTCGCGCTTCTCATCCGTGACCTTGGACTGGAAGGTGCGCGAGCTGGTGGCGAAATAGCGCGGACCGAGCGTCGAACCGGCCGGCGCGGTCGTGGCGTTCGAGCAGTTGGCCGTCGCCGTGCCCGGAGCGCCGGCGTAGGTGGTGCACGGCACGAAGGCCGAGTTGGTGATGTAGTAGTCCTCGGGCGTGGCCTGATCCAGGCGCTGGTAGCCTAGGCTGACGCCCATCTCGCCGAACTTGGTGTCGAAGCTGTCGGTGTAGGAAATGTTGCCGCGATAGCCGAGACCGTTGTGGCCGCGGATGTCGTCGTCCTTGGGCAGATAGGCGCCGCGCACTTCCATCTGGATGCGACGCTTGCCGTAGTCGATCGGGCGGATCGACTTCAGCTCGATGACGCCGGCGATGCCGCCGTCCAGGAAGTCGGCCTGCTGGCTCTTGTAGACCAAGACGCCGTTGACCAGTTCCGACGGGAACTGCTGGAAGGCCACCGAGCGGTCGGGACCGGCGGTCGAGACCTCGCGGCCATTGAAGGTCGAGAAGCTGAGCGCGGGACCCAGGCCACGCACGCTGAGCTCGTTGGCGTTACCCTTGAAGCGGTCGGCGGTGACGCCGGTGATGCGCTCCAGCGTGTCGCCCACCGAGTTGTCCGGCAGGGCGCCGATCTCGTCATTGACGATGCCGTCGACGATGACGCTGGCGTTGCGCTTGGTCTCGATCGAGCTGCGCTGGGTGGCGCGGGACGAGGTGACGACGATCGCATCGATCGTCGAGTCATCAGCCGGAGCAGCCGGCGCGGTCTGCGCCAGGGCGTGGGCCGGCAGCACGATGGCGGCCGTCAGCAGAAGATTGCGATAGAATGATGATTTCATGGGTAGTTCTCCCCTTCTTTTATGGTCGTCTTGCCGAGGTCCTTCCCCTCAGCGGTAGTCCAGACGCCAGGTGATCTTGAACGGCGTCGCTTCACCCGTCGGCGCGCCATGGCAGACGACCTTGGTCGTCATGGCGCCCGTCGCGGATCGGTATTCCTTGTCCTGGCCGACCGGCCCGGACTGGCAGGATTTCAGGCCTTCCACCGCAAAGCGGCGCACCACCCCGTCGGTGAAGGTGGTGGTCCCGGCGGCCTGCTTGGCGCCGCCGGAGAACGAACCGAACTGCAGTTCGATGTCCTTGACCTTCACGCCGGCGGTCGGGCTGAAGGTGTCGGTGCGAGTGATGCGGCCGGGCTCGAGGACGTAGGTCGTTTTGACCGAGACGCGCTTGTCGGCGACCGGGGCGCGCTCGCCCATCTTGTCCAGCTCGTCCTGACGCCAGGTCACCGTGGTCTTGGAGCCCTTGGCCTCGACCTTGGCGTCCTTGAAATAGGCCAGCGGCATCAGGGCCGAGCCGTCCTCAAGGGTCAGCCGGGGCGTCAGGAACGGCGCGACGCCATCCGGCGAGCCCGCCAGCATCCCCGGCGAGAACGGGATCGGGAAATACGGGTTGTGATTGTGCTGGCTTTCGCCGCCGTTGATCACCGGCAAGGCGATCATACGGCTGCCGTCGCGCACCGAGACCAGCAGGCGGTCGTAGTCGCCGCGCTGGAACCAGGTCACCTGGCGGCGCGGCAGGGTCGACAGGCCCTTGGCCCAATCGGCGGCCGGCGACTTGCCCGCATAGCCCATGCGCGCCCAGTGGGCGCTGGTATAGGCGTACTGGTGGGCCAGCGAGAGGTTCTCGCCCAGGATCCGAAACTTGCCGCGATAGTCGTCGGTGCGGCGGCCGCCATCCCACAGGTTCACCGAACCGGTCTTGGGGTCCTGCCAGAACTCGGCATAGCGCTGGGCCGCGCGAGCGGAATAGGCATAGGCCAGTTCCTTCTCCTGCGGAGTCAGCAGGTCCAGCACCGCCGCGGCGGTCAGGGTCTCGATGATGGCCGTCTCGCCATAAGGACCGATGCTGCGGCCGTATTCGAAGCCCTGCCCTTCGGCGTCCAGACGCATCAGCATCACGTCGGCGGACTTGCGCAGCCAGGTGAGGACCTGTTGCGGCGGCTTGCCGCCGGTCTCGATGAAGCGCTGGGCGATCTCGCCGGCCAGCAGGACGGAATAGCGGTCGAAGCGCCCTTCCCCGTCGGTTTCGTCGGCGAAGCCGTACTGGCCGGAATAGAGGTCGTAGTGCTCGGCGATCTTGGCGTACAGCTTCTCGGCCGGCGCGCCGTCGTCCCAGCCCATGCGGGTGCGCAGCCGGGCGATGGCGAAGGCCACGCAGTAGTAGTTATTCGGGTGATCGATCAGGGCGTAGGTGTCGACGTCGACGAACATCCGCCAGTCGAGACGCACGCGCAGCTTGGCCAGGGTCAGCGGATCGACGGCGTCCTTCAGGCGGCCGGCTTCGCGCAGCTTGTTCAGCGCCGAGAGGTAGTAGTAGGCGCCCCAGCTGTCATTGGCGTCGTCGGCGGTCAGCTTGGCGATCTTGCGGAAGTCGGCCAGGTAGGTCGGCAGGCGCGGATCGTTGTCCGGCAGGGTGACCAGGAAGTCGACGAGGCCGATGGCGATCTTGCCCGGCAGGAACTTGTCGCTGCCGTTGAACACCGGCTGGCCGTCCAGTTCCAGCTTGCGGCCGTCCTTCACCAGCTTGATCAGCAGTTGCTCGGTCTGGGGCTGGATGCGGTCGCGGACCGTGACGTCGTAGGCCGGAATGGCCGCCGCGGCCGGGGCCTGGGCCGCCTGGGCGACGCCGCCCATGCCCAGTAGGATCAGGGCTGAAATCGAAACACTGGTAACCGGTGTCAGGTACAAGTCTGCAGTCCTCCCGAGTGGTCATTCCGACCTTACTCTTGACCGTTCCGACGCGCCCGCCGGCGACCTCCTCAAAAGATTCTGAAAGTTTTTTCCGGGCAGCGCTGTCTAGGGCGCGGCGTGCAGCTCGACCGTTGTCGCCGAGCTTTGAGCCCGCACGGGGAAATAGGACTGCACCGCCTCGACGAACGCCCGGCTCTCGCCCGTGCGGAACGTGCCGCTGATGCGCAGCGACTTCAGCCGCGCGTCGGCCACCACGACCTGCAGGGTCGAGTAACGGTTCATCTCGGCCGCTGCGTCGGCCAGGGCCACATTGTCGAAGACGAGCTGCCCCTGGCGCCAGGCCAGGGCGCGATCCAGGTCAACCTTGCGCGGCTCGCCGGCGCGCACGCCGTCGGTCATCTGCATCGACTGCCCCGGGGTCAAGACGGCCAGGGTCGCGGCGCTCTCATGGTTGCTGACGGCGACCTTGCCCTCGGCCAGGACGACGGTGGTCTCGCGTGGCTCACGACGGACCGAGAAGGCAGTGCCCACGGCCGTCACCGTGCGCGGCCCGGCATGCACCCGCAGCGGCCGGCTAGTGTCGTGCGCCACCTCGAAATAGGCTCTGCCCTGCACCAGATCGATCGAGCGCACGGACGCGGTGTAGCGCACCCGCATGACGCTGAGAGCGTCCAGGGTGACCCGGCTGCCGTCCGACAGTGTCAGGGTGCGTTGCTCGCCCAGCGCGGTCTGGAACAATGCCCCCTGCTGAGCGCGATGGCGCATCCACCAACGCCCGCCCGCCGGCGCGGCGATGGCCGCCACGATGCCGGCGGCAACCAGACGACGGTCTGGGCCAATAGCGCGATGGCGACGTGCGCGAGCCCGTTGCAACGCCTCGCGACGGACAGTCACCAGGTCGTCGGTCCCGGCCGCCTCGCCCATCAGTCGCCAGACAGCCTCGGCGCGGTCATAGGCCTCGGCATGGGCCGGATCCTGCTCCAGCCAGCGCGTGAAGCCGGCCTCGTCGGACGCAGCCCCGCCCAGCCGTCGCGCGGCCCAGCCGGCGGCGGTCTCGTCGATCAGGGACTGTTGAAGCGGGTTCGACAACGGCTCAACTCTGAAACGGACCGGGCGACCGCATCAGGTGCGCCAGGGCCTTGATGATGTACTTCTCGACCGAGCTGACGGAAACGCCGAAAGCTCGAGCGATCTCGGCGTGTTTCCACCCTTCCAGCCGATGCAGGATGAAGGCGTCGCGGGTGCGTTCATCCAGCTCGGCCAGGCGCTGCATCACCGCCTGCAACGCCTGCCTGTCTCCTAAGACGCGCTCGGGCGAAATACCCTCAAAGCGGTCCTGGCGAAGCTCGGTCTCGCTCAGGTGGCTGCGGAACGTCTTCTGGCGCCGGGAGCGGTCGCGCAGCAGGTTCACGGCCGTGCGAAACAGGAACGCCTCGGGATTGTCGATGTCCGCCCCGTCCGGCCGGCGCACCAGGCGCAGGAACACCTCCTGCGTCAGGTCCTCGGCCTCGTCGCGCGAATAGACGCGGCGCTCAAAATACGCCGTCAGCGGCCCGCGATAGGCCTCCGACAGGCGCTGGAGGAAGGCCTCTTCGCGCGGATCGAGTTTCGGCTGCGCGGCCATGGCCTACGACAAATCCTCCCTGAGGCGCGGATCTTCGCCGCGCCCATTGGGTTCCGACGCGCTTGCCGGAACGATCCTCAATGCGCGCGTGCTCATTTTAGTAGTCCATCGCCAGGCGGACGCCCAGGTGGCGACCGCTATCGCGGGCCGGCTTCCAGTGCGTGGCGAAGGCTGGCTGGCCGTCAGCGCCTACGAGGTTCCACTGCACGTCACGCCCGCGCGTCACGGCGAAGCGCTTGTCCAGCACGTTGTTGACGAAGCCGCTGATTCGCCAGCCTCCCCCGCCCAGGCCGACCGAGACATCCAGCACGCCATAGGGCCGCTCGATCGAGGCCGGATCCTGCAGCAGGCTGTAATAGACCCGCGAGCGCCAGCGATAACCGGCATTGACCTCCAGCCGCCGGTCTCCGCCGACCGGACGCTGGTAGTAGGCGTTGAGGTTCAGCGACCAGCGCGGAGCGTTGAACAAGGTCTTACCCGACAGGTCCTGACGTCCGCCCACGCAGCCCTGCGCCGCCGTCTGGCCGAAGTAGCAGGCGGCGCTGTCGAAATCGTCCATCACCGCATGGCTGTAGACCCCTGCCCCAGCCAAGGTCAGCCGTGGGCTGAAACGAACGCTGAACTCGGTCTCGACGCCCTGCGCCTTCACGCTGCCGATACTGTTGAGCACATTGAGGCCGGTGGCGTCGTCGCGGCTCTGGGCCTGGAAGCCCGAGAACCGCTCCTGATAGGCCGTCAGGTTCCAGCTGAGGTTCCGGTCCGGCGACACGAACCGCACGCCCGCCTCGTAATTCTCGACCGTCTCGGAGGCGACGGGCTGCTGGGCGGCGATGGCGTCGGCCACCGGCTTTCCGGCATAGGGTCCGGAGGTCAGAAGGGTGCGCGTCGTCAGACTGCTGGTCAGATCGTAGGCTCGCCCCTTGTAACCGGTGGAATAGGTCGCATAGGCCGTGACGCCCGGCCGGACCACGCCCTGCAGGCCGATGCGGCCGCTCAGCGCGGTGTCGCTGTGGCAGGTCTCGATCGGGACGGTCGGCGAGGCCTTGGAGCACTTCGGCGCACCGTATGTGACGCCATTGCCGAGGTCGTCGAAGCGGTAGCCAATCTTCTCGTGGCTGATCCGCGCGCCTGACAGGATCGACAGCCGGTCGTTGAGCGCATAGGCGCCCTGGCCGAACACCGCGTAGGTCGTGCTGAACGTCTCGGAGATATAGCGCGAATAGGCGGTGCTGTTGGTGGTCGGCAACGACGACAGGCCGTTGTAGTCGCCCAGGCTGTTGGAGCCGCGCACGAAGTAGCGCCGCGCCTTGGTATGCCCGACATAGACGCCGCCGACATAGTCCCAGCGCCCGCCGGTCGGGCTATTGAGGCGCAGTTCCTGGCTCTCGGCGCGGATACGGAAATAGCCGCCGTTTGAGGATCCGCCGCGTGGAAGGCGGGGGTCCCGGAGGCTGTAGTCGAGGTCCGTCGCGTCGGTGTCCTGACGGTCGTAGAGATAGTAGCGGTCCAGGGCCGTGATTGAGGTCAGCCGCCAGGAGCCGACCGCGCCGACCGCGCGGATGTTGACGCCCTTGTCGGTGGCGTTGCCGCGTGCATTGATGTCGTAGCGGGCGAAGTGGTTGTCGGGACTAGGCACGATGCCGCGCAGGATCGCCTCGCGCGACAGCTCGCCCTTCCCCAGCGTGGCCTGGGGCGAGACATAGGTGTCGGCGCCCACGCAGCATGAGGACAGGGTCCGGGTCAGGTAGGGCGAGATGGCGACCGTCCAGTTGTCGCCCGGCGTCCAGACCAGCTTGGCCCGCAGATTGACGTCCGACTGGGCATTCAGCCACTGGCGGGTCGCCAGGTTGAAGACATTGCCCCGATAGCGACTGTAGGCGGCCGACAGCCGGAACTTCAGGTCGTCGGAGATCGGCCCGGTCAGGGTCGCGCTGGCTCGCTGCTCATGGTCGTCGGTCAGCAGCGTCTCGGCATGGGCGGCGAAGGCGTCGCTGGCCGGTTTGGTGGTGATGTAGATGACGCCGGCCGAGGCCGCCTTGCCGAACAGAGTGCTCTGGGGCCCTCGCAGGATCTCGACCTGCTCGACATCGGCCAGAGCCGTAAACGCCATGGCCTGGAACGCCTGGGGCACGTCGTCGACCACCACAACCACGCTGGGCTCGGTGCCGATCGAATAGGAATAGGTGCCCACGCCACGGACGTTGATGCTGTTGTTGCCCGGCTGGGTGGTCTTGGAGATCGTCAAGGTCGGCGCCAGGCGGGCCAGGTCGTCGAAATCGCGCACGCCGGCGCGCTCCATCATCTGGCTGGACAGCGCCTGCACCGAAGCGTCGGAGCGGCCCAGGGTCTCCATCCGCTTGCCCGAAGTGATGACCACCGCTTCCAGGCCGACGACGGGCTCGATCTCCTGCGCGGTCCGCATCGGCGCGGGCTCGCGCTGCGGGCGCGCGACCGGCTTCACACGATAGATGACGATGACGCCCGACGCCGTACGACGGAACGCAAGATCCGTTCGGGCCAGCAACTGCGTGAGCGCGTGGTCGACGCTCATCCGCCCGCGCAGAGCCGGAGCGCGCTGGTCGGCGGTCAGTTCGGGCGCGTACAGAAGCTGCTCGCCGGCGGCCTGGCCCAGGCGCTGGAGAGCGAGACCGAGATTGGAGGCCTCCTGGTCGAAGGTGGCGACGGGGTTGGCGGCCATGGCCGCGACAGGCGCCAGCACGGCCAGGCTCAGCAGAGCCCCGACACGCCCGCGGCGGCGAGCGCGAACGACGCGCCGATCCATGTTCACCTCCCCTTACGCGGCTCTTCGTCCGCTGTGCGGGCCGCCGGTCAAGACGACTCCTTTCCCTTACGACGCGCTTGGCGATTACGCCCTCAACAAAAATGCGATTTGCGCGAGCGCCAAGCGGACAACGCTCTCTGATCAGGGCTTCAGAACCCCAGCGCCCAGAAATTCTACGGCGTGAGCGAGTCAAACTCGATTTATTCGATCTGTTTAATAGAGTTTTGATCCGACCTCATCGAACAACGTTCCGACCTGGGGGCTTCACGTGATCATTGGTGCTTCGGCGACCGCCTTCTCCCGCCGCCTGCTGCTGGGCCTTCTGTGCTCCAGCGCCGCGACCGCCGTCCTGGCCAGCGAGCCTGCGCCCGCCGCCCCTGCGGATCCCAGCGCGCAGGACGCCAGCCTGGTGGGCCAGGTCTTCGTGACCGCGCGCCGCCGCGAGGAGAGCGCCCAGCAGGTGCCGATCGCCCTTACGGTGACCTCGGCCGAGACCCTGACCCAAACCGGCGTCAACAGCATCGTCGCCCTGACCCAGCTGGTGCCGACGCTTCAGGTGCTGTCGCCCAACGCCCGCAACACGGCCCTGACCATCCGCGGCCTGGGCGCCTCATACGGTCTGGCCAATGACGGCCTGGAGCAAGGCGTCGGCATCTATGTCGACCAGGTCTATGTCTCGCGCCCCGGCGCGGCGACCCTGGACTTCGTCGACATCCAGCAGATCGAGGTGCTGCGCGGCCCGCAGGGCACACTGTTTGGCAAGAACACGACGGCTGGCGCGCTGAACATCACCACCCGCGACGCCACCAACACCTTCGAGGCCGACGCCGAAGCCTCCGTGGGCAGCCTGAACTTCCGGCAGGTGAAGGCCACGGCCGCCGGCCCGATCATCGCCGACAAGCTGGCCGCCCGCCTGTCGGTCGTCGGCACCTGGCGCGACGGCGACCTCTACAACCCGATCAGCAAGCTGCATCAGAACGCCCGCGACAGCGTCGGCGTGCGCGGCCAGCTGAAGTATACGCCGACCGACAAGCTGACCATCAAGGTCGCCGCCGACTACAGCGCCCAGCAACCCGAGTGCTGCACGCAGGTCTATGTCACCGTCGGCACGACCCTGAAGCCGGCCGCCCAGCAATATGCGGCGCTGGCCGCGGGCCGGAACTACAAGGTCGCCAGCACCAATCCCTATGATCGCCTGTCGGACGTGGATGACGACATCCAGGCCGACCAGTTCGCCGGCGGCGGCTCGGTGATCGTCGACTACGACTTCGGCAATGTCACCCTGACCTCGGTCACCGCCCACCGGAACTGGGACTGGGAGCCGCGCAACGACCGCGACTACACCGCCCTGGACGTCACCCGCCGCTCGGCCAACCCCTCGCACCAGAAGCAGGACAGCCAGGAGTTCCGCCTGTCCTCGAACGGCGACAACACGATCAACTGGACGGCCGGCCTCTACTGGTTCGACCAGAACGTCACCACCCACGGCGTGACTGAATACGGCAACGACGCCTCGTACTGGCTGCTGCCCGGCACCAACTCGCCGGACTCGCTGCTGGCGGGCTACACGGTGTTCAACGACAGCAGCATCGACACCACCAGCTACGCCGCCTTCGGCCAGCTGACCTGGAAGGTCAACGACCGCTTCAGCCTGACGCCTGGCCTGCGCTACACCAAGGAAAAGAAGGACGGCGTCTACGCCCAGCGGACCACGGGCGGCTCGAACACCACCGACACCACCCTGATCAACCGACGCCTGGGCATCGCCCGGCCCCAGAACTTCTCGGCCAAGACCGACGATGGCTCGCTGTCGGGCCAGATCGCGGCGGTCTACGCCTTCAACGAGAACTTCAACGTCTACGGGACCTATTCGCGCGGCTTCAAGTCGGGGGGCATCAACATGACCGCCCTGCCCCTGAACAGCTCAAGCCAGCCCTCGCTGTCGGCCGCCGTGATCCGTCCCGAGAAGGTCTCGACCATCGATCTCGGCGTGAAGACCCAGTGGTTCGATCGCCTGCTGACGGCCAACTTGGCGGTATTCGCCACCGACGTGGACGACTTCCAGGCCAATGTCGTCGACAGCGGTCCGGGCGCCCTGCGCGGCTACCTGGCCAATGTCGAGAAGGTCGAGGTGCGCGGCGCGGAACTGGACGCCACCACCCGCTCGATCGGCGGCTTCAAGTTCTACGGCAACCTCGCCTACACCGACGGCAAGTATGCCAGCTTCAAGAACGGCCCTTGCCCGCTGGAGCGGATCGGGACCTCGACAGCCGCTTGCGACCTGTCCGGCAAGGAACTGCCGGGCCTGTCGAAATGGGCCGGTTCGGGCGGCGCCGAATACCGCGCCAAGACCAGCCTGGGTCGCCTGACTGGCGAGGCCTATGCGGGCGTCGACGCCAGCTTCCGCTCGGCCTATTTCGCCGACAGCTCGGACTCGATCTACACGCGCATCAAGGCCTACGAGATCGTCAACCTGCGGGCCGGCTTCCAGTCCGACGCCGGCTGGGAAGCATTCGTGTCGGTCCGCAACGCCTTCGATGCCAAATACATCCAGAACATCACCGTGGTCTCGGGCAACTCCGGCCTGGTGGTCGGCACGCCCGGCGACGCGCGCGCCGTCGCCTTCACCCTGAGGGCCAGCTACTAGCAGCATGAGGCCAAGCCGTTTCGGCATTGGCCAAGGTCCTGCGCGACGGTTGAGATAGGCCATGAACAGATTACTGGCCATCATCGCCCTGGTCTGCCTCCAGGCCTGTCTCAGCCCCACCGCGCGGGCCCAGTCTTTCAAGGCGAGAGAGGCGCCCGCCGTCGGGACCTTCTTCGTCGGCGGACACTATGTGCGCGAGGGCCAGGCCATGGCCGGTCAGGCGCACATCCTGTTCATGAAGCCGCCCAAGCCGCTGCATAAGACGCCGCTGGTCTTCATCCCCGGCGCTGGCCAGACGGTGACGAACTTCCTGTCGACGCCGGACGGCCGGCCCGGCTGGGCCTCGGTGTTCGTCGACGCCGGCTGGACGGTCTATCTGATGGACCAGCCGGGCCGCGGCGCTTCGGGCTACGAGGCCAGCTACGGCGCGGTCAAACGCCAGACGCCCGAGTTCCTTCAGAAGCGTTTCACGGCCACCCAGAACTTCGACCCCACTCCCGGCCAGCCGCAGGGCTGGCCCCAGGCCAAGCTGCACACGGGCTTCCCGGGAACCGGCAAGCCGGGCGACCCGATCTTCGACCAGTTCTACGCCACCCAGGTCGAGAGCGCCGACGGCGGCGTCTCGGCCAAGCTGGTGGCCGACGCCGGCGCTGCCCTGCTGGACAAGATCGGTCCCGCGATCGTGGTCACCCACTCGCAGTCCGGCGCCTTTGGCTGGGCGATCGGCGAAGCGCGGCCCGCGCTGGTCAAGGCGATCGTCGCGGTTGAGCCCAGCGGCCCGCCCTTCTTCGGCGCGCCGCCGCCCTGGGGCGACTCCGATCCCGACAAGCTGAGTCGTCCCTACGGCCTGACCACGACGCCGCTGGCCTACGCCCCATCGCTAACCTCACCCGCCGACCTGACCCGAGTTCAGGAGGCCGCGCCCGAGAAGCCGGACCTGGTCCGTTGCTGGCTGCAGGCCGAGCCGGCCCGCAAGCTGGTGAACCTCTCGAAGTTTCCGGTCCTGGTGCTGGTCTCCGAGGCTTCTTATCACGCCGGCTACGACCACTGCACGGTGCGCTACCTGCGCCAGGCGGGCGTGGCGACCGACTTCACGCGGCTGGAAGATGTGGGCCTGCACGGCGGCGGCCACATGGTCATGATCGAGAAGCATTCGACCGAGGTGGCCAAGCTGATCCAGGGCTGGCTGAAGACCAAGAAGCTCGATTAGGGCTCGGCGGTGCGGATTGCCGCCGGCCCGGCCGGCATGGCGATCGCGCCCCTGGCCTTCAGGCGCTTGCCGTCGAAGCCGAAGACGTCCAGCCGCTGCTCGACCATGCATTGGACCAGCAGGGTCTTGCCGTCCCTGGACCAGACGATCCCTTGCCCCCAGCCGCCGGTCTTGGCCTCGGCGACCTTGACCAGCTTGCCCGGTTCATCGATCCGCCAGACCTGCACCAGGCCGTCCTTGGCGTAGCGCGGCGAGGTGTGGCTGGCGTTGGAGCCGTTGTTGACATTGACCGCCACGAAGCGGCCGTCAGGCGACATCTTCAGCCCCTCGGGCGTCAGGCCGACGGAGACGATGTCGACGACGCGTGGGAAGGCCTCGGAGACCAGGTCGATCAGGCTGACGGTATCGACGTCCTTGCCGCCGCCGCCGATGTTGCCGACCACGGCGAAGCGACGCGGGCCGACAGTGTCGATCTGATAGGGACGTAGACCCGGCGCCAAGGTCTTGGGCTCGACCGTCACAGTCGTTCCGTCGATGCGCAGCACCGAGATCTTGTGGTCGCCGTCGCGACTGACCAGGGCCCGCTTGCCGTTGTCGAAGAAGATGGGTTCGGCCGGCGCCGACTTGGCGTCGCCGATGACCACCGACCCAGCGGGTCGGACAGCCTGACCAGAGATGCTGAAGATCGAGACCGTGCCCTCGGCGCGGTTGGCCACCAGGGCCAGCTTGCCGTCGGGACTGATCGAGACGCCCGAGGCGCCCTGCCCCGCGCGCAGCGTGGCGACCACGCGCGGAGGGCCGTCCTTGAGGGCGATGACGCTGACCCGGTCATCCGCCCCCTGGCCACCGGGCCCAGCTGGGGAGAGCTTGCGGGCCGCGGTGACCAGGGCGATGGACTCGTCGGGCGCGACGGCGACACTGGCCGGAGGGCCGATGACGCTGGTCGGGGCCGCGACGGAGCCCAGAAGCTTGGGGGGCGATGCGCCCAGATCGATCAGCGAAACAGTGTCGGGCAGCGGCTTGGCGGGAACCCCCTGCTCGCCGTCGTCCAGCACCTGCTTGCCGTCATTGGCCGAGACCGCGATCTGCCCGTACCCCACGCACGGCAAGACCAGCAGACCAATGGCGGCGACGCCGCTGAGAACTCGAAGACGCATCACCGCATCGCTCGCAAATGTCGCCAAGCGCGCGGACGCCGGGAGGAGTGTTGGCGTCCGCGCGCCTGGCCGCCGTTCGCCCAAGGGAGGACAAGGGCGACCGGCTTCATGCCCAGGCTAGAAGGTATACCGCAGGCCCAGGATGAACTCGCGACCCGTGTGGTGGTAGAACGAGGACCGGTCGGCGACGCTGTCGTTGAACTGGTCCTGGTACTCGTCGGTCAGGTTCACGCCTTCCAGCGACAGCTTGAAGTGTTCGTTCAGCGTGTACTGCAGCGAGGCGTCGACGTTCAGGGTCGCCTTGGTGCCGTCGGCGTTGGTGCCCGCTTCCGAACCCGGGATTCGGGTCAGGTAGTTGTCACGATAGGCCGCCGAGACGCGGGCGCTAAACTTGCTGTCTTCGTAGTAGAGCGTGGCGTTGTACGAGCTGCGCGACAGGCCCGTCAGGTCGCCGGTGGCGATGACCGCGCCAGCCCCATTCAGATACTGGATCTCGGACTTCACGCCCGTGTAGTTCAGCAGCACGCCGGTGTGGCGCAGCGCGCCCGGCAGGAAGCTGAAGGGCTGCTGGTAGTTGATTTCGAAGCCCTTCAGCGTGCCCCCGGGCGTGTTGACCGGGGTGCTGAACTGCCATTGCGCCGAGGGGCTGCAGCCGTTGGTCGTGCCGCAGGCGGCGATGGCCACGCTGTCGGGCAGGCCGAACGGATTGCCGGTGAAGGTCGTGTTGGTCTGCAGCGTCTGGACCAGGCTGTTGATGTCCTTCTGGAAGAGGGCCAGCGACAGCAGGGCCGACTTCTTGAAGTACCATTCGAACGACAAGTCGTAGGCCTTGGCCCGGAATGGATCCAGGTTCGGGTTGCCGGCGCTGACCGAACGGCCGGCGCCCGAGACGCTGACGGTCGCGCCCGGCGTCAGGCTGCCCAGGTCGGGACGGGCCATGACCTTGGCGGCGCCGAAGCGGATCAGGAAGTTGTCGCGCGGCTCCAGCACCATGTTCAGCGACGGCAGGGTGTCGTGGTACTTGCGGCTGGCCGAGATCGCCAGCGGCGCGCCCGAGACGTAGGTGTAGCCGTCCGAGTCCTGCTGGGTCTCGACATAGCGGACGCCCACATTGCCGCGGAACGGCCAGGAACCCAGGTCGGTGTTCCAGTCGGCCTGGACGTAGCCGCCGTTGTCCTTTTCACGGACGCCGCGGTTGTTACCCAGCGCCGGCTCCTTGCCCATCTTGAACGTGCCGCCATAGGCGGTCTGGTCGTAGAGGCTGAGGACGCTGGCGGCCTTCAGGGTGTCGGGGATCAGGCTGTTGAAGCCGGCGAAATTGACCACCTGGCCGTAGGTCGTCTTGTCGATCGCCACCAGGGCGGCCGGCACGGTCGGCTCGATATTGGTGCTGGTGCCGTTCGAGCGGCGGAATTCGGTCGTCTCGAAGTCGTACTTCTTGAACGAGGCGCCGGCCGACAGCTTGAAGATGCCCAGGTTGTCCCACGTGCCGTCGATCGAGGCGACGTCATAGGTGTTCACCGCCGACTGCGGACGGATGCGGATCTGGGTCAGCACCCAGGCATTCGGGTCCGTCAGCTTGGCGTTGCCGTAGCCGATGACCGGGTTGCGGCCTTGCGTGTAGTCGTACGAATAGCCCTGGATGTTGAACTGGTCGTACTGGACCGTGGTCTGGATCGGGTTCTGGTGATCCGACTTCGAATGGCCGATCAGCGCCTCGACCTGGATGTCGTCGGTGAAGTGGTGCTTACCCGACAGGCCGAACTGCGTGAACTTGGTGTCCAGCTTGTCGAAGCGGTCCTCGACGCGCAGGTCGACATTGTTGAACACACCCTTGGTCATGGTGTTGGTCGTGCTGTCGATCGTCGCCGAGACCACTTGGGTCTGGGCGATGCCGCACGAGGTGGCGACGTTGGCGGCCGTACAGGCACCGCCGACGCTGAACGACGGGGCCTCGAGATACTGCTCCTCGCGGGTGCCCTTGAAGTCGGCATACAGGGCGTCGAAGCTGATCTCGGTGCGGTCCGTCGGCGCGTATTGCAGCGACAGGGTGCCGCCCAGACGCTTCTGGTCGTCCTTGTAGATGTCAAAGCGCGGGAATCGCGGGTGGAAGGCGGCGTTGTTGGCGGCCTCGGCCGGGTTGACCGTGGTCGGCAGGCCCGCGCCGTTCGGCAGGGCGTTGAAGCCCGGCGAGAAGGCGTTGCCGGTCGCCCAACGGACGGTCGAGGAGCCTTCGTCCAGCAGCTTACGGCGCGAATAGGCCACCGACAGCAGGGCGCCGAACTTGCCGTCGCCCCAGGTGTTGGCGATCATGAAGGCGCCGCGCGGGTTCTTCGACTTGGCCAGGTCGTTGTAGCCCAGCTGCGCCGAGCCCACCATCGTGAAGCCCTTGTAGTCGAACGGACGCGCCGTGCGCAGGTCGACCGTCGCGCCCAGCGAGCCTTCCTCGATACCGGCTTCGGCGGTCTTGCGCACCGTGATGGCGTTGAAGAGGTCCGAAGCAAAGACGTTGAAGTCGAACGAGCGGCCGCGGTTGGTGCCGCCCGAGGCGTCGGCGCCGCCGGCGGTCGTCAAGGCTTCCATGCCGTTGATGCGGACGCGGGTGAACTGGGGACCCAGGCCGCGCACCGAGATCTGACGGCCTTCGCCACCGTCACGCGCCAGGGCCACGCCCGGGATGCGCTGGATCGATTCCGAGAGGTTCAGGTCCGGGAACTTGCCGATGTCTTCAGCCAGGATCGAGTCCACGGCTGCGGCTTCCGACCGCTTGACGTTCAGCGCCTTGTCCAGGCTGGAACGGAAGCCGGTGACGACCACTTCGGTCACCGAGTTGTCTTCCGGCGCTGGAGCCGGGGCCGCCTGTTGAGCCGACGCGACACCCGCGAAGCTCAAGCCGATCGCCGCCGCCGAGACACTGGCCAGCCACAGCTGGCGTTCCTTGGTACGCATATTCCCTCCCCTAACGGGTCTTGCCGTCTTTGTTGTCGGACGCCCGTTGGGCCCGGCGCGTTCGAGGCGTTCGGGCTGTGGCGTCTGAAAGCAAGACTAGGGTCGGGTCGTCGACGCGGGCCAATGCCGTGTTGGAACGCGGTTATGCTGGTTCGGCATCAGGCGGCCGCGCGCATCTCCAGCCGAGCAAGACGGGCGAGGATGCGTTCCAGGGTCACGCATTTGACGGGCTTGCCGTCGCGCAGCTTGTTCCAGGTGGTCTCGCTGATCGCATAGCAGTCAAACAGGTGCTCGCGGGTCACGGCGGGAAGCCGCGCCCGCAGGCTCTGGAAGGTTTCTCGGGAGGCGATGATGGTCTGGGCCATGAGGTCTAAGGTTTGGCTGTTACGACGTTGTTGAGCTGGGTGATCTCAGGACCCTGGGCCGACAGGCGGACGCGGTAGCCGGCCTTCCATTCGCCCTTCAGCGAGACCTTGGCGGTCTTGGGCTTCAGGTCCAGCGGCGCGGCGATGGACGGAACCGAAGCGCGAGCCAGTTCCTTGCCCTGCCCATCCTCCAGGATCACGACGCTGGCCGGCGTGGGCTTGGCGCCCAGGCTGTGGACCGTGACGTCGATGCCGCCGCCCTTCTTAGCCTTCACGTCGTCGACGCCGATGCCGAGGTCGAAGCGCTTGGCCGGCGCGTCGCCGGGGGCCGTCAGGGTGAATTCCCAAGTCGTGGTCTTGCCCGGTGCGAAGGTCATGTCGACGCTGGTGGTGCGCTCAAGGGTCACTTCGGCGGCCGGATCGGCGGCGCCGTCCACCGCGCGGACCACGCTCCACTTGCCGGCCGAGACGTCCCAGCCGGTCATCACCGCATGCATCGGCCTGTCGGTCAGGTTGAAGGCCGTGACCTTGAAGGTCTTCTCGCCCGTGCCGGTGACCAGGATGCCGACATCCTCGGCCGCCGTCGGCGTGTCGAAGCGCCAGCTGACAAGGTGGCCAGGGAACATCTGATTGCGGCGCAAGGCCATGCCGCCCAGGCGGGTGCGCTGCAAGGTGTCGCTGAACAACTCGACGCGGTCCGACCACCAGTGGGCGTCGGTCATCATCCACATGCGCTGTTCGGCGGTAACGATCTCGTCGTGGAAGACCTTCTCCAGGTACTTGGTGTCGCCGCTGGTGCGCCACGCCTGGTACAAGGTGTAGGCGTCCTCGGCCCCGGCATCGGCGTCGGCCTTGAGCTTGGCGCCCCAGCTGTCGCGCATGCCCAGCTTGTCGACGACGTCGCTGTTCAGCTCGTCCAGGTCGGCCAGCTTGCCTTTGACCATCTCGCCCTTCAGCGGCAGCAGGTACTTGGCGTCGCCGGTCCAGCGCCAGGCGGCCCAAAACAGCTGCGTGGCCGAGACGTTGCCGCGCGCGCCGGCGGCCAGCTCGCCCCGGGACTCGCCGGTAGCCGAGTGGATGTCCTCGGGATAGGCCCACGAGCCGTCGGCCCGCTGCTTGCCGTGCGCCATGTGGCCGTCAGCGAGGTCGACGATCAGCTTCTTGATCGTGGAGTCGTCGTTGAAGTCGGCCAGCACGATGCCGGGGTGCAGGATCAGGTACGAGTACGGATGCGACCAGCCCCAGGGACCGTCGCGCGACACGTCGGTGGCCGAGAAGAACCGGCTGATCACGTGAGTGTGGCCGTCTTCGGCCTTCTGCATCACGGTCGGATAGGCCCGCGCCGTCTCCATCAGCCGCTCGACGACCTTGGGATCGCCATAGCCGGTGTACATGGCCTCGGACTTGGCGTTGATCGCCTCTTCGTACGAATGCAACTCGTCGGTCTTGATCTTGCCAAGGCCGTTCGGGAGCATGTCGTTCTTATAGGCCGCGTCGACCAGGGCGTTCAGGGAAGCGGTGACCTTGTCGGGGATGTCGCCCATCAGGGCCAGTGGCGGCCACTGCTGGGTCAAGTCGTCATCGTCCGAGATGCCGCCGCCGAAGTCGCCGTAGCTGACCTGGCGGTTGTCGATCCACCACTCGATGAACTTGCGGACGCGCTTGAGGTCTTCGGTCTGCAGGAACGCCCACTGCGGCACGCCGGCCGGCGCGGTCGGCACGGTGACCGGCACGCCGGGCTGCTCGGGATTGAGCTCGGCCCACATCTCGCGGCCATGCTGGTTATTCGGGTCCACGCGCAGCAGGTCCGACAGTTCCAGGTCCAGACGGGCATAGCGGGCCAGACGCTTGGAGACGTCGTGCTCTTCGACCAGGAAGGCCAGGTTGTCACGCGCCTGGGCTAGGCGGTCGGCGATGTGCTCGGCCTTGGCCGCCTCGGCGGGCTTGAACTTCAGGCGGACGTTCATGCCGTCCAGCTGGCGGGCATCGAAATCGGCCCCAGCCCCGGCGATGGTGATCAGCAGGCTCTTGCCCGGCATGATCATCCGGTCGCGGGTATCGAGGAACACCGTCCGCGCCTCGCCCGGCTTGACCGAGACATTGACGTCCAACAGGTCGCGGCCCGGCCACAGCGGGTCCTTGACCTTGATGTTGAGCGGGAAGAGGCCATTCGCCGTCGGCGCGACCTTCAGGGCCGGGATATCGATGGCCACGCCGTCCAGGCCTTCGTCCATGCCCTGCCAGCCGTACTGGAACTTGCCGACCGGCCCGGCGGCGCGAGTCTGGCGGAAGTCGGCCGGGATCAGGATGTGGGCGATCGGCAGGCTCGGACCCGTCTCGGCCTTGCGCGGCGCGCTCGGCGCCTTCGCCGGCAGGGCCGCGACCATGGTCCGTTCGCCCGGACCAAAGCGGCCCTTCACGAAGGTCGTCAGCTCGTCCAGCGACGGATAGACGCCGACGTCGGCGTCCAGCTTGACCTTGTAGCTAAGGGTCGTCTCGTCAGGTTCGGCGCCGCCGGCCACGTAGTAGGCGCCCAGCTCCTGGATCGGGGTCTCCTGGACCACGTTCTCGAACTTCAGCTGGCCGCCGGTGCGCGTCGTGAACTGGTTCAAGGTCCGCAGCTCGCCCTGCGGCCGCTTGATCAGCAGCTTGTCGGGGCCCGTCAACGTGCCATAGGCCGCGCCCTGGAATTCCAGGCGGTTCCACGGCTCGTTGGGCAGGGCGAAGGTGATGCCCTTGCCGCCCTCGGTGTAGACGTTCCAGTCGGGCAGCTCGAAATAGTCGTGTCGGCCCGGCAGTTTCGAACGGTTGTAGACGCCCGGCCAGGTGGTCTCGGCGATACCGTCCGAGCCCAGGCTCATGCGCTCCTTTAGATCGAACTGATCGGTGAACTCGACCTTGCGGATCTTGGTCGCGGCGTCGGCCAGATAGGGCGGCGGATCGGCCGGACGGTTCCAACCGTAGCGATAGGCCCAGGCCTTCATGTCCGGCGCGGGCGCGGCGCTGCTCGGCTCCTGACCGGCGGCCAAGCCCGCGACGTCGGCGTCGCTGAGCGCATGGTCGTAGATCCGGATGTCGTCGACATCGCCGCCGCGGATGAACTGATAGGCGCTCTGCACCTGGTGGGGCGAGATCACCCGGCTGTGCGGGCCGAACTGGTCGAGGCCGGCGTCCAGCGCCGCTACTTGGGCCTTCGAGGCCACCGGCTTGCCGTCGATATAGAGCGCGATGCCCTTGGCCTCGTCCCAGCTGAAGGTGACGAGAACCCACTGGTCAGGCTTCGGCGCGGCCTGGGTCGTGGAGACCCGCACCCGCGAGAGATTGTCGTCTGTGACGAAGGCGTCGAAGCCCTTGCCGTTCCAGTCGATGCGCAGCCAGGTCATGTCCCAGCTGGTGTGGTCGGCGTAACCGACGCGGAACAGCGGGAACGGCGTGGCCCCCACCGGCTCGCGGCCGCGCCAGTAGAAGCTGAGCGTGCCGCGCTGGGCGTAGATGTTGCCCGGGGCCATCCAGCTGAGCACCTGCTCGCTGGAGGCCTCGATATAGGCGCCGTGCGTCGGGTCGGTCTTGAGCTTGACCTTGTCGGCGAAGTTCGGCGTCGCCTCCCCGGCCGCGACGTCCGCCTTCAGGCCCTTGTCGCCCGTGAGGTGGAACAGAAGGCCGTCGGCCCTGCCGATGGTCGGCAGGGCCAGAGCGGCGGTAGCCAGGAGAGCGGCCCGCAGGGCCTTGTTCGATCGACGCACCAACTTGGCGCTCCTCTTCGGGGTAAGCTCGAACTGAGAAAGGGTCATGCGCTGGTCGCGCCTTTGGCCAGGGTCGCGCGGGCCTGGTCCATATCCAGGGCCCCGTCCCACTTGGCGATCGCCACCGTGGCGACGCCGTTGCCGATCAGGTTGGTCACCGCCCGCACCTCGTTGAGGAAGCGGTCGACGCCCAGCAGCAGCACCAAGCCGCTGACCGGGATGGCGTGCAGGGTCGACAGCGTCGCCGCCAGGGTGATGAAGCCCGCGCCCGCCACGCCCGCCGAACCCTTCGAGGTCAGCAGCAGCACGCCAAGGATCACCAGCTGGTCGATCAGCGACAGATGGGTATTGGTCGCCTGGGCCACGAACACCGTGGCCAGGGTCAGGTAGATGCAGGTGCCATCGGCGTTGAAGGTGTAGCCGGCCGGCAGAACCAGGCCGACGACCGGCTTGGCGCAGCCCATGTCCTCCAGCTTCTTCATCATCCGAGGCAGCACCGCCTCGGTCGAGCAGGTGCCCAGGACGACGAAGATCTCCTCGCGGATGAAGCCCAGAAACTTCCAGAACGACAGGCCGGTCGAACGCATGACCAGGCCCAGCACGATGAACACGAAGGCGATCGAGGTGACGTAGAGGGCGATCAGCAATCGGCCCAGCGACCACAGGGTATCGACCCCATACTTGCCGATCGTGAAGGCGACCCCCGCCCCCGCCCCCAGCGGCGCCAGGCGCATCACCATGCCGACGATCTTGAAGATGGCGTCCAGGAAGACGTCGATGAAGTCCACCAAGGGCTTGCCGCGCTCGCCCAGTTGGCTGACGGCCGTGCCGGTCAGCACCGCCAGCAGGATGACCTGCAACATCGCGCCCTTGGCGAAGGCGTCGACGAAGGTGGTCGGGATGATGTCCAGCAGGAACGGGATGACGCCCTGCTCCTTGGCGGCCTCAGTAAAGGTCGCCAGCTGCTTGCCGTCCAGGTTGGAGGCGTCGATGTTCAGGCCCGCGCCCGGCTGCATGACGTTGACGACGATCAGGCCGATGACCAGGGCGATGGTCGACAGCACCTCGAAATAGATCAGCGCCTTCACGCCGATACGCCCGACCTCCTTGAGGTCGCCCATGCGGGCCATGCCCACCAGCACGGTCCCGAAGATGATCGGGGCCAGCAGCATCTTGATCAGCTTGATGAAGCCGTCGGCGACCGGCTTCAGCGCCGCGCCGACATGGGGCCACAGAATCCCGATCGCGGCCCCGATCACGATGCCGATCAGGACCTGGACGTAGATCTGCGAAAACAGGCGCTTGAGGTTCAAGTCTTTAAGTCCCCCCGGAGACGCCCGGCTGTCTCGCCGGGTCGTCCCGTTGTTTCGGTATCAGGCCGCGCGGTGCGCCACATCCTCGGTCAGCGTCCGCATCAGGGTGTAGAGCTCCGACTTGGCCTCGAAGCCCACGCCCGGCACGTCCGGCAGGCCGACATAGCTGTTCTCGACCTGGATGCCGTCGGCGAAGCCGCCGAACGGCTTGAAGACGTCGGGATAGGACTCGTTGCCGCCCAGGTGCAGGCCGGCGGCGATGTTCAGCGACATCTGGTGACCGCCGTGCGGGACGATGCGGCGCGAGGACCAGCCGTTCTGTTCCAGCACATCAAGCGTCCGCAGATATTCGACGAGCCCGTAGGACAGCGCGCAGTCAAACTGCAGGTAGTCACGGTCCGGACGCATGCCGCCATGGCGCAGCAGGTTGCGGGCGTCCTGGTGCGAGAACAGGTTCTCGCCGGTCGCCATCGGCAGTTCGTAGTGCTTGGAAAGCTCGGCCTGCAGGGCGTAGTCCAGCGGGTCGCCGACCTCTTCGTACCAGAACAGATTGTACTTCTTCAGGGCCTCGGCGTAGGCGATGCCAGTCTCCAGGTCGAAGCGGCCATTGGCGTCCACCGCCAGGTTCTGGCCGTCGCCGACGATCTCCAGCACCGACTCGATCCGGCGCAAATCAACGTCCAGCGAGGCGCCGCCGATCTTCATCTTCACGACCTTGTAGCCGCGGTCGCGATAACTGCGCATCTCGGCCTGCAGCTGGGCGTCGTCCTTGCCCGGATAATAGTAGCCGCCGGCGGCATAGACCCAGACCTTGTCGTCGGCGACGCCGCCGCGATAGCGCTCGGCCAGCAGCTGGTACAGCGGCTTCTCGGCGATCTTGGCCACGGCGTCCCAGACGGCCATGTCGATCGTGCCCACCGCCACCGAACGCTCGCCGTGACCGCCCGGCTTCTCGTTCGTCATCAGGGTCTTCCAGATGGCGAACGGGTCGAGATTGTCGTTCTTCTCGTCGATCAGGCTGTCAGGATTGGCTTCGGCCAGACGCGGCAGGAAGCGCTCGCGCATCAGGGCGCCCTGCCCGTACCGGCCATTGGAGTTGAAGCCGTAGCCGATGACCGGTTTGCCATCCCGCAACACATCGGTAATGACGGCGACAACCGAACAGGTCATCTTTGAAAAGTCGATATAGGCGTTGGCGATCGGCGAGGCGATTGAGACCGTCTTCTCGCGGATGTCTAGAATGCGCACGGGGTTCTCCACTTGTCAGACAAACCCTAGGCGGCGCCCTTTCGACGGGCCAATGCCATTCTCGATGGTCGCTATGCGTAACAGGCATCAACTATGGAACTGATCTGGCTGGAAGACTTCGTGGCGCTAGCCGAGACCGGCAACTTCTCGCGCGCCGCCGAGAACCGGAACGTAACCCAGCCCGCCTTCAGCCGCCGTATCCGGGCGCTGGAGGATTGGATCGGCGCGCCCCTGTTCGACCGCACCGCCAACGGCGTCGCCTTGACCGCCGCCGGCCAGCAGTTCCGCGGCGGGGCCGATGAACTGATCCGCCGGATCATTCAGCTGCGCCGTGAAGCGCGCGAAGCCGGCGGCAAAGAGGCGGCGACCCTGCGCTTCGCCGCCACCCACGCCCTGTCCTTCACCTTCTTCCCGCAGTGGATCCGCCTGCTGGAGTCGCGTGCGCCGCTGGGTCCTGTGCGGCTGATCTCCGACAGCATGCAGGCGTGCGAGGAACTGATGCTGCACGGCCAGGCGCAGTTCCTGCTGTGCCATCACCACGCCGCTGCGCCGGGCCGGTTCGGTTCGCAGTTCCGCTCGGTCGTGGTGGGCCGCGACGCCCTGGTCCCCTTCTGCGCGCCCGACGAGACCGGCGGGCCGCGCTGGACCCTGGCCGAAGGCGACGCCGACATTCCGTATCTGAGCTATAGCGCCGAGTCCGGCCTGGGCCGGATCCTGGAGTCCCAGCGCTTCATCGATCGCGCCTCGGGCCTGCGCGAAGTGTTCTCGGCCCGTCTGGCCGCCAGCCTGATGCCGATGGCCCGCGACGGCCGCGGCGTGGCGTGGCTGCCGGAAACCCTGGCCGAACTGGAAGTCGCCGAGGGCCGTCTGGTGCGCGCCGGCGGACCGGAATGGGACGTGACCGTCGACATCCGCGTCTTCCGCCCCGCCGCCCGCCAGAGCCTAGCGGCCGAGGGGTTCTGGTCGGAGCTGGGCGTGTTCAAGGGAGCGGATGGTGATGAGCTTCCCATCACCGCCCATCCCCGCGAAAGCGGGGACCCAAGCGGCGCTTCGGAAGGACCACTGTCCGCGTAACAAGCCGTGAGTCAGCTTGGGTCCCCGCTTTCGCGGGGATGAGCGGAAAAGAAGAGGCTTACTTCGCCCCCTTCACCACCCCGCCCGCCTCGGGCCGGAACGGCGTCTTGTCGGCCGACTGGATGACCACGCCTTGGGTCAACACCTCGGCGTTGCGGACCAGCAGGCCCTTCTTGGCCGTGATCTTGATGTTCTTCAGCGTGATGCCGATCGGCTTTTCGGGCAGGCCCGTGACGATGCCCGCCAGGTCCGCGCCGGTGGCGGTGACGCCGTCGACGACGATGCCCGACATGTCCGGGGTCTTGTCATGGATGAAGGGCTGGACCGGATCGGTCGGGCCCGGCCAGATCTGGTTGCCCAGGATGAAACCGCCCGGCTGCAGCTGCTTCTCGGCCGAGGCCAGGTCCAGCGGGCGATATTCGTAGTAGCTGGTGAAGACCAGCGGGGTCTCGACGTCCTTCATGGTGTTGTTCTTGAACACCACGTCCTTGATGGTCCCGCCCTTGCCGCGCATCGACTTGATGCGCAGACCGTACATCGAACCCCCGAAGGTGTTGTTCTCGACCCGCACGCGCTGGACGCCGCCGCTGGCGCCGCTGCCGATGCAGATGCCTCGGCCTTCCAGGATGGTGTTGTTGGCGATCAGGATGTCGGACGATACCGCGTCCGGATAACGCGCGTCCGGCCCGTTCGACTTGATGGCTACGATGTCGTCGCCAACGCTAATGACGTTGTTGGTGATCACGACGTGGCGGGTGTTCATCGGATCGATCGCGTCGGTGTTCGGCGCATGGGCCGGCGCGGTGATGCGGACCTTGTCGATGGTGATGTAGTCGCTGTTGTTGATCACCAGGTGGAACGACGGCGAGTTCTCGAAGCGCAGGCCTTCGAACAGGACGTTCTTGCTCTTGTTGACCCAGACCAGGCGCGGACGCTCGTCCTTCTGCTGCTGGCGGGCCTGGCCGTTGGTGGCGAAGTCGGGGATAGAGCGCCACACGGCGCGGATCCGCTCCCACCAGACCTGCCCCTGGCCGTCGATCAGACCCTCGCCGACGATGGCGACATTCTCAGCCCCGTCGACATTGATCACGCCGCTGCGCTCGCCGTGCGGGTACAGAGCCTCGTCCGTGCCGGCCAGCACCTCGGCGCCCTTCTGGATCTCCAGGCGGATGTTGGATTTCAGCCAGATCGGGCCGATCAGATATTCGCCGCGCGTCACCCGCACCGTGCCGCCGCCAGCCGAGGCGCAAGCGTCGATGGCCTTTTGAAAGGCTTCGGTGTCGAACCAGATGCGCGTGCCGCCAGCGCCGTACTCGCGCACGTCGCAGACCTTGGCCGGGAAGCTGTTGGTCGACTGCGCCTGAGCGCCGGTCGCCGCCAGAAGAAGGGCCGCGGCCCCCGCCATCATCAACCCGTCGCGCATACTGTAAGCTCCCGATTATCGCGGGAGACTAGGCGGCGAGTCCTCTCGCCGCCCATGCCTAAATCAGTGTTCGCCATGCCGTCCCGGCATAGCTAGGCGGCGGGCGTCAGGTAGATCGGGTTGCCGATCAGCAGCAGTCGGCCGCCAGCGTCGCGGACATTGACCCGCACCCAGCTCTTGCCCTGCCCCATCCGGATCTCGAACTTGCCGTCAGAGATCACCGGCGTGACCTTGGCGCCGCCCTGGATGACCTCCAGGCCCGCCGCATCAACGCCGGTGACCGAGGCGACGAAGACCACCGCCTCTCCCGGCTTAGCCGCCAGCGTTCCGCCCATGACCGCCGTCCGATCGCCGGCCTTGGCAGACAGCTCCAGCATGCGGTCGCGGGTTCCGTCCAAATCGATGAACACCCTCCCCGCCTTCAGGCCAGTCAGCAGGGCTTCAGTCGAAAGGCCCTCGGCGTGGATCACCGTCGCCGGACGGCCCACGGCCGACGGCTTGTCATGTGGGATGCCGGCGTCGTGGTTGTCGCTGCCGCCGACGGCGGTGATGCGGCGCCCCTGGTTCAGCTGGGCCTCCCAGAAGGGTACGCCCGACAGGACGCCTTCAAAGCCGCCCAGCGCCTTCTCGTTACCGCCATTGGCGACCTCGATGGCCTGGACGGCGTCGTAATCGGTGTCTTTGGCGGTCCAGCCGCAACCCATGCACATCTCGCCTGACGGCACGGCCGGGTGGTTGATCGAGAAGACGCCGCCCGAGGCCTTCACCGCCTGTTGCAGGCTGCGGATAGTCGGAACGGTCTTGGAACCCAGGCGAAAATCGATGAAGGCCGTGGGACCGAAGACGTTGGCGTGACCCTGGAAGGTCGTGATCTCGCGGCCGACCATCAGCAGCAGGTTCGGGAACGCCGGTTGCAGCTCGGTCAGCGCCTCGGCCTGACTGGTGGTGTTGTGGTCGGTGACCGCGATGAAGTCGAGGCCGGCGGCCTGGGCGGCCAGCACCGTGCGATAAACCGGGCACGGCGCGCGCGGCGCGTCGCCGGTCGTGCAGCCGCCATCGCTGTGAGCGGTGTGCATGTGCAGGTCGCCGCGATACCAGCCGGGCGTCGTCGCCTTGGACAGGGTCGCCGGTAGCGCAACAGGCCCATGCGCGAACCACACCTTGGCCTCGTAGGTCGCCTTGGAGTTCGGCCGCGCGTTCGGCACGCCCAGCAATAGGGTCCACTTCCCGGCCGGCAGCGGTCCAGGCAGGTAGCTGGCCGTCGCCGCCTCGGTCGAAACGAAGAAGCCCTTCTTGTTGCCGCCGCTCCAGCCCCGGAAGCGGATGGGATCCAGCAGGCCCAGGTCCACCACCGTCTTGTTCTCGCGGCCGGTGTAGTCGAACGCAACCGTCACGCGGGTCGTCCCCACTGGAACGTCGAACGGCACGGGCTTGTAGGTCTGGTGGTCGGCGCCAGTGATCTCGCCGGTCAGGACGAGGTCGGGCTTCCCCTCCTGCGCCAAGGCCGGAGACGCGATCAGCAGCAGGACGAGAGCGAGCCAGCGGAGCATCGGAAATTCCACAAAAGAATGGGCGGCCGAGGCTGCGGCCGCCCTAAGTTTCAGGGGAAGGAAATCAGGCGGCGCGCCTTAGAACTTGTAGAGAAGCGCCGCCTTGAAGGCCCGGCCGAACTCGGGACGGCCGATACCGTAAAGAGCCCCGGCCTCGCCGCTGATGATCTGGCCGGCCCGCGGATTGCCCTCGGTCAGGCCCAGCTCGTTGGTCAGGTTGGTGCCGTAGGCGTAGACCGTCAGGGCGTCAGTGACGTTGAACCGGACCGTGGCGTTCACCAGGGTGTAGGCCGACAGCTTCGAGGTGTTGGCGGCGTCGGAGTAGCGGTCGCCGTAGCGCTCGATGCTGCTCTCCAGGCGCAGGCGGCGGTCCATTAGGTTCACGCCCGGCGTCAGGCGGAAGGCCGTCTTGGGCACGCGGATCAGCTGCTTGCCCGTGAAGTCGCGGGTGCGGCTGGCGGTCCCGGCCGGCGGCTTGACCTGGCAGGTCGGGTCCGAGGCGGCGATGGTGCAGGCCTCCTCGAACTTGTAGTCGCCGAACTTGGGATCCTGGATGGTGGCGCTGAAGCCCAGGTCGAACCACGGAGCTGGACGCAGCGTGCCTTCCAGTTCCAGACCCAGGGTCTTGGTGTCGGTGATGCTGGTCTGGCTGACATAGGCGCCGGTGGTCGGGTTGAACACCAAGCTGCCGAAGCTCAGGGCGTCATAGGCGGTGTGGAAGACCGTGGCGTACAGGTCCAGCTTGCCGGCGGTCAGCTTGTAGCCACCTTCCATCAGATCCATCGTCTGGATGAAGGGCGAGGTGTTGCTGGCGTTGGTGATGTAGTCGCCCAGCGACGGCAGGCGGAACGCCGAGGTGTAGCGGGCGAAGACGCCCATGTGGCCGTTGATCCGGTAGTCGGCGCCGACGGTCCAGCCGCTGTGCTCGAACTTCTTGTCCAGGCGGTCATAGACGCCCGAGCCGGCCAGCACGGTGTCATCGGCCGGGGTCGGCGAGAGGCCGAGATTGATCGTGGCGGTGCGCTCGCTGCGGCCGGTGAACTCAGTCCGCTCCCAGCGCACGCCAGCATCGATGCGCAGGCTCGGCGTCACCTGCCACTCATCGGTCAGGTACAGGGCCGTGGTGTTGGACTTGCCGTCGCCATTGGCGAACTCCGCGCCGTAACGGCTGATGCCGTTCTCGGTCAGGCTGGACAGGATCTTGCCCGAGGCGTCGACGGCCACCAGGTCCAGGCGGCGGGCGTTCTCGCGCACGTCCAGCAGGGCGTTGGCCGAGTAGCGGTTGAAGGCCTCCTCGACGTGGGCCTGGTAGAAGCCGAACGCGACGTCGTGGGTCTGGCCGCCGACCTCGAACTTGTGCAGCAGGCGGGTGTCGCTGATCAGCTCGTCCAGCGGGACGGAGACGTAACGCAGCGAACCGTCCAGCACGAGGCCGTTGCCGTTCTGGCCGGCGCCCGTGGTGCTGAACACCTCGCTGGGGTTGGTCGAATAGCGCAGTTGCACGTCGGTCGCGCCCGGCGTGGCGGCCAACAGGGCCGCGCGGTACTGGGCGATGCGCTCCTTGCCCAGCACCGGGGTGTTGGGGAACAGGCCGATGCGCTTGGACTCGGAGGTCCGGTAGCGCAGCGTCTCCTGGAGATGCCAGCCGTCGGCGATCTCGTACTTCAACTCAGCGCTGGCCTGGGTCAGCTTGACCTCGGTACCGCGCGACAGGTCCCAGTCGAATGGCCCGTTGGGACCACGCAGGGTCAGCTTGTTGACCTCCGGACCCGACAGGGTGCCGGTCAGCGGGTCAAAGCCCGGCACTGCGCTGGGCTCGCCCTCGGCGTTGAACTTCAGCGGCACGCCGGCGAACAGGATGACGTTGTCGTCCAGGTGCTTGATGTTGAAGTCGAAGCTGCCGCGCTCGAAGTCGCGGCCGATCGAGGCCCGGACCTGGTAGCCCTTGTTGGCCGTGAAGCCCGGGTCGCGGATGCCGTCGTCCTCGCGCCAGAAGCCACCGACGCCCATGCGCCAGTCGCCCACCGGACCGCCGTAATAGGCGTCGACGCGCTTCAGGCCATAGTCGCTGCCCTGGACCTTGAGGATGCCTTCCTTCACGTCACCCTTGCGGGTGATGAAGTTGACCGTGCCGCCCGGGGCGTACGAGGCGAAGATCGAGGACGGGCCGCCGCGCACCACTTCGATGCGGTCGATCGTCTCGTCCAGGCGGAACGACTGGTCGGCATTCAGGTAGCCCAGGCCGCCGTCGTGCTGGATCGGCGCGCCGTCTTCCTGCAAGGCGATGGCCGAGAAGCCTTCCTGGGGGATGCCGCGGGCGCGGATGTTGGCGCTGGCCTCGCCGCCCGAGGCCTCGACCCAGAAGCCGGGCACCGACTTCAGCGCGTCGGCCACGCCCATCGGCGAGCGCAGGCGCAGCGCTTCTTCGTTCATGGTGGTGACGGCGTAGCTGGTGGCCAGGCGCGTGCGAGCGTCCGAGCCGGCGCGCGAGGTGACGATCAGCTCCTCGACCGTCGACACGTCAGCGGCGGCCGAGCCGGCGGCCAAAGGGCCGGCGCCCCGCTGGCGCAGGGTGATGACCTGGGCCGTGGCCGAGGCGATCTCCAGCTCGCTGCCGTCGATCAGCTTGCGGACCGCGTCCTCGCGACCGAACGCCCCTTGCAGGCCGGTCGTGCGGTGCTTGGCGGCCACGTCATAGGGGAACAGGATCTGCACGCCGGCCTGGCGCGAAAAGGCGGTCAGGGCCTGGGCGGTGTCACCGGCCGGGATGTTGAATTCCACCCTCGCGGCCGTCTGGGCTTGAGCGACGACGGGCGTCACCAGCGCCGTCGTGGCCAGAAGCAAGCACGCGCCCACGCGCGGAGCCCAAGACTTGGTCATCGTATTTCGCCCCGTTTGGTCTCGCCGAAAATCGGCGTCTCGCTCGGGAAGATGAAAGGGGCGCGAGAAACCTCTATCGAGATTTGAGAAGAATTCGTGACGGACCATCCTCGATGATCCGTAGACCGAACGTCATGCGCAGGGCTTCCAGGAAGGTTTCGGGATTGTCGGTCAGGAACCGCCCACCCAGGCGCATGGCCCCGACCTTGGCGTCTTCTATGACCAGTTTGCGGACGAGATAACGATTGTATTCCTCGACCGCCTCGGACAACCGCTGACCTTCGAAAACGATTTCACCACGACGCCAGGCCTGTACCGCCTGGACCTCGGCCTCGGGCGCGGCGGCCACCGCCACGCCAGCGGCCGTGATGGCCAGGGCCTGGCGGGCGTCGGTGGCGGTTTCCACTGCCGCCTGCCCCGCGCCGGCGGCGGTCTCGATCGCCGCACGGCCGGCCAGCACGATCAGGTCCAGGCCCGCCGGCCGCAGGCGGGCGTTGAACTGGCCCGACGCCAAGCGCGCCAGGCCCTGCTCGGTAAACAGCTCGAACGGTCGCAACACGTCCTGGGCGATGGTCAGCGCCACCTCCCCTCTCCGCAGCCACAGCCGCCGGTGTTTACGGTCGAAGCGCCACATCACCTCGGTGTCGGTGTTGAGCTCGACCGAGCTGCCGTCGGGCAGCGCCAGGGTCCGACGCTCGCCGACCCCGGTAGTCGTGCGAGCCCGAAACAGCTGCTCGCGCCCCAGATAGGCCGCGCCGGACAGCCCGGCCGCCAGGGCCATGCCGCCGCCAAGCCAGGCGCGACGGCTCATCTCCGTCCGCGCGCGCGGCTCGGCGTCCCGCAAAGCGTCCAGCTTGCTCCAGGCGGCGGCGACCTCGGCGAAGGCGGCGGCGCGGCGCGGATCGGCGTCGCGCCAGGCCTCGAACTCGGCGGGTTCCGCACGGCCGGCGTCCAGACGCGCCAGCCATTCCGAAGCCTGGGCGATCAGCGCGTCTCTGTCTTGATCGCCCGTTTTCGCCATGTACCCGCTTTACTCCCGATCCGACGATCCTCACTGGCGGCCAGCGACTTGGTCAGCAGCATCAGCCCCTTGGCCAGATGCTTCTCAACCGTAGAGATGGACAAGTTCAACCGAACCGCTATCTGGCCCGGCGAGAGCCCCTCCATTTTTCGCAAGGTGACCACCCGCCGGCACTGCTCCGGCAAGCGGTCGACCGCCTCGAGCACCCGCGACAGCTCCTCACGGGCGCTGGTCACGGCGTGCGCGTCCGGCGCTGGGTCTGGCAGGGCTTCCATCTCCAGCACCCCGATCTGGCGAATGCCCACCACCTTGGCACGGCGGAACCGCTCGAACGCCAGGTTGCGGATGATGGTCAGGACGAAGCGCTCGGGCTGCTCCAGCCGCCGCCAGTCGGGCACGCCCAGCACCTTGGCATAGGCTTCCTGCACCAGGTCTTCGGCCTCGACCGCGTCACCCGTCAGCTTGCGGGCGTAGGCGCGATAGACCGGCGCGGACGGCAGCACCGCGTCGGCGAACCACTTGTCGATCTCACGTAGCCAGGCCATCGCGCCCTGTCCCGCCGGCGACTCGCCGACTGCTTGGAGCGCTGCACTAGCGGCCGGACGTGTCAGTTTGCTGACGATCGGCGCCAAGGGACTCGCGCAGGCGGCCTGACAGCGATAGACAACCGTGTTCCCGATTTCCTGGATTCCACGCCTTTGGGGGAAGGCATGCATCGGCGCCAATACGGCCGTCGCTTCTGGATCGTTGCCGGCGTTCTGCTGGCGACGACGCCACACGCCGCCTACGCCGCGCCTATCGACATCCGTCCCGGCGCCCTCCAGGACGCGCTGAGCGAGCTGGCGCGCGAGAGCGGCGTCGACATCCTCTATTCGGCGGATCTGGTGCGAGGGCGACGCGCCATGGCCATCAAGGGACGACTGACGACCCAACAGGCCCTCGCCCGCCTGCTGGAGAACTCTGGCGTTGGATATCGGATCACCGGAGACGGCGTCTTCGTGCTATATGCCCTACCCCGACGAGAGCTCGACGAGACCGGCGACGGCGCCATCTCCGAGGTGCTGGTGCCCGGCCGCCGGACCCAGAACGCCGACATCCGCCGCACCGAGAACGACATCCAGCCCTACCGGATTGTTGGGCCGCGCGAGCTGAACGTCGCCGCCCAGGACAATGTCGACCAGTATCTGCGCGAGCGCTTGCCCGCCAACGGCCAGGTCATTTCACCCAGTCAGGACGTGACCAATCCCAATGCGGCGACAAATTCGGCGATCGATCTGCGCGGCGTCGGCTTGCAGAAGACCCTGGTGCTGATCGACGGGCGACGTCTGCCCAGCCTGGCGACGCGGGTGGGCGGACTGGCGCAGAGCGATGTCAACGCAGTCCCCTTGGACGCGATCGAACGCATCGAGACCCTGACGGCTACGGCCGGCGGCATCCACGGCCCCACCGCCATCGGCGGCGTCGTCAACCTGGTGCTCAAGCGCGACTACAGGGGCGCGGACCTGACGGCGGCCTCAGGCCTCTCCAGCCGTGGCGACGCGGGCCGCAGCCGCATCGAGGCCCGCATCGGCTTCACGCCCGATCATGGGCGGACGGACGTCATGCTGACCGCTTCCTATTCGGCGGCGCAGCCTCTGACGGTCGGCCGGCGCGATTATGCGCGCCGGTCGCTGGAGTGGCAGGCTCAGCACAGTCCAGCCGCCTACCTGCAGCAGAACCGACCGGTGGACGCGATCACCGTGCGCAGCAGCCTCAATGAACCGCTACGGCTCGACGCCGCTTATGGCGGAACCGTTCTGAGCAGCAACTACACGTTCCTGCCGCTCGATTTCCACGGGACCGATCAGGAGAAGGCGACCGTCCTGGCGGCCAATGCCGGGCGCCTGCCGAACGAACTGGCGCCGGGTCTCGCCGGCGTCGGCGCCTCGCTGGTCACCGAGCCCAAGACCTACGCCATCCTGTTCAACGCCCGTCGCAAGATCGGCGAGCATGTAGAGGCTTTCATCGATGGCTTCGAACTCGAAGATCACGGCCTGACCTACACCGCCAGGGGACTGAATGCACAGAGCGCGAGCCAGGCAGACGCGCCCGGCAATCTGTTCGCCAATACGGTCTATTTCTACTTTCCCGTATCCGACCTGGCCGACAGGCGATCGACCACGGTCAAGGTGGGACGTGTGACCGCGGGGTTGATCGCCCCCCTGCCCGGTGGGTGGCGGACGTCCGCCGACTACACTGTCGGCCGGTCGGTCATGGGGAACCGCTCGGAAGGCAGGACGATCCCGTTGTCTATCGGCAACGCCATCTGGAACGGCTCTGCCGGCGCACGCGGCCAGGCGCCGATCATTCCGTTGGGAGACTTCGCGACCCTGCAATCGGCGCTCACCGCTTATGCCGTCCCACGGGCCTCCGACAGCTGGCTGACCACCCAGTTCAGCAGCGGAGTCGTGCGCGCCGCCGGCCCCGTGATCACGCTTCCGGGCGGCCCGCTGACAGCGACGCTGTTGGCGGAGGTTCGGCGTGAACGAATGCCGGAGAGCCCGCTCATCAGCATCGGCGAGGGTGGAGCGAACACGAGCCTCACATCCGACAGGGTCCAGCGCGTCCGGTCTGGCTATGCCGAACTCAGGGTGCCCGTTCTGCCGCGCGATGTCCGGTTCGCGCCGTTGCGCGGGCTGGAACTGCAGTTGGCCCTGCGTCGCGACGCGGTCAGGACCACCTTTCCCGACACCATGCTGACCGGCGTCTCAACGTCCGTGCGTACAACGGTCCATCACCGGGCCGACGTATTCACCTTTGGCGGCCGCGTCTTTCCTGCCGACTGGCTGATGTTCCGCGCGAGCGCCGCGACGGGTCAGTCGCCTCCCGACATGAGCCAGCTCCAGGAGATCACCATTCAGGGCCTCCAAGGCGCCAACTCCTACAACGATCCGAAGCGCGGCGGTCGGTTGATCCTGGCTGACGGCCCCTTCCGCTGGGGCCGTAGCGGATGGCACGATATCGGTCAGGAAAAGGGCCTGACCCAGTCCGTCGGCCTGGTGCTGAACCCGTCGGGCCGGAGCGGACCGCGCCTGTCCATCGACCTCTCCCGCGTCGAGATCCGAGACGAGATCGGCGCGTCCGGCCTCAATCCTCAGCTGGTGATCGACAATGAGGCCCTCTACCCCAATCGCGTAATCCGCGAGCCTCTGTCCGCCGCCGATGCGGCCCTGGGCTACACGGCTGGACGCATCATCGTCGTCTATAGCGGATTGGCCAATGTGGGACGGACGGTGGCTGAGACCGTCGATGTCCAGTTCGATTGGTCGCTGCCGCGCCTTCTGCACGGTCAAACCCAGTTCTACGGCGCCGCGACCTGGCAACCGACCTTGCGGACTCAACGCCGGGCAGACCTCCCCCGGCTGGACCGACTAGGCTTCCGCGACGGCCCGCTCGAATGGCGCGGCAACGCGGGAATCCAGTGGACGCACGCCAACCTCCTGATCGACCTGAGCGCACAGTACGTCGGACGCTCCAGCCCCCTGTATTCGCGCTACAGCAACATCACCGTCCAGAACGCGGCCTACAATCAGACGCGGACCTACATCCCCTCGCGCACCTATCTCGACCTGACGGCGCGCCGCCGGTTAGGCTTTACGCCCGACCACGCGTTGCGATCGCTCGACGTGCGTTTCGCCGTGCAGAACCTCCTGGACACCAGCCCGCCCATCGTCGCCGACGCCAACCACATGGGCTACGACTATCGTGGCGATCCGCGCCGGCGGCGCTTCGAGCTCAGCCTGTCCGGCCACTTCTAGGCCCTGGTGAGGGTTCTTCGAAAACCTGCGTTCCCCCTGGTGAAGGCGTCCGACCGGACGCCCCACACTTCGGAGGACAGCGCGTGCTCAAACTCATTCCCGTCGCCTTGGCGGCCCTATGCCTTTCGACCTCCGCTATGGCGCAGGTCAAACCGTTCCCGGCCGACTTCAAGATCCAGGAGATCGCCACCAACGGCGTGACGATCCACGTCCGCGTCGGCGGCAAGGGTCCGGCCGTGGTGCTGCTGCACGGCTATGGCGAGACCGGCGACATGTGGGAGCCGATGGCCGTCGAGCTGGCCAAGACCCACACGGTGATCGTGCCCGACCTGCGGGGCCTTGGCCTGTCGTCCAAGCCCGCGTCGGGCGGCTATGACAAGAAGACCCAGGGCGGCGACGTGGCCGGCGTGCTGGATGCGCTGAAGGTCGGCAAGGTCGATCTGGTCACCCACGACATCGGCAACATGGTCGGCTACGCCTTCGCCGCCGAGCACCGCGATCGCGTGGGTCGCTTCGTGCTGATCGACGCCCCGCTACCCGGCGTCGGGCCGTGGGAAGAAATCCTCAAAAACCCGCTGCTGTGGCACTTCCGGTTCGGCGGTCCCGACATGGAGCGCCTGGTCGCCGGTCGCGAGCGCATCTATCTGGACCGCTTCTGGAACGAGTTCTCGGCCACCCCGGCTCGCTTCACCGAAGCCTCGCGCGAACACTACGCCAAGCTCTATGCCCAGCCTGGCGCCATGCATGGCGGCTTCTCGCAGTTCGCCGCCTTCGACCAGGACGCCGTCGACAACAAGGCCTTCATGGCCGAGGGCAAGCTGACCATGCCGGTGCTGGCCCTGGGCGGCGAGAAGTCGTTCGGCCCGATGATGGCGACGGTGATGCGCTTCGCCGCCAGCAACGTCACCGAGGGCGTCGTCCCCGACTCCGGCCACTGGATCATGGAAGAAAACCCCAAGGCGACCGTGACGCTGGTCCGCGACTTCCTGGACGCCAAACAATGAGCCGGCGTCTCGTCCTCGCCGGCGCCGCGCTGCTGCTGATCGCCGGCGCCGCTTCGGCTCAAGAACGTCAGGTGCGCCTGGCCCCGTCGGACATCCAGGGCCTGGCCCAGGGTGGCGCCACGGCCGGCACCTCGGGCGTCAGCGGCATCCGCACGACGGTGCTGTATGGCGATCCGACCAAGGCCGGCCCCTACACCATCGCCCTGAAAGTCCCGCCCAACACCCGCATCGCCGCCCACGGTCATCGCGACGACCGCACCGCCATCGTAGTCGGCGGCGTCTGGCGGTTCGGCTACGGACGCAAGGCCGACGAGAGCCTGGTCAAGGTGCTGCCGCCGGGCAGCTTCTACAGCGAGCCGGCGGGCGTGGAGCACTTCGCCATGACCGGTCCGGAGGGCGCGGTCGTCTACATCTCCGGCTACGGCCCGACCAGCACCGACTATGTCGAGCCGGCCGACGCGCCCAAGCCCTGACGGAAATCGGGGAGCAGGACGAACCGCCTGCTCCCCTTTCCTTTTCTAGTGCCCCACCGCGCGCAGGACGATGTCGGCGAAGCCCTCGGCGGTGGCTTTGCGGTTCCAGTCGCGCTGCAGCTCGCACGCGACCTGGATCCAGCTGACCGGCTTGGCGCCTGCCTGGACGACACGATCGATGCCGGCCTCGTGGGCCAACTGCGAGGTGCCGCCGACGGCGTCCACCACCGCGAAGACGTCGTAACCCTCGGCCAGGGCGTCCAGGGCCGGGAACGCCAGGCAGACCTCGGTCCACAGGGCGACCATGATCAGCTTCTTGCGGCCGGTGGCCTTCACCGCCGCGACGAAGTCGTCGTCCTCCCAGGCATTGATGGCGGTGCGGTCGATCGGCTTGGCGTCCGGCAGGACGTCGGTGATCGGCTTGATCGTCGGCGTGTTCAAGCCCGTGGCGACGTTCACCGTCGTCAGCACCACCGGCAGGTCATAGAGCTTGGCCGTCTTGGCCAGGTTGGTCACGTTGGCGATCAGCAGGCGCTTTTCCATCGTGACGATGGACGAGACCTGCACCGGCTGGAAATCGATGATCAGCAGCGCGGCGTTCTGAGGCGTCAGCAGGTGATCGGCTAGCGGGTCGCGGATGGTCGAGGGCGATGTCATTTTCGGGTTCTCGCTCAAGGGTTTCGAGCGACGACCTGCGGCGCTCCCTAAGGGGGAACGCAGGGTTTCCAGAACTCCTCAGCGCCTCGTCGAAACCAGCTCGTAGGTGTCGACATCACGCTCGATCATGCGCACCGGCAGCGCCTGGGACACCGAGCGGCCGAACCGCTTGACGTCGCCAGTCTTGAAGACGCCGGTGATGCGCAGCGCCGCGACCTTGGGGTCACGAATGATGATCCGGGCGCGCGTGTAGCGGTTCAGTAAGGCCACCGCCTCGGACAGTGGCTGGTCACGAAACTCGACGACGCCCTGCTTCCAGGCCAGGGCCTGATCCACGTCGACCGAAGACACCTTGCCGACCGCGCCCGTCCTGGCGGCGAAAGCCTGCCCCGGAACGAGCCGAACTGTCGGCACCCCCGCCGACGCCACCGACACGCTGCCCTCGGCCAGCACGACCTGCATCGATCCCGGCGCCAACTTCACATCGAATTGCGTCCCCAGCGCCGTGACCACCCGACCGTCCGCCTGCACAGCGAACGGATGGGCGCGATCGTGGGCGACATCGAAGAACGCATGGCCGTTCAGCAGCCGCACGTCACGCCGGCCGCCGGTAAAGGCCACGTCCAGCGCGCTGTCAGCGTCGAGGGTCACGCGCGTGCCGTCCGGTAGATCGATGACGGACCTCTGCCCCTTGCCGGTGACGTAGTCGGGGCGTCCAACGGCGCCGAGCGAAGGGGCGGCCGCAACCTGAATCGGTTTAGCCGAACGTCCGACCCAGCCCTGCCCCGCGCCAACGATCAGCGTCGCCGACACCACCGCCACCGCGATCGACGCCGCGATCAGGCGTGGCAGCCAAGGCTTGGCGGCGGGCTCGGGACCGGCTCGCCGCGCCGCTCGCGCCATCGCGGCGATCAGGTCACTCTCTTCAGCGTCGTCGAAGATCGCCCACACCTGATGCGCCTGGTTCCAGGCGTCGCGGTTGTCCTGGCTTTCATCCAGCCATGCCGCGAACTGCTCGCGCTGAGGCGACTGATCGAGATCGTCGTGGGCCAGCCATTGGGCGGCGGCCTGGGCCGGCGTCAGGGCGGCGCGCGTCATCGGGCGTCTCCCGCATGAGCCATCAGGTGCTCTATGGCCCGGACCATGTGCTTCTCCACCGCGCTGACGGACAGACCGAGTTGAGAGGCGATCGCCTGGTGGCGCAAACCATCGATCCGGCGCAGCAGGAAGATCGTCCGCGTCCGCTCCGGCATCGTCATCAGCGCCGCGGCGGCGGCGTTCAGGGCCTGCTTGCCGGCATAGATCCGCGCCGGATCGAAGTCCTGGTCGCCGCTCAGGTCCGGGTCCAGCGCGACATGCTCATCGGCGTGACGAACCGTGCGGCGGCGATACCGGTCAGCCAGGACGCTGGCGGCGGTCTGGAAGATATAGGCGCTGGCGTGGTCGGTGTTGTCGGGCGTGCCGCGCACGGTCAGGCGCAGGAAGACCTCCTGCACCAGGTCCTCGACCTCGACGGCATTGCGCACCCGACGACGGAAGTAGGCGGCCAGGGGCCCGCGCATCGCCGCGGCCTGGCGCGCGAAAACGTCCGCGCGCGCGGCGGCGTCGGCCTCCTCTCGCGCCATTGCCATCAGAGCCTCCGCCCGATCAGCCGATGCCGGCTTCGAGAAGGCAAAACGCAGCGCTGCGCGAAGTCCTCATCAGGCCGTTGAGGAATTTCCAACCGCCTGCGTAAGGCTAGTCAGGCGCCCCTGCCCAAGGACCGTTCCGATGACCAAGACCGCTCTCGCCTTCGCCCTGGCCTTCAGCCTGACGGGCCTGGCCGCCCAAGCTCAAACGAAGCCCACCATCGTCCTGGTGCACGGCGCTTTTGCCGACAGCAGCAGCTGGGATGGCGTGGTCGCCGACCTGACCCGCGACGGCTATCACGTCGTGGCCGCCGCCAATCCGCTACGCGGCCTGGCCAGCGACGCCGCGGCCGTGCGGACGGTGATCGACGCCACGCCCGGCCCGATCATCCTGGTCGGTCACTCGTACGGCGGCGCGGTGATCTCGACCGCCGCCCAGGGCGCGGCCAAGGTCAAGGCCATGGTCTATGTCGCCGCCTTCGCCCCCGAGGTCGGCGAAAGCATCTTCGACCTGACCGGCAAGTTCCCGGGCAGCACCCTTCCGCCCGCCTTGGACAAGCCCGTCGACCTGCCCGGCGGCGCGCACGATCTCTACATCCAGCAGGACAAGTTCCCGGCCCAGTTCGCCGCCGACGTGCCCCTGCCCCAGGCCAAGCTGATGGCCGTGGCCCAACGCCCCCTGACCGACGCGGCCGGCGCCGAGAAGGCCGCCGTCGCCAGCTGGAAGACCATCCCCTCGTGGTGGGTCTATGGTGAGGCCGACCGCAACATTCCGCCGGCGGCGATGAAATGGATGGCCGAACGCGCCCAAGCCAAGAAGATCATCACCATCCCCGGCGCCTCGCACGTGGTGATGATCTCGCATCCCCACGAGGTCTCGAAGCTGATCGAGAAGGCGGCGGGCAACTAGGGCGTCAGACCCCGGCGCGCGTCCAGTCGCAGCGTCAGGTCCGCATAGGTCGGCATGTCGGAAAGGATGTGACGGGTCAGGCGCTCATAGTGCTGGATGAACGTCCCGATCTCGGCGTCGGTCATCGTCCGTCCGCCTTCGCCCACGCGGGCGCGCAGGTCGTGCTCCTGCTGGATGCGCCAGCCGCGCACGACCTCGAAGCCCGGCGCGGCGAGCAGGACCAGCCGGTCGATCCGGGCGAAGAGCTCGGCATAGTCGGTGGCCAGGGCCAAGTTCACGAAACGCCGCCAGACGAGGTCTGGATCGCGCTCGGCCTCCAGGGCGTTGATCGGCGCCGTCAGGGCCGCGTCGTCCTGGGCGCGCGCGCCGACACACCAGCCTTCGAAGACCAGCACGTCCAGGGGCCCCTCTACCGGCGTTCCGGCCGGTGCAGGATCATCCCTGGCCTTGTCGAAGCGCGGCAGCACGACGTCGCGCCCCTCGCGGATCTGGTCCAGGAGGTGGATGCCAGCTTCGGTGTCATGAGTGCCGGGAACACCCCGCGTCGCGAACAGCGGGTGAACCACCTGGCCCAGCCGCGTCCGCTCGGCGCGCGAGAGATAAAGGTCGTCGATCGACAGGGTCGCCGCCCGCAGGCCGCGCGCCTTCAGACGCGCTGCCAGCCCCTCAGCCAGGGTCGACTTGCCCGAGCCTTGCGCGCCGCAGACGCCTAGGATGAACGGGCGATCGCCGCGCCAGCCGTCCAGAACCTGCTCGACGGCGTCAAGCGACGCGGTCACGAGGCGGCTTTCCGTCGAAGAAGGCGTCGAGATTGTCGGCCGTCCGCATGCCCATCGCCGTACGCGTCTCAAGCGTGGCGCTGCCCAGGTGCGGCAACAGCACGGTGTTGGGCGCGGCCAGCAGCAGCGGGTTCACCTTGGGCTCGCCCTGATAGACGTCGAGGCCGGCGCCGGCGATGACGCCGTCGGCAAGAGCCTTGGCGAGTTCCGCCTCGTTCACGACCGAGCCGCGCGCGGTGTTGATCAGGATCGCCGAGGGCTTCATCCGCGACAGCAGCGCCGCATCGATCAGGTGATGGGTCTCGGCCCCGCCTGGCGTGTGCAGCGACAGCACGTCCGAGATCGCCGCCAGGCTCTCCAGGCTGTCGTGATAGGTCGCGCTGTCCTCGTCAGCCACGCGACGACGGCTGTAGTAGGCGATCTCCATGCCCAAGGCCGCCTTCGCTCGCTGGGCGGTGGCGCGGGCGATGCGACCATAGCCCACGAGGCCCAGGGTCTTGCCCGCCAGCGACCGTCCCAGAAGATGCGTCGGTCTCCAGCCGACCCAACGCCCCTCCCGCAGCTCGCGCTCGCCCTCCCCGGCCCGCCGGCTGGTCATCAGCATCAGCAGCAAGGCCAGTTCGGCGGTCGTGTCGGTCAGAACGTCGGGCGTGTTGGTCACCACGATGCCCGCCGCCGTGGCGGCTTCGAGATCGATATGCTCGAAACCCACGCCGTAGTTGGCGACAATCTTCACCCGCGCATCCGGCGTCGACAGCACCTCGGCCGGCATCTTGTCCGAGACCGTCGGGCACACGGCGTCGTACCGCGTCATCGCCGCCTTCAACTGATCAATGGTCAACGGCGTGTCGGTCTCGTTCAGCGTCACGTCATAGCGCATCGCCAAGCGCTGCTGGACGGCGTCGGGCCAGGAACGGCTGATCAGGATCTTCGGCTTCATCATCCCGCTTTCGTAGAGGTCCGCAACCCGGGCGACCAGCCCTAGCTCGGGCCAAACCTGAGGGCCGGCTCGGCGACCAGACCCGATGCCAAGGGCTTCAGCTCGGCCATGTTCTGGGGCTGAAAGCGATCGCCATAGACCGCGCGCAGGGCCGTGTAGTCGGTCGGCGGACGGCCAGCCAACTCGTTGATCGCGGTGTTGTAGACCCGGATCTCCAGCCGGTTTCGACCGGCTTTCAGGAGCGGCTTCAGGTCCAGCCGGAACGGCGCGCACCAGATGGCGCCGGCGCGCTGGCCGTTGACGAACACCTCGGCGGCGTCTCGCACTGGCGCATCGTACTGGGCGTAGTAGCCCGGCCCCTTGCGCTCGTTGACGACGCCCGGCCCGCCAGCGCCGAGATCCAGGGCGATCGTCGGCGCGCTCAGATCAATCGCCGTCAGCTCCACATCGCGGCTGTAAGCGCCCACCCCCGAATAATGCTGAACCTTTGGATCGTCCGTCCAGGAGCCGAAGGCGCGAACCGGGACCTCACGCCCCTTCGCGCCCAGCTTCAGACGCCAGCCACCCGATAGCGACAGAGTACGTTCACCTGCCGGGATTACCTCGCGCGGCGCCGGCAGGTCGCGACCGAAGACGAAGACGCGGGACTCGAACGGCGCCAGGCGGACCTCGTCGCCCGGTCGGAAGCCGTCGACCGTTCCGGTCACCGGATCCCAGGCCTGGCCAGCTTGCGCCGAGGCGCCAAACGCCAGTTGCGTGGCGACCGGCGCGTTGGTGGTGTTGGCGACAAAATAGAGATCCCCGCCCTCCAGGCTGCGGTGGACGTAGCCAACGCCCTTGGGCGCTCCGCCCAAATCGGGAGGCAAGAAACCGTTGAGCGTTCCGACCAGCCCAGCCTCGTCGGTGATGGCCGTGCGCTTGCAAAGGAAAATCGCCCTAGACAGCTCGGCCACGCGCTGGCTTCGAGCGTCCTTCAGGCCGGGCGCCTTGGACGGCGGCGCCCCGACCGCGATAACCACGCCGCCCGCCTCGGCGAAGGCGCGAATGCGCTCATAGGCCTCTGGCGCGATCCGCTCGATGTGCGGCAACAGCAGGACATTGTGGTCGATCCCCCGACGCAGGATGGCGTCGCCATCGATCAGATCGAAATTATAGCCGCCGTCGAGCAGTCCCTCGAGAATGGCCTCGGGGAAGGTCTTGCGCAGCACGTCGTTGACCGAGATCTCCCTGCCGGGCTGGAAGCCCGACATGATGTCTTCGGTCGGCACGTACAGGGCGACGTCGGCGACATTCGCTCCCTGTCGTAGCAGGTGGCTCAAGCGCTGGAGATACAGGTTCACGTCGGCCATCACCGGCCACCACGGATTGTGGTCGTTGAACACCGCCGCCGCGTACAGCGCCCAGCCAGGCTCGGGAACCTTGGGCGGCGAGTACGGCCAGCCGTGGACGATGAACTGGTTGACCCCCTGCAGCATCAGCACGTCGGCCTCTGCCTTGATATCCAAAGGCGTGGCCCGGAACGCGCCTTTGTGCAGCCAGGTGAAGCTCTCGGCCGAGGTCACCGGCTGGCCATAGAGGTGGTTGGCCGAGCTGGCCCAACGGGTCGAGTTCGCCTGCCGCCATTCGGCGCCCTCCCCCTCGGCCAGGTCGACCAGGCGGTTGGAGGACAAGGTCACGGCCGGTGTGCCGTAGGTCTGTGACCGGAACAGGGTCTGGCGCGACTTGGCCCAGGCGCTGACCTGGGACAGGTAGTGCTCGTTGACCAGCTCCGACAGCGTCAGGCCCCAGTCGTAGCGCACGCCAGCCGAACGGTCGGTGTCGTGAAACAAGCTCAGCAGATACGGGGCTAGGTCGTAGCCGCGACGGGTCTTGAACTCAGGCAAAAGATCATCGGTCCAGTTGGAGCCGTAGGCCTCCAGGCTGTCGCTGAAGATGGCGTAGGGCCGGTCCTCGCCGAACGCCGCCAGCAGCGGTTCGCCGACGGTGTCCAGGTGCTTACGGACGGCGTGGGCGTTCAGGTGATCGAGCACGAAGCCCTCTGAACCCACCGTCGGGCGCTTGACCTGCTGACGGGTGCGCGCCTGCTGGACCAGATAGAGCACCCGATCCGCCGAGGCCTTGACGAACACGGCGCGCGCGCCTCGGATCTCGGCCGGCTGAGCGTCGGCCGGCGAGGTTCCTATAAAGGCGGCGACGTAGTGCTGGCCCGGCTCCAGCGCCGGCAGGTCCACGCCCTCGGCGCCAGCCGGCGCGGGCAGGTCCAGCTTGATGACCTTCGAAGCGGCGTGCTGGGCGTCGATATGCGGCCCGCCAAAGGGCCAGCCCGAACCCAGGGTCATGTCGGCGCGCAGGCCCTCGGCCCGACCCGTCCGCACCGCGACCGAGACCATGTCGAGGAAGTCCTTTGACAGGTAGGACTTATTGCGGATGCCCAGCTTCGGATCGTTCAGCGACAGTGGATAGACCGGCTGGATCTCGAAGCCGCCGAAGCCGCCGGCCTTCATGGCCTTGATCTCGCGGACGATCTCGTCGGCCTCGACCGCGCCGCCGAACCACCACCAGCGGGCCATCGGCCGGCTGTCAGCGGGCGGATGGACGAAGCCGGCGGCCAGCTGCGCCAGCCCCGGCCGGTCGGCCGCCATCACGGGCAAGGCCGTCGAGAGGCCCAGCGCGCTGGCTCCGAGCAGGAATCCACGTCGTGTCGCCCGCATGCTTGAAACTCCAAGGGCCGACCTCGCAGGAGGCCGGCCCTGTCTTAAAACTAGAACGTCGCGATCAGGCCGACATAGTAGCGCCGGCCCGAAAAGGTGGTGTCGTAGACATACGGCGTGCCGCCGCCGATGCTGCGGAACGCGTCCGGCGCGAAGCGCGACATCTTGTCGTCCAGCAGGTTCTTGCCCTCGGCGAACAGCTGGATCTGCTTGGTCAGCTTGTACGACGCCCGCGCGTCCAGCGACTTGGTGCCGATCTTGAAGATCGGCGAAACGACCTTGTAGTACGAGGTCGTCGTGCCGCCGCCGGCCGCCGGAATGCGGTTGAGGCCCGCCACTTCGGTGCGATCGTAGTACAGGTCGCGGCGCTGGTAGGCGATGCGGGCGTTCACCCGGCCATCGTCGTACCAAAGGTTCAGGTTGTAGGTGAAGCTGGACTGCTTGGCGGGCGGCAGCGCCTTGCCCGTGAACAGGTCGATCTGGGTGTTGGTCTCGTTCGACTCGTTCTTGGCGTAGTTGAAGCCCGCGCCGGTATATTTCAGCCGCCACGGCAGGAAGGTGAAGGCCGTGCGGCCCGCCACTTCGAAGCCTTTCTGCTTCAGGCCGCTGGGGCCGTCCACATAGGTGTTGGCGGCGTACTTCTCGCCGTCGAGATCGTAGTTGGCGATCGTGACCGGGTCCGGATAGCCCGACTTCACGTCGATCGCGAACAGACCCACGCTGAGCTGCGTGTCCGCGTTCGGGTACCATTCGGCCGACAGGTTCTGGGTGGTGGCCGCATAGCCCTTCAGCTCGGGATTGCCGATACGACCCGTGCAGTTGCTGACCGCGTCGCCACGGATCAGGCTGGCGTCGTCTTCGTCCGAGTTCGGATCGTTGAACTGGCCAGGATACTGCGCGATCAGCTTTTCAATCGCCGCCTGGGTCGTCGCGTCGATCTTGTTGCAGGTCGCCGAGCTGGTGCCGGTCAGTTCCCCCATCTTGGGCCGCGCGCGCTGCTTGGCGATCGAGTAGCGGACCACGAACTGGTCCTCGATCGGCCACAGGGCCAGGTTGAAGCTGGGCAGGAAGTCGTTCGACTTGCGCTTGATGTCCGTCATCCTGCGCTCGACGAGCGTGGCGGTGATCACCGTGTTGGGATCGACGACTTGGCCAGCATTGAGGGCGGCCAGCGCGGCCGGATTGATGGCCAGGTTGTTGAGGACAACCGACGGCTGACCCGTGACGTCCACCTGCTGGTAGCGCACGCCGAAATTACCCATGACCGGCATCCAGGCCAGCCGCGTCTCGAAGTCGACCATGGCGTAGGCCGAGGTCGTCTTCTCGTTGGTCGAGAACGACGGGCGGTCATAGGTTTTGCCGTCCGAGGCCACGCAGCGATACAGGCACTCGATATTGTGCCGGTTCAGGTCGGCATTCTGGCCAAGCTCACCGAAGAACTTCTTGAAGTCATAGGCCGCCCAGCTGTCGAGCAGCGTTCCGCGATCCGGCATGCCGCCGAAGAACTGCCCGCCCGGAATGTCCCGCAGGCTGTTCTTGATCAGCGACTGATACTGGTCCTGAGTCAGGGTGTAGGTTCGGTACCGCTGGTCCTGGATCGTGGTGCTGGGACGATCAGCGGTGCCGAACTTACAGGGCGCGGACGCCGGCGCCGCCGACGGCAGACAGAACTGGACGAGGTCCAGGCTGCGCGCGCGATACAGGGTTACGCCCGGCGACAGGTCGAAGCCGCCTTCGCGCCAGGTGGTGTTGTCGTGGTCACGACGCTGGATACCGAACTTGAAGGTCTTGACCGGACCGAAGTGATCGAACTCGCGCGTGACGTCGATCTGGTAGTTCAGCTCGGTGCTCTTGTCGGCCTGGGGCGTATATTCCAGCTGCGAGGTGGCGCTCAGGCCGTTGGCGCCTAGCACCGGATAGTAGGACGCGGGGTTGCTCAGATCGACCGAGTTCGGCGTCAGGATGGTCCACAGGCCGTTCTCGGGCACCATCTTGAAGGTCGCCGACGGGATCGAGGCGACGAAGCTGAACGCCTCGTCCTCGCGCGTGGACTTGGCCATGCCGTACTGGACGCGAGCCTTGGCGATCCACTTGCCGGCGGCGAAGTCCGCGCCGCCCTGCAGATAGTGCTGCTGGTCGTGGCGCTCGATGTAGCGGTCCTGGGTCGTCCAGTTCAGGGTCGTCGAACCATTGCCGCGGATCAGGTCGAACTGCGTCACGTAGTGGTTCGGATTGACCGTGACGTTGCGCATGCTGGTCGCCAGGACGCCGGCCGTGTTGGTCGTGCCCGTCGGGCTGGCGACGCTGAGATTGAAGTTGTTGAAACCCTGGTCATTGATGTTGGGATTGTACGACGCGAAGACGGTCAGGTTGTTGTTGACCCGGAAGTCGGCGCGGAACTGGGCCGAATAACGCTTGTCCTCGCGAACGCCCCGGCTGAAACGCACCAGCGACGGGACGAAGTCCTCGAACTGGGCGTAGCAGTTCAGGCGAGAGTCGGCCGCCGTCCCCACTGGCGCCGGCAAAGCCGCGCAGCCGGCCTTGTTGGTTACGGCCGCCGCGATCGGGTCGTACGGGGTCGTGAAGCTCTTACTCGCCGAATTGTCGTGGTCGCCCAGCGGGATGTAGCCCGCCTGCTTGTCCGAGACCCGCGCGGTGTCGGTGACGGTGCGCACATCGTCATAGGTGAAGTTGACCAGGATCCCGAGGCGGTCGTCGAAGAACTTGCGCGTGGCGAAGGCGTTGATGCGCGGCGACCACTTCTTCTCCAGCGAGCTGTTCTGGTACTGGACATTCAGCTTGACCATCGGCTTGCTGAAATCCAGGCCGCCGCGCTGCTCGATCCTCACCGTGCCGCCGACGCCGCCGGGCGTCATGTCGGCGGTCTGGCCCTTGATGACGTCGACGCTCTTGATCAGGTCCGACGACATGTCGCCCAGGCCGGTCACCGAGCGGCCGTCCTGGCTGCCCGTGGCCAGCATCGACATGCCGTCGACCTCGACACGCACCAGGTCGGCGCTCTGGCCGCGAATGGAGAACCCGCCCTGCTGGCCGTCGTCGGCGACATCCAGGGCCACGCCGGCGATGCGAGCCACGGCTTCGCCGACGTTCTTGTCGGGGAAGTTGCCCACGTCGTCGGCGACGATCGAGTCCTGGTTGGTGGCCGCGCGCTTCTTGCGCTGGATCGCCGACTGTTCGGCCTTGCGCGCGCCGACCACGACGATCTCTTCGACCTGCTCGTCAGCGGCGGCCCCGCCCGCGCTCTGCGCGCGGACTGAGGTGGCGGCCCCGGCGGCCAACGCCAGGATCGACGCGCCGACCATCAGCTTCACAGCGATGGCATCTGTGTTCTTCGAGAGTTTCATGTTGTTCCCTACCCCGGCCTATCGGCCTCTTTTTTGTGTCTTGGCGGATGCGGCCGTGGTCTCCCGGCCGCATCGACAGCACTTTTATTTTCAGACAAGCGTCATCAGTCGCCCCAGCGCGGGGCGTTGATCTTCCTTTCCAGTCTTGATCGGTGACCTAGGCTCTTCGCACCTTACGGATGCGAGGGCGCCCACTGCTCATACGCATCCAAAGCCTTTTGCGGACCGGACGAATACCAGGAGTAGCCATTGCGGCGCCCCTTGGAGATCTCGTTCACGTCGTCGTGGATCGTCTTGCCCCAGTCGCCGAAGATCGGCTGGCCGGTGGCGATGTCGTAGTTGCGCGACCAGATGACTGGCGCGCCGGGCTTGTCGATCAGCTTGCGGCCTTCCTCGTCGCTGACCTTGGTGAAGGCCTTGTCGCGGACGGCGTGAGCCTTCAGCCAGGCGACGCCAGCATGCACCGAGGCCTTCACTTCCGGCGTCGGGTTGGGTTGGCGCATCAGGAACAGCAGGATGTCGGTGCTCTCGGCGCTGGCCAGCGAGCGCATTTCGTAGTCGCGGGCCGAGCTGGGCTTCAGGGTCAGCGGGTCGACCTGCTGCGGCCAGACGGTCTTCTTGCCGTTGACCACCACCTGGGCGTCCAGGATCGGCCGGATGGCCCGCGCCGAAGCCGCGCCAGCGGTCTTGCGCAGGGCCGGCGGAGCGAAGTCGAAGCCTTCCTTGGCCTCGGCGACGTCCTCCAGGATCATGGCCGCCTCGGCCACGGCGTTGTCGTTGAACGTCACCGCGTCGTGGAAGCCACCCTCGATCGGGTAGATCTGCGGCCAGCCGCCGTTGGGATACTGCGCCGCCAGCAGGTAGTGCACGCCCTTGAGGATGCTGGCGCGATAGGCGTCGCCGTCCTTGCCCGGAAGCTGCTGCTGGACCTTGGCCAGGAAGCGCATCTCGGTGGTGGTCGCGCCGTTGTCCAGCGTGCCCACGAAGGTCCAGAAGCGGTCGGTCGGCGTGTCGAAGCTGTCGTCCAGCGCCATGTGCTCGGCGTTGTTGGCGTAGCGCTGGCCCTTCAGGCGCGGCGGCTTGGTGCGGTCCTGGTTCTTGCTCCAGCCGCCGGCGGGGGTCTGGAAGCTTACGATGGTGTCGGCGATGGCGCGAGCTTCGGCGCTGCCGTACCAGGCCGCATCCTTGTCCAGGGGCATGTGGCCGCTGCCGGCCTCGGGCGGAGGCGGCGGCGTCTGGCCGGCGGGAAGCTCGGCCGCCAGGGTGGCCTTGTCGGTCTGCATTTGGGCTTGCGAACGCTTGATATAAGCGGCCCACGCCGCGCGCTGCGCCGCCGGCAGCTCGGTGAGGCGCTCGGCGGTTAGCGAGCGCGCCGGCTGGTTTTTGCCGATCACCGCAGCGTCCACGGCGCCCGGCGCGGCCATCATGGTCATGCCCAGCAGCGCTGCGCGGCAAACGCCGCCGATCGAACCGTTTGTCTTCGTCACTTCCTCACCCGACTCTTCTCAATGCGAACAACGCGGCCCGGCCCCGACGTGAATCGATGACCGCCTCGCGCGACGCATCTTAAGGCGCCTTTTCGCGATCGCACACCACTATCCCATATAATGGTCTTACCATTTACATGATGGAACGCGTTTAGCGTGAGCAAGTCAATTACTAATGAACTGCATTTCATCAATGCGGACAGGCCAGTTGTTACACAGCCGTCGATCCCGGCGCGCGGAAACGCCTTCTCCGCATGCGCACGCACCGCCGGAGAGTCGATAATTCTATTTATTTCCAATGAGATGGATTTTCGAACCTGACGCGAATGCAAGAACGGCCGGGACATATGTCCCGGCCGATCAAGCAGTCTAAAATTGGCTAACCCAATTTCCCGCACGGTGCGAAAATTGGCGCCCGTTCGCCCTAGAACGGGATCGCCAGCTTCAGCGACAGCGTCTGGTTTCGGGTCCGATCGCCGAACTGGCCGGTCCAGGCCAGACGGCCACTGGCCTTGGAGCCGATGATCGACAGGCCTAGCTCGGTATCGAAGGTGGTCTTGTCCAGCCCGGGATTGACCGTGAAGCCGCTGGCGGCCGCCGCCGGAGCGCCCTGGAAGGCCGCCTCGAACAGCGCCTTCTCAGCGTCGGACGAATAGGTCGCCCCCACTCGGCCATAGGGTCGATAGACAGCGCTGCGGCCCCGGAACTCGGCCCCCGCCTCGACCTTGAAACTGGCGCGGGCGTAGGTGTCCTTCTGGTCGGGAACGACCAGGTTGACCGCGCCGGCGCCGGTTTCGGTGAAACCCTTGGTCTCGACCTTGACGGCGCTGGCCTCGACGATCGGCTTCACATAGGCCCGGTCCGAGCCCCAGCGATAAGTGGCGCGCGCCGTGGCGGCCAGGAAGCTCATGTCCTGCTTGCCGCGCGCCAGGCGTGCGGGCGAGGCCGGCAGCGGTACGAGACGGCGCGTCTTCACGTCCGACTGGCCGCCATGCAGCGCCAGGCCGACACCGAAGCCCTGGCCCGGATCGCGCTTGACGACGACGCCGCCCTGGAAGCGCTGGCCGTCGGCATTGACGCGGCTCTTCACGCCGCCGCCGACATCCTCGGCCGACAGCGCGCCGCCGACACGCCAGTTGTCGTCGATCGCCGCCTCGAAGCCGCCGGCCAGGCCGGTCGAGTTCTCGTCATAGGCCATGGCGGCCGAGCTGCCCTTCAGCTGCAGCCAACGCGCCGAAGGCTTCACCCAGATGCAGCCGCGATCGGAGAAGGCGATGCCCTCGCTGGCGCGCGGGCAGCTGAACATCGAGTCCGCGAACTGCTGGCTGGCGAAGATCTGCGCCGTCTGCTGGGCGGCATAGGTCTCGGGCGAGAAGCCGTCGTAGATATTAGCCAGCTGGCCCACGGTCGGCACGTAGAACAGCTCGGCCGTGATCGGCGCGAAGGTCGGCGAGCTGCCGGCTGTCTGGATGGCGTTGATGTGGTCGCCCAGCGCCGTCTGGTTACGGTTCAAGCCGATCGGCGAGAAGTCGATGTCATACTTGAGGTTCAGATCCTGAGCCGTCGGGGCCAGGGCAAAGCTCGCCACGGCCGAGATCGGCTTGTTCAGCGTCAGGTTCGACTGGGTCAGCGTGCCCGAACCATCCAGGATCGCCACGGTGTGGCTGCCCGGCAGGGCGTAGCCCGGGTTCAGGATATTGAGCGTGAAGGCGCCCTTGACGTCGATCGAGCCGGTCAGCTTCAGCTGGTCGATCTCGCCGGACTTGCCGGTGCGCAGCAGGTCCAGGTCGGTCAGCATGTTGCCGGTGGCCGACTGGATGAAGTTGCCCTGCACCGAGGTCGTCTGCACCGTGCCCGCGTCGCCAGGGCTGAGCAGGCCATGGTTGATCAGGTCGCCGCCGTTCAGCTTCACATAGTCCAGCGAGACGAAGAACGACTTGCTGTTGTTGATGACGCTGTTGACGCCCAGGCCCAGGTCGACATTGCCCACCAGGCCCTTGTTGCTGATCACCGCGTCGTTGCCGCCGGTCGCCGTGACGGCCAGCTTGGAGTCGGACCAGGTCACGCCGTTCAGGGTCAGGGTGTTGTTCTTGCCCCCGTCCATCAGGACGCCCATGCCGTAGACCGAGCCGCCCTTCACGTCGCCGTTCAGGGTGACGGTGATGTCGTCATTGCCGTCCTTCGAAGCGCTCTGGAAGACCGCGCCGATGCCGTTCTTGCCGCCGACGATGACGTTGCCGTTCTGGACGACGGTGACCTTGCCCCCCTCGCCCACGCCTTCCATCGAACCGAAGAAGCCCAGCAGCAGCTTGCCGCCGAACAGACCGCCGCCGCCGCCGACCGACTGGGCGAAGATGCCCATCGCGCCCGGGCCGGTGACGGTGATGTTGCCGGTGTTGGTCACCGTCACGTCGCCGCCGTCCCCGCCATTGGCGTGAACCGGGTTCAGCTGCAGATCGAGGATGTCGCTGTAGTTCTGACCACCGTACGACGTGGTGTTGCCCCACGAGGCCAGGCCCAGCGAATAGTCGCCGGCCAGGCCGCCGCCGCCGCCCACGCTCTGGGCGAAGATGCCCGTGGCGCCCGCGCCATGGGTGACGATGTCGCCCTTGTTGGTGACGATCACCTCGCCGCCATCGCCGGCCGAGCCGCCCAGGCCTGAGAACACCACCTGGCCGACCGCGGCCATGATGCCCTCCCCGCCCTGGCCGCCGCCGCCGCCCACCGACTGGGCGAAGATGCCGTTGGCGCTGACGCCGAAGGTCTCGATCTTGCCCTCGTTCAGCACCGTGACCTTGCCGCCATTGCCGGCCGCGCCGCCCATGCCGCCGATGCCGATGCCGAACGCCGGTTCCTGCAGCGACTTGGCGAACTCGGCCGTGGCGGTCAGGTTGCCGACCGTGGCCATGGTGGCCTCATAGCCGCCGCGTTCCTTGTCCTCGCTCTCGGCATCGGTCGCGCCGCCGACGCCGCCGCCGCCGCCGATCGACTGGGCGTAGACGCCGCGCGCCATGTCGCCTTCGGTGACGATCGCGCCCTTGTTGACGACATAGACCTCGCCGCCGTCGCCAGCCGCCGCGCCTTGGCCGCCGACGCTGACCTCACCGGCCAGGCCCGAGCCGCCCAGACCGCCGCCGCCGCCCACCGACTGGGCGAAGATGGCATGGCTGCCCTCACCCTTCGTGTGGATCACGCCATCATTCAGCACACGGACGAAGCCGCCATCGCCGGCGGCCGCGCCGGTGCCGCCGATGGCGATCTGCGCGGCCTTGCCCTCGCCCTTATTGATCAGGTCGAGGATGTTGGGGATCTCCTCGCCCTCGTCGGACACCGAACCGCCAGCGCCGCCGCCGCCGCCGACCGACTGGGCCATGACGCCGAACGAGCGAGCGCCCAGCGTCAGGATCGCGCCGTCGTTGTCGACCGTGACCTCGCCGCCGTCGCCGGCCGCGCCGCCATAGCCGCCCAGCGAGACGGACACCGAGGTCGCCCCTTTCGACTTCTTGTTCGAGAACGCCAGAGCGAAGCCGCGCGCGTCACCGCCCGCGCCGCCGCCGCCGCCCACCGACTGGGCCATGACGCCATGGCTGCCGTCGGCGTTGGACAGCAGCAGGCCGCTGTTCTGCACCATCACTTCGCCGCCATTGCCCGCGACGCCACCGAAGCCGCCCATGGCGATCGAATAGACGCCATTCTTGCCCGCGCCCACCGCGCCGGACATCGAGGTGGCGATGCCGCCGTCGCCGCCGCCGCCGCCCACGCTCTGGGCGAAGATCACGTTGCTCTGGGCGCCGTCGGTGCGCATCGCGCCCGAGTTGACGACCTTGACCTCGCCGCCGTGATTGCCCTTGCCGCCCGAACCGCCCATGGCGATGGAAATGTTCTGGCTGCGGTCGCCAAACGAGACCGAGCCGCTGCCGCCGAACGCGTAGTCGGCGAACTCGTCCTTATCGAGACCCGTCACGCCGCCGTGGCCGCCGCCGCCGCCGATCGACTGAGCCTGGATGCCATGCGCCAGTTCGCCCGTCGTCCAGATGGAGCCGCTGTTGTCGACCACGACATAGCCGCCCAGCGCGCCGTTGCCGCCGAAGCCGCCCATGCTGGCGGTGACATTGACCGACTGGCTGCCGGACATGGCGATATTGCCGGCCGAGCCGCCTGAACCGCCGCCGCCGCCCACGCTCTGCGCGAAGACGCCGATCGAGCCGTCGCCCTTGGTGTTGATGGTCTTGGTCGTGGTGACATAGACGTCGCCGGCCATGCCCGCGCCGCCGCCGCTGCCGCCCAGGGCCAGGCCGATATTGACGGCCTTGGTCGCCCCCAGATTGGCCGCGATCGTGAAGCCGCCCGTACCGCCGCCGCCGCCGACCGATTGGGCGAAGACACCGTGCGAGGCCTCGCCCGTGGTCAGGATCTCATTGATGACGTCGACCTCGACCGTGCCGCTAGTCCCGCCGGAACCGCCTTGCCCGCCCAGACTGACACCCAGAGTCACGCTCTTGTTGGCGCCGACCGCGCCGGTCAGCCGGCCAGCCCAGCCGCCATCGCCGCCGCCGCCGCCCACGCTCTGGGCGAAGACGCCGTGCGAGCCGTCGCCGGTGGTTTGGGTCAGGCCCGTCACCTCGACCTTGACGTCGTCGCCCTTGCCGCCGACGCCGCCGCTGCCGCCAACGCTGGCGTTCAGGGCCAAGCTGTTCTGGCTGCCGCCCGACAAGGCGCCCGACAGGCTGAAGCCGCCCGCGCCGCCGCCGCCGCCCACGCTCTGGGCGAAGATACCGTGAGCGCCGTCACCGCCGGTGCCGATGTCGCTGGCGCTGTCGACATCGACCATGAAGCCGTTGCCGCCCTTGCCGCCCGTACCGCCGACCGTCACCGAGGCTGAGCCGGCCGTCTGGCCCACGCCGACCGACAGGCCGCCGCTCCAGCCGCCCGCGCCGCCGCCGCCGCCCAGGCTCTGGGCCAGGATGCCGATCGCGCGATCGCCGCCGGTCAGGATCGCGCCTTGGCTGTCGACGGTGACCAGCTTGGCGTCGCCGCCGTCGCCACCCGAGCCGCCCAAGGCCAGGCTGGCGCCGCCGGCGATCTTGCCGCCGCCCACCGCCGCGCTGACCGAGAAGCCGCCCGTACCGCCGCCACCGCCCACTGACTGGGCCAGGATGCCGTACGAGTCCTCCCCCTTCGTGCCGATGTCGCCAGTGTTGGCGACCTCGACTAGACCGCCTGCGCCGCCGCCTCCGGCCGAGCCGCCGACCGAGACCCCGATCGCCCCGGCCACCACGCCGCCGGCGCCCGCGATCGAGCCGCTCCAGCCGCCGTGGCCGCCGCCGCCGCCGACGCTCTGGGCGTGCAGGGCGCTGGACCGGTCACCGGTCGTGCTGATGTTGGCGCTGTTGGTCGCCTTGACCAGATCACCGTCGCCGGCGCCGGCGCCGGCGCCGCCCACGGCGACCGCGCCCGACACGGCGACCTTGCCGCCGGCCACGGCCGCCGCGGCCGCGAAGCCGCCGTTACCGCCGCTGCCGCCGACCGATTGGGCGAAGACGCCTTGCGAGTCCGCGCCGATCGTCTCCAGATAGCCGGCGCTATTGACGGTGACGGTCTTGCCGTCGCCGCCGTCGCCGCCCGAGCCGCCCACGGCGATGCTGAGCGCGCCGAAGGCCCCGACCGCCGCGCCGACGCCGTAGCCGCCGTTGCCGCCGCCACCGCCCACCGACTGAGCGAATATCGCCGCCGCCCGCTCGCCGCCAGTGCGGATGTCGCTGCCAGTCCCGGCTTTGACCGTGACCAGGTCGCCGTCGCCGCCCTTGCCGCCCGTGCCGCCGACCGAGATGTTCAGGAAGGCCCCGACGCTGGCCGCGCCGCCGCCGTTGCCGCCGCCGCCGCCGACCGACTGAGCGAAGACGCCGATCGAGCGGTCGCCGCTGGTCTTGATCTTGCCGGTGTTGCTGATGTCGACAACACCGCCCTTGCCGCCGTCGCCGCCCGAGCCGCCGATCGAGATCATCCCGCCCGTGCCGCCGCCGTCGCCGCCGCCACCGCCCACGCTCTGGGCGTAGATGGCCGAGGCGTCGGACCCGAGGGTCGTCAGCGAGCCGGTGTTGCCGACCGTGACCGTCTTGGAGTCGCCGCCGCCGCCACCGATGCCGCCCACCGCGGCCAGGCCGCCCGCGCCGCCGCCGTCACCGCCGCCGCCGCCGATGCTCTCGGCGAAGATCGCCTGCGAGCCGACGCCATGGGTCGTGATCGCGCCGGCGTTGTTGACGTTGACCGTGCCGCCGTTGGACGTGGCGCTGCCGTTGCCGCCGATCGAGACCAGGCTCGACGCCGAACCGCCCGAACCGCCCGAACCGCCGATCGACTGAGCGAGAACACCGCGCGAATAGTCGTTCCAGGTCTCGATAACGCCGGTCGCGCCGTTGGTGACCTGCACGGAACCGCCGTGGCCGCCATGCGCGCCGCCGCCGCCCAGCGAGAATATGCTGATGCCGGTGTCGCCGCCGTCGCCGCCGCCGCCGCCCACGCTCTGGGCATAGATCGCGTCGCTGTTGATCCCATGCGTGGTGATGGCGCCGTTATTGGTGACCGTCACCGCGCCGCCGTCGCCGGCGCTGCCGCCGTTCGAGGCGTAGCCGGCGGCGAAGTACGAGTCCCCGCCATTGCCGCCAAAGCCGCCCAGGCTGGCCGCGCGAATGCCCTTGGAGAACTTGCCGTTCACGGTGATCGAGGCGCCGGCGTCGGTATAGACCGACACCGTCCCGCCGATGGCGCTGTTGCCGCCGCCGCTGCTGCCGCAGATCGCGACGTCGCAGCTGCCGGCGTTGCCGCCCGGCCCACCGACGCTGGAGGCGAAGATACCGTCCGAATTGCTGCCGCTGGTGATGATGGTGCTGGCGCCCAGCTTGACGCTGACATCGCCGCCTCGACCGCCCTGGCCGCCGTCGCCGGCCGAGCCAACGCCCACGGCGAAGTCGCCGCCATTGCCGCCGCCGCCGCCCGCGCTGATTGCGACGATGCCATGCGAGTCATCGCCGTTGGTCACGATATCGATCAGGGCGTCCAGGGTGATGGTCCCGCCCGCGCCGCCCCAGCCGCCGTCGCCACCGCTACCGCCGAGGCCGGCCCCACCGCCGCTGCCGCCGTAGCCCGCGCGAGTGCTGACCAGGATGCCGGGCTGCCCCGTCGCGATGATGGTATGGTCGACGTCGGTGACATTGACCGTCAGGTTGGCCGAGTTGTTGCCGTTGTCGCCGTCCGACCACGCGCCGCCGCCGCTGCCGTTGCTGGCCTGATCCTTCTTGGACACGACGGGCACGGCGGTCTTGGCCGCCAGGGCCACATCCATGTTCTGGACTGCGAAGCTCGTGGCCGCGGCGTTGGTGGACATGCTCGCCGCAACCGGCGTGGCGATCAGAACCGCCGCGCTGGAACCCGCGGCCAGGGCCGAGCTGATCGCGCCCAGCATCTTGCGGGCGCGGTTGTCCAGCTGTTCTGCGCGTTGCCGCGCACGGCGGTCGGCGTGACGCGACAGCTGTACGACCGGCAGATCCGGCAAAGGCGAGGTCAGCGCTTCGGCCAGTTCGCCCAGGGCGCCGTACAGGGTCAGCAGGGTCTCGTTCGAGACACGGCCACGGCCCAGTTGGGCGATGATGACCGCTCGGGTCTCATCCAGCGCGGTCAAGGACGGAAGGAAGCGTGCGCGCAACGCCATGGCCGTCGCGACATCGGCGCTCTCGGCGCGGATACGCGAATTTAGCTGCGCCAGAGCCGTCGTCAGGCTCTCCAGGCGGTCCATGCGCGCGTTGGTTTGCGATGAGTTATGCAAAGCCCTCTCCCCCTTGAGAAGCTCGCCGTAGAGGTAGTCGCCTAATATTCAACGAACGGCGTCATACCAGAAAGCATCGACAACCGTGACGGGAGAATTAACGCTGCCACAAGCGATCGCCCCGAGCGGGGCCGTTGCGGGCGTAGGATGCCGTGTCGCCAGCCTTGTCAAGCCAGCTCAGGGAATGGGCGAGTAGGTTCAGCCGCCCTCCACATGACGCAGCAGGTTGTCCCGCGCCTTGGAGATGGCCTTCTGGACCAGGGCGAACTCTTCCGGCTCCAGCCCAGTGGCCTGGACCAGCGTGCGCTGACCGCCCTTCTCCCGCAGCGCGCGGCCGGCCTCGGTCAGGGTGACGATCAGCTGCCGCTCGTCGGCGGGATCGCGGCGGCGCTCCAGATAGCCATCGGCCTCCAGCTTCTTGAGGATCGGCGTCAGGGTGTTGGATTCCAGGAAGAGTTTCTCGCCCAAGCTCTTCACGCTGAGGCTGCCCTCCTCCCACAGCGCCACGATGATGATCCACTGCGTGTAGGTCAGGCCCAGTTCATCCAGAATGGGTTTGTAGGCGCGGCCATAGGCGAGGTTGGCCGAATAGACCGCGAAACACAGGAAATCGGCCAGTTTCGGGGACTTGGCGGCGGGATCGGGCTTCGACATCGGGGTCCTTCGCGAACGCGGCGTGGTGCGACGCAAATAATATAATTCGGATCCGATTAAATCGGAAGGTTGACAAGTTAGGATCGCCAAACTTATTACATCGTATCCGATCTATTCGGATCCGATTTGAAAGGAACCTCCCCATGACCGCTCCCATCGACACCGTGCTCTACACTGCCCAAACCCGCGTCACCGGCGGCCGCGACGGCGCCGCGCGCAGCAGCGACGGCAAGCTGGACGTGCGCCTGTCGCCACCCGGCAGCGCCGCGCCCGGCACGAACCCCGAGCAGCTGTTCGCCGCCGGCTGGTCGGCTTGCTTCATCGGCGCCATCGGCCTGGCCGCGAAGGCTCAGGGCGTGACCCTGCCCCCGGGCGTGGCCGTCGACGCCGAGGTCGACCTGGCCAAGGCCGGCGAGGCCTATCTGCTGCGCGCCCGCTTGAACGTCAGCTTGCCGGGCCTGGACAAGGGTGTCTCCCAGAGCCTGGTCGAGGCGGCGCACGAGACCTGCCCGTATTCGAAGGCCACGCGCGGCAATATCGACGTGACGCTGACCGTCGCCTGACCCGCACCCCGAGGGGCGCCGGCCAGCGCCCCTCCGTCCCCCAGGAGGAAACCCCATGTCATCCGACCAAGCGCCTGTTCGCTTCCACGCCGTGTCCCTGAGCGTCGCGGCCGTTGCCGCGGCAGCCACCTACGGGACCAACACCGCCATGCTGCCCGCCCCGGCCATGTTCCTGGGCTGGGTCGCCTTCGACCTGGCCGGGCCGTCCCGACGCGGCGGTCTGGCCAACACCGGCGCCTTCCTGCTGGGCCTGACGTTCGGCGCGGGCACGGCCCTGACCGCTACGGCGCTGACGCCGGCGCTGGGCGTCCTGGCCACACCGCTGGCCGTGGCGGGCGTGGTCGTGCTGGTCCTGTCGCTGCGCGCACTGCCGACGCTGAACAATCCCCTCGCCTATTTCCTGGGCCTGACCAGCTTCTTCTATTCGGGCCTGGCGCCGACTGGGGAGACCCTGTTCATCCTGGGCGCCGCCGGCGTTATCGGCGGCGGCGCCTGCGCTCTGGCCGGCCTGGCGCAAGGCCTGGTCACCCGTACGACAGAGGCCCGCCATGCGTAATCTTTCCCGCCGCAACATCCTGCAGGCCGCCGGCGCGCTTGCGGTGTTCGCCCCCGCTATCGCCGTCGCCTCGCCGGCCAAGTGGACGCTACGCGAGGTCACGACCGAGGACCTGATCATCAGCTATGCCGAGATGGGTCCGGCAAACGGCGCCCCGGTGCTGCTGCTGCACGGCTGGCCCTACGACATTCACGCCTATGCCGAGGTCGCGCCGATCCTGGCGGCCGCCGGCAAGCGGGTGATCGTGCCGTCGCTGCGCGGCTATGGCGCCACCCGCTTCCGCTCGGCCGCCACGCCGCGCAACGGCCAGCAGGCCGCCCTGGCCGTTGACGTGATCTCGCTGATGGACGCCTTGAATATCAAGAAGGCTGTCATCGGCGGTTTCGACTGGGGCGCGCGCACGGCCGATATCGTCGCCGCGCTGTGGCCCGAACGCGTCCAGGCGATGGTGTCAGTCAGCGGCTATCTGATCGGCAGCCAGCAGGCCAACCAGGCCCCGCTGTCGCCCGAGGCCGAGCTGTCCTGGTGGTACCAGTTCTACTTCGCCACCGAGCGCGGCCGCCTGGGCTACGAGGCCAATCGCGACGCCTTCGCGCGGCTGATCTGGCGCACGGCCTCGCCCAAGTGGGCGTTCGACGAGGCGACGTTCGCGCGCTCGGCCGCGTCCCTGGCCAATCCCGACCACGTGGCGATCACGATCCACAACTACCGCTGGCGGCTGGGCCTGGTTCAGGGCGAGGCGCGCTTCGATGCCCTGGAAGCCAGGCTGGTCCAGCGTCCCGACATTCGCGTCCCGACCATCACCCTGGAGGGCGACGCCAACGGCGCGCCGCACCCGCCGCCAGAGGCCTATGCCGGCAAGTTCAAGGGCCGCTACGAGCACCGACTGCTGACCGGCGGCGTCGGCCACAACCCGCCGCAGGAAGCGCCCGAAGCGTTCGCGCGCGCCGTCCTGGACGTCGCCGGCTGGGCCTAACCGATCAGCTGGGCGGCCGACCAGCCGCCGCCCAGGGCTCGGAACGACCGCACCGCCGCGCGGGCGGCCTCGGTGTCGGCCTGCGCGCGGGCGTCGCGAGCCGCCAGCAGGCGGGCGTCGGCGTCCAGCACCTCGATCAGGCTGACCGCGCCGGCCTTGTAGGCCAGCTCCGACGACGCACGGGCCTTGGACAGCGACTGCTCGCCGCCGACCAGGATCCGCGCCTCGTCCTCGCGCTTCACCAGGCTGGAAAAGGCGTCCTCGACGTCGGCCGTGGCTCGCAGCACCGACTGCTGGTAGGCGGCCAGGCTCTCGGCGTGGCGGCCCTTGGCGGCCTTGATCTCGGCGTTGACCCGGCCGAAGTCGAACAGGCGCCAACGCAGGCCCAGCACGCCTTGGGCCTGGTTGGCCGGGCTTTCCAGAAACGTGCCGCTGGCGGTCGTCGCCGAGCCCACGAGGCCGGTCAGCGAGAACTTTGGATAGTACTGTGAGACGGCCGAGCCGATCGCGGCATTCGAGGCTTTCAGCCGCCACTCGGCGACCGCCAGGTCCGGACGGCGACGGATCAGGTCGGCTGGCCCGGCCGCCTCGGTGATGGCCGGCGCGCGGGGCACGGGCGCAGCGACCATCAATTCGGCGCGCGTGGCGCCGGGCTGGGCGCCCAGCAGCACGTCGAGCGCATTCATCGCCGCCTCGAGACCTTCCTCCAGCATCGGCACCTGCGCGCGGGTCTGGGCCAGCGCGCCTTCGGCCTGATGCAATTGCAGCTCGGAGGCGACCTGGCGGCTCTGCTGCAGGCGCACGGTCTCGGCCAGACGGGTCTGGGTTTCGACCTGACCGCGCGCGACGGCCAGGCGGGCCTGGAGCCCCCGGATCACCAGATAGGTGTCGGCCGTCTGGGCGGCGACCGACAGGCGGGCCGCCGCGACGCCGACGCGAGCGGCCTGGTAGTCGGCGACAGCGACTTCGCGGTCGCGACGCAGGCCGCCGAACACGTCGATCTCCCAGCCGCCGGTGATGTTGGCCTCGTACAGCTGGCCATCACGGTCGAAACCCGGGGCAGCCGACAGCAGATGTCCGGTCGGCGTCTGGGTAGAGACATGGACCTTGGCCGCATTGGCCTGCACACCGCCCGACGGCAACAGCGCGGCGGTCGCCGCTGACAGCCCCGCCCGCGCCTGCGTCACCCGCGCCGTAGCCTGGACCAGGTCCAGGTTCTGGGCCAGGGCGCGGTCGACGAGGCCGTCCAGCACCGGATCGTTGAAACCCTTCCACCAGGCGGCCTGGTCAAAAGCGACAGCTGGCGCCGCGCGCTGGGCTACGGCCCCGACGCCCATGAACGCTCCGGAAACCGGAGAGGCCGGCGCGACATAGTCGGGGCCCACGGCGCAGGCGCTGAGAGCAGCGCCGACAACGGCCAGCAGGGCCAAGCTCGAAACCGACCGCATGACGGCCTCCTGAGAAAATGATAGTGACCATATGCTAATTCGGTCACTCGTTGTCAATTGGGACCCTCGATGCTACCTATCTGGGCATGACCACCGACCACGCGCTCCCAGACGCCGCCGCCGGCCATCGCGGGCCCGCGGACCACGCCATCCGCCAGCAGATCATCGACGCCGCCGACGCCCACTTCGGCCGCTTCGGCTATGGCAAGACCACAGTCGCCGACCTGGCCAAGGCCATCGGCTTCTCCAAGGCCTACATCTACAAGTTCTTCGACTCCAAGCAGGCCATCGGCGAGGCGATCTGCGCCCAATGCCTGGAGAAGATCCTGTCGGCCGCCCTGCTCAGCGCGGCCGACGCGCGTTCGGCGACCGAGAAATTCCGCAAATTCTTCAGCACCATAACCCTGAAGAGCACAGAACTCCTGTTCCAGGAGCGGCTGCTTTACGACCTGGCCGCCAATTCGGCGACCGAGCAGTGGCCGTCCGCGCTCGGCTATCTGGCACGGGTCGAGGAGACCCTGCGCGAGATCATCCTGCTGGGCCGCGAGACGGGCGAGTTCGAGCGCAAGACGCCGCTGGACGAGACCTGCTCGGCGATCATGCTGGCCATGCAGCCGTTCATGCATCCGCTGCTGCTGGAGTTCAATCTGGACGGCCTGCCGGAAGCCCAGACCCGCGTGATCAACCTGATCCTGCGCAGCCTCGCGCCGTAGTTTGAGAAACTCGACAGTGACTAATTGACAAATTGGTCACTGGACACGATGTGAAGGGTCACCGCTCACGGCAGGACCCTTTCGCATGTCGCATCGCCTGATCATCGCCGCCCTGGTCGGCGGCCTCGCCGCCCCGCTCGCCGCGTGCGGCGGCCACGAGGCCGCCGTCGATCCCAGGACCCAGCCGCCGATCGTGCGGATCGCCACCGCGTCACCGTCGATAGCGGGCGAGCGTCAGTTCACCGGCGTCGTCTCGGCGCGGGTCGAGGGCCAGCTGGGCTTCCGCGTCGGCGGCAAGATCGTCGAGCGCCTGGTCGACACGGGCCAGACCGTACGACGCGGCCAGCCGCTGATGCGCATCGATCCCACCGACTACGTCCTGGCCCAGGCCGCCCAGGAGCAGGCCGTCGCCGCCGCCAAGGCCCGCGCCGTCCAGACCCAGGCCGACGAAGCGCGCTATCGCGACCTCGTCTCAGCCGGCGCCGTGTCGGGCTCGACCTACGACCAGATCAAGGCCGCCGCCGATGCGGCCAAGGCCCAACTGCAGGCCGCCGAGGCCCAGGCCCGCGTCTCGCGCAACGCCGCCGGCTACGCCGTGTTGGTCGCCGACGCCGACGGCGTGGTGGTCGAGACCCTGGGCGAGCCCGGACAGGTGGTCGCCGCCGGCCAGACCGTCGTGCGCCTGGCCCATGCCGGACCGCGCGAGGCCACCATCGCCCTGCCCGAGACCCTGCGCCCCCAAGTCGGCTCCACCGCGACGGCCGCCGTCTTTGGCAGTGACGCCGCCAGTCCGGCGCGTCTACGCCAGATCTCCGACGCCGCTGACCCGCGCACCCGCACCTTCGAGGCGCGTTATGTTCTGGACGGCTCGCTCGCCTCAGCCCCGCTGGGCGCGACGGTAACGATCGCCCTGCCCTCGACTTCAGACGCTCCTGCCTCCGCCGGTCGCGCCGTGCCGCTGGGCGCCATCTATGACGCCGGCAAGGGTCCGGGCGTCTGGGTCGTGGATCCCAAGAACTCGACGGTCGCCTGGCGCGCCGTGCGTGTCACCGCCATCGGCGAGGAGACCGCCACCGTCTCGCAAGGCCTGGCCGCCGGCGAGCGCTTCGTGGCGCTGGGCGCGCACATGCTGCACCAGGGCCAGAAGGTCAGTGTCGGAGCGGGGCAATGAGCTTCAACCTCTCCGCCCTGGCGGTGCGCGAACGCGCCGTCACCCTGTTCATGATCGTCATCGTGATCCTCGCGGGGACCTTCGCCTTTTTCAAGCTAGGCCGCGCCGAGGACCCCAGCTTCACCATCAAGGTGATGACCGTGGTCACCGCCTGGCCGGGCGCCACCGCCCAGGAGATGCAGGACCAGGTCGCCGAACCGCTGGAAAAGCGGATGCAGGAGCTGAAATGGTACGACCGCACCGAGACCTTCACCCGTCCGGGCCTGGCCTTCACCACCGTCACTCTGAAGGATCAGATCCCGCCCAAGGAGGTGCAGGAGCAGTTCTACCAGGCCCGCAAGAAACTGACCGACGAGGCCCCTAACCTGCCGCAAGGCGTGCTGGGCCCATTCGTCAATGACGAGTATGGCGACGTGACCTTCGCCCTCTACGCCCTGAAGGCCAAGGGCGAGCCCCATCGCCTGCTGGTGCGCGAGGCCGAGACCCTGCGCCAGCGCCTGCTGCGCGTGCCGGGCGTCAAGAAGATCGAGATCATCGGCGAGCGCCCCGAACGCATCTTCGTCGAGTTCTCGCAGGAGCGCCTGTCGACCCTGGGCGTCAGCGCGCGCGACATCTTCGCCGCCTTGAACGACCGCAACCTGGTCACCCCGGCCGGCTCGATCGAGACCAAGGGGCCCCAGGTCCTGATGCGCCTGGACGGCGCCCTAGACGACCTGGAGACCATCAAGGCCACGCCGATCGTGGTCGGCGGCAAGACCCTGAAACTATCCGACATCGCCGACGTCAAGCGCGGCTACGAAGACCCCGCTACCTTCCTGATCCGCAACGACGGCGAGCCCGCCCTGGAGCTCGGCGTGGTGATGAAGGAGCGCTACAACGGCCTGCAGCTGGGCAAGGACCTTGAGAAGGAGGCCCAGGCCATCGCCGGCGAGCTGCCGCTGGGCCTGACCTTCACCAAGGTCACCGACCAGGCGGTCAACATCGCCGAGGCCTATGACGAGTTCATGCTGAAGTTCTTCGTGGCCCTGGCCGTGGTGATCGCTGTCAGCCTGCTCAGCCTGGGGTTCCGTGTCGGCATCGTCGTCGCCCTGGCCGTGCCGCTGACCCTGGCGGCGGTGTTCGTGATCATGCTGGCCACCGGCCGCGACTTCGACCGCATCACCCTGGGCGCTCTGATCCTGTCGTTGGGCCTCTTGGTCGACGACGCCATCATCATCATCGAGACCATCGTGGTGAAGATGGAGGAAGGCCGCGACCGCATCTTCGCGGCGACCTACGCCTGGGGCCACACGGCCGCGCCGATGCTGGCCGGCACCCTGGTGACGATCATCGGCCTGATGCCGGTGGGCTTCGCCAAGTCCAGCGCCGGCGAATATGCCGGTAACATCTTCTGGGTCGTGGCCTTCGCCCTGATCACCTCGTGGTTCGTGGCGGTGATCTTCACGCCCTATCTGGGCGTGCGGCTGCTGCCGGCGATCAAGCCGGTGGCCGGCGGCCATGCGGCCATCTACGACACCCCGCGCTATCGCCAGCTGCGCAAGCTGATCTCGTGGACGGTGGTCAACCGCCTGAAGGTGGTGCTGGGCGTCGTGGCGGCGCTGGTCGTGGCCTTCCTGATGATGGGCATGGTCAAGCAGCAGTTCTTCCCGATCTCGGACCGTCCCGAGGTGCTGATCGAGGTGCAGACGCCCGAGGGCTCCAGCATCGAGACCACCAGCGAGGCGACCGCCAAGGTCGAGGCCTGGCTGCGCAAGCAGCCGGAAGCCAAGATCGTCACCGCCTATATCGGCCAGGGCGCGCCGCGCTTCTTCCTGGCCATGTCGCCGGAACTGCCCGATCCGTCCTTCGCCAAGATCGTGGTGCTGACGCCCAACGAGAAGGCGCGTGACGCTCTGAAGTGGCGGGTCCGGCAGTTCGCCCAGCAGGGCACGGTCGCCGGCGCGCGCATCCGCGCCACCCAGATCGTGTTCGGTCCGCCCTCGCCCTGGCCTGTGGCCTTCCGCGTCATGGGTCCGGACCAGGCCAAGGTGCGCGAGATCGCCGAGCAGGTTCGCGGCGTCATGCAGGCCAACAAGGGCATGCGCCAGGTCAATACCGATTGGGGCGAGAAGGTCCCTGCCGTGCACTTCGTGCTCGACCAGGACCGCTTGCGGGCCATGGGCCTGTCCAGCCACGACGCTTCGCAGCAGCTGCAGTTCCTGCTGACCGGCGCGCCCGTCACTCAGGTGCGCGAGGACATCCGCTCGGTCGAGGTCATTGCCCGCACCAAGGGCGCTGACCGCCTGGATCCAGCCCGCCTGGGCGCCTTCACCCTGGTGGGTTCGGAGGGCCAGCGCGTGCCGCTGGACCAGATCGGCAAGGCCGAGATCCGCATGGAGGATCCCATCCTGCGCCGCCGCGACCGCCTGCCCACCATCACCGTGCGCGGCGATGTCGGTGAGCAGTTCCAGCCGCCCGCCGTCTCGGCCGAGGTGATGAAGGCCCTGGCGCCGATCACCAAGGCTCTGCCCGCCGGCTACCGGATCGAGATGGGCGCCGACATCGAGGAAGCCGGCAAGGCCAATGCGGCCCTGGCGGCGGTCTTCCCGCTGATGTTCCTGCTGATGATGATCGTGATCATCTTCCAGGTGCGGTCGCTGTCGGCGATGTGGATGGTGCTGCTGACCGCGCCGCTGGCCCTGGTCGGTGTGGTGCCGACGCTGCTGATCTTCCACCAGCCGTTCGGCTTCAACGCCATCCTGGGCCTGATCGGCCTGGCGGGGATCATCATGCGCAACGGGCTGATCCTGATCGGCCAGATCCACACCAACGAGCACGACGGCCTGGACCCGTTCCACGCGGTCGTCGAGGCCACGGTGCAGCGCGCCCGCCCGGTCATCCTGACCGCCCTGGCCGCCGTGCTGGCCTTCATCCCGCTGACCTTCTCGGTGTTCTGGTCCTCGCTGGCCTACACCCTGATCGGCGGCACGATCGGCGGCACGGTCCTGACGCTGGTGTTCCTGCCGGCGCTGTACGCCCTGTGGTTCAAGATCCACGCGGGCAGCCGGACAGATGCGTCGACGCCCCCGGCCCTGGACGCCGTTCCAGCCTAGGGGTCAGCGTCCCCGGCGCCAGCCCGCGCCGGGGACGCGATCTTTTCGAGCGCGCACCATGGACGGGTCAGGCCAGGTCGAGCGCTTTGGTGAGGTCGCCCGGCGGGACGCCGCCCGCGGCGGCCATGGCCCGATCGCGCTCGACGATCCCCGGAAGGGGATCCAGGCCGAAGCGGCGGTTCAGGAAACGCTGGATCGATCCGGTGTCGTAGATCGTATGGTCGACATGCCCCTTGCGCGCATGGGGCGAGATGACCAGCGCCGGCACACGGGTGCCTGGCCCCCAGCGGTCCCCCTTGGGCGGAGCGACATGGTCCCACCAGCCGCCATTTTCGTCGAAGGTGACGACGATCAGCATCCGTTCCCACTGCGGCCCGCTGATCAAGGCGTCGACGACCCTGGCGATGTGGCGGTCGCCGGCGTCGACGTCCGAATAGCCGGCGTGCATGTTGAGATCACCCTGGGGCTTGTAGAAGCTGACCGGCGGCAGGCGGCCGGCCAGGGCGTCGGCGATGAAGTGGTTGGCGCGGCCGCTGTCGCCCAGGCCGCCGTCACGCAGACGCTCGCGCTGGGCCTTGCCGGGCCCGAAGGCGCTGAAGAAGTTGAACGGCTGATGGTGGGTCTGGAAGTTGGGCCGGGCCGGGAACAGCGCCTCGTCATCCCCCGCGCCGGACAGCGCCAGGCCCCAGGCGCCGGCGTACCAGGCCCAGTCCACGCCCTTGGCTGTAAGCCGGTCTCCGATGGTGGCGTGATCCTGCGGCGGCAGGGTCATGGGCTGTCCGGGATCGGCCAGGGCGGGGTCGGTCTTGTGCCGGCTGGCGCTGGGCGCGAACGGCGGCTGCATGGTGTTGACCGCCCAGAAGTCGGGGCTGAGCGCGCTGGGCCCGAACCGGGGTCGGCCGTCCAGCACGCTGGCGGGACTATCGACCAGGGGCTTTAGGCGCGCGCCCCTGGGATCATCGCCTTCGACGGCGGCGATCAGACCCTTGGCCGGGCTCTGGTCGGCGTTCGGATAGAAGGGCGGCCGGGCGGCGATTAGATACTGGTGGTTCAGGAACGAGCCCCCGAATGCGCCCATGAAGAAGTTGTCCAGCAGCGTGAAGCGCTGGGCCAGGCTCCACAGACGCAGGTTCACGGCGCTGTCGCCATAGCGCCCCATGACCAGCGCGCCGCTGTCGCCCCACGCCACGAAGCGATCGTTGGCGCCGCCGTTGATCTGCATCTGGTTCTGATAGAAGGCGTGCACCAGGTCGCGGGTCACCACACCGTGCGGCAACGGATCGCCAGCGGGCGTCGCCAGGCGGAACGGCGCGTTCGGGAACTCCGGCAGATCGGCCTCGCCGATCCTGTAGCGGGCATGCTCGACGATCTGCTCGTGCGGGACCATGCCGCCCCAGACCGGCGGCAGCTTGGCCAGGACCGTGCCGTCACGGTCGCGCTGAGCGACACGATCGACGGGCTCCTTGGCCAGGGGGCGCTGCAGGCCCGGGAAGTCGGCGAACAGATTGTTGAAGCTGCGGTTCTCGGCATAGATCACCACCACGGTGTCGATCCGATCGGCCAAGCGCTTGTCCAGGCTGGCTTGGCCCAGGTGGAATGGCTTGGCCTCGGCGCGTTCAGCCGCCAGCCCCGCGCCCGCAACCGCAAGGGCGCCGATCAAGCCCCGCCGCGACGGCCCGGCGACCTCCGGCGCACGCGCCTCATCCTTCAGAGCGGCATCGACAGGTTTCTTCATCACGCATTCCGGTACCGAGGGATGCGCGGGCACTCGCCGGCGCATGGACTTCAGGGCCGTCGCCTACACGGTCGTTGTGACGTTGTTGTTGCCCTGGTCCGAAGAGGCCGGCAGGCGAACGGCCGGCCCTTTTGGGGCCGGCCTCCTGTCCCCGCCGGGAATGACGATCAGCGGCGGCGTCAGAACTTGGCGCTCAGCACCAGACGGACATCGCGCCCGGGCATCACGACCGCGTCCTTGTTCAGCGCCGTAGCGTTACGGATCGTCTCGTCCGCCAGGTTGTGGCCAACCAGCATCAGCTCAAGACCCGGCTTGGCCTTGAACGGCTTCCATTTCACCTGAGCGTCAACCGAGGTGTAGCCGTCCACCGCCATGTCGGCGACACCGACATGGTTCTGGGCGCCGACCTGCAGCACCAGGAAGCTGGCGTCGACCACGCCATTGTCCCAGTCGAGGCCGCCGCCAAAGCGGCCCGGCTGGATGCGCGGCACGTTGCCGGCCCCGCCGCTGAACTTGGCGCGGACATAGTCGCCCAGCACCTGACCCGACAGCTTGCCGCCGCCGACATCGGCCAGCGGGAAGAAGGCCTTGGCCTCCACGCCCCAGAACTTGGCGTCCTGCTGGCCGTAATTGAGTTCCTTCAGCTCGCCGTCGCCATCGACCGCGCACGTACCGTCCTCATCGCACATGCGTCCGGTCAGCCCGCCGTAGATGTAGTTGTCGAAGCGCGCGGTCCAGGCCGAGGCCTCGATCCGGCCACCGCCGGTGATCTTGTAGCGGGCGGTGGCTTCCAGCGAGTTGGCGCGCTCGATCTTCAGATCGGGATCGCCGGTCTCGTAGGTCGCCGGCCCGTCGTGCGGCCCGATGGCGAAGAGCTCGGTCTGGGCCGGGGCGCGCGCCGCCGAGGCGGCCGTCAGGCCCAGGCGCAGGGCGTCCGTCGCCTGATAGGTGAAACCGGCCGAGACGCTGACCGGCGTGAAGCTCTTGCGGGTCTGGACGCCCGAGGCGGGCGTGCCGTCGATGCGAACATGCTCGACCCGCGCGGCGCCCTGGAACTGCAGCGGCCCGATCGGGGCTTCCACGAAGGCGAAGCCCGCGGTGCTGACGGTGTGGGTCGGCAGCAGGTAGTCAGCGCCCTCGCCCAAAGCGCTGAACTTGCGGTCCTGGAACTGCACGCCCAGGGCCGAGGCCGACAGGAAACCGGTCTGGCCGAACAAGGCCTCGGCGCGGCCATCCCATTCCTTGTTGTTGAAGGTCGACAGGACTTCGTTGGTCTCTGGGTCGATCTCGCTGTGGGTATAGTCGGCATAGCCGGCGTCGACATTGAGCCGCTGCAACACGCCGTCGCCGAACTTGAACGAGCCGCCGAACGCGCCCTTGTCCTGCTTCATGCGGATGAAGGTGTCGTCCGACGGGATACCGTAGCGGGCGGAGTAGTGCGTGCCGCTCGCGCCGACGCGGCTGTCGTCGCCGAAGAAGTAGGACGCGCCGCCCGAATAGCCGTTGCCGCGGAACCAGGAGTTGGGCTGCTCGCCATCGGGCGTGTCATAGTCGCTGGTGCGGCGGCCGAAGCCGTCCAGGTGGAGGGCCACATTGCCCTGCCCCGCGTCGAGGCTGACCGTGCCCTCCCCCGTCTTGGCGCTGGAGCCGTAGGCCGCCGTGGCCTCGCCCTCGACGCCATCGATCGGCTTCAGCGGGATGCGGTTGTTGATGATGTTGACCACGCCGCCGATCGCCTGACTGCCATAGCGCAGGGTGGCCGCGCCACGCACGACCTCGATGTCCTGGGCGGCCAACGGATCGATCGGCACGCCGTGGTCGGGGCCGACGTCCGAGACGTCCGAGCTGGAGAGACCGTTCTCGGCCAGCTTGACGCGCTGGGCGTCCATGCCGCGGATCACTGGACGGCTGGCGCCCGCGGCGAAGCCCGTGCCGGCCACGCCGGGCACATTGCGCAGGGCGTCGGCGATGCTGGCGCCCCCGTTGCTGAGCACCTGATCGCGACTGACCTGCTCGACGATGGTGGCGAAACGGTCCGGATCGCCCTGCAGCGGCGAGGCCGTGATGATCACTTCAGAGACCGAATGGCCCAGATCTTGGGCCCCGGCCTGCCCGGCGCAAGCCATCAGAACACCGGCGCCGGACGCCGTCAGCAACATCGAACGCAGTCGCATTGACCATCTCCAAAAATCACACAACGGCTCTTTATGTTATATCGTAACGCCATCCAAGCAGTTCTTTTGCGGGATACGAGGAGGCTCAACCGATGTCGCTGGATCACGACACCCAATGCGCAGCGATTGAGCAGTTGCAGCGCCGCATATGGGCGGCGGTCGTTGCGCGATATCGCGAACGACAGACATCAGGCCTGACCCAGAAGCACATCGCCGATCAGCTCGGGATCGCCCCGCCACAGATCTCTGTCTGGCTCAATGACCCGACCGCCATGACGATCAAGGCGGCGGCTCGGCTCATGCTGGCCATGGGCGCCGAGTTGGAATTGTCCGCGCTTGAAGCCACCCTGACCGCGTCACCGTCGGCCTAGACTTCCAGCACAGGACTAGTAGCCCTCATGACAACGCCCTCGGGTTCTCCCGAGGGCGTGATCGACCATCATCTCCGAACGCACTAGCGCGGCGCGCGGGCATACACCGTCCGGCTACGGCCGCGCAGGAGCAGCCCAAGCAACAGCCCCACGCCGGCGGCGACGCCTAGCGCCTGCAATGGGCGCCCAACGACATAGTTCTCCACCGTATCGAGCTGCGCATGAAGCTCACCCCGCACGCCGCCCACGATCTCGTCGACAGCTTCAAAAAGGCTGCTCTTGGCCTCGCCAAACGCGTGCTGCGCCGCGCCGGCTGCCTCATTGATCTTGCCCTTGCCTTGAAGGGCGGCGTCGCCCGTCAGACCGCCGACGGCGTCCTGCATCCGACCCAGTCCCTGCTTGGCAATGCCCACCACTTGATCGTCCATTTTCTGCTCCTGCGGCGCTAAGCCCCGCGCCATCACGACGCCCTTTCCAAACCCGCGCCAAAAGCGCCGGTTCCGGACAAGACGCCGAGCCTCCCAGCCGTCGCGACGTCGTGGGCGGCCTGCAACGCGCGCCAACCCGCAAACCCCAGCAGACTCACCGCAACGAGCCCCACCAAGACCAGACCCAGAGGCCAGTCGGCCCAAGCCGCCAGCGCCTTGGCCCCTCGCGCCCTGGGCCTGACATCGGCGGCGGCCACGCTACAGCCAGGCAAGCTCAACGGGGCCGCGGCCGTGGGCGTCCCAGATACGGACCTCAGCGTGGGGGAACTTGGACGGTCGCGGTGGGTTTCTGCGAGACGTTGTACCCGTTTACCCCCGAGGAGCTTTCCATGCCCGATCAAATCCTGGCCGGCCGCAAGGTCGCCGTGCTCGCCACCGACGGCTTCGAGCAGTCGGAGCTGGAAAAGCCCGTCGAGGCGTTGAAGGCCGCCGGCGCCCAGGTCGAGGTCGTCTCCCCCACTGCCGGCGAGATCCAAGGCTGGTCTCACCACGAGAAGGGCGACACCGTCGCGGTCGACCGCGATCTGGCCGCGGCCAATCCCGCCGACTACGACTCCATCGTCCTGCCGGGCGGGGTCATGAATCCTGACGCCCTGCGCCTGGAACCCAAGGCCATCGACTTCATCAAACACTTCGTGATGACCAAGAAGCCGATCGCCGCGATCTGCCACGGCCCGTGGACCTTGATCAACGCCGGCGCCGTCGAGGGCAAGGAGATGACCTCCTGGCCGTCGCTCGAGGCTGATCTCAAGAACGCCGGCGCCAACTGGGTCGATCGCGAGGTCGTGGTCGACGACGGCCTGGTCACCTCGCGCAAGCCCGACGATCTGCCGGCTTTCTGCGCCAAGATGGTCGAGGAGTTCGCCGAAGGCCGTCACTAGCGCCCTGCCCGTCCATGACCGGCGCGACGCAGAAGCGCGACCTCAGAACCGGCCGATCGCTGTGGACCGACAGCCCAGGCCTCGGCGTACCGGCGCGCGCCCTCTCCACGGCGATCAGCGTCGATGTCGCCATCGTCGGCGCCGGGATCAGCGGGGCCTTCATGGCCTACGAGCTCTCCAAGGACCACACGGTCGCCGTCCTGGACCGTCGCCCGCCCTTGCGCGGCTCGACCCTGGCCTCGACCGCCCTGCTGCAGTGGGAGATCGATCTTCCCCTGACCGTGCTGACCGAGCAGATTGGAGCCGCCAGGGCGCACCGTGCCTATCTGCGATCCAGGAAGGCCGTGGACGATCTCATCCGGATCGTGCGCGAGGCGCGGATCCCATGCGGCCTCAGGCCCAAGTCCTCACTCTACCTGGCGGGCGACGCCTACGGCCATCGCGCGCTGGAGACGGAAGCCAGAGCTCGCGCGGCGATCGGCCTGGACAGCCAGTATCTCGGCCGGGCCGAACTGCAGGGCCGCTTCGGCATCGACAGGACCGGCGCCATCGTCTCGACCGGTTCGGCCAGTGGTGATCCGGCCCGGCTGGCGGCCGGGCTCCTGCGGCGCGCTCATGCGCGCGGCGCCAGGATCTGGTCTCCCGTCGAGGTGACCCAGGCCGTGAGTGATCCCGATGGTGTGAGCCTGCTCACCGACACCGGGCATGCGGTGCGGGCCAAGTCGGTCGTCTTCTGTTGCGGCTACGAATTTCCCAAGGACGTGCCGACGCCGGGCGCGAGCATCATCTCAACCTGGGCGCTGGCCTCCAAACCCAGGCCACGCCATCCGGCCTGGCTTCGTGACATGCTGGTCTGGGAAGCGTCCGACCCGTACCTCTATCTCCGCATGGCCGGCGACGGCCGGATCATCGTCGGCGGCGAAGATGAGCCCAGCCCTGGCGCTCACGAAGATACTCAGAAACTCAAGCGCAAGTGCGCGACCTTGACCGCCAAGCTCGAGAGCCTGCTGCCCGACGTCGATCTGGAGGTCGACTACAGCTGGGCCGGAGCTTTCGGCTCCAGCACGACTGGCCTGCCGTCCATCACTCCCGTCGAAGGCATCGACCACACCTGGGCGGTCATGGGGTTCGGCGGCAACGGGATCACCTATTCGGTCATCGCCTCGCAGATCGTTTCCACCGAGATCAGGGGCAAGCTTGATCAGGATGCTGACCTTTATCGAGCCTGACACACGCCAAGTCGAAACGTCCACGACTCCTGATCGCAAGCGGCGCATTTAGGGAACGCCGGTCTCCCCAAAAGAGAGACCTTGCATCCGCTTCACGGCCTCTCAAGGCGCCTAGGTGGAAAGCCGTGGTCGAGCCTCGGCCACCGCCAGCGGCGCCCACTCCCCCGCAAGCTGTCGTCGAAGGTCGAAGACCCTGACCCTCGCTCGGCCGGGATAGGCGGCGGCCAGTCGTCGGGCTTCGCGCTCGGCCTGACCGCCAGTGTCGAAGAACAACACCTCGCCGGTGTCACAGAGCTTCACCGACCAGCCGCCGTCGAAGGGCGACACTTCGAAGACGCAACTCATCGCCGCCCCCTACTCGGCCGCATAGACCAGAGGGTGGGCATGAGCCCAGAGATGGGCGCGATAGGTCTCGAAGCACTGCTCCCCGCAGATCAGGCGCATGACGGCGCCCTCGGCGATGAACTTGGCGCGAGACGGATCCTCCGACACCAGCGGAACCAGAGCCTCGGCGTTCCAGGCCTTGGAGTGCTCGATGTCGAGCTGGGCGTGTAGGGCGAAGTACTTGCGGGCGTCGGGCGAGACACCGTTGCGCTTGAGACCCGCATCAACGCAAGCCACCCGCGTGGGCGCCGTCAGTTCGACCACGCCCAAGGCGCCGATCGACTGCCAGACATAGCGCCGCGTCGTGGCGAAGGCGGTCATGGTGTTGGCGAGGCACAGGGACTGCCACAGCGTCGTGTCGATGGTCGGCGCGAGACCCAATGTCGCCGTCGTGCGCGACAGCATCGGCCCATGCATGCCCTTGGCGCTGCCGCGGCCCATCTCGTCCCAGTAGTTGCGGGCCAGCTCCAGCTTGGCGCGATCGGGGACCTTGACCTGGGTCATGGCGACGAGATCGTCGAAGCCGGCCTCGCCGGCCGCCTCCTGGGTCAGGAACCACTTCAGGTCCTCCAGCGACGCTTCGCCCTCCAGCCAGTCGAACAACGGATCCCACTGCCCGGGGCCGTGGTCCTTCAGCGCCTCGAACCAGGCGATGAAGCCGTCGGCATCGGTGGGGACATCCTCGACCAGCGGCGCCACAAGGCTACGGAAGGCTTCGATGAAGGCGCCCTCGATGCGGCGCATGCGCAGCTCGCGGTCAAGGCCGTCCCGCCAGCCTTCGGTCGGCGCACTCGGCGCGAGGCGGTCGTGGTTCCAATGGGCCAGGCCTTTGTGCAGGGCCTCGGCGTCAGGAAATTGCGGGCTAAACGCGCCCAGGCGCGAAAGACGTTCGCCACCAAACACGGCATGCTCTCCAGGTTGTCGAAAGAAAGGGCCGCTCCAAAGAAGCGGCCCTGGTTTCTCAGCGCTGAGCGCCGGCCTCGTCGGTCTGATCCGGACGCAGGTCGCCATTGCCGCCGCTGGCCGAGTTCAGGCCATTCTGGTCCGTGCCTTCGACGCCTTCGTTCTGGCGGCGCTCGCCGTCGTTCTGCTGGTTTTGCTGACCCTGCTGCACTTGCTGACGGTCGTCCTGCTGCTGGGGCATGCGGTCTTGGTTGCGGTTCTCTTCCATGGTCATCGTCCCTTGTTTTGGCCTCGCCAGAAGGGTCGAGGCGGGAGAACAAACGACGACCTCCAAAGGACGTTCCTAAGTCGAACACTCGACAAAAACGACCCTTAAGTCACTGGATAACAAGGGGAACCAACGACTTTCGATCGAGTTGGCGGAACAACTCGCGACGCCGCCCTTTTCTTGGGGAGGAGTATGTTCATGGCAAACGAAGCGTTCGACAAACCCAGTGAGGTCCAGGCTGTTGACGGCGAAGTCACGGTGATCGGTCCGGGTCGAACAGGACTGTCCTTCACCAGCAAAGCGGCGCGCGAGACCGCCGAACGGCTGCGCAGCGCCGCGGAGGACGCCGAGAGCGCTGTCCCCACCAAATCCGACTAGGGTTTTGTGCGCTCCAGGATCGCGCCGATGCGTCGGGCCAGCTGGTCGATGGCGAAAGGCTTGGTGATGATCTCCATGCCCTCGTCCAGGAAGGCCGACTGTTCGCTGGCCTGCTCGGCATAGCCGGTCATGAAGAGGATCGGCAGGGCCGGCCGGCTCTCGCGGGCGATTTCGGCCAGCTGGCGGCCGTTCAAGCCCGGCAATCCGACGTCGCTGATCATAAGGTCGATGGATCGCGCCGACTGTAGAATCGGGTTCGCATCCCGTCCCCCCTCGGTCTCGATGGCGCGATAGCCGAGCTCTTCGAGAACCTGGACGACCAGTAGACGAACGGCGGGATCGTCCTCGACCACCAGCACGGTCTCGCCCGCGCCGGCATGCGCGGCGACTTCGTGCGTGTCGTTGGCTTCATCCGCCTCACCCAGGTGACGCGGCAGGAACAGGCGGATGGTCGTGCCGGCGCCCTCGCGGCTCTCAATCTCGATGTGGCCTCGCGATTGCTGCACGAAGCCGTAGATCATCGACAGGCCAAGACCGGTCCCCTGCCCCAGCGGCTTGGTGGTGAAGAACGGGTCGAACACCTTGCCCAGGACGTCCGGCGTCATGCCCAAGCCAGTGTCGGAGACACTGATCTCCACATAGTCGCCCGGTTCGGCGCGATCGCTCTTGGCCAGGCGAGCTGCCGAGAGCTGGACGTTGCGCGCCGCGATCGTCAGGCGCCCCCCGCGCGGCATGGCGTCCCGGGCGTTGATGGCCAGGTTCAGGATGGCGCTTTCCAGCTGGTTGTCGTCGGCCAGGGCCGTCCAGACATCGTCGGCGACCTCGCTCTCCAGGCGCACCTGTTCACCCAGGGTCCGTCGCAGCAGGTCCTCCATCGAGGCGACCAAGTCGCGGACATCAAGCGGACGGCTGTCCAGGGACTGCCGCCGGGAGAACGCCAGCAGGCGATGGGTCAGGGCCGCGGCGCGCTGCCCCGACTGCATGGCCGCGTCCAGGAAGCGCTCGGCGTCGGCCATGCGCCCTTCGCCGATCCGGCGACGGACCATGTCGATACCGCCCAGGATGCCGGTCAGCATGTTGTTGAAGTCGTGCGCCAAGCCGCCGGTCAGTTGACCGACCGCCTCCATCTTCTGACTCTGGCGCAGTTGGTCCTCCAGCGCCTTGCGCTGGGTCACGTCGCGCCCGACGGCATAGATGAACCCGCCCTCGGGCACGGCCGTCCAGTTGATCCAGCGGTATTCGCCGTCCTTGGCCAGCACACGGCAATCGAAGTCGGCGACCATGTCGCCGGCGCGCAAACCGGCCGTCTGCTGTTGGGCGTGCAGTTTGTCGTCTGGATGGACCAGCCCGCCCATCGGCAGACCGACCAGATCGGCCGCGTCATAGCCCAGCAGGTCCTTCCAAGCCGGATTGATGGCGCGATAAACGCCATCGCGGTCGGAAATGCTGAGCAAATCGCGCGACAGGTTCCAGACCCGGTCGCGCTCCTGCTGCGTGACTTCGGCGCGCTCCTCCAGCGCGGCGGCCAGGGCGCGCAGCCGCGCTTCGGAATGTTTCGTGGCGGTGATGTCGTAGATGACGCCGATGAAGCTGATGCCGCCGGTGGGCGCCAGCTGGTGTTCACCGCGACAGGCCAGCCAGCGCTCTAAACCGTCATCGGCGCGCTGGACGCGGAATTCGTGGAAGGCCGCGCCGATGGGCGCATCGCCAAGCGCCGAGATCAGCGGCGGGTCATCGGGGTGGACCAGCGCATTGATCGTGCGCACCGGCAGGCTGGCGGCCGGATGCAAGCCCAGGAGTCGGCAGAACTCCTCGGAGACGTCCACCGTGCCAAAACCGCTCAGATACTGGAACGTGCCGACGCCGCCCGCCGACTGAGCGATGCGCAGGCGCTCCTCGACCCGTTTCTGATCGGTGATGTCGGCCAGCACGCCCGAGAACCGCACGGGCTGTTCGTCCGCATCCAGGAAAGTGCGGCCGCGCGCCGAGACCCAACGAACGTCGCCGTCCACGACCACACGATAGTCTCGCGCGAACACCTCGGCGCCGTTCAAAGCGCCGGCGACGGCGATCTTCAGCCGGAGGCGATCGGCGGCATAGACCGTGTCGAAGAAGGCCGAGGTCGGCAGACCTTGCTCCGCCTCCACGGGGTCAAGCCCGTACAGAGTCGCAAAGCGGGGGTCCGCGATCACGCGCCCGCGGGCGATGTCCCACTCCCAGGCGCCGGCCGCCCCAGCCACGGCTTGAGCAATACGCAGCCGCTCCTTGGCCTCGAGCAGGCGCTGGCGGGTCGCACGCAGATCGCGCCCCAGGTCCTCGTCGCGGTAGTCCGCGCTGACGTCCATCTGGGTGGCGATGCGGAACGCCGGCGCGCCGGATGCATCCCGCACCGTCGTGATGTTCAACCGGTTCCAGAAGGTCGCGCCGTCGCGTCGAGCATTGAGCAGATCGGCGCTGGCTGTTCCCGTGGTCGCCAAGGCCTTGGCGATCTTGGCCACCGTCTCCGGATCGGTGTCGTCGCTCTGCAGGAAGCGGCAGTTTCGCCCGACCGCTTCGGCGGCCTCATAGCCAGTTAGCCCCTCGAAAGCGGCATTGACGAAAACGATGGGGTCGTCGGCCTGGCGTGGATCGGTCACCGAAATCGCCATGCCCGAACCGACCAGAGCATCGAACAACGGTCCGGCCAGGGCGCGCAAGGCGTCCAGGTCCGCGGCCGCCCCCCGATTGTCTCGGCGGATCGCTGGATCGACGGTGTCTGTCATGACGCCATCACAACGCCAAGCTGGGCAATAGGTTCAGCGGCGTGTCCATTAGCCGACGTCGCCAGCGACGCGCTCAATGAAATCGTTGATCAGGGTACGCAGCGCTTGCAGGGACGGCAGGTCCATCAGCATGGCGATATAGCCGCGGATATCGCGGTCATTGATGGCGAAGTTGATATAGAGGAACAGCACCACGCCGCCCTCGGCATGCTTGGCCGACAGGTTGAAAAGCGAGGCGCCATCGCCGCGCATGACCTCGGGCAACGACATCTGCAGGGGCTTTTGCAGCATGTTGGCCATGGTCGCCAGGCAGCTGTTGAGCACCACATTGCCGGTCTCGGTCAGCGCTTCGTCTTCCATCTCGGTGGCTTCGCCCTCCGAGAGCGCGCCACCGGTGACCGCATGGACCAGCGCCATGCTGTTGACCTGAGGAAAGATCAGCAGGGCGCGTCCGGAGAACACGCCCTCGAAATCCTGGCGCACCGCGACCAGCTCGCCGCTCTCGCGCTCGCGGATCAGGGTGGCGGCGCCTTCGCGGGTCACGACCTCGACCGACGGCACCGACAGCAGCACTTGGTCGCCGACCATCTTGCGCAGGCTGCTGGCCGCGCGGCTCACGCCGATATTGACCAGCTCCGTCAGAGCGTCCCGCTCGAGCTCTTCCAGGAAAATCGACTGGATGCTCATTGCCCGGCCGATCGCAGGCGCAGCGCCGCGCCTGAGATGAAGCCGCGCATGCCGTCCTCGGTCACCGGCTTGGGGATGAACGCGGCGTTGGCCGCACGGGCGCGAGCCATGATCTCGTCCTGCACATTGGCTGTGGCCACCGCGATCGGCATGTCGGGGAAGCGCGCGCGCAGTTCTTCAGCCAGATCCAGACCGTCCCGCCCCGGCATGTTGAAATCCAGCACAGCCAGGTCCACGGCCTGGTTCTCGATCAGCGCCAGCGCCTCGTCGGCATTGCCCGCCTCGACACGGATCCAGTCGGGCTGCAGGGCCGCGATGGTCTTGCCCACGACGATGCGGGCCAGCTTGCTGTCATCAACGATGAGAACCGTCGTCCCCATGAACTCTCACTCCAATTCGTCCGCCAGCGGCGCGTCGTTCAAATTCTAAGGCTGGATAGTCCGGCCGAGCGCCGGGACCACAAACTCGCCGAGGAAACCGTTTGTCGGCGCGCCGACGATCTGCCCCTCGAAAGCCAGGATCGCCTGCACGACAGCGGCGTGTAGACTTTCGCAGGTCGACACGTCGAGCGTGACCTTACGGGATTTCTGTAGCAGAGCCACCAGGGTCTCGGCGTCCTCCACCCGACATGGGCCCTGCAAATATATCACGTCGCCGACGGCGCTTATGCTCATGGAATAAGCTCCTGCAGATCCAGGATCATCAGGACCGCGCCATTGGCCAGCAAGGTCGAGCCGACCACGCCGCGCGCGCCGGCCAAGAGGCCGCTCATCGGCCGCACGGCCGCGTCCATTCGTTCGACAATGGCGTCGACGGCGAAACCGACGACTTCATCACCCACGCGCGCCACGACAACTCGTTCCGCGCCGCCCCGCGCGTGGCTTTCCGCCCCGACCAAGTTCGCCAGACGCACGAGCGGGATCACCTGTTCGCGTTGCTGGAAGGCGTGGCCGCCGCGGATCGGCACGATCCGGTCGGCTGGAACGCGCGTGGTCTCGACCACGTCATCCAGCGTCAGACCGTAGCGCTCGTCGCCGCAGGCCACGACCATGACCTTTGTCAGCACCATGCTGATCGGCAGCAGGATGCGGATGGTCGAACCCTGCCCTGCCCGGCTGACGATCTCGACCCTGCCGCCCAGCCGTCCAACCGTGGTGCGGACCGCGTCCATGCCCACCCCGCGCCCTGAGACCTCGCTCACGCTCGACGCCGTCGAGAACCCCGGCAGGAAGATCAGGTCGACCGCGCCTCGATCATCCAGCGCTTGGGCGGCCGAGGGCGCGATCAGGTCCCGCGCCACGGCTAGGTCGCGGATGCGTGCCGGATCGATCCCCGCGCCGTCGTCGGCGACCTCAATGAGCACTTGCTCCCCGACCGTTCTTGCCGACAGACGTAAAGAGCCTGTCTCGGACTTGCCCGCCGCGCGACGAGCCTCAGGCGCCTCGACGCCATGATCCAGGGCGTTGCGCAGGACGTGCAGCAAAGGCTCGAACAGGCCGTCGACCACCGCCTTGTCGACCTCGATCTCGCCCCCGTCGATCTCGAAGTCCGCCGACTTGCCCAGAGCCCGCGCGGTTTCGCGGACCAGGCGGGGAAAGCGCCCGAACAACGGCGCCAAGGGCGTCAGTCGCACCTTGCTGACCGTACCGTGCAGATCGCCGACCAGCCGATCGATCCGGGCCTGTTGCGCGCGCAGGGCCTGGGCGATGGCCCGGCCGTCGGCAAGACCTTCGATCTGAGACGCCAGATCCGAGAGGCCGTTCTTGGCGATCACCAGCTCACCGGTCAGGTCGGCAAGGCGATCGATACGGCCAGCCTCGACGCGGATGGTCCGGCCAAAGCCTTCGGCCTCCCCGTTTTCGACGGCCCCGGCGGCAACCGGCGCCACGATTGAAAGCTCGACCTGATCCTTGACCCACCGCAGCGCCGCCTCGACGTCCGTGCGCGCGGCGGTCGAGACGGCCTCGATGACCAGATTGCAGGTGAAGGGGTCATAGCGCGCCAGGTCGCCGAACGGCTCACGCGGCGAGACCTTCAGGTCGCGCAGACCCGGGACCCCGGCGATGATCGCCATCGGATCGTCACCCGCGAAATAGGCGTCGGCGCGCGGTGCATAGTGAATAGCGATCTCGCCCGTCTGCTGGACGACGCTCGACGGGGCTCCCGCCGACGTCAGACGATCGATGAGTCGCTGACTGACCTCAGCCGCATCAGGCGGCAATGCCTCGGATCGTTCCAACGCATCCAGCCAACGATCGACCTGGTCGACGACCTCGATCAGCGGCTCAAAGAGGCCCTGCCCGTCCCCCTCGCCTCGCCGCAGCCGCTCCAGCTGGTCCTCGGCCACATGCAGCACGCGGCCCATGGCGGGCAGGTCGAAGAGGCCGACAGAACCCTTCAGGGTGTGGACGGCCCGGAAGCAACGATCCAGCCGCGCTTTGTCGCCGGGCGCGCGCGCCAGGGCGACCAGGTCGTCGGCGGCCTGAGCGGTCAGCTCGCGCCCCTCGATCAGGAAAGCTTCCAGCAGCTCGTCTGTCATGCCGCCCGTCCCGGCCGTTGATAGACGATAGCGTCGTTGAAGCGGCGCGTCGCGAACCGCTCGCTGATCCGGTTCATGGACTCCGTGTGCCCCAGGCACAGATAGCCGCCGGGCGCGAGCCGGTCATAGAGGTTGTTGGCCGCCGTCAGTCGCGAGGCGTCATCGAAATAGATCAGCACGTTGCGGCAGAAGATGACGTCAAACGCGCCCTGATTGGCCAGGCTGGGTCCATCCACCAGGTTCGCCTGGTTGAAGGTCACCGACTCCCGAAGGTCATCGATCAGCTGCCAGTGACGGCGTTTCGCCGGCTCGAAATAGCTCTGCCGCACCCCCTCAGGCAGCCGCGCCACGGCCCGTTCGCCGTAGAGACCTGTCCGCGCATCGTCCAGCGCCCGGGTGTCGATGTCCGAGCCGACGATCTCGACATTGTAGGCATCGACCATGCGCCAGTTCTCGAGCAGCCAGATCGCGATCGAATAGGCTTCCTCGCCGGTCGAACACGGCGCCGACCAGATGCGGATCTTGTCGCCCGGCCGACGCGTGGAGGCCAGGTCCGGCAGCAGGTCGCGGCTGAGGCACGCCAACTGGTGCTCCTCGCGATAGAAGTAGGTCTCGTTGACAGTGAAGGCGTTGACCAAAGCCTCGCGTTCACGATCATCCGACCGCAGCACCCCGAAATAGACCGGGAAGTTCGGGCAACCGGTGGCGGACATCCGATCAGCGACCCTGCGATCGATGTAGTAGCGCTTGGACTGACCAAAACGCATGCCGGTGTGACGGTACAGAAAGTCCGTAAGCCGTTCGAGCTCATCGGCGCTGAGGACAGGCTCGCTCATGGTCCAATGACTCTGACAAGCCGAGCAGCGATATCCTCGACATCCTCGACGAAGTCCGCGCCGTCCGCGCGGACCAGCTCGCCCGGCATGCCCCAGACGACGGCGCTGTCCTCGGACTCGGCGATGGTCCGACCGCCCGCGCTCCGCAAAGCCGCCATCGCGGCGGCGCCGTCATTGCCCATGCCGGTCATCAGGATCCCGACCAGGCGCTCGGCCGACACATGGTCCATGGCGCTGGTCACCAGCCTGTCGACACTGGGATGCCAGCGATGCTTCGCGCTGGACGGGGCCGGCAGGGCGGTCAAGCCGTCGGGCCTGCGGCTCAGGATCATGTCGGCGTCGCCGCGGGCTATATAGATCTGCCCAGGCTCCAGCAGCGTTGGCGCGGCGACCTCGGTCACAGGCAGCGCACATAGCCGGTCCAATCGCGCTGCCAGCGACCGGGTGAAGGCCGCCGGCATGTGCTGGGCGACCAGCACGGGCCATGCGAAATCCTCCGGCAACGCCGCCAGCACGATATCCAGCGCCGGCGGCCCGCCAGTCGAGGTCCCGACGATCACGAGCCCGGGCAGCTCGCCCGTCTCTTCGAACACGCCCGCGCGCCGCCGAGGGGACCGCTTCGGCGGCGCGCCCTGCCCCGCGCGCAGGCGCTCCACTAGGCGATGCGATCGCCGGACCTTGGCCTTGGAGGCTTCGCGCACGGCGTCGACCATGATCGGCGCGAATTCGTCGACGGCTAGAGACACGGCCCCGTCCGGCTTCGGCACGAAATCGACCGCGCCCAGCTCCAGGGCGCTCAGGGTGGTCTCGGCGCCTTCGGTGGTCAGGGACGAGACCATCACCACCGGGCAAGGCCGCTCCAGCATGATCCGGTTCAGGGTCTCCAGACCGTCCATGCGCGGCATCTGGACGTCCAGCGTGACGACATCGGGCGCGAAGCTGCGCAGCTGATCCAGCGCGTCGAGGCCGTCCTTGGCGGTGGCCACCTCGAAGTCTTCCGCGCGCAGGATATCGCCTAGCACGCGGCGCATTAGCGCGGAATCGTCGACGACCAGAACCTTTGTCACGAGGCCGTCGCGGTCAGGTCGCGCAGGAGGTCGGCTTCGGCGCGGTCCAGCAGCGCCTTGGGATCGATCAGCAGGATGACCTCACCATCACGCTCGACGGCACGGTCGAACACCTGGCCGGCAGGATCGGCGAAGTCGGGCGCGGGCAGCAGTTCGCTGGCGTCGACCTCCAGGATGCTGGCCACGGCGTCGACCGCGAAACCGGCCTGCAGCCCGCCCAGGGTGACGACCACGATGCGCCCTGCCCCGCCGCCCTGGCCCTCGACCGAGAACCGTTGGCGCTGATCGATCACCGGCACGACCCGGCCGCGCAGGTTCATCACGCCTTGGACGTAGGCCGGGGCCTTGGGCAGCCGAGTCAGGGTCTCGGGCCGGCGCACCACCTCGTCCACCGACGCCACCGGTAGGCCATAGCGCTCGTCGCCCAGCTGGACGACCACGAACCGTTCGCGCTGGACGGCTTGCTGAGTGTCGGCCACGGTCGGCTCCTCGGGTCCTTGGACATCCGCCAGCAGCGACGCCACACGCTGGTCGGCCAGCACCTTTTCCGGCGACAGCACCGCCACGACGCCCTTGCCATCCGGCATCCGCAGCACGGACTCGATCCGCGCCTCACCGGCGCCGCGATTGAAGAGACTGGGAGCCGGTCCCAGACGATCCTCCGGCACGCGCAGGACGGCGCTGATCCGATCGACGATCAGGCCCAAGGCGTGCCCGCCAATGTGGATGATGACCAGCCGCTCGCCGCCTTGAGGTGCGTCGTCCGACAGACCCAACAAGATGCGCGCCGAAAGGATCGGCAGCACGCGATCTCGCTGTTGAGCGACGCCCCGCAAGACGTCTTCGGTCTTCGGCAGCGCGGCGATTTTGCTAGGAACAGCCGACACCTCGGACACCACTTCCAGAGGCAGGGCATAGGCCTGGCCCGCCAGGTCGAAGCCGAGATAGGCCCGCTCCACCACGCGCTGCGTCTCGTCGGCGACCGGACCAGCGCCTGAAGCGGCCGAGGAACGCATCCCGCCCCGGAACGCCGCGAATTGCGCGGTCAGCGCCGCGTCCAGATCGATCCAGCGCGCACCGTCGGCGTCGTCGAGCAGAAGCTGGCCGTCAACCGGTTCGACCTCGGCCGACACGGCCTTCAGCGCCTCGACGCCGTCGACCGCCAGCCCGATCGGCGGTTCGCGTTGCAGGATGACGACACGATCGGCCGCCCGGGCCTCGCGCCCCAGCAGGCTGTTGAGCGAGACCACCGGCACCACCTGGCCTCGCAGGTGGGTGACCCCCAGCAAGCTGGGCGGTCCATGCGGCATACGCGTGACCTTGGGGGCTCGGATGACCTCGGCGACAGCCGAGGCGGCCATGGCTACCTTGGCCTCCCCCGCCCAGACCGTCAGCCGCTGGCGCGACGACGCGGACATCCTCAGGCCTTGCCGGCCTGGAGCTCGCCGGCCAGCAGCGCGATCTCCTCGATCGCCGCCGCCAGGTCCTCAGCGCCCCGCGACTGCTCGCGCGCGGCCGTCGCCGCCTGCGCCGCCGCCACGCCCGCCTGCTCGGCCGCCGCCGCGATCTGGTTCACGCCCGCCAGGACCTGAGAGCTGGCTACCAGGATGGTTTCCGCCCCCTGGGTGATCTCGTCCGCGCCGGCGCGCAGGACCACCGTGTCGTCGGCGATGACGCCCAGGCGCTCCTCGATCGTGCGGTTGCGGTCCAGCTCCAGCTCGGCCGAAGCCAGGGTCTGGTCGACCTCACGGCGCACCTTGCCCAGCTGTACGCCGATCGCGGCGACCAGTTCCTTGACCATATCGGCGTTGGCGGCGGCATCGCGGGCCAGGGTCCGGATATCAGTAGACACCAAAGCAAAACCTCGCCCGACGTCCCCGGCGCGTGCGGCCTCGACCGCCCCGCTCGTGGCCAGCATCGTGGTCTGCACCGCGATCAGGGCCAGCCCGTCGACCAGCTTGCCGATCGCGCCGATCTCGCTGTCCAGCGTCTCGATCAGGTCGAGCACGAGTTGGTTGGACTCCGCCGCAGACGATACGCCCGAGACCAGACCGCCGACGACGACCCGGCTTTCCTCCAGCAACGATTGCATCGCGCCCAGTCGCCGGGCATTGGCGACACCCATCCCAGCGGAGATCCGCGCGGCCTTCTCGATCTGCGCCATGGCCGCGCCGGCCTCCTGGGTCGCGGCGGCCTGGACCTGGGCGCCCCGGCTGATCTGCTCGATCGCCACCAGGATCTCGCCAGCCGCTCCAGCCATCTCCTGAATTGCAGCAGACAGCTCCTCTGCGGCGGCCGAGGTTTCATGCGCGGCGTCTTCGACGACCTCCCCGCCCGCCAGCGTCTCGACCATGTCAGCCAAGGCTTCGGCAGCGATCTGGCTTTGGTCCAGGGATTGGCTCTGTTGTTGTACGGAGCGTTGCGCCTCTGCCGCCGCGGCGGCCTGCTCCTCGGCCGCACTGGAAATGTTCTCGGCCCCGCGCCGGGCCTCGTTCGCCGCACCGACGGCCTCGACGGCGGCGATCAGCACGGCCTGGCTGTCGTCGCTCAATCGGATCATCTCCGCCCGGATGGCTTCCAGCGTGGTGGTGATGCGCGCGCCAGACGCAGCCTCGACCTCGGCCACCGCCGCGGCGGCGCGCAGACGCTCGCCGATCCCGCGCACGCCTTCGGCGACCCGGTCGGCCGCGGCCCTGATGTCCAGCGAGCGCTTCTCGGCCGTCTCGGCCAGGGCGCGAACCTCGTCGGCGACCACCGCGAAGCCACGACCATCGTCGCCCGCACGCGCCGCCTCGATCGCCGCGTTGAGCGCCAGCAGGTTGGTCTGGTCGGCGAGGTCGGCGACGATGGCGGTGATCTCGCCGATCCTTGCGGCGTGGCGCTCCAGCGCCGCCACGGTCTCGACGCTGCCCAGCTGGCGGCGGGCGTTGGTCAACACGGCCTTGACCGACGCCGCAACGGCCGCGCCGGACTCGGTCAGCAATACCTGCAACGCCTCGGAACGCTGGCGTGAAACCTCGGCCCGCTCACGGGCGATGCCGAAGGACGCGGTCATGGTGGTCATGGCCGCCAGGGATTCGTGGGCCGCGCCGGCGGCCTCGTCCGCGCCGCTGGAAATCTGCTCGAGCGCCCGGCGCAATTCCTCGACCGCACCGGCCGCCTCAGTTACCCCGCTGGAAAGCTCCAGGGTCGCCGCGCCGATGCGCTCGGCCGCGCTCTCCCGGCGCGAGCCGGCGCGACGAACGACGGCGCGCTTGGTTGGCGTAGGGGCCGGGGCCTCGACGATCGCCTTCCGACTCTTCGCCCGCCCCGCGAGCGTCGTCGTCTTCACCAGCGCCATGCGCACACCCCCACCGTACTCGCCCCGAGCCACGCCCGAGAAAGACGCAGCATAGTCCGCCCGCATGGCCCAAGGCCATCGGCGATCAGGGCTTAACGGTGAAGCTCGCGTCCGGTTGCAAAGTACAACAGCCGATATCGCGTTTTCAGATCACGCCCCGGATCAGGCTCAACATCCAGGCGACCTCGCGGATTCCAATCACACACGAAAACGTGGAACCAAGTCGCCATTTCAAGCGCTGGCGTCAAAAATCGCGGCCGTACAACAGGCGGAACTCCACATGAATCGGCCGGCGGCGCTCCAGGACATTGACGAGACCAATGCGCTGCTTGGCCAACTCCGCGCCTTGGGCGCGAGGATCCAATCCGGTCAGGCCAGTCACCAGGAGCTCGCGACTTGGGAAGCCTTGCGCGAGACCGCGTTGGGCGCTGGAGCGATGCTCTACCGTCAGCAGATTCTGATACCGCGCCAGGCCGCGGCGGACCTGATCCGCGCTGCGCTAGCCGTCGCCCTGGATCAAGCGCGATCGCGAGAGGATGCGTAGAAACCTGGAATAGGCGCCTCAAGATCCTTGAACGTGCTCGGGTTTGCCCTTGCGCTTGGTATGGGCGAACTCTTCCAGCTGCTTCTCGCTCATCGACAGCATAGACTTCGAGGCGCCCTTGAGCTTGCTCTTGGGCGTTTCGCCACGCTTGGCCGACAGGGCGGCGCCGGCGGCTTTCTGTTGGGCGGCGGATTTGGCGGGCATGGTCGTCTCCTCGCAATGACGCTTCTCCTAGAACGCGCCTTGGATCCGCGAGTGGCATTGCCAGCGCCTTATGATGCGTCCGCGAAGCCCGTCGCACGCAGTTTGAGCGCTGCGAGACGCGGGTCGTCCTCGAAGATCAGGCCACCCGAGGCGGTGGATTGCTCGGGGATATAGTCGATGGTGACGCTGGCGGCTTCCTTCGAGGTCTGCCCTTCGATCTGAACCTGGGCGGCCGGCGCGCCGCCGTGATTGATGGCCTCGATCTCGGCGACATAGCCGTGGGCGGTCGGGGTCACACGCTTGAGGCGCACCTCGATCGCGGGCGGCCCCTTGACGCCGAACATGGCGTCCCAGGCCGTGAGGCCGATGGCCGTGCTGGCCAGGACCAAGCCGACCCCGGCAGCAACCCATTCCAAAGGCGGAATGTCGTTGACCGGAGCACGTTTGGGCGCCGGCTTTCGCGGGGCGGCGTTCGAGGTTCCTCGGCTGGCGCGTGCTCTGGCCATCAGACCACCAGCCGCGCGGTCGCCGCGCCGATGGCGGCGGGAAAGCCCAGGACGATGGTCATGGTAGCGATCTCGTGGACGGCCACGCCGTCGGTGCGTCCGAAAGTCCAGAGCAGATAGAGGCTCATCAACAGCGCTACGCCATAGCCGGGCGCGGTGAAGGCCACGAAGGTGCGCGAAAAGCCCCCCGCCTCGCGCCGCCGTGTCTCGCCCGGAAAGCCCAGCTGATAGACGAACAGATGGAGCAAACCGATTGAGGCGGCCATCAACAGCAAGGTGGCGAGCGGCCCCATCTGATAGGCGATCAGGATCATCTCCTCGGTCGGCGCGACGTTGAAGGCCAGGAAGGCCGCGCCCACCGCCATCAGGAAAAGCTCGCCCAGCGCGCCGGCCTCCGCCTTCTCGCGCTCGCCGGGTCCGCGTTCGCCCAGCTGCTTGCCGGCCAGGAGCGCCCCGACCGCGGCGGGCACGGCGCACAGCGAGACCTTTCCGATGGCGCTTTGCGTGCCGATCTCGTCGGCGCGCAGCACGCCGAAGATCGACAGCAAGACGGCCGACAGCAGGAAGCCGACGCCGAAGGCCGCCAGGGCGTCCAGCACCTCGTCCTTCAGGCGAAAAGTCGGCTCGAAGCCGGCGTAGTAGGACAATCCGATCAACATGGGCAGGGTCAGCAGCAGGAACACCAGCAGCCGCCAGCGCTCCACCGCCATGCCCAGCGACCACATCTCCATGGTCATCAGCAGCGGAAAGGAAAACAGCAGCGCGCCGCCAAAGGCGCGGCTCAAGGCACGACCATAGCCGGCGTTTCCGTCCAAGGCGCGTCTCCTACCCGTTCGGCACGCCAACGGTCAGGCTTGGGCGCGGGTTCCGGGAACACTGCTGTCGTCCGAGAATTTGGAAGAGGCGCATAGCCGGGGAGCCTCATGTCCATCGCCGATCGTGTCTGGTCGCCCTATTGCGGCGCGGGTCCCGTCCCAGCGGAGCTGTGGGCGCGCTGGAACTTCGAGCCCGTCGGGCTGGCGACGCTGGTCGCTCTTGCCGTCCTTCTCCTGAAAAGCTCCGAGAACCGGTTGCTCGCACTGGCGGCCATGGCGGTGCTGGTGATGATCTTCGTCTCTCCGTTATGCGCCTTGAGTTCCGCGCTGTTTGCCGCGCGCACGGTGCATCACGTGCTGCTGGTCGCGGCCGCCGCGCCGCTGATCGCCTGGGCCCTGCCCCACCCGGCGCGCGCGCCTCGCCTGGCCGCCTGGACCAGCGCCTTTGTCATCGCGTTCTGGTTCTGGCATGCCCCCGCCGCCTACGGCTCGGCGATGGCGAATGACGGGGTCTATGCGCTGATGCAGCTCAGCCTGCTGATCACCGCGACCGCCGCCTGGCGAGCCGTGAGGATTTCAAGACCGACCGGCGCGGTTTGCGCCTTACTGGCGACCACGGTGCTGATGGGCCTCTTGGGCGCGATCCTGACCTTCGCCCCTCGCGCGCTCTACGCGCCCCACGACCTCACGACCGCGGCCTGGGGGCTGACGCCGCTGGAGGACCAGCAGATCGCGGGCCTGATCATGTGGATCCCGGCGGCGGGTATCTATCTGGCCTCCGCGCTGTCGATCCTGGCCGGGGTGTTGCGACCTCGTCTGGCGGCCGCATGATCGACCGGCTGATTGAGAACATCTTCGAGTGGGCCGCGGGCCATGCCGACGAAGGACGTTACTCGCCGGTGGCGATCGTCTTCCACTGGACCATGGCGGGGCTGGCTTTCTTCCAGCTCGGCTGGGGGTTCTGGATGGGACGAGCGCCAGCGGGCGCGCGAATGTTGGCCGCCTACGAGGTCCACTACGCGGTTGGGATCCTGATGTTGGTCCTGGCCGTGGGACGCCTGGGTTGGCGGCTCTTCGCGCCGGATACCATCAACGACGCGGACAAGCCGGGCTGGGAAAGCACGGCCGCCCACGTCACCCACTACGTCTTCTACACCTGCCTTTTGGGCCTGCCGCTGACCGGCTGGACGATGGTTTCGGCGACGGCGCGTGAGACGGAGCTGGCGCTGCTGGGCGTTGTCCCCTGGCCGCTGATGCCGCTGGGCCAACTCGACAACCCGACGCTATGGGCGATCGAGGCCGCCGCCGAGTGGCTGCACTGGGGCTTCGTCGTCAGCCTGATCCTGCTGATCCCGATCCATGCGGGCGCGGCGCTGAAGCGTCACCTCATCGATCGAGACGACGTCCTTCACGGGATGCTGCCGATCGTCCCGCAGCTTCCAAAGCGCCCGACGCGCTGGCGGCGTCGATGGCTGGCCCTGGAGAAGAAGATTGCCGCCGCAACCACGTCGCCAGGACGTCGATCTCGGCGGGCGTGAGCTTGCGGGCGATGTCGCCCATGGCGCCGCGCGGGTCGTTACGGCGCTTGCCCAGGCGCCAGCGCTGCACCTGCTCGCGGGTATACACCTCCGGCTGGCCAGCCAAGGCGGGTTGGTCCCCGACACCTTGACCTTGGTCACCGTGGCAGGCCGCGCAAGGTTGGAGCCCGCGCGTCGGATCGCCTTGGCTCCAGAGCCCGGGCGCGGATGCCGTCTCCCCGCCCGGCGGCGCCGGCAGCTCTTCATAGTGCGCGACCACCGCTCTTCTCGCCCGGTCGTCCAACGCCTTGGCGATCGGCGTCATGACCGGATCAGGGCGCAGGCCCGAGCCGTAGTCCTCCATCTGCTTCTGCAGATATCCCGCCCCCAGCCCCGCCAGCCTCGGCGTCGAAACGCCATCGCCAGCGCCCTCCAGGCCATGGCACGAGAAGCACGCGCTCTTCGCCCCGCCAGCCCCGCCGCTCATGGCGATCGTGCGGCCGGTGGCGCTCAGCGCCTGATCGGTGCGGCTGACAGGTCGCTCGCAGGCGGTCAGCGCGGTGACGACAAGAAGGATCGGAAGGCGGCGCACAGCGGCTTAACCGGCGGTGGCCGCCGCGGTTCCGCCGGAACCTTGGCCGCGCGCACGGGTTGAGCCTGCTGAGTAGTTTCGGCGGGGCGGCGTGACCAGTGGATCCAGAATGGCGAGTGCGGCGGTGATCGGCTTGGCCGGCCTCGTGGCGTGCGCCGAGAAACCACCCCACCGCACGATCTCGGGCGCGGATCCGAAGCAAGGCCTCGCTCTGATCGAAAGCCAAGGCTGCGGCGCCTGCCATCAAATCCCGGGCGTCGCCTGGCCGCGCGGAGAGGTGGGTGGATCCTTGGCGGGCTTCGCCGATCGCGCCCTGATCGCCGGACGCCATCCCAACCAGCCCGAGGTCCTTGTGCGCTGGCTGCGCGATCCGCCAGCTCTCTCGCCCGACACCGCCATGCCCGCCACGACCCTGACCGACGCCCAAGCCCGCGATGTCGCGGCCTATCTCCTGACTCTGCATGACGACTAGGGCCGCCGACGAGAGCTTTAAAGGCTGGCCGCCGCCGGTGCTGGATCCGGCCGGGCCGTTCGCCGCGCCGCTGAACACCCTGACCTGGGGCCTCCTGGCCATGGCCGCCCTAGTCATGGTCGTGGTGCTGGTCGCCCTCGCCTTCGCCCTCTTCGCCCCGCGTCCCTGGCGCAAGCGGCTGGGCGGCGAGAAGCTGATCTGGATCGCCGGCCTGGGCTTTCCCGTCGTGGTGCTGAGCGTGCTGCTGGTCTGGGGCCTGTCGCTGACCAACAAGCTGTCCGAACGCCCGCAGCCGGGCGACCTGCGTGTGCGGGTAACCGGCGAAATGTGGTGGTGGCGCGTGGCGTATCTCGACGCGGCCGGGCGGGAGGTTCTCCAGGACGCCAACGAGATCCACGTGCCCGTCGGACGCACCGTGGCCATCGAGCTGGAGTCCACCGACGTGATCCACAGCTTCTGGGTCCCGCGCCTGGCCGGCAAGCTCGACATGATCCCCGGGCGTCGCAACATCCTGCGAATTCAAGCCGATAAGGCTGGAACCTACAGTGGTCAGTGCGCTGAGTATTGCGGCGGGGCTCACGCCCTGATGGCCTTTGTGGTCATCGCCCACGCGCCGGAGGATTACGCCCGCTGGCGCGCCCGGGCCGAACGTCCCGCGCTTGCGCAGCCGTCGACCGGCGCGGTGGTGTTCGAGAAAAGCGGCTGCGGCGCCTGCCACACCATCCGAGGCACGAGCGCCAACGGCGTCGCCGGACCCGACCTGACCCATGTCGGCTCGCGCCACACCCTGGGCGCAGGGATCTTGCCGAACAACGCCGGAACCATGAGCGGCTGGATCGCCGACAGCCAGGCCATCAAGCCCGGCAACCGCATGCCGGCCTATCCGGTGCTGAGCGGCCAGGACCTGAGGGCGATGTCAGCCTATCTGGAGAGCCTGAAGTGAGTGAAGGCTCGGAGACCGGCTTCGACCGTTCGATCTACGACCGCTTCCCCACCAAGGGCCGGCGGCCCAAGGGCGAACTCGAGCAACTGCGGGAGATCTGGTGCGGTCCCAAGGGCTGGCAGTGGATCACCGCGATCAACAACAACTTCGTCGGCGTCTATTATGTCGGCGCGGCGATGCTGTTCTTTGTGCTGGCCGGGGTGCTGGCCCTGGTCATGCGCGCCCAGCTGGCCTTGCCGCTGAACGGCGTGCTGCCGCAGGAGACCTATAACCAGGTCTTCACCATGCACGGCACGGTGATGATGTTCCTGTTCGCCGTGCCGGCGGTCGAGGCGCTGGGTGTCCTGCTGCTGCCCCAGATGCTGGGCGCGCGCGACCTGCCCTTCCCGCGCCTGTCGGCCTACGCCTTCTGGGCCTATCTGATCGGCGGCCTGGCCTTCTTCTGCTCGCTGTTCTTTGGCCTGGCGCCGGACGGCGGCTGGTTCATGTATCCGCCCCTGACCTCGACCACATATTCGCCGGGCATCAATGCCGACTTCTGGCTGCTGGGCATCGGCTTCATCGAGATCTCGGCCATCGCCGGAGCCATTGAGATCATCGTCGGGGTCTTGAAGACCCGCGCGCCGGGCATGAGCCTGGACAAGCTGCCGATCTTCGCCTGGGCCATGCTGGTCTTCGCCGGCATGATCATCATCGCCTTCCCGTCGGTAATCCTGGCCACCACCCTGCTGGAGCTGGAGCGGGCGCTGAACTGGCCGTTCTTCGACGCCACGCGCGGCGGCGATCCGATGCTGTGGCAGCACCTCTTCTGGTTCTTCGGCCACCCGGAGGTCTACATCATCTTCCTGCCGGCGGCGGGCGCGATGTCGACCATGATTCCGGCCGTGGCGAGGACGCCCCTGGTCGGCCACTGGATGGTGGTGCTGGCCTTCCTGGCCACGGGTTTCATCAGCTTCGGCGTGTGGGCCCACCACATGTTCACCACCGGCCTGCCGGGGGCTTCAGTCGGCGTGTTCTCGGCCGCCTCCATGGCTGTGAGTTTGCCCGCCGGCGTACAGGTCTTCGCCTGGATCGCCACGGTGGCCTCGGGGAAGATGCGGTTCAACACGCCAGGCCTGTTCGTGCTGGGCTCACTGCTGATCTTCGTTATGGGCGGGCTGACGGGCGTAATGGCGGCCATGGTTCCGTTCGACTGGCAGGCCCACGACACCTATTTCATCGTCGCCCACCTGCACTACGTGCTGATCGGCGGCATGGTCTTCCCACTGTTCGCGGCGATCTATTACTGGACGCCGATGGTCTCCAGCCGACCGCTGAGCGAGCGCCTGGGCCGCTGGACGTTCTGGCTGATGTTCGCCGGCATGCACCTGGCTTTCCTGCCCATGCACCTGTCGGGCCTGATGGGGATGCCCCGACGCGTGTGGACCTATGCGCCCGGTCGCGACCTGGAGCTGCCGAACCTGATCTCCACCGTCGGCGCCTTCCTGTTCGCCGCCGGGGTGCTGATCTGGATCATCGACATGGTCCGCAACTTTCGCCCGTTCGGCTCCGACGCCGGCAATGTCTATGACGGACCCGGCCTGGAGTGGCTGCCGGCCGAGCTCTATTCGGTCCGCAGCATCCCCGTGGTCAAATCGCTCTATCCGCTATGGGATCAGAAGACCCTCGCCCGCGACGTTGAGGCCGGCCGCTACTTCCTGCCTGGCGCCCCGACCGGCGGCCGCGAGACCCTGGTCACCAGCCCGGTCCAGGCCGAGCCGCAGCATCTCCTGCCCATGCCCAAGCCGTCCGGCTGGCACGTCTGGGCGGCGGTGTTCACGGCGGGCTTCTTTCTCCTGCTGACCGTGCAGGCCTATGCGGCGTCGATCGTCAGCGCCGTGCTGGCGACCTATTGCGTGATCCGCTGGTGCTGGTTCCTGGACCATCCCCTGCCTCAGAAGGAAGTCGATGTCGGCGCGGGCCTGATGCTGAAGACCTATGCCAGCGGCCCATCCAGCACAGGATGGTGGGCCATGGTCATCACTCTGGTGGTGGCCGGCATGGTGCTGGCGATGAGCGTGTTCTCCTACGTCTTCTTGTGGAGCCGTTCGCAAGCGTCGTGGAGCGCGCCGATCGGCGCCGAGACCCTGGCCGTCGCCGCGATGAACCTGGTCGCCGTGCTCTGCGCCTGGTTGGCTAGCCGCGTCCTGGCGAAGCCCCCTCGCCTCACCGTCATGCTGACCGTGGCCGCCGGCGCGCTGGTCGCCGGCGCATGGTGGATCGACTTGAAGACCTGGCAGGGCGCGGGCCTCTCGCCCGATCTCAACGCCCAGGGCGCGATCGTCCATGCGATGGCCGCCTGGCAGGGCTTCTTCGTCGCCGTCGGCGCGATCATGGCGGTCTATGTCGTGCTGCGTTGGCTGTTCGGCTATGTCGGTCCCGACCGGCCGGCGACCATCCAGCTGGTCGGGCTGTTCCACGCCTATGTGGCCGCCCAAGGCCTGGTGACGTTGGGCGTACCGCGCCTGTTCGCGGCAGTTCCGGCATGAGCGCCTGGCGCACCCTGCTGGCGGGGCTCGCCGTGTGGCTGGTCCACTTCGCGATCGTTTACGCCCTGCCCAGCCTCGATGCGATCGGCGCGGCCCCGCCAGCGAACTTGATGATCGTCCACGTCCTGGCGACGCTGGCCTGTCTCATCATCGTCGGCCTGTTGGTATTCGCCGGATGGCGCAGAGGCTCAGCCTTCCAGCACCGCATCGCCGCGCTGGGCGCGGCCATGGCCGGCGTGGCGATTGTCTGGCAGTCGGCGCCGGCCTTGATCGGCTAACCCCGCAGTGCGCCGCGCACGGCCAGGCGCGTCAGCCACTCGGTCGGACCGCGCGGCCGATCGAGCCCCAACCGCTTCAGCGCTGGCGCGTCGCCAGTTGCTCCCTTGAAGCCGCGCAACACCAGCCGCGCTAACTGCGCCGGTTCAGCCTGCGCCGCCTTCAGCCGGCCAAGCGTCGGCAGCAGGCTCTCCTCCAGCGGATCGAAGTCCGAACCGAACGGCAGCAGCGGCGCCAGGCCTGCCTTGCGCGCCGGGGCAATCGCGTCGGAGATCCGCTCGGGCGTGTTCCGCCGGCACGCTTCGGGCAGGACATAGCCGCGCTCGACCTTGCCGGCCGCCTTGGCCTTGTCCAGCAGTTCGGCCTGAAAGCGGCTGTCGGTGACCTTCAATAGACTGATGATGACATCACGATCAGTGCGCCCGCGCAGGTCGGCGACGCCGTACTCGGTGACCACCATGTCCCGCAAATGGCGCGGAATGGTGCCGTGGGCGTAGGACCACAGGATATTCGAAGTCGCCTTGCGCCCTTCGCCCCGCACCGCGTCCAGGGTGATCACCGAGCGCGCGCCCTCCAGCGCGAAGGCCTGAGCCACGAAATTGTACTGACCGCCCACGCCGCTGACGATCCGGCCATCCTCCAGGCCGTCGGAGACCACCGCGCCCAGCAGAGTGACCATCATGGCGGTGTTTATGAAGCGCGCGTCGACCCGAGCGGCGCGCTTGGCATCCTCGTCGCCGTAGAGTTCGTTGATCGCCGAGATCGCCTGCATTTGGAACTTGGCGCGATCAGCGGCCGGCATGTCGCGCAGCGCCGCATAGAAAGCGCGCGGCCCCAGGAAGAAACCGCCGTGCAGCACCGCGCCGTCGACCTCGCGCTTGAGCACGCCGGCCTTCCAGAGGTCGAGCAGGCAGTCGACGAACATCTCGGTGGCCGCGTAGAGCCCGATCTCGAACGGTTCGGCGTGCGGCGATGCGGCGCCCAGGCGCTGGACGGTGTCACGAAAGCCCGCCGGGTCCCGATGCCGGACGATAAGCCCCTGAGCCACCGCGTCGCTGATCGAGCCAATGCCCATCTGGATCGTGCCGCCGTCCGGGATCAGGCCGGCGGCGTGGAAGCCGATCGCATACTGGGTGTCGGAGATCGGCTCCTTGGGCGGGGCGAACAGCGGGAACTGCGGACCGTCCAGGATGTGGCTGAAGACCTCGGTCGACAGATCGCCGTCGCCTGGCATGAATGGCAGCTGGTCATTGACCTGACCCACCAGGACGAAGTCCGCCTTGCCGGCCTTGCGCGCGGCCAGCAGGTCCAAGGTGATGTCGGTGTTGCACGACAGGCTGAAGCGCTCGCCCTCGCGCGCCACCAGCTGGGCGACGACGTTGACGCCGCGATCCAGCAGATAGCCGGCCGCATGGGTGTAGTTGGCCGAGATGTAGCTGCGCTGCGCACTCTCCACGCCCAGCCGCGTGCCGGCCTGGAAGAAGAACTCATCGACCTGGATGTTGCTTGGCAGGGCGTCGCGGCGCTGGACCTCGGCATAGGCCAAGGCCGGATAGCCGCCCAGGGTCCGCTCGATCACGGGTCCCAGAAACGCCGCCTCCAGCGCCGACTTGGGCTTGGGCGGCTCCAGGGTCAGGGCCGTGAAGATGTGCAGGTGGACCGACGGGTCGGCCATGGCCCGCGCGAAAAGGGCGTTGGCCACATGGTTGGCCTTGCCCAACCCCAGCGGCAGACCCAGCACGATGCGGCGACCGACCTTGTCGATGATCGCATCGGCCAACTGTTCCGGGTCGGTGAAGCGCTGCGTCATGCCTCCAGCTTGGACCAACCTTCAGCGGGCCGGAAGCGCTCGCCGTATTGGCCGGCCAAAGCGTCCAGCTTGGCCTTCACGTCGCCTACGCCGCGTTGCCTGGCATAGTGCAACGGCCCGCCCCGGAACGGCGCGAAACCGGCGCCGAAGATCATCGCCGCGTCGATCACGTCCGGATCGTCCGAGACGCCATCGCCCAGCAGGGCCGCGCAGGTGTTGACCAGCGGCAGGATCAGGCGGTCGGCCATCTCCGGATCGGGCTCGGCGGCATTAGGCGCCTTCTGGGCGTGACCGCCTTTCCAGACGTAGAGCCCCTCACCCGTCTTCTTGCCCAACTTCTTCTGCTCGACCTTGTCGCGCAGCCACCGCGGGACGTCGGGCATGTCCCACTTGAGCTCGCGCTTGAGCATGTCAGCCACCGCCAGGCAGATATCCAAGCCCACCTGGTCGGCCAGCTCGATCGGCCCCATCGGCATGCCGAACCGCTCGGCGGCCTTGTCGATGGTCTCCTTGGCCACGCCCTCGTCCAGCATGGCCATGGCCTCGATCAAATAGGGCGTCAGGGCGCGGTTGACGATGAACCCCGGCGCGCTCTTGGCCGGAGCGGGCAAGCGGTCGATGGTCCCGACGAAGGCGCGTGCGGCCTTTTCGACCTCGGCGTCCAGCCCGTCGTGGCGCACCACCTCGACCAGCTGCATCCGCGAGACCGGGTTGAAGAAGTGCAGCCCGACCAGCCGTTCGGGTCGTTGCAGGCCCTGACGCAAGGTCTCCAGTGGGATGGAGGAGGTGTTGGTCGCCAGGATCGCGCCCTGCTTCATCACCGGCTCGAGCTTGGCGTAGAGACCCTGCTTCAGTTCGACCTTCTCCGGCGCGGCCTCGATGATCAGGTCGGCCGAGCGCGCGCCCTCGCCCTTCAGATCCGGGACCAGGCGATCGAGGGCGTCGCGGACCTGCAGGTGGTCGTCGTGACTGATCTTGCCGTAGAGCTCGGCCGCGCGCTTGATCGCCCCACCGATCGGCTCGGGCTTGACGTCGGTCAGGGTGACGGAAAGGCCGCTCCAGGCGCACCAGGCGGCGATATCGCCGCCCATGGCCCCGGCCCCGATCACGTGCACCCGCTTGATGCCGCCGCCCTCCCCGGCCAGGCCTTTCAGCTTTTCGCGCAGGAAGAAGACGCGGATCAGGTTCTGGACCGTCGGCGTCACCATCAACCGCGCGAACGATCCGATCTCGGCGGCCTTCATCGCCTCGAAGTCGCCGCCGTGACGCTCCCACAGCTCGATCAGGGCGTTCGGGGCCGGATAGTGCTCGGGCGGCGCCTGCTTCTTGGCCTCGTCGCGCATACGGCCGGCGGCCAGGCGGCGGGCGGGCGCGCTGTCCTTGAGCTTGTCGATGAGGCTCTGGCCGTCGCCATGCAGCTCGCCGCGCACGGCGGCCTGAACGGCGGCGCGGACATGACGCTCGGGCACGACCGCATCGACCAGCCCCAGGGCCTTGGCCTTGCGGGCTGGGATGGTCTTGCCTGTCAGCATGAAGCTCATCGCCTGCAACGGATCGATCAGCCGCGTGAAACGCGCCGTGCCGCCCAGGCCGGGATGCAGACCCAATTGCACCTCCGGAAAGCCGAACCTGGCGCCCTCGACGGCGATGCGGACCTTGCAGGCCAGCGCCACCTCCAGCCCGCCGCCCAGCGCGTAACCGTGCACCACCGCGATGGTCGGATAGGCTTGGCCTTCCAGCCGGTCGGTGATGGCATGGGCCCGCGCCATGCGTTGCTCGACCTCGTTGACGTCGCTCGCCCCGCGAAACTGGCTGACGTCGGCGCCGGCGACGAAACCCGAGGTCTTGGCCGAGCGGATAACCAAGCCCGCTGGACGGTCGGTGTCCAGGGCGTCCAGGATCCGATCCAGCTCGCCCAGCACCGCGTCGTCCAGGGTGTTGGCGCTGGAGTCGACCTTGTCGAGCAATGCCCAGGCGATCCCGTCGGCGTCGCGCCCCAGCTTCCAATGAGTCAGGCCCAGCTCCACCGGCGTCGCGAGCCCTAGATCCAGGTCGCGGGGCTTCAAGAGGGTCAAGGCGGGGTCATGCATGGCCATCTCCTCCTCAGACCCGCTCAATCAACATGGCGCCGCCCTGGCCGCCGCCAATGCACTCGGTGGCGATGCCGCGCCTGAGATCTAGGCGCTCCAGGGCGTTGATCAGATGCAGCACGATCCGGTTGCCGCTGGCGCCGACCGGGTGACCCAGGCTGATCGCCCCGCCATCGACGTTCAGTCGATTGCGGTCGATGCTGCCCGCCGCGCCGGGCAAGCCCAGAACCTCGCGACAGAAGGCTTCGTCCTCCCAGGCCGCCAAACAGGACAGCACCTGAGCCGCGAAGGCCTCGTTGAGCTCCCAGAGCTCGATATCCTGCAAGGTGAGGCGCGCGCGCTGCAGCAACGGCGTGGAGGCCAGCACCGGCCCCAGGCCCATGATCGACGGATCCAGCGCCGCCCACTCGCTGTCCAGGATCACCGCGCGCGGCTTCAGACCGTGCTTCTTCACCGCCTCTTCCGAGGCCAGGATCACCCAGGAGGCGCCGTCGGTGATCTGCGAGCTGTTGCCGGGCGTGACCTTGCCGAACGGCCGCTCGAAGGCCGGCTTCAGCTTGGCCAGCTTGTCGACCGAGCTGTCGGGGCGCACGCCGTCGTCTTGGTCGTGCACAGTTCCGTCGCGTGCGAAGGCCGGCTCGACCTCGCCCGCCAGCCACCCGGCGTCCTGAGCCTTGGCCAGGCGATGATGGCTTTCGACGGCATAGGCGTCGGCGGCCTCGCGGCTGATGTCGAAATAGTGGGCCAGCATCTCGGCGGTCTGGCCCATCCCCAAGTCGGTGATCGGGTCGGTCAAGCCGCGCTCCAGGCCGACGACCGGCGCCAGCATGTCGGGCCGAAAGCCGGCCATGGCCTTGACCTTGTCTATCGGCGCCTTGGCGCCCTGCAGGCCCGACAGCCACTCGACGGCCGATTGTTTCAGCACCAGCGGCGCATGGCTGAGCGCCTCGGCCCCGCCGGCCAGGATCAGGTTCGACGAGCCATCGCGGATGTAACGATAGGCCGTGTCGATCGACTGCATTCCCGAGCCACAGTTGATGGCCACGGTGAAGGCGGTCATCCGCGGCCCGCAGCCCAGCCGCAGCGCCGCGACGCGCGCGGGGTTCTGTTCGTCGGCGATGACGTTGACGCAGCCCAGGATCACCTGGTCGAAGGCGTCCGGCGCGAACGGCTGGCGCAGCAGCAGCGGCCGGCCGCACTGCACCGCCAAGTCCACTGGCGTGAATGGCCCGGGTCCGCCACGCGCCTTGAGGAACGGCGTGCGGGCGCCATCGACGATATAGACCGGCCGGCCGGCGACCGGGCTCCTCAGAACGTTCATGACGCGCTCCGGATTGGCGGAACTCACTTGGCCGGCGCGACGCGCCAGACGGTGTTCGAAAGGTCGTCGGCGATCAGCAGGATGCGCTTGGCCGGATCGAAGGCCACGCCCACCGGACGACCTCGGGCCTTCTGGCCGTCCAGGAAGCCGGTGACGAAATCGACGGGCTTACCGTTCGGACGGCCGCCGGCGAACGGGATCCAGACGATCTTGTAGCCGGACAGGTCCTGGCGGTTCCAGCTGCCGTGCTCGCCAACGAACACGCCTTCCCGGAAGTCGCCGCCAAAGCCGCCATCGCGCGCGAAGCTGACTCCCAGCGCCGCCACGTGCGAGCCCAGGGCGTAATCGGGCACGACGGCTTTAGCCACCATGTCGGGGTTCTGCGGCCGCACGCGCGGATCGACGTTCTGGCCCCAATAGCTGTAGGGCCAGCCATAGAAGGCGCCGTCGCGCACGGCGGTCAGGTAGTCGGGCACCAGCTGCGGGCCCAGCTCGTCGCGCTCATTGACCACGGCCCACAGGGCGTTGGTCGTCGGCTCGATCGCCAGGGCCGTGGGATTGCGGATGCCGTGGGCGATGGTGCGGCGCGCGCCGGTCAGGCGGTCGATCTCCCAGACCACGGCGCGCTCTTCCTCGACGTCCAGGCCCCGCTCGCCGACATTGCTGTTCGAGCCGATGCCGACATAGAGCTTGGTCCCGTCCGCGCTGGCGGTCAGCGACTTGGTCCAGTGGTGGTTGATCCGCGAGGGCAGCTTGGTCAGCTCGACGCCCTTGGCGGTGATCCTGGTCTGCCCCGGCTGGTACGGGAAACGCAGCAAGGCGTCCTGGTTGGCCACATAGAGTTGGCCATCGACGAAGGCCAGGCCGTAGGGCGCGTTGAGACCTTCGATCAGGGTCTCCTTGACCTCGGCGCGGCCGTCGCCATCGGCGTCCCGCAGCAGGGTGACGCGGTTGCCGCCCTTCACCATGGTCTTGCCCTTGGCCTTGATGTAGCCGGCAATGAAATCCTTGGGCCGGACCTTAGGCGCCTGGGCGCCGCCGGAGCCCTCGGCCACCAGCACGTCGCCATTGGGCAGCACCAGCATCTGGCGCGGGATCTTCAGGTCTGTGGCCAAGGCGGTGACAGTGAAACCCGCCGGCGCGCGCGGGGTCACATCGCCCCACCCCACGGGCTTGGCGATCTTCATCGGCGGCAGCAGGGTTTCCTGCCGATCGGGCAGCGGCGGCTTGCCCGCGCCGGTCTGGTCGAGACCAGGATCGCTGCGGCCGCAGGCCGCCAGGGTGATCGCCGCCGTGGCGAGGAGAAGCCAGCGTGCGCTCATCGGATCAGGCCCTCGGCGCGTTGACTGGAATAACCGATGGCGGCGGCGATCAGGGCCGCCACGGACGAAATGATCGACAGGACCAGACCCGCCGCGCCCACCGAACTCCAGCCATCGTGGCTATGTTGGAAAGCGTTGATCAGGCCGGCAATGAACATCACCGCCACAGCCGCTAGATAGACCAGGGCCCGCCCCCGCGTCGTGCGCCCCGGAAAGGCTAGCGCCACGATCGCCCAGGCCAGCGTCAAGCCGCCAAAGAAACAGCCCCCGGCGATCAGCCAGGCCGAGAAGTTCGTCCACTGGACCGCGGCGCTGTTCAGATAGGCGATGTCGGAAGCAAGGCCGGCGGGAAACAGCGCCAGCGGGAAAGCCAGCAGGATGGAATGGACGGGATGGAGAGGCGTGGCTCCGATCCCTCTCGAGGCTGGCATGGGGTACTCCGACTAACGCCGTTCATGGCGCTAGCGGAGCAATCCCTGGCTGAGCCTTTGGTTTCATCCGCGCGCGATGCGCGGTCGGCCTACTCCCACTCGATCGTGCCGGGCGGCTTGCTGGTCACGTCGTAGACGACCCGGTTCACGCCCCGCACTTCATTGATGATGCGCGTGGCGGTCTTGCCCAGGATCGGCCAAGGGAACTCGAAGAAGTCGGCGGTCATGCCGTCGGTCGAGGTGACCGCGCGCAGGGCCAGGACGTTCTCGTAAGTGCGGGCGTCGCCCATGACGCCCACCGTCTTGACCGGCAGCAGCACGGCGAAGGCCTGCCAGATCTGGTCATAGAGGCCGGCATTGCGGATCTCTTCCAGGTAGATGGCGTCGGCGTCCTGCAGGACCTTGACCTTCTCGGGCGTGATCTCGCCGGGGATGCGGATGGCCAGGCCCGGGCCCGGGAAAGGGTGGCGGCCGACGAAGGCCGGCGCCAGGCCCAGCTCGACGCCCAGGGCGCGGACCTCGTCCTTGAAGAGTTCGCGCAGCGGCTCGACCAGCTTCAGCTTCATGTAGTCCGGCAGGCCGCCGACATTGTGGTGGCTCTTGATGACCGCCGAGGGGCCGCCGCGGGCCGAGACGCTCTCGACGACGTCGGGATACAGCGTGCCCTGGGCCAGGAACTGCGCGCCGTCGATCTTGGCGGCTTCCTTGTCGAAGACCTCGATGAACAGGCGGCCGATGGTCTTGCGCTTGGTCTCCGGGTCGCTGACGCCGGCCAGCTCACCTAGGAACAGGTCGCCGGCGTCCACGTGGACCAGCGGGATGTTGTAGTGGTCGCGGAACAGGGTAACGACCTGATCGGCCTCGTTCTTGCGCAGCAGGCCGGTGTCGACGAACACGCAGGTCAGCTGGTCGCCGATCGCCTCGTGGATCAGGACGGCGGCCACCGAGCTGTCGACGCCGCCCGACAGGCCGCAGATCACCTTGCCGGTCCCGACCTGGTCGCGGATCTTCTGGACCATCTCCTGGCGGAACGCCGCCATGGTCCAGTCGCCCGTCAGGCCGGCCAAGGCCAGGAAGTTCTTGTAGATCTGGGGCCCATTGACCGTGTGATAGACCTCCGGGTGGAACTGAAGGGCGTAGATCTGCTTGGCGTCATTGGCGATGGCGGCGAACGGGGCGCCGGTCGAGGTGCCGATGACCTCGAAGCCTTCCGGGATGGCGGTGACGCGGTCACCGTGGCTCATCCAGACGGTTTCCATCTCGCCGACCCCGGCCAGGCCTTCGAACAGCCGGCTCGATTTGCCGATGGTCAGCTCGGCGCGGCCGAACTCGCCGGCGTGGCCGCCCTCGACCTTGCCGCCCAGCACGTCGCACAGCAGCTGCTGGCCGTAGCAGATGGCCAGCATCGGCAGGCCCAGGTCGAACAGCTTGCGGCCGATGCGGGGGCTGTCGTCTTCCAGAACGCTGGCCGGACCGCCCGACAGGATGATGGCGGCGGGTTTGTAGGTGTCGACCAGCTCTTCGGCCTTGTCGAACGGATGGATCTCGCAATAGACGCCGGCCTCGCGCACCCGGCGGGCGATCAGCTGGGTCACTTGGCTGCCGAAATCGACGATCAGGACGCGCTGGTGGTGGGTTTCGGTGGTCATCGGCAAATCTCCAGCGGTCAGGCGTTCAAAATCAGGGCGTGTAGGACGATCGCTCCAGCACGGCGGCGAAAAAGCCGTCGGTGCCAGCGCGATGCGGGGTCAGGCGCAGATAGCCTTCGGGCGTGACGTGGGTGACGCCATCGAGCGCGATCGGCTTCACGACAAATTCGGGGTGGCGCTCGAGGAAGCCGGCGACGCGGTCCTCGTTCTCGTCGGTCAGCAGCGAGCAGGTCACGTAGACCATGCGGCCGCCGGCCTTCACGAAGGTCGAGGCGTCTTCCAGCACCGAGTCCTGCTCGATCTGGCGCTTGGCCAGCTGGTCGGGCGACAGACGCCATTTCGCATCAGGATGCCGGCGCCAGGTGCCGGCCCCCGTGCAAGGCGCGTCGACGAAGACGACGTCGATCTTGCCTTCCAGGCCCTTCAGCGGCGTGGCTTCGATCGGCGAGCGGATCTGCAGGTTGCGGACCCCTGCCCTCTGGCCCCGCCGGATGGTGTCGGCCAGGCGGCGGGCGTCGCTGTCGTGGGCGAAGATCTGGCCGGTGTTGCCCATGGCGGCGGCCAGGGCGAGCGTCTTGCCGCCGCCGCCGGCGCAGAAGTCCAGCACCTGCTTGCCCTTCACATCGCCCGCCACGGCGGCGGCGATCTGCGAGCCCAGGTCCTGGACCTCGAACCAGCCCTTGGAGAAGGCCGGCACGGCCTCGACCGACGGCGTGCGGTCGGCGGCCTCGGGCGCGGGGATGCGGAAGGCGGTTGGCAGGACGCCGGCGGGGCCAGCGCCAATCAGCGCGACCGCCTTGGCGCCACGCTCGGCGTCGGTCTTCAGGGTGTTGATGCGCAGGTCGACCGGCGCACGTTCCGACAGCGCCCGCATCTCGACGGCCTGATCGGCGCCGAACGTGCGGACCAGGCGTTCTTCCAGCCAGTCGGGATAGTCGCCCGCCACCGGAGCTGGGGCACCGTCCAGTGCGACAGGATTGGTCAGGTGTTCACGCTCGGCGTCGGTCAGAGCGCCGAAGCCATGCTCTTCCGAAGCCGCTTCGGCGATGCGCTCGGGCGTCCACTTCCAGACGAAGGCCAGCACGCCCAGCATCACGCCGCGCGCGCTTGCATCGCCCATCATCCAGCCCAGCGAGCGCTTGCGACGCAGAGCGTCCAGCACCAGGCCCGAGACGAAGGCGCGGTCCTTGGAGCCGGCGTAGCGCGCGGTCTCGCCCCAGCGCTTCAAGGCCATCTTCGAGGGAAAATGCCGCGTCTCGATCTCGGTCAGAACCTCGATCGCCGCTGAAACCCGTCCGCCGTCCCGCATCAGACCACCAGGGCCGCGAGCAATATCAGGATCCCGACCATCGAAGCGACCCAGGCCAGGCTGCGTACATAAGGCACGCCGAACGCATAGAGCGGGATGTAGACGGCGCGCGCGGCCACATAGACCACCGCGCCGTAAGAGGTCAGGTCGCCCAGGCGACCGCCCAGATAGTCCACGATCACCAGCACCGCGAAGAACGCGAACGTCTCGCGGAAGTTGGCGAAGGCGCGTTCCAGGCGCCCCGCGACGCCGGTCAGCACGACCGGCTCGTCGCGGGGACCCGTATTCCACTTCAAGCCGCGCTGGGGCTGAGCGGCCGCGGCCGCCCACAGCAGGTGGATGATCCCGATGATCACCGCCGCCGCCAGCATCTGCAGCTCGAAGGCCATCCGCATTGCTTAGACCGCGCTCGGATAGTTCGGGGCTTCGCGCGTGATCATCACGTCGTGGACGTGGCTTTCACGCAGGCCAGCGCCCGTGATGCGGACGAACTTGGCGCGCGCCTGCAGCTCGGGGATGGTCGGCGCGCCGACATAGCCCATGGCCGCGCGCAGACCGCCGACCAGCTGGTGCAGCACCGGCGAGATCGGCCCCTTGAACGGGGTCTGGCCCTCGATGCCTTCCGGCACGAGCTTGAAGTTGTCCGTCACTTCCTTCTGGAAGTAGCGGTCGGCCGAGCCGCGGGCCATGGCGCCCACCGAGCCCATGCCGCGATAGCTCTTGTACGAGCGGCCCTGGTACAGGAACACCTCGCCCGGCGCCTCTTCGGTGCCGGCGAACATCGAGCCCATCATGGCGGTCGAGGCCCCGGCGGCGATGGCCTTGGCCAAGTCGCCGGAGTACTTGATGCCGCCGTCGGCGATGATCGGCGTGTTGCTCTCGCGACCGGCGCGCACGGCTTCCATGATCGCGGTCAGCTGCGGCACGCCCACGCCCGCGACGATGCGGGTGGTGCAGATCGAGCCCGGGCCGATGCCCACCTTCACCGCGTCGGCGCCGGCGTCGATCAGGGCGCGAGCGGCGTCGTAGGTGGCGATATTGCCGGCGACGATCTGGACGCGATTGGCTTCACGCTTCAGGCGCGAGACCGCCGCGGCGACCTGGCTGGAGTGGCCGTGAGCGGTGTCGATGACGACGACGTCGACGCCGGCGTCCACCAGGCCCATCGAGCGCTCGAAGCCGGCGTCGCCGACGGTCGAGGCCGCGCCGACCAGCAGGCGGCCCTTGTCGTCCTTGGCGGCCAAGGGGTGAGCCTGGGCCTTCTCGATGTCCTTCACCGTGATCAGGCCGACGGCGCGATAGGCTTCGTCGACGACGATCAGGCGTTCGATCTTGTGCTTGCGCAGCAGCTCGCGGGCCTCGCGCTGATCGACGCCCTCGGGGACGGTGATCAGGTTCTCGCGGGTCATGATCGCCGAGGCCGGAACCGCAGCGTCGCCCTCGAAGCGCATGTCACGGTTGGTGACGATGCCGACCAGCTTGCCCGAGCCGCGCTCGACCACCGGGAAGCCCGAGATCTTGCGGCGAGCCGTGATCTCGCGGATCTCGGCCAGAGTGGTGTCGGGGTGGATGGTCAGCGGATTGATGACCATGCCGCTTTCGTAGCGCTTGACCTCGCGCACCTGGTCGGCCTGCTCCTCGTTGGTGAGGTTGCGGTGCAGGATGCCCAGGCCGCCAGCCTGCGCCATCGCGATGGCCAGGCGGCTTTCGGTCACCGTGTCCATGGCGGCGGACACGAGCGGAATGTTCAGACTGATTTCACGCGTGAACCGGGTCTCGGTCGTCACCTGGGTAGGCATGACGTCGGACGGGCCGGGTTCGAGCAAAACGTCGTCGAAGGTGAGCCCTTCGCGAATCTCCATCGGAGTCTCCATTTTGCGGCGCGGATATAGCCGCGAGGGGGGCGGTTGTCGAGGCGTGGAAAGCGCCTTCTTGGGGCAAATTTGTGCGTCGCGTCAGACGACCGGCTCGGCGCGAAGATCCAGACGCTCCGCGACGACGGCCAGACGCTGATCGCGCGTCCAGAAACGCGAGCCCGTCAGCCTGGCGCTGGCCAGCAGATGGACATCGACATAGCCAATGCCAAGGCCGTGTAGGCGATGGGTTTCGATGAAGCCGAACACTTCTTCGTCGGCAGCGACCTTGGCTTGTGGCATTTGCCGCAACGCCTCCAGCAGGGCAGCCCGTTGGCGCAGATTGCCAAGGGCCAATTCGCCGATCACGAAGGAATGGACGAGCACCCTGCCCTCCCCAAGCAATCGAGCAAGGGTGGCATTGGAGATCCGCAGATGATCGATCCAGACGGAGGTGTCGACCAGGATCACGCTGGCTCGGGCCTACGACGCTGAATGTCCTGCAGTTCGGGCTCGCTGCCGCCGAGCAGCGCCAACCGGCGAGCGCTCTCACGCTCCACGAGGGCCTTCAAAGCCTCACGAACCAAAGCGGCCTTTTCCTCGATCCCCGTTAGAGCGGTTGCTCGCGCCAGCAGGTCGTCGTCGAGCGCTAAGGTCGTGCGCATGCCGCAATCTCCTTTGGCGTCAGAATAGCATCAAATGATGCCGCAATCGATGCCACAACACGAGGCCCTTGCATTTCGAGTACGCATAACTCAAAATAGAACAAAGAGAGAACGATCATGGCCAACGACATCGATCTTGGGCGGCAGCTTGAAGCGGTCGTCGACGATCTGATCGCGAAGGGCCGATACCGCTCCAGAAGCGAGGTGCTTCGTGAGGGCGTTCGGCTGGTGCAGGAGCGCGAGACCAGGCTCGCCGCGCTGGAGGCCGCGCTCGCCGAGGGCTTGGCCGATATCGAGGCTGGACGCATCTATCCGATGGAAGAGGTCTTCGCGGAGCTCGAGGCCGAGCTCGAACTGCTGTCAAACCCCGCCGCCGGCCTGGCTGAAGAATGAAAACCTGGCTTTCCAGCATCGCCATGTCGGATCTGCGATCCATCGTCACTGGCGTCGCCAAAGACCGGCTCATCCTGGCGCGCAGAGTCACTCTGGAATTCCACGCCGCCTGCCTGGCGCTGGGCGAGACACCAGAAGCGTACGCCAAGCTCCAACACCTGCTCGACGGCGAGGTTCGACGCCACCCTATGGGGCGCTTCTCCATCTACTATTGCCTGCGGGAGACCGACGTCATCGTTATCCGCATGCTGGAAAGCGCCCAGCACGTGGCCGGGCGATCAACGCCTAACGCCCCTTGAACCCCGTCGCCACCAGGAACACCTCGGAGCTGTCGGCCCGGCTGGCCTTGGGTTTGAAGTGCTGGACCTTTTCGAAGTGGCGCTTGAGCCGCGCGATCACGTCGGCCGTCTCGCCGCCCTGGAAGGCTTTGGCGACGAAGGCGCCGCCGGGCTTGAGGGTGTCGATGGCGAACTCGGCGGCGATCTCGATCAGGCCGACGATGCGCAGGTGGTCGGTCTCGCGGTGGCCCACGGTGTTGGGGGCCATGTCCGACATGACCAGATCCGGCGCGCCGTCCAGCAGGTCGAGCAGCTTGCCCGGCGCGTCGTCGGCGGTGAAGTCCATCTCCAGCAGGTGGGCCGGGGCCACCGGGTCGACGGGCAAGAGGTCGATCCCCGCCAGCTGGGTCACGCCACGCTCGACGGCGATCTGCAGCCAGCCGCCCGGCGCGCAGCCCAGGTCGATGACCTTCGCGCCCTTGTGGAAGAAGCGGAACTTGTCGTCGATCTCGCTGATCTTGAAGGCCGCGCGGCTGCGATAGCCTAAAGCGCGGGCCTTGGCCGAGAACGGGTCGTTGATCTGGCGCTCCAGCCAGGCCTGCTGGCTGGGCGTGCGGCCATAGGCGGTCTTCAGGCGCGCGGGCTTGGCCCGGCCGCCTTCGTTGCCGCCGGCCGGCGGCTTGACCATACGCTTGCGGGGGGGCTCTTCATCGCTCATGCGGCTACCGGTTTCTTGGATGAGCCGCCGCGACGGCGCCGGCGCGGGCGCTTCTGCTGGTCGGACATCAGGGACATCAGGAGGCCCTCTCTAAGGCCTCGATCGGCGACACGCACGCGCGAACACGGCCACAGCTCCTGCACGGCCTGCAGGATCGCCGCGCCAGCCAGGACCAGGTCGGCCCGATCCGCGCCGATACAGGGCTCCAGGGCGCGCTCGGCGGCGGTCAGGCCTTGCAGGCGCTCGGATGCGGCCTCGCAGTCGGTGCGGTTCATCCACAGGCCATCGACGACGTTGCGGTCATAGCGCGGCAGCCCCAGATGCAGGCCGGCCAGGCTGGTTATGGCGCCCGAGGTGCCGACCAGGTGCGCCCTGCCCTCCGCGAAGATCTCGCGCATCGGCTCGGCGTGCGGAAAGGCCTCGATCCGCGCCTTGACGTCCTCGACCATGGCCCGGAACCAGCCCTCGTCGGCGCGCTCGCCCTCGGGGAAGCGCTCGGCCAGGGTGACGACGCCCACCGGGATCGACAGCCAGGCCTTGATCGGCAGCTTCCAGGCGGCGAACTGGCGCGGCTTGGCGTCCAGGCCGCCGCCCTTCAGGTCCACCCACGACAGCTCGGTCGAGCCGCCGCCGACATCGACCACCAGGGCCGCATCCTGCTGGCGGTCGAACAGGCTCATGCAGCCGGCCACCGACAGCTGGGCTTCCTCGCGCGGGCTGATGATCTGGAGCTTGAGCCCCGTTTCCTCGTGCACCCGGCGCACGAAGTCGGGACCATTGGTCGCGCCCCGGCAGGCCTGCGTGGCCACGGCCTTCACGCGGATCGCCTTGCGGCGGCGGATCTTCTCGGCGCAGACCTTCAGGGCCGCCAGCGAGCGCTCCATGGCCGCGTCCGACAGCTCGCCGGTCTGAGACAGGCCCTCGCCCAGGCGCACGATACGGGAATAGGCCTCGACGACGCGAAATCCGCGCGGCGTGGGCGTGGCCACCAGAAGGCGGCAGTTGTTGGTCCCCAGGTCGAGCGCCGCATAACACGCGGCCGCGTCATCCTGAGACCGCCGACGCTTACCCTGCTGGGAAGCGCCGGGCGCGCGCGGCGCCTCCGACATGGTCTCTACCTGTCTCGCAGGTCTTCGCGAACGGTGCGAAGCCTCACTTCGAGTCGACCATAGCACGGCGTTCGCCCGCCGGAAGGCGCCCGCTTGTCATCCGGGTTCGGACGGCGGACCGTTCAGGTTTCAGTCAGGTGAGACTGCTATCCTTAACGCCATGAACTCTCGACTCGCCAAATTCGCGATCGGCCAGGTCGTCCGGCACCGCATCTTCCCGTTCCGGGGCGTGGTGTTCGACGTCGACCCGGTGTTCGCCAATACCGAGGAATGGTGGCAGTCCATCCCCGAGGACATCCGGCCGACCAAGGACCAGCCGTTCTACCACCTGCTGGCCGAGAACGACGACAACAGCTACGTCGCCTATGTCTCCGAACAGAACCTGCTGCCCGACGACAGCGGCGAGCCGGTGGGCCATCCGCAGACCGCGGTGATCTTCGAGTCGTTCGATCACGGGCTCTACAAGCTTCGTCCCCGGATCTCGCACTAGCCGAAACGTCTATCCGCCGACCCGTCCTTTTTGAGCAATCTGCGAACAGCAATTGCGAAAATCGGGGCGTAGCGTTGTTCCATGAGCGGAGATGGTTTTAGCAACGGGCCGCCCCCAGGCGCCCGCCCCGACTGGACGATCGATCAGGGCTGGGAGAGCTACTCCCAGGCCGAGCACGACGTCTGGATCACCCTGTACGAGCGCCAGGCGGCCATGCTGCACGGCCGCGCTTGCGACGAGTTCATGCGCGGCCTGGACGCGCTGGACCTGCACCGCACGGGCATTCCCGACTTCAACCGCATCAACGAAGAGCTCCAGCGCCTGACGGGCTGGAGCGTGGTCGCCGTGCCGGGCCTGGTGCCCGACGACGTCTTTTTCGACCACCTGGCCAATCGCCGCTTCCCGGCCGGCCAGTTCATCCGCAAGCCACACGAGCTGGACTACCTGCAGGAGCCGGACATCTTCCACGATGTCTTCGGGCACGTGCCGATGCTGACCGACCCGGTCTTCGCCGACTACATGCAGGCCTATGGCCAGGGCGGGCAACGCGCGCTGGGCCTGGGCCGCCTGAAGAACCTCGCCCGCCTCTACTGGTACACGGTGGAGTTCGGCCTGATGAACACCCCTGCGGGGCTGCGCATCTACGGGGCCGGCATCGTGTCGTCGCGGACGGAGTCGATCTTCGCCCTGGACGATCCCTCGCCCAACCGCATCGGCTTCGAGCTGGAGCGGGTGATGCGGACCAACTATCGCATCGACGACTTCCAGCAGGTCTATTTCGTGATCGACTCGATCCAGACCCTGCAGGAGGTGACGCTGCGCGACTTCGGCGCGATCTACGACCGGATGGCCGTCGCCACGGACATCGGTGTCGCCGAGATCGTTCCCGGCGACACCGTCATCACGCGTGGCAGCCAGGCCTATGCGACGGCTGGCGGACGCTTGGCGACCGCCTCGGCGGGCTGACCTTTCAGGCCGAACAGGATCCGCACGCCCGGGATGCGTCGCACGATCTCGTAGGTCGCGAAGCACCCGGCGAAGGTGGCGACGACCAGGATCGCGCCTTCCAGGCCCTGGGGCAGGCCCAGCTTGGCCAGGTAATGGGCCATGACCACGATCAGAGTCTGGTGCACCAGGTAGAACGGAAAGACGCCCAGGGTCAGGTAGCGCAGCGCCGGACCGCCGCGATGGCTCAGGTGCTTGGCTCCGAAGCCCAGGATGGCGACGATGGCGCACCAGGTGTCGGCGGCGAAGACGAAGCGCATAACCAGCTTCAGCTGCGGCGACGGGATCGGCGTGTCGTGGCGATAGGTCCAGACGAACGCCGCCCATCCGGCCCAGGCCGCGACGGCTAGCGCCAAGGCCGGCCAGCGCGCCGCGATCAGACGCGCCTTCAGCGCCTGCGACTTGGCCAGGCCAAAGCCCAGCAGGAAGGCGCTAAACGACACGGCGTGGACATAGTGGTCGCCAACCAAGGCGTGGGTCTCGCCATACTTGGCGTAAAGGGTGGCCCGCAGCATGCCCAGGAACAGGATCGGCCAGGCGAAAAGGCCCACGCCCTTCAACAGCCATTCGGCGGCCTTCTGGATGTGCCCGCCAGCCTTCTTCCAGACCAGCAGCATGGCGGCCAGAACCATCGTGTAGACAAAGAGATAGGCCACGAACCACATGTGGTTCCAGGTCGGAGTGATCAGGCAATTGCCGTCCGCCCCGCACCACTGGCCCGAGGCCGTGACGTAGCGGATCCAGAAGTTGTCGACCGTCAGCGGCGTGCCCGGATGGGCCGCGATGTACTCGACGATCTGATAGTAGGACTGCGGCGGCACGATCACGAACATGGCGAAGATCAGCGGCAGCAGCAGGCGCGCGATCCGCGCCGTCGTCAGTTTCCCAACGCTGACCTTGTCGGCCATGAACCGCGTCGCCGCGCCCGAAACCAGGAACAGCAGGGTCAGCCGCCACGGATTGGTCAGCAGCATCCACGGCATCAGGCCTTCGACGATGTGCGGGGTCTTCACGTGCCAATCCCACGGCACGTAGAACATGCCGGTGTGGTACAGGATCAGCAGGAAGAACGCGCCGACCCGAATCCAATCGAGGTCGTAGCGCCGGTCCAGGGGTGGTGAGGTCGTGGTCATGAAGAGGCGTCCGTGGTGAAGAGCGACGCCAAGGACCTGCCGCACGACGCCCAAACCGGCCAAGCGCTGGGTGACCACCGGTCGCTGGCTGGGACGACCGGAAAAGCTTCAGGGACGAGCGGCGGCGCTTTCGGGATGACCGGCGAGGAGCGGCTTTGGCTGACGCGGGCATGGCTGCTTGGCGCTTGCCTGATCAGCGCCATCGCCTTCGTCAACGTCCTGACCATCCAGCACGACGCGCCTCGGCTGGGCGCCATCCGGCCGGCGATCTGGGAAGCCAGCAGCGCCCTGATCACGGTGTGCATCTTCGCCATCCCCGCCGCCATGGCGTTCTGGATGGTGCGCAAGCAGCCCCGCTGGTGGCTGGCCGTCCCGGCGCATCTGGTCGCGGTGTTCGTCTATTCGGTGCTGCACGTCTCGGGCTTCGTGGTCCTGCGCAAGCTGGGCCACGGCGTCATCCTGCACGAAGGCTACGACTTCGGGCCGCTGTCGACCGAGTTTCCGTACGAGTTCCGCAAGGACATGATGTCGTACGGCCTGGCGACGATCATCTACTGGCTGGCCCTACGCCGCAGCGCCCAGAAGCCAGAGGCCCTGGCCCCCGCCCCGCCCGCCACCTTCGACATTCAGGACGGCGCCCGGCTGATCCGCGTACCGGTATCGGAGATCCTGGCCGTGCATTCGGCCGGAAACTATGCGGTGTTCGTGCTGGCCGATGGCCGCCGCCCCTTGACCCGCTCTTCGCTCGGCGCAGTGCTGCAGACCCTGGCTGCGCACGGCTTTGTCCGCACCCACAAGTCCTGGCTGGTCAATACGGCGCGGGTCACGGGCCTGACTCCGGAAGGCTCGGGCGACTATGGCGTGGCGTTAGGCGACCTTGAGGTTCCGCTGTCGCGGCGGTTCCCGGAGGCCCTGGCCACGCTGAGGGGTTAGAAGAGCAGCATCCCCATCAGGATATCGTCCTCGAAGCGGCCGTCAGGCAACCGCCCGCGCGCGGCCTGGCGGCCTTCATGCTGGAACCCCAACCGCTCATAGAGCCGCACCGCGCCGGGATTGCCCGCGCCGGCCGCCAGCTCGATGCGCAGGATCTCAGGCTGCGCCGCCCTGGCCCAGGCGATCAGGGTGTCGAACAGGCGCGAGCCGATCCCCTGCCCTTGCCGCTGCGGATGCACCGCCACGGTCAGTCCGCCCAGCACGTGCGCGAATAAGGCGATCGTCTCGCGCCGCGCATGGATCTCACCGATCACGGTCCCGTCGGGCTCGACCGCAACCAGGCAGATGTCGCTGGCGATCGCATAGTCGCCATAGGCCGGCGTCACCTCCTCTGGCGCGCGCGCCAGGTTACCGGGCGTCGTGGCGGCGGCCTTGTGCACGGCGACGATGGCGTCGAGGTCAGCCGGCGTGGCGGGTCGGATGGTGAAGCTCACGCGGTCCTCTGGAACGGATAGAAGTCGCCGCCCAGGTCCAGGATCTGCGTCAGCTCGTCCAGCGCCTCGCGGCTCTCGGTCAGCAGCAGCGGGTCGGCCAGATCGGCCGGGGCCAGACGGTCGCGATAACGGCGCGTGACCCAGTCGGCCAGAATCGTGTGCAGGCCCGGCAGGAAACGCTGGGCCGGATTGGCCGCCTCCAGCTCGGCGTCGGTCAGCACCACCCGCAGGCGCAGGCAGGCCGGGCCACCGCCGTTGCGCATGCTCTGCCGGACATCGACATACTCCACCCGGCCGATGGGGCCGTTCGAGGACGCCAGGCTCTCGGCGACCGCGAAGGCGCGCGGGTTGTCGTGCGTCTCGGCCGGGGCCAGCAGCACTAGGCGGTCCTCGCCGGGCACGACCAGCAGTTGCGAGTTGAACAGGTAGCTGGCGACCAGATCGGCCATCGGCAGGTCGGCTTCCAACACCTCGACGAAGGCCGGCTCGAACAGGCCGTCGGCGGCGGCGCGGACCTGGCGCTCCATGCCCGCGCGGTCTTCGAAGGCGCGTTCGTGGAAGAACAGGCACTCGCGCGTACCGACACAGACCACGTCGTTGTGGAACGCCCCGCCCTCGATCGCCGCCTTGGCCTGCTGCGGGAAGACCGCTCTCGCCGCGCCATGGCGACGCTGGATGGCCTCGAAGGCCTCGCGGGTCTGGCGGGCCGGGAACTTGCCGTCCCAGCGCTCCCAGGCCTCGCGGCCCCAGACGAACAGGTTCACCCCCGGCGCGCCGTGCTCGGCGCACAGACGAACGTGGTTGGCCGCGCCCTCGTCGGCGAAGTGCGGCTGGGCCGGCAGCGGGTCGTGGACGGCGAAGCGGGTCTCGTCCGGGAACAAGCGACGCAGGGCGCGGGTGGTCTGCGGCCCTTCCAGGCTGCGGTGCAGGTTGGTCAGCAGGTTTGCCGGTGTGAAGTGCACGCGGCCGTCGTCCGTGTCGGCGCTGGGCGTCACGGTCGCGGCGTTGGCGGCCCACATCGGCGAGGCCGAATAGGCGGCGGCGGCCAGGGCCGGTGCATCCTCCCAGGCCTGCTCGATCACGGCCTCTTCCGAGCCCGAAAAGCCCAGCGACTTCAATAGGCTTATCGCCGGTCGCTCATGCGGCGGCAGCACGAACTGCGGGATGCCCAGGTCCGACAGCCGGCGCATCTTCCCCAGGCCTTCGAGGGCCGCGCCGCGCGGGTTGGAGACCTCGCCGGCGTTCTTGGCGCTGGCCAGGTTGCCGGGCGACAGACCGACATAGCTGTGGGTCGGGCCGACCAAGCCATCGCAATTGGCTTCCCAGCTCATCCGCGCAGGCCCTTGATGTCCTTCGACGTATCGAGCACCGCACCGGCCTCGAAACTGGCGACCGGATAGGCGCAGTAGTCGGCGGCGTAGTAGGCGCTGGGCCGATGGTTGCCGGAGGCCCCCAGGCCGCCGAACGGCATCGACCCCGCCGCGCCCGTGGTGGGCCGGTTCCAGTTCACCACGCCCGCGCGGATGCGGTTCAGGAACTGATTCCAACGCTTTGACTCGTTTGAGATAAGTCCCGCCGACAAGCCGTATCGCGTCGCGTTGGCGGCCTTCAGCGCGTCGTCGAAACTGGCCACGCGGCGCACCTGCAGCCACGGTGCGAACAGTTCCTCGTCGGGCGTGTCGACGCCGGTGACATCGACGAGGCCGGGGGTGACGAAGGCCTCGCTCAAGCCTTCCACCGCGCCCAGCGACCGGATGCGATCGCCGCCCATGGTGTCGGCGACGGCGCGGGCGGCCTGGGCGGCGCGGGCCGAGATCAGCGGACCCATGAAGGCCTCGCCCTCGCCGTTCCAGGGTCCGATCGACAGGCGTTCGGCCAAGCCGGCCGTCGCCTCGATCACCCTTCGCCCGAAGGCGTCGTCCGGCACGATCAGCCGCCGCGCGCACGAGCAGCGCTGGCCGGTGGTGATGAAGGCCGACTGCACGACCAGGGCCGCGACGGCCTCGGCGTCGTCGGCGTCCCAGACCACCAGCGGATTGTTGCCGCCCAGCTCCAGGGCCAGGATCACGTCGGGCCGATCGGCGAAGTGGCGGCGGAAGAAGGTCCCGGCCGTGGCCGAGCCGGTGAACAGCAGGCCGTCGATCGGCTGGTTGATCAGCGCCTGGCCGGTCTCGCGCCCGCCCTGCACCAGGTTGACGACGCCGGCCGGAACGCCCGCCGCCTCCAGCGCCTCGACCATCAGCTGGCCGGCCAGGGGCGTCTCTTCCGAAGGTTTGAAGACAACCGTGTCGCCCGCCAGCAGCGCCGGCACGATGTGCCCGTTGGGCAGGTGGCCAGGGAAGTTGAACGGCCCCAGCACCGCCATGACGCCATGCGCCCGGTGGCGCAGCACCGCGCGGCCGAACGGCATGGCGGTCTCGGTGACGCCAGTGCGCTCGTCATAGGCCTTGATGGAGAGGTCGACCTTGCCGGCCATTGAGCCCAGTTCGGCCTTGGTCTCCCACAGCGCCTTGCCGGTCTCGCGGCTCAGGGCTTCGGCGAAGGCGGCGGTGCGCTCGACCAGGATCTCCTTGTAGCGGCGCAGGACCGCGATGCGCTCCTCGCGCGGCTGGTCGGCCCAGGCAGGAAAGGCGCGGTGCGCGGCGGCAACGGCTTCGGCGACATCGGCCTCGGTGGCCGTCGCCTCGCGCCAGACGGCCTCACCGGTCGCCGGATCGGTCGAGACCAGTTCCGGCCCCTGCCCCGAACGCCACTTGCCGTCGATATAGAGCCCGCTCATGCCTTCACCCGCACCATGTCGCCTTCGTGGACGCCCAGGGCCTGCACCGCGTCGCGCCCCAGGATCGCGCTCTCGCCATCGACCAGCACCGGCGCGCGCACGGCCCGGAACCTGGCCACCTCGCCTGTGGAGACCAGGGCCTCCTCGCCAAAGGCGTCCTCACCGATCTTCACGCGCAGGCGCCGCGCCTCGCGCACGGTCTTGATGTCGTCGCGACGCGCCGCGACCGTCGGCCCGGCGTCGAAGATGTCGATCAAGCCCTGGTAGCGGAAGCCTTCGGTCTCCAGCATGGCCCGCGCCGCCTCGCCTTCGCGGTGTACGCGGCCCAGCACCTCGCTGGCCTCCTTGGGCAGCAGCTCGGCATAGATCGGATGGCGCGGCGCCAAGTCGAGAATGAACTGGCCGTCGGTCGAGGCGCTCATCATGTCGGCCTCGTCGAACTCCAGGCGGAAGAACTTGCTGGCCACGTGGTCCCAGAACGGACAGCCGCCGTCCTCGTCGAACCAGCCCCGCAGCTCGGCCAGCACCATCTCGGCGAAGCGCTGCGGCTCCAGGCCGATCAGCATGTAGCGCGACTGGGCCAGCAACCGCCCCGCCCCGCCCTTGCGCCGCTCGGGCCGAAGGAACAGCGAGCCCACCTCCGACCAGCCGGCGCACTCGTTGACCAGCACCAGGGCCCGGTGGTCGAAGCGCTTTTCCAGGGTCGGCGACGATTGGGCCAGGGTCACCACCCGGAACGAGAAATGCGGGCGCTTGAGCCCCACCCCAGCCTTGACCCCGGCGACGCCGATCACGTCGTTGGCCTCCAGGTCCTCCAGCATCAGGGTGTACCAGGCCTCGGGCGGGGCCACGCCGGACTGGAAGCTGGCTTCGGACAAGGCCAGGCGCGCACGCAGGGTCGGCTCGTCCTCGGGCAGGCTGGTGAAGCCGCGCCCGGACAGCACGGCCAGCTCCATCAGGGCGTCGAAGTCGGGAGAACCGGCGGGACGTACGACCAGCATTCAGTGAGCCTCCATGGCCGAACGGATCGCTCTGGCGTCGATCTCGCCGCTGGCCAGTTTCATCAGGATCAGGGCCGAGAGCTGGGCGCGCTCGACGAAGCTTTCGGGAAAGGCGTGCTCGGCCTCGCTGTGGATGTCGCCGCCGCGGACGCCCAGGGTGTCGACATTGGGCAGGCCCGAGGCGAACAGGTTGTTACCCTCGCAGACCCCGCCGGACGGCTTCCAGGCGATGTCCTGGCCCAGCAGCGCGCCGACGTCCTTCACCGCCCCAAACAGCCGTTGCTGGGCGGCGTTGAAGGGCTTGGCGCCGCGGGTGATCATGCCGTGCAGGTGAGCGTGCAGGTCATCGCCGATCTCGCCGACGATGCGGGCGACCTCGGCTTCGAACCAGGCGGCGGCCTGGGCTTCCGGGAAGCGGACATTGAAGCGCACCACCGCCACGTCCGGCACCATGTTCAGCGGCGCGCCGCCGTCGATGCGGGAGACATTGACGGTGACGCCGTCGCGCTGGCCGTTCAGGCCGTGCAGCTTCTCGGCCACGCGCGCCGCGCCGATCACCGCGTTGCGGCCGGCGGCGAAGTCGCGGCCTGCATGGGCCGCGCGGCCGTGGATGACGATGTGGAAATTGCCCGAGCCCTTGCGCGCCGAGGCCAGGGCCCCGTCGGCCAGGGCCGGCTCATAGGTCAGGCCGACATGGCCGCGCCGGGCGAAGTCGGCCAGCACGGGTCCCGAGGCGATCGAGCCGATCTCCTCGTCGGGCGACAGCAGCACGCGGTAGCCGACATTGGCGGCGTCAGGCGATCGCTCGAACGCCTCCAGCGCCGCCAGCATCACCGAGATCCCCCCCTTCATGTCGGCGATGCCGGGGCCGTGCAGCGCGCCGTCGGGACGCGTGCGGACCACCTGGAAAGGGCTCGTCTCGGGATAGACGGTGTCGTAGTGGCCGGTCAGCACGACCTGGACCGGGGCCTCGGGCCGCACCACGACGGCCAACGATGGCGGATGGGCGAACTCGGTCTCGCGGCCGTCGGCGGCGACTTCGCGCGAAGGCGACAGCGGCACGTCGATCGGCGCGGCCGGCAGGCGCGAGGCCGCGTCGAGCAGGATTTGCCTCTGGCGCTCCAGGCCCGCCAGGTGGCGGCTGCCGGAGTTTGTCGCGCACCACGCCACGGCGCGGTCGACGATCTGGCCGCCGTCGCGAGCAATGTGCTCCAGAACGGCGCGATCTTCTGAATTGAGACGCATAAAAGCCGGTCCTCCCTCAGTCACGATAACCAAGGGCCGCGGGTAATTTGTGCTCACCTCCGCAGAGGTAACCGGTCGCCCGCGCAACAGCCTTGCCTCTTAGTAGTCCTTTCTCCAGCGAACGGAAAGCTTCGCGTCGTTCTGGCCGCCGATGCGGGAGACCAGCGACAGGGTCCGGCGAATCCGCCACTCGACCTGCGCGGCGGGGCCTTCGCGGCCGCCGCCGATGATCTCGACATAGACGTCGTCGGTCACGTACTTGCCGCCCGACACCGTCATGCCCGTGGCGCTCTCGGCGAAGGCCAGGCGGTCCAGGCGCGCGAAGCTGCGCAGGTTGCCGATCACGTCGAAGCCGCCGCCGCCGGCCAGCGACGCCAGGGCCGAGGCGAGCTGGGCGGCCTCGATCGGCGACAGCTGGGCCGCCGACGAGCCGAACAACACCTGGCTCAGCACCTCGTCGCTGGGCAGTTCGGGCTTGGAAGTCAGGGTGATCTCCGGCTTGGCCGCCGTGCCCTGGATCCGCACCACCGCCGTCAGGGACGCGTCCTCGCGGGTGGCCGACAGATCCAGGCGGATGCGGTCCAGCTGGCTGGACAGGTAGACCGTGCCGTCGTCGTCGAACTCGAAGCGCTTGCCGGCGAAATCGTATTCGCCGCGCACCACGCGGGCGACGCCGCTCAGCGACGGGGCCAGCGAGGTGCCGCCGACATGGGCGTCCAGCGACAGCTCGACGTCCAGGCCGCGGCCGCGCACGAACACCCGGCGGGGCGCCTTCAGGTCCAGGTCCAGGATCATGCCGCCGGTGGTCGGACGGCGCTGCAGGCCCTGGTCCAGGTCCGACGGGCGGTTGCGCTCGATGACGTCCATGGCCACGACGCCGACCGGGGTCTTGCTCTGGGCCGAAACGTCGGCGCGGTCGATGGTCACCGCGCCGGCCAGCTTGATCTTGCCGTCGGCCGAGCGGTTGACGGTCGCCTGGCCCGTGGCCACGGCCGAGGCCAGGTCGTTGTCGATCAAGCGGAAGCCCTTGAGGTCCAGCTTGAAGCTGCCGACGCCGTCACGGGCCAGGCTGATGCGGCCCGCGCCCGAGATCGAACCGCCCTGCCCGTCTTCGCCGATGGCCTGGCTGACGTCGATGGCGTTGTCGGCCATGGCCGAGCGCAGGGTGACGTTCTTCAGGCGCAGGCCCGTCTGGCCGTCCTCGAAGCCGCCATTGTCCAGCGTGGCCGAACCCAGCAGGCGCGGATCGGCCAGGGTGCCGCCGATGGTGGCCTGCAAATTGATGCGACCCGACAGTGAGCGGTCGGCGCCCATCAGGAGGTTCCACAGCGGCTTGATCTCGCCCTGGGCCGAGAAACGGCCCTGCACGCCGCGCTTCTTGTTGATCGACAGGCTGAGCGGCTTGGCCGAGGCCTCGACCGGCAGCACCAGATTGGCGTCGGCCTTCAGGCCCTGGCGGTTGTCGCCGTCGGCCACGATGGTCAGCGTGCTGTCGTTCAACTCGCCATGGATCTTGGCGTCCAGCGACTGCTCGATCTTGGCTCCGCGCTCGCGGGCGTTGGCCAGGCGCAGGTCGAAGTCGCCGGTCAGGGTCTCGCCCTGGCCGCGCAGGTTGATGGAGCCGTCGATATCGCCGTCCAGGTCGGGGTTGAAGGCGGTGATGGCCACGCCGTCCAGCTCAGCCTTTAGCATGGCCGTGGCCCCGCCCAGGTCGGCGTCGATATCGGCGCGGCCCTTGTCGATGGCCAGGCGCAGGCGAGCCTGGGTCGGGCCGTCGCCGAAATGCACCTTGGCGGTCTCGCGAGTCTTGATCTCGGTGCGGCCCATGCGGCCGGACGCGTCCAGCGCCAGGTCGTAGGCCTTGCCCACCTGGGCCAGCTGGCCCGTGCCGCCGATGCGCCAGCGGCCGCCGGGCGCGTCGCCCCGCGCGTCGATCGACAGCGGCAGGCGCGCCAGCGGGCCGTCGGCCTTGATCCGCGCCGCGCGCACCTTCCACGAGCCGAAAGCGACCTCCTCGGCGGTCAGGTCCAAGGTCGCCGCCGCCGAACCGCCGCCGGGCGCGTCGACCAGCTTGGCCGAGCCCTTGACCTGGCCTTGCGGCAGGAAAGCGCCGGGACCGACGGCCAGGGTCAGGTCGGCGGTGGCCGGCAGGCCGTCGCGCAGGCTCATCGCGCCCTTCGCTTTCGCGCCTCCAGCGTCGACGTCCAGCTCGGACAGCTCGATGCCGCCCGGCGAGAAGCGGAAGGCCGTGCGGCCGCGCGCCGGGCCGTACTGGCTGTCGGCTTGCAGGGCCGCGACACCGTCGGTGGCGTTGGGACCGCGCGCGAAGGTCAGGGTCAGGTGGGCCTTGGTCAGGGGCAGGCGCGGCAGGTCGATGCTGTCGAAGTCGGCGTTCAGCTGGGCCTGCGGTGCGGCCAACGTGCCGCCTACGTGGCCGTCGCCCGCCGCCTTGCCGGCGATCTCGACCGGACCGGCGACGAACGGGCCCGTGGCGGTCCAGTCCAGCTTGAAGTCCAGACCCAGCGCCTTGGCGACGGTCATCTTGCCCGAGGACTTCAGGCTGGCGTTGGTCCCGTCCAGCTTGGCGTCGGAGATGCTCAGCACCCCGTCGTTCCAGGCGCCCTTGCCCGTCAGGCGCGGCGTCGCGCCCAGCAAACGGTCGATCTCGGCATAGCCCGTGGCGAAGTTGGCGGCGCGGCTGTCGACCGTGAAGCTCCACGGACGATTGGCGAAGCTGGACGCGGTCCACTTGGCCAGCAGCGAGCCCTTCGCGCCCTGCCGCACCGGCCCCATGCTGGCCACGCGCATCTCGCCGTCGAACGACAGCCCGCCCAGCACGCCGCGTTCGCCCTTGCCGGTGACGACCAGGTTCGGCGCGTCGATGCGGGCCGCCTTGATCAGGAAGCGACCGCCCTTGACCCGGGCGCCTTCGAAGGTCGCCTTGGGGCTGGAGCCCAGCAGGGCCAACAAGCCCGTGCCGCCGCCGCCCGACGAGGTCGCGGCGGCCTTGATCTCCAGCTCACCCTTGGCCCAGCGGACCATGGCCGGCCCCTTGGCGCGCTTGAGGCGGTAGCCCAGCAGCTCCAGGTCGGCGACGTCGACATCGCCCTCGACCGAGAAACCGCCCTGCTCCAGGCGGAACACGCCGTCGGCCAGGCCCCGGCCCATCTGCGGGATGGTGACGATGCGCTTCAGCGCGGCGACCTGGGCGGTGAAGGCGATGCCGTCCGGTCCCGTGCGCTTCTTGGCCAGGTCGGCCAGGCCGTGGCCTTGCAGAGTCAGGTTCTGGGCGCGGATGTCCAGGTTCAGGTTCGACAGGCCGTCCTTGGTGGCCTTCTTGCCGTCGAGAGTAAAGTTGGCCTCGGGGCCGAACATCTTCTCCAGTCGCTGGGTCCAGCGCGAAGCGCCCAGGTCCAGCCGGCCGCGCGCCGAGCCGCCCTGCTCATTCCAGGCCCCGTCCGCTTGCAGCGGCGTCGTATTGCCCGAGCGCGCCAGGACGTTGAACGCCGCCCGGCTGAGCGTGCCGTCGGCCTTGGCCTTGAGGTCGAAGGTCCGGTCGGCGGCCAGGCCCAGGGCGCCGGCGATGGCGCCGCCATTGGCCTCGGTAGCGTCGGCCTTCAGGTGCAGGGTCTGCGTGCGGCCCAGGTCGAAGTCGAGGTTCAGGTGGTCGCCGACATGCAGGCGCGAGGCGACGGCCAGCTTGCCCTTGTGCCCGCCCTGCCGCGCCATCTCGTAGTCGCCGCCGACGTCGAAGTCGCCTTCGCGACCGCTGAACGCGGCTCGGGTGATCAGCCGGAACTTGAAGGCGTCCAGGTCCACCGACACCGGCGCGGCGCCGGACTTGGGCCCCTTGGGCGTCATGGTCGGACGGCGCAGGACGATGACGTCGCGGGCGTCGATGCGCTCGGCGTGGAAGCGGCGGCCGAACAACTCGGTTGGACGCCAAGCGACGCGCAGGTCGTGGGCCTCCAGCCAGACGCCCTTCTCGTCGGTGATGGTCAGCCGGCGGACGCCGAAGTCCTTCCAGATGTCGCCCGACAGGCCCTCGATGTGCAGCTTGCCGATCCGGCCCAGCTTCAGGCCCGAGGCGCGGGCCTCCAGGAACAGGCGTCCTTGCGGCGTGATGGGGGCCAGGCGCAGGCCGCCGGCCATGAGGATCAGGATGCCGGCCAGGATCGCCGCGGCGATCAGCACCGCGCCGCCCCAGCCGATCTTCTTGGCGACCTTCACCGCGGCCTCGCCCGTCGCCTCGGCGGCGTGGGTGACGGCTTCCGTCAGGTCAGGCTTGTCCTGCTCCTGGCTCAAAAGCTTTGCCCGATGCTGAGATAGATCTGGAAGGCCGGGTCGCCCTTGCGGCGGCCCAGCGGGGCGGCGATGTCGGCGCGGATGGGGCCAAAGCCCAGGTCATAGCGGATGCCGAAGCCCGCGCCGGCTCGGAAGTCCTCGCGGCGCGGGGTCTTGTCGCTGCCGATGGCGCCGGCGTCGATGAAGGCCACGCCGCTCCATTTCGAGGTGATCTTCTGGCGCAGCTCGAACGAGGTCTCGACCAGCGAGACGCCGCCTTGGGGCGTGTTGTCGGTCAGACGCGGGCCAATGGCCTGGTAGGCATAGCCGCGCACCGAGCCGCCGCCGCCGGCGAAGAAGCGCCGGGAGGCCGGCACCTCGGGGATGCCGCCGCCGACGATGGCGCCCAGCTTGACCCGGCTGGCCAGCACCGTGCTCGCCCCCTTGCCGAACGGCAGGTAGATCGAGCCCTGGGTGGTCAGCTTGAGGTACGGCAGGGTCGTGTCGCCGACCACGTAGGTCGGCTCGCCCCGGGCCTCCAGGCGCCAGCCGCGCTTGGGATCCAGGATGTTGTCCGAGAAGTCCCAGGCATAGGCCGCTAACCCTGCGAAGGTCGCCAGGTTCAGCCTGCGGCCGGCGATCGAGCCGTTGCGGCTGATCTGTTCCTTGGTCTGGGACAGGTCCAGCGACATGCCGAAGGTGCGGTAGGACGTGGTCTGCCGCCGCTTCGTCAGGTCGACCCCGACCGTGGCGCCGGTTTCGTTATAGGCGTCGGTGTCGTTGCGGAAGACCGAGCTGTTCAGCTTCAGGGTCTGCTGCGGCCGCCGCCAGTGCGGCAGCGAGATTTCCGCGCCCAGGCGCTGCTCCAGCTTGGCCAGGCGCAGAGCATAGGTGGTGGTGTCGGCGCGCTTGAGACGGTTGTAGCGGCTCCAGCGGACGTCGAAACCCGTGCCCTCGCTGGTCGAATAGCCGGCGCTGGTTTCGATGGTGCGCGAGCGGCGGTCGGCCAGGGTGACGACAACCGGACGCAAACCGTCGGGCGTCGCCTTCTCCGGCCCGGCCAGCGAGACCGAGATCGAGTCGTAGACGCTGGTGTCGCGCAGGCGGCGCTCCAGCTCGGCCACGTCCTCGGGATCGTAGACGTCGGCGGTTTTCCAGGGGGCCAGGTGCGAGACCCAAGCCGGATTGGTCCGCCCCTTGGTCACGACCTCGACGCCGTCCATGTGCACCAGGCTGCCCGAGGCGATCTTGAAGGCCGGGCGCAGGGTGTGGTCTGCGTGGTCGACAATGACCTCGCGCGGCTCGGCGGCGGCGTCGGCATAGCCCAGCTTGGCCACCTGGGCGACGATGCGGCCCTCGGCGCCGACAACGTCGGCCGCGCGGCCGGGCTCGCCCTGGGTCAGGCGCATGGAGGCGGCGGCGCGCTGGCGTGTGCCTTCGTCGGGCGGCGTCCCCGACCAGTCGATGCGTGGATCGGCGATGACGAAGGCCGGACCCGGCGTAATCTTGACCACCGCGCGCGGCGGCTCGCCGTCCAGGACGTCGGGTTCGACGGTGTAGGCGTAGTAGCCCTCGGCGCGCAGCACGGCGATGGCGTCCTCGCCGGCCTGTCGGGCGCGGCGGCGGGCTTCGGCGCGGCTTTGGGCTGGATGCTTGGATTCGGTCAGGGCGAGCCGAATGGCCTCCCGCAGGGCCTTGTCTTCGACGCCTTGGATCTGGGCCATCGGCTCGTCGGCGCGGGCAGCCGTCGCCACCAGCAAAGTCACCGCCGTCAAAGCCAGGGAGGTCCGCCCAAGCACCAAATCACGTTACCCCGCGCAAAGCGCCCCCGCCCCTGCTGTAGTCTGGGGTTTGCTCCGTGTCACGATCGGAAATGCAACGAACTTGACCCTAGCCGCGCTTCTCAAAGCGAGCGATCGGCGCCCAAATGCTGGGCAGTCGTGCGCATCTTCGCGGCGAACGACGAATCCGCCGCGCGAGACGCTTGCAACGCTCTAGAGTCGGGACGACGCGCCGCCTCCAGCGACGCGTCCAAAGCAATGAGAACGTGGACAAAAGCGTGGCGGCGAAGACCCAAACCCTGGACGACGCACCGACCCTTCCGATGACGGAGGCGGCCTACCTGCCGGGGGTCGCCTACGACGAGATGTTCACGCCCGATGGCGAGGTCCGGCCGCACTACGACCCGCTGCACGGCCGCATGTCGACCCTGGGCGCCGAGGAGCTGGCGGGCCGCCAGCGCACGCTCGAACGCTCGTTCCTGCTGCAGGGCATCACCTTCACCGTCTACGGCGCCGATAACACCACCGAGCGGGTGATGCCGACCGACCTCTTCCCCCGGATCATCCCGGCGGATGAGTGGAAACGGATCGAGCTGGGCCTGACCCAGCGCCTGCAGGCCCTGAACCTGTTCCTGGCCGATATCTATGGCGACCAGCAGATCCTGATGGACGGCGTCGTGCCGCGCGAGCTGGTCCTCGGCGCGCCCTCGTACCGTCGCGAGATGCAGCACCTCTATGTGCCGCACAAAGCCTACGCGAACGTCTGCGGCAGCGACCTGATCCGCTGCCAGGACGGCCAGTTCGCGGTGCTGGAGGACAATCTGCGCGTCCCGTCGGGCGTGTCGTACATGCTGGCCAATCGCGACGCGGCCAAGCGCACCTTCCCTGGCACCTATCGCGCCGCCGGCGTGCGGCCGGTCGAGCGTTATCCCGACCTGCTGCTCTCCACGCTGAAGAGCATGGCCGCCGACTGGCGCAACGACCCGCAGGTCGTGGTGCTGACCCCCGGCGTCTACAACAGCGCCTACTACGAGCACGCCTATCTCGCCCGCCTGATGGGCGTGCCGCTGGTCGAGGGCCGCGATCTCGTGGTGCACGAGAACATGGTCTACATGCGGACCACGACCGGCCTGCGCCGGATCGACGTGATCTATCGCCGGGTCGACGACGACTTCATCGATCCCCTCACCTTCCGGCGCGACAGCTCGCTGGGCGCGGCGGGCCTGTTCAACGCCTATCGGGCCGGCAATGTGGTGATCTGCAACGCCCCCGGCACCGGCGTGGCGGACGACAAGGCCGTCTACGCCTACGTCCCCGACATCATCCGCTACTATCTGGGCGAGGACGCCATCCTGCCCAACATCGAGACCTTCCTGTGCCGCGAGAAGCGCCAGATGGGCCATGTGCTGGAGAACCTGGACAAGTACGTCGTCAAGGCGGTCGGGGCCTCGGGCGGCTACGGCATGCTGGTCGGCCCGCACGCCAGCCAGAAGGAGCGCGACGACTTCGCCGAGGCGATCAAGGCCGATCCGGACAACTACATCGCCCAGCCGACCATCCAGCTGTCGACCGCGCCCTGCCTGGTGGACGGCCGCATCGAGCCGCGCCACGTCGACCTGCGCCCCTTCATCCTGTCCGGCGAGAAGACCATCGTCACGCCCGGCGCCCTGACCCGCGTGGCGCTGAAGCGCGGCTCGCTGGTGGTGAACTCCAGCCAGGGCGGCGGCTCCAAGGACACCTGGGTGCTGGCCGAGGAGAACGGCCACTCCAACGGCAATGGCAACGGGAGCGCCCGCCCATGATGCTGGCTCGCGTCGCCGACAGCCTCTACTGGCTGGGCCGCTACATCGAACGGGCCGAGCATCTGTCTCGCCTGTCGTCGGTCATGCTCAACGCCACCCTGGACCAGACGGACTCCGGGACACAGGCCGTCTGGATCGCCATGGCCGCCGTCGGCGACGCCAATGACGGCGAAAGCATCAACTCGTTCGAGGCCGCCCAAGCCCTGGTGCTGGACCGTTCGGACGCCAATTCGGTGGTCTCGTCCCTGGCCAGGGCCCGCGAGAACGCCCGCCAGGTGCGCGACCAGATCACCACCGAGACCTGGGAACGGCTGAACCTGCTGTACCTGAAGGTCACCGACGCCAAGGCCGGCAAGGAGTTCTCGGACGGCTCGGCGATCTTCCTGCACGACGTCATCGCCGACCTGCACCTGTTCAAGGGCGCGGCCGACACCACCATGAGCCACGGCGAGAGCTGGCGGTTCATGATGCTGGGCATCTACATGGAGCGCGCCCAGCTGGTCTCGCGCCTGCTGGAGGTCTGCTTCGCCGAGAGCCCCGTCCACGGCCAGGTCGACGACCACGTGGCCCTGGTCAGCGTGCTGCGCATGGCCTGCGCGCTGGAACCCTATCTGCGGGTCTACACCGCCGAGATCGAGCCGAGGCATATCCTGGAGTTCCTGGTCTTCGACGAGGACTTCCCGCGCTCGATCCGCTTCGCCACCGCTCAGATCGAACAGCATCTGTCGGCCATGGCCCGCAGCGGCGGCGGCGAGCGCGTCGGTCCCGAACGCCTGGCCGGGCGGCTCAAGGCCCGCCTGCAGTTCGCCGATGTCGACGAGCTGGAAGCCGTCGGCGCCGGCCCGCTGCTGACCACCGTCGTCAACGAGTGCGCTCGCATCCACGAAGCGATCTACGAGACCTTCGTGGCCTATCCGCTCGAAATGCGTCTCCCGGCTTAAGGTCCGACCCAGTGCTTCTAGAGATCCGCCACGTCACCCAGTACCACTACGAGCGCCCGGTCCGGGAAAGCCTGATGGAGCTGTGGATGCAGCCCCAGAAGACCGCCCGCCAGCGCCTGGTCAGCTTCGAGCTGGACCTGGAGCCGGCCGCCCAGGTGTTCTCGTACGCCGACAGCTTCGGCAACGCCGTCTATCACTTCGACGTGCCCCAGCCGCACGACAAGCTGACCATCATCGCCCGCTCGGCCGTCGAGACCGAGCCGACCGGCGAGCGCCCCGACCACCTGGACATGGGCGAATGGGACCGGCTGCGCAGCGAGTTCGTACGTGGCGAGTGCTTCGACTTCCTGCGCCCCCACGGCTTCGTCGAAACTACCGAGGCGCTGCGCGGCTTCATCAAGTCGCACGACCTGGACGACCTCAAGCGCCGTGATCCGCTGACGGCGGTGCGCACCCTGTCGGAGACGATCTACAAGGCCTTCGACTACCAGCCGGGCGTCACCGACGCCGACAGCCCGATCGACCTGGCCCTGGAGGCCGGCAGCGGCGTCTGCCAGGACTTCGCCCACATCATGCTGGCCGTCTGCCGCGAGTGGGGCATCCCGGCGCGCTATGTCTCGGGCTACCTGTTCACCGACCGCGAGGCCGGGGATCGCTCGGATCCCGACGCCACCCACGCCTGGGTCGAGGTCTTCCTGCCCAGCCTGCGCTGGGTGGGCCTGGACCCAACCAACAACATGATGACCTGCGAGCGGCACGTGGCCGTGGCGGTCGGCCGCGACTATGCCGACGTCACCCCGTCACGCGGGGTCTACAAGGGCAATGCGGAAAGCCAGCTGGCGGTGGGCGTCACGGTGCGCCGGGCTCGCGCGGCCATGGCCGAGCCGGAATTCCTGCGCATGGCCCGCCCCAGCTTCGCCGGCGGTCGTCGTCGTCCGGATTCGGCGCTGAAGCAGGAGCTGCACCAGCAGCAACAACAGCAGCAGTAACCTACTGAAGGATTTCGGGGGTCAGGGTCGCGGCGAAGCGGCGGGCGATGTCCAGCGCCCCGGCCGCGCCGCCGGCCCGGGGGCCGATACGCTCGGTCTGCAGGAACTGCACGCCGGCCTCGGTGCCCGAGCGCCAGACCACGTGCGCCAGGTGCACCCGGCGGCCGCCCGCGTCGACGAAGATGAACTTGTCCGGCGGCGCGGCGATGCCCGCCGTCGACAGGCGCGCGCCCTTCTCGGCGACGTCCAGCAGCGAGCATTTCCACGAGCGCGGATCATCCACGATGTAGATCTTGCGCGCCGCCGGCATCCGGGGGTGGACGCGGCGCTCGGCGCCAGTGGGCTCGACCATGACCATGCGACCTTAGAACTCCCGCCGAGTCGTCGGAGACGATTTTAGCGCAACCGGACGCAACGCGCGCCTAGGTTGGTCCGCGTTCGTCCGGTACCGGTATAACCGGGGAAAGCTTAGGCGGCGTAAACGTGCGCCTTGCGGGCGGCGATCTTCACCGTGCCCTGGAACCGGGCGGCTTCGGCGCGCGAGGCGCTGATCTCGATCGGCCGGCCGTCCTGGGCCACAGCGTTGACCGTGGTCAGGGCCCCCTGCACGTGGGCGCGCTCGACCCGCACCTCGAAACCGCCGTCGTCCAGCACGAAGTCGTGCGGGCGAACATAGGCCGTGGCCGAGCCCTCGCGCACGCCGCCGGCCGGCAGGCGCAGCGACCCGGCGGTGAACTGTCCGCCCCCGACCTGCCCCTCGAAGCTGTTGGCCTCGCCCACGAAGCCGCAGACGAAGGCCGTCTCGGGCGTGTCGTGCACCTGGTCGGGCGTGCCGATCTGCTCGATCTGACCCTTGTTGAGGATGGCCACGCGGTCGGCCAGCTCCAGGGCCTCTTCCTGGTCGTGGGTCACGAAGATGGTGGTGACGCCCGTGGCGTCGTGGACGCGGCGCAGCTCCTTGCGCAGCGACTTGCGGACCGTGGCGTCCAGGGCGCCGAACGGCTCGTCCAGCAGCAGCACGCTGGGCTGCACGGCCAGGGCGCGCGACAGAGCCACGCGCTGGCGCTGGCCGCCCGACAGCTGCGAGGGGTAGCGCTTGCCCAGGCCGTCCAGCTCGACCAGCTTCAGCAAGTCATCGACGCGCTGGGCGATCTCGGCCTTGGACGGCTTGTCCTTGCCCTTCCGGACGTCCAGGCCGAACGCGATGTTCTTGGCCACGGTCATGTGCTTGAACAGCGCGTACTGCTGGAAGACAAAGCCCACGCGGCGGTCGGCGGCGGACGCGAAGGTCACGTCCTGGCCGTCGAACAGCACCTGGCCGGCGTCGGGGAATTCCAAGCCCGCGATCGTGCGCAGCAGCGTCGTCTTGCCCGAGCCCGACGGCCCCAGCAGCGCCAGCAGCTCGCCGTCCTTGATCTCGAGATCGACCTTGTTCAGCGCTGGATAGCGACCGAACTTCTTTTCGACGGAGCGGATGGAGATGGTCATGGGTCTCTTCAGTCCGTTCAGTGTCCGCCGCGGCCGCGCATGCCCGGCTGGGCCGCCTCGACCGCCGTCTTCAGCACCAGGGTCACCACGGCCAGCAGGCACAGCAGGGCCGCGACGGCGAAGGCGCCGACGAAGTCGTACTCGTTGTAGAGGATCTCGACGTGCAGCGGCATGGTGTTGGTCAGACCGCGGATGTGGCCGCTGACCACCGACACCGCGCCGAACTCGCCCATGGCGCGGGCGTTGCACAGCAGCACGCCGTACATCAGGCCCCAGCGCACGTTGGGGGCGGTCACCCGCCAGAAGGTGTAGAGCCCGCCCGCGCCCATCGACACCGCCGCCTCTTCCTCGCTGGTCCCCTGCTCCTGTATCAGCGGGATCAGCTCGCGGGCCACGAACGGGAAGGTCACGAACACGGTCGCCAGCACGATGCCGGGCACGGCGAAGATGATCTTGATGTCGTTGTCGACCAGATATTCGCCAAACCACCCCTGCAGGCCAAAGATCAGCACGTAGATCAGGCCCGCCACGACCGGCGACACCGAGAACGGCAGGTCGATCAAGGTGATCAGCAGCGGCTTGCCGGGGAACTCATGCTTGGCGATCGCCCAGGCGGCGCACAGGCCGAAGGCGGCGTTGAACGGCACCGAGATGGCGGCGGTGATCAGGGTCAGCTTGATGGCGGCCAGGGCGTCGGTGTTCTGGACCGCCTCCAGCGCCACGCCCAGGCCCTTGCGCAGGGCCTCGGCGAAGACGGCGACCAGCGGCAGGATCAGAACCAGGGCCAGAAAGGCCATGACCGTGCCGATCACCAGGACCTTGGCCCACAGCGGATCGTCGGTGGCCTTGCGGTGCCCCTTAGCGGAGTTTTGAGCGCCAGCCATCAGTCGAACCTCCGCGCCCAGGCCTGGATGGCGTTGATGACCAGCAGCATCGTGAACGAGACGGCCAGCATCACCACGGCGATCGTGGCAGCCCGGGCATATTCGAACTGCTCCAGCTGGATGATGATCAGCAGCGGCGCGATCTCGGACTTGTAGGGCATGTTGCCGGCGATGAAGATCACCGAGCCGTACTCGCCGACCCCACGGGCAAAGGCCATGGCGAAGCCGGTCAGCCAAGCCGGCGCCAGGGCCGGCAGGACGATGCGTAGGATCGTGTCGATGCGGTTGGCGCCCAGGCTGGCGGCGGCCTCCTCGACGTCCTCGGCGGCGTCGCGCAGGACGGGCTCGATGGTGCGGACCACGAACGGCAGGCCGATGAAGATCAGGGCGATGGTCACCCCGACCGGGTTGTAGGCGGCCTTGATGCCCAGAGGGGTCAGGAACTGCCCCACCCAGCCATTGGGCGCATACAGCGTCGCCAGCGCGATGCCGGCCACTGCGGTCGGCAGGGCGAACGGCAGGTCGACCAGGGCGTTGATGAGCGTCTTGCCCGGAAACTCGTAGCGAACCAGCGCCCAGGCGGTCAGCACGCCGAAGATGCTGTTGATCACCGCCGCCACGAACGCCGCGCCAAAGCTCAGGCGATAGGCGGCCAGCGAACGCTGCGAGGTCGCCACGGCCCAGAACTCGGCCGGCGATTGGTCGGCGGCCTTCAGAACCACGGCGCTCAGCGGGATCAGGACGATCAGCGACAACACCGTCAGCGTCACGCCCATCGTCAGGCCAAAGCCCGGAATAGCCGAACGCCTACGGAAAAGCGGCCGCTTGCCCGGCGGTGTGGACGACCGGCGCGAGGCGGTGTCGGCGGTCATCGTCTGATCGTCGTCCAGGGTCCGGGCTCGCCACATAGCTCAAGGCAAAGGTTGAACGCGCCGGAACGGATAAGGGTCCCGACGGCGCTGCTGAAACTGAGCCGCTTAAATCTCTACCGGAGGGATGGGGCAAATGAGAAAAGGCAGGTGGGGGTGGGAGAAAAACTGGCGAGGTGCCTCCGCAGAATATTTTTCAAGAAATTATGAAATTTCCAAATTCGGCATGCTCTCATCAATAGAAGTTCTTAAATTCTCTACAGCCACTCGCAATCTATCTATCGATTTATCCATAAGTTCTCTAGGACATGTTCCCGAGATAAAATCCTGCAAATTCCCAGAAACTACATCACACCCCAACTCTAAGTCGAACATCCCAACCATCACTGACGATGGCAACATGCCCGTATCAATACCGGAAAGAAATTTTGCCCCAGCTCCTAAACCATCCACCACCATCTTTGATCTTCTACCATTCATACTTCCGTCATCTAATCGCTTTTCCATAGAACTAACCATAGCGATAATTTTGCTAGATTGATATTTTACAGAAATAAACGCCTGACGAATCTTTCTGCTATCACTTATTATACTTTTCTCTACCTCAAGATCCCTGTTTGCTTTTATTTGACGAGCAACAAACCAACCAGATGCAAGAATACTGACGATAGATCCAATAGCCTGGACCCATCCAGCACCACCATCTCCAGTAAACCAGACAAGAAAATCACCCCAGTGATTTCGATTCACAGCAATGGTGACCAATATGGGAAACAACACCGCATAAATCGCAGCGAAGCTCATTCCCCGATCAAACCATCTCACAAGCCCCTCCCATCGCGACCAAATCGCGCGAGGCCAAGCTTAGCTTCTATTGGAAAAGTTCAAAGCAGGCATGACCACTCAGATGAGCGTAGCCCTGCTTCTAATGTGAACAAAAATTGGTAGGCCGGGTGGGGTTCGAACCCACGACCATTCGATTAAAAGTCGAATGCTCTACCACTGAGCTACCGGCCCGCTCACGATCCGGCGGGCGCCGGTTGGAAGCGGCGCGGAACATAGTCGGGGGTCACCGACGTCGCAAGCATGGTTTCGCCGTTTTTCCGATGGATGACGGTAAAGCTGTGGGCGGGTTAGGGTGAGTCATGCGTGAAACCTTGCTTTTGGCGGTCTTTTGCGGCGCGAGCCTGGCCGGAACGGCCTTTGCCCGGCAGCAGGAGCCCCCGCCCCTGCTGGGCGCGCCGCCTCCCCAACACGAGGATTCGCCCGTCCAACCGACCGACGACGGACGAATCAGATCGACCTCGGAGGCCAATCGCGACGGCATCACCGGCGCCATGACCGCGCCGCTGCGCGATGTGAACCTGGTCCGCACCAAGATCCCCCGCGTGCTGCTCGAAGCGATGGATGATCCCTACCAGCGGCCCGACAGGGGCGACTGCAAGACGCTGATCAGCCTGGTCCAGCCGCTGGACGTCGCCCTGGGCGAGGACATCGACCGCGTGCCGCCCGCCGAGAACGAGGACCTGATGGATCGCGGCCGCAAGGCGGCCGGCGGCGCGGCCCTGGGCGCGGTGGCCAGCGCGGCGCAGGACATGATCCCGATGCGCGGCTGGGTGCGGAAGCTGACCGGGGCCGAGCGCCACGATCGTCTGGTGCAGAGCGCCGTCGCCTCAGGCGCGGTGCGGCGGGCCTATCTGAAGGGCCTGGGCGAGGCGCGGGGCTGCAACCCGCCGGCCACGCCGCAGCACAAGCCGCCGGCCGCTCCGCCGCTGGTCGAGCCCGGCATGCCGCCGCCGCGCGATCCCTACGGCCCACGCAAGCCGCGCTTCCCGATCAACAAGGAAGAGGTCGCGCCGGTGCCCCAAGGCCCCCGGTACTAGGCTCCCAGATGCCGCGCCCGGAAGTCGCGGCGGAACTGCTCGAAGCGCCCCTCTTCGATCGCCGCGCGCATGGCTGCCGTCAGGGCCTGGAAGAAGGCGATGTTGTGCCAGGACAGCAGCACCTGGCCCAGGATCTCCTCGGCCTTGAAGAGGTGGCGCAGATAGGCCTTGGAATAGTCGCGGCTGGCGGGGCAATCGCTGGTCGGATCCAGCGGGCTCTCATCCTCGGCGAACTTGGCGTTCTTCAGATTGATCGGGCCATCCCAGGTCCAGGCCTGGCCATGGCGGCCTGAGCGGGTGGGCAGCACGCAGTCGAACATGTCGACGCCGCGCGCCACGGCTTCCACCAGGTCGATCGGCTTGCCGACGCCCATCAGGTAGCGCGGACGGTCCTCGGGCAGCATCCCCGGCGCGTAGTCCAGCACCTCGCACATGGCCTCGTGGCCTTCGCCGACCGCCAGGCCGCCGATGGCGTAGCCGTCGAAGCCGATCTCGCGCAGCCGGTCCGAAGACTCGCGGCGCAGATTCTCGAAGGTCGAGCCCTGCTGGATGCCGAACAGAGCCTGGGTATCGCGCGCGCCGAACGCGTCCTTCGAGCGCTGAGCCCAGCGCGCCGACAGCTCCATGCCCTTGCGCGCCCTCGCCTCCTCGGCCGGCCAGGCGACGCACTCGTCCAGTTGCATGACGATGTCGCTGCCCAGCAGGTCGGCCTGGATCTCGATCGAGCGCTCGGGGGTGAGCACGTGCTTGGAGCCGTCGACGTGGCTGGAGAAGGTCACGGCCTCCTCGGTCAGCTTGCTGATCCCCGACAGCGACATGACCTGGAAGCCGCCGCTGTCGGTCAGGATCGGCTTGTCCCAGCGCATGAACTTGTGCAGCCCGCCCAGGCGCGCCACCCGCTCGGCCGAGGGCCGCAGCATCAGGTGATAGGTATTGCCCAGGATGATGTCGGCGCCGGTGTCCTTGACCTGGTCGACGGTCATGGCCTTGACCGTCGCGGCCGTGCCCACGGGCATGAAGGCCGGCGTGCGGATGTCACCGCGCGGGGTCTTCAGCACGCCGGTGCGGGCCTTGCCTTCCGTGGCTTTGATCTCGAAGGGGAACGCGGCCATCAGGAGGTCTCGTCTTTGAACAGCAGGCTGCCGTCGCCGTAGGAATAGAAGCGATAGCCCGTGGATATGGCGTGCTCATAGGCCGCCCGCATCGTGGCCTGGCCGGCGAAGGCGCTGACCAGCATGAACAGGGTCGACTTGGGCAGGTGGAAGTTGGTCATCAAGACGTCGGCGGCGCGGAAGCGGTAGCCGGGCGTGATGAAGATGGCCGTCTCGTCGGCGAACGGGCGGATCACGCCGTCCTCGCCCGTGGCGCTTTCCAGCAGGCGCAAGGACGTGGTGCCGACGCAGACGATGCGGCCGCCTGCGGTGTGGACGGCGTTCAGGGCGTCGGCGACGTCGGCGGTCACCTCGCCGAACTCGGCGTGCATCTTGTGTTCGGACAGGTCGTCGGTCTTGACCGGCAGGAACGTCCCCGCCCCCACGTGCAGGGTCACGAAGTGCAGCGAGACGCCCTTGGCTTTCAGAGCCTCCAGCAGGCTCGGCGTGAAGTGCAGGCCGGCGGTCGGGGCGGCCACCGAGCCGTCCTCGCGGGCATAGACGGTCTGGTAGTCGGCGCGGTCGCGCTCGTCCTCGCCTCGCTTGGCGGCGATATAGGGCGGCAGCGGCATGGCGCCGTGCTTGGCGATGCCGATGTCGAGGTCGGGGCCCGAGACGTCGAAGGCCAGCAGGACCTCGCCGCCCTCGTGCTTCTCGACGATGGTGGCGTCCAGGCGGTCGGCGTCGCAGGCGCGGTCCTCGCTGGCGCCGAACGCCACGCGGTCGCCGACCTTCAGACGCTTGCCGGGACGCATGAAGGCGCTCCAACGGCTGGGCGAGACGCGGCGGTGCAGGGTCGCCTCGACGGCCACGGGCGTGCCGTCGGCGCCGCCGGTCGTGCGGCCCTCGCGCAGGCCCGACAGGCGCGCGGGGATCACGCGGGTGTCGTTGAACACCAGGGCGTCGCCGGGGCGCAGGAAGTCGGGCAGCTCTCGCACCACGTGGTCAGCCAACGGCTGACCTGGGCGCACGACAAGAAAGCGCGCGGCGTCGCGCGGCTCGGCCGGACGCAGGGCGATGCGGTCCTCGGGCAGGTCGAAATCGAAGTCGGAAAGGCGCATGGGCGGGCTTCAAGCGCACGATGGACCGGGCGCGTCAAGACATAGGCCGTCACGCGAGTTGGATAGACAACCCTGGCGATCAGCGCGCATGGTTTCGCATAACGATACTCTTCGGGGGAAGAACGCCATGAAACGCCTGCTGATACCGGCGCTGTTGCTGCTTAACGCCTGTGAGCAGAAGACCGCCGCGCCGGCCGCGCCCGCCCCGGCCGAGGAGCGCACCGTCGCCACGCCGGCCAACTCGGCGACCACCGAGACCACGTTCAAGCATGACCCCGCTGTCGAACTGTCCGGCTTCTATTTCACCGAGACGCCGGTCCAGGCCGGGAACTGGAAGCTGACCTCGCTGGATATCGGCCAGCCGTCCGACTTCGCCGACTGGGAAGCCGGCAAGCGCACCGAGACCTACGCCCCGATCTTCCTGGCCTTCGACGACGTCACCAGCCCGACGGCCGAGAACGAGCTGGGCCAGACCTATCACAAGGTCAGCATCCGCCTGCTGCCGGACCGCTACAACGTCGACGGCAAGACGGTGTCCTTCCACGCCAATGACAAGCGCCTGGGCGAGGTGGTGCTGGAGCTCTATCCGGACATGGCCGCCTACAAGAAAGCCCGCAGCAGCGGCCCGAACGACGGCGTGCAGAAGCCCGTCTTCACCGGGTCCCTGCAGATCGGCGCCGAGCGGATCCGCAATCTCAGCTTCTCGTACCACCCTGGGGAGTAAGCGACGCTTCCTTCATGGAAGTCGTGCTATGGGCGCTTCATGCGCCTGATCGTCCAGCTCCTGAGTCTTCTCGTGCGTGGCACGGCCCTGATGTTGGGCCTGGTCGGCCTTGGCATGGGCATCGCCTGCCTGGGCGGGTTCTGGAGCGATCGCCTGGACGCCTTCACCCACGCCGCCCCGCTGTGGCTGATGATGGGCGTCGGCGCGATCGTGCTGGGTGGGATCTTCGCCCGCGGCGGCGAGCGCTGGGTGATGGTGGGCCTGGGGACGGCCACGCTGCTGGCCTGCTCGGTACTGATGCTGCCCGAGCTGTGGGCGTCCTGGCGCTTCAAGCCCGCGACGCCGGCCGCCAGCGATCTCAAGATCGTCCAGTTCAACCTCTGGCACGAGAACCAGACGCCCGAGAAGAGCCTGGCCTGGATCCTGGACCAGGACGCCGACGTCGTGATCGTCGAGGAAGGGGCCGGGGAATCCTGGTCGACCATCCAGGCGCTGCGAAAGGCCTATCCCTTCGCCTCGTGCGACAAGGTCAGCCGCTGCGAGACCTGGATCTTCTCGCGCAAGAAGATGCTCGCCCGCGGCGGCATGCCGACCGAACGCCCGTACCTCTCTGGCGCCTGGGCGACCCTGGCTGACGCCAAGGGGCCGTTCACCGTCACCGGCGTTCACTACACCTGGCCCGTGCCGCCCGGCCTGCAGCAGGCGCAAAGCCGCAAGCTGGTGAAGCTGGTCTCCGGCTTCGACCGCAAGAGCGCTATCGTCACCGGCGACTTCAACTCGACCCCGTGGTCGTTCACGCTGAAGCGCCAGGACAAGGCGCTGGGCCTGCGCCGCTGGACCCGCGCCATCCCGTCATGGCCCGCCAGCAAGTTCTCGCGCGTGATGGTCGCCCCAGCTCCGTTCTTGCCGATCGATCACGTCTATGCGGGTTCGGAGTGGCATGCGGTCAGCGTTGAGCGCGGCCCGGCCTTGGGATCGGATCACCGCCCGATCGTGGTCACCCTGCGCCGCAAATAGAAACGGCCCCGGACGAGGTCCGAGGCCGTTTCCAAAAGTCGTTCGCTCGAGCGTTTAGGCGTCGGCGGCGATCTTCGCGCTGACGATCTTGCCCGGCGCGCGCGGCGGCTCGCCCTTGGGCAGGCTGTCGACATGTTCCATGCCTTCCGTCACCTGGCCCCAGACAGTGTACTGCTTGTCCAGGAAGGTGGCGTCGTCGAACACGATGAAGAACTGGCTGTTGGCCGAGTCCGGGTTCGGGGTGCGGGCCATCGAGACCACGCCGCGCACGTGCGGCTCGTCGTTGAACTCGGCCTTCAGGTCCGGCTTGTCCGAACCGCCGCGGCCGGTGCCCGACGGGTCGCCGCCCTGGGCCATGAAGCCCGGGATCACGCGGTGGAAGACGACGCCGTCATAGAAGCCCTCGCGCACCAGTTCCTTGATGCGGGCGACGTGGCCGGGCGCCAGGTCGGGACGCAGCTTGATCGTGACCGGGCCGGTCTCGAGCGTCAGGATCAGGGTGTTTTCGAGGTCAGCCGACATGGTCTTCCCTTGGATGGAGAGTAAGTGACCGCGCTTCTAGCGTGGATTACGCCCCGATGTGAACCAAGTTCGACCCGGAAACAGTATTGGCTAGCGAACTTGTGCTGGCGGATCGATGTCGCAGACCGAGAAATCCGCGCCTTTCAGGGCCCGCAGACGCTTGGTCTCGGCCGCGAACCACGGGCCTTTCGGGTCGATCACCCGCACCTGCGGACGCTCATTTTCGGGGATGTCGCTCAGCAGGCGGACCTTCTGCATCACATCCTGCGGCGCGGGCACGGGCTCGCCGGTCTTGATGGCGCGCACGGCGTCCAGGCCGCTGATCACGCGACCAAAGGCCGTGTAGCGCTTGTCCAGCGACGGATAGGGCTGGCGCATCAGGAAGAACTGGCTGTTGGCCGAGTTGTTGTCCTCGTCGCGGGCCATGCCGATCACGCCGGGGCAATAGGTCCCCCAGGCCGAGACCTTCTTGTCGGTGGTCACCTCGGCCCAGCTCCAGGCCTGGCTGACGACCGGCAGCGACTTGATGAAGCCGACCTCCAGCCCGGCCGGCGCGGCCTGGGCCACGAACGGCGTCTCGGCGGTCCGGCGGAAGGTGAACTCCGCCTTGAGGTTCGGGCGGTCCGTGCCGCCCTCCCCCGTATTGGTCGGGTCGCCCGTCTGGGCCATGAAGCGGTCGATGACCCGGAAGAAGGTCCGGCCGTCATAAATCCCCGCGCGCGTCAGGTCCTGCAGCCGCGCCACGTGGTTGGGCGCGACCTCGGGGACCAGCTCGACCAGCACGCGGCCCTTGTTGGTGTCGATCACCATCACCGTCTCGGGCGCCGGCGTGCGCCAGTCCGCTTCGGTCGGCTTAGCCGGAGCCGCCGTCACCGCGCCGGCGGCCATGAGAGCGAGCACCAGGGTCATGGTCACTTCACCTGAACAGGAACGTCGACGTCGCAGTTGGTGAAGCTGCCGCCCATCTCGGCGCGGCGCTTGTCGACCAGAGCCTTGAAGGCGGCCGAGCCGGTGTTCATCACCTGGATCGACGGACGCTTGTCGGCCGGCAGGTCGGCCAGCAGCTTGACGCTGATCATCTTGTCCTGCGGATCGGGAACGGGCTCGCCGGTCTTGATGGCGCGCACAGCCTCGAGACCCTGGAGGACGCGGCCAAAGGCCGTGTACGTCTTGTCCAGCGAGGCGTTGGCCTGGCGCATGAAGAAGAACTGGCTGTTGGCGCTGTCGGGGTCGCCGGCGCGGGCCGCGCCCAGGACGCCCGGACAGAAGTTGCCCCAGGTCGCGACCTTGCGGTCGGCGGTCATCACCGCCAGGGCCGAGTTCTGGCTGGTCACCGGCATCACGCCGACCCAGCCCGACTCGTTAGTCCCGACCTTGAAGCTCTGGGCCAGCGGGGTGTCGGCGCCGCGGCGGAAGGTGAACTCGGCCACCAGGTTGGGCTGGTCCGAGCCGCCCATGCCGGTGTTCTGCGGGTCGCCCGTCTGGGCCATGAAGTCGCTGATCACGCGGAAGAAGGTCAGGCCGTCATAGAAACCGCTCTTCACCAGGCCACGCATGCGCTCGACATGGTTCGGCGCCGCCTGCGGATAGAGCTCGGCGATGATCCGGCCCTTGTTGGTCTCGACGACGATGACGTTATTCGGATCGGGCGTGCGCCAGTCGCCCGCGGCGGTCTGGGCCGAGGCCGCCCCAAAGGACGTCGCGGTGGCGGTAAGCGCCAGCACGGCGGCGGTCATGGCGAGCTTCATCGAATTCCCCGAACTGAATGGCCGGGTGGGCGTAGAACGACACGGCCTCCCCGACAAGTGCGACAGCCCTTGAAGCGCACGATTCCGGCCGCTTCGGGGCAGCGTCGGGATCTCGACGCCGATCATCAGGATCGGCCCGCCGCAGCGATCATGAACAAAAAGAAACTGGACCCTGCGCCTAGGCGCGTGCCACCTGCGCCAACCTCAAGGTGAGACGAGTAGAGTCTCACCACTAATATTGGGTGCGTAAATGCGAATTCTCGTCGGGACTCCGACGTATAACGGACAGCTCACTACTCCGTATACTTCATCATTGCTGGGACTCTCAAAACTCCTTGGCAACAAAATGGAGTGGGCGACGACGAATGGCACCTTGATTGCGTTCGCGCGCAACGCCCTGGCCAGCCGTGTGCTTGAAGAAGACTTCAGCCACCTGCTGTTTATTGACTCGGATGTCAGTTTCCAGCCCGAGATCGTCCAGCGCCTGATCGAATTCGACCAGCAGATCGTCGGCGCCGTCTATCCGCAGCGCACGATCGACCAGCAGCGCTTCTTCCACCAGGCCCGCAACCGCGCGGACGCCAACTCCGCCTGGGCGACGTCCCTGAGTTTTCCGATGACCCTGGAAACGCCGCACGTCTCGCGCGGCGACTTCTATCGCGCCGAAACCATCCCGGCTGGCCTGATGCTGGTCAAGCGCGAGGCCCTGGAGAAGCTGCGGCAGGACTATCCCGAACTCTATCGGTCGGCCGCCGACAGCTACTACCAGTCGCAGGGCCTGAAGAACGTCCTGCAGTGCTTCGACCCGGTCTACGACCCGAATGGCATCGCCATCGGCGAGGACCTGTCGTTCTGCCGCCGCTGGCGAGCGAAGGGCGGCGAGCTGTGGACGATCTTCGACGACACGGTCGGGCACTTCGGCCCGTTCCTGTTCCGCGCCCGCCTCTAGCCCCTAGAACGCCCCCAAACCCGATCATCCCCGCGAAAGCGGGGACCCAAGCTGGCTTTCAGGATGGGATGAGGCCGAGCGGCGACCCCCTGACTCAGCTTGGATCCCCGCTTTCGCGGGGAAAGTCGGTTTCAGGGAAGGCTCAGAGCTAAATGTCGCCCCGCCCTAGTCCTTCAGCTTGATCTTCTTTTCGATCACCGCCCCCGCCTTCTCGGCCTTCTTGCGGCGTTCGAAGACCTGACGCATGTGGCGCACGTCGGTGGCGCTGAGATGCTCCTCGGCGGCAACGAACTGCTCCTGCTCTTCCTCGCGGATGTGGTGGAGATATTCCTCCTTCAGCCCCTCGAACCGGCGCAGCCAGCCGGGCGAGCCCATGTCGCGGGCCGCCAGGTCGGCCAGCATGTCGTCGATCTCCTTGTGCTCGGAGATGGCATGACGGGCGAAGTCGGTCGTGGCGGGGTCGCGCAGCACCGACGACCACAGCGCCTGCTCCTCGGCGGCGGCGTGGGCCTTCAGCTCGCGCACCAGCTCTTCGAACAGGGTGCGGCGGTCTTCGGAGTCACCTTGGGTTTCCTCGATCATGGCCAGCAAAGCGCGGTGGCGGTCATGGTCCTCGACCAGGCGGCCAAAGATGTCCGGATCGCCCCGGAAGGTGGTCTTCGGCGTGCTGCCGATGCGCGCGGCGATGTTGGGCGCGATCGCCTTGGCCTTGGCGATAGCCTCAGCCTTGGCGTCGTGTTCGCGGCGGCTGGTTGAAACTTCGGAGGTCTGGCTCGGCATGGTTCGGCTCCCACTAGGACCGATCGCCGATCACGACCGGTCCTTCAGAACGCCTAAGCTCTAGGTCCGCCGAAAAGTTCCGAGCCCTAGGCCTTACCGACCTTGGCCAGCAGCTGCTCGGCCACGCCGGCCGGCACGAACTTGCCGATGTCGCCGCCCAGGGTCGCGATCTCTTTCACCAGGCGCGAGGCGATCGCCTGGTGTCGCGGGTCGGCCATCAGGAAGACGGTCTCGATCTCGCGATCCAGCTGCTGGTTCATCGCCGTCATCTGGAATTCGTATTCGAAGTCGGCCACGGCCCGCAGGCCGCGCACGATCATCTGGGCGTTCACCTCGCGGGCGAAGTGCATCAGCAGGCTCTCGAACGGCCGGACCTCGATCTGGGCGATCTTGGTCAGGTGCGCCGTTTCACGCTCCAGGATGGCGACCCGCTCGTCCAGCGTGAAGAGCGGACCCTTGCCGCTGTTCACCGCCACGCCGATCACCAGCTTGTCCACCAGCTTCACGGCCCGCCCGATGATGTCGAGATGACCGTTGGTGACCGGATCGAAGGTCCCCGGATAAAGCCCAACCCGCATGCAACCCCCTGCTCTAAGGGCCCGAGGGTTACGGGGTCTCGTCCGCCCCGCTGTCCTCGCCCTGGTTGTCGTCCCCACCGGAATCGGCGAGGCGCTCGACGCTGACGACATGTTCGTCCTGCGCGGTGCGGAAGATGGTTACGCCCTGAGTATTCCGCGCTGCAACACGAATTTGCGAGACGGGCACCCGAATAAGTTGACCTTGATCAGTTACCAGCAGGATCTGGTCGCTTTCATCGATCGGAAACGACCCCACCAGACGGCCGCCGCGCTTGGAAAGGTCTTGCGCGGCAAGGCCTTGGCCGCCACGGCCGGTGCGCCGGAAGTCATAGGCGCTCGTGCGCTTGCCAAAGCCCTCCGACGACACGGTCAGCAGGATTTCCTCGGCCGCGCCCAACTCGGCGATGCGTTCCGGCGTCAGGGTGGTTTCGTCGCCGTCCTCTTCGCCCTCTTCCGCCACGACCGGCGCGTCCTCGCCCTCTTCGCCGGCGGCGCGCAGCATGGCGCGCTGGTGCTTGAGGTAGGCGGCGCGCTCAGCCGGGGTGGCGTCGACGCTGCGCAGCACGGCCATCGAGATGACGGTGTCCTCGCCGGCCAGCTTCACGCCGCGAACGCCCGTGGAATCACGGCTGGCGAACACACGCACCTCGTCGACCGAGAAGCGGATGCAGCGGCCGGCGGCCGTGGTCAGCAGCACGTCCTGGTCGGCGTTGCAGACCGAGACGCCAACGATGCCGTCGCCTTCATCCAGCTTCATGGCGATCTTGCCGTTGCGGCGGACGTCCACGAAGTCGGACAGCTTGTTGCGACGCACGCTGCCCGAGCGGGTGGCGAACATCACGTCCAGGCCGCTCCAGGTCGCCTCGTCCTCCGGCAGGGCCAGGATCGAGGTGATGGTTTCGCCCGGCTCGATCGGCAGCAGGTTGACGAACGCCTTGCCGCGCGAATTGGCGACGCCCTGCGGCAGGCGCCACACCTTCATCTTGTAGACCTTGCCGCCCGAGGTGAAGAACAGCAGCGGCGCGTGGGTCGAGGCCGAGAACACGCGGGTGACGGCGTCCTCGTTCTTGGTCGCCATGCCCGACTTGCCTTTGCCGCCCCGATGCTGGGTGCGGTAGTTGGCCAGCGGCGTGCGCTTGACGTAGCCACCCATGGTGACGGTGATGACCATGTCCTCGCGGACGATCAGGTCCTCGTCTTCCATGTCGGCGTCGCCGTCGACCAGGATGCTGCGGCGCGGGATGGCGAACTTCTCGCGGACCTCGACCAGTTCCTCGCGGACCACGGCCATGATGTTGGCGCGGTCCGACAGCAGCTCCAGATAGCCACGGATGGCGTCGGCCAGGGCGGCGGCTTCATTGCCGATTTCGTCACGGCCCAGGCCGGTCAGACGCGACAGGGTCAGGGCCAGGATGGCGCGGGCCTGCTCGTCGGTCAGGCGGATCAGGTCGCCGCCTTCCTGCACGGTGCGCGGGTCGGCGATCAGCGCGACCAGCGGCATCATGTCCCCGGCCGGCCAGGCCTTGGCCACCAGGCGCTCGCGGGCCTCGGTCGGGTCCTTAGACGAGCGGATGATGTGGATGAACTCGTCGATATTGGCGACGGCGATGGTCAGGCCGACCAGCACGTGGCCGCGATCGCGAGCCTTGCCCAGCTCGAACTTGGTCCGGCGGACGACGACTTCCTCGCGGAACTCGACGAACAGCTCGAGCAGCTTGTGCAGGCCCATCTGCTCGGGACGGCCACGGTTCAGGGCCAGCATGTTGACGCCGAACGAGGTCTGCAGCGCGGTGAAGCGGTACAACTGGTTCAGGATCACTTCGCCCGAGGCGTCGCGCTTCAGCTCGACCACGATGCGCATGCCGTCGCGGTTGGATTCGTCGCGGATGTCGGCGACGCCCTCGATCTTCTTATCGCGGACCAGCTCGGCGATGTACTCGACCAGGTTGGCCTTGTTCACCTGATACGGGATCTCGGTGATGATGATGGCTTCGCGGCCGGCGCGCAGCTCTTCCACGCTGGCGACGCCGCGCATGATGACCGAGCCGCGGCCCGTCAGCAGCGCCTGACGCGGGCCCGCGCGGCCGATGATCTCGCCGCCGGTCGGGAAGTCGGGACCGGGCACCAGGTCCAGCAGCTGGTCGGTGGTGACGTTCGGGTCGTCGATCAGCAGCAGGCAGGCGTCGATGACTTCTCCCAGGTTATGGGGCGGGATGTTGGTGGCCATGCCGACGGCGATGCCGCCCGCGCCGTTGACCAGCAGGTTGGGGATCCGCGACGGCAGGACGGTCGGTTCCTGCTCCTTGCCGTCGTAGTTGTCGGCGAAGTCGACCGTGTCCTTGTCCAGGTCGGCCAGCAGCGACATGGCCGGCGGGGCCATGCGGCATTCCGTGTAACGCATGGCGGCCGGCATATCGCCGTCGACCGAACCGAAGTTCCCTTGGCCGTCGATGAGGACCAGACCCATCGAGAACGACTGGGTCATGCGGACCAGGGTGAAGTAGATCGAGGCGTCGCCGTGCGGGTGATACTTACCCATGACGTCACCAACCACGCGGGCCGACTTGACGTACGGACGCTCGGGCGTCTGGCCCTGCTCGTGCATCGAGAACAGCACCCGGCGGTGCACGGGTTTGAGACCGTCGCGCGCGTCCGGCAGGGCGCGGCTGACGATGACGCTCATCGCATAGTCGAGGTACGAACGACGCAGTTCGTCTTCGATATTGATCGGGGCGACATCCCCGCGAGAACCGTCAGCGGGGATAGTGTTTTGATCGTCGCTCAAGGGGATTTTTCGCCGTCAGAATCGGACACGGAACCGTCGAAAAGGGTTAGCATTTCAAGGACGGCGGCGCCACCTTCACGGCCGCAGGAACCCCAGCCTCCGGTTGATTCAGAAGGAATAACCCATGCGTAGCTTCTCCGCCGTCACCGCGTTCGCCCTCGCGGCCTCGATCGCCGCCTCTCCTGCCCTGGCCCAGACCACCGCGACGGCCGTGGTCAAGACCGGCGACGGCAAGGACGCCGGCGTGGTGACCGCTACCGAAGCGCCGCACGGCGTGCTGCTGAAACTGGAGCTGAAGGCCCTGACGCCAGGCTGGCACGCCATCCACTTCCACGAGAAGGGCGACTGCGGCGCGCCGGACTTCAAGTCGGCCGGCGCCCACGTCCACACCGCCGCCACGACCGTGCACGGCCTGCTGAACCCGGACTCCAATGACAGCGGCGACCTGCCCAACGTCTTCGCCGGCGCCGACGGCTCGGCCACGGCCGAGGTCTATTCGACCCTGGTGTCGCTGAAGGGCGCCGGCGGCCGTCCCGCCCTGCTGGACGCCGACGGCAGCGCCATCGTCGTCCACGCCAGCCCCGACGATCACAAGACCCAGCCGATCGGCGGCGCCGGCGCTCGCGCGGCCTGCGGCGTGATCAAGTAGCCATGCGCACCTGGCGGCTGTCGCTTCTCGCTGTTCTGCTGGCCGCGACGGCCGCCTGTCATGACTCCAAAGGGGCCAAGGAGGCCAAGCCGCCTAAGCCCCCTGCTCCGCCGACGACGGAGCTCGTCTCGCTGGCGTGGAAGCCGGCGAACGCCAACCAGAACCTCCAGTCCTTCGAGCTGAAGCTGACCGGGGCCGAGATCGTCTCGGTCTGCAAGAAGCCGCCCGGCTGGGTCGTCGACGCCTCAGGCGCGACGATCAAAGGCTATGCGACCGTCGGCGCGGGCTTCGTCAGCGTCGAGCACCTGGACGACCTGGAAGGCCTCTTCCTGATCCGCACCCACGGCCAGCCGCCGGGCCTCAGCGGCAAGCTGCTGACGGGCGTCTATGCCGACGACGGCGAACAGAGCGAGGTCGCGGCGACGCCGAACCTGCTGAGCCGTGAGCCGGCCGCGCAGTGCCCACCGCCTAGGGGTTAGCGGTCTCGACCACCGCCTCGGCGGCCGCTTTCGCGCGCTTCTCCGTGAGCGCCACCAGCGCCACGCCCAGCATGGTCGCGCCGCCGCCGATCAGCAGTTGCAGCGTCAGCTTGTCGTCCAGGAACAGCACCCCGATCGTGCACGACACCAGCGGCGTCAGCAGGAAGTAAGGCGTCACCCGCCCGGCCTCGCGCTTCTGGACCAGCCAGAACAGCAAGGCGCTGGCGCCGATGGTCGAGACAACGCCGGCGAACAGCACGCACAGCCAGGCGATCGGCGGCGCGGCCTGCATCTTGGCGACCTGATCCGTCTCGAACAGGAACGACATCGCCAGCAGGGTCGGCGCGGCGACCAGGGCGGTCATGCCCTGCATCTTCAGCGGCTTGATGCCCGGCGTCTTGCGCACCAGCACCGTGGCCACGGCCCAGCAGGCGCCGGCGAAGACGATCAGCAGGATCGCCGGCAGGTCGCCGGCCGCGTGCGGATCCAGGCTCATCCAGGCCACGCCCAGGAAAGCAATCCCCAGCCCGATCACCGCTGGCAGGCGCATGGTCTCGCCCAGCATCCGCCAGGCGAAGATGGCCGTGAACGGGATCCACAGCTGGCTGGCCACCACCAGCGGGCTGAGCGCGTCAGCCATGCTGAAGGCCACATAGATGACGCCGAAGTGGATCGGCCCGGTCAGCAGCACGATGGTCAGCAGCTTCTTGGGCTCAGGAAACGGCGGCCGGATGAACGGAAACAGGAAGGCCAGCGCGGAGGCAAAGCGCAGGCCGCCCATCAGCATCGGCGGCAGATAGGCCGTCGCCACCTTGGCGGCGGCGTTGTTGATCCCCCAGGTCAGGATGATCGCCAGGATGGCGAGGTATTCCACGACCGTTAGCGGCGACGACTTGGAGGACATGGCCGTGCTTGGACCACCCCTCGCCTGGAAAATCAATTCACGCCGACGACCTTGCGGACGGCGGAGGTCAGCAGGTCCAGATCCGCGTCCGGCGTCGTGAAGGCCGGCGTCAGATAGACGACCTTGCCCATGGGCCGGATCCAGGCGCCCAGCTCGGCGAAGCGGGCGCAGAGATCGCCCACCGCGACGGGCGCATCGAACTCGACGACGCCGATCGCGCCCAGGGTCCGGACGTCGACGACGCCCTTCCCAGCCCGGCACGGTTCCAGCCCTTCGGACAACGCCGCCGAGACCCGCGCCACGTCCTTGGCCCAGCTCCCGTCCTCGAACAGGTCCAGCGAGGCGTTGGCCGCCGCACAGGCCAGCGGATTGGCCATGTAGGTCGGACCGTGCATCAGGGCCGCGCCCGCATCGTCCGACCAGAAGGCCTCGAACACCTTGCGCGAAGCCACCGCCGCCGACAGCGGCAGGGTGCCGCCGGTCAGGGCCTTGGACAGGGTGACGATGTCGGGCTCGATCCCCGCCGCCTGCATGGCCAGCAGCGTCCCGGTGCGGCCAAAGCCGGTGAAGATCTCGTCGAAGACCAGCAGCACGCCGTGCTTGTCGGCCAGGCGGCGCAGGGTCCGCAGCACCTCCGGCGGGTGCAGCAGCATGCCGCCCGCGCCCTGGACCAATGGCTCGACCAGGATCGCCGCGATCTCATGGCCGCGCTGGGCCAACAGCGCATCAAGCGCCGCCTCGCTCTCCGCGTCGCGCGGCAGGTCGGCGATGACCTGGGCGGGCATGACGCCGGCGAACAGGCTGTGCATGCCCTCCTCCGGGTCGCAGATGGTCATCGTCGCCAGCGTGTCGCCGTGATAGCCGCCCCGAAAAGCCAGGAACTTGGTCCGCCCTTTGACACCCCGATTGATCTGGAATTGCAGCGCCATCTTCATGGCGATCTCGACCGAGACGCTGCCGCTCTCGGCGAAGAACACGTGGTTCAGCGCGCCCGGCAGCAGCCCTGCCAGCCGCGCCGCCAGCCGATAGGCAGGCTCATGCGCCAGGCCGCCGAACATCACGTGCGGCATGGTCTCGATCTGCTTGCGCAGCGCCTCAGCGATGTGGGAGTGGTTATAGCCGTGGCAGGCCGTCCACCACGAGGCCAGGCCGTCGACCAGCTCGCGCCCGTCCGCCAGCACCAGCCGCGAACCCTTGGTCGCCACGACCGGCAGCGGAGCCCGCGCGGTCTTCATCTGGCAGTACGGACGCCAGACATGCGGCGCGCCGGCGCTCATCCAGTCAGGTTGGGTCATGACGGTTTCCGTTTGCGGACTCGGGGCGCCTTGCCTATTCCCGCCCACCAGCCACGGCAAAGGGAAACGACATGCAGAGCCTCGACGCCTTCGCCGGCGAGAAGCTGGCCGCCCTGGACGCCAAGAGCCTGCGCCGGCGCCTCAAGCCCACCCGCCGCCACGATGGCGCGATCGTCGAGCGTGACGGCAAGCGGCTGATCTCGTTCTCGTGCAACGACTATCTGGGCCTGTCCCAGCACCACGTCGTCCGCGCCGCCGCCGCCGAAGCCGCGCTGAACTACGGCGCCGGCGCGGCCGCCTCGCGCCTGGTCACCGGCGACCACCCGCTGCTCAGCGACCTGGAAAAACGCCTGGCCCGCCTGAAGGGGACCGAGGCCGCCTGCGTGTTCGGCTCGGGCTACCTGGCCAATACCGGCGTCATCCCCACCCTGGTCGGGCCCGGCGACGCGGTGTTCGTCGACGCCCTGGCCCATGCCTGCATCTGGGCTGGCGCGCAGCTGTCGGGCGCCAAGATCATCCGCTTCGCCCACAACGACGTCGCCGACCTGGAGCGCCTGCTCCAGGCCGAGCGCGCCCAAGCCCGCCGCGCCCTGGTCGCCACCGACGGCGTCTTCTCGATGGACGGCGACATCGCCCCGCTGGACCAGCTGTCTGCGCTCTGCGGGGCGCACGATGCCTGGCTGCTCAGCGACGACGCCCACGGCGTGGGGGTGCTGGCCGAGGGCCGCGGCTCCGCCGCCCTGTTCCCGGACGCCCGCATCCCGCTGCAGATGGGCACCCTGTCCAAGGCCCTGGGCTCGTACGGCGGCTATCTGTGCGGCTCGCAGGCGGTGATCGACCTGCTGAAGACCCGCGCCCGCACCCTGGTCTACGCCACCGGCCTGCCGCCGGCCTCGGCCGCCGCCGCCCTCGCCTCGCTGGACCTGATCGAGGCCGATCCCGCCCTCACCGAACAACCGCTAGCCAAGGCCCGCCTGTTCACCCGCCGGCTTGGCCTGCCCGACGCCCAAAGCCCAATCGTCCCGGTGATCATGGGCAGCGCCGACGCCGCGCTGGCCGCCTCGGCCGACTTGGAAGCCCAAGGCTTCCTGGTCGTGGCCATCCGCCCGCCGACCGTGCCAGAAGGCACGGCCCGCCTGCGCGTGGCCTTCAACGCCGAGCATGCCGACGCCGATGTCCTCCGCCTGGCCGACGCCGTGGCGGCGCTGCGATGAAGGGCCTGTTCGTCGCCGGGACCGGCACCGACCTGGGCAAGACCCACATCGCCTGCGCCCTGCTGCGCGCCGCCCGCGCCCAGGGCCTGAGCGTCGACGCCTTCAAGCCCGTGGTCAGCGGCTTCGATCCCGCCGAGCCGCAAACCAGCGACCCCGCCCGCCTGGCCGCCGCCCTGGGTCGCCCGGATGCGTGGCCGCAGGTCTCCCCCCGCCGCTACCGCGCGCCCCTGGCCCCGAACCTGGCCGCCCGGCTCGAGGGCGACACCCTGGCCATGGCCGACCTCGTCGCCGACTGCCGCACCTGGCTGGAGACCCGCGACGTCGACCTCGCTCTGGTGGAAGGCGCCGGCGGGGTGATGTCGCCGATGACCGACGACGCCACCAACCTGGACCTGATGACCGCTCTGGCGCTGCCCGTCCTGCTGGTCGCTGGCAGCTATCTGGGCACGGCCAGCCATCTGCTGACCGCGCTGGAAGTCGTCCGCGCGCGGGGCCTGACGGTGGCGGCGGTCGTGGTCAGTGAAAGCCTGGACGCGCCGGACTTGAGCCAGACGGTAGAGATGTTGCGGGCGTTTGAGCAGCAAACGCCAATTGTGGTCGCGCCGAGGGAAGCGGAGTGGGATGCCGGGGAGTTGGCGGATCTGTTTCTCGCCTAAACAAATCCGCCTTCCTCGCCCTTGTGGCGAGGACCCATGCCAGAGCCGAGCTTGGCATCTACGGAAGCGCTCGGCGTCCCTACAGCACCCCGTCCCACACCATGCCAGCGGCGCCATGGGTCCTGGGCACAAGACCCAGGAAGGCAAGATTTGTTGGGATCGAGAAGCTAGAGCCCTACTTCTCCAACCGCGCCACCAGGCTCGACGTATCCCAGCGGTTCCCGCCCATGGCCTGAACCTCGGCGTAGAACTGGTCGATCAGCGCCGTGCTCTCGAGGTTCGCGCCGTTTCGCCCCGCTTCCTCCAGCGCAATCCCCAGGTCCTTGCGCATCCAGTCGACCGCGAAGCCGAAGTCGAACTTGCCCTGAGCCATGGTCGGCCAGCGGTTTTCCATCTGCCACGACTGGGCCGCGCCCTTGGAGATGGCGGCCAGCACGTCGTCGGTCGGCAGACCCGCGCGCTTGGCGAAATGCAGCGCCTCGGCCACGCCCTGGACGACGCCGGCGATGGCGATCTGGTTGCACATCTTGGTCAGCTGGCCGCAGCCGACCTCGCCCATGCGGCGCACGGCCTTGGCGTAGACGTCGATGACCGGCAGCACGCGGTCGTAAGAAGCCTGCTCGGCCCCGACCATAATGGTCAGCTGGCCGTTCTCTGCGCCGGCCTGGCCGCCGGAGACCGGGGCGTCGACGAAGCCGTTCCCTTTCTCGCCCAGCAGCGTCGCCATGTCGCGGGCCACGGTGGCCGAGGTGGTGGTGTGGTCGACGACGGTCGCGCCCGGCGCCAGGGCCGGAAGCGCCTGCGCCACGACGTCGCGGACGTCGGCGTCGTTGCCGACGCACAGCAACACGATCTCCGCACCCTTCACGGCTTCAGCGATGGTCTCGAAAGCCTGTCCGCCGTGCTTTTCGGCCCATTTACGGGCCTTTTCGGGGCTGCGGTTGTAGACGGCGACCTCGTGGCCGGCGGCCTTCAGGTGGCCCGCCATCGGAAAGCCCATCACGCCCAGGCCGATAAACGCCGTCTTCATGCCACTGCTCCCTCTTCGAGAGCCCGGATTACGCGCCCGGCGACGGCTTCGGCAACCCCATCTTAACGACCTTCGGGCAGGTTCCGACCCTATGGTTAAGCGGGCTTAAGCACGATGGCGGTCAACAGCGAACAGCCGATCATCATCAAGAAGGTGAAGAAAGGCGGCGGACACGGTCACCACGGTGGCGCGTGGAAGGTCGCCTATGCCGACTTCGTGACCGCGATGATGGCCTTCTTCCTGCTGATGTGGCTGCTGAACACGACCAGCCCCGAACAGAAGCAAGGCATCGCCGACTACTTCGCGCCCGCCTCGATCTCGTCGACCACCAGCGGCTCGGGCGGCATCCTGGGCGGCACGTCGCTGGGCGACGACGGCGCCAAGGCCGACGGCAAGATGTCTGTCATCCAGCAGATGGCCCCCGAAGCCCCCGACAACGTCAATAAGGACGGCCAGTCGACCCAGACCGCCAGCCTGGACTCCGCCAGCGAGCAGGCCCTGCGCGACGCCCTGGCCAAGAAGGAACAGGACGCCTTCGCCTCGGCCGCCCAGTCGCTGCGCCAGTCGCTGCAGGACATGCCCGAACTGGCCGAGCTGTCGAAGCAGATCATGATCGACCAGACTCCGGAAGGCCTGCGCATCCAGCTGGTCGACCAGGAAGGCCGCTCGATGTTCAAGGAAAACTCCAAGGAACCGAACGACCGCGCCAAGATCCTGCTGCGCGCCGTGGCCAAGGTGATCAACCAACTGCCCAACCGCGTGACCATCTCGGGTCACACCAGCGCCAACGCCTACGGCAAGAAGCAGGATGGCGACTGGGCGCTGTCGGCCCAGCGCGCCGACGCCTCGCGCGTGGTGCTGCGCGGCGCCGGGGTCGACGACGACCGCATCTACCAGGTGTCGGGCAAGGCCAATTCCGAGCCGCTGTACGCCGACGATCCGACCCTGGCGGGCAACCGCCGGATCTCGATCGTCCTGTTGCGCGAAAAGCCCGTCCTGCCGGATAATCTCTAGTAGAGGCCGCAACCTGTGACCGTTCGCCGCGTGCGTGCGCGGCGAAGCTTGCGCAACTGAACGCTATGCCCCCTAATCCCGTTCAGGGCTGAGGATGAATGAAGGGGACAGGGCGACAGTGACGCAGCATTTTCCGACGCGGCAGCTTCGGTTCTTTCTGACGGCGCCCACGCCTTGCCCGTACTTGCCCGGCCGCGAGGAACGCAAGGTGTTCGCCCACCTGCCGCTGTCCGACGGCCCGACCGTCAATGACAGCCTGACCCAGGTCGGCTTCCGTCGCTCCCAGAACATCGCCTACCGCCCCGCCTGCGAGACCTGCCGCGCCTGCCAGTCGGCCCGAGCGCCGGCCGCCGAGTACTTGCTGTCGCGCTCGGAGCGGAAGGTCCTGAACCGCAACGACGACCTGGAACGCCACCTGGTCGAGGCCGAGGCCACGCTGGAGCAGTTCGAGCTGCTGCGCCGCTACCTCCTGGCCCGTCACGCCGACGGCGGCATGGCCGAGATGACCTGGCCCGACTACGTGGCCATGGTCGAGGACACCGCGGTCCGCACCCACCTGCTCGAGTACCGCAAGAAGTCGACGGACGGCGGCCCGGGCGACCTGATCGCCTGTGTGCTGGTCGACGTGCTCGCCGACGGCCTGTCGCTGGTCTACAGCTTCTACAATCCAGACCTGCCGCGCCGCAGCCTGGGCTCGTTCATCATCCTGGATCACATCGTCCAGGCCCAGCAGGGCCAGCTGCCCTATGTCTATCTGGGCTACTGGGTCCCGGGCAGCGAGAAGATGGCCTACAAGGCGCGCTTCTCGCCGCTGGAGATCCTCAAGCCCGGCGGCTGGTCGCTTATGTCGGCCCGCGAACGGGGGGCCCGTCCGCCCAGCAGCATGCGCGGCGGGGCCAAGGATCCGTGTGATCTGCCGCTCAGCGACGCCGAGCCGGCGGATATCGAGGAGCTCTCCTAATCCGATCTTCCCGGCGAAGGCTGGGACCCAGGTCGTAGAGCTGTGAGGCGCATGCAGAAACGCCCGCGATCCTGTCCGGACCGCGGGCGCTCTTGCATCTGGGCCCCGGCTTTCGCCGGGGAAACGGGATTAGGCTACCGCGCGAAACTCACCCCGCCGTCCACCGTCACCGCGCCGCCCATCACGTAGTCCCCGGCCCGCGAGGCCAGGTAGATGGCGGCGCCGGCCATGTCCTCTTCCGTGCCGATGCGGCCGGCCGGGATGGCCTTGGACACCGCGTCGGCGTGGTCGCGGGCGACCTTGTTCATGTCCGAAGCGAAGGCGCCCGGCGCGATGCAGCTGACGGCGATGTTGTCGGGCGCCAGGCGCAGGGCCATGCGCTTGGTCATGTGCAGCAGGCCCGCCTTGGATGCGCCATAGGGATAGGTCTCGTCCTTGGTCACCGACTGGCCGTCGATCGAGGCGATGTTGATCACCTTGGCCACCCGGTCCCGGCCCGCCGCGCGCAGCTGGCCGATCAGGGCCTGCGTGAGAAAGAACGGCGTCTTCATGTTGAGGTCGACGGTCTTGTCCCAGCCGGCCTCGGGGAACTCGTCGAAGCCCGCGCCCCAGGCCGCGCCGGCGTTGTTGACCAGGATGTCGAGCTTGTCCTCGCGCTCGGCGATCCGCTTGGCCAGGCCCTCGATGCCCTCCATGGTCGAGATGTCGCCCGGCAGCGAGACGCACTCGCCGTACTGGCTGAGCTCCTCGGCGGCGGCGTCGCAGGCGGCGGCCTTGCGAGCAGTGATGTAGACGCGCTTGGCGCCGTAGGTCAGGAAGCCCTTGACGATCATCGCGCCGATGCCGCGCGAGCCGCCCGTGACCAAGGCCACGCGGCCTTCCAGCGAGAACAGGTTTTGCATAGGGATAACTCCTAGAAGCCGCGCGCGGCGGCCAGGGCGCCGAGGCGTCCGGTGATGGCGTGGAACTGGGCGACGGTTTCGTCGATGATCTGTTGGGCGCTCTTGACCTCGTCGATCAGGCCGACGGTCTGGCCGGCCAAAGCGGGCGCGGCCTCCATGTCGCCGCCGAAATAGACTTCGAGGATGTTCTTCAGCACGTCAGGCGGCATGACGCCGGCGTCGTGGATCTCCTTGGTCAGCTCGGACTTGATGGCCCGGATGCAGGGGCTGGCCTTCTTGTTCAGCACCCAGGTGCCGGTCTCTTTCGCGCCGGTGATCGCGGCCTTGTAGTTGACGTGCACGGGGCTTTCGGCCGAGCTGACGAAGCGGGTGCCCATCTGGATGGCCTCGGCGCCCAGCGCGAACGCCGCCGCCATGCCGCGGCCGTCGCAGATGCCGCCGGCGGCGACGATCGGCACGTCGACCTTGGCGCGGATCGCCTGCAAGAGGACGAGGGTCGAGACCTCTTCCGGGTTCTTGAAGCCACCGCCTTCGGCGCCCTCGACCACCAGGCCATCGACGCCGGCGTCGACGCATTTGACGGCCGCATCGACCGTCGGCACCGCGTGATAGACGACGATGCCGGCGTCCTTCAGAGGTCCAACGAATTTGGCCGGGCTGCCGGCCGAGGTGGTGACGAACTTGACCCCGCTCTCGCAGACGAAGCGCAGCATGGCGTCGTCGCGCAGGAACAGGATCGGCAGGTTCACCCCGAACGGCAGGCCGCTGGCCGCCATCCTGGTGATCTCGGCCTTGCAGTTCTCGGTCTCGCCGGACGAGGTCTCGATGATCCCGAGGCCACCGGCCCGCGATACCGCCGAGGCCAGCGGATAACGCGCGATCCAGCCCATCGGGGCCTGGATGATCGGGTACTTCGCCCCGGTGTGCGCCAGGACCCGGTTCATGGGATGAGCAGCACGCGGCCAACGGCCTGGCGGCTCTCGATATAGGCGTGGGCGCCCGCCGCGTCGGACAGCGGGAAGGTCTTGTCGATGACCACCTCCAGCTCGCCCTTGGCGGCGCGGTCGATCATCTCCTGGATCATGTCGTGGACGCGGTCGGTCATGATCTCCGCGCCCAGGAAGACGCCGGTCAGCGAGCGGTTGCCGCCCATCAGCGACGAGACATCGACCTTCATCGGCTCGCGCCCGGCATTGCCGACCAGCGAGATGCGGCCGCGATAGCCCAGGGCGCCGAGGCTCCCGGCCAGTGTCGCGCCGCCGACCGGATCGACGACCAGGTCCACGCCCTTGCCGCCCGTCAGCTTCATGACCTGCTCGACCAGGTTGTCGCGGCCGTAGTTGATGCCGTGGTCCATGCCGAACGCCTTCAGGCGCTCCAGCCGTTCGTCGCTGGAGGCCGAGGCGATCACCGTCGCGCCCGCCTGCTTGGCCAGCTGGATGGCGGCCAGGCCCACGGCCCCTGCCCCGGCCTGAACCAGCACGGTCTCACCGGCCTTCAGGCGGCCGGCGCCGAACAGGCACTCGTGCGCCGTGCCGAATGGCACCGGGATGGCCGAGGCCTTGTGGATGTCGAAGCCGTCCGGGATCGGCCAGGCGTTGCGAGCCGGCACGGCGCGAAGCTCGGCATGCGAGCCGAAGGCGTTCACGGTGACGACCTTCTGGCCGACCTTCAGGTCGGTGACCTCGGCCCCGACCTCGACGATCTCGCCGGCGGCCTGGTAGCCGACGATGTGCGGGCTGCCCGCCATCTGGCCGCCGCCGCGATTGAGGGTGTCGCCGCCCTCGATGCTGACCGCCTCGACGCGGATGATCACGCCCTGCGGATGGAGAACGGGATCGGCGACGTCCTCATAGCGAAAGACGTCCGGCGCCCCGGTCTCATAATAGACGGCCGCCTTCATGGCGTTCCTCCCTTTTCCCAAAGCCCGACCTCCCCGGCGAAAGCCGGGGTCCAGATCGAACCCGGGGCTCTCCTCGTTGAAAGCCGGGGAGAACGGCGCGAGCACCCAAGGCGCTCAGGATGTATCTGGGCCCCGGCTTTCGCCGGGGAGACGGAAGAGCGTTATTTCGACGGGTCGATCAGGGCGTCGTAGACGAGCTTGGCGCTGTCATCGTCGATGTCCTTGATGGCCGGATCGCCCTGCTTGTTCAGGATATGGATCATGCCCAGGAAGAAGAGGTCGTTCTTGGGGTCGATCCAGAACCAGGTGCCGGCCGCGCCGCCCCAGCTGTAGGTCCCCTGCCCGTACGGCCCGGCCTTGGCGCTGTCCAGCACCACCGCGAAGTCGAGACCGAAACCCCGCCCCTTGGCCGTGCTGAACGACGGGTCCGAGCTCATGATCGTGTCGCTCAGCGCGTTGGTGCGCATCAGCTTGACGCTCTCGGGCTTGAGGATGCGGTGGCCGTCCAGCTCGCCGCCGTTCAGCAGCATCTGGGCGAAGCGCGCATAGTCGGCATTGGTCGAGACCAGGCCGCCGCCGCCCGAGGCCATGGCCGGCGGCTTGGTGATGTCCAGCACCATGAAGCCCTCGGCTGGGATCAGCTTGTTCTGCTTGGGCCCCCACAGATAGAGCGAGGCCAGGCGGTCCATCTTGCTGGCCGGCAGCCAGAAGCCGGTGTCGGTCATCTTCAGCGGTTCGAAGATCCGCTTGGCCATGAAGTCGCCCAGCGACATGCCGGTCAGCTTCTCGATGATCAGGCCCTGGATGTCGACCGAGACGCTGTACTTCCAGCGCGCGCCCGGCTGGGCCACCAGCGGCAGGGCGGCGATGTTCTGCACGAACTCCGCACGCGACTTGGCGCCCAGCACCTTTTCCGCATAGGCCTTGTCGATCGGATTGTCCTGCACCAGGCCATAGGCGAAGCCGCCCGAGTGGCTCATCAGCTCGCGCATGGTCGGCGGGCGATCGGCCGGCACGGTGTCGAACGAGCCGTCGGCATTGACGCCCTTGAAGACGCGCAAGCTGGCGAACTCTGGGATGAACTTGCTGACCGGGTCGTCCAGCTTCCACTTGCCCTCCTCGAAGAGGATCATCATGGCCACGCCGGTGACCGGCTTGGTCTGGGAGTAGATGCGGAACACCGTGTCCTTGGTCATCGGCGGGCCGTCGAAGCCCTTCTTGCCGTGGACCTCGTAGTTCACGACCTTGCCGTGACGGACCAGCATGGTGGTGACGCCCGGCAGGTGGCCGGCATCCACCAGGCCCTGCATGTGGGCGTCTAGCTTCTTCAGGCCCTCGGCCGAGAAGCCGACCGTCTCGGGCGCGGCGGCCACGATAGAGGCGGGAGCAGCGGCATATGCGGCGGTCGCGCCGCCCGTCATCAACGTCGCGGCCAGCACCGCCGCGATCACTCTACGAAACGCCAACACGCCCTCCCGAACAGATGTTTGACCCGACCTTAGAGCGGGCCTTCCCGCGATGAAACCCGCTTTTTGAACGACGGGCGTCCAGGAATTCCGTCCCGTCTCACGTTAAGGTTTTTTCATCTCAACCCGGGTTGATCGAACGACGTTCATGTATATTTTTTACTGCACGAGGGATTACGAAATAAATCGGGGATGAGCCCACCATGGCCACGATCGACAACCTGGTCTCGATCTATCGCAACGTGCACCGCCTGCCGGCGAACTCGGACCTGCCCGCCAACGCCTGGACCCAGCTGACGCTGATGGCCCAGGGCATCGATGCGGCCCGCAACGGCATGGCCGGCGATCTCTGGACCTATGCCAGCGCCGTCGAGTGGATCCAGGGCACGACCAAGGCCACGACCGAGGTGGCGGTGATGTCCTACGGCTTCCTGGGCGATGTCAGCCTGGGCAATGCCGGCCTGGACTATCTGGTCTCGCCGACCGGCGGCAATCCCAACAACCTGAACAGCGAGTACTACGCCAAGTTCAGCCTGGAAAACCGCTTCATCAACTTCGCCGTCAACCTGGTGAAGTTCGGCGAAGCCAAACAGAACTTCCTCCAGGAGTACGGCGAGAGCAACTCGGCCTACGACACCTATCGCAAGGCGTATCTGAAGCTGTTCGGCGTGGCGTCGCCGCGCGACGCGCTGGACGTGCTGTCGGACGAGGTGCCCAACGGCCGCGGCGGGACCTATACGCGCGGCGAGTACTTCGCCGAGATCGGCCATGACGGCGGCAACGGCCTGGGCACGCGCGCGGCCATCGTCGGCTGGCTGATGGCCGAGGCCGTCAAGAGTGGCCAGGGTCCTTATGTCGAGGCCATGAAGGCCTACCTTGCCGACATCGGCCTGGACGGCAAGGCGCCGATGTTGAACGTCTTCATCAGCGCCTATGGCAAGGGCGGCGACTATGCCCTGGACGGCCCCTCCGCCGCCGGCCTGCCCGGCGAGAAGGCCAGCTTCGCCCACGACTGGAACGTCGACGCCTTCAACCAGGAGCCGGACGACAACACCCACGTCCTGGCCACCGACGGCAACGACACCATCACCCCGATCATCACCAACGGCCCGGGCGGCCTGGACGCCGGCAAGCACATCCGCACCGCTGGCGGCAACGACGTGGTGCGGGTCGACAACGGCGTCATGCGCGGCCTGATCGACACCGGGACCGGCAACGACCAGATCTTCCTCGAGAAGTTCGACGGCAAGATCATCACCGGCAGCGGCCATGACGATGTCGACATCGGCTCGTTCGCAGCGATGCACTTCACCGCCGACGGCAAGGCGACCGACATCGCGGTGATCCAGGACTTCCAGAAGGGTTTTGACCTGCTCAGCTTCCCCGGCATGGTCGGCCCGGGCGAGAAGAAGCAGCTCTACTTCATCACCACCGCCACGTTCGACGACGCGCTGACCGCCTATGCCGGCCAGACCGCCGCCAACAGCAACACCGTCTTCGAGTGGAACGGCGACACCTACGTCTTCCACAACAACGCCACGGCCGGGCTGGATGCCGGCGATGGCCTGATCAAGCTGGCCGGCGTCACCGGCCTGGTCGTCGGCAAGGGCATGGGCCCCGGCGACATCCTGTTCGCGGCCTAGAACTTCAGCCCTTCTAGGACCGTGACGGAGCTCCCCTCGCCCACCGCGGGGGGAGCTTTTTCGTTCGCCCCCTTCTCCCCTTGCGGGAGAAGGTGTCAGCGAAGCTGACGGATGAGGGGTTGAAAGGCCTGTTCGGATAGCGGAGCGCAACCCCTCACCCGACCCGCTTCGCGGGCCACCCTCTCCCGCAGGGGGAGAGGGATAAGGCGCCCTACCGCGCCGCGGTCGTCTTCACCGGCGCCTTCGCCGGCTGCTGCCCTGGCGGCGCGGGTACGACCGGCGGCCGCTCGATCGCTTGGTACACCAGCGCCCGCGACTGCGCGTCCAGGCCCGGCCCGACGCCGCCCAGACGCTGGATCATGCCGACGAAGAACAGATCGTTGACCGGGTCGATCCAGAACCAGGTGCCGGCGCTGCCACCCCAGCTGACCGTGCCCGGCCCCACCGGCGCACCTGAGGCCGCCGGGTCGACGGCCACGGCCATGTCCAGGCCATAGCCCATGCCGGCGGCGAACGGGAACGGCTTGGGTCCCGGCTTCAGCACGCCGGTCGTGCCGTTGGTCGTAACCACGAAGCCCGGCGGCAGGTGGTTCTGAGTCATCAGGGCCACGGACTCGGGCTTGAGTATCCGCACGCCGCCCAGCTGGCCCTTGTTGAGGATCATCTGGGCGAAGCGGGCGAAGTCGTCGGCGGTCGAGACCAGCCCGCCGCCGCCCAGCGGCGCGGCGGGCGGCTTGCTGACGTCGCGCCAGGCGCCTTCAACGGCTGGAACCAACTGGCCGGTAGCCGGATCGCCGTCATACAGCGCGGCCAGGCGCGGCTGCTTCTGCTCGGGGACGTAGAAGGCGGTGTCCTTCATCTTCAGCGGCGCGAAGATGTGCTCTTCCATGAAGATGGGCAGCGGCTCGCCCGACAGCTTTTCGACGATGTAGCCCTGGATGTCGGCCGCCACGCTGTAGCGCCACAGCTGGCCCGGCTCGGAGAACATCGGCAGGCCCGAGACCTTCTGCACCAGGTCGGTCAGGGACGAGGACTGCAGCACGCCCGCCCGATAGTACGCTTGGTCCGCCGGACTGTTGGGATCGTCGGCCAGGCCATAGGCGAAGCCGGCCGTGTGGGTCATCAGCTCGCGCATGGTCGGCGGGCGGGTGATGGGGCTAAGGATCGGCTGGCCGGCCGCGTCGACGCCCGTGGCGATCCGCAGGTTGGCGAACTCTGGCACGTACTTGCTGATCGGGTCGTCCAGCTTCCACAGACCCTGTTCGTACAGGATCATCATGGCGACGCCCGTGACCGGCTTGGTCTCCGAGCGGATCCGGAAGATGGCGTCGAACGGCATGGGCTCGCCGTTCAGGGCCCGCTTGCCGAAGGCCTTGGCGTGGACGACGCGGCCGTGGCGGGCCAGCAGGGTCACGCCGCCGGCCACCTGGCCGTTGGCGACCATGGCCTGCATGTGCTCGTCCAGCTTCTTCAGGCGCTCGGACGAAAAGCCCAGGTCTTCCGGCTTGCCCTTGGGCAGCGCCAAGGCCGGAGTCGCGGCGACGGCCGCGCAGCCGAACACGCTGGCGAGAAGGCCCAGCGCGCGACGACGCAGCCGCCTCAGCTTCATTTCGGCCGGAACCGCTTGTTGGTGGCGAAGCCCTTGGGGACCAGCTTGCCGGCCCCGGCGCGACGACCGACCCATTCCTTCCACTCCGCCCAGTCGCGGCGGCGGCCGGCGGTGTCGATCCAGTAGGCCCCGGTCTCGGCGTTGAACGACAGGCCGTCGCGCAGGCCGCCCTCGCGATAGGCCTGCAGCTTGACGCCCTTGCCGCGCGGCATTTCCGGCAGCTCTTCCAGCGGGAAGATCAGGATCTTGCCGTTGTCGCCGATCACCGCGAACTGGTCGCCGACGGCTTCCAGGCAGAAGGCGGCGCCGGCGGCGTCGACGGTCAGGACCTGCTTGCCGGCCTTGCGGTTCGCGAGCGCTTCTTCCTCGGGCATCAGGAAGCCGTAGCCCAGCTTCGAGGCGAGAATACGCTTGCGGCCGGCCTTGAACGGGAAGACGTCGACGATCTTCACCTTGTCGTCCAGCTCGATCATCATCCGCACCGGCTCGCCATGGCCGCGCGCGCTGGGGAGCTTGTCGCAGCCCAGCGTGAAGAAGCGACCGTCGCTGGAGAAGATCAGCAGCTTGTCGGTGGTTTCGGCCGGGACCAGGAAGCCCAGCTTGTCGCCTTCCTTGAACTTCAGCTCGGACGGATCGTCGATCTTGCCCTTGGCGGCGCGGATCCAACCGCGCTCCGACAGGATGATGGTGATCGGTTCACGGACGATCATCGCCTCGATGGCGGCGTCGGCGTCCACGACCGGAGCGTCGGCGAAGATCGAACGGCCGTTGACGCCCGTCGGACGAGTCTTGTCCCACGGGTGCTTGATCTTCAGCAGGGTGGCGCGGACCTCGGCCAGGCCGACGCCCACCAGTTTCCACTGCTTCTCGTCGCTGGCCAGCATGGCCAGGATGCCGTCGCGTTCCTCGACCAACTCGGCGTGCTCGCGGCGGATCTCCATCTCCTCCAGCTTGGCCAGTTGGCGCAGGCGGGTGTTGAGGATGGCGTCGGCCTGGATATCCGAGAGCCCGAAGGTCTCGATCAGCTTTTCCTTCGGCTTGTCCTCGTAGCGGACGATCCGGATGACCTCGTCGAGGTTCAGATAGGCGATCAGCAGGCCGTCCAGGATGTGCAGACGGGCTTCGATCTTGGCCAGGCGGTGACGGGCCCGGCGGGTCAGCACCTCGCGGCGGTGGGCCAGGAAGGCCATCAGGGCCTGCTTGATGCCCATCACCCCGGGAGTCCCGCGCGCGTCCAGCACGTTGATGTTGACCGGGAAACGGCTCTCCAGCGCCGAGAGCTTGAACAGGCTCTCCATCAGCACTTCGGGCTCGACGTTCTTGGACTTGGGCTCCAGCACCAGGCGGATGTCCTCGGCGCTCTCGTCGCGAACGTCGCCCAGCAGGGCGGCCTTCTTGCTGTCGATCAGGTCGGCCAGCTGCTCGACCAGATCCGACTTCTTCACCTGGTACGGGATCTCGGTGACCACGATCTGGTAGGTGCCGCGACCGGTGTCTTCCTTGTCCCACTTGGCGCGGATGCGCACGCCGCCGCGGCCGGTCTCGTAGGTCTCGAGCAGCGAGGCGCGCGGTTCGACGATGACGCCGCCGGTCGGGAAGTCCGGACCCGGCACCTTTTCCAGCAGCTCTTCGGTCGTCGCGTCGGGATTGACCAGCAGCAGCTGGCAGGCGTCGATCAGCTCGGCGGCATTGTGCGGCGGGATCGAGGTGGCCATGCCGACCGCGATGCCCGACGAGCCGTTGGCCAGCAGGTTCGGGAAGCCCGACGGCAGGACCACCGGCTCCTCGTCCTGGCCGTCATAGGTCGGGCGGAAGTCGACCGCGTCTTCATCGATGCCGTCCAGCAGAAGCGTCGCCGCTTCCGTCATCTTGCACTCGGTGTAACGCATGGCCGCGGCGTTATCGCCGTCGATATTGCCGAAGTTGCCCTGCCCCTCGACCAGCGGCACGCGCTGGGAGAAGTCCTGGGCCAGGCGCACCAGGGCGTCATAGATCGACTGGTCGCCGTGCGGGTGGAAGTTACCCATGACCTCGCCGACCACCTTGGCGCATTTGCGCGCGGCGGCCTCGGGGTTCAGGCGCATGTTGCTCATCGCGTACAGGACGCGACGGTGCACGGGCTTCAAACCATCGCGCACGTCGGGCAGCGCCCGCGAACCGATGGTCGACAGCGCATAGGCCAGATAGCGCCGCGACAGGGCTTCCGTCAGCGGCTCGTCGAGGATGCGGTCACCATCATCGGGACCGCCGGGGGGCAGGACAGGCTTGTTCATCGAGGGGATTCGTACTCCGGGTCAGGAGTCTAGCAGAAATCCCCTCGATGATTCGAGCGGTTAGGCCTGAACGATCCCCGGTTTTCCGGCCTCCAGCGCCCATTTGGCGCGGGTCGACAGCTTGCCGTCGCGGCGCGAGACCGCGTCCAGCACCTTGAACTCGGTGACGAAGGCCTTGGGCGTGACGTCGCAGATCGCATAGCCGCGCTGGCTGTTGTTGAACTTCAGCTGCGGATTGACGGCCTGGATTTTGGCGAAGTTGGCGGTCTGGTCGACCCCATCACCGCCCGAAGTGATCGAGGTCACCACGAACTCCGAGGCGATCGGCGCGCCCTCGTGCTTGGCGCCGTTCACCCACAGGTCGCCGGCGAAGTTCTGGTGCTCGTCGCCGGTCAGCACGACGGCGTTGGCCACCTTGGCGTCCTTGATCTTCTGCAGCAGGCGGCCGCGCGGGATGCGATAGCCGGCCCAGCTGTCGGGATTGACGATCACGCCCTCGCCCGGGTCGCGGTCCAGGTCCATCATCATCACCTGCTGGGCCAGGACGTTCCAGGTCGACTTGCTGCCGGTCAGGCCGTCCATCAGCCACTTCTCCTGCGCCGCGCCGATCACCTCGGCCTTGGGCGAAGTGATCCCGTCGCACCACGACTGCTTGTCGTTGCAGGGCTGGTCGGTGCGGAACTGGCGAGTGTCCAGCAGGTTCAGGTTCAGCAGCTGGCCATAGGCGGCGCGGCGATAGATCTGCAACGAGGTCCCGACCGGGAAGCTCGAGGCCCGCAGCGGCATGTTCTCGTAATAGGCCTGTGCGGCCGCCTGGCGGCGCAGGTTGAAGATCTTGGGATCGGTGCCGTCCTGATCGAGGTCGCTGACCCAGTTGTTGTCGGTCTCGTGGTCGTCCCACACGGCGAACCACGGCGCGGCGGCGTGGGCGGCCTGCAGGTCGGCATCCATCTTGTACTGGGCGTAGCGGCGACGGTAGTCGTCCAGCGCGTAGATCTCGCTGCCGAAGTGCTGGCGGACATTCTCGCTGGGACCATTGGCGCCGCCGTTGTTCATGCGGTTGCCGCGGCCTTCATAGATGTAGTCGCCGTAGCAGAACACGAAGTCGGGATTGTCCTCGGCCAGGCGGCGATAGGCCGTGTAGTAGCCGCTCTCATAGTGCTGGCAGCCCGAAACGGCGAAGCGGACGCGGTCCAGGGCCGCGCCCAGGGCCGGCGTGGTGCGGGCGCGGCCGGTCAGGCTGCGCTCCTTGCCGACGGTGAAGCGGTACCAGTAGTCGCGACCCGGCTGCAGGCCGCCGACCTCGACGTGGACCGCGTGGCCCAGCTCCGGCGGCGCGATGGTCGTGCCCTTGGCCACGATGGTGCGCATGTTGGCGCTGTCGCCGACTTCCCACTCGACCGCCACCGGGGCCATGGGCATGCCGTAGCCGATCTCGAACGGCTCGGGGGCCAGGCGGGTCCAGATCACGAAACCGTCCGGCGACGGGTCGCCCGAGGCCACGCCCAGCTGGAATGGATAGGTCCGGAACGCGACTTGAGCCAGCGCCTTACCGCTCTCCAGCGGGATCGCCAGGGCGGTCAGCGCCGAGGCGCCGAAGACGTTCAGCAGGCGACGGCGGCTCAGGGCGTAGCGGTCGAGGACGGACATGGCGGAACTCCAAAACTGAAGTCTCGCCGATAGCGTCACTATGTGACGGTTCTTAAAGCCTGCCCGCTTCGCTCAAGCGATCCAGCAGCCAGACCCGCGCCGGCGGCAGCGGCCGGTTCAGAGGGCCGAACACGAACTGCTCCAGGAAGTGGCCGGTGATGTCCAAGCCGGCCTTCACGTCGCCCTCGCCCAGGCCACCCTGCGAGGACAGCATGAACTGGGGCAGCGGCAGCAGCTTGTCGTGATACGGCTTGCCCGCCGCCCGGCTGACCGCCCGGCCGGTGCGGGGGCTGACATAGACGAGATCGTCGAACGTCCCGGTGGCGGCGCACTTGGAGAGATCCAGGCCAAAGCCCAGCTCCTGCAACAGGCCCGCCTCGTAGCGGACGTATACAGCCGGCCAGATCTCGGGGATCTCCAGCACGCGGATCAGGGCCTCCAGCGCGTGGAAGGCCCCCGGATGGGCCTCGCGCTCCGGCAAGGCCAGGGCGGCCACCGAGGCGGCGGACGACAGGCCGGCCAGTGCAAGGCGGTCATCGAACAGCGACGAAGGCCCCTCGCCCATCGGCTCCAGAGCAGCCGAGCCCAGTTGGCCCTCAACGCGAGCGCGGTAGCGGGCGATAACCCGCGCGCCCGGTTGCAGGAACGGCTTCATCCGCCGCGAGGCCGCGCCGGCCACGTGGGCGGCGACCTTGCCACGACCTTCCGTCAACAGCTCGACGATGGCCCCCGTCTCGCCGTGCAAGCGGGCCGAGAGGACGTAGGCCTCGTCCTCCCACTCCGTGGTCAAGCGGGCGTACCCCAGGCCACGACCTTCTCCAGCACCGGCTTCCAGTCGGGCTGGACCGGCAGGCCGATCACGTCGCGCAGGGTCGCTTCCAGCTCATCGACGGTCAGGTCGCGCTGCTCGACCACCGCGCCGGTCAGGTCGCGATGGGTGAAGCGGTTGTTCTTCAGGGCATAGCGCGCGGTTTCGGTCGTGCGCCCCACCGTCATGCTCCAGGTGAAATGCGAGCTGGGGTGGGTGTAGGTGAAGAAGTTGGCCTGCTCGTAGTCGATCTCGGCCCAGCCGCCTTGCGACACCTGGTAAAGCGGCGCCCAGCGGCCCGACAGATCGGCCTGCACCTGGCGCTCGGCGACGCCATTGGTCTGGGTGTCGACGATGCGGAACTTGCCGTGCGGGGTGTCCTGGACCTCGTCCGAGAACAGCCGCAGCGGCGCGGTCAGCACGCAACCGCCGAAGCCGGCGTCAGCCAGCCAGGTCTCGCCGTCCAGCTGCACGCCCAGCACCTGGTGCGAGCGCGGACGCTGCGGCGCGCCTTCCGGCAGCATCCATTGTACGCGGGCCATCAGGCCCTCGACCTGGAAGCCCAAGGCCTCCAGCACGCGCTTCAGCAGGCCGTTCTGCTCGTAGCAGTAGCCGCCCCGCCCGCCAGCGATCAGCTTGGCGTCAATGTCGGCCGGGACGATGCTGATCCCGCGGCCCAGCAGGACGTCGAGGTTCTCGAACGGAATCAGGTCCGGATGCTTCAGCGTAATGGCGCGCAGCACCGCCATCGTCGGCTCGCGGGGGCCGTCGTAACCGATGCGCTGGAAGTAGGCGTCCAGATCGACGGCCGCAGCCGGAGCATCAAACATCGAAATCCAGTCCGATATCGCTGAACAGACCACGCTCCTCGGCCCAGTTCTCCTTGACCTTCACGTGAAGGAACAGGTGAACCTTGCGGTCGAGGATGTCGCACAGCTCCTCACGTGAGGCCTGGCCGATCCATTTCAAGGTCTGGCCGCCCTTGCCGATGACGATGACCCGCTGGCCCTCGCGCTCGACCAGGATGGTCTGCTCGATGCGGACGCTGCCGTCCTTGCGCTCCTCGAAGGCAGTCGTTTCCACGGTGGCCGCGTAGGGCAGCTCCTCGTGGACGCGCAGATAGACCTTCTCGCGGGTGATCTCGGCGGCCAGCAGGCGGGCCGGCAGGTCGGCGGTCTGGTCTTCCGGATACAGCCACGGGCCTTCCGGCATCAGGGTCACCAGCTTGGCGGTCAGGTCCTCGACGCCCGCGCCGGTGGTGGCGCTGATCATGAAGACGTCCGAATAGACGCCCTGGTCGAAGAAGTCCTTGGCCACGGCCAGCAGGGTGTCGCGCTTGATCCCGTCGATCTTGTTCAGCGCCAGGATGACCTTGCGATCGGCGGCCTTCAGGCCCTCGATGATGGTCTGGACGTCCTGGGCCGAGCGGAACTCGCCCGGCGTGGCCTTGTCGGCGCGGCTGGCCAGTTCGGCCTGCACGTCGACCAGGTGGACGGTGGCCTCGGCGTCTTCCGAACCGGCCCAGGCCGAGCGGACCATGGCGCGGTCCAGGCGGCGGCGCGGGCTGAAGATCCCGGGGGTGTCGACCAGGACGATCTGAGTGTCGCCCTCGATGGCGACGCCGCGCACGGGGAAGCGAGTGGTCTGGACCTTCTGGGTCACGATCGAGACCTTGGCCCCGACCATGCGGTTGACCAGGGTGGACTTGCCAGCGTTCGGCGCGCCGATGATGGCGGCGAAGCCGGCCTTAGTTTGGGAGGTGGTGTCAGTCATTGCGCGTGCGTGTACCACCGATGACGGTTCGGCGGTAGCGAGGCCGCGTTAGGCCCCGCTTTCAGCGCTGGGGATCAGGGCCAGGAAGTTGCGGGCGCTGGCCGGGATGTCGCCGGCGCGGGCGGCCAGGGCCAGGCTGACGCGGGGCGGTTCGCCGTCGATCGGGCGATAGACCACGCCCTTGACCGCCAGCTGGGCGATCGAGGCCGGGACCAGGGCCACGCCCAGGCCCGCGGCGACCAGATTGACCATCACCGCGATCTGCGGCGCCTCCTGAGCGATCACCGGCTCGAACCCCTCGCGGCGGCAGGCCTCGGCGATAAGCCCCAGGAAGGTCTGGCCGATGCCGCGCGAGAAGATCACGAACGGCTCGGCGCGCAGGGCCGACAGCGGCACGCTGGCCCGGCTGGTCAGGGCGTGGCTGACCGGCAGGGCCACGATCAGCGGCTCCTCGCCCAGCGGGATCAGCTGCAGGTCTGCGCCATCCTCGACATTGTCGGGGCGCACGAAGGCCGCATCCAGCTCGCCGCTGCGCAGCCGCTCGACGAGACGGGCGGTGTTGCCCTCCTCCACCACCAGGCTGGCGTCAGGATGCTTCCAGTGGAAGACGCTGAAAGCCTCGGTGACGATCGGATGGAAATTGGCCGACGAGGTGAAGCCCACGCGCAGGGCGCCGTCCTCACCGCCGCCCGCGCGCCGGGCCGCGCGCACCGCCCGTTCGGCCTGGGCCATGATCTTGCGCGCCTCGGGCAGGAAGGCCTCGCCGGCCTCGGTCAGGGTCGCCCCGTGCGGCCGGCGGCGGAACAGGGCGAAACCGATCTCGCCCTCCAGGTCGCGGATCTGCTGGCTCAGCGGCGGCTGGCCGATGCCGATCCGCGCGGCGGCCCGCGTGAAGTTCTGCTCCTCGGCGACGGCCAGGAAATAGCGGATATGGCGAAGTTCCATCCTGGCGTCAGATCCGGGTCGCGCGGCGGGGTTTCAGGGCGGGCATCGATGTCCGTCGGATAATGAGGCGCAGCTTAAAGCGTCGTCGAGCGGTTCCGAGAGCCTCGCAAGGCTCCCACGATCGTCTTTCCGACAATCGCCGCTAGCGCTAGCAAAGCCGCAGGGACGATCGCCAGAAGCCAGACCACAACGACGGCCGACAATTGCAGGATGGTCGTGAAGACCACCAGCGTCTTGTTTTCCGGCTTCAGGTCACTCGAACGCACTAGACTCGGCACGGGGCATATCTCTTCGCAAGGCGACAAAAGCTCCTTGCCGCGCGCCGCCGTCGCCCCCCGTGGGCCACCGGACCGCGATCAAGAAAGTCGTCAATGGATGGGAGACACCTTGCGGCGTCCGAATAAATCCTATGTAGAGTTCAGGTCTCTTCGCAAACCCATTTGCGAGAAACTCATTTTGGTTTCTGTGGAAATCTGAGATTTCCAGGTAAAAAATGTATTAAATTGTAAAATCCCAAGTAGTTATATATTATAGATATCGACCGATTGCTTTTACACACACTCCAGGACGCAATCCGACCGCGAGCAACCCGAGGGCGGCCTTGACGGGGATTGGCGAGGCTGAATGCTCGGCATTCGCGGGGTCGAAGCCAGTGGAATCAGTGACTTGTCGACTTTACGCGCCTTCGAATGATCCGCGCCAAAATCCCCCGCACAATCATAGCCATCCCTGTCGCGGGGGAGGGCGTTTGGATCCGGCCCAAAACGGCGGCGGGGCTAGGTTGAGCGGGGCCACTGGCGGTTCCCGGAAGTTCGAAGGTCGTCGCATTCGTCCTCTTTAGGCGGATCGGCTGACGAACGGGCAGCTTCCGAGACCAAAGCCGCTAGCGGAGCGACAGGGCGGTGATCGTACAAGCCGCCTATCGTGGATCGTCGGGCTGGAGACGGAAGAGCCGATCCAGTTGGTCCACGCCCGTCCGGGGGTAATGGACGCCCGAGCAGATAACGCTCACGCCGGCCATCCTCACGGCAGAGAACAGCCTGGCGGAGCGGACGACGAGCCGAAACGCAAAACAAACAATCACGGTCCCCGGGTTCGCCCGGCCGCTCCGTCGCCTCCCCACACCTTCAGCGGTGAAACCGCGTGGAGCCGAGAGCGCATGACTCAGCACTGGCCCCCACCTGACCTGCTCACGCAGGTCTGTCCGCCCCCAAGCGGGGCGGAGAAACCCTCTCCTCCCCCTGTTGGGGGAGGGGGACCGGCGGAGCCGGTGGAGGGGCCAGCGCCGCCGTCCCTTACCCCGCCCCTTCCCGCTCCAGCAGCGCCTTGGCGGCGGCCTTCTCGGCTTCCTGGCGGGACTTGCCCTTGGCGATCGCCGGGTCGACGCCGGCGACGGCGGCCTCCACGGTGAAGACCGGGGCATGGTCGGGGCCGGTGCGATCCAGGACGCGGTACGAGGGCAGCGGACGGCCCTTGCCTTGCGCCCACTCCTGCAGGGCGGTCTTGGGATCGCGCGGACGCCCCTCGCCGGCCCGGTCGAACTCGTCGCTCCACAGGTCGAGGAAGACCTTGCGGGCGGCGTCCAGGCCGCCGTCCTGATAGAGGGCGGCCATCAGGGCTTCGGTGGCGCCGGCCAGGATCGAGTCGGTCTCGCGACCGCCGATCTTGCTGGACGAGGCCGACAGGCGCAGGGCGCCGCCCAGCTCGGCCTTGCGGGCCACGCGGGCGCAGGTCTCGCGGCTGACAATGGCGTTCAGGCGCGGCGCCAGCTCGCCTTCCTTGGCCTTGGGGAATCGCTGGGCCAGGGCCTCGGCGGCCAGCAGCCCCAGGACGCGGTCGCCGATGAACTCCAGCACCTCGTTGTCGCGGACCTTCTTGGCCCCGTCCCCGACGCTGGCGTGGGTCAGGGCGCGTTCGAGCAGTTCGCGATCTTGGAATTGATGGCCGATCCGGCGCTCCAGGTCGCCGACGGCGGCGACCCGTCTATCCATGGTTGGCGATCACTTCAGCACGTGGAAGAAACGGCTGGGACGGGCGTTCAGGAACCACGTCCACGGCTTGAACAGGCTGGCCTCGGCGTTCCACGACAGCAGGATGATCTGGGCGCGGCCGACCAGGTTCTCGGCGGGCACGAAGCCGACGCCGACCTCGTCGCCGATATATTGGTCCAGCTCATAGTCCCACTTGCAGGCGGCTTCCTTGTACGGCGAGACGCCCGGATCGAAGCGGCTGTCGGCCGAGTTGTCGCGGTTGTCGCCCATGAAGAAGTAGCAGCCAGCCGGGACCGTATAGATGCCGGTGTTGTCGCCACGGCTGTCAGGGCCAAAGTCCTGGGTGTTGTAGACGCGGCCTTCCGGATTGGTCTCGGCGAAGCGCTGGACCTGCTGGGTGAAGCCGTAGCCGGTGTCGACCAGGGCCGGGGCCTGCTCCTTGCGCGGCAGGGCCTTGCCATTGATGTAGACCTGACCGCCCCGGATCTGGACCTTGTCGCCCGGCATGCCGATCAGGCGCTTGATGTAGTCGGTGCGGTTATCGCGCGGCAGCTTGAAGACGATGATGTCGCCGCGCTTGGGCGCATGACCCAGGATGCGGCCCTTGATGATCGGCGGGCTGAACGGGATCGAGTGCTTGCTCCAGCCGTAGCTGAACTTGGACACGATGATGTAGTCGCCCTGATAGAGGTTGGGCTCCATCGAGGCCGACGGGATCGTGAAGGGCTGGAACAGCAGGACCCGCAGCACCAGGGCGATGCCCAGGGCGTAGGCGACGGTCTTGATGATCTCGATGAACTCGGCGACGACGCCCTTGTCCTCGGGCGGCGTGATGTCGTCGGCGGCGTCGGTCATGCGGGCGCTGAGCTCTTCGGAGATGGTTCGAACCGGTTTGGCTTTGCTAGACGGGCTGAGCCCGCCGGGCAAGTGCGGCGCGTTAGCTTGGCTTTGAGGCGGTGTTTAGGCGCCCTGCCCCTTCGGCAGCGCTTCGATGATCACGAAGGCCTGGGCATAGGGGTGATCGTCGGTCAGGGACAGGTGGATCACCGCTTCCATGCCGTCCGGCGTCAGCTCCTTCAGCCGCTCCAGCGCCCCGCCCGTCAGAGCCATGGTCGGCTTGCCCGAGGGCAGGTTGACGACGCCCATGCCGGCCAGGTGCACGCCGCGCTTCAAGCCTGTGCCCAAGGCCTTGGAGCAGGCCTCCTTGGCGGCGAACCGCTTGGCGTAGCTGGACGCGCGGTCGGGCTTGCGCTCGGACCGCTTGCGCTCGATCTCGGTGAAGACCTTGTTGGTGAAGCGGTCGCCGAAACGCTCGAGGGACTTCTCGATCCGGCGGATGTCGCACAGGTCCGAGCCGATCCCGATGATCACGCCGCTTGCTCCAGGCGCGCCGCGTCCATCAAGGCGCGCATCCGTTGAATCGCTTGCGGCAGACCGACGAAGATCGCCTCGCCGATCAGGAAGTGGCCGATGTTCAGCTCGGCGATTTGCGGGATGGCCGCGATGGGCTTCACCGTCGCGTAGTCGATACCGTGGCCGGCGTGGACCTCCAGGCCCAGCTGAGCGGCCAAGGCAGCGCCGGCCTTGAGGCGCTCCAGGATAGCCTCAGCGCGCTCGACATGACCTTCACGGGCCGCGTCGCAATAGGCGCCGGTGTGCAGCTCGACGACCTGGGCGCCGGCGGCGGCCGAGGCGCGGATCTGGTCGGGGTCGGCCTCGATGAACAGCGAGACGCGGGCGCCGACGGTGCGCAGGCGGCTTGTGGCGTCAGTGATGCGGTTCTGGCCCTTGACCACGTCAAGGCCGCCTTCGGTGGTGACCTCCTCGCGGCGCTCGGGGACCAGGCAGGCGGCGTGCGGCTTGGCGCCCAGGGCGATGCCGATCATCTCGTCGGTGACCGCCATCTCGAAGTTCAGCGGCTTGCCGCGCTTGTGGCACAGGTCTGTCAGGACGGCGATGTCGGCGTCGCTGATATGGCGGCGATCCTCGCGAAGGTGCGCCGTGATGCCGTCGGCCCCGGCGGCCAGGGCCAGCTCGGCGGCCCGGACCGGCTCGGGATAGGAGGAACCGCGCGCGTTCCGGATCGTCGCCACGTGGTCGATGTTGACGCCCAGACGCAGCATGGCTCAGCCCTTCAGACGGCGGGAGCCGGGATCCTCGATCGGGATCGCGGCCAGTTCAGGCGGCAGGGCGTCGGCCGGATAGGCCGGCACTTCCAGACTGCACAGCGAGATCAGCGGCACGCCGACATCGACCTTGCCGCCCGAGCGGTCAACGATGCAGGCCGCCGCGACGACGTCGCCGCCAGCGTCCACGATCGCCTGGATGCACTCACGCGACGACAGGCCGGTGGTGACGATGTCCTCGACCATCACGACCTTCTGCCCGGGCTCAAGGTGGAAGCCACGACGGAACTTGAAGCCGCCGCCCTCGCGCTCGACATAGATCGACGGCACGTTCAGGTGACGGGCGGTCTCGTAGCCGGGGATGATGCCGCCGACGGCCGGCGAGACGGCGACGTCCACCTGCCCCACCGTGGCGATGATCTTTTCCGCCAGCGCCTTGCACAGGCGCTCGCACCGCTCGGGGCGCATGAACACCAGGTTCTTCTGCAGGAACACCGGGCTGTGCAGGCCGGAAGACAGCACGAAGTGGCCTTCACGGAGAGCGCCGGCGGCGCGGAATTCGTCGAGGACGTCGTCGTTGGTCATGAGCCGTGGATATAGAGCAGATGGGCGAGTCTACAAACGCCGGCTTGCGCCATAAGGGCTTTTCGGGCTCTACCGCGCCTCATGACCGAAGAGATTCAACGTCCTCGCGTCGGCTGCGGCGCGGCTGTCCTCGACGACCAGGGCCGGCTGTTGCTGGTCAAGCGGGTCAAGAACCCCGAGGCCGACCATTGGGGCGTGCCCGGCGGCAAGCTGGACTGGGGCGAGGCCGCCAAGACCTGCGCCGAACGCGAGACCGAGGAAGAGCTCGGCATCCGCGTCACCGCCAGTCGCGTGCTGGCCGTCACCGACATGGTCGCCGACGACTATCACTGGGTGGCCATCACCTATGCCGTCGAGAGCTTCGAAGGCGAGCCGGTGATCCAGGAAGTCCACGCCATCCACGAATGGGGCTGGTTTCCCCTGGACGCCCTGCCCTCTCCGATGACCCTCGGCGCGCTCGACGCCGTGGCGGCGCTGAAGACCGCCTAGGCCGGGTCCCCGGCAATGCGATAGGCCCGCAGCTGCTGGATGTAGGCCCGATTGCCGATCTTTTCGGGATCCATGCCCTCGAGCACGGACGCGATGTCGACGGCCATGGCGGGGCTGCGGATATAGTAGCTGTGACCGACCAGCATGTCCGCGTCCCGCGCCACGTTCCGACAGTCGACCAGCACCACCTTCTTGGGCAGCAGGTCGACCAGCCGCGGCCCGTCGGAGCCCAGCCGGTCGGGATTGCCCTTGGTCTTGTCGGAAGTGATCAGCGCCAGGTCCGACGGATTGAAATAGACCGTCACCTGCCGGCCGATCCTGGGCAGCGACTTCAGCTTGCTATCCAGCTCGAAGGTGTCGTCGTCCTCGTCCGGCGCCGCCAGCAGGATCTGGTCGAACAGCCTGACCAGGCCGTCGGGCTCCTTGGCCAGGATCGCCTGGACGCCTTGGCGCAGCAGATAGTTGCCCATGCTGTGCGCCAGAAGATGGATACGCCGCTGGCAACGCTGCGCCACGGGCAGTTGCGCCAGGAAGTCCCGCAGCTTGAGATAGGCGCGCGCCAGGGCCGGCCCGGACGCCCGGGCGTCCTCCCGGTCGCTGTAGTACGACATGTACGGAACGGCCGTGCCGTCGGACGGCCAGCTGAAGACCACGACATTGACCGGCTTGCTCACCCCGTTCGGATCACGGATCCGGACCTCCCGCGCCAGCCGCAGGCCCGCCTCGATCGCGCCATTGAAGGTGACGTTAAAGCCGTGGATGAAGACCAGCGTGTCCAGCTGATCGATACACATGCCCTTGCGCAGTTCCTCCAGCAGCCGCGCGCCGCCCTTCGTGGGATCGAACTCCGGCCCCGCGGCGTCCTCGTAAACCGTCACCTCCGCGCCTTGCAGGGTCTCCACGCCCGGCGAGAAATCGACATGGCCGTATCGTAGGGCCGCCACGCCGTCGGCGTTGAAGCGCGGCCCGAACACCAGCTTGGTGTTCTCCGGTTGATGATTGCGATTGGTCGCGAAGTAGACGCGTACATTCGTCATGGTCGCCCTCCCCCTGGCTTGCAACAGAGGAAGATTGCGCCTTTAACGAGAATTCATCAACCGTGCAGCTTCGGGCTTACCCGCGCGTCCGGTCCACTGTCTCGACCGACGGACAAGCGCGCAGCGCGGCCTGGATGTTGGTCAGGTGCTTGGCGTCGCGGACCTCGACGTCGATGTCGGTGTCGAAGAAGTCGCTCTGCCGGTGGTGCATGCGCAGGTTGACGATGTTGCCGCCGGCCTCGCCGATGATCGTGCAGACCAGGCCCAGCACGCCCGGGGCGTTTTGGATGGTGGCGTGCAAACGGGTCAGCGAGATGGTCGAGCGCTCGGCCTCAGGCGTCCAGTTCAGGTCGCGCCAGAGTTCCTCGCGGTCCTCGTACTCGGCCAGGCGCGGACAGTCGATCGTGTGGACGTCCAGGCCCTCGCCGTCCTCGCGCAGGATGCCGACGATGCGGTCGCCCGGCACCGGGCTGCAGCAATGGGCGAAGTGAAGCGAAACGCCCGGCGTCAGGCCCCCGCCGCGGACGTACAGCGTGGCGTTCTGACCGCCTTCGATCTTGCGGCGCGCCGTGGCGGCCTCGCGATCGCTATCCTTCATGCCCGGATAGGCCGTCTCCAGCACCTGGCTGGGCGAGACCCGGCCACGGCCGACGGCGTCGAACAGCGCCTCGTCGCTCTCCAGGGCGAAGCGCTCCAGGATCGGCCGCAGCGACACGTCCTTCAGCTTCTTGCCAGCCCGTTCGAAGACCTGTTCCAGCGAGGCGCGGCCCAGGCGCAGGAACTCTTCCTTCTCGGTCTGGCGGATGTGGCGGCGGATGGCCGAGCGCGCCCGGCCCGTGACCGTCAGCGAGCGCCAGTCCGGCGGCACCACGGGCTTGGAGCCGCGCACCACCTCGACCACGTCGCCATTCACCAGCGGCGTGCGCAGCGGCTTCAGCTCGCCATTGATCTTCACGCCGATGCAGGTGTCGCCGACACTGGTGTGGACGGCGTAGGCGAAGTCCAGCGGCATCGCGCCCCGCGGCAGGCTGACCAGCTTGCCCTTGGGGGTGAAGACGAACACCTGGTCGAGGAACATCTCGAGCTTGGCGTGCTCGACCAACTCTTCGCTGTCGCCACCATGCTCCAGCACCTGGACCAGCTGGCGCAGGTTGGCCAGCGGATCGCGGCCGCCGGCGGCTTCCATGCCTTCCAAGTCCAGACCGTACGAGGCGTCCTTGTAGCGGAAGTGGGCGGCGACGCCCTCTTCGTTGACGCGGTCCATGCTCTCGGTGCGGATCTGCATCTCGATGCGCATGCCGCGCGGCCCCACGACCGTGGTGTGCAGCGAGCGGTAGTTGTTCCGCTTCGGCGTCGAGATGTAGTCCTTGAAGCGGTCGGGCACGCTGGACCAGGCCCGGTGCACGACGCCCAGGGCGCGGTAGCAGTCTTCCTCGCTGTCGACGATCACGCGGAACGCATAGATGTCGGCCATCTGCGAGAAGCCGATCGATTTGCGCTGCAGCTTGCGCCAGATCGAATAAGGCGACTTCTCGCGGCCAAAGACGCGAGCCGGCAGGTTGGCCGACTCCAGGCGCGCGCCGATCTCCTGGCTGACCAGGGCCACCGCCCCGCCCTGCTCTTCGCGCAGGGTGTCCAGGCGGCGGATGATCGCGTCGCGGGCGACCGGGTTGGTGTGCTGGAAGGACAGCTCCTCCAGCTCCACACAGATCTTGTGGCAGCCGATGTTGCGGGCCAGCGGCGCGTAGATGTCGCGGGTCTCGCGGGCGATCCGCTCGCGCTTCGCCTGGTTCTTGATGAAGTGCAGGGTCCGCATGTTGTGCAGACGGTCGGCCAGCTTGACCAGCAGGACGCGGACGTCCTTGGAGATGGCCAGGATGAATTTGCGCAGGTTCTCGGCCTGGCGCATGTGCTCGGCCTGCAGCTCGAGCTTGGAAAGCTTGGTGACGCCCTCGACCAGTTCGCCGATCTCGTCGCCGAACAGCTTGGCGATCTCTTCCTTGGTGACCGGGGTGTCCTCGATCACGTCGTGCAGCAGCGCCGTGACGATGGTCGCGGTGTCGAGACGATACTCGGTGAGGATGCCCGCCACTTCGATCGGGTGGGCGTAGTACGGGTCGCCGCTGGCCCGGGTCTGCGAGCCGTGCATGCGCATGGCATAGACATAGGCGCGGTTCAGCAGCGCCTCGTCGGCGGTCGGGTCGTAGGCGTGGACCCGCTCGATCAGTTCGTACTGGCGAAGGAATTTGGGGCGAGGCTTGGGAACCTCGGTCGTCGTGGCGGGCGCCACAGACGACGACGCGCCCGATTCGGCATCGGGCGCGCGTTGGGGTGAAGCGGTCGGTTCGACCGCTTCCAGGGTCAGAGGGTCTGCGCCTTCGGGGCTCAGTACCGCTCCTCCTGGCCGCCGTCGCGGTCGCTCTGCAGAGCGCGGACCAGTTCCAGTTCGCTCATCTGCATGTGGCTCGGATCGGCCAGCAGGGCCAGGGTCTCGGCCTCTTCCTCGGCCTCGGTGTGCTCATCGACGCGTTGCAGCGTGCTGATGAGGTGTTCCTTCAGGGCCTCGTGGTCGATCACGTCGTCGGCGATCTCGCGCAGGGCGACGACCGGGTTCTTGTCGTTGTCGCGGTCGACCATCAGGGCCGCGCCTGCCGAGATGCCGCGGGCGCGGTGCGCCGACAGCAGGACGAGCGAGAAGCGGTTCGGAACTTTTTCGACGCAATCTTCGACGGTGACGCGGGCCATGAGTTCCTCGGGCTGCGGTTAGCTATCGCAAAATAGGCTTCCGTGCGGCGACACGCAACGCCGCGCACGATGTTCTAGCTTTCGCGAGGGGGCGCTTATGCCCCCTTCGCGAGTCAATGTCTACCAGACTTTCACACGCTTCTCCGGCGGCAGGTACATGGAATCCCCCGGCTTCACGCCGAAAGCCGCATACCAGTCGTCCAGATTGCGCACCGTGAAGGCGCGATACTGGTCCGGCGCGTGGCCGTCGGTGATGATCTGCTGGCGCAGGGCCGCCGGACGGGCATAGCCCAGCCAGCTTTGGGCGTAGGCCAGGAAGAACCGCTGGTCGCCCGTCAGGCCGTCGATCACCGGCGCGGGCTTGCCCCCCAGCGAGGCGTGATAGGCGTCCAGCGCCGCGCCCAGGCCGGCGACGTCGGCAATGTTCTCGCTGAGCGTCAGCTTGCCGTTCACGGCCAGATCGGGGAACGGCTTGTAGGTGTCGAACTGGTCGGCCAGCGCCGCCCCGGCCTTCTGGAAGTGGTCGAGGTCGCTGGGCGTCCACCAGTTGCGCAGCCGGCCCTGGCTGTCGAACTGGGCGCCCTGGTCGTCGAAGCTGTGGCTGATCTCGTGACCGATCGTGGCGCCGGTCGCGCCGTAGTTGGCGGCCGGGTCGTTATTCAGGTCGAAGTTCGGCGGGGCCAGGATGGCGGCCGGGAAGTTCAGGCCGTTCAGCATCGGCAGGTTCACGGCGTTGACGGTCTGCGGGGTCATCACCCACTCACCACGATCGACGGGCTTGCCCAGCTTGGCCAGCGCCGTGGCGTAGTCGAATTCCTCCGAGCGCTTGATGTTGCCGAAAGCGTCGCCGCGCACGACTGCATAGCCGGCATAGTCACGCCACGCATCCGGATAGCCGACGCCGACCTTCAGCACCGCCACCTTCTTGCGGGCCTCGCCCTTGGTGGCCGGATCCATCCAGTCCAGACCGTCGATGCGTTTTTCGAAGGCGACCTTCATGTTGTCGACCATGGCGGTCACGGCCGCCTTGGACTCCGCCGAGAAGTACTTGTCGGCATAGAGCTTGCCGACCGCCTCGCCGAGGGTGGCGTTGGTCGAACCCACCGCCCGCTTCCAGCGCGGCGACAGCTGCGGCGTACCTTGCAGCCCCTGGCCGTAGAAGGCGAAGCGCTCGTCGACGAACGCCTTGGGCAGCACGTTGCTGTAGTGGTCCAGCAGGTGGAAGGTCAGGTAGTCCTTCCAGGTGTCCAGCGACACGCCCGACACTGCCTTGCCCAGACCTGTCACCAGGGTCGGATGCCAGACGATGAAGCGCGGCTGGCCCGACAGCTTGGCGGCGGCGAAGAAGGCGCTCCAGTCCAGGCCCGGCGCATTCTTGGCGAAATCGGCGGGGGTCCAGCTGTTGTTGGCCTTTTGCACGTCGGCGCTGTCGGCGCGGCTGCCCGAGGCCTGGGCCAGCTGGGTTTCCAGGGCCATGATCGCCTTGGCCTTGCCCGCCGGATCGGCGACGCCGCCCAGGGTCAGGATCTTCTCGACGTGGGCGACGTACTTGGTGCGCGCCTCGACCATCGAGGCCTTGTCCGACAGGTAGTATTCGCGGTCGGGCATGCCCAGGCCGCCCTGCAGCAGGAACGGCGCGTACTTGCTGGTGTCGTCGAACGCCGGCGAGACCCACAGGCCCAGCACGTTGTCGGTATAGAAGTCGGTGGAGTTCAGGGCGTCGACGTCCGCGCGGATGTTGCCGCCCAAGACGGTCGCCAGCTGCTTCTTGTCCTTGATGGCGGCGATGCGAGCCAGGTCAGCCTTCAGCGGCGCAAGGCCCTTAGCCTCGATGCCGGCCTCGTCCATGTAGCTGGCGTAGTAGTCACCGACCTTCTTGCCGTCGCCGCTGCCGCCCTTGGCAGCGTCCTGGATCAGGTCGACCGTGCGCTTGCTGGCCTCCTCGACCATCACCGCCGTCTTGCCATAGCGGCTGCGATCGGCGGGGATCGGGTGGGCCTTGATCCACTCGTTGTTGGCGTAGGTCCAGAAGTCGTCGCCCAGCTTGATCGACTTGTCGATCGAGGTCAGGTCGACGCCGCTTTGAGCTTGGGCAAAAGCCGAAGGCGCGGCGGTCAGCAGCGCGCAGGCGGCGGCGCAGGCGAGCAGCGAGCGGGTCAGGGTCATGGCTGAGCTAAGTCCAGATGAGCGTGCGGGACGCTTGGCGTGGAAATTTGGCCGGACTATGGGCGCCGCTTGAGCCGATCGGGGATTAAACTTTCGCAATGGAGCGCGCGTCGCGCCCCGCGGTGGCGGTGGCGGCCAGGCGGAAGGCCGGCTCGCCATTGACCGGGTGAATCCAGGCCGAGGCCAGCTCGGCCAGCGGCCCCATCACGAACAGCCGCTCATGAGCCCGCGGATGCGGCACCCAAACGTCGTCCTCCAGCACCGTGCGGCCGTGGGCGATCAGGTCGAGATCCAGGGTGCGGGGCGCATTGGCCTCTCCCCTCGCCCGTCCAAAGGTTTCCTCGATCCGATGCAGGGCCGCCAAGGTCTCGAACGGGTCGAGTTCGGTGCGGACGATCGCCACGCCGTTGCGGTACTCGGGTCCCGTCGGGTCCGGCCAGGCCGCCGAGGCCCACCAGGTCGAGCGAGTCACCAGTTCCAGCCCCTCGCCCGGCAGCGCCTCCAGGGCGGCTTCCAACAAGGCCTCGCGACTCGTATAGGCTCCCGGCAGATTGCACCCGAGCGCCACGATCACGGCCTCGTCCAAGTCATTTCTAGAGACCTGATTTTTCAAGGGATTACCGTGACCTTCTATCCTACCGACCGACTGGCCCTGTTCATCGACGGGGCCAATCTCTACTCCGCCGCCAAGTCCCTGGGCTTCGACATCGACTACCGCAAGCTGCTCGACGAGTTCAAAAAGCGCGGCGTCCTGATCCGAGCCTACTACTATACCGCGATCGCCGAGAACGACGACTATTCGCCAATCCGTCCGCTGGTCGACTGGCTGGACTATAACGGCTTCACCCTGGTGACGAAGCCGGCGCGCGAGTTCACCGACAGCCAGGGCCGCAAGCGCTGGCGCGGCGACATGGACATCGAGATCGCCGTCGACATGCTGCAGATGGCTGAAGTGGCCGACCACCTGGTCCTGTTCTCGGGCGACGGCGACTTCCGCGCGCTGGTCGAGGCCGTCCAGCGCAAGGGCCGCCGCGTCACCGTGGTCTCGACCATGAAGAGCCAGCCGCCGATGACCAGCGACGACCTGCGCCGCCAAGCCGACAACTTCGTGGACCTGGCAGACCTGGGCAACATCATCGGCCGCCCGCAGCGGGTCCAGCCGCGCTCGGTGTCGGACACCCGCACGCCGGCCGAACGCGAAGCCGACGACGAGTATTGAGATGAGCCAGCACTCCAACATCGTCGGCGAAGTCGTCCCCAACCCCGCCGAGCCGCCGCGCGACTGCCCGCTGTGCCCGCGCCTGGTGGCCTATCGCCGCGAGAACCAGGACCTCTATCCCGACTGGTTCAACGGCCCCGCCCCCTCGTTCGGCGACAAGAACGCCCGCCTGCTGGTCGCGGGCCTGGCCCCCGGCCGCAAGGGCGCCAACCGCACGGGCCGGCCGTTCACCGGCGACTATGCCGGGACGCTGCTCTACGACACCCTGATCAAGTACGGCTTCGCCACGGGCAAGTTCGAGGCGCGGCCCGATGACAGCCTCAAGCTGGTCGGCGCGGCCGTGACCAATGCCGTCCGCTGCGCCCCGCCCGGCAACAAACCCGAGACCTCGGAAGAGAACAACTGCCGGCCGTTCCTGAAGGCGCGGCTGGACATGTTCCCCAACCTGAAGGTCATCGTCACCCTGGGCGACGTCTCGCGGCGCAATGTGCTGAAGACCCTGGGTTTGAAAGCTTCGGCGGGCTTGCCCGGCCACGGCTCGGAGTTCCAGGCGGGCCCCTATCGGATCTTCAACAGCTATCACTGCTCGCGGCTGAACACGAACACCGGCCGCCTGACGACGCCGATGTTCGAGGACCTGTTCGCGCGGGTGAAGGCTTATCTGGACGAGAACCCCTAGCGGGACTTCATCCAGCCGTTGTCGTTCAGCCAGTCGACCAGCAGGTTCGGCCAATGCTTGAACGAGGCCTGTTCCTTGCGCAGGCCCATGTTGAAGGCGTGGCCGCCGGCCTGGAACAGGTGCAGCTCGACCGGCACCTTGGCGGCGCGGAACTTGGGCAGCAGGTCGACCAGCGGCGCCGAGCAGCACTCGTCGTCGTTGGCCGCGACCATGAAGGCTGGCGGCGCGTCAGATGGAACCTTGTCGGGTGTGCCCAGCGGCCCCGGATAGACCAGAACCTGGAAGTCCGGCCGGGCGCTGACCTCGTCGATGGCGTCGACCTTCGGGTCACTGGGCAAAGCGCCCTGATAGACTTCGAGATTGGCCGTCTCGCCGCCGGCCGAGAAACCCATCAGGCCAATGCGCTTCGGGTCGATCCCGTACTCGGCGGCATGGCTGCGAACCCAGCGGACGCCCCGCACCGCGTCCTGGCGGGCGTGCTCGATCGTGTAGGGCGAGCCTTCCTCGCGGAAGAGCCGATACTTGATGATGAAGACCGCCACGCCGGCCGGGTTCAGGACCTTGGCGACATCCGTGCCTTCCGAGCGGATGACCAGGATGCGGTGACCACCGCCCGGCAGCACGACCAGGGCCGCGCCGGTGGCGATCTCCTTGGGCGGCAGATAGACCGTGACCGAGGGGTTGTTGATGCTCCTGAGCCAGTAGTCGCCCGGGATCTCGGGCATGTCCTTGCGGCTCTCGAAGCCGGGCGCGCCCTTGGGCCACAGCGGGATCTGTTGCTGGGCCTGAGCCAGGCCAGGCGCGAGCAAGGCCGCCGCCAGGATCAGAGCCCTCACAGCTTCACCGTCCGACCTTCGCGGGCGGCGCGGTAGATGGCCTCGATTACGCGGAGATCCTTCAGCCCCTCCTCGCCCGACACCAGCGGCTCACGGTTTTGGAGGATGCATTCGGACAGGTGGTCCAGCTGGGCCGAGAACTGGTTCTTGGGCTGCGGGGCCGGTTCAAGCGGGCCGTTCTGGCCGCTAAACCGGGCGCGCATCGACTGGCCGTCGTAGCTGGTGGCCGGCTCGCAATCGACAAAGCCCTTGGGGCCCGTCACCCGGTAGCGGTTGAAGTTGGCGCTGTAGGCCGAATAGCAGTTGGCCGTCGCGCCCGAGGGGAACTTCAACTGGAAGCTGATGACGTCCTCGACCTCCTTGAAGCGGATGTCGCTGCGGTCGGTGGACTCCACGGCATTGACCGCGATGGGCTCTTCGCCGGTCAGGTAGCGGGCGGCGTTCAGGCTGTAGATGCCGATGTCCATCAGGCTGCCGCCGCCGGCCAGGGCCTTGTTCAGCCGCCACTGCTTGGGATCGCCGATGGTAAAGCCGTGGTCGGCCACCACCGTCCGCACCGGGCCGAGAGAGCCGGCGCGGATCAGCTTGATGGCCTCGATATTGTGGGCCTGGAAGCGGCTGCGATAGCCGATCATCAGCTTGCGACCGGCCTTCTTGCAGGCGGCGATCATCGCCTCGCAATCGGCGACCGTGTTGGCCATCGGCTTCTCGCACATCACGTGCTTGCCGGCCTTGGCCGCCCGCTCGGTGAAGGTGCGGTGCAGGCTGTTGGGCGTGATGATGTAGACGATGTCGACGTCGGGATTATCGATGATCTTGTCGAAGGTCTCGTAGCTGTAGCGGTGGCTCTCCGGGATGCCGTACTGCTCGCCGAAAGTCTCCAGCTTCTCGGGCGTGCCGCTGACCAGGGCCACCAGCTTGGAGTGCTCGCACTCGGCGAAGCGCGGCATGATGATCTTGGTGGCGTAGTAGCCCAGGCCCAGGATCGCGTAGCCCAGCTTGCGGCCGGGCTCGGCGGCCCGCGCTCCCAAGGGCAGAGCGGCGGCGAGACCAGCCGCCAGGAATGTCCGCTTGCTGATCTCATCCATAATGCTTTCCCCTTACCAGGCTAGGCCGGAAGTCTTGGTGCGCACCTTGGCCACCACGTGGTTGGAGGTGATGAACAGCGTCTTGCCGTCTTCCCCGAACGTGCAGTTGGCGGCCGGCCCACCGGTCTCGATCACGCCCAGCAGCTTGGCGTCCGGCGTCAGGATCATGATGCCGCCCGGACCGCTGGCGAACAGCCGCCCCTTGGCGTCGACCTTCATGCCGTCAGGCAGACCGGGACCGCCGGCCTTCAGCAGATCCGAGGCGTCGAAAAACACCTTGGACGAGGTCGGCAGACCGTCCGCGCCCAGGTCATAGGCCATGATCACCGGCCGTTTCGGGTCCGAGATGGCGACGTAGAGCCGCTTGTTGTCTGGCGACAGGGCGACGCCGTTCGGGAACGACAGCGTGTCGTCGATCAGCGCCACCTCGCCGTTGGGCCGCAGCAGGTAGACGCCGTTGAACGGCAACTCCTTGGCCGGCGAGGCGTCGCCGCCTTCCAGGCCGTAGGGCGGATCGGTGAAGTAGTACGACCCGCGCTGGCTCTCCGAGCCGCGCAGCTCGACCAGGTCGTTGGGGCTGTTGAACTTCTTGCCCTTGTAGGCGCCGGCCAGGATCGTCTTCTTCTTGGTGGCAAGATCGATCTTGGCGATCCCGCGGTTGCCGCAATCGGCGACCACCAGCTCGCCGGCCAGGCTGATGATCGCGCCGTTGGTGCCGGCCTCGCGGAAGATCGTGGTCGGCGGGCCGTCATAGCCCGACGGCCGCAGGAAATCGGTCTTGCCGCTCTTGGCGTCCCAGCGGTGCATGACGTTGCCTGGCACATCCGAGAACAACAGGTATTTGCCTTCCCAGACCCAGGTCGGCCCCTCGGCCCACTTGATGCCGTCGGCGATCTGCTCGATCGGGGCGTTGGCGTCGATGATCGCGTCCAACTCCGGCGACAGGCGGCGGATACGGCCGATCTTGGGATAGGCCGGGGCGGCGGCGAAGGCCTGGCCCGAGGCGATCAGGGCGGCTCCAGCGCCCAGCACGGCGCGGCGGGTTGTCATGTCGAGTTCCGCTTCTTGATTGGTCTGACCCTTATGCGGAGACAGCGTTGTCGCCGCAATCCGGCATACGACTAAAGTCGTATGCGTGGCACCGCGTCCAGCCACCGCGCATAGGCGGCTTCGCGCTCGTGGTCCTTGATCGAAGGCGTAAGGGTCTCGGCGGCCGGACTGACTTCAGCGGCTTCCTCGACCGAGGCGTAGAGCCCTGCCCCGACCCCAGCGAACAGGGCCGCGCCCAGCGCCGTCATCTCCTGGTAGCTGGCGCGACGCACCGGGATGCCGGTGAGGTCGGCCAGGCGCTGCGAGAACCAGGCGCTCTTGGACATGCCGCCGTCGATGCGCATCTGCGCGGCCTCGCCGAACGCCGTCGGCGCGTCGGCCCGCATGGCCTCGATCAGGTCGCGACTCTGCAGGGCGCAGCTGTCGAAGGTGGCTGCCGCGATCTCGGGCAACCCTGCGTCGCGGGTCAGGCCGAAGATGCCGCCGCGCGCATTGGCGTCCCACCACGGCGCGCCCAGCCCCGTGAAGGCCGGCACCACGACGACGCCGTGATCGGCCTTGGCCGCTCGCGCCAGAGCCTCTGCCGCACGCGGCCCGCCGGTTATGCCCAGACCCTCGCCCAGCCACTGGATCGCAGCGCCCGCCACGAAGATCGAGCCCTCCAGGGCATAGGTCGTCTTGCCGTTCACCCGCGCCGCCACCGTGGTCAGCAGCCTCGAGCGCGAAACGGCGCGGTCCTCGCCGGTGTTGATGAGCATGAAGCAGCCGGTGCCATAGGTGGCCTTCATCTGGCCGGGGGCGACACACCCCTGCCCCATCAGCGCCGCCTGCTGGTCGCCCGCCACGCCCCGGATCGGCACGGGCCGCCCCAGCACCTCGGCGCCCGTCGCGCCATAGTCATCGACGCAGTCCAGCACCTTGGGCAGCAACGCGCCCGGCACGTTGAAAAGGTCCAGCATCTCGGCCGACCAGGCCTGCTCGGCGATATCGAACAGCAGGGTGCGCGAGGCGTTGGTGGCGTCGGTAGCGTGCACAGCTCCGCCGGTCAGCCGCCAGATCACCCAGGAGTCCATGGTGCCGGCCAGAAGTTCGCCTGCCTCCGCCCGAACCCGCGCGCCGGGAACCTTATCCAGGATCCAGGCGATCTTGGTGCCCGAAAAGTACGGGTCCAGCAGCAGACCGGTCACCTCGGTAACGCGCGGCTCGTGGCCCTCGTCCTTGAGCTTGGCGCAGACCTCGGCGGTGCGGCGGTCCTGCCAGACGACGGCTGGATGGATCGGGCGGCCCGTCTTGCGGTCCCAGATCACCACCGTCTCGCGCTGGTTGGTGATGCCGATGGCGGCGATGCGTTCGGCGCTACCGGACTTTTCCGAGGCCTCGCGCAGCACCGCCACGCAGGCGGCGTAGATCTCTTCGGCGTCGTGTTCGACCCAGCCGTCGTGCGGATAGCTCTGACGCAGCGGCCGCGAGGCCTCGGCCAGAGGCTGACCGGCGCGGTCGAACAGGATGGCCCGGGTGCTGGTCGTGCCCTGGTCTAGGGCCAGGATCAGGTCTTGGACCACAGGTTACCTCCGCTCAAGCTTGCGACATCTCGACGCGAAACGGCGCATCGGCGTCTTCGTTCTGTTTAAGCATGTTTTCATTTGGGAGCGGCAAGGTCATCCTCATCCGGTCTTCCGGATTCGAAGGAGGCGGGCCATCCAAGCCGTCGAGATCGCATCGCTCATGAAGCTGGCTCGCAGTCGCGAGGCAGGCGACCGCGAACGCCTGCTCACTGGCATCATTGACCTGTGCGAAGCCGGCCAGGCCAGTGGCGAGCCGACCCACCCCGACATTCAGGCCCTGCTGAACTCGATCTTCATGACCCTGGTGGTCGAGGCCGAGCGCGACATTCGCCATCGCCTGTCCGAGCGCCTGGCCGACGCCGACTGGGCCCCCTCGGCGCTGATCAACATCATGGCGCTGGACGAGATCGACATCGCCCGGCCGATCATCGCCCGCAGTCCGGTCCTGCAGGATCACGACCTGATCCGCCTGCTGGTCCAGGCGACCCTGGAACACCAGATCGAGATCGCCCGCCGTCCGCGCCTGCCCGGCGCCGTGGTCGAGGCGATCATCAGCCGTGACGAGCCGGCGGTGCTGACGGCTCTGGCCTCAAACGAAACCGCCGAGATCTCGCCCGACGCCATGGGCCGCCTGGTCGGCCGCTCGCGTGAAGTGGTCGCCCTGCGCTCGCCCCTGGCCCGCCATCCGAAACTCTCCAGCGATCTGGCCGAGCAGCTCTATCTGCTGGTCGGTCGCGCCCTGCGCGATGCGCTGGCCAGCCGCTTCCATCTGGATCCCGCCAAGATGCAAGCGGCGGTCAACGACGCCCTACGCGCCGCCCACCGTGGCGAGAACGACGACGAGGTCGGCCCCGTCGAGCAGGACGAGGACCGCGAGGAGATGGAGCGATCTCTGATCGAGAAGCTCGACTCCGCCGGCCAGCTTCGGCCCGGCTATTTGTTGCGCGTCCTGCGTGAAGGCCGGCTGCAGCTGTTCGTCATGGCCCTGGCGCGCCTGGGCAAGTTCGAGTCCGCTCAGATCCGCCGCGCCATCGACAGCGGCCGCCCCGAACTGCTGGCCCTGGCCTGCTCGGCCGTGGGCATCGACCGCAGCGTCTTCCCGACCATCCTGGAGCATGTCCGCCAGCTGAACGGCGGGCGTCCGGGCGGCGGCGAAGAGGGCGTGCGCCGCGCCGCCAGCGCCTTTGGCCCCTTCACGCCGGACATCGCCGGCATGGCCTTCCGCCAGGCCGTCGGCCAGGTCTGATCTGTAGTTTGACAAGGCGGCGGCCTTCCCGCCACTTGGCCGCATGTACCAGCCGCAACCGATCGTGACTCGCCTGGCGTTCAAGGCCAGCGACCGGCCTGAGGCCATCGAAGCGCGTGAACGCCTGACCGCGCGTTATGGCGACGTCGGCGACGAGAACGCCCAGGTCATCGTGGCCTTGGGCGGCGATGGCTTCATGCTGGAAACGCTGCACGAGGCGATCGCCACCCAGACGCCGATCTACGGCATGAACCGCGGCTCGGTCGGCTTCCTGATGAACGAGTACAGCGAGGACGACCTCCTGGAGCGGATCAACGCCGCCGAGCGCGCCGTCATCCATCCGTTGGCCATGGTCGCCATCGATTCGCGCCGGACCCAGCACCGGGCTCTCGCGATCAACGAGGTCTCGCTTCTGCGCCAGACCCGCCAGACCGCCAAGCTGCGCATCTCGATCGACGGCAAGGTGCGGATGGGCGAGCTGGTCTGCGACGGCGCCCTTCTGGCCACCCCGGCCGGCTCGACCGCCTACAACCTGTCCGCCCACGGCCCGATCATCCCGATCGACGGCCAGGTGCTGGCCCTCACCCCCATCTCGGCCTTCCGCCCCCGCCGCTGGCGCGGCGCCCTGCTGCCGCAGTCGGCCCGCGTGACGTTCGAGGTGCTCGAGGCCGACAAGCGTCCGGTTAGTGCGGTGGCGGACAATTTCGAGGTCCGCGACGTCATCGAGGTCCATATCTCCGAGGATCGCGGCACCTCGCTGTCGATGCTGTTCGACGCCGGCCGCAGCCTGGAAGAGAGAGTGTTGGCCGAGCAGTTTTCCGCTTGAGTTGAAGACCTCGTCGCGCCCCCTGAGACGTTGGGTCGCGGGAAACGACTGTCTCATCCAATGTTAACGCCTGCTATGTTAGCGTTCTCCAACTATCCGCCACTGGGGAGGCGCTCCGTGACGAACAAGACCGCTGAAGTCATTCAGGTTCCGAATATGCTGAAGCTCAAGGTGGGCGGACGCGGGGGCATCGACATGGCGGCGATCGCCAAGGCCGAGGCCGCGCTGAAGAGCCTGTCCGGCAACTTCGCCCAATGGCTCAACGACGAAATCGTCAAGCTGGAAGCCGCTCGCCAGGGCGTGCGCACCGAGGGCCTGAACGCCCAGACGGTCGAGACTCTGTATCTCCGCGCTCACGACCTGAAGGGCCTGGGCGCGACCTACGAGTTCCCGCTGATCACCCGCCTGGCCGCCTCGCTGTGCAAGCTGATCGACGATCCGGACACCCGCCTGTCGGCGCCGATGTTCCTGGTCGACGCCCACATCGACGCGATCAAGGCCTGCGTCCGCGACGACATCAAGGTCGACACCCACCCGGTCGGCAAGGCTCTGGTCACCGAGCTGGAAGCCCGGGTCACCGAGTATCTGGGCGCCGCGGCCTAACCCCTCAGGTTAGGCCAAACAGGCCCTTCAGGTACGGGTTCAGCATCCGGCCCTCCGGATCCAGTTCCTGGCGCACGGCCAGGAAGTCCTTCCAGCGCGGATAGATCGCCGCCAGCTGCCCGCCGTTCAGCGTGTGCAGCTTACCCCAATGCGGCCGCCCGTCGTAGCGGCGGAAGATCGGCTCGATCAGCTCGTACAGGAACGAGAAGTCGTCGCGGTAATAGGCATGCACCGCCACCGAGCCGCGCACCCCGCCCTGGAACGGCGACAGCCAGGCGTCATCGGCCGCGATGCGCCGCACCTCGATCGGGAAGAAGACGTCGGGACGCTCCTTCTCGATGGTCGCCACCACCTCGGCCAGTGCCTTCAGCTGGTTCTCGACCGGCAGATGGAATTCCATCTCGTTGAAGCGCACAGGCCGCTCGGTCGACAGCAGCTTCCAGCCCTCGTCGACAGCGGTCTCGGGCTTGGCGGTCGACAGCAGCGCCTTGGCGGCGGCCTTGCGCAGCGGCGTGGCGAAGCCCAGCAGGTTCCGCAAGCCTCGCAGCGCCAGCAGGAACTCGGTGTCCTGGTCGGGTCCGCGATCCAGGGCTGGATCGTCGGTCTCGTCGTGGCTGATATTGGCGGCCAGGCCGGTGAACGGCACGGCGTAGAACTCGAAATTGCGATGCTGGGCCCAGCGGCCCTCAGCGTTCGCGAGGGCCTCGTCGAACGGCTCCAGCCAGACCTTGCGGCGTAGGCGGCGGTTGGCGCTGGTGCGCATCCGCACTTGGCTGATCACGCCCAACGACCCCAGCGAGACGCGAGCGGCCTGGAAGACCTCGGGGTTCCTGGTCGCGTCGGCGTCGATGACCTTGCCCGAGGGCGTCACCAGCCGCAGGCCGGTGACGTCGCCGTGCATGGCCGGGATCTTCATGCCTGTGCCGTGGGTGGCCGTGCCCAGAGCCCCGCCCAGCGACTGCTTGTTGATGTCGGGCAAGTTCGGCAGGGCCCGGCCCTTCTGCGCCAGCAGCGGTCCTAGAGCGCCCAGCCGCGTGCCGGTGCGGATGATCGCCTCGTCGCCTTCCCAGCCGACGATGCCGGACATGGCGTCCAGCGAGACCAGGGTCCCGTCGGTGGGCGCCAAAGCGGTGAACGAGTGGCCAGCGCCCACGGGCCGGATCGGGGCCTGGGCGACCTTCAGGGCCGTGGCCAGCTCGCCCTCGTCCTTGGGGGCCAGGCGGGCGGCGGGATAGGCGTTCTGGATACCCGACCAGTTGCGCCACAAGAGCTTGCCGTCGGCATTGACCGAGGCCGGCGACGGCGGTTCGGGCTTGTCCCCTGTGGCGACCTTGTAGGCGGCGACGCCGCCCCCAGCGACCACAGCCGCTCCGGTTCCGCCTGCGATAAGCGCCCCACGCCTCGAGATCATGCCGCCTCCCGGTGCTATTTCGCGGAGTCTTCGCGCCCCGCCATGAATCGGATCAGACCCTGGAAATCGCCTGGTGTGCAAGCCACGCACTGGCCGGTAGCCGGCATGGCGTTGAAGCCCTGGATGGTGTGGTCCAGCAGCACGGCCTCGCCCTGCTTCCAGCGCGGGTCCCAGGCAGCGCGGTCATGGACCAGCGGCGCGCCTGTGCCGGGCGTCGCATGGCAGGCGTGGCACGAGGTCTCGTAAAGCCCGGCCAGCTTGGCGTCGGCCGGACGCAGCGCCGCCGCCTGTTCAGGCGTAGGCGGCGGCGGAGTCTTTGACCCGCAGGCAGTGAGAAGAAGGGCGGACGCGACGAAGACGAACGCCCTCCGCATCAGGCGATCCCCGACAGGCGCTTGGCCGCCGTCAGCGTGTTGGCCAGCAAGCAAGCGATGGTCATCGGCCCGACTCCCCCCGGAACCGGCGTGATGGCGCCGGCGATTTCCCTAACCTCGTCGAAGGCGACGTCGCCGACAAGTCGGGTCTTGCCCGCCGCGGCGGCTTCGGGATCGCGGGCCGGGAAGCGGCTGATGCCGACGTCGATCACCACCGCGCCCGGCTTGATCCAGTCGGCCTTGACCATCTCGGCCCGGCCGACGGCGGCCACGACGATGTCGGCCTGGCGCACGATGCCCGGCAGGTCCTGGCTGCGCGAGTGGGCGATGGTCACGGTGCAGTCGGCGGCCAGCAGCATCTGGGCCATCGGCTTGCCCATCAGGTTCGAGCGACCGATGACCACGGCGGTCTTTCCCTTCAGGTCGCCGCCGATCGCGTCCTTGATCAGCATCATGCAGCCCGTCGGCGTGCAGGGCGCCAGGGCCGGCAGGCCGCTGGCCAGGCGCCCGGCATTGGTCACGGTCAGGCCGTCGACGTCCTTGTCCGGCGACAGGGCCGCCACGACGTCCATCTGGTTGATGTGGGCCGGCACCGGGAACTGGACCAGCACGCCGTGGATCTTGGGGTCGGCGTTCAGCTTGGCGACCACGGCCAGCAGCTCGTCCTGCGTCGTCTCGGCCGGCAGGCGGTGGGTCTCGGAGTACATGCCGGCGGCCTCGGTCTGCTCGCCCTTGTTGCGGACATAGACCTGGCTGGCCGGATCCTCGCCGACCAGCACCACGGCCAGGCCCGGCGTCACGCCGTGCTGCGCCTTCAGCGCCGCGACCTCCTCGGCGACCTTGGCCCGCAGATCGGCCGCGAAGGCCTTGCCGTCGATGAGTTTGCCCTGGGCCATGGTCGTTCTCCTGCTTGGCCCGTCCCTACCGTTTGGCGACGAGACTCGCAACGCCGAGGGGTTGACCATCCTCTGGCGCCGGCGTGTCCTCGGGCCATGACCCAGCCCTCTCCCGCCGCCCATGCCCGCGAGTTGCTGACCAAGCTCGGCGTCCCCGCCCTGCCCGCCGACGCCGGCCATCCGGTGCGCAGCCCGATCGACGGCGCCGTCCTGACCCACGTGGCCTTCGACGACGCCCGCGAGATCGGCGCCAAGGTCTCGGCCGCCTGTCACGCCTTCGCCGCCTGGCGCACGGTTCCCGCCCCGCGTCGGGGCGAACTGGTCCGCCTGTTCGGCGAGGAACTGCGCGCGGCCAAGGCCGACCTCGCCGCCCTGGTCACCCTGGAGGCCGGCAAGATCGCCTCCGAGGCGGCCGGCGAGGTCCAGGAGATGATCGACATCTGCGACTTCGCCGTCGGCCTCTCCCGGCAATTGCACGGCCTGACCATCGCCTCGGAGCGCCCCGGCCATACCATGCGTGAGACCTGGCATCCGATGGGGCCGGTGCTGGTGATCAGCGCCTTCAACTTCCCCGTCGCCGTCTGGGCCTGGAACGCGTGCCTCGCTTTGGTCTGCGGCGATCCGGTGATCTGGAAGCCGTCCGAGAAGACGCCCCTGACGGCGCTGGCGACCCACGCCATCCTGCAGCGCGCCCTGGAGCGCGTCGAGGACGCGCCCGAAGGCCTGTGCAGCGTCGTCTTGGGCGGCCGCGACGCCGGCGAGCGCCTGGCTCGCGATCCGCGCATCCCGCTGGTCAGCGCCACGGGCTCGACCCGCATGGGCAAGGCCGTCGTGCCACTGGTCGCCGAGCGCTTCGGCCGTTCGATCCTGGAGCTGGGCGGCAACAACGCCATGATCGTCACGCCATCGGCCGACCTGTCGCTGGCCCTGCGCGCCATCGTCTTCTCGGCGGCCGGCACGGCGGGCCAGCGTTGCACCAGCCTGCGCCGGCTGATCGTCCATGAGAGCCTGGTCAACAAGGTCAGCGACGCGGTGGACGCCGCTTTCCAGCGCCTGCCGGTCGGCGATCCGCGCGACGCCAAGACGCTGCTGGGCCCGCTGATCGACAAGGCCGCCTACGACGCCTTCGTCGAGGCCATGAACCAGGTCCGCGCCGAGGGCGGGACCGTCAGCGGCGGCGAGCGTCTGCTGATCGACCAGCATCCGGACGCCTTCTACGTGCGCCCCGCCCTGGCCCGCCACGCCGCGCCGGCGCCCTGCATGCAGCGCGAGACCTTCGCGCCGCTGCTGCACGTCGTGCCGTACAACAGCCTGGACATGGCCGTGGCGATCCAGAACGACGTCCCGCAAGGCCTGTCCTCCTGCATCATGACCAACGACGTCCGCGAGGCCGAGGGCTTCCTGTCGGCCGCCGGCAGCGACTGCGGCATCGCCAACGTCAATATCGGCCCCTCGGGCGCCGAGATCGGCGGCGCATTCGGCGGCGAGAAGGAAACCGGCGGCGGCCGCGAGAGCGGCTCCGACAGCTGGAAGCAGTACATGCGGCGGCAGACGGCGACGGTGAACTATTCGGGGGCGCTGCCGCTGGCCCAGGGGGTGCGGTTTGATCTGTGAGGCACAGCTCCGCCCCTTCACGCGGCCAGCCGCTGAAGTCATGGAAAGGGATGCGGAGCGCCGGACAGCGTCCGGAGTGTCTGAATAGAATACCGTTTCGACGAAGCCCGACGCTCCGCGCAGCCGTTATTCGCCAGCGTCCCGGGAAGGTGGCCCTATTCAGGCCTTGCCGGGATCCGGGCGCTTCCGTTTCCGGAAAAGCCCGGTGATCAGGGAGGGACGAACCCTTTCCCCCAACCACGCCGACGGCGGGCGGGCCTGGCAGCGAACCAGGTCCCCGGACCGTCCGAGTATCCCCCTCGGACCTTCACCGCTCGACCACACCCCGCCGCCACGTTCGGTCGCTGGCCACGCGCCCTTTCCTCGCGACGAGGTGCGTAGACTGTACGGCAGGTTTTAGGGCCGAGGATAAGTTGGCGCGAATGCTCGTGCCTTGCTCACCCTCTCCCGTGGGAGAGGGCGGGGCCCATGCGCAGCATGGGAGGGTGAGGGTCAAACCGCTAACCGATAGAAATCTCGAAAAGACAGAAGCTTGCGCGGCCTGGATGACTGGCTTCGCCTATCCCCTCACCCTCCCACCGCTGCGCGGCGGGCCCCGCCCTCTCCCAAGGGAGAGGGTGACAACGCCCATGCCCCGACGGGTATTGCCGTCCGCCCCGGCAAACGGCATAAGCCCTGACCTCGGGTCGTCGACCCGTGAAACGCCGGCTTAGCACAGCGGTAGTGCAGCGGTTTTGTAAACCGAAGGTCGGGGGTTCGATCCCCTCAGCCGGCACCATTCTTCTCCAGGTACCGCCTCGATGGCCGCCATCCTCTTCATCGACGCCGACGCCTGCCCCGTGAAGGACGAGGCCTACAAGGTCGCCGCCCGCCACGGCTTCAAGACTTTCGTCGTGTCCAACAGCTGGATCCGCGTCCCGCAGACGCCGGTCATCGAGCAGATCGTCGTCGACGCCGGTCCCGACGTCGCCGACGACTGGATCGCCGAGCGCTGCGGGCCGGGCGACGTGGTGGTGACCAACGACATTCCCCTGGCTGACCGCGTGCTGAAGGCCGGCGGCGCGGCCGTGGCCCCGAACGGGCGGGTGTTCAGCCCCGATATGATCGGCTCGGCCCTGGCCTCGCGCTCGATCGGCGAGCACCTGCGGTCGATGGGCGAGGTCACCAAGGGTCCCGCCGCCTTCGCCAACGCCGATCGCTCGCGCTTCCTCCAGGCCCTGGATCAGCTGGTGGTCAAGGCCAAGCGCGCGGTCCCTCCTCGATGATCGAGATCACCTCCTGGCTGCGGATCGACGAGGACGAACTGGTCTGGAAGGCCACGCGCGCCTCGGGTCCCGGCGGTCAGCACGTCAACAAGACCTCGACCGCGGTGGAGCTGCGTTTCGACGTCAGGAACTCCCCCGCCCTGCCCGAGGATGTCAAGGCGCGGCTCGAGACCCTGGCCGGCAGCCGCCTGACCCAGGACGGCGTGCTGATCCTGTTCTCGCAAGGCTCGCGCTCACAAGAAATGAACCGCCAGGATGCGCTGGGCCGCCTGGTCGACCTGATCCGCCGCGCCACCGAACGCCCCAAGCCCCGCAAGGCGACCAAGCCGACCTATTCCAGCAAGCTGAAACGCCTGGACACCAAGGCCAAGCGCGGGACGGTGAAGTCCGGACGCGGACGGGTGAAGTTTGACGACTAATCGTCCCACCGCACCCCCACAATCAGGCATTGCACAATAGCTCTACCCATGTAGAGTTATTTCATGAACCTTCGCCAACGTCGCCCGTCCGCCCAGACTTTGGCCGTCCTCGACGCGCTGCGTGACGGCGGATGGTCGTACGGGCTGGAGATCGCGCGCATCACGGGCCTGAAGTCCGGCAGCCTGTATCCGATCCTCGTCCGCCTCGACGAACGCGGCCTGCTGGAAAGCCGCTGGCTGGAGCCGGAACGCCCCAACCGGCCGCCGCGCCACGCCTACCGCCTGACCGCCGCCGGCCATGCCGTGCTGCGTGACAATCCCCTGCCCGTCCCCACCATCTCGGCCCTGACGCCGAAGGGAGCCGTCTGATGTCGATGACCGCCTCGCTGTCCCGCGCCATCCTGAAGCTGGCCGGATGGGTCGCGCCGCCGAACCGGCAGACGATGTGCCAGGCTATGCGGGCCGAACTGGACATGCTGGACGAAGGCCGCCTGTCCTGGGCATTGGGCGGTCTGGCCAGCGCCATGGGTTGGCGTGTGCGGGTAGACGGATTGTTCTGGGCCGCCGTCCTGACCGCCGCCCTGCCGATCTGGAGCCGCGTCACCTTCCGCGCCGAGCTTCCGATCTACGACTTTCTGGAGGGCCTCAACGCGATCGCCACCTACGGCTACTGGCTGCTTCAGAAGGCCTTATTGTGCGCCCTGCTGGCCGCGTGGCGCCCACGCCTGGCCGTCCCGGCCGCGATCCTCTACGTGGTCGTAAGCCAGGCCGGCGCGGCCCTGTATTGGATCCATGTCCTGCACTGGACGTGGGACGACAGGGTCCACATCATGGACGCCCCGCCCGTAGTCGGCATCAGCGCCAACCTGTGCTGGTGCCTGATCGGCGCCTGGGCCGGCGCGACACTGCGCCGGACGCTGGCTAAGCCGTCTCCGGCGGCGCGGGCGTAGAGAACCCGATCACGTCCTGCTTCCAGTCGGGTTCGACGATCAGGCCCGTCAGCATCTTCTGCAGGTAGCGGGTCATGGCCGCCTGCTCTTCCGCCGTGAGATTGGAGCAGATCTCGCGGTTCAGCGGGCGGATCTCGCTGCGGATCTTTTCCAGCAGGCTGCGACCGGTGTCCGTCAGGCACACGACGACGATGCGGCGGTCGCTGGGCGAAGCTTCCCGGGCGACCAGGCCATCGGCGATCAGGCTGTCGATCGAACGGGTCAGGGTCGTGCGGTCGGTGGCGGCCAGCTTGGCCAGCCGGGTCATCGACAGGTCGCCGAACCGGCGCAGCGAGATCATCGCTACCCACTTGGCGAAGGTCAGGCCGTGTTGCGCCAACAGGTCGGCGGCGACCGCGCGGCGGTGCTGCTCGGTCTGATAAAGCAAGTAACTCAGATAGCTCGGCAGCGGCAGGGCGTGGTCCTCGACCAAGCCGGCGCGCTCTTCCCCCTTACGCATAGTCGTTTCCGCCCCCCAGAACGGCGCTCTGTGTCTCATAAGGTTAACGGTCACGCAATCTGCGGCGCCCATAGCCAAACGAAAAACCCCGCGAAAGGCTTCGCGGGGTTTTGTCTTTCAATTTATACGGGAAAACGCGACTAAGAAATGCGCGCCTCCAGCCCCTGCGTCAGGCAGCGGCCGCGCGATTGCGCGTGACGCCACGGGTCAACCAATCGTCCGGGTACGTCTCGCGCACGGTGATCGACTTGAACTGGGTGACGGGGATGCTGGCGTGGTCGCCGGGGTTGAGGTCGCGCGACACCGAGTGGCCGGCGAACTCCTCGATGATGGTGATCACTTGGCTGCTGCCGGCGGCGTTCTCGATCAGGACCATGTTCATGGGGGTCTACTCGGTGATCTCGAGGAAAATGAGAAACTCGTGCGGAAGGAAGGTCGGGTCAGCCTAGATCTGGCTGGGCTGGACGCGTTCCTTGAGGCCCTTCAGCGCCCAGGCTTCGACGGCCTTGGCGTTGCCCAGGCGGCGGAAGGCGCCGGCCGTGTGCTGCTCGCAGTAGGAGCCGCGGGCGGTCAGCTTGGGGCGGCCGCAGAAGCCGAAGTCGTCGCCTTCCGGATTGCCGATCGGCCAGCGGCACGAGTGGGAGCCCAGCTCCAGGATGCCCGAGGTGGGCAGCAGGTCTTCTTCGGTGCGCTCCAGACGCGGCGCGACGTGGGGCGCGGCGGTGGTCTCACGGGTCGGCCGGCGGGCCGGGATGCGCGAGGGGACGCGGACGCTGGTGACGCGCTGGCGCACCGGAACTTCGCGAACGGTGATGCCGAGGCGGTGAACCTTGCCGATCACCGCGCTGCGGCTGACGCCGCCCAGCTGTCGCGCCACCTGGCTCGCGCTGAGGCCTTCGAGCCACAGCTTCTTGAGGGTGGCGGTCCGCTCTTCGCTCCAGTCCATGGTCGTAATTCCCTGCCCGTCCGGAGCCAGCCCGCTCCGTGAGGAAAGTGGTAGATTTTATGGTTAACGCCCGTCAAACGGTTATGTGCAGACCCACGGTTTGCGATTTCACTTTTTGTCAGAAGAATCACGTAGATACCGGCGATTGTCGCAGGGGCGTGGCCAAGCTTGGATTAAGGAACATTGTTCCGTGACAAGCCCACGGCCCTGATTTTATAAGGGTTTGGAATGCGTCGCGCTGTCGCGGACCGTGCGGCGAAACGTCAGTCGGGGACCATCATGCGTACTGTGAAACTGGCCGTCGTCGCGGCCCTCTGCCTGGCCGTTTCCGCCTGTTCGAAGGACGGCGGCAGCTCCGCTGAAGCCCCCGCCGACGCGCCGGCCTCGGCGCCCAAGGTCACCGACGCGGCCAAGGCCGCGGCCCTGGCCGCCCTGCCCGCCCCCTACAACACCGGCGACCTGTCGAACGGCCAGAGCAAGTTCGCCTTCTGCCGCTCGTGCCACACCATCACCGAGGGCGGCCCGGACATGACCGGCCCCAACCTCTACGGCGTGTTCGGCCGCAAGGCCGGCTCCAAGCCCGGCTACGCCTATTCCGAGGCCGTGAAGGCCGCCGGCTTCACCTGGGACGCCGAGCACCTGGACAAGTGGCTGTCGAGCCCGCGCGAATTCCTGCCCGGCACCAAGATGACCTTCGCGGGCATCCACGACGCCAAGGACCGGATCGACCTGATCGCCTATCTCAAGGTCGAGACCGGCTACAAACCGGCTCCATAAAGCCATGCGCCCGGCCCCGCCCGAGATCGAGGCGCTGGTCCAGCGTCTCTACGACGCCAACCAGCGGCGCGACTTCGAGGCGTTCAGCGCCCTGGTCGCGCCGGACCTGCAATGGCCGGACGTCACGCGGGGCGGCGTGCTGACCTCGCCCGAGGCCGTCCGTGAGTACTGGGCCTATAACGACGCCGCGATCCGGGTGGAAACCACGCCGGTGGAGATCCATCTGGATGAGGACGGCCGCATCGTGGTCGACGCCAACCAAGTGGTCTGGAACCGCAATGGCCAGCTGTGGTCCGACATGTGCGTGCGGCATTGTTACACGCTCCGTGACGGCCTTTTCTGGCGCATGGATATGGGTTCCAGGGGGGACTCGGACTGAAGGCCCATGACGCCCGACGAAGATCGGATCGCGCAGCTCTACGCCGCCTTCAACGACCGCGCCTTCGATCGCTGCGTCGCGATGATGGCCGACGACGTCGCCTGGCCCAATGAGGTCGAGGACGGCCTAGTCGAGGGCCGCGAGGCGGTCCTGGTCTATTTCAGCGAAACCACCGCGCCGCTGCTGGCGCGCTATGACTTGCTCAGCCTGCACACCGGCGCCGACGGGCGTGTCAGCACCCTGACCCGTCAGACCATCGTCAGCGCCAATGACGGCACGACCTGGTCCAGCACCCGGGTCGCACACACCTTCTCACTGCGCGACGGCTGGATCACCGGCATGGAAGCCCAGCAGGACTGGCAGGGCCAGAGCTTCCCCGGTGTCGATGCCCTGTTGGCTCGGCTGCACGCGGGGCTGAACGCCGGCGATGTCGAAGCGGTCGCGGCCTGCTACGCCCCCGACGCCCGCTTCGCCGATACCTTGGAAGACGGCGAGATCCACGGCGCCGAGGCGGTTCGCGCGCACTTCAGCCACCTGTTCGAGACCGTCCGCCTGCAGGTCACGGTCGAAGGCTACGCGCTCGAGCCCGACGACCGCGTCCGCGCTCGCCTGCACATAGTCACGCGCGGCCTCGGCGGCGGGCTTTGGCAGGACGACGTTCTCACCGTCTGGTATCGTCTGGACCGGGGGCTGATCGCCGAACAGGATATCGACGACAGCAGTCGGGACGCGGGCGCGCCATGAACACCATGCCGGCCATGAAAACCATGCCAGAGGTCCTGGAAGAGGCCTTTCAGGCCTTCAACACGCGTGACCTGCCGCGCCTGCGGACAACCCTGCATGTCCAGGGCGTGTGGCCTGACACCCTGGGCACGGGCGGCGACGTCGTAGGCATCGAGGCCGTCATGGCCCACTTCGCCCAGCTGTTCGCCATGGCCCGCCCCGACATCCAGCTGATCCAGGTGCTGGAGACCACGCCCGACAGCGTGACCGTCGAGGCCCAGTACCTGGTCGAGGATCCCCAGGGGAACGTCTGGTCCGACACCCGCGCGACGCTGATCTACCACCTGCGCGAGGGGCTGCTGTCAGGGATGACGATCGTGAGTGGGTTCTAGCCTTCCCCCCCCCCCGATCTTCCCGGCGAAAGCCGGGACCCAGATTCATCCCCGGAAGCTGGTGTGGTCGCGCCAACGGCATCGCCACATCACCAGAGTCAGCGGGCTCGATCTGGGCTCCGGCTTTCGCCGGGGAAATCGGATTTGAAGAGCTTCTAGGCCAACAGGTCCGCGCAGGCGTCCAGGATGGCTTCGGCGTCCAGGCGGTACTTCCCATAGAGGTCCGGCAAGTCGCCGGACTGACCGAACACCTCCAGGCCCAGAGCCCGCACGCGCTGCCCACGCACCGAGCCCAGCCAGGACAGGGCCAGGGGCGCGCCGTCGGTCAAGGTGACGAGGCCGGCGTCGCGGTCCAGCGAGGCCAACAGGGTTTCAATGGTCGAAGCCTTCGCCCCCTCCCCGGTCCAGCGGGCGCGGCCAGACGCCGTCCATTCGCGGTGCAGGACGTCGGCCGAGGTCACGGCCAGCAGGCCAGCCTCGGGCATGTCCTCGGCCAGGGCCTCGAACGCCGCCAGAGCCTCTGGGGCCAGGGCGCCGCTGTAGACCAGGGCCAGGCGCGCGCCGGGCGCCGGGGCTTTGAGCCAGTAGGCTCCGTCGATCACGCCCTGGCGCCAGGCGTCGTCCGTGCGCTCGGGCTGCTGCAGCACCCGCGTCGACAGGCGCAGATAGGTCGAGCAGCCGTTCGTCGCCTGGATGCGGTCGAAGGCGTGGGCCATCAGCACCGCCGTCTCGTCGGCGAAGGCCGGCTCGTAGGTGTCCAGGCCCGGCTGGGCCATGCCGATCACCGGCGCGTTGATCGACTGGTGCGCACCGCCTTCGGGGGCGAGCGTCAGGCCCGAGGGCGTAGCGACCAACAGAAACCGGGCGTCCTGGTAGCAGGCGTAGTTCAAGGCATCGAGGCCGCGAGCGATGAAGGGGTCGTACAGGGTCCCGACCGGGAACAGGCGCTCGCCGAACAGCGGCGCGGTCAGGCCCAGCGCGGCCAGGGCGATGAAGAGGTTGTTCTCGGCGATGCCCAGCTCGACATGCTGGCCCGTCTCGGCCTTGGACCAGACCTGGGCCGAGGGGATGCGGCGGCGCTTGAAGACGTCGTCGTGGGCGCGGCGCTGGAACACGCCCCGGCGGTTCACGAAGCCGCCCAGGTTGGTCGACACCGTCACGTCCGGCGAGGTGGTCACCACGCGGCCGGCGAACTCGTCCTTCCGGGCGGCGATCTCGAACATCACCTTGCCGAAGGCGGCCTGGGTCGACTGCGCCCCGCCGCCGGTAACGGCCGCCAGCAGTTCGTCGGCCGTCGGCGTCGGGATGGTCGGCGCGACGTGCTGGCGCTCGATCTCGGCGGCGAACGGCGCGCGGGCGACCAGGCCTTTCAGCGCCGTGCGCTCGGCGGCCGACAGGCCCGACAGCGGGTCCCACTCTTCGCCCTCCACGACGCCCAGGCGTTCCCGCAGTTCGGCGATCTGGGCCGGAGTCATCAGGCCGGCGTGGTTGTCCTTGTGGCCCTGGAACGGCAGTCGCAGGCCCTTGACCGTATAGGCGATGAAGAAGCGCGGCCGGTCGTCCTGTCCCGCCTTCTCGAAGGCCTCCAGCAAGGTCTCCAGGCAGTGGCCGCCCAGCTCGGTCATCAGCTCGGCCAAGTCGACGTCCTTGTAGGCCGCGATCAGGGCCAGGGTCTTGGGACTATCGGCCAGGTCGGCGTTCAGCCGCTCGCGCCAAGCCGCCCCGCCCTGATAGGTCAGGGCCGAGAACAGGTCGTTGGGCGCCGTCTCGATCCATTCCCGCAACTTCTCACCGCCCGGCTTGGCGAAGGCGTCGCGCTGCCGCTTGGACCATTTCAGCGTCTCGACCGTCCAGCCGGCGGCCTCGAAGATATCGCCATAGCGGGTGAACATCCGGTCCTGGGTGGTCGCGTCCAGGCTCTGGCGGTTGTAGTCGACGATCCACCAGGTGTTGCGGATGTCATGCTTGCAGGCCTCGATCAGGGCCTCGTAGATGTTGCCCTCGTCCAGCTCGGCGTCGCCCAGCAGCGAGATCATCCGGCCCATCTTCTCCGGCTTCACCGCCCCGCGCGCGGCCAGGTAGTCCTGGGTCAGCGAGGCGAAGGCCGTCATGGCCACGCCCAGCCCCACCGAACCGGTCGAGAAGTCGACGTCGTCCACGTCCTTGGTGCGCGAAGGATAGGATTGCGCCCCGCCCAAGGCCCGGAATCGCTTGAGGTTGTCCAGGCTCTGGCGGCCGAACAGATGCTGGATGGCGTGGAAGACGGGGCTGGCGTGCGGCTTGACCGCCACCCGGTCCTGCGGCCGCAGCGCCTTCATGTAGAGCGCCGTCATCAGGGTGGTCATCGAGGCGCTGGACGCCTGGTGCCCCCCGACCTTCAGACCGTCTCGGCTTTCGCGGAGATGGTTGGCGTTGTGGATCGTCCACGCCGCCAACCACAGAATCCGTTCCTCGAGACGGCGCAGCAGAGCGATTTCCTGCCGCTTGGCCGTTAGATGGCCATCAGCCATGCTTCCTCACCTGCGTTATGCGGGCGAGGTTTGCCCCTCGCCGCTCTTTTCGCGGGCTTCATACTCTTCGATCTGCCGGGCCGTCCACTCCGGAGACTTCGTGAAGCGCGCCAGGAGGTCATAGAACACCGGAACGATGAACAGCGTCAGCAGGGTCGCGAAGATCGAGCCGGTGAAGATCACCGAACCGATCGTCTTGCGGCTGCCCGCGCCAGCGCCTGCCCAAAGCATCAGCGGCAGCGCGCCCATGGCCGCGGCGATCGAGGTCATGATGATCGGACGCAGGCGCAGGGCCGCCGCCTCGATCACCGCCTCGCGCACGGTCAGGCCTTCGTCGCGCAGCTGGTTGGCGAACTCGACGATCAGGATGCCGTTCTTGGTGGCGATGCCGACCAGGATGATCAGGCCGATCTGGCTGTAGGTGTTGATGGTCGAGCCCATGACCAGCAGGCCGAACAGGCCGCCCAGCGCCGCCAGCGGCACGGTCAGCATGATCACGGCCGGGTGGATCCAGCTCTCGAACTGGGCCGCCAGCACCAGGAACACCAGCAGCAGGGCCAGGCCGAAGGCGATGGCGATGCCGCCCGAGCCTTCCAGATAGTCCTTGGCCTGGCCGCCCCACTTGATGCTGACGCCGGGCGCCTGGCGCTCGTTGGCCTGCTCCTGGAAGAACTGCACGGCGTCACCGACGGTGTAGCCGGGGTTCAGCTGGGTGGTCAGGGTCACCGAACGCAGACGATCGACGCGCGGACGGTCCGGGGTGTCGCCGCGCAGCTGTGTGGTCACCACAGTCGACAGCGGCACCAGGGCGCCGGAGTTGGTGCGGACGTTCAGCCGGTTCAGGTCCTCGACGCTGCGACGCTGCTCCAGATTGGTCTGCAGCAGGACGTCATACTCCTGGCCGTTCTTGATGTAGGTCGTGACCTGGCGTGAGCCGAACATGGTCTCCAGGGCGCGGCCGACCGACTGGGCCGAGACGCCCAGGGTGGCGGCCTTGTCCAGGTCGATCTGCACCAAGAGGCGCGGCGCGGTCGGTTCGTAGTCCAGGCGCGGACGCGACAGGCCGGGGTTGTCCTGGGCCTGCGCCAGGATCGGTTTCAGCCAATCGGCCAACTGGATGTAGTCGTTGCCGACGGCGATCAGGTCGACATTGGTGCCGCCGCCACCGCCGCCACCGCCGCCGCGCTGGAACGGACCGCGCACGCTGGCGATGGCGCGCACGCTGGTGATCTTCGAGAGCTCCTTGTTCAGCTCGGCGGCCACCTGGTCGGCGGTCTTCTTCCGCTCGCCCCAGGGCTTCATGACCACGACGCTGCTGCCGCTGTTGAACGAATTGCCGCCAAAGCGCGGAATGGTCAGCAGGATGCGTTCGGCGACGCCTTCGTCGCGGTACTTGGCGACGATCTTCTCGACCTTCAGGCCAATGCCTTCGATGTAATCGTAACCCGCGCCTTCCGGCCCGTTGACCGCCACATCGACGCGACCACGGTCCTCCGGCGGCACCAGTTCCTTGGGGATGTGGGTGAACAGAAAGAAGGCGAAGGCCGCCAGGATCACCACCAGGCCGCCGGCCAGGGCCGCAGACCAGCCGCCCAGGATGCTTTCCAGCGAGGCGCGGTACGAGTTCTTCAGCGCGTCCATGGCCTTGTCGACACGGCGCGCCAGCCAGCCTTCGCCGTGGGCGGGCTTCAGCAGCTTGGAGGCCATCATCGGCGACAGGGACAGCGCCAGCAGGGCCGAGAAGCCGACGGCGGCGGCGATGGCCACGGCCAGTTCGACGAATAGACGGCCGATATAGCCGGGCAGGAACATCAGCGGCGCGAACACCGAGATCAGCACGATCGTGGTGGCGACGACGGCGAAGAACACCTGGCGCGTGCCCCGCTCGGCGGCGACCAGGGCCGGCTCGCCCTCGTCCACCCGGCGCTGGATGTTCTCGACCACGACGATGGCGTCATCGACGACCAGGCCGACGGCCAGCACCAGGGCCAACAGGGTCAGCAGGTTCAGCGAGAAGCCCAGCGGCGCCAGGACGATGAAGGTCGACAGGATGCAGATCGGCGCGACGATCGACGGGATCAGGGCCGAACGCCAGCTGCCCAGGAACACCAGGTTGACCAGCACGACCAGGCCGATCGACAGGCCCATGGTGATCCAGACCTCGTGGATGGCCTCGGCGGTGAACATCGAGTTGTCCACGGCCACGACCATCTTGGTGCCGGGCGGCAGGCTCTGGTTGATGGTCTCGACTTCCTTGCGCACGGCCTCGGAGATGGCGACGTCGTTGGCCTGCGACTGACGGGTCAGGCCGATGCCGACCTGATCGACGCCATTGCCGCGGAACAGACGGCGGCGCTCGTCCGGGCCTTCCTCGATACGGGCGACGTCGCCAAGCCGCAGCACGAAGCCGGAGGCGTCGGCAGGCCGCAACGGCAGGCGGGCGAAGTCCTCGGGCTTGGCGTAGCTGCGAGCCACGCGGATCGTGTAGTCCTTGGCCGCGCTTTCCAGCGAGCCGGCCGGCAGTTCCAGGTTCTGGGCGTTCAGCGCGGTCTCGACGTCGTCCACCGAGACGCCGCGAGCGGCCATCTCGTTGGCGTCCAGCCAGATCCGCATGGCGTAGATCTTGGCCCCGAACAGGTTGGCCTGGGCCACGCCGTCGATGGTCGACATCCGCTCGACCAGGTAGCGGTCGGCGTAGTCGGCCAGCTGCAGCGGATCCAGTGTGGTCGAAGTCAGGTTCAGGATGATGATCGGCGCGCTGTCAGCGTTGGCCTTGGCGATCTGCGGCGGATCGGCCTGGTCCGGCAGGTTACTGGTCACCCGGCTGACGGCGTCGCGCACGTCGTTGGCGGCCGCATCCAGGTCGCGGTCCAGGTTGAAGGTGATGGTGATCTGCGAGCGGCCGTCACGGCTGCTGGAGTTCACGCGGTCGATGCCCTGGATGCCGGCCACCTGGCGCTCGATCACCTGGGTGATGCGCTCTTCGATGACTTCGGCCGAGGCGCCGCGATAGCTGGTCGAGATCGAAACGACGGGCGGATCGACATTGGGCAGTTCGCGGATCGGCAGCGACGTGAACGCCGCGAAGCCGATGACGCAGAGGATGATCGCCGCGACGGCGGCGAAGACGGGGCGACGGACGGAAAGATCGGACAGCATCAGCCGGCCTTGCTTTCGTTTTTCTGGCCTTCGCGCTTCTTGCCTTCGCCCTTGCCACCGCCTTGGCCGCCGCCGATCGGGGCGCCGTCCTGGACGCGGTTCAGACCGTCGGCGACGATCTTGTCACCGGCCTTCAGGCCACTGCGGATCTCGACGAAGCCGTTTTGGGTGATGCCGGTGTCGACGTCGGTGCGACGCGCGACCATGCCCTTGGGACCCTTGGCGATGCGATAGACCGAGGCCTGGGCGCCTTCGAACTGCACGGCCGCTTCCGGCACGGCGGGAGCGTTGCGCACGCCTTGGTCGATGGCGACCTTGACCAGCATGCCCGGCTTCAGGCGGCCACCGGCATTCGGGAACTCGGCGCGGGCCTTGATGGCGCGGGTGGCGGGATCGATGCGGGTGTCGATCTGGGCGATCTTGCCCTGGAAGGTCTCGCCCGGCAGCGCGTCGGGACGCGCGGCGATGGGCAGGCCCACGCGCAGGGTCTGCAGGTAGCGGTCCGGCACCGAGAAGTCGACGCGGATGACCGAGGCGTCGTCCAGGCTGACGATCGGGGTGCCCGCGGCGATCAGCATGCCCGGCGCGACGTCCGAAATGCCGACCCGGCCCGAGAACGGCGCGCGCAGCACGCGGTCCAGCTTCTGGGCCTGGGCGGTGCCGACCGAGGCGCGAGCGACCTCCAGGGCCGACAGGTACTGCTCGGCCGTGGCGCGCGGGGCGATGCCCTTGTCGGCCAGGGTCTTCCAGCGGGCGTAGTCGCGCTCGGCCTGGGCCAGGCGGGCCTTGGCCTCCGAGACGCCGGCGTCTTCCTGGTCGGCCTTCAGCGTGACCAGCACCTGGCCGCGCGAGACGGCCTGGCCGTCGCTGAAGTGCACCGAGGTGATCAATTCCGGCGTGTTGGAGGTGATCGTCACCGACTGACGGCCCTTGGCCGCGCCCAGCACCTCGATGCGGTCGGTGAACGGCTTTTCGCCGACCACCGTCTGCGAGACAGCCGTCGCCCGGCCGCCGCCGCCCGCGCCCTTGGCTTCCTTATCGGCGAAGGCCAGCTTGAAGCCACCCACGACCAGCATGAGGACAACGGCGGCCAGCGCCACCACGAGGAAGAAGTGCCTGCGGATCAAGAAAACGCTCCGGGCGCCGATGACTCGGCGAAGCTAATAAGTGCGGCGAGATATGCACCGCAGCCTAAAGCGGCGTCCAGTGACACGCGGATGACCAACTGTTTCAGTTCTGAAACAAGCTACAGACGTCGCCACAAAGCGAGCACGACGCCGCGATCGCGGGCGGTTTCGCGCCCCGAAAGCGTATCACGCCATCCGGCCTGGACGCTCCAGATTCCCAACGATCGGACGACGGAGAGTTCGGCCTTCAGCCAGCGCGCCTTGATCGTGTCGCGGTCGGTCTGGCCGCCATAGGTTTGCGCCAGCAAGAGCCAGCCCTTGGCGGGTCGCAGGCCCAGCGTGGTGTCGATGCGGGTCTCGTCCGCCAGCCCCTGGCGCTGCAGCCGCGCGGCCTGCAGGTCGACATAGACCTCACGGCCCTTCCAGACGCCCGAGCGGCCGTAGAGGACGCGGGCTTCCAGATCCAAGCTCCCCTGCCCTGGCGCGGCGTAGCCAGCGTTGCGACCCGCCCCCGCCTCGCCCGCGCCGACATAGACGGCCAGGGCCGAGCGGTCGTCCTGCCGGACCGTCCAGCGCAACCCGGCCTCGACCGGTCCGCGCCCGGAGTACTTCACCCACTGATCATGCCCACGCGTGACGCCAGCCTTGGCCTGCAAGGTCAGGCGCGGCGACAAGCCGTGCTCGACGAACACCGAGAAGTTCTCGTCGCGGCGATGGCCGATGTCGACCATCACGCCATCGGGATCGAAACCCTGGTCGGCGGTGGAGCCCTCATACTTGACGATGACCAGCGTGCGCCCCTTCTCCACCGGCCAGGCGCCGGCCAGCGCGGCAGCCGGGCACAGAAAAGCCGCCGCGATCGCCAGGACCGCGACGGCTTTCCAAACCTTCGAAACAAAGCCTAGTCCGCGTAGCCCGGCAGCTCGCGATCCAGCTTGCGCAGGCAGCCCGGCCACGCCAGGCCGCCAATCAGGCCCATGCCCATTCCGGTCTGCTTGCGCACCTCTTCCTGCGCCGCATCGGGCGCCAGGAGGACGTTGTCGCGTCCGATCGAAAGCGCCATGACCTGCTGCGCGCACGCCCGCTCCAGGAAGAACATCCCCAACCAGCACTCGGCCGCCGAGCTGCCCACCGACAGCGTGCCGTGGTTGCGCAGCATCATCAGCTTCTTGGTCTCGCCCAGGTCGGCCACCAGCCGCTCCCGCTCGTCCAAGTTGAGAGCAATGCCTTCATAGTCGTGATAAGCGAGCTGAGGCAAGACAATCAGTGAATGTTGCGTCAGCGGCAGCAGGCCTTCCTTGTGCGCCGACACCGCCACGCCCTGGTCGCTGTGCAGGTGCATGACGAACTGGGCGTCCTCACGCGCGGCGTGGATGGCCGAGTGGATCGTGAAGCCCGCCGGATTGATGTAGTACGGCGTCTTGTCGATGACATTGCCGTCCAGGTCGATCTTGACCAGGCACGAGGCCGTCATCTCGCCGAAGAACATCCCGTACGGATTGATCAGGAAATGATGCTCGGGACCCGGGATGCGGGCCGAGATGTGGGTGAAGATCATGTCGTCCCACCCGTGCAGGGCCACGAGACGATAGAGGGCGGCGAGATCGACCCGCGCCTGCCACTCCGCTTCGCTGACCTTGCCCTTGAGGGACGTGATAGGCAGGGCGCCATCGGCCATGGTGAGCCTCCCGTAGGTTATCATTGTTACCTTGAGGGTCGCGCCGAGGCGAACAGCCGTCAAGAGGCCCGATAAACCCGCCTCTCCGCTTGCCAGCCTGATCCCGCCGTCGGACCGTGCCTTCGAACTAAAGGGGACGAGTCGGAATTCATGCTGACCCTGCTGGGCGTGGCGGTGATCGTGCTGGGCTTTGCCTTGCGCTTCAATCCGCTGCTGGTCGTGATCGCCGCGGCCCTGACCTCGGGCCTGGCCGCCGGTCTCGCGCCGCTGGAGGTGCTGGCCGCCTTCGGCAAGGCCTTCACCACCAACCGCTATGTCACCGTCGCCTGGCTGGTCCTGCCGGCCATCGCGGTGCTGGAGCGGGCCGGCCTGAGGGAACAGGCCCGTCGGACGATCCAGGGGCTGAAGGCGGCCACGCCGGGCAGGCTGCTGATCGCTTATCTGGCCCTGCGCCAGATCTCGGCCGCCCTGGGCATGACCCAGGTGGCCGGCCACGCCCAGACCGTCCGCCCCCTGGTCGCCCCCATGGCCGAGGCCGCCGGCGAGCCTCTCGACGACGAGCAACGCGAGCGGGTCAAGGCGATGACCGCCGCCACCGACAATGTCGGCCTGTTCTTTGGCGAGGACATCTTCCTGGCCATCGGCTCGATCTTGTTGATCGTCGGCTTCCTGGACCAGAGCGGCATCACCGTCGAGCCGCTGCACTTGTCGATGTGGGCCATCCCCAGCGCCATCGCCGCCTTCGCCATCCACGGAGGCCGGCTGATGCTGTTCGACCGCAAGGTCCGCGCATGATCGGCCTGCCGCTCGTCTACCTGCTGGCCGGCCTGATGTTCGCCGCCTTCGCCGTGCTCAGCGCCCTGGACCGCGAGAACCGCAAACGCTTCGGCAACGCCGCCTTCTGGGGCCTGTTCGCGGCCAGCTTCCTGTTCGGCGATCGCTTCGGAGACCTGGGCAACGGCTTCCTCGCCGTAGCCCTGGCCCTGATCGCCGGAACCGGCCAGTTGGGCGTCGGCGCTCCGAAGACCACCAGCGCCGCCGAGCGCGAGAGCCTGGCGGCGACCTACGGCGCGCGCCTGTTCATCCCGGCCCTGGTTATCCCGGTGCTGGTCCTGGTCGGCTCCCTGACCCTGAAGCGCCTGCCGTTCGTCGATCCCAAGCAGGCGACCCTGGTCTCCCTGGCCCTGGCCGCTTTGGTCGCGGCGATTCTGGCCAAGGTCATGTTCCGCCAGCCGGCCCCTGCCCCACTCCAGGAAGGTCGCCGCCTGATGGACCTGGTCGGCTGGGCCGCTCTGCTACCGCAGATGTTGGCCGCCCTGGGCGCGGTCTTCGCGCTGGCCGGGGTCGGCAAGACCATCGGCGAGATCGCGGTGCAGCTGACGCCGGTCGACAGCCGCTTCGCCGTCGTCGCCGCCTACTGCCTGGGGATGGCCGCCTTCACGGTGATGATGGGCAACGCCTTCGCGGCCTTCCCGGTGATGACCGGCGGCATCGCGCTGCCCCTGGTCATCGGCCGCTTCGGCGGCGATCCGGCCGTGGTCTGCGCCATCGGCATGCTGTCGGGCTTTTGCGGCACGCTGCTCACGCCCCTGGCCGCCAATTTCAACCTTGTGCCGGCCGCCCTCCTACAGTTGAAGGACCGCTACGCCGTGATCCGCGCCCAGGCGCCAACCGCGGTGTTGATGCTGGTCGTCAACGTGGTCCTGATGAACGCCCTCGCTTTTCACAAATGAGCCTCGCCCGCTCCACCGCCTCGCGCTTCGCCAAGATCGCCCTGGGCCACCTGACCCGCGAGTATCCCAACAAGCTGGACCACGTGATGGGCAGCGCGGACGACGTCCGCTCGCCGCGTGAGCTGCATCCGATCTTCTTCGGCAGCTTCGACTGGCACTCGTGCGTGCACGGCTACTGGCTCTTGGCCACCCTGTTGCGCCTGCGCCCCGAGATGGCCGAGGCCGAGACCATCATCGCCCTGTTCGACGACGCTTTCACCGACGAGAAGGTCGCCGGCGAGGTCGCCTACCTGGCCCGCCCGGAAAGCCGCGGCTTCGAGCGCCCCTACGGCTGGGCCTGGAGCCTGATGCTGCAAGCCGAACTGCTGCGCCACGACCGTCCCTGGGCCAAGGCCCACGCGCCGCTGGCCGCCGCCTTCAAGGCGCGGTTCGAGACCTTTCTGCCGATCGCCGACTACCCGGTCCGCACGGGCACGCACTACAACACCGCCTTCGCGCTCGTATTGGCCTACGAGTTCGCCGAGATGACCGGCGACCAGCCGTTCTTCAACCTTCTGCAGAGCCGGGCATTGATCTGGTACGGCCAGGACGCCGCCTGCCCGGCCTGGGAGCCGTCCGGCGACGACTTCCTCTCCCCCGCCCTGATAGAGGCCGAGGCCATGCGTCGCCTGCTGTCGCATGAGCGCTTCCAGATCTGGTTCCCGCGCTTCCTGCCCGACCTTGGCCAGAAACAGCCCGCCACCCTGTTCAATCCGGTCCGGGTCAGCGACCGCAGCGACGGCAAGATCGCTCACCTGGATGGCCTGAACCTGTCGCGCGCCTGGTGCTGGCGCACCCTGGCCAGCGCCATGTCCGAGGCCGATCCGGGCAAGTCCCACGCGGTCAACGCGGCCCTGAACCACCTGGCCGCCGCCATCCCGCACGTGTCCGGCGACTATATGGGCGAACACTGGCTGGCCACCTTCGCCCTGCTGGCCCTGGAGAACGGCTAGCGGAGCCATGCAACCCAGGCGATAAGAGCGCTTGCACGAATGTCCGCACACGGTTTACAATCGTTGACAATGCAAGGCGACAAGCACGCGTTAAGGATGAACGCGCGCTCGAGCTCAGGGGCGCGATTCTAGTTCGGGGAGTTCGTCGTCATGCCTGACGCCGCCCACTGCCAGCGTATAGAAATCGCCCACGTCTCCGAAGGTTGGGTCGTCACCGAGGACGGTCGACTGGCCGGACACTTCGACAGCGTCGAAACCGCCTACAAACAGGCCCTCGCTATCTGTGGCGACCTGTTCGAGCGCGGTGTGGCGTCGAAGGTCTACGAGATCCCGGCGCTGGCCTGAGGCTGAACCACGGCGGCGGCCAAGACTCGACGCGCGACCACCGCGTTGGTCGAGCTCGTGCCGCCCTTCGCCAGCCATAGCCGTATCTGGCTGACTAACTTCGCCCGGCGTCGCGGACCTTCACGGGATAAAGCGCGGCCTGGCGGTCCTCGGTCAGGAATACGGCGTCCTCGACGATGGCTTGGGCGATCAGCAGATGGTCGAACGGATCGCGGTGATGTATTGGCAGGCCTCCCAGCGCCCGCAGGTGCGCCGACGCGATACCTAGGAGCGCTACTCCCTCCTGGTTCAAAATCCGCTCGATCTCCTCCAAATCAGCCTCAAGCTTGCCTATTCGGACCTTGATGGCGATCTCCCACAGCGAGACCACGCTGACGATCACTTCGTTTTGGGGCCCATTGATCGTGGCCGTGGCCGCGTCATCCAGTCGAACGTCGTCCAGCAGCCACCACAGCAAAACGTTCGTATCGAGTAGGACCTTCACTCGTTTCGACCTTCGATCGCATCCAGCATGTCATCCGGGAAACGATCGAAGTCATCGGCCATGACGATGCGGCCTTTCAGCAGTCCCGAACGGCGGGGACGGATGGCTATTTTGGTCGGAGCTCGCAGCTCCGCCACGACCTCGCCACGCGACATCACGACAAACGACGCCCCTTGCTGCGTCCGGCGGAGATAATCGCTGAGGTTCTCGCGCAAGGCGCGGACACCCACGGGGATCGCATCGTCAGCCATAATCGGCCTTCCTGTGTACACAAAAGTGTACACCAAGACGCCACAGACCTCAACGCGCCGCACGAGCCCCTGTCGCCACCGCCCATCGAGGCTGCCAGCGACCCTACGGCTGTGTCACAGAAAACAGTACTGCACTCGACCGATGACCAATGTCATTCCCCCTATCGCGTCCTGAAGGTCGCCCCCATCACGTCAATTGGCCTTGTCTTCCTTCTCCTTCTTGGCCTGGTCATGATGCCATTTGATGGAGAAGAACATGCCGACGCCCAGCACTATGATCTTCAATGGGAAGAAGACGATAGGAAACCAATCCACCCAATTCACGATGTCACTCCAGGATGGCATAGAAATAATGCGCATCGCTATTTTCTAAGTGACGGGCTCTCTACCAGCTTCCTTCGCTTGGACATCCTGGACAAAGTGTCCAAGCGCTACATTCAGTTTGATGCTGACTCTGCACGCCTGCTTCTCAGCGGCTGCGGGACCATGCCCGCCGCCAAGAGCGACATGGCGCATCCGGTAGCGCGCAACGGGGATGCGCGCCCCCACCCAACCCTTTACAATCGTTGACAATCGCCAGGCGCTGGTAGGGCTAACATATTCATCAGGGACTGATTTGACGCGCCCGGGAAGGCGCGGACAGCCGGAGCCGCACCATGGCCCAGACCACGCGTAACCAGTTGCGTACCGAAATCCGCACCTACCTGCTGGTCAGCGCCGGCGCTTTCGCCCTGGGCCTGGCTATCGGTTTCGTGGGGCTGGGCGGCCTCTCCTAGGAGAGGCCCCTCAATCGCCAAGGCTAGTCGTCCCGGCCGCCGCTCTTCATCAGGCGCGCCTTGTCGCGCTGCCAGTCGCGCGCGGCTTCGGTTTCACGCTTGTCGTGGTTCTTCTTGCCCTTGGCCAGACCGATCTCCAGCTTGGCCAGGCCCTTGTCGTTCCAATAGAGCTTCAGCGGGATCATCGTCCGGCCGTCGCGCTGCACCGCGCCGATCAGCTTGTCGATCTGCTTGCGGTGCAGCAGCAGCTTCCGGTGACGGCGCGGCTCGTGGTTGAAGCGGTTGGCGTGGCCATACGGCGGGATGTCGGCGTTGATCAGCTTGATCTCACGCCCTTCCACCGAGGCATAGGATTCGGCGATGTTGGCCCGGCCGACGCGCAGCGACTTCACCTCGGTGCCGGTCAGCATGATGCCGGCCTCGAAGACCTCCTCGATGAAGTAGTCGTACCGGGCGCGCCGGTTCTCCGCGATCGGCTTGGTCATTACTCGAGGCCAGCCTCGCGCATGGCGTCCAGGATCGTCGGACGCACGGCGTCGGCGCACGGGACGATCGGCAGGCGAACGTCTTCCGAGCACAGGCCCAGATGCGCCAGGGCGAACTTGGTCGGGCCAGGCGACGAATCCAGGAACAGGGCCTTGTGCAGGCGCACCAGGCGGTCCTGCCAGTAGAGGCCGGTTTCCCACTGGCCCTGCATGCAGGCGTTCATGAAGGCCGCGCAGGCGTCCGGGGCGACGTTCGAGGTCACCGAGATCACGCCGTGGCCGCCATGGGCCATGTAGCCCAGGGCCGAGGGGTCGTCGCCCGTCAGCAGCACCCAGTCGGGACCGCACAGCAGGCGCTGCATGCTGATGCGGGTCAGGTCGCCGGTGGCGTCCTTGATGCCGATGATGTTGGGCAGCTTGGCCAGGCGCGCCAGGGTCTCGTTGGAGATGTCCACGCCCGTGCGGCCCGGCACGTTATAGACGAACACCGGCAGCTCCACGGCGTCGTTGATCGCCTTGTAGTGCTGGTACATGCCCTCTTGGCTGGGGCGGTTGTAGTACGGGGTCACCACCAGGGCGGCGTCGGCGCCGACGGCCTTGGCGTGCTGGACCAGCATGATGGCTTCGTCGGTCGAGTTGCTGCCCGCGCCCGCGATCACCGGCACGCGGCCGGCGGCGGTCTTCACGCACAGCTCGACGACGCGCTTGTGCTCCTCGTGCGACAGGGTCGAGGTCTCGCCGGTGGTGCCGACCGGCACCAGGCCGTGGACGCCGCCCGAGATCTGGCGCTCGACCAAAGCCACGAACGCTTTTTCGTCCACCTCACCGTCGCGGAACGGCGTGACGAGGGCCGGAATGACGCCCTTGAAGTGAGACTGGACCATGACTTGCAAATTGCCGTGAGGAGACGCCGCTTTGCTTGCGGCTGGATGATGGGGGCGGACAATATGTCCCTGCCCCTCGGTCCCGCAATGGGCGCCGCTGGGCAGGTGCGGGATTTGATGGGCCAAGCCGGTCCGGTCAAGCCCCGCCAACCGGTCTTTAAACCTATTAGGGCCTGAATCGTCGCATAGGGGACGGCCTGAGATTCGAGTACAAGCTCTTCGGGGGCTTGGTTAGGAGAGCGTTTTGGCTTCAGTGACGCGTCGGATTCTGCTCGGAGGAGCCTGCATCGTGGCCTTGGTCGTGGGCGCTGCTGACGCCCAGACGACGACGGGCTATGCGACTCCCTACCAGAGCCAGGCCGGCCTGATCACCACGCCGCCGACCGCCGTGACCGGCGCCCTGTCCGACACCGACAGCGCCAACCTCCAGACCGCCCTGGCCGCCGCCAAACGCGGCGACGTCTCGGGCGCGCGCATGGCGATGGATAGCCTGCAAGATCCGATCGCCAAGAAGATCGCCCAGTGGCAGCTGGTCGACAGCAATGCCGAGGCCTTGAGCTTCTTCGAGCTGGACGCCGCCCGCCGCGACCTGGCCGGCTGGCCGCGCGGCGCCCGTCGCGATTCCGCCGCCGAGAAAGCCCTGTCGACCTCGGGCCTGGACCCGGCCCGCGTCATCGCCTGGTTCGGCGGGTCCCAGCCGGCGACGGCCGACGGCGCCATGGCCCTGGCCAGCGCCTGGCAGGCCACGGGCCGAAGCCAGGACGCCACCAACCTGATCCGCCGCACTTTCCGCGACAAGGTGTTCGAGGCCGATGCCCAGCGCAGCATGATCGCGCGCTTCGGCGGCATGCTGACCGCCGACGACTACGCCCGCCGCGCCGACATCCTGCTGTACGGCCAGCAAGGCCCGGCCGCCCGCGACATGGTCGCCATGCTGTCCGACACCGGCCAGGCCGCCGCCCGCGTGCGCATGGCCTATCGCTCGAACTCGGCCAGCGCCAACACGCTCTACAACGGCCTGACGCCGGACCTGCAAGCCTCGCCCGGCGTGGTGTTCGAGCGCGCCGCCTATCTGCGCCGCGCCGGCATGGACAGCCTGGCCCTGCCGATGGTGGTCAACTTTCCGGTCCCGCCGACCGAAGAAGCCTCGACCGCCATCTGGAAGGAGCGCAAGCAGCTGATCGTCGGCGCCCTGAAGGCCGGCAATAGCGCGGGCGCCTATGCCGCCGCCGACAACACCCACGCCTTGGCCCCGGCCGACATCGCAGAGAGCGAGTTCTACGCCGGCTGGATCGCCCTGACCCGCCTGAAGAACCCCGACGCCGCGGCCGCCCACTTCGCCGAGATCGCCGCCGTCGGCGCCTCGCCGATCACCAAGGGCCGCGCCCTGTACTGGCAAGGCCGCGCGGCCGAGGCGCAAGGCGACCCGATCGCCGCCCAGGCCTTCTATGGCGAGGGCGCGCGCTACATCACCACCTTCTACGGCCAGCTGGCCGCCGAGAAGGCCGGCATCAAGGAACTGCGGCTGGACCGCGACCCGGTGATCACCCAGGCCGACCGCGCCCGCTTCTATGGCCGCGAGCAGGTGCGCGCCGCGCGGATCCTGGCCGACATCGGCCAGCGCGACCTGTTCCGCAGCCTGGTCCTCTATATCGACGACACTTTGCCCAACGCCGAGGAGTCGGCGCTGCTGGTCGACATGGCCCGCGGCTATGGCGACCAGGACCTGGCCATGCGCGCGGTCCGCACCGCCGCCCAGCGCGGCATGCAGCTGCCCGAGCGCGGCTATCCGCTGCTGGACCACCATTTCACGCCCGGCGCCGGCGCGGCCGAGACGGCCTTCGTCTATTCGATCTCGCGCCAGGAAAGTAACTTCGACCCGGCCGCCCGCTCGGGCGTCGGGGCGCGCGGCATGATGCAGCTGATGCCGGCCACCGCCGCCATCGTCGCGCGCAAGCTGGGCGAGGCCCACACCGTCGATCGCCTGTCGGACGCCCCCTACAACATGCGCCTGGGCTCGGTGTATCTGGGCGACATGGTCCGCAGCTTCAGCGGCTCGTACATCATGGCTGCTGCGGCCTACAACGCCGGCCCCGGCCGTCCCGCCGCCTGGGCGGGCCTGTGCGGCGACCCGCGTGGCGCGGGCACCGACCCGCTGGACTTCATCGAGTGCATCCCGTTCTCCGAGACCCGCAACTACGTGATGCGGACCCTGGAGACGACCATGGTCTATCGCGCCCGCCTGAACGGCGGCGTCAGCCCGCTGACCCTGTCGTCCGACCTCAAGCGCGGCGGTTATGTCTACACGCCGTCGGTGGCCTCAGCGGACATCGGATCGGCGCAGCCCTAGTCTCCACCATCCGTTTCCCCGGCGAAAGCCGGGGCCCAGATGAAGAGCGCTGCGGCGGGCTCTAGAAGTGCTGCGTCATTCCGGTCAGTCCTGCGCCTTGAGATCTGGGTCCCGGCTTTCGCCGGGAAGATCGGATTGGGGTTAAGCCCGGCGGGCCGCCAGCACCGGCCCGACCTCGGTCTCGACCAGCTCGCCATCCAGCCGGAAGACGTGGCTGAGGATGAACCGCGACAGCGCCTCGCGCGGCTTGCCTTCGGCGACGATGCGGCCGTGATCGACGACGATGATCCGGTCGCAGGACCGGGCCGCCAGCCCAAGGTCGTGCAGGGTCACCACGACGGCCGCGCCGCGCTTGGCCTCGGCGCGTAGCAGATCCAGGGTCAGCAGTTGGGCGTCCGGATCCAGCCCCGCCACCGGCTCGTCGGCGACCAGCAGCGGCGCGCGGGTGGCCAGCAAGCGGGCGAGCAGCACCCGCGCCCGCTCGCCGCCGGACATGTCCAGCACGCCGCGATCTGCCAGGTCCCTGGCGCCCACCCGATCCAGGCATTGCAGCGCCAGAAGGTCGGCCGCTGTGTCGGCCAGGTCGCTCGCGCCCAGGGCCGCGACCATGCGGGCCGGCAGGTTCCAGGCCACACGGCGGTCTTGCAGCAGGTAGCCGACCAGCTTGGCGCGTTCGTCCGGCTTGAGGGTCGCCAAGGCCTTGCCCGACAGCCTGGCCTCGCCCGCCGTCAGCGCCAGCAGGCCCAGGCCCGCGCGCAGCAGGCTGGTCTTGCCCGCGCCGTTGGGGCCGACCACGCCGACCACCTCCCCTGCGGCGACGCTCAGCGAGGCGGCTTCCAGCACCGTCTTGCGCCCTTGGCGGGCGGAGAGGTCCATGAGGGTCCAGGCGCTCATGCCCGCCAGCTCCGCGAGGCGCGCCAGGCCAGCAAGGCGAAGGCCGGAGCGCCGAACAGAGCCGTGACAACGCCCAGCTTCAGCTCCTGCTCGGTCGGGATCAGGCGGGCGGCCAGATCGGCCAGCACCAGCAGGAGCGCCCCGGCCAGGGCGGAGGGCCACAAGATCCGGCGAGGATCATCCTTGACCAGCGCCCGCACCAAGTGCGGCGCGGCCAGACCCACGAAGCCGATCACGCCCGCCGCGGCCACAGCCGCGCCGGTCAGCAGGGCCGAGCCGGCCACGGCATAGACTCGCAGGCGCGACATCGGCAGGCCCGACATCCGCGCGGCCTCCTCGCCCAGGGTCAGCATGCGCAGGCCCTGCCCAGCCCGCACGCACAGAGCCGCCCCCAGGGCCATCGGGACCAAAGCCCGAGCGGCGTCGGTCCAGTCGCGGTTCTGCACCGAGCCCATAAGCCAGGCCAGGATCTCGGCCGTCGCCACTGGCGAGGGCGAGAGGTTGAACACCAGCGCCGTCAGCGCCCCGCCGAACGCCGACAGGGCCACGCCGAACAGGATCAGCGCCTCGGGCTCGCGGAAGCGCGCGGCCAGGGCCACGACCATCGCGCCGGCGGCCAGGGCGCCGACCAGGGCCGACAGCTCGATGCCGCCCGGGACCAGGGCCAACCCCGCCGAAATGGCCAAGGCCGCGCCCAAGCCGGAGACGGCCGAAACACCCAGCACGCCGGGATCGGCCAGCGGATTGCGCAGCAGCCCCTGCATGGTGGCGCCCGCCAAGCCCAGGGCCGCCCCGACCAGGGCGGCGACAGCGACGCGCGGCGCGCGGATGGTCCACAGCACCTCGCCCGGCGGCGAGGCCGGATGGCTCAGCGCCTGGGCGTACTGGGCCAGGGTCAATGGCGTCTCGCCCAGCAACACGGCCAGGATCGCCGCGCCAGCCAGGGCCAGCAGCATCAGGAGACAGAGGCGCACCAGGCTCATCGCGCCGCCCTCGCCAGGGCCTCGGTTCCATCGGCGGCGAACCAGCCGGCGCAGCCGACCACCGACGCCGGCAGCGAGGCCACGGTGCGGGTCTTCACCGCTTTCTGCAGCGCGGCGTGACGGCCAGGCCCCCAGCGGTCGGCGCCGGCCCGGACCATGTCGAACAGCCCCAGCACCACCGCCGAAGGCGGCTGCATGACCATCCGCTCCAGCGACACCGGCGCGAAGTACGGGTCCTTGGTCGCGTTCGTGTAGCCAGCGGCCTTGAACATGGCGTCGACCAGCGTGCCTGAACCGGCCGTAAAACCGCCCGGCGTCAGATACAGCGCCGCCCGCCCCTGCCCCGCGCCCGCCGAGCGGGCCAGTTGGGCGTCCATGCGGGCGATCAGCGCCTCGCCTTCGGGTCGACGGTCCAGGGCGACGGCCACCTTGCGAACATTGGCCCGCAGGCCGTCGAAGTCGGCGGCATCGTCCAGGGCGACGGTGGTGATGTCCTTCTTTTCCAGGGCCTTGGACAGCCGCGCGTCACCGCCCCACAGGCGCACCACGACCTCAGGTCGGGCAGCGATCAGGCTCTCAAACGTCGCGCGCCGCAGCGGCAGGCCAGCGGCCCGGTCACGCATGTAGCTGTCGCGGGAAGCGGCCCGATACGAGAGGCCGACAATCGTCTCGCGCGGCGCCAGGGCCAGAACGTACTGGTCGGCGCACGAGTCGAGCGACATCACGCGCGGCCCAGCCACCGCCACGCCGGGCGCAGCCGCCATCACCGCCAGAAGCGCTAGCAAGGCCTTGGCGGCGCTCATGAAATCAGTCCGTGACCAGGCCGTGCAGCAGGCCGTCCAGCATCACCTTCATCAGTTGGTCGGGATCCGACCACCCACGTCCGGGCTTGGTGATCAAGAGCGAGACCAAGCCGTGGCAGCCGCTCCACAGCACCTCGGCGGCCTCCTTGGCCGAGCCCGAGCGCAGGCGGCCCTGGGCGGCGATCTGGTGCACCGGTTCACTGAACTTCTCGAAGCACCGGTCGCCCAGCGCCATGACATCGGCGCTCTTGTCCTGCGAGATGTGGTCGCCCGTGCTGCAGAACACCAGCTGATAGGTGTTGGGATTGTCGAGGGCGAACTGCATGTACGCCTCCAGCATCACCCGCACCCGCGACACCGGGTCGATCGGCTGGGCGGCGATCTGCGTATTCAGTTCCAGCAGACGCTCGATGGCGTCGTTGCTGATTTCCAGCAGGATCTGGTCCTTGTCGCGGAAGTGCATGTAGAGCGCCGTCGACGACACCCCCACCGCGTCGGCGATCTTGCGGATCGTCGCGCCAGCATACCCCTCGGCGATGAAGATTTTCTCGGCCGCCGCCAGGATCTCGCCTCGGCGCAAGTGCCCGTCACCCTTGGGCTTTCGCGCGGACTTGTGAGGCTTCTTCAGAACGACCGTCACGGACTTGGCTTCCCCTGCATTTCCCCGGTCCGACACTAAACGGGAATCACCCAGCCGTCGCAAGAACGTGCGTCGCAGGAGAATTTCGGGCGAGTCTCGCCTCGCGCGCGCGAGGAGCGCGTCGCAAAACGCGCATTTTTCCATTTGACAGCTTTTGGTTGCGATTCCGTTATGCGCGCCGTTGGGGCGAGCAGCGTTCAGGGAAACTCCATGGCGCGCGAGGAAAGACGGCTGGACTTCGGGTCCAGGCCGATGGGCGGACCTGTGCCTGTCGCACAGGAAGGACCGGCGGAGACCGCCGCGCGGCCAGAGGGGCGTGACGGCGCTCACCAGACGCTTTCGCGCGGCCAGGCGGCCTTCGTGGCCCTGGCCGGGCTGCTGGCGGCCTTGGGCGTGGCGCTGGATCCGAACGGCGCCATGACCGTGATCCATCACCTGTTCTTCGGCGTCTTCCTGCTGGGCGGCGCGACACGCCTGGCGGCGGCCTGCACGCCACTCCCGCCGGTCGGCGTTCCGCCGCTGGCCGAGGCGGACCTGCCGACCTACACCATCATCGCCCCGCTCTATCGCGAAGCCGAGGTGGTGGCCGAACTGATCGAAAACCTGATCGCCATCGACTATCCGCGTGACCGGCTGCAAGCCCTGATCGTGCTGGAGGCCGATGACGAGGTCACCAAGGCCGCCGTGCGCGCCATCGACTTGCCCGCCCTCGTCCAGGTGCTGATCGCCCCGCCGGGCGTCCCCAAGACCAAGCCGCGCGCCTGCAACCACGCCCTGGACCGGGCGCGCGGCGAGCTGGTGGTCATCTACGACGCCGAGGACATGCCCGATCCCAGTCAGCTGCGCGAAGCGGCCGCCCGCTTCGCCGCCTCGGACCCGCGCACGGCCTGCCTGCAAGCGCCTCTGCGGATCGAAGATCCGGGCTTTTCGCTGTTCCTGCCCCACCAGTTTCGGCTGGAATACGCAGCCCATTTCGAGGTGCTGCTGCCGGCCCTGGCCCGCTGGGGCCTGGCCTTTCCGCTGGGCGGCACCAGCAACCATTTCAGGACCGCGCCGCTGCGGGCGATCGGCGGCTGGGATCCCTACAACGTCACCGAAGACGCCGATGTCGGCTTCCGCCTCGCCGCCGCCGGTCATCGCCTGGGCGTGATCGGACGGCCGACCTGGGAGACCGCGCCGACCACGATCGAGCAGTGGTTCCCGCAGCGCGCCCGCTGGATCAAGGGCCACATGCAGACCCTGGCGGTCCACGCGCGCGGCCCGGTTCCGCGCCAGCCACGCAACGCTGTGGCGCTGGTCCTGACGCTGGCCCAGTCGGTGGCGTCTTCCCACCTGCACGGGCCGGTGATGGTCATCGCCATCACGGCGGCGGTGATCGACTACATCCCTGACGCGGCGTTCGGCATCCCTGCCTGGGACCTGATGCTCTACATGCTGGGCTGGGGCTCGGCGGCCATCGCGGGCGCGCGCGGCGTGATGCGGGCCGGCGGCCAGCCCAAGTCGCTACACCTGCTGGGCATGCCCGCCTACTGGCTGCTCCAGAGCGCGGCGGCGGTCAAAGCCCTGCACCAGTTCATCACCGCGCCGCATCGCTGGGACAAGACCCGGCACACGCCCCGCTCTGGACCTCACCACCTCTAAAAAGGTATGGGCGGGCGATGGCTCCCAAGATCGCTCCCGCCCCTCTCGTCATGCGCACCACCGGCTGGGCCGACTACGCCCTGCTGGACAGCGGAAACGGCAAGAAGCTGGAGCGCTACGGCCGCTACACGGTCGTGCGTCCCGAGCCGCAGTGCTTCTGGGCCCCGCGCCTGGACCAGAAGGTCTGGGACAATGCCGATGCCGTCTTCGATCCCACCGACGAGGATGAGGCTGGCCGCTGGCGCTTCAAGGGCAAGCCGATCGAAAAGTTCGATCTGGGCTGGGGCAAGGCCAGGTTCCACGGCCAGTTCACGCCCTTCCGCCACCTGGCCTTCTTCCCCGAGCAGGCGGCCAACTGGGCCTGGCAGGACGAACGGGTGCGGGCGCTGTGCAGCGTGTCAGGCCCTCAGCCGAAGATCTTGAATCTGTTTGGCTATACGGGCGTGGCCTCGCTGGTCTGCGCCGCCGCCGGCGCGGCCGTCACCCACGTGGACGCTTCCAAGAAGTCGGTCGGCTTCGCGCGTGAGAACGCCGCCTTCGCCGGCCTCGCCGACAAGCCGATCCGCTGGATCGTCGAGGACGCCCGCAAGTTCGTGGCCCGCGAGGTTCGGCGCGGCAACACGTACGACGGCATCATCCTTGACCCGCCGAAGTTCGGCCGCGGCGCTGATGGCGAGGTCTGGCGCCTGTTCGAGGACCTGGCCGCCCTGACCAAGGACTGCGCCGCCCTGCTCAGCGACGACGCTTCGTTCCTGCTGATGAACGCCTATGCCGCCCGCGTCTCGGGCGCGGCGATGTCGGGCCTGCTGGCGCAAGAGCTGGAAGGCCGCGGCGGCGTCATCGACTGGGGCGAGCTGTCGCTGGTCGAGGAAAAGGGCGACCGCCAGATCGGCCTGTCGTTCTTCGCCCGCTGGTCGTCGGAGGGGTAAGGGATATGAACGCCAAGACCGTCACCTCTCTGACCAACAACACCGTCAAGGCCGTCCGCGCCCTGCACATGCGCAAGGAGCGCGAGGAGAGCGGCCTGTTCCTGGCCGAGGGCCTGAAGATCGTCATCGAGGCGATCGACTGCGGCCACGCGCCCAAGATCGTCATGTACGGCCCCGACGCGGCCGACCACCCGATGCTGAAGAAGGCCGTCGCGTCTTGCGTGAAGGCCGGCGGCGAGGTCATCGAGGTCAATCGCGAGATCCTGGAAAAGGTCTCGCGCCGCGATAACCCCCAAGCGGTCGTCGCCGTCTTCCGCCAAGTCTACACGCCGCTGTCGGCGATCGTGCCGGAAAGCGCGCCGTGCTGGGTGGCGATGCAGGCCGTCCGCGATCCGGGCAATCTGGGCACCGTGATCCGCACCGCCGACGCGGCCGGCTGCGGCGGGGTGATCCTGGTCGGCGACTGCGTCGACCCCTACTCGGTCGAGGGCGTGCGGGCGACCATGGGCTCGATCTTCGCCGTGAAGATCGCCAAGGCCACGGTGGCCGAGTTCCTGGCCTGGCGCGAGACCTGGCCCGGCAGCGTGGTCGGCACCCTGCTGACCGCCACGGTCGACCACAAGAGCGCCGACTATGTGAAGCCGTCGCTGATCCTGATGGGCAACGAGCAGCAGGGCCTGCCGCCCGAACTGGCCGCCGCCTGCGACGTCAACGTCAAGATCCCGATGCGTGGTCGCGCCGACAGCCTGAACCTGTCGGTTGCCACGGGGATCATGATCTACACGGTCACGGGGTAGCGCTGATGCGGTCGAGGATCCTGACAGGCGCGCTGCTGGCCATCGCCCTCTCCTCCTCTGCCCACGCCAACGACACCTCGGCCGAACTGGCGGCCGGCGGGCTGGTCATCACCAAGAACGACGCCATCGAGATGCGGTCGGAAGACCTCTTCATCTCGCAGGAGGCCGTGCGGGTGACCTACGGCTTCCTCAACACCAGCGGCCGCGACGTCACCATCCGCGTAGCCTTCCCGATGCCCGACATCGGCGGGCCGTACGCGTTCGAGAGCGACATCGCGATCCCTGTGGAGAGCGCGCCCGCCAATATCCTGGCCTTCTCGACCCTGGCCGACGGCAAGCCGGTCAAGACCGAGCTGGAACAGAAGGCCCTGGCGGATGGCGTCGATCGCACCGCCTGGCTGGCCGCCAACCACGTGCCGCTGGCCGTGCACCTGCCCAGCGCGGCCAAGGCGATCGAGGCGCTCTCCCCGGCCAAGCGCGACGAGGCCCGCAAGCTTGGCCTGATCGACGACAATGACGGCCCGGCCTGGGTGTTGCGCTCGACCTATCACTGGCTGCAGACATTCCCGGCCGGAAAGCCGGTGACCATCCAGCACCGCTATACGCCCTCGGTCGGGGCCACGGTCGGCACCATGCTGGGCATGGGCAAGGACACCGACCAGGACACCGTCAAGAAGTACTGCGTCGACAGTTCGATCCAGAGCGCCGTGGCCCGCACCGTCCGCAATGGCGAAGGTCCGCGTTATTTCGAGCGCTGGATCCAGTACGTGCTGGTCACCGGCGGCAACTGGAAAAAGCCGATCGGCGACTTCCGCCTGACGATCGACAAGGGTGCGACCGGCAACCTGGTCAGCTTCTGCGGCGATGGCGTACGCAAGGTCGGGCCGACCCGCTTCGAGATACGCAAGACCAATTGGCGGCCGGAGAAGGATCTGTCGATCCTGTTCCTGATCCCGTTCGAGCAGGCCCGGTAGGAGACACGCGATGCGTTGGCTGGTTCTGTCCCTGGCGCTGCTCGCCTCGCCTGCCCTCGCCCAGCAGATGGCTGACGGCAAGGCCGATGTCAGCGTCGCCGCGCCCGCCTGGGCCAAGGACGCCGGACCGGTGCTGGCCATCGACGCCGCGCACAAGAACTTCCACACGATCGATGGGCGATACGCCCCGTTCGCGGCCCTGGCCCGTAACGACGGCTTCCAGGTGGTCGGCAACGACGCGCCATTCACCGAAGCCAGCCTGGCCAAGGTCCAGTTGCTGGTCATGGCCAATGCGGCGCAGGACCTGAGGCCGGACGAGATCAAGGCCGTCCGCGCCTGGGTCGAGGACGGCGGATCCCTGCTGATCGCCGACCACATGCCCTTCAGCCGCGCCGCCGACGGCCTGGCGCGGGCTTTCGGCTTCCAGTTCGAGAGCAGCTTCGCCTTTGAGCCGGTGCGTGGCCCGGAACTGTTCTCCAGGGCCAACGGCCGGCTTGCCGACAGCCCGGTGACGCCGAAGGACATCAATGCGGTCTACGCCTTCACCGGCACGGTGCTGCATGCGCCGCCAGCCGCCACCGTCGTCATGCGCCTCGGCGCGGGCTGGTCGATCCTTTACCCCACCGAGCCCTGGAAGTTCGACGGCGTCCCGTCCCGCCCTTCTGACGACAAGGACCTGCGCGGCGCGCTCATGGCCGTCGGCAAGGGCCGCGTTGCGATGTTCAGCGAGGCGGCCATGTTCAGCGCCCAACGCCAGGCGGGCGACAAGACCATGGGCTTCAACTATCCGCCGGCCAGGCAGAACAAGGCGTTCATCCTGAACATTCTGAACTGGCTGGGCGGCGCGCCCTAGGTTCCCAGACTACGTCCCTCTGGGCTTGGCCCGCGTGGTCGGCGCCGTGTTGGCCGGATCGTCCGGCCAGACGTGGCGGGGGTAGCGGCCCTTCATCTCGACCTTCACCTCGCGCCAGGAGCCCTTCCAGAAGCCCGGCAGGTCGCGGGTGATCTGGATTGGCTTGTGGCCGGGCGACAGCAGCGACAGCACCAGCGGGACCTTGCCGCCGGCGATGCTGGGATGCTCGGTCAGGCCAAACAGCTCCTGCACGCGGATGTCGATGCGCGGCCCGGCCTCGGCGGCGTAGTCGATGGCCACCGTCGTGCCGGTCGGGGCCGTGAAGCGGGCCGGCAGCATGGCGTCGATCTTCTGCTGCAGGTCCCAAGCGACCAGCGACCGGATCGCGCCGTCCAGGCTGCTTTCGTCGAGACTGGCCAAGGACGAGCGGCCGTGCAGCAGCGGCTCCAGCCACTCGTCCAGGCGGGCGATCAGGGCGGCGTCCGACAGGTCGGGCCAGGCAGCTTCGTCGAGCGCCCGCAGGAAGGCCACCCGGCTGCGGAAGCTCTCGACGCCTTTGCCTAGCCGCAGGGCCGAGAGGCCGTCGGCGCGGACCTGGTCCATCAAGGCGCCGGCGATCATGGCCGGGTCGGGATTCTCGATCAGCCGCTCTTCCAGCACCAGCCGGCCCAGGCGCAGCAGGCGCTTGGCGCGGACCTTGCCGCCGGCGGTCTCCAGGCGGTCCTCGGCGACCAGGCGATCGGCGAAGGTCTCGCGCAGGTCGGCCTCGTCGACGGCGGCGGCCAGCAGGATGCGGTCGCGGCTGTCGCCCCCGCCTAGTTCGCCGACGGCCAGCCACGCCTCGCGGGCCAGGGGATCGGTCGGTTCCAGATAGACGCCGCGCCCGCCGGCCAACTGGAACTCGCCGGGCTTGCCTCGCGCCTTGGCCACGCGCTCGGGATAGGCCTCGGCCAGCATCAGGCCGGTTTCGAGCGTCTTGGCGCCGGAGGGACGACCAGCGGCGCGCGACCAGCGTTCGACCAGGGCCATGGCGTCGCGGCTTCTCGGCGAGCGGTCGCGGTGTAGGTTCTCGAGTCGTCGACGCAGGTCGACATCCTTGCCGCCCAGGCCCTGCTCGGTCAGCACGGCGGCGATCTCGGCCGCCTCGCGGGCCTGCCCGGACGCGGCGGCGCGGACGACCATGTGCGCCAGGCGCGGCGGCAGCGGCATCTCGGCCAAGGCCTTGCCGTGGGCGGTCAAATCGCCCTGCCCGTCCAGCGCCTGGATGCGGGTCAACAGGGTCCGCGCCTCGGCGAAAGCGGCGGCCGGCGGTGGGTCCAGGAAGGTCAGTCCCGAGGGATCCCGCGAGCCCCAGCGGGCCAGGTCCAGGGCCAGGCGCGAAAGGTCGGCCTCCAGGATCTCGGGCCGCGCGAAGGCCGGCAGCGACCGGGTTTCCGGCTCGTCCCACAGGCGATAGCAGACGCCGGGCTCGGTGCGGCCGGCGCGGCCCCGGCGCTGATCGGCGGCGGCGCCGCTGACGCGGACGGTCTCCAAGCGGGTAATGCCCGAGGCGGGATCGTAGCGCGGCACACGCGCCTGGCCGGCGTCGATGACGACGCGGACGCCCTCGATGGTCAGGCTGGTCTCGGCGATCGAGGTGGCCAGCACCACCTTGCGACGCCCGGCCGGCGACGGGCTGATGGCGCGGTCCTGGGCGGCGGGCTCCAGAGCGCCATACAGCGGAGCGATGTCGACATCCGGCCGACGCAGGCGCTCGTTCAGCCAGCTCTCGGCCCGGCGGATCTCACCCTGCCCCGGCAGGAAGACCAGGATCGAGCCCCCCTCCTCCGCCAGAGCCCGCTCGACGGCGCGGCCGACGCGCTCTTCGAGTCGCTGCCGTTCGTCGCGACCCAGATAGCGGGTGTCGACCGGGAACATCCGCCCCTGGCTCTCGACCACCGGCGCGTCGGCCAGCAGTGCTGAGATCCGTGCGCCGTCCAAGGTCGCCGACATCACCAGCAGACGCAGGTCGTCGCGCAACACGCTCTGCACGTCGCGCGCGAAGGCCAGGCCCAGATCCGCGTCCAGGCTGCGCTCGTGGAACTCGTCGAACAGCACCGCGGCGACGCCGTCCAGGCCCGGATCGTCGAGAATCATCCGCGTGAACACGCCCTCGGTGACCACCTCGATCCGCGTCCTGGCCGAGACCTTCGATTGCAAGCGCACGCGGAAGCCGACCGTCTCGCCGACGGATTCGCCCAAGTTGGCGGCCATGCGCGAGGCGGCGGCGCGAGCGGCCAGGCGTCTGGGCTCCAGGACGATGATCTTGCGGCCCTGAACCCACGCCTCGTCCAGCAGGGCCAAGGGAACGGCCGTGGTCTTGCCCGCGCCGGGCGGCGCGACGAGAACAGCGGTTTCCCGTTGTGCGAGGGCGCCTTTCAGCGCCGGAAGGGCCTCGAAAATGGGCAACATCGCGCTCGCTTTAGCGTCAGGCGCACGCGCCGCCAAGCAGCGCTGGACTAGCCAGGGGCGCGGAGAACATTTACGCGCATCCGCTGCTCCACCTTGACCCCATGCTCATAAACGGGTCACGGTCCGCAAAATTTTCTAAAGGCGACCCCCGGGGGGGATCCTTGCCTATCAGGAGGAACTATGTGGCGCGTTAAATCGCTCGATGCGATCCTAGCGACGGCTGAGAAAAAATCCCTTCACCGCTCGCTTGGTCCCATCCAGCTGACGCTGCTGGGTGTCGGCGCGATCATCGGTACGGGGATCTTCGTTCTGACCGCCGCCGCCGCCCAAAAGGCCGGCCCGGGCATGATGTGGTCCTTCGTGATCGCCGGCGCCGTCTGCGCCTTCGCCGCCCTCTGCTACTCCGAACTGGCCTCGATGGTCCCGGTGTCGGGCTCGGCCTACACCTACTCCTACGCCGTGATGGGCGAGCTGCTGGCCTGGATGGTTGGCTGGGCGCTGATCCTGGAATACGCCGTGGCGGCCTCGGCCGTGTCGGTCGGCTGGTCGGGCTACTTCTTGGGCCTCATTGAGAACGCCCTCGGCTTCCACTGGCCCGACGCGCTTCGAGCCGGTCCGGCCTGGTCGATGAACGGCTTCATGCCGGTGGCCGACTTCAGCGCCGGCATCGTCAACGTCCCGGCCATCATCGTGGCCCTGACCGTGACCGCCCTGCTGGTCATCGGCACCACCGAAAGCGCCCGCGTCAACGCCATCCTGGTGGCCATCAAGGTCACCGCCCTGACCGTGTTCGTCGTCATGGCCCTGCCGGTCCTGAAGACCGGCAACTTCTCGCCCTTCACCCCGAATGGCTGGTTCGGCCCGGCCGGCACCACCGGCATGGGCGTGGTCGGCGCCGCCGCCTCGATCTTCTTCGCCTATGTGGGCTTCGACGCCGTCTCGACGGCCGCCGAAGAGACCAAGGACCCGCAACGCAACGTTCCGATCGGTCTGATCGGCTCGCTGGCGCTCTGCACCGTCTTCTACCTGCTGGTCGCCGCTGGCGCGATCGGCGCCGTCGGCGCCCAACCGGTGCACGGTCTGGACGGCTCGGTCGTCCAGCCGGGTTCGGCCGCCTTCACCGCCGCCTGTAACCTGGCCGCCAACAAGGAAGCCCTTGTCTGCTCGAACGAGGCCCTGGCCCACGTCCTGCGCCAGATCAACTTCCCGGTCCTGGGCAACTTCCTGGGCCTGGCTGCCAACCTCGCCCTGCCCTCGGTCATCCTGATGATGATCTACGGCCAGACCCGCATCTTCTTCGTCATGGCCCGCGACGGCCTGCTGCCGAAGAGCTTCGCCACCATCCACCCGAAGTGGAAGACGCCCTACGTCGTCACCATCTTCACCGGCCTCTGCGTCGCCCTCGCCGCCGCCTTCTTCCCGGTGGGTCAGCTGGCCGACATCTCGAACTCGGGCACGCTGTTCGCCTTCTTCATGGTGTCGATCGCCGTGATGGTGCTGCGCGTGAAGGATCCGAACCGTCCGCGTCCGTTCAAGACGCCGCTGGTCTGGGTCATCGCCCCGATCGCCATGGTTGGCTGCGCGGTGCTGTACCTGAACCTGCCCTTCGAGGCGATGGCCGTGCTCCCCGTCTGGGGCGCCATCGGCCTGGTGATCTACTTCGCCTACGGCTTCCGCAAGAGCCACGTCGGCAAGGGCCTGCGCGGCGAAGTCCACGAACTGGACGACGACGCTCCGCCCACCGGCCTGCCCGGCGCGGAATGATCTTGATCTAGGGCCAATAGCCTTTAGGTCGGAAAGGGCGGGCGCTTCGGCTCCCGCCCTTTTTCTTTGGAGGTCGGTCTCATGACCATGCCTATCGGCGCCGTGATCGCCCCGGTCACCCCGCTGCAGCAGAACTGCACGATCGTCTGGTGCACGAAGACCATGAAGGCCGCCGTCATCGACCCGGGCGGCGAGGTCGACCGCCTGCTCAAGGCCATCGCTGACAAGGGCCTGACCCTGGAGAAGATCTGGATCACCCACGGTCACATGGACCACGCCGGCGGCGCGGCCGAGCTGAAGGTGCGCACCGGCGTCCCGATCGAGGGCCCGCACGAGGACGACCAGTTCTGGATCGACCAGATCCAGCAGTCCGGCGAGATGTACGGCATGCCCGAGGCTCGGATCTTCGTCAGCGACCGCTGGCTGAAGGACGGCGACACCGTCACCCTGGGCGAGACCGAGTGGGAGGTCTTCCACTGCCCCGGCCACACGCCCGGCCACGTGGTGTTCTTCCACCGCGAGACCAAGTTCGCCCAGGTCGGCGACGTGCTGTTCCAGGGCTCGATCGGCCGCACCGACTTCCCGCGCGGCAATCACCAGGACCTGATCGACTCGATCACCCAGAAACTGTGGCCGCTGGGCGAGGACGTGCGCTTCGTGCCGGGCCACGGGCCGATGTCGACCTTCGGGGCCGAGCGGCGCAGCAATCCGTTCGTCGCGGATCGGGTGGTCGCAGCGATGCAGGCTCAGGGAAGCGCCTACCAGGCTCCGAAGAACCATTCGCCAGGCTAGCGGGATCATCGAGACCCGGCCCGTTCAAGGGGGGCTAAAACGGGCCAGGCCTCAACGCCGTCGGCCCGCTTAGGGTGGGGGAAAGCGGCCCGCCGGTGCGACACTGGATCGCACGAGCGGGTTGCGTCGCTGTTTCAGGCGTGAAATCTGAGCGTGACGGGGGCGTGACAGGAACGATCCATGGAAAATGTCCAGAACACCGCCCCAGGCGCCATCGGCCAAGGTGACCTCGACGCTCCCCGCGGCGCGGCCCCGCGTATCCTGATCGTCGATGACGATCCCGGCATCCGCGACGTCGTTTCCGATTTCCTGACCCGCCACGGCTACGCGGTCGAGACGGCCCAGGACGCCCGCACCATGGAGCAGGTCCTGGCGCGCGGCCCGATCGACCTGATCGTGCTGGATGTCATGCTGCCCGGCGAAGACGGTCTGGCCATCTGCCGCCGCCTGTCGGCCGCCGCCGACGGTCCGGCGATCATCATGCTGTCGGCCATGGGCGAAGAGACCGACCGCATCGTCGGCCTGGAGCTGGGCGCCGACGACTACCTGCCCAAGCCCTGCAATCCCCGCGAACTCCTGGCCCGCGTCCGCGCCGTGCTGCGCCGCCGCCAGGAGCCGCGCGCGGTCGACGACGCCATGGGTGCGGCCTGCGAGTTCGCCGGCTGGCGCTTGGACCTGGTGCGCCGCGAACTGCGCTCGCCCCAGTCCGTGGTCGTGAACCTCTCCAGCGGCGAGTTTTCGCTGCTGCGCGCCTTCGTCGAGCGTCCGCAGCGGGTCTTGACCCGCGACCAACTGCTGGACCTGGCCCGCGGCCGCGACAGCGACGCCTATGACCGCGCTATCGACGTTCAGATCAGCCGTCTTCGCCGCAAGCTGGATGACGGCGGCGGCAGCGAGCTGATCCGCACGATCCGCAGCGAAGGCTACATGTTCACCGCAAAGGTCGTCCGCACCCCATGACCCTGCTCCGGCGCGGCGCGCCGCTGTTCGTCCAGGCCCTGGGCCTCGTCATCATCACCCTGGTGGCGGCCCAGCTGATCTCGATCGCGGTTATCTTCAACCTGCCCCCGCCCCCGCCGGAGTTCTACCGGTCCAGCGAGATCGCGCGCGCGATCAAGACCGGCCAATCCGTGCCCAGCCGCGACGGCCGCGCCCTGGTCGTCCGCCACCACGGCTCGGTCCGCGCCATCGGCCCCGACAACCCGCGCCGCGCCGAGTTCAAGGCCGAGATGAGCCGTCTGCTGGACGTGCCGGTCAACCGCATCGAGATCCAGATCGACAACGGCCCGCGCTTCTTCGTGCGCCGCCAGCCGGTCACCCCGCCCAAGACCGATCCCGCGCCGCCGCCGAACCGCGCCCGCGAGCCCTTCGCCCGCGAGCCGGGCGGCAAGCCGCAGGGCAAGGACGAACAGCTGATGTTCGGCGACTTCAAGCTGGGCGTGCGCCAGAGCGACGGCCACTGGCTGATCGTCGAACCCAAGCCGACCTTCTTCCGTTTCGACAGCTGGCAGCAGCGCGTGCTGCTGATCCTGTTCCTGTCGGTGGCCGCCGTGACGCCGCTGGCGTGGCTGTTCGCCCGCCGCCTGGCCCAGCCGATCACCGCCTTCGCCGACGCCGCCGAGCGCCTGGGCAAGGACCCGCGTACGCCGCCGCTGGCCATGTCCGGCTCCAGCGAGGTGCTGGCCGCCGCCACCGCCTTTAACATGATGCAGGAGCGCCTGCGCCGCTACGTCGAGGACCGCACGGCCATGGTCGGGGCCATCGCCCACGACCTGCGCACGCCCCTGACCCGCCTTAAGTTCCGCATCGAGGCCGCGCCAGACGATGTGCGGCCCAAGCTGGCCGCCGACATCGACCAGATGGAGGCGATGATCGCCGCCACCTTGGGCTTCGTGCGCGACACCAGCCGTCCGGCCGAACGCACCAAGCTGGAACTGTCCTCGCTGCTGGAAAGCGTGATGGACGAAGCGGCCGAGACCGGTGGCGACACCACGGTCGATCGCTCCGAGAAGGTGGTGATCGAAGGTGACCCTGTGGCCTTGAAGCGCCTGGTCGCCAACCTGGTCGAGAACGCCCTGAAATACGGCGGGACGGCGCGCGGCCGGGTCTATGCCGAGGGCCACATGGCGATCATCGAGATCGAGGACAACGGCCCCGGCGTGCCGCCGGCCGAGCTGGAGCGGGTGTTCGAGCCCTTCTATCGCGGCGAACCATCGCGCAACCGCGAGACCGGCGGCATCGGGCTGGGCCTGGCGGTCGTCCGCTCGCTGGCCCGCGCCCATGGCGGCGACGTGACCCTGCACAATCGCACGGGCGGCGGCCTGCGCGCCTGCGTCTTCCTGCCGGCCTGATAGCCGCCAGCAAGGCTGAGTGGCGCTTTGCGGCGAAAGCTGGGCGGATGTTGCCGCCTGGCAAGGCTCTAGGCCAAGCCTGACATCGCCGGGAAATCCAGACGAGCTTCAAAGCTCGGCTGACAGGAGACCCCATGCGTATGACCCTTCGCTCGCTCGGCCTGACCGCCCTCCTCGCCGTCTCGCTGGCCGGCTGCGCGTCCGCGCCGCCGGAACGGCCGCACGGACGAGGCGGCCCTCCGCCAGGCGAAGGCGCCGGCGCCATGCGTGGCCCGCAGCTGTTCATCAGCCCGGCCGGCGAACCCTTCCGCGCGCCGCCCGGCGCTCCCTACCCGGTCAAGACCTGGTTCGACGGCGCCGACGCCAATCACGACGGCGCGCTGAGCCGGGACGAGTTCGTGGCCGACAGCCTCCGTTTCTTCGCCGTGGTCGATGTCGACAAGAACGGCGTCATCGACGGCTTCGAGGTCTCCAACTACGAAACCCGTATCGCGCCCGAGATCATCGGCGGCGTGGCGCCCGGCTCCATGCGACGCGGGCCGATGGGCCAGGGTCCGGACGGCGACGACGACGCCCCACGCCGGCGCCCGCAAGGGACCAACGTGCTGCAGGGCGCGGCGCTGTTTGGGCTGATCGCCGAGCCGGAACCGGTCATGGCTTCGGACGGCGACTTCGACCGCCGGATCACCCAGGCCGAGGCGACCAAGGCGGCCAAGACCCGCTTTGCCCTGCTCGACACCGACAAGGACGGCGTCCTGAAGCTGGAGGAGCTGCCCAAGACCCCCGCCCAGACGGGCCTGCGCCCCGGCGCCAAGGGCAGCAAGGGCAAGGGCGGCGGCATGGGCCGTCGCGGCGGTGGCGGCGGTCGCGGGGGCGGTCACCGCCGTGGTTAGCCGCCGATCAGGCCCGCGATGATGTTGATGCCTAGAGCCAGGATGGCGGTGTTGTAGAAATAGGCCGCCGCGGCGTGGGCGGTGACCAGCTTGCGCAGCTTCGAGGTCAGGATGCTGTTGTCCGACACCTGGAAGGTCGCCCCCACGCTGAAGGCCAGATAGGCGAAGTCCATGTAACTGGTGGGCGGCTCGCCCGGAAAACCGATGCCGCCCTTGCCCTTCCCGTCACCGAAGTGGCGATGGGCGTAGTGCAGGACAAAGGCCGACTGCAGCACCAGCCACGACAGCACCAGGGTCACCCCGGCGCAGGCGCCGATGAAGGCCTTCGTCGCGTCGGCAGCGCTCTTGACAGCGATCATGGCGTCGACCACCGCGCCCAAGCTCGCGGCGATGGCGGCCAGGACGATCAGCAGCAGAATCGGCACGCCCTCGTCTTCCTGCGCCGCCCGCGAACGAACCTCGGCCTCATCGGCCTTGAGAAACAGCAACCACGTCGTGAACAGATAGACCAGCGCGGCGGCGTCCCAGCCCAGCAACAGGTGCGATCCCTTCGGCGCGCCAAAATATTTCGCCGCGCTCCAACTGATTATTCCGGCGGCGAGACCGGCGGCCAAACGCCAGTGGGACGCGGCGCGATCGACCATCTGCTTGGACTTTCGGGTCATTCTCCGACGACTCCTTAATGGCCGGTCTGTCTCGGTGCGGCGTAATTAGTGTGATCCGCGTGTGAACCGAAAGCGTCTTCGCTGGTTACTTCACCGGAACGATCAGGAAACGACACCAGTGACCGACCCAGACGCCCCGCCTCCGCCCGAGCCTAAACCGCCCGAGTACGAGCCTGGCGTCATCCCCGTCGAGGAGCCCCCCACCTCGCCGCCGGTCGATCCAGGGGACGACCGTCCCTATGGCGCCGCGACCTGAACATCCGTCCAGTACAAGACCCGACCAGGAGCCCCCACATGGACATCGATAGCGAACGTCCCCGCGGTCGTCGCGGTTTCGCCGCCATGGACCCGGAACGCCGCCGCGAAATCGCCAGGAAGGGCGGAGCTAGCGTGCCCAGCGAAAAGCGCAGCTTCGCCAAGGATCGAGACCTGGCGGCCAACGCCGGACGCAAGGGCGGTTCGTCCTCGCGCGGCGGTCGTCCCGGCGAACGCCTCTAAGGGGCGACAAGCGGAACACGATCCAGACGCGCCGGTCCCGATCTTCGGAACCGGCGCGTTTTCGCGCGTGTGTGGGAGGCTTAATGCCTGACCGTCGCCCTAGGCGGTCAGGGCGTAAACCGCGAAGGTGGGATTCTCGCTGACCCAGCGCTGGGCCACGGTCCAGCCGGCGCGCTTGGCGATCTGTTCGAAGGCTTCGGCCGGATACTTGTACGAGTTCTCGGTGTGGATGGTCTCGCCGGCGGCGAACCGGAAGCCGTAGTCGCCGACCATGACGATCTGGTCGCGCGTGCTCTCCAGATGCATCTCGATGCGGCTCTCCTGCGCGTTCCACACCGCCTTGTGAGTGAAGGCGGCCGGGTCGAAGGTCCCGCCCAGCTCGCGATTGATGTGCACGAGGACGTTGCGGTTGAACGCCGCCGTTACGCCCTGCGCGTCGTCATAGGCCGGGATCAGCACGGCCGGGTCCTTGGCGACATCGGCCCCGACGATGAACAACGAGCCCTCGCCCAGCAACGTCCGCGCCTGGCGCAGCAACGCCTCGGCCTCGTCCGGCGCGAAATTGCCGATGGTCGAGCCGGGGAAGAACCCGACGGGCGTGTGGCCCTTGGCGCCTTCGGGCAGGGTCATGGCCTTGGTGAAGTCGTCAACCAGCGGGGCGACAGCCAGGTTCGGATAGGCCTTGCGCAGGCTGGTGGCGGCCTCGTCCAGGGCGGTCGGGCTGATATCGATCGGGGCGTAGACGGCGATCTGCGGCGCGGCGTCCAGCACGATGCGGGTCTTGGTGCTGGCCCCGCTGCCGAACTCGACCAGGGCCGCGCCATCCGGGATGCGCGCGGCGATCTCCGGCGCGATCTGGCGCAGCAACGCTGTCTCGGTGCGGGTCAGGTAGTATTCCGGCAGCTCGCAGATCGCCTCGAACAGGCGCGAGCCTTCGGCGTCGTAGAAGTACTTGGCCGGCAGGGTCTTGGGCGAGGCCGACAGACCTTTCACCACCTCGTCCAGGAAGCTGTCGCCCGGCTTGACCTCGCTGAGACGATCATCGTCGGCCAGGCGCACCCCGCCGAACATCCAACGGCTGCCCGGATGGAAGAAGTTGCGGTAGGTCGAGCGCGTATGCCCCGGCGGCGTGGCCTCACAGCCGCCGCGCAGGGTCATCTGGCTGACCATGAACTTGCCGTTGTACTCGCCCAGCGCGCCGGGCCCGGGCTTGAAGCCGGGATACGCGCCGTAGGCGCTGGCGGTCCACTGCCACGCGCCGCCATAGAGCTGGCGCAAGGCGGTCATGCCGCTGGCGGTGGCGGCGGCCTCCCACTCAGCCTCGGTCGGCAGGCGGCGCCCGCTCCAGGCGGCGTAGGCGGCGGCCTCGTAATAGCTGACATGGACGACGGGCGCGTTCGGATCGACCGGATGGCGGCCGCGCAGGGTCATGGTGGTCCAGGCGCCGTCCTCGTCGCGGCGCCAGTAGCCAGGAGCTTCCCAGCCCTCGGCATTGACCGTGGCCCAGCCCTCGGACAGCCACAGGTCGGCGCGGCCATAGCCGCCGGCCTCGATGAAGGCTAGCCACTCGCCATTGGTCACCAGGCGGTCCGATAGCCGGAACGGCGCGACATAGGTCTTGTGGCGCGGGCGCTCGTTGTCGAAGGCGAAGCCGGCTTCGCAAGCGCCGATCTCGACCAGGCCGCCGGCGAAGCGGTGGAAGCGCTGCGGGCCGGGATCCGGCCGCGCCGGCGCGGCGCCGGGCTGGTAGGCCGGGCTCAGCGGCGACTGGGCGAAGAGGTGCAGGATGTCCATCAGGATCAGCTCCTGGTGCTGCTCCTCATGGTTCAGGCCCAGCTCCAGCCGTTCACGGATCTCGGGCGTCAGCGGACCTTCCAGCAGGCGGACCATGGCCGCGTCGACATGGGCGCGATAGGCGCCGACTGCCTGGGCCGACGGACGGGTCAGGAGGCCCCGCTGCGGGCGCGGCTGACGCGGACCGACGGCCTCGTAGTACGAATTGAATAGGTAGCCGAAGGCGGGGTCGTAGACCGTGTAGCCCGGCAGGAACGGCGTCAGCAGGAAGGTCTCGAAGAACCAGGTCGTATGGCCCCGGTGCCATTTGGTCGGGCTGGCGTCGGGCATCGACTGGGCCGATTGGTCCTCGGGAGACAGCGGCGCGGCCAGGGTCTCGGTGCGTCGGCGCACCATCTGATAGCGATCCACGAGCGCTTCAACGGAGCATTCCGCGACAGTCATCGCGGGCATATCGTCCGGGGTCATGAGCACTCCTGCGGGAACCGGCGGGCCAAGCTTAAGCCCAGGCGACGACAACGTTCCCGGAACTTCGGTGTTCCGCCGCGCCCTGACAAGGACGCTACCCGCGCGCTGCTGCCAGGATGTGACAGGAGCAGACACGCAAGGCTTGAACGGAAAAACTCAAATCGAGCGCAGAAACCTTGGAGGGCGCCGGTTTGCGGAGACGTCTACCTAGTGGAGGACGTCGGCAGCCCCTTACGTCGACGGACCTGCCGGTCGGGGAATTGAGCAGCTCCGACCGGCGATCCCACCCAGCAAAAGCTAATCTTGCCCCTCACTCTTCGAGCGGCGCGTCCAGCAGAGCGTCGATCATCGCCTGCAGCACTTCGGTGGCGCGCTTGGGCGAAAGCTCCTGGTCGCGGCGCAGCCGGTTCCAGGCGTCGAAGCTGAGCAGCAGGTCGATGGCCTCGAAGCGGACGCGATCCTTGGCCAGTTCCGGCGGTAGCTGATAGCGCAGGATCTCGCGCGAGATCTCGACCATCTTGGCGCTGTCCAAAGCCAGGGCCGGCGAATGATGGCGATGAGCTTCAGAGGCCCGCTTGAACGGCCCGACCTTCTCGTAGGCCCCGCCCCGGCGCTCGACCAGCTCCAGCACCCGCTCGCGCCAGGTGACACCCTTGAAGGGGGTGTGGACCAGGGCCATCAGCTCGGCCTCGATCACCGCCGACATCTCGCGATACAGGCTCTCGAGATCCTTGAAGTGACGGAAGACCGTGCGCAGACCGACATCGGCGCGGGTGGCCACCAGCTCGGCCGACGGCGAGGGATCACCCTCGCGGACCAGTTCCAGCATGGCGGCGACGATGCGGGCCCGGCTGTCCTGCGAGCGCCGGCGGCGGCCATCCGCCTCCACGATCTTTGGGGACGGCGCCTCGACGTCTGGATGGACTTGGCGCTTGGCGGCGCTCACGATCCGGCTTCTCCCTGCTGCTCCGCTTGAGTAGACCGCCCGCGCGCGCTCGGCCACCTAAAACGGAAGAAGGTTCAGCCGGTTCGACCATAGGACGTCCTGGCCGCCCACTGGCAGCGAGGCGAAATCGCCGTCGTGGCCGACCTTCAGAGGTCCGCCGAAGATGGCCCTCGAGCGCCCCAGGAACGGCCCCTCCAGCGCCTTGACCGGCAGCGGCGGGATGACGTGGTAGAACATCAGCGCCTTGACCCCCGCGTCCTTGGCCTCGCGCGCGGCCACCTCGGGCGGGGTGTGGTAGCTGAGGATGTCGTGGAAGATACGGGCGTAGTTCTCGCGCCCCGCGGCCAGGGCGGCCGCGCGCTGGTCGGCCACCAGGTTCGGAGCCAAACCTTCGTGCAGCAGCATGTCGGCGCCCTTGGCGGCGCGGACCAGGCGCTCGGACGGCCCTGTGTCGCCGCTGATCACGACGCTGCGCCCTTTGTATTCGAAGCGGTAGCCGACCGCGCCCTCGACCGGATGGTGCGAGACCGGGAAGGCCCAGACCTTCAGGCCGGGCTTTTCCAAAACCAGCACGTCGGGCCCATTCGGATCCGCGACGAAGGCGTGCGGCGTCCCGCCGAAACCCGACGGCGGCGCGACGGTCTCGCCATGGTGGGCGATGCGATAGCCGCGATCGGGGCCATAGGCTTGCTGGAAGCCCTGGACGACCGGCTCCAGGCCCGGGGGGCCGTGGATCGGCAGCGGCGCCCTGGCCGCCCCGGCCGCCCAGCGCTGCAGCATCAGCTCGCCCAGGTCGCCGATGTGGTCGGAGTGGTAGTGGGTCAGGAAGACGCCCGAAACGCGTGGCGGCGGGAGGTTCATCAAGAGCAGGTTGCGGGTCGAGCCCGGCCCGGAATCGACGACGAACAGGTCCCTGCCCGCCACTACCGCTACGCAGGGTCCGCTTCGCGTCGGATCGGCCATGGGCGAGCCCGAGCCGCACAGGCCGACATGCAGCCCGTCCGGCAGCGCCGCGATCGGATCCTCGGCCATGATCTGCCGATAGACCTTGCTCATCCCCGCCTCGGCCAGGCGACCACGCAGCAGCCAGCCGCTTCCTGCCGCCAGCACGGCGATGGCGCCCACGACACCAAGACCGATCCAGACCTTACGCATATTCCGCCTCCCCTCGTCTTCATCGCGAGCCTTGACCGAATGACCACATAATGACACTCGTAGTGTCAATATGAATCCGCGATGCGGACGGGAGGAAACGCCATGGACGTGTTGCGGACGCCGGACGAGCGGTTCGAGGGACTGGCAGACTGGCCCTATGCGCCGCGCTACACCCCGGTATTCGACGCCGACGGCACGGCGCTGCGCATCCATCACGTGGATGAAGGCCCCAAGGACCAGCGGCCGATCCTGCTGATGCACGGCGAGCCGTCCTGGGCTTACCTCAATCGCCACGTCATCGCCGACCTGACCAAGCGCGGCCGGCGGGCGATCGCGCCGGACCTGGTGGGCTTTGGCCGCTCGGACAAGCCGGCCGCCCGCACCGACTACACCTATGAGCGGCACGTCGCATGGATGAGCGACTGGCTGGTCCGCAACGAGCTGACCGACATCGTCCTGTTCTGCCAGGACTGGGGTGGCTTGATCGGCCTGCGCCTGGTGGCGGCCTTCCCCGATCGGTTCGCCGCCGTGGTGGTGTCCAACACCGGCCTGCCGATCGGCGTGGGCAAGAGCGAGGCCTTCGAGGCCTGGCTGAACTTCAGCCAGAACGTCCCGGAGCTGCCGATCGGCCTCCTCCTGAACGGCGGCTCGGCGCGTGAGCTGACGGAGGCCGAGCGCGCCGCCTACGACGCCCCCTTCCCCGACGAGACCTACAAGGAAGGCGCGCGCATCTTCCCGGCTCTGGTGCCGATCACGCCCGAGCACGCCTCGGTGGCCGAGAACAAGGCCGCTTGGGCCGTGCTGGAGCGGTTCGACAAGCCGTTCGTCACGGCCTTCAGCGACGCCGACCCGATCACGCGCGGCGGCGAGACGGTGTTCCAGGCCCGCGTGCCGGGGGCAAAAACGGTCGCTCACACGACGCTCAAGGGCGGGCACTTCGTCCAGGAAGACAGTCCGGGCGAAATCGCCGCCCTGCTGGACGCCCTGGCGGGGTCATTACCCGTTTCCAGTTCGGATGCGCTGGAAACCGTCTAACTTCACCTTATACCCCGTTTTGGGGTCGCGCCGCTCACCGCGCGATCCGAAGCGTTCGCGGAGCCCGCTGAATGAAGGTTGTCAACGCCGTCTTCCCGTCCTCCGACCAGTTCGAAGACTTCTTCGGCGCGCCGGATGATGGTCCCTTCGTGATGGTCAACCTGTTGAAATTCAAGGACAAGGCTGAGTACGCGGACGGCTCGGACGCCGACCTGTCGGGCCGCGAGGCCTATGGCCGCTATGGCGCGGTCGTCACCGGCCTGATCGAGGCTCTGGGCGGGCGAATCCGTTACAGCGGCGCGGTCACCGGCCTGCTGCTGGGCGAGGTCGACGACCTGTGGGACGCCGTGGCCCTGGCCGAGTACCCATCCCTGGCCGCCTTCCAGGCCATGGCCGTCTCGCCCGAGATGCACGCCATCGAGCACCACCGCAAGGCGGGCCTGGCCGGCCAGCTGAACATCCGCACGCGCCCGGCCCAGGGCTATGAGCCGCGCGGCCTGCACAACGACGACCGGATGTGGAAGCCGGAGCTGGCGGGTGCGCTGAACTAGTCCCGCAATACCGTGCGGAAGCCCACGTGCGAGGCCCCGGTGTCGGGTGGCCCCGGCGTGCGCGCGGCTGGCCGGTAGCGGAAGCAGAAGTCGTCCGTGCACAGGAATGAACCGCCCTTGACCACGTGCTTGGGCGTATTGGGCTCGTCAGGATCCAGGGCGCGCGCCTGCGGCGGACCGCCGGTCTCCACGACCTCCGGCGCTTCCAGGCCCGGCCGGAACCAATCCTTGGTCCACTCCCAGACATTGCCGGCCATGTCGACCAGGCCAAAGCCGTTGGGCGGATAGCAGCCCACCGGCGCGGGACTGGCCTTGTAGCCGTCGGTCCCGAGATCCTCCGCCGGGAATGGGCCCTGCCAGGTATTGGCCTTGGGATGCGCCTCGTCCTGCGGCTGGTCGCCCCAGGCGTAGCGCTTGCCGACCAGGCCGCCGCGCGCGGCGTATTCCCACTCGGCCTCGGTCGGCAGGTCGCGGCCCAGCCACCGGGCGTAGGCCATGGCGTCCGCCCAGGCGATGTGGACGACCGGCCAGGCGTCCTTGCCGCGAATGTTGGAGCCAGGCCCGGCCGGATGGCGCCAGTCGGCGCCCGGGACCACCTGCCACCACTGTGAGGGATCGTCCGACCTCGCCGCCTTCGCCCCCACGAAGACAAGCGAGGCCGGACGCCGCTGCGCCGCCGTCAGCTGGGCGTAGCGCGCGGGATCGAGCGGCCGCTCGGCCACGGTGCGATAACCCGTGGCCTCGACGAACCGCGCGAAGGCGGCATTGGTGACCTCGGTGCGGTCGATCCAGAATGGCGCGACCTTCACCGCTTGCGGCGGCCCCTCCTCGGGTCGCAGCGGCGCCGCACCCATCAGGAAATCGCCCCCGGCCAGCCGGACCATGCCCGCCGTGCGGTGGGCCGGATCGGCGATCGGCAGGTCGGCCAGGCAAGCCTTGGGCGCCGGCTTGCACGCCGCCAGCGCCAGGACGCCCAGAACCGCAAGCGCCTTCAGTTGTCCCAATAGACGTACTCGTCGCTGGGCTTGGGCTTCTGGCCGCCCGGATGGTCGATGTAGAAGGCGCCCGAGATCAGCGACGGCCAGGCCGGCTTGACCATCTGGCCGTCCAGTTGGGCCAGGGTGGCCTGCAGCTCGCGCAGCTTCTCAGGCCTGGCCTTGGACAGGTCGTGACGCTCGGTGGGGTCGGTCGACAGGTCGAACAGCCAGGTCCGGTTCGGCTCCTGCGCGACCTGCAGCTTCCAGCCGCCCGCCAGCACGGTCTTGTAGCGGCCCGAGCGCCAGTAGATCGCCTTGTGCGGATCGCCGCTGGCCTGCCCCTTCACGAGGGGCACGAGGTCGACGCCGTCCATCACCCGGTCCTTGGGCGCGGCCGCGCCGGCCGCCCCGGCGGCGGTGGCGAAGATGTCCACGTGGCCCACGGGGCTGCGATAGACCGCGCCGGCCGGCAGCTGGCTCGGCCAGCGCAGCAGGAACGGCACGTGGATGCCGCCCTCGAAGAAGGTCGCCTTCCAGCCGCGATACGGCCGGTTGATGTCGGGCAGGCCGATATAGTTGGCCCCACCGTTGTCGGAGGTGAAGATCACCAGGGTGTTGTCGTCCAGGCCCTTGTCCTTCAGCGCCTGCAGCACCCGACCGATGTTGCGGTCCAGGTTGCGGACCATGGCGGCATAGACCCGCATCCGGTGGTCCTTGATCTGGCTCAGGGCGTCATAATCGGCCTTGGGCGCCTGCAGCGGCGTGTGGACGGCGTTGTAGGCCAGATACAGGAAGAATGGCCGGTTCTTGTTGGCGTCGATCGACTTGATCGCCTCGTCCGTCAGGTAGTCGGTCATGTAGCTGGACGGCTTGAACATCTTGCCGCCGTTGTACTGCACGGCGAACGGCAAGGCGCCCCACAGGAACTTGTCGATCGGGTCCCAGTCCTGGCGCGACTCCTCGACCGTCTTGTCGCCCACCGGCGCGAACAGCGAGGCGCCGGCCATGAAGCCCAGGCTCTCGTCGAAACCCTGGTCCTCCGGCCGCGAGCCCTTCACCCCGCCCAGGTGCCACTTGCCCAGGTGGATGGTGTGGTAGCCGCGGGTCTTCAGCGCCTCGGCGATCGTGATCTCGGTCGATGGCACGGCCTCGGTGTTGTCGTCCTTGGGCGTGTTCTTCACCTCGTCCTTGTTGAAGTGCGAGGGATGCAGCGGGTCGCCCGCATGACCGCCGACGACGCGGGAGAAGGCCACCGGCGTGGGCGTGAACTCGAAGCCGAAGCGGGTGGCGTAGCGGCCGGTCATGATCGCCGCCCGCGACGGGGCGCAGGTGGCGTTGCCGCTATAGCCGTTGGCGAAGGTGACGCCCTGGTGGGCGATCGAGTCGATGGCCGGGGTCGGCACGGCCCCGCCCGCGACGCCGCCGCCGTTCAGGGTGATGTCGTTGTAGCCCAGGTCGTCGGCCAGGATGAACACCACGTTCGGCGGTCGCTGCCCTTCCGGCGGCGCGGCCGGCCCCTGGATCCAGGTCACCGGCTGGTTGGCCTCGATCTTGGGCTGCCGCGACTTGGCGATCAGGATGATCAGGTCGAAGCGGAACCACCAGGCTAGGCCGCCGACGACCGCCAGCGTCCCGACCGCCGCCAGGAGCCCTTTCCAGGCCTTCATCACGCGCCTCCCTGTTTGAGTCAGACCATATATTGACATTCATCGTGCCGCTAGATGTCATCCACCCGACACTTGGAGGCTCAGCCCTTGTCTCTGCGCACCGCCCTCATGCGCGGCGTGACCGCCGCCCTGACCAGCCCCGCCCGGCGCAAGCTGGCGCGCGACCTCGCCGCCCTGCGAGCCAAGCTGCGCGGCGAAAAGCCGGCCGTCCGCTATTTCCATCAGGCCGACGACCCTTATTCGCACTTGGCCGCGCAGATGCTGCCGCGCCTGCGGGCCCGCTACGACGTCGAGATCACGACCTGGCTGGTCCCGCCACCCGAGGACTCGGCCGCGCCGGACCGCGAGCGCCTGCGAGACTACGGCCTGCGCGACGCCGCCCGCCTGGCGCGCGCCCGGGGCCTGGGTTTCCCCAACAAAGCCGCCCTGCCCGATCCGGAAGCCGTGCGCCGGCTGGAGGTCGTGCTGGCCGACGCCCTGGAGCGCGGCCGCCTCGAGGAGGTCGCCTCCGCTGCTGGAGCAGCTCTCTGGTCCGGTGATACGCGCACCCTGGCCGGCATGGCCGCCTGGGCCAGCGGCCAGGACCCTCGCCTCGTGGACGACATCCTGATCGCCGGCGAGATGCAGCGTGCGCGGATGGGCCACTATCTGGGCGGCATGTTCCACTTCGAGGACGAGTGGTTCTGGGGCGTCGACCGCCTGGGCTGGCTGGAACGCCGGCTGGCCGACCGGGGCCTGGACCGCGAAGCCGGAACGCCGCCGCTGGCCCCGGCCCTGGAGCCCACGCTGAGCCCGCCCTTGGGCCTGGCCGCGCCGACGATCGAGCTGTGGTTCTCCTTCCGCAGCCCCTATTCCTGGCTCGTGCTGCCGCGCATCCGGCAACTGGCGCAGGCCTATGGCGCCAAGCTCGAGCTGCGCCCCATCCTGCCGATGGTCATGCGCGGCCTGGCCGTGCCGCGCGTCAAGACCCTGTACATCGCCCTGGACTGCAAGCGCGAAGCCGAGCGCCTGGGGCTGCCGTTCGGCAAGATCGTCGATCCGGTCGGCGCGGGGGCCGAGCGCGCCCTGGCGATGTTGCACCATGCAATCCCGCTGGGCCTGGGCGAAGACTTCGCCGAGCTGGGCCTGAAGGCCGCCTTCGCCGATGGTGTCGCCCTGGCCGAGGACGCGGGTCTCTATGCCGTCGCCCGCCGCGCCGGCCTAACCAACGCGCAAACCACTGCCGCCCTTGCCGACGAGAGCTGGCGCGACCGGGTCGAGACCAACCGCGCCGCCCTGCTGGACGCGGGCCTGTGGGGCGCGCCCAGCTTCCGGGTCAGCGGCCAGCCGGCGCACTGGGGCCAGGATCGCCTCTGGATGCTGGAGGACGACATCCGCGCGGCTATGGAGCCGATGCGGGGTTATGCGCCGAACGGATTGTCGGGATAGACCGACGAGCCCTTTGCCGCCTCGCCTAGCTCTGCCCGACCGCAGATCTCCAGCGCCGTCAGGGCGTAGATCAAGGCGCTGTCGGCCAGGTCCTTGGGCCTCGGCCGCCAGCGGCGCGGGCCTGTGGTGATGGCCGGTACGCGGTGCATGTTGAAGACGTTGTGGTCGCGCCACATGCTCGAATAGACAGGGTTGGCGCGTTCGGCGGCATGGCCCAAGCCCAGCCGCGTGGCGGCGTCCACCGCCCCGACCAGCGGCGCGACCTCGCCCGCATCGGCCTCGAAGCCATGGCGAACCACCACCGGCTCGACCTCGAACCGCCCGACGCCGGCCGCGCGGGCCATGGCCTCCAGGGCATGCTGCACGTCGGCGACCTTCTGGCGCGGGTTCAGGCCGACCTCCAGATAGAGGCTGACCACCTCGGTCCCGTCGCCGAACTGGAACGGCACGCCGCCCCGGATGGCGCACAGCTGCACCTTGGGCTCGGCGATCCCGCCGGTGCTCTCGAAGCGGCTGGCTGCTTCCCACTGGCGGGTCCAGGCGTGGATGGCGTCGGTCAGCTTGCCGACGCGATAGATCGGGTTCGGATGGTCGCCAGCGGCGTCCGGATGGCGCAGCAGCGGGGTGAAAGTCCCCTCACCCCAAAGCCTTAGGCGGAATACCGCATAACCGCAGCCGACGCTGGTCCAGCCGAAGTCGCAGCCCTCGGCGGCGATGGCGTAGTCCGGCGCGACGCCGCCGTGGTGGAACAGGTAGTGGGCGCCGATGTCCTTGCCCAGGAAGGCGATCCCGCTGTGCTCCTCGATCGGCTCAGGCCCGATCTCGCCGGGGCAGGCCGTCAGATACATCTTCCCGGCCAAGCCGTAGCCGGCCTTCTTCAAGGCTTTCGCCGCGATCAGGAAGCAGCTCATCGGCCCGCGATCATTGGCGATCGGATAGCCGCGCAGCTGGCCGTCCTCCAGCCAGCAGCGCTCCCACTCCGGATCGGCCAAGCTGGCGGGGCTGTACTTGTGGACGTCGAGGTTCGGGTCGCGGGTCGGGCTCTCGGTGTCGAGGTGCGCCGTGAACAGCAGGTTCTTGCCGACACCCAGGCCGCCATAGGTCCCGATGACGTTGAACCGCTCCGGCGTCGCCCCGACCTTGCGCGGGGAAAAGCCCTCGCGCGCCATCCAGTCATGGACGAACTCACCGGCCGCCTTCTCTTCGCCCGAGCGGCTGGGGATGTTGCCCAGGGTCAGGGCCAGCTCGGTGAGCTCAGCTTCATCGATGGCGGCGGCGATCGCATCGCAATCGACTTGAGTGACCATCAGGCGCCCCAGACGGCGGCGACGCTGTCCGCATCGGTCAGGATCGCAGTGTTCAGCGCCATCATCTTCAGGGCCCCGGCGTGCAGGTCCGGCTCATAGGCCGCGCAGGCGTCGGCGGCGATGAACACATGGTAGTCGTGGTTGAAAGCGTCCTTGGCCGTGTCGGCGACGCAGCATTCCGTCGTCAGGCCGGCGATCACCAGCGTGTCGACCTCCAAGGCCGTCAGCTGTGCATGGATGTCCGTATCCCAGAACGGGCTGTAGCGGGTCTTGCGGAAGAGCAGTTCGCCCGGCGCGGGCCGCGGGCCGACGAAGTCGCTGCCGGGCGAGCCCGCGCGGCACAGCGCCGGACCCGCCTCGGGATCGTTGCCCAGCCGTCGCATCCGCTCGTCCCAGGCGTCGGAGTCGGTCTCCGGCGTCGTGAACAGGCCCACGAAGACCACCGGCACACCTGCCGCCCGGGCCGAAACCGCCAGGCGCTCGGCCGCCGTCAGGGCCGCTGGCACGGTCGAGAGATCCAGTCCCCACTGGCCGCTCAAGCCCTCGGGCGAGGCGAAATCGACCTGCATGTCGACGATCACCAGCGCCGTGCGGTCGGGCGCGATCCAGTGTTCCAGGTTCACGAGAACACCGAACGCAGCTGCGGCAGGATCTCGGAGCCGAACATCGACAGTCCCTCCACATAGTCGGGGAAGATCAGCATCAGGCCGTCCAGCTCGCACTCGGTCATGAAGGCCTCGACCTGCTCGCGACAGGTTGCGGGTGACCCGACCATGGTCTGGGTCATGAACGCGCCCTGCTTCTGGGCCACGGCGTCCAGGCGCTCGGGCGGCACGCCCCAGCTGGCCAGCATGGCCACGATCGCCCCCATGTCCGCGCCCTGCGCATAGCGCCGGGCCAGGGCCTCGGCGCTGGCGTCGCTCTCGGCGTGGATGATCGTGCACATGGCGTAGGTGCGGACGGTCTTGCCCAGGGTCGCGGCCAGGGCCTTGGCCCGCCGCGAGGCTTCGCGGTGCTCTTCGCGCGAGCGCCCGCCGATGAAGCAGGCGTCGGCCTCGCGCACCGAGAACTGGAAGCCCCGGTCGGACATGCCCGCGCAGATCAGCTCGGGACGCGGCGCCGACATCGGCTTGGGCTTGGACTGGCAGTCCTTCATCGTGAAGTACTTGCCGGCGAAGTCGACGCTGTCCTCGGTCCACAGGCGCTTGACGATGGTCGTCCATTCCTCGGCCAGGGCGTAGCGGTCGTCGTGGGAGAGCGAATCGTCCCAGGCGCTCATCTGGTCGAACTCGGCCTTGTAGGCGCCGGCGACGATGTTCAGCCCGGCCCGGCCGCCGCTGATGTGGTCCAGGGTGGCGATCATCTTGGCGGCCACCGCCGGGTTCTGCAGCAGCGGATGCACCGTGGCCCAGATGCGCACGCGCTTGGTCGCCTCGGCGATAGCGGCCATCAGGGTCACCGACTCGAGCGAGGTTCCCCAATGGTCGGTCTCGCCGCCAAAGCCGCGGAACTTGCCCATCGACATGACGAAATCCATGCCGACCTCGTCGGCCTTGATCGCGGCGGCCCGGTTCTGGGCGTACAGCCCGTCCAGCGTGGGCGTGGTCTTGGAGACGATCCAGCCGCCGTTAGCCACCGGCAGGAAGACGCCGAAATCCTTGTGTTGCGCGGGTCGATCGAACATGGCGCGGATCATCACGCGCTTCGGTGACGTAAACAACACATGCGGCGCCCGCACTTGACGCTGCGTCAGCGACCGCCATCTGCAAGCAACTTACATGCGCCAGGACCGCGCACCGGAAAACAAAGGTCTTGGGCGAACGGCGGCGTAGGACTATCCATTCCCCAAATGCTCACCCAGACCGATGGCGTCTCCGCCGTCCCCCCTGTTGAAACCGCCGCAGAACGGGCCCGCAATCGCCGCCGGGCGCCGGTCCGTCGCCTGCGCTTCGCTTTGGCCGTCTTCGCCATCGGCATTGGCGTGGCCGTGGTCGGCCAGGCGTCGCTGCGCAGCTTCGCCTCGAACAAGACCCAGACCCAGGCGGCCAACACGCCCCTGGTCCTGGACAAGCCGCGCTTCACGGGCGTGCTGAAGGACGGCCGAGCCTTCCTGATCACCGCCCAGCACGCCGAGCGCGACGCCAAGGACCAGAACCTGGTGCGCCTGACCTCCCCGCTGCTGGTGCGCGGTTACGGCGCGGCCGATCCCAGCCAGGCCACGGCCAAGACCGGCCTCTATCGCGAGGCCGAACACACCCTGCTGCTGTCCCAGGACGTGAAGATCACCAGCGCCGAGGGTTACGCCTTCGACGCCCCGCAGGCGCTGATCGACATGCGCACCGGCGAGGTCAGCGGCAATTCGGGCATCGCCGGCGAAGGTCCCAAGGGCAGCACCCAGGCCAACAGCTACAACGTCACCGACAAGGGCGACCGCGTCGTGCTGAAGGGCCGCGTGCGCACGCGGCTGGAGCCCGGGCGCTGACGTGGCCGCCGCCAAACGCGTCTGCTTCCTCTACATCGCGCAACACCATCAGGTCTGGCACAGCCTGTCGGTGGCCGTCGCCATGGCTAGACGCTGGCCGACCATCAAGGTCGAGATCGCCGCGACCACGCCCGAACTGATCGACTATGTCGCCAGCCTGCTGGCCGAGCTGGGCGGCGCGCCGATCGAGCTCGTTTTGCTGCCGCCGGCCTGGCTGCGTCGCCTGGGCAGCGGGGCGCCGCCCAAGGCGCCGATGCTGATCGCCAACGCCCTGCGCCTGGCCCGCTATGACGCGGTGATCACACCCGAGCGCACCACTGCCCTACTCCGCCGCATCGGCGTGCGCCATCCGCTGCTGGTCTACACCCAGCACGGGGCCGGCGACCGCGAAGGTCCGTTCGAGCCGCGCCTGAAGTTGTTCGACCTGGTCATGGCCGCCGGCCGCAAGCAGCGCGACCGGATGATGGACGAGGGCTGGGTCACCGAAGACACCTGCGCCATGGTCGGCTACCCCAAGTTCGACCTGGTCGACGAGCTGCCCCAGCGCGAAGTCCCGCGTTTCGACAAGCCCGGCCCGGTGGTGCTGTACAACCCGCACTTCCATGCTGAACTCGGCTCGTGGCCCAAGTGGGGCCAGCAGGTGCTGGAATATTTCGCGGCCAACGACCGCTACAACCTGATCTTCGCCCCGCACATCCGGCTGTTCGAGACCGCCTCGATGGACGAACGCGGGGCGTTCAAGCGCTTCGCCGAGAACCCACGCATCCATGTCGACCTGGGCGGCCCGGCGGCGGCGGACATGACGTACACCAAGGCCGCCGACCTCTATCTGGGCGACGTCTCTAGCCAGGTCTACGAGTTCCTGCGCACGCCCAAGCCGTGCCTGTTCCTCAACAGCAGCGGCGCGTCCTGGTGTGGCGATCCCAGCTTCCATCACTGGCTGTACGGCCCGGTGCTGGAGAACGTCGACAATCTGGGCGAAGCGCTGGACCAGGCCTTCGCGACCCACGACGACTATCGCGAGACCCAGGCCTGGGGGATCGACGAGACCTTCGACGTCAGCAACACCCCCGCCTCGTTGCGCGCGGCTCGCGCCATCGTCGACAAGCTGGAGCGCGCGGCATGACCGACGCCGCGCCGCCGCCTGTTTCCCCGCTCAAGAAGGTGCTGAGCAATGCCGGCCAGCTGCTGAGCGGCCGCGTGGTCAACGCCGTCGTCGGCCTGGCCTACATCGCCCTGACCGCCCGGAGCCTCGGCAAGGAAGCCATGGGCGTGGTGGTGCTGATCAACGCCTTCGCCCAGTTCCTGGGCGAGGTGGCGCACTTCCAATCCTGGCAGACCCTGATCACGTACGGCACGGCCCCGGCCATGGACGACGACAAGCCCAAGTTCCAGCAGGTGCTGCGGCTGTCGCTGCTGCTGGACCTGATCAGCGGCGTGCTGGGCACGGCCCTGGGCATCGGCGGGGCCTTCCTGTTCTGGCGGCAACTGCAATGGCCGGCGGACATGAGCGGCTATGGCGCGCTGTATGCCCTGTCGATCGGCGTGATGACCTCGGCCACGGGCGTGGGCCTGCTGCGTCTGTTCGACCGCTTCCGCTTCCTGGCGGCCCAGCAGGCGGTCAGTTCGCTGGTGCGGATGATCGGTTGCGCGATCTGCGCCGTGACCAATGCCCCAATCCAGTGGTTCCTGCTGGCCTGGGCGGCCGGCACCTTCGTCTCGTTCTTCTACATCGCTGGCATCGCGATCTGGGACCTGAACAAGCGCGGCCTGCTGCAGGGCTTCACCCTGGTGGGCCCGACCAGCCAAGGCATGCCCGGCGTCTGGCGCTTCGCGATGGCCACGAACTTCTCCAGCACGGTCGATGTCGGCTTCACCCACGTGTTGACCCTGGTGGTCGGCGCCATGCTGGGTCCGGTGCAGGCGGCCTACTGGCGGATCGGCAAGCAGGTGGCCGACGGCATGGCCAAGCCGGCCCGGCTGATGGTGCCGGCCATGTATCCCGAACTGGCCAAAATGCGTACGACGGGCGGCCAGCAGGCCATGACCAAGCTGGCCATGCAGATCGGCCTGATCGGCGGCGCGGCCGCCGGCGTGCTGCTGCTGGTCAGCCTGGTCGCCGGCAAGTGGATCCTCGAGATCGTGATGGGCAAGGCCTTCGGTGACGCCGCCGGCGTCATGAACTGGCAGGTGGCCGCCGCGGCCATCGCCATCCTGTCCCTGCCGCTGGAGCCCATGCTGGTCTCGATGCGCGCCGCCGGCGCCGCCTTGGCCGTTCGCCTGGTGGTCGTTATCGCCTATCTCGCGGCCCTCGCACCGCTTATCAACGCCTTCGGCCTGACCGGAGCGGGCGCCGCACTGGTTGCGTCCGCTTTGGCGATGGCCGTGGGCATGTATTTCATGGCGCGTCACAGGCTCGCCCGACTCGCGACGGAGGAAGGCTCCGCGCGCACCGACAAAGACGATGAAAGACTATCCTATGATCACCCCCACGGCGCCTGAGCGTACTGTCCGGTTCGCCGACTTCCCGACCCTGACCCAGGCGCTGGACTTCGCCGCCAAGGGTGAGACGGGCGTCAATCTGTACTCGCTGCGCGGCGAGCTGGTCGAAGCCATCCCCTACGCCAAGCTGCGCGAGGACGCCCTGGTGCTGGCGCGCCGCCTGCTGGCCACGGGCGCCAAGGTCGGCGACAGCGTGGCCCTGCTGGCCGAGACCGACACCGACTTCGTGCGGGCCTTCTTCGCCTGCCAATATGCCGGGCTGCTGCCGGCGCCGATGGCCCTGCCGACCCCGCTGGGCGGCCGCGCGGCCTATATCGAGCAGATCAAGAACCTGGTGACCTCGGCCAAGGCCAAGATCCTGATCGGCCCGGTCGGCCTGAAGGACTGGATCGCCGAGATCGGCGAGGCCGCGGGCCTGGAATTCGCCGGCGTCCTGGCAGACCTGCCGGAAGACGGCGGCGCCGAACTCCCCACGATCACCCCGGACAGCCCCTGCTATCTCCAGTTCTCGTCGGGCAGCACCCGCACCCCGACCGGCGTTCTGGTCCTGCACAAGGCCCTGATGGCCAACTGCGTGGCGATCACCCGCGATGGCCTGCAGGTCGTGCCGAGCGACCGCGCCATCTCGTGGCTCCCGCTCTACCACGACATGGGCCTGATCGGCTTCCTGCTGGCCCCGCTGAGCTGCCAGATGTCGGTCGACCTGCTGCCGACCGGCGCGTTCGTGCGCCGTCCGCTGCTGTGGATCGACCTGATCTCGCGCAACAAGGCCACCACCGCCTATAGCCCCACCTTCGGCTACGAGCTGTGCGCCCGCCGCGTCCAGGGCCAGTCGCTCGAGAGCTACGACCTCAGCCACTGGCGCCAGGCGGGCCTGGGCGGCGACATGATCCGCATGCCGCCGCTGAAGGCCTTCGCCGAGGCGTTCGGTCCGGCCGGCTTCTCGGACAAGGCGTTCGTGGCCAGCTACGGCATGGCCGAGGCGACCCTGGCCCTGTCGATGGCCCCGCTGGGCAAGGGCCTGCGCGCCGAGACCCTGGATGTCGAACGCCTGGAACGTGACAACCTCGCCGTCGACGCCCCGGAAGGCTCGGACCGCGCCCGCGACTTCGCCCGCTGCGGCCCCGCCCTGCCCGATCACTTCCTGGAAGTCCGCGACGAGAACGGCGCGGTCCTGCCCGAGCGCGGCGTCGGCCGCATCTTCGCCAAGGGCCCCTCGATCATGAGCGGCTACTTCGCCAATCCGGACGAGAGCGCCCGCGTGCTGTCGGCCGACGGCTGGCTGGACACCGGCGACATCGGCTTCAAGATCGAAGGCGAGATCGTCATCACCGGCCGCGCCAAGGACCTGATCATCCTCAATGGCCGCAACATCTGGCCGCAGGACCTGGAGTGGACCGCCGACCACGAGATCGACGGCCTGCGCAGCGGCGATGTCTGCGCCTTCGCCATCCCGGCCGAACCGGAAGACCAGATCGTGGTGCTGGTTCAGGCGCGCGGCGGCGACGCCGACAGCCGCGCGGCCCTGGTCGAACAGGTCACTACCCTGCTGCGCACGCGCCACGGCGTCGACGCCAAGGTGAAACTGGTCGGCGCCCACGCCCTGCCCCAGACCTCGTCGGGCAAGCTCAGCCGCTCCAAGGCCAAGGTCGCCTACCTGGCCGGGAACTACGGTGACTAGGCGTATCGCAGCCGTCACCGGCGCCACGGGCTTCCTGGGCCGTCACCTGGTCCGCGCCCTGGCCCGGGACGGCTGGACGCCCCGCGTCCTGGTGCGCCGCGACCCAGTCCACCCGTTCTGGCGCGATATCGAGGTCGAGGTCGTCGTCGGCGACCTCAAGACCCCTGGCGCGCTGGATCGCATGAGCCAAGGCGCCGAGGTCGTCATCCACGTGGCCGGCCTGATTAAGGCCGCCTCGCTGGAAGGCTTCAACGCCGTCAACCGCGACGGAGCCGCCGCCGCCGCCCAGGCCGCCAAGGAGGCCGGCGCGCGCTTCATCCTCGTTTCCAGCCAGGCCGCCCGCGAGCCGCAGCTGTCGAACTACGCCGCCAGCAAGCGTGCGGGCGAGGATGCGGTCCTCGAAGTCCTGCCCGACGCCCTGATCGTGCGTCCGCCGACCATCTATGGTCCTGGCGACACCGAGACCCTGGTCCTGTTCAAGCTGGCCGCGAAAAGCCCGGTCCTGCCAGTGCTGTCGCCCGATATGCGGATCGCCATGATCCACGTCCAGGACGCGGCGGCCAAGCTTGCAAGCTATTGCAAAAACCCGATTTCGGGCCTGGTAGAGCTCTCGGATGTGCGGCGCGACGGTTACACCTTGGCGGAAATCATGAGCGCGGCGGGTGCGACAATGGGCGCAAACCCGCGCCTAGCAAGGCTTCCCGACGGCGTACTGGCTTTGGCCGGAAACCTAGCGGACGCTTGGTCTTTCGCCACAAGAACCCCGACAGTTTTCGGCTCCGGCAAGGTTCGGGAGTTGCTTCACCGCGATTGGTCCCTATCTAGCGCTCCGATGTCTGAGGGAGTACCCAGCGTGTTCGGCCTGATGGACGGGTTTGCTCACACCGTCGATTGGTACCGAACTGAGGGCTGGTTGCCTGAAAATATCGTCGCCTAATTCGAATAAGGCGGAAATCTGACAGACTCGCCGTTACAGTAGTGTCACGGGTGGGGCTCCCGGAGGTTTGATTTAGAATGGAAACGGTGACGGATCTCAGCTTGCGCGAGATCGGTGTGGCTGCGAGCAAGGTTCTAGGACGGCCCGTCGAAGTGCGCGCAGAGTCGCATATTGGCCGTGACCTCGCTGTCGACTCCCTGGCCCTCATGAACATCATCATGGAGCTCGAAGACACCTTCGACATCTCCGTTCCCCTGGATCGCCTGGCTTCGGTCGAGACCGCCGGCGATCTTTCCAAACTGATCAACGATCTCCGGACTAGGGCTTAACGAATGGGGCTGTTTGATAAGCACCTGGCCTATCGCGACGCGTACAAGGCCATTCAGGACGCCGGCGCCGACCCGTTCAAGGTCCGCTTCGACAAGGTGATCTCGCCGACCGAAGGCGTCGTCGAGGGCCGCCCGACCATCCTGCTGGGCACCAACAACTATCTGGGCCTGACCTTCGACCAGCAGGCGATCGACGCCTCGGTCAAGGCCGTCCAGGAACGCGGCACCGGCACGACCGGCTCGCGCATCGCCAACGGTTCGTTCGAGGCTCACGTCGAGCTCGAGCAGGAACTGGCCAAGTTCTACGGCCGTAAGCACGCCATGGTCTTCACGACCGGCTACCAGGCCAATCTGGGCGTGCTGTCGACCCTGGTGGGTCGCGGCGACCACCTGATCCTGGACGCCGACAGCCACGCCTCGATCTATGACGCCTCGCGTCTGGGCCAGGCCGAGGTCATCCGCTTTCGCCACAACGACCCCGAAGACCTGGCCAAGCGCCTGCGCCGCCTGGGCGACGCGCCGGGCGAACGCCTGATCGTGGTCGAAGGCGTCTATTCGATGATCGGCGACGTCGCGCCGCTGAAGGAAATCGCCGCCGTGAAGCGTGAGCTGGGCGGCTATCTGCTGGTCGACGAAGCCCACTCGATGGGCGTGCTGGGCGCGACGGGCCGCGGCCTGGCCGAAGCGGCCGGCGTGGAAGACGACGTCGACTTCATCGTCGGCACCTTCTCCAAGAGCCTGGGCGCCATCGGCGGCTTCTGCGTCTCGAACGTCGACGACTTCGACGTCATGCGCGTCGTCTGCCGTCCCTACATGTTCACCGCCTCGCTGCCGCCGGCCGTGGTCGCCTCGACCATTACCGCCCTGCGCCGCATGATCGAGCAGCCCGAGCTGCGCGACCGCCTGAACCAGAACGCCAAGCGCCTGTATGACGGCCTGACCGCCATGGGCTTCCACACCGGCCCGACGGCCAGCCCGGTGGTCGCCACGACCATGCCGGACCAGGAGCGCGCCATCGCCATGTGGAACGGCCTGCTGCAGGCCGGCGTCTACCTGAACCTGGCCCTGCCCCCCGCCACGCCCGACAGCCGTCCGCTGCTGCGCGCCAGCGTCAGCGCCGCCCACACCGACGAGCAGATCGACGCGGTCCTCAAGACCTTCGCCGAAATCGGCGCGGCCCTGGGCGTCATCGAGCCGCTGAAGCGCGCGCGCGCCTGAGACCGCTCACGTCGCTGAAAACGAAAACGCCCGGGCTTTGCGGCCCGGGCGTTTTTGTTTGTCAGGCCGCCTTGCGCCGGCTCTTCCAGACCTTCAGCAGCACGCCCGGCGCCGCCAGGATCGGATGCCGCTCCCGCCAGGGCGTGACCTCGACGGCCACGCCGGTGTGGCGCTCGATCTTCCAGGCGGCGTAGCGGGCCGCACCCTGGAAGGTGAAGGACGCCTTCATCAGCCGCGCGGCGTTCAACGGCTTGCCCAGCAGCTTGCGCGGGGTCCAGGCCTGGCGGACGCGGATCCGCTCGGCCTCGCCCATCGCCCCGCCCTGGTCGGCCTGCACGGCCTCCATGACACGGTCGTAGCGGGCCGGATCGAAGGTCAGGATGGATACCTCGCGGCCGGCCTTCTCGACCCGCAGCTCGGCCTTGTAGGTCTCCTGGAACAGCGCGGTCCACAAAGCGTGCGGAGACCCGCCAGCCGGACCCAGCGCCTGGGCGTAGCCGGCGGCCGTGCGGCAGGCGTCCGTCACCGCATCGATCACCGTCTCGCGCGCGCCCTCGCCCGCCCAGATCAAGGCGCAGGGCTGGACAAAGCGCGCCCAGATCGTGGTGTCGTAGTCGCCGCCGCCAACAGTCTTGCGGAACTGGCTCAGGGTCATGGACGCGACCTTGGCCCGCAGCACCTCTCCGCCGTGTTCCAGCTCGTGGTAGCTGACGTCCGGCCACAGGATGCGGGTGAAGAACCCGCGCCAGCCCGCGGGCGGCTTCTCGGTCAGCACGTAGTAGTCCAGCACCCCGGACAGGTCGCCGGTCCGCAGGATCGAGCCGTAGAACAGCACCGCCCGCGCATCGGGAAAGATCGTCGCCAGATGCTCGGCGAAGGCGGTGATCGGCGCGGGGGTCGAAACGGACAGCTCGGCCGCGACCTGGTCGCGAAGCCGGCTCATCCGACCAGGAACCTCAGGGCCGGCCCTAGGCCGATGGTCAGCTCGCCGCCCTCGAACACCTCGCCGTCCAGCACGAACGGCGCGCCGCCGGCCAGGCTGATCTCGCGCGGGTCACGGCGGCGATAGCCCATGCCTTCCAGGGCCGGCACGACCTTGCCACTCAGCACCATCGGGAAGGCCTTGAGCAGACGACGCGGGGGCGCGTCGACATCCAGCATCTTCAGCCCCTCGCGCGGCGCGCCGAAGGGCATGACGCCGAACGGCAGGCGCTTCAGCGCCGTGGCCAGCACCGCGAAACGCTCGCCCTCGGGCTGGGCCTCGCCGTCCAGGGCGATCTTGGCCGGCACGCCTTCGCGCCACTCGTCGCGGCTACCGCCGAACACGGCCCGCAGCGCGGCGGTGACGATGGTCACGGCCACGGCCAGGTTATGGAAAAAGCCGACCTTGTGGACCCGCTGGGCCAGGGTCGTGGCCTTCACCGGCGCGCCGACGCCGAAGAAGAAGCCCTGCAGGCACGGCCGATGGCCGTCGGCCCAGGTGACCCGCAGCGGCGGCCGCGACTTGACGGTCGGCTCGGCGCGGCGGGCGGCGATCAGGGCTTCCTCCAGCCGCCAGTCGTCGGGCGTGCCCAGGTCGATGGCCAGCACGTTGGTCTTGCCCGAGGGCAGCACCGCCAGCATCGGCAGGTTCTCGCCGAAGGTATGGGGCAACAGGCTGATGACGTCGCGAACGGTGCCGTCGCCGCCGTCGATGACCAGCAGATCGAGGCCGTCGCGGGCAAAAGTCTCCAGCTCGGTTCGCAGGGCGTCGCGACCGAACGGCTCGACCAGGATCACCCCCTCGGGCGTGGGCCCGGGCGGATGTAGCCGATTACCGTGGCTCTTCGGATTGCGGACGACCCCGATGCGCGTCATTTCGACAGCCACGATTGGATGGAGCCCTTCGGCGCGGCGAAGCCTTGCAGGATCTGGATGGCGTGCACGATCAGGCACAAGCCGGTCCAGATGGCCACCAAAGTGAAGCCGACGTCCGGACGCCCGACGATAGCGCAGGCGGTGAGCAGGATCAGGTTCGGGTTCCGGCGCGCCGTGATCAGGCGGAAGAAGCTGTCGAACGGCCGCCAGGCGTGCACTTCCAGCTTGAAGAGCGCCAGGAAGATCCCCTCCTCCACGCGTTGCAGCACGTAGCCGGCGAGCACGATCGCCAGGCTGATTTCGGCGTAGGGGATCGACTGGCCGACCGCATAGACGCCGACGAACCAGGCCCACCACCAGAACGGCGGGTGCAGCAGGTCGATGCCGTGGTCGAAGACATTGCCCCACTTGGACGAGGTCAGGGTCACGCGGGCCAGCTTGCCGTCGACGGTGTCGAGGAAGGTCATGATCCAGGCGCAGACCAGGCCCCAGCCGAAATGGCCGGTCCAGAACAGGTACATGGCCGCCAGCACCAGCAGGAAGCCGATGCCGGTCACCTGGTTCGGCGTCATCTTGGCGATCGCCGCCCAGCGGGTGACGATCCGCGCCGGCGTCGGCCAGACGTACTTGGTGACGAGGTCGGTGACGCCCTTGTACGAGCCCTGGAACAGGCGGGCTTCGACAGCGCGCACAGTCTCCGGCGTCAGGCGCTCCAGAACCGGCGGTTCGCGCTTGCGCAGGGCGCTGTTATAGGCCGAGCCCAGCTCCAGCGCGGTCAGCCGGGTGAGGCGCGGGTCCAGGCCCGACGGATCCTGGCCCGCGCTCAGGGCTTCGGTAGCGGCATAAGCCAGCTCGGCGGGGGCGTGTACGGCCACGGCGCGGCCGGCGTCGTCGACCAGCACCGCGCCTTCGCGGCCGGCCAGGGCCTTGATCAGCGACTCGTCGAACACCCAGCCGGCGTCGACCGCCACGACGGCGTTCGACAGGTCCACGGCCGGCGTTTCGACAAGGCCGATACGGCGATAGATGCGCGACAGGCGCTCGGGCGAGCTCATGCCCCAGATGCGGCCGCCGGCTTGCCCGACGGTCAGAGCACGCGGCCCGTTATGAATTTCGCTGCTCAAAGACAGATATACCCCTTGAATCTCAAGCCGATTGATACGCAGCTTCGCGCGCTTCGACCAGAACGACCCGAACCGTCTTGTCCATATATCGCATCGCTCACCTCTCCGACCCCCACCTGCCGCCGCCGCCGGGCGCGTTTCGGTGGAAGGACGTCTTCACCAAGCGCCTGCTGAGCCGCATCGCCTGGCGCCGGAAACGCAAGGTCCACCGGCCCGAAGTGCTGGCGGCGCTGGTCGCCGACCTCAAGGCCGCTGGCCCCGATCATGTGGTGATCAGCGGCGATCTCACCAACTTTGCTTCGCGTACGGAGATCGCGGCCGCGCGCACGTGGCTGGAATCGCTGGGCAATCCCACCGACTTCACCGTCAGCCCCGGCAACCACGACGCCCTGGCCGGCTCGGCCGAGGTCGAGCGCTTCGCCACCTGGACGCCCTGGCTAGGCGATAACGGCGCGACCGACTTCCCACAGGTGCGGGTGCGGGGTCCCGTGGCGATCTTCAACCTGTGCTCGGCCGTCCGTACCGCCCCGCACCTGGCCACCGGCCGCCTGGGCGAGGAGCAGCTGAGCCGCCTGGACGCCCTGTTGGGCGATCCGACCTACAAGAATCTCTTTCGTCTGGTGACGCTGCACCACCCGCCGCAGAAGGGCGCGGTGGCCAAGCGCAAGGAGCTCGAGGACCAGGCGGAGCTCCGCAAGATCCTGGCCAAGCACGGCGCCGACCTCGTCCTGCATGGCCACGCCCACGAATCCCTGATCGGCTCGGTCCCCGGTCCGAACGGCGCGGTCATTCCGGTGCTGGGCGTGCCATCGGCCTCGTCAGGCCCACGCGGCCACTCGCCGGCCCGCTGGCACATGATCGAGATCGAAGGCCGGCAGGTTCGCGTCGTCGCGCGCGGCGTCGAGCCCGACCGTGAGGGTTTATCCGAGCTGGGTCGCTACACCCTGACCGACATCAGCGGCTAGACGGGTAGCGCACCTTCACGCGGATGACGGTCTCGCCCACCGGCTTGACCCCGAAGCGCACGGCGTCGAACGCTGGCGAAGCGAACTTGGTCGGCGCGTCGTTCGAGAAGCCGTAGCCTTCCGTCGGCATGCCGCCCGGGCTGCGGCTCAGATCACCGTTGCTATCAGCGTCATGATAGACCTCGACCGCGTAGGCGTCCTCGGGTGAAGGCAGGAAGAAACAAGCCTGGCTCATCGGGGCCGACGTCTTGATCTTGGCGCGGGCCACCTTGCCCCGCGCGGTCAGGAAACGGCTGGGATCGCCCGGATAGACCACGATCACCACATCGCCAGCATTCGAACGCAGCGCCCCGACCTGGACGGTCAGCCGGGTGGCGCTCTTGCGGCCTACGCACTCCTTGTCGACCAGCGCGCGGGCCACGCCCTGGGCGCGCGGGGTCCCCGTCGTCGCGATCATCGCGAACATTACGCCGACGAGAACGGAACGTGCTTTCATCTAAAAGGCCGCATCCTTATTGTTACGCGCAGGTGATATCGCCTGAAGTTCCGGCTTTCTCATGACCAATCCCACCGCCCTGGCGTTCGGCTATCCCGCTTCGAAGGTCGCGGAGACCGATCACTGGCTGATTCTGGTTCGTCCGAAGCAACCGACATTTGGGTCTTTGGTCCTTGTGTGCAAGGAAGCTGTCCAGGCCTTCTCCGACGTGAGTCCCGCCGCCTTCGCCGACCTGCAGGTCGCGGTGGCCGGGATCGAGCGCCTTCTGAAAGCCAAGATCGCCTACCAGAAGATCAATTACCTCATGCTGATGATGGTCGACAAAGACGTCCATTTCCACGTGCTTCCGCGCTACGAAGGCGTTCGCGAGCATGATGGTCAATCGTTCCCTGACGCCGGTTGGCCCGCTGCCCCCGCCCTGGGCTCGGCCGTGCCCCTGTCGGACGAGGCCGTCCAGCGCCTCGCCCAAGACTTCGCGCAAGCCTGGGCCGCCGCGTGAGCGCCAAGGACCTGACCGCCGGGCCGATCCGCCTGATCGACCGCTATCTGTTGCGCCTGCTGTTCTGGCCGCTGGTCGGCTGCCTGGGCGTCACCGTCGTGGCCTTGCTGCTGGAACGCGTCCTGCGCCTGTTGGACGTGCTGTCGCAAAGCAGCGCCCGCTTCGGCTACGTCACCCAGCTGGCCGCCAACCTGGTGCCGCACTATCTGGGCCTGGCCCTACCCGTCGCGTTCTTCGTGGCGCTGTTCATCGTCATCGTGAAGCTGTCCGACGGCTCGGAGATCGACGCCCTGCTGGCCAGCGGCCAGTCGCTGGAGCGCATCGCCGCGCCGTTCTTCATCGTCGCCATCTTCCTCAGCGTCTTCAGCGTGGGCGTATTCGGCTACATGCAGCCCTACAGCCGCTACGCCTATCGCGCCGTGATGCACGCGGCAATCAACGCCGGCTGGAACGGACGCCTGGCCGGCGGGGCCTTCATCGACGACAAGGGCTCGCTGCTCACCGCCGACAGCGCCGACCTGGCCGGCCAGCGCCTGACGCGGGTGTTCATCCGCCGCCTGGACGCCAAGGGCCAGGAAGAGATCATCACCGCCGCCTCGGCCGACCTGAAGATGGACGCCGGCGGCAAGACCATCACCATGGACCTGAAGGACGGCCGCCGCATCGCCCGCGACGCCGCCGGCCAGTACCGCAACCTGGCCTTCACCAGCCTGACCACCCAGACGCCCCTGGCCGCCGCGGCGGTGCTGCTGCGTGATCGCGGCAGCGACGAGCGGGAGCTGACCCTGGGCGAGCTGTACAAGCAGGCGCATTCGCCCAATCCGGTGGTCTCCAAGGAGACCCTGCTGGGCGAGTTTTACGGCCGCTGGGCGCGCGCCATCTTCCTGCCGTTCCTGCCGCTGCTGGCCTTCCCGCTGGGCCTGGCCTCCAAGCGTGGCAACCGCGCGCCGGGCCTGGTGATGGCGGGCATCCTGCTGTTGGCCTTCCAGCACTCGCTGCTGCTGGGCCAGGGCCTGGCCAAGGCCGGCAAGATCGCGCCGTTCCCGGCCATCTGGATCCCCTTCAGCCTGTTCGCAGCCCTGGCCGTCTGGCTGTTCGTGGGCAGCCGCACGCGCCCCGGCGACACCCCGGTCTCGCGCCTGGTCCGCCGTATCAACAAGGTCGTCACCAAGATCGTCCGCGCCCTGCCCCTGCCGAAGAAGCGACAAGCCGCATGAGACTGCAGCTCTACGTCCTGAAGACGGTCGCCACCCGGATCCTCGGCGCGGCCCTGATCCTGATGTCCATCCTGCAGGTCCTGGACCTGCTGGATGTCACCTCCGACATCCTGGACCGGGGCCTAGGGATGGCGGGCGTCGCCTTCTACGCTGGCATGCGCCTGCCGCGCCTGTTCGAGCAGGTGGCGCCGATCGCCGTCCTGGCCGGCGGCCTGTTCGCCTTCTCAGGCCTGGCTCGCGAGAGCGCCGTCGTGGCCATGCGCGCCAGCGGCATCTCTGGCTATCGCATCGTTGGCATGGCCATCCCCGCCGCCGTGGCGGTGATGCTGCTGGACGCCCTGTGCGGCCAGTACCTGGCCCCGCGCGCCGATCCGGCCCTGGCCGACTGGTGGAAGAACACGACCCCGGTCGCCGAGCGCAAGGTCCCCGCCCCGCGCACCTTCCGCGCCGGCGGCGACCTGGTCATCGGAGCCAGCGCCTCGGCCAGCGGTCGCGAGATCACCAGCGTCACCATCTTCCGCCGCGACGCCAAGGGCATCCTGATGGAGAAGGTCGAGGCCCCGACGGCCCGCTACGCCAACGGCAAGTGGACCCTGGACCAACCTAAGACCACCCGCTTCACCGGCGACCTGGCGCAGACCTCGACGGCCGCGTCGACCAGCTGGCCCAGCGGCCTCCGCCCCCGCGACGTCCAGAGCCTGTTCGGCGACGACGCCGTGCCCACCGCCGCCTCGGCCCAGCGCGCCCTGCAGAACGGCGCCTCGGACCGACCGGAAAGCTTCTACGCCACCCACCTGCAGGCCGCCTTCGCTGGCCCGTTCGTATCGCTGGTCATGCTGCTGCTAAGCGCGCCCGTCGCCCTGGCCAATTTCCGCAGCGGCCAAGGCGCGGTCCTGCTGACCGGCGGCCTGGCCGCCGGCCTGATCTTCCTGGTGGCCAACGGCATGCTGACCGCCTTGGGCGAGTCCGGCTCGCTCTCCCCGATCCTGGCCGTCTGGGCCGCCCCCGCGATCTTCGGCGCCCTCGCCATTCGCACATTCCTTGCCCTGGAGGGGTGATGCCTTTCGACTCCGCGAACGCCGACCTGCAGGTCATCCCCGTCCAGACTCCGGACGAACTGAAGCGCTTCATCGCCCTGCCCGCCCGCCTGAACGCCAGGGATCCCAACTGGATCACGCCGCTGTTCATGGAGCGCACCGAGGCCCTGACGCCCAAGACCAACCCGTTCTTCGCCCATGCCGAGGTCCAGCTGTTCCTGGCCACGCGCGGCGGCCGTGACGTGGGCCGGATCAGCGCCCAGATCGACCAGCTGACGCCGCAGCCGACGCCGGGCCGTCTGGACGGCCACTTCGGCATGATCGCCGCCGAGGACGACGGGGCGATCTTCCAGGTGCTGTTCCGCGCCGCCGAGGACTGGCTGCGCGCTCGCGGCCGCACCCACGTGGTCGGCCCGTTCAACCTGTCGATCAACGAAGAGGTCGGCCTGCTGGTCGAAGGCTTCGACACCCCGCCGATGATCCTGATGGGCCATGACCCGGCCTATACCGGCAAGCGCGTCGAGGAACAGGGCTACGCCAAGGCCAAGGACGTCTTCGCCTATCGCGCTGGCGAAGACGGCGACATTCCCGAGGTCGCCCGCCGCCGCGTCAAGCGCGGCCTGCCCGAGGGCGTGGTCCTGCGCCAGCTGGATATGAAGCGCTACGACGAGGAGGTCCGGACGCTGACGGACATCCTCAACGACGCCTGGAAGGAAAACTGGGGCTTCACCGCCACCACCGAGGCCGAGACCGCCCAGCTGGGTAAGGCGCTGAAGCAGGTGATCGACAAGCGCCTGATCTGGTTCGCCGAGATCGACGGCGAAGCCGCCGGCGTCGTGGTCTTCCTGCCCAACGTCAACGAGGCCATCGCCGACCTGAAGGGCAAGCTGCTGCCGTTCGGCTGGGCCAAGCTGTTGTGGCGTCTGAAGGTCAAGGGCGTGAAGTCGGCCCGCATCCCGCTGATGGGCGTGAAGAAGAAGTTCGCCAACACCCAGCGCGGCCGCATGCTGCCGTTCTGGATGATGAAGGCCAGCCGCGATATGGCGATGAGCCTGGGCTATAACCGCTACGAAATCTCGTGGGTCCTCGAGGACAACAAGGCCATGTGCCACATCGCCGAGAACGTCGGCGGCACGCATTACAAGACCTACCGCATCTACGAGAAGGCGCTTTGACTCCCTTCAAGGCCCTGATCCTGGCCGGCTCGCGCGGCGGCGAGGTCGATCCGGCCGCCGCCTATGCCGGGGTCAGCCACAAGGGCCTGATCACCGTGGAGGGCCGGACCTTGCTGGACCGGGTGCTGGACGCCGTCCGCGCGGCGGGTCCGGAGACGATCGGCGTCGCGGCCAATGACGATGCGATCAAGGCCCGCCTAGCCGACGCCGGCGTCGTCATCCTGCCCACCGCTTCGGGTCCTAGCCAGAGCGTCGAGAACGCCGCTCACCAGTTGGGCTTCCCGCTGGTGGTGACCACGGTCGACCATGCGCTGCTCAAGCCCGAATGGATCACCAGCTTCCTGGCCGACTGCCCCGACTGGGCCGACGTCGCCGTGCTGCTGGCCCCGGAAGAACGCGTCCAGGCGGCCGCCCCTCAGACCAAGCGGACCTATCTGCGTTTCCAGGACGGCCGCTATTCGGGCTGCAACCTTTTCCTGCTGCGCAACGAGAACGCGCTGCGCGTGGTCGAGACCTGGCGCAAGGTCGAGGCGCTGCGCAAACAGCCCTGGAAGATCGCCGCCATGCTGGGGCCATCCTTCCTGATCCGCTACCTGCTGAACTGGCTGACTCTGGACCAAGCCGTGCTGAAGCTGGGCAAGCTGGCGGGCGTGAAGGCCGCCGCCGTACGGGCGCACGATGGCCTAGCGGCGGTGGACGTGGATAAGCCTTCGGACCTGGATCTGGTCAGAGAATTGGTCGGAGAGACCATTTCCCAATAGCCGAGCATCCCCGCGAAAGCGGGGATCCATACTGAGGCGCCGCTTGGGTCCCCGCTTTCGCGGGGACAGTCGGATTTGGGATTAAGCGGAGATCGCTTCTTTCTCGGCCCACTGCGCCGTCAGGGCGCGGTTGTGGACGAGGTCCGCCGGGAAATCCATTTCGGACCATTCCAGACCCTGGATCGAGCGCACGCGCACGACGTCGTGCTTCTGGGCGACCTCGTTGATGACGCTGAGATACCAGCGCTTCAGGCCTTCCGGCGTGCGCATGATGCTTTCCAGCGTCTCGACGAACAGTTTGGAGCCTTCTTCGTTGAAGCGCAGGAAGCCGATGGACTCGGCGTCATACTCGGTGATCGTCTTGCCGATGGCGCGCAGAGCGTCGCCGTCGGTCAGCACCTTCATGTCGTCGCTGTCGTAGACGCCGTCGTCCTTGCGGTCGACCGTCACGGTGATCGGCGCGTCCGGGGCGCTGATCAGGCGTTCAGCGATGCCCGGCTCGAACAGGGTGTCGCCATTGAGGATCATGAACGGCCCGCCGCGCATCTCTTCACGCGCCAGCCAGCAGGTCGCGAGGTTATCGGTCACGCTGTAGAACGGGTTGTAGAGCGTGCGGATGGTCATGCCCGGCAGCTCCAGGCGCGCGACCTCGGCCTCGACCAGGTCGGCGCGGAAGCCGGTCACCACCACAGCCTCGGTCACGCCCGCCTGATGCAGGTGGCGCAGCTGCCATTCCAGCACCGTGCGGCCGGCCAGCTCGACCAGGCACTTGGGCCGGTCGTCCGTCAGGGGCGACAGGCGCTTGCCCTGACCGGCGCTGAGGATGAGAGTCTTGACCGGCTGCATGACGTTTTACAAATCTCGCTGGATCGGGGCTGTCTTCGCCCCTCTTAGGAATCGTTGGACCGCGAGCCTGCGGCCACGGGCGCATAACTGAGCACGAACCCGCCCCACGGCAAGTGCGATCGGCCCGCCAGAAGCCTGTCATGACGTCGCGGCGCAACCCCTGCCCGCTCTTTTTCCAAAACCGCGTCCAACGGGTGACGGTGAGGCCCGGTTCCGCCAGCCGTCCTTTCACACGCCTCATGGTTCAGCTTGGGTTCAGCTTGACCTGAAGATTGTCCGCTCTCCGACAGAAGCGCCCCTTCCGGAAACTGAACCATTCCACCATATGCCCATTGTCATACGGAGGATTGGGCGGGGGCCTCGGAGCGTAACCAACGGAGGCGTCGTGCTGCTCGCGGAAAGATCCATTCGTCAGTTTACTGAGGAAAAACCGGCCCAAGGCCTGCGCCTGGCGTTGTTTTCCGGGAACTACAACTACACGCGAGACGGTTCCAACCAGGCCCTCAACCGCCTCTCGGCCTATCTGATCAGCCAGGGCGCGGAAGTGCGTGTCTACTCGCCCACCACCGACACGCCGGCCTTCGAGCCCGCCGGCCAACTGGTCTCGGCTCCGTCGGTGGCGATCCCTGGTCGCGGCGAATACCGCCTGGCCCTGGGCCTGAACCGCGCCCTGCGCGCGGATCTCGCCCAGTTCCAGCCGACCGCCGTCCACCTCTCGGCCCCCGACATCCTGGGCGCCCAGGCCGGCAAGTGGGCGCGCCGCCAGGGCCTGCCGCTGGTGGCCAGCCTGCACACGCGGTTCGAGACCTATCTCTCGTACTATGGCCTCGACTGGCTGCGCCCCCGCGCCGAGCGTTATCTGGACGGCTTCTATCGCGGCTGTGATCGTGTACTCGCGCCCAACGCTCCGATCGCCGACCTGCTGCGCGAGCAAGGGCTGGGCGAGCGCGTGGCCGTCTGGGGTCGTGGCGTCGACCGCGACCGCTTCGCCCCCGCCCGCCGCGACGCCGAGTGGCGCCGCGCGCAGGGGATCGCCGACAACGAGATCGTCGTCGCCTTCCTGGGTCGCCTGGTCATGGAAAAGGGCCTGGACGTCCTGGCCGAGACCCTGACGCGCCTGCGCGGCCAGCCGATCCGCCCGCTGATCATCGGCGAGGGCCCGGCTCGGAGCTTCCTGGAAGAGCGCCTGCCCGAAGCCATCTTCACCGGCCACCTGGACGGCGAGGGCCTGGGCCGCGCGGTCTCCAGCGCCGATATCCTGTTTAACCCCAGCCTGACCGAGGCCTTCGGCAACGCCACCCTGGAAGGCATGGCGGCTGGCCTGGCCGTGTTGTGCCCCCGCGCGCCTAGCACCAGCGCCCTGGTCGCCAACGGCCAAGACGGCGTACTGGTCCCGCGCGCGGACGCGCAAGCCTATGCCGCCGCGATCTTGGCCCTCGTCAACGAGCCGATGCGCCGCCTGCGCCTGGGCCGCGCCGCTCGCGTCTCCAGCGCCCGCTACGACTGGAACGCCATCTGCGCCGCGGTGCTGGACGTCTATCGTGATCTGGGCGCCGCCCCGACGTTGCGGGCGCGCTCGGCGGCATGACGGCAGAGGCGGCGAAGAAGGCCTCACCGCTCAGGGGTTGGCTGCTGACGATCGGCGTCGGGTTGCTGGCGGTCATGCTGGCCACCCACGGCGTCGGCGCGGTGCGCGAGATCCTGGCCCAAGTCGGCTGGCAGGCCTTGATCGTCATCGCCGCCCACTTACCCGTGACCTTCCTGGCCACGGTCAGCTGGCAGGTGCTGCTGCCACCGGATCGCCGCCCGCCGCTGTCGTTCCTGTTCCGCGTCCGCTTCATCAAGGAAGCCGTCAACGCCCTGCTGCCCGTCGCCCAGGTTGGCGGCGATGTCGTGCGGGCCAAGCTGTCGGCCCGTAACGGCCTGACCCTGGCCGAGGCCACCGCCAGCTGCATCGTCGATGTGCTGGCCGGCACGGCAGGTCTAGTGCTGTTCGTCCTGACCAGCCTGATCGTCGCCATGGTCACCCTGCACGACCCGCGCCTGGCCCAGGCGGGCCTGGCCCTGGTCGGCATCGTCGCGGCCATCGCCGTCAGCGCCTATGTCGCCCATCGGGCCGGGGTTGGCCGGCGGCTGGGCCAGTTCTCGCAGCGCTGGACCGCCGTGGCCGGCCAGGTCGGCGCGCTGGGCGAAGCTTTCCGAGGCATCGGCCGCCAGCGCAAGAACCTGTTCGCCTCCTGGGCCTGGCATATGGCCGCCTGGATCGCCGGCGCGTTCGAGACCTATATCTCGATGTGGGCCTTGGGCTTGAACCCCACCCTGCTGCAGGCCCTGATCGTCGAGGGCCTGGCCCAGACGGCCAAAGTGGTCGGCTTCGCCATCCCCGGCGCCCTGGGCGTGCAGGAAGGCGGCTACCTGCTGCTGGGCGGCGCCATGGGCCTGCAGCCCGATCAGGCCCTGGCCCTGTCGCTGCTGCGCCGCCTGCGCGAGCTGACCCTGGGCGGTATCGGCCTGGTGCTTTGGCGCATGACCAAGCCCGAGACGCCCACACAGGCCCCAGAACCGGCAAGCGCATAAATCCTACATTGCGGGACACTATCCTGCATTTTGACATTGAACCCATCGCCTAGCAGCGCTACCAAAGTGCCCGGACTTTGCACGCGATAGGGAGGCGGCATGATCCTGGATCGGCGCACGCTGCTGGCTGGCCTCGTTCTCGCGCCGAGCGCCGCGCTCGCCAGGGAGGACGCCCCCGTGTGGGCCTTCGATTTCACAACGACATCCATCGGAGCTTACGATCCCGCCGTCGGTCACGGCTTCGAGCCGGGTCCGGGCCGCTTGTTCTCAGTGAGGGTCCCTGAGGGCGACTATCGCGTCACCCTGGACTTAGGCGGCGACAAGGCGTCCGAGACCACGGTCAAGGCCGAATCCCGACGCCTGATGCTGGAGACCGTCCGCGTCGGCGCCCGCAAGAGCGAGACGAGGGAAATCGTCGTCAATGTCCGCCGGCCCGAGCTGGCCCCGCCGCCGCCCAACGCCCCCGGTGGCAAGCGCGTGGCCCTGAACGCCCGCGAGGACGGCAGCTACGACTGGGACGACAAGCTGACCCTGGAGTTCTGCGGTCCCACCGCCGCCGTGCGCCGGTTGAAGATCGAGGCCGTCACGGTCCCGACCGTATTCTTGGCCGGCGACTCCACCGTCACCGACCAGCGCTTCGAACCCGCCGCCGGCTGGGGCCAGATGCTGCCGCGCTTCTTCAAGCCCGACCTGTCAGTCTCCAACCAGGCCGAGTCGGGCGAGACGCTCAAGGCGTTCCTGGTCGAGCGGCGCTTCGACAAGATTCTCAGCAAGATCAAACGCGGCGACTGGCTGCTGATCCAGTTCGGCCACAACGATCAGAAGCAGCAATGGCCCCAGACCTATGTCGAGGCCGCCACCACCTATCGCGACTATCTGCGCGCCTATGTCGGCGAGGCGCGCCTGCGCGGCGCGACGCCGGTGCTGGTCACCTCCATGCACCGGCGCAAGTTCGATGAAGCCGGCAAGATCGTGAACACCCACGGCGACTATCCGCAGGCGGTGCGCGAGACGGCCCAGGCTCTGGGCGTGCCGCTGATCGACCTGCACACGATGAGCGCGGCCTTCTACGAGGCGCTCGGCCCAGACAACGCCTGGAAGGCCTTCAACGACGGCGGCAAGGACGCCACCCACCACAACAATTACGGCGCCTATCAGCTGGCGCGCTGCGTGGTCGAAGGCATCCGGGCCAATGTGGCCGACCTGGCCGCCCACCTCGCGGCGGACCTGCCAGCCTTCGATCCGGCCAAACCGCCCTCGCCCGAGACCTTCGCCGTGCCCGCCAGCGCCGCGTCCAGCCAGGAAATCCCCCGTGGAAACTGATCGCCGCACCCTGCTGGGTCTCGCCGCCAGCCTCGCGGCGACCCCAGCTCTGGCGAGAACCGCCGAGACTTCCGTCGAGACCGTCGACCTGTGGCCCGGCGCAGCGCCCGGCGGCGAAAGGGTCACCGTCACCGAGAGCGTGATCCTGCGCACGCCGGGCGGCGATCCGAATGACACCGCCTTCCTGAACGTGACCAAGCCCTGGCTGACCATGCGCCGCCCGGCCAAGCCGAACGGCGCGGCGGTGCTGATGATCCCCGGCGGCGGCTATGTGCGCGTGGCCGTGGGCAAGAAAGGCGGCTCGATCGACGCTTGGCTGGCAAGCCTGGGGATCACCGCCTTCGTCATGGACTACCGCCTGCCCGCCGACGGCTGGGCGGCCGGCCCCGACGTCGCCTTGCAGGACGCCCAAAGAGCGATGCGCCTGATCCGCGCCCGCGCGCCGTCGCTGGGCGTCGATCCGGCTAAGGTGGCGGCCATCGGTTTTTCGGCCGGCGGCCACGTCGCCGCTCGCCTGGCGACGCAGTTCGCCCGTGAGACCTACGCCCCGATCGACGAGGCCGATAAGTTGCCAACTCGGCCGTTCGCGGCGGGCCTGTTCTATCCAGTGATCACGGGGACGGCGCCCTACGCCCACGGGCAGTCGCTGAAACAGCTTCTGGGCGCGAACCCGACGGACGCTCAACGCCAGGCGATCTCGGTCGAGCTGAACACGCCGGGAGACACGCCGCCGACCTTCATCGCCGCGGCGGCGGACGACAAGACCGTGCCGGTCGAGAACAGCATGCTGATGTGGCAAGCCCTACGCGCCAAGAAGGTCCCGGTAGAGATGCACCTGCAAGAGGTCGGCGGTCACGGCTTCGGACTCAAGGATCGCAGCGGCCAGATTGCGCCAGTCGCCCTGGCCCTGGACGCCTTCTTCAAGCGCCACGGCCTCTACGCGTGACGCTGGCGACCGACACGATCAACGCCGCAATCCTCCACGCCCACGCGCGAGGCGGCGGCGAGGTCGTGCTGCCCGCCGGCCGGCACCTGTCGTTCTCGATCCGCCTGCTCAGCGGCGTGACCTTGAGGCTGGAAGAAGGCTGCGTGCTGGAGGCCGCCGATCCGACCCTGCACGGTGGGAGCTATGACGCCGCCGAGCCCAATCCGCACGACCTGTGGCAGGACTTCGGACACAGCCACTGGCGCAACAGCCTGATCTGGGGGGAGGACGTCGAGGAGGTCGCCATCCTGGGTCCCGGCTGCATCGACGGCGCCGGCCTGACCCGCGAAGGCCCCGGCTCGCGCTGGAAGAAGCAGGCCGGCGAATTCCCGCTCAGCATGGCCGGTCTCTCGGCCGAGGCGATGGCCGAGCTGTCGCCGCAAGTCGAGGCCATGGCGGGCCAGGGCAACAAGGCCATTGCCCTCAAGCGCGCCAAACGGGTGCGGATCGAGGGCCTGACGATCTTCCAGGGCGGCCATTTCGCGGTGCTGGCCACCGGCTGCGAGGACCTGGTCCTGCGCGACCTGATCGTCGACACCAATCGCGACGGGCTGGACATCGACACCTGCCGCCGCGTGCTGGTCAGCGGCTGCCGCGTGAACACGCCCAACGACGACGCCATCGTGCTGAAGAGCTCGCTGGCCCTGGGCGAGCTGATCCCGACCCAGGACGTCGTCGTCGAGCACTGCGAGGTCAGCGGCTTCGATCCCGGCACAATGCTGGACGGGACCTTCGGCCGGACCCAGCTGGTCTCGCCCGATCAGGACCGCGTCACCGGCCGCATCAAGCTGGGCACGGAGTCAAACGGCGGCTTCAAGGACGTGACGATCCGCGACTGCCGCTTCGTTCGCTCACGAGGCTTGGCCCTGGAGGTCGTGGACGGTGGGACGATGGAGAATATCACCTGCGAGCGCCTGCACCTGCAGGAGGTGACCACCGCCCCGATCTTCCTGCGCGTCGGTGATCGACGCCGCGGACCCGAGGGCACGCCGCTGGGGGCCATGCGCAACATCGTGCTGCGCGACATCGAGGCGTTCGATGTCCTGCCCGACTACGCCGCCACGATCGCGGGTCTACCGGACTCGCCGATCCAGGACGTCACCCTGTCGAACATCCGCCTGTCCTACCGCGGCGGCGGCCCGGCTGAGTGGGCCGAGCGACGGCCGGGCGACCTGCCCGAAGCCTATCCCGAGCCCAGCATGTTCGGCCCCTCCCCGGCCCACGGCCTGTGGGCGCGGCACGTGGACGGCCTCAGGATCGACAACCTGGTCATCGAAACCACGACCCCGGACGCCCGCCCCGAGCGCCGCTTCGAGAACGTCCGCGAGATCGACGCATGATCCTGGATCGCCGCGCCCTGCTCGCCGGCCTGGCCGCCACGCCCTTCGCGGGCCAGGGCAAGCGCTTGCACGCCGACGAATTCCGCGACCTGAAGCACTGGACGATCGAGGCCGAGAAACCGGCGACCGTGACGACCAAGGACGGCGTGCTCGACATCGTCGCCCCGGCTGGCTTCACCGCCTGGTTCAAGCCCGAGCTGATCGGCCCCGTGGCGATCACCTACCAGGCCCAGGCGGTGTCGGAGGGTGGCCCCCTGGACCGGGTCAGCGACCTCAATTGCTTCTGGATGGCGCGCGAGGCCGATGGCGGTTCGCCGCTGGACCGTCCGCGCTCGGGCGCCTTCGCCGACTACGACACGCTGAAGACCTACTATGTGGGTCAAGGCGGCAATTCGAACACCAGCACCCGCTTCCGGCGTTATGTCGGCCGCGCCGGCGACAGGCCGATGCTGCCGCAGCACGATCATTCAGCCGCCGACGAGCTGCTGACGCCCAACCGCTGGACTAACGTGCAGCTGATCGCCGACGATCAGCGCATCGAATACTGGAGCGACGGCCGGCGACTGTTCGAGCACCAGGATCCGCAGCCCTACACGCGCGGCCGGTTCGGCTTGCGGACCACGCAGAGCCATCTGCGGGTCCGCCAGTTCGAGGTCTTCAGCCTACTCCCAACCGGCCGGTAGGCTGTCGGGCGCGGCGTGGCCGACAAGGGCCAGCAGCTCGAACAGGTTCAGCGCCCACTGGGCCGACTGGTTGGTCGAGACGCCTTCCATCTCGTCGATCGGGTTCAGCACCGACGGCCCGGTCACGCGGGTGATCGGCTCGGGGCTGTTTTCCTGGCCGGTCTTGGTCTTGGCCAGGAACTCCGTCCAGGCCCGCTTGGCCAGCACCGGATCCTTCAGCTTCACCGCCGCCCAGGCCGTCAGGCGCGCGTGCCAGACCGGATAGGCGAAGTGACGGTCGATCGCTGCCGGTCCCAGCGCCGCCTGCCGCTCGGCCAAGGGCGCGTTGTAGTAGGCGCAGAAGCGGACCCAGGCCTTGCTCCAGGCCGGATCGTCGATCAGCCCGTCCAGCTCGAACACGAACTCAGCCCCGCCCATGATCGTCACCAGGTGGTAGCTGGTCGTGAAGGCGCTGCCGAGATCGTACAGGGTCGCCGTGGCTGGGTCGTAGCCGAACGGCGGACCGGTGAACATGCCGTGCGACGAGGCCGCGATGGCGTCCAGGCCCTTGACGATCTTGTCCCGCCATTTCGTGTCGCCGGTCCGCTCCCAGGCCACCAGCCAGTTGCTGGCGAAGGCGAACCAGTCCGGGCCGCTGCGGGCCTGGGTCGGATAGTTGGTCTTGGCCGCGACCTTGCGCACCGGGTTGACGGCCAACAGCGCATGGTCGCCGTCATAGAGATCGGCCATCAGGTCGCCGGTCCGCTCGTCGGCGGTCAGGTAGTAGTAGTGGCGACGCAGCAGCGACTGGCTGATCCGCGCCTCCTTGGCCCCGTCGCCCCAGTGGCTGACATTGTGCCGCGAGCCCAGCCCCTTGAGCGGACCCAGGTGGTGGACGTCGACCTCGCCAGTGTGACGGGTCATGGCCTCGGCCATTCGGAAGACGTCGGCGCGGCCGGTGCGCATGAAGGCGGTCCACAGCCACAGGTCCGGGACCAGCTCGCTGTTGGCCCACGCATAGCCGCCGACGTCGTAGCGCCAGACGTGCCGGTCCTGGTCATAGCTGTGCATCACGTCGCCGTGGTCCCAGAACCCGTACCAGCGGCGCTGCTCGATCTCCTTCTTGTAGAAGCCCAGCAGACGCTCGTGGGCGGCCTCCAGCTTGGCCTTCACCGGCGTCGAGGTGTCGACCGGGGTGAAGACGCCGCCGAACGCGCCGACGCTCCGATAGTAGGCCGGAGTTGCGACCGGCAGAGCCGGATCGGTGGTCGCCTTGGCCATGCCCGACAGCGTCTCGCGCGTCGGCGTGGCGGCCATGGGCCACAGGAAGACCTGGTTGGTGCGAGCGACGCCCAACGGCGTGCTGTGGCCTTCCTCGACGTCCTCGTACTGGATCTCCAGGCCGTGAGCCTTGTCGCTGTAGTGGCGCAGATCCATCGGGCCAGCCTGCGGCGACCACAGCCACAGGGTCACGGTGGCGGCGTCGGTCGTCGCGCCATCGATCTCCAGCCCCGTCGGATGGCGCTGCCAGAAGTGGCGCAGGCCGAAAGCGACCCCGCCCGAGACGCCGCCCACATAACCCAGGCCCGGCGCGCGGCCGCCATGGTCGGCGCGCAGCCATCTGCTCTTGGTGCTGGTCCTCTTGTCGATCGCGAAGGCGTCGGCGTCGCCCTGGAACAGGCGGTAGCCATTCCAGACGGGCACGGTCAGCAGCTGGTCGCGGGTCTTGGCGTCCATCGCGGCTAGGTCCGGCACGCGCTCGCCGCGCAGCTGGTCCTGGAACTTCCCCGCCAGGGCGAACTTGGTCGGCTGCCAGCCGGGGATGTTGCGAACGGCCTCGCCCCACATCCCCTCGCCTTCCCCGGCGAAGCGGACATGGCGGTTGTGCAGCTCGTCGGTCAGCGGGACGTCGAAGCGGATCCCCAGGCCGGCGATGAAGTCCTTGTTACCGTCGCCGTCGAACGCGAAGCTGTGAGTCAGGGCCAGCCGCCCGTCGGCGTCGACCGCGACGCGAACGGTGAACGGCAGCCAGTCGCGGCCCGCGCCGCGATGCTTGCCCTCGAAGCGAACCACCGCCCGCACGGGGCCGCGCTGCTCGACGGTGACCGCGTCGATCACGCCGTCGAAGACCTGGGTCTCGCGCGGCGACAGGTCGCCGGGAGGGATGTTCTGGTTCAGGGCGACCAGACGGCCGCCGCGCAGGGTCTCGCGGCCGGCCAGGCTGACACTCTCGATCAGCGCTCCGCCCATCCGTGCGAACCGGCAGACGAACTCGCCGGCGACGACCTCGATCCGTTCAGCCGTCTCGCGCACCTGGACAGACTTGGCCGGCGCGACGGGTTTTCCCGGCGTGAGCTGGAAGCCCTTGGCGGAGCCCGCCAGCGCGTGACCGGTCCACTTCAGCGAACCATCGGGCCAATAGGCCAAAGGCCAGGTCTGCAAAGGCAGAGCCTGGCCGTCGGCGCCGATCGCCGTCAGGGTCGTCTTGGGCTTGACCGCCCCCCGTGGCCAGGGCGCGCCCCAGACCGCCGCGCCGGGCGCGGTCGGCGGAGCGTCGCTCAGCCAGTGGAAGTCGGCCGAGGCCGGCGCGGGCTTTGCGGCCCGCGCCACGCCTCCGCCGGCCAGCGCCGCGACAGGGATTACCAAACTCGAACCCAGCAAACCCCGTCGCGATACCGTCACGCCACTTACTCCCTGACCTAGTTCTTGTAGACGAAGCCGACCGCGAAACGCGCGCCGCCGAACTGCACCGACCACGGGTTCGGGGCGTTGGCGAAGCCGGCCCGCTCGGAGCCGACGCTGAGACGCGCGGCGTTCAGCAGGTTGCGGCCTTCGGCGTAGATCTCGAGGTTCGGATTGATCTTCCGCGAGATCTTGGCGTCCAGGTACTCGTACTTTTCCGAATAGAGCGGCTCGCCCGGATTGTACGGGAAGCCCACGAAGTTGCCGACATTGGTGTTCGGCGAGTTGCGGACCGGCGAGGACGAGGTGTTGTTGCACGGCGAGATGCAGGTCAGCACCCGATCGCGGGTCTGGTAGGCGATCCGGATCTTGGTGACGTCATCGTCGTACCACAGCACCAGGTTGGCGAAGTACTTGGACTGGCCTGCCGGATCCAGCGCCTCCGCGGTCAGCGGGTCGATATAGGCCGCCGCCGTGCCCGACTTGGTGGTCGAGATGTTGAAGTCCACGCCCGTGTGCTTGAACTCCCACGGCAGGAAGGTGAAGGCCGTCCGCGCCACGAACTCCCAGCCCGACTGCACATAGCCCGGACCGTTGATGAAGGTGTTCACGCCGAACTCATAGTCGGACAGGCGCTTGTTGGTGCCCGGAACCACTTCGTCGCTGCCGGCGAAGATGTTGCCGTTCTTCAGCGGCACCTGGACGGGCGCGCCGATCCGAACCTTCTGGCGGTAGTAGGCCAGGCTGAACGAGGTGTCGCGGTTCGGGTACCACTCGATCGAGGTGTTGTTCTTGGTCGCCGTATAGGGCTTCAGGTCCGGATTGCCGAAGGTGTTGGCGCAGGCCATGTCCTGCTCGCTGCCGTCGCTGTCCTGGAAGCCTTCGCGGCGTTCGTCGTAGGTGCACGACCCGGCCGGGAACAGGCGGTTCAGCGGCGGCGGGGCGATGGTCTTGGCCCAAGAGTAACGGATCACCAGCTTGTCCGGGATCGTCCACAGGGCCGCGTTATAGGCTGGCATCCAGCCCGTATATTCGCGGTTGATGCTGACCGGCTTGGTGAAGGTCGCGCTGGTGAAGCCCAACGGATTGGTCGGGTCGGCCGCGTTGAAGGCCGGGGTCTTCAGCGTATAGGTCAGGCCCACATAGCCCGAGCCCGAGACCTGGGTCTTCAGCATGCGCATGCCCAGGTTGCCGTTCAGCTCCATGTTCAGCGGCAGCTGCTGCTCGAACTCGGCCATCCAGTACCAGGATGTATACTTCTCCAGCGCCTTGTTGACCGGCTGGTCGTAGGTCTGGCCGTCGCTGCCCTTGCACGACTTCACGCAGCTGAAGTTGTAGTTCGCAGCGCTGGCCAGTTCGCTGAAGGCCTTGGGCACATCGATGCTGTCCCAGACCGTCAGGCCCTTGGTGCCTTCATAGCCCTTCATGAAGGCGCCGGAGTTATCCTGCAGGCTGTTCTGGAAGATCGAGATCAGCTTGGCCTGCGGCACGGTCTCGATGCCGTACAGGAAGGTGTTGCCGGTCGTCGGGTTGGGCGCATAGCCGTAGACGCAGGCATTCGCCGCCGTCGTCGTCGGCAGGTTTTCGCAGGCGCGGACGTCGCTGCGCAGCGCCATGGTCGGGACGAACACCCCGGCCGAGGGCGTGTAGCCGCCGGCGCCCCACGAGTTGGTGTTGGCCTCGCGATAGAAGCCGCCGATCTTGAAGCGGGTGAAGAATGGGATCTTGCCGTCGGTCAGGTAGCTGACGTCCAGCTTGTACTGATCCTCGCCGCTCTCGACGATCCGCGGGTTCCACTGCAGACGCGACAGGGCGCTGTAGCTGGCCATGCCCGGCGCGGTCGGCGCCAGCATCTGCACGAAGTTCGTCATGTTGGTTTCGTCGTAGCCGGCCGGCGTCTTGATATCCCAGATGCCGTTCTCCAACGCCGTCATGGTGGCGTTGCCGTAGGTGTAGCTGCGCGCGAAACGGCGGTCGTAGCGGCTGTAGGTCGCCTCGGTGCGGCCGCCGCGGAACTCAGCATGGATCGGGCCGCGGTCGTAGTCGGCGCCGTAGGTCAGGTAGTTGGTCTTCCAGTCCTGGGTGTTCTCGATGTGGTCGATGCCGACGGCGGCGTTGGTGATGTCGAACGAGGTCAGGTGGTGGGCGCTGTCGACCTTGATCGAGCCCGGGATGATGTTGGCGGCGATGCCGTAGGTCGGGAACGAGTTGTTGGTGACCACCGTGCCCGGCGTGGTGTCGAGCGCCAATACCCCGGTCGGGACGCCGCCGTTGTAGATGTAGTAGCCCGAGCCGGCGACCGCCGAGAGCGGGTTGATCGTGCCGGTCGGATAGAAGGTGTTGGTGACCAGCGGCGAGGTCACCTGGTTGGCCGTGGCCACGCCCAGCGAGGTGATGCCGCCGCGCGTGCGCTGGCGGTTGTCCTCGTGCTGACTGCGATTGGCGACCTGGTACTTGCCGAAGATCGTCAGGTTGTCGGTGACGCGGTAGTCCAGGCGCAGGTCCCACTCCAGGCGCTTTTCGTACTGTGACCAGTTCTGATCCCGGATCAGGTTGGGCGTGTAGTCGTTCCACTGGTTCAGACAGCTGATCTGCGAGTTGATCATCGCCGCCTGGGCCGCCTGGCGGTTGGCGTTGTTGGTCCCGGCCGAGATGGTGTTCAGCTGGGCGTCGGTCAGCAGCGGGAACGCGGCCAGACAGTCGGCCTTGGTCTTGGCGTTGGCCGACTTGGTGACGATGTCCAGCGGCGTCGGGGCGTTGAAATTGCCCGAACCGCTAGCCAGGGCCCACGTGCCGACCGGCGTGCTGGCGTCGGGACCATTGGTCGCCGCGGGATTGAAGGCCCAGGTCTTGTCGGGCGAATTGTCGAAGTCGGCGAAGCGCGTATAGCCCTGCTGGTTGTTCGAACCAGCGCTATTGAGCGCGTGGCTGTCGTTGTAGCGCTTGGTCGAATTGATGTTGCCCATCACGCCCAGGCGGTCGTCGAAGAACTTGCGCGTGGCCACGACGCCGATCTCCGGGCCGTACTTCTTCGAGAGGGTGTTACCGGCGGCCGCGCCGCGCACCGAGATGAAGGGCTTCTTGAAGTCCAGGCCCGTGCGGGTCTGGATCTGCACCGTGGCCCCCAGGCCGCCAGGCGTCATGTCGGCCGTCTGGCCCTTGATGACGTCCAGGCTCTTGATCATCTCGGCGGGCAGTTCGCGCATGTCGGCCGAGCGACCATCGCCGGCGCCGGCCGCGAGGCTGAAGCCCGAGGCCGCGACGCCCAGGCCGTCCAGCTCGACGCGGGTCAGGTCGGCGCCGTTGCCGCGAATGGCGAAGCCGTCGCCTTCGCCGAAGCCGTTACGCTCGATGGCCACGCCGGCGATGCGCGACATGGCTTCGTTGACGTTGCTGTCCGGGAACGAGCCGACGTCGTCGGCGACGATCGAGTCCTGGGCCGTCTTGCTGCGCTTCTTGCGCTGGATCGACGACTGTTGCGAGGCGCGGGCCCCGACGACGATCACCTCGACGGTGTTGTCCTCGGCGGCGGTGTTGGCAGGCGCCGAGGATTGCGCCAGGGCCGGCTGGCTCATGGCGAGGCCAGCGCTCAAGGCCAGGATTGATACGGTGGCGGCGGCCGCGCGGCGGCGAGCCCTGATGAGCTGCATGAAGTCCCTCCCTGTATGGCCGGAACCCCGTCCCCACGCGGCTCCGCACGCCTCCCGAACCGCGACGGACCCGAGGGATCCGAACCGGACACGACGACGCATTATTAGTACAAATACCGTAGTGCCATATGTTGAGATGTCAACGCAATTTGTGGGAAGACATAACGGAGGTTTCGTGATGTAACCTCAGCGATCCTGACGCGCCCTTCGCGGGCGTGGATTCTAGAGAAGCCGCCGCACGCGGCCCGGGATCGCGTAAGGCCTTTCAGGGAGGGCGCGTCTATGACTCCGAGGAAGAAGACACTCGTCGCGACCGCATGCGGGATCGCGCTCATGGCGACGGGAGCCGCGCACGCCGCGCCCCGCTGGATGGAATCACTGGATCGCGGCGTGGTGGCCGTTCCCGCCCAAGGCGGCGGAGTGTTGGTCAGCTGGCGGCTGCTGGGCGACGACCCGGCCGGCGCGGCCTTCAACCTCTACAAGGACGGGACGAAGCTGAACGCCAAGCCGCTGACCGGCGGCACGGACTTCGTCGACAAGACCGCCGGCGCGGGCGCCTACACGGTCCGCCTGGTCGCCAAGGGCAAGGAAGGCGCGGCCAGCCGGCCCGCCCAGGTCTGGACCGACGGCTACCTGTCGATCCCCTTGGATCCGCCGCCCGCCGGCGTGACGCCCACGGGCGAGGCCTATTCCTACACCGCCAACGACGCCAGCGTCGGCGACCTGGACGGCGACGGCCGTTACGAGGTCATCCTGAAGTGGGACCCGACCAACTCCAAGGACAACGCCTTCGGCGGCTATACGGGCGACGCCTATCTCGACGCCTATACCCTGGAGGGCAAACGCCTGTGGCGCATCGACCTGGGCAAGAACATCCGGGCCGGCGCGCACTACACCCAGTTCCAGGTGTTCGACTATGACGGCGACGGCAAGGCCGAGATCGCCGTGCGCACCAGCGACGGCACGATCGACGGGACTGGCAAGGTGCTGGGCGACGCCAATGCCGACTGGCGCGAGAGCGGCGGCGAGCGGCCCCAGGCCGACCGCACCGGGGCGTTCGTCCAACCGGACGGGACCAACGTCGCCAAGGTCCAGGGCCGTATCCTGAAGGGCCCCGAATATCTGACCGTCTTCGAGGGCGCGACCGGCAAGGCCCTGGCCAGCGCCCCCTACGCGCCGCCCCGCGATCCGCGCACCGATGCGCCCAGCGTCGAGCAGATGACCGAGGTCTGGGGCGACGGCTACGCCAACCGCTCCGACCGTTTCCTGGCCGGCACCGCCTATCTGGACGGTCAGCGCCCCAGCATCGTCATGGCCCGCGGCTATTACGGCCGCTCGACCCTGGCGGCCTGGGACTTCCGGGACGGCAAGCTGACGCCGCGCTGGTTCTTCGACAGCGCCGCGCCGGGCAACGAAGCCTTCGGCGGCCAGGGCAACCACCAGCTCAGCGTCGCCGATGTCGATGGCGACGGCCGCGACGAGATCGTCTACGGCTCGATGACCGTCGACGACAACGGCAAGGGCCTGTGGAGCGCCCGCCTGTTCCATGGCGACGCCATGCATGTCGGCGACCTGGATCCCACTCATCCGGGCCTGGAGAAGTTCGGCGTCCACGAGAGCCCCCGCATGAACGGCGGCATCGGCGCGGCCATGCTGGACGCCAAGACCGGCAAGGTCCTGTGGAGCACGCCCACCGACAAGGACACCGGCCGCGGGCTGGCCGCCGACATCGACCCGCGCTTCCCCGGCGACGAGGCCTGGGGCACGAACCAAGAAGCGCTCTACACCGCCCAGGGCAAGGCCATCGACGGCGTGAAACATCCGCGCCAGACCAACTTCGCGATCTGGTGGGACGGCGACGACCTGCGCGAGCTGCTGGACAAGAACCAGATCAGCAAGTGGGACTGGAAGACCGGCCAGGCCACGCCCCTGCTGACCGCCGAAGGCATGACCTCGAACAACGGGACCAAGGCCACCCCGCCCCTGTCGGCCGACCTGCTGGGCGACTGGCGCGAGGAGGTGATCTGGCGAGCCGAGGACAACCGGTCGTTGCGGATCTACGCCACGCCCTACCCGACCGACCGCCGGCTGGTGACCCTGATGCACGACCCGCAGTACCGCGTCTCGATCGCCTGGCAGAACACCGCCTACAATCAGCCGCCGCACACCAGCTTCCACCTGGGCGAAGGCATGAAGTCGCCCAAGCCCACGGCCATCGTCACCCGGAAAGCCTCGCAATGAAGTCGTTCGTCATCGGCGGTCTGGCCGCCCTCCTCCTGGTTGGTCCCGCGAGCGCCCAGGACGTCATGACCCTGGGCAAGCCCGGCGCGCCCGAGCCGCCGCTGGAGTGGGTGGACAAGACCACCGGCCACCGGATCGTCCGCCTGTCGCGCGAGCCCGGCAGCTCCAGCCTGTACTTCAACTACAACGGCTATACGCCCAAGGGCGATCGGCTGGTCTTCGCCACGCCCACCGGCATCGTCGCCATGGACTTGAAGACCCGCGCCCTGACCAAGATCGTCGAGGGCAAGGTCCGGCTGCTGTATGTCGGCCGCAAGACCGGCTCGGTCTATTACGAGAAGTCGCTGACCGATAACCCCGGCGGCCCCAAGGCCGTGATGGCGGTCGATCCCTACACCAAGGCCGTCCGCGAGGTCGCCAAGATGGATCGCGGCTCCCTGCAGACCATCAATGCCGACGAGACCCTGCTAGCCGGCGTGGTGGTGCGCAACGACGTGCCGATCCCGCCGAACATGATGGACGCCCTGCCCAAGAACCCCGACGACGTGAAGAGCGCCGACGGCAAGGAGCTGTCCTATGCCGAGGGGCGCGAAGTGCAGCTGAACGCTCGCCTGGACAGCCGCATCCCTATGGAGATCTTCACGATCAACACGGTCACCGGCGAGCGCAAGGTTGTCCACCAGGCCACCGACTGGCTGAACCACCTGCAGTTCTCGCCGACCGATCCGGGCCTGCTGATGTTCTGCCACGAGGGTCCCTGGCACAAGGTCGACCGTCTGTGGCTGATCCGGACCGACAAGGCCGGCGATCAGCCGGTCAAGATCCACACCCGCACCATGAACATGGAGATCGCGGGCCACGAATGGTTCAGCGCCGACGGCAAGACCGTCTGGTACGATCTGCAAACCCCGCGCGGCGAGGACTTCTGGGTCGCCGGCTATGACATCGCCACCGGCAAGCGCAACTGGATGCACGTCCAGCGCAACGACTGGTCGGTGCACTTCAATAGCTCGTCGGATGGCAAGCTGTTCGCCGGCGACGGCGGCGACAGCGAGATGGTCGCCCATGCGCCGGACGGCAAATGGATCGTGCTCTTGAAGCCCCGCACCGTACCGGACGTGGCGGGCATCCACGCGCCGGGGGCCGAGCACCTGATCGCTCCGGGGGTGCTGGACTCCGAGCGCCTGGTCGACATGCGCGAGCATGACTATCGCCTGGAGCCGAACGTGAACTTCACGCCGGACAACAAGTGGCTGGTGTTCCGCTCGAACATGCACGGCCAGAGCCAGATCTATGCGGTGGAGGTGGCGAAGGCGCAGCCCTAGCGCTCAACCTCCTACTCAAAATCGTCATCCCGGAAGCCTCGCAGAGGCTATCCGGGACCCAGGGGCCGGCGCAGCGCGGTTGCCCCTGGGTCCCGGCTCTCCGCTTCGCTACGGCCGGGATGACGAGTTTTGTAGTTACTGAAGGAGCTTGTGCAGCTCCGCCTCAATGATGCCCAGCCGTCCGCCGGCCGCCACCTTCTCGGCCCCAGTGTCGAAGCTGGCCTTGGCGCCATTCACCTCGACGATCTTGCCGAAGGCGTCGCGGTCCACCGTCGGTTCGGTCAGAGCGATCCGTAGGCGCGAGCCCTTCGTCGGCTTCAAGGGCAGGACCACATAGCCCAGGCTCTTGGCCGGCACGCCCTCATAGACCGTCACGCCGTCCATGGTGATACGCAGCGGATACGAGCGCAGGCGCCAGCCGATCAGTTTCAGCTCCAGTTCGTCGACCATCTGGGGCCTGTCCAGGCGGTATTCGATCCAGGCGTTGGCCAGCTGGCCGTCGCTGGCCCAGTGGGTCATCTCGTCGTCGTCCATCGCCAGGCGGGCGTCGGCGGCGTTGGAGCCGGCAACCGTCTCCGCCGGGCGCACCGAGACGCGCCAGGGCTTGAACGACGGGGTCGCCGGCGTCGGGCCGCGGACCAGGCTGACCGGCAAGGCGTCGTCGCCCACGGGCCAGCGACCGTCGGCCTTGGGCGGCGCGGCGACGTCCAGGGTGATCGAAGCGTCCGGCAGGCCGTCGGCCTTGGCGGTGACGACCACCCTGCCCGCCTCCAGCGTCGAACGCAGGGAGACGCGGTTCACACCCGCCTCGACCGGCAGGGTCTTGGACAGGATGAAGTTGTCGTCCGACCGCGATGCGCCGGGGAACTTGGTCACCTGATCCGCGCCAGCCGCTTTCTCCTCGCCAGAGGCCGGCGGCGCGGGCTTGCGGCCCAGGCTGTCGCCCTGGGCGATGCCGCCGCGCCATTCCACCGGTCCCGTCGTGGAGAAGCTGACCGTGTTCAGCGCCGTCGGCACACGGCGGCCCTGGCTGTCGACGACCTCGACATCGACCAGCGCCACGTCCGAGCCATCGGCCTTCCAGCCGCCCGGCCCCACGCGCGGCGTCAGGCGCAGGGCGGCGGGCTCACCGGTGGTCTCCAGCGCATGGCGCGAGACGACCCTGCCCTTGGCGTCGTAACCGACCGCATCGAGTTTCCCAGGCCGCCAGGCGACCTGCGGGAAGGTGAACAGGAACCCGTCGCTCTTCTTGCCGAAGCCCAACGCGCGGCCGTTCAGACTCAGCGCCACCTTGTCGGCGCTGGAGACGACCAGCACGTTCTTCACCGTGCCCGGGGCGTAGTTCCAATGGCCGATGATGTGGCTGCGCGGCCGCTCGACATCGACCCAGCCGTCCCACATCACCTGATGGGCGTAGAATCCCTCCTTGGGCAGGCGCATGCCGTCGACCTCGCCGCTGCGACGATAGTTGTTGTCGCCGCGGAAGTGGGTGTTGCTGTCGGAGAAGACGATGTTGACGCCGCCCGAGCTGACCCGGTCGCCGCCGCCCGGCCGCTCGCGCCAATAGTCATACCAGCGGCGGACGTTCTCGGCTGCGTGGCTGTCCTGGTTGCGGTTGTAGTCGGGGCTGTCCTTGTGGAACGGCGGGGTGAAGTCGTCCTGGAACTTCCGCGCGCCCTCGTCGCGAGAATACTCCATGGCCCAGACGGGCTTGGAGCCGCTCTTGTTGATGTACAGCATCTCGCCGCCGTACTCGGCGACCTTGCTGGACAGCATCTCGCGCGAGCCTATGGCGCGGCCGCCGTGCGGGTCGAGCTTATCGCGGATGGCCTTCAGCTCGGCCATGTGCTCGTCGCTGATGTTCTCGTTGCCGCCCTCGTAGAAGACGATCGAGGGGTTGTTGCGGAAGCGGACGATGGCGTCGGCCATGACTTCCTTGCGCTGCTCCCAACGGCGGCCCGTGACGTCGCTCTCGGCGTCGCCGGCGGGCATGGCCTGCAGCAGGCCCACGCGATCGGCCGAGGTCACGTCCTGACGCGCGGGCGTGATGTGCATCCAGCGCACCAGGTTGCCCCCGCTCTCGACCATCAGGGCGTTGGAGAGGTCGCTGATCCACGGCGGGATGTCGGTCCCCAGGGCCGGCCACTCGTTGCTGGTGCGCTGGGCGTAGCCGTGGACCTGGATCACCCGGTCGTTCAGCCGGATCATGCCTTGGCCAAAGCCGGTCTTGCGGAAGCCCGTGCGGGTGGTGACCTCGTCGACCGCCTTGCCGTCCTCAACCAGCGCCGTCGAGACCGCGTAGAGATAGCCGTAGCCCCAGCTCCAGAAGTTCAGGCCGGTCAGCCGCTGCTTGGCGGTGACGACGCGGGTCTCGCCGGGCGCCAGGGTCACGGTCGGGCCGGCGAACTCACCGACCGCTTTGCCGTCGACGTCGCGGATAGTGACCCGGTAGCTGAACGTTCGCGGCCGGTCGGTCTCGTTGCGGACCTCGGACTCGGCGTGGATGGTCGCCGCCCGCCGCTTGATGTCGAAGTCGTCGGCCCAGATGTAGACGCCGGTCGTGCCCAGGCTGGAATATAGCGGCAGGGTCTGGCGCAGGCCGCCCGTCAGGTGCAGCCGCACGGCGCGGTGGATGCCGCCGTAGTTCACATTGAAGTTGTTGTTGTTCCACTGGAAGCCGCTGCCGGTGGCCTTTTCCTTGTACTTCCAGTCGCTGTCGACGCGGACGGCGACCACGTTCTCGAACGGCGCGGGTCGCAACAGCTTGGAGGCGTCGACGCCGAAGGCCGTGACGCCGTTCTCGTGGCCGCCGGCCAACACGCCGTTGACATAGACGTCGCCCGCCTGGCGTACGCCCTCGAACTCCAGAAAGGCCTTGTCGAAGCCGGCCGGCAGGACGAAGCGCTTGCGGTACCAGGTGATCCCGCCCTTCAGGTCGTGGATGTCGACCTTGAACGCCTCGTCCTCGTTGAAGGCGCGCGGCAGGGTGACGGCCTTCCAGGCGGCGTCGTCGAAGTCGGGCTTCTCGGCCCCGGCGATCTCGCCCGTCGCCATGCGCCAGCCGTCGTTGAAGGTGAACTCGGCGCGCTGGGCCAAGGCATGGGCTGGGACGACAGCGGCCAGGACGGCGCAAGCGAAGGGCACGGGCCGGAACGGGCTCGACATACGACACCTCCCATTGGTCAGGCCACTTTAGGCTCTTATGCACCTTTGGCTTGACACCCGGCGAGCTGTCAAGCAATCTCATTATATCGGATGATATCTCATATTTTGAGATATTCTCGGTCAGCGGTCTGTCGCCTCCTCGGGCGCCGCTGCGCACTTTTCACCGGCCATCCCCCGTGCCGGCCTATGGAGCGCCTCCCTCCCGGGGCGCTCCATTTTTCTATCTGTCTAGGGGCAGCTCGGCCCACCCAAGCGCGCCTGGTTGTCCAGCGGCGCGGGATGGACGTAGCGCGAGAGCGGCAGCTTCAGCTTGGCCAGGCGCGTGGCGACCAGCGCCGCCCCCAGGCGCGCGCCCTGCTCATTGATGTGGGTATCGTCCTTGATGCCCTCGGGAAAGCGGGCGATCCCCTCATAGGGCTGGTACTGCATGTAGAGCCCACGCGAAGCCAGCTGCCCCCTCGCCTTCAGCGCCGCCATCATGTCGCCGTCCAGGTCGACCAACGGGACCTTCAGGTCGGTCGCCACGCGGTGGATCGTAGCCGCATAGGCGGCGTGGGCGTCCTTGGGCGCGCCGTTCTCCCACAGCCAACGAGCGATCGGGGTCACCAGCACGGCAGTCGCGTCCTTGGCCCGCACGTCGGCCACGAACCGGCGCAGATTGACGTCATAGGCGCCGTTCGGATCGGTGAAGCGGACGATCTTCTTGGTATCGGCGTCGTTGTGGCCGAACTGGATCAGGACGGTGTCGCCGGGCTGGAGCTGGGCGACCAATTGATCCCACAGCCCCTCCTCGATGAAGGTCTTGGTCGAGCGGCCGCCACGCGCCAAGTTCACGACCTCGACGCGCGGATCCAACGAGCACTTCAGCACCATGCCCCAGCCCATCTGAGGATACTGGGACGGGCCGTAGTTGGCGGCGGTGGAGTCGCTGGCGATGACGATGCGCGGCGGCGTTGCCGACACCGCGGCCGCCAAGGCCAGTGCGGCGATCACCGCTCGAGCTCTGCCAGGATGGAACGATCGATCGAGGCCACATCGCGCACGCCCGTCAGGGCCATGGCCACGCGCATCTCCTTCTCGATCAGGTCCAGCAGCTGGGTCACGCCCGCTTCGCCTCGCGCCGCCAGGGCGTAGACGAAGGCCCGGCCCAGCAAAACGCCCTTGGCGCCCAGGGCCAGCATCCGCACCACGTCCAGGCCCGAGCGCACGCCGCTATCGGCCAGCACAGTCAGTCGGTCACCCACCGAGTCGGCGATGGCCGGCAGCGCGCGCGCCGACGACAGCACGCCGTCCAGCTGGCGGCCGCCGTGGTTGGAGACCACGACCCCGTCCGCGCCGATATCGGCGGCGGCCTTGGCGTCCTCGGGATCCAGCACGCCCTTGATGATCAGCGGCCCCTTCCAGAGGTCGCGGATCCACTCCAGGTCCTTCCACTGGATCGAGGGGTCGAAGTTCGCCCCCAGCCAGCCCATGAAGTCCTCGAGGCCCGAATTGGCGCCCAGCACCGGCGCGACATTGCCCAGGGTGTGCGGACGGCCCATCACCCCGACGTCCCAGGCCCATTGCGGCTTGAACATCGCCTGGACCATGCGGCGGGCGGCGGCGTTAGGACCGCTCATGCCGGAATGGGCGTCGCGATAGCGAGCGCCGGGCACGGGCATGTCGACCGTGAACACCAGGGCCGTGGCCCCGGCCGCGCTGGCGCGGGCCAGGAGGTCGCGCATGAAGGCTCGGTCGCGCAGCACGTAGAGCTGGAACCAGATCGGATTGGACGAGGCCTTGCTGACCTCGTCGACGTCGCAGACCGAGACGGTCGAAAGGCAGAACGGTACGCCCTTCTTGGCGGCGGCGCGGGCAGCCTGGCACTCGCCCCGGCGGGCGTACATGCCCGTCAGGCCGACCGGGGCCAGGGCCACCGGCAGGGCCTGCTTGACGCCAAACAGCGTGGTCGACGGATCACCGGCCGAGACGTCCTTCAGCACCCGCTGACGCAGGGCGATGTCGGCCAGGTCCGAGACGTTGCGGCCAAGCGTCCGCTCGGCATAGGCGCCGCCATCGATATAGTCGAACAGGAAGCGCGGCAGCTTGCGCCGCGCCGCCTCACGGAAGTCCGTCGTGGACGAGACGATCACGGGACTACTGCAGGTTCACGAACGCGCCGCCGTCGACCAGCAGGGCCGCGCCGGTCACGTACTTGGCCAGGTCCGAGGCCAGGAACACGATCGGGCCGGCCAGGTCGTCGGGCTCACCCAGGCGGCCCAGCGGGATGCGGCCGGCCATATATTCGCGCTTGGCGACGTCGGCCAGGTCTTCCTTGTTGATCGCCGTCTCGATGGTGCCCGGCAGCACCGAGTTGCAGCGGATGCCGTACTTGCCCAGCGCGATGGCGGTCGACTGCATCAGGCTGTGCACGCCAGCCTTGGTCGGGGTGTAGTGCGTCTGCATGCCGCCGCCGACCAAGGCGCTGATCGAGCTGACGGCGATGATGGCGCCGCCGTTGCCTTGCTTGACCATCTGGTTGGCCGCCGCCTGGACCATGTAGTAAGCGCCGAACAGGTTGACCTTCATCGTCCGCTCCATGACCTCGGGCGGCATGTCGAGGAAGGCGTGGAACGGGCAGATGCCGGCGTTGTTGACGAACACGTCGACCTTGCCGAACGCGTCCACGGCGGCCTGCACGAAGGACTGGGCGGTCTCGACGTTCGCCACATCGCCCTTGATGGCGATGGCGCGGCGGCCCAGGGCCTCGATCTGGGCGACGGCGTCGGCGGCGCCGGCCTCGTCGGAGTGGTAGTTGATCGCCACGTCCGCGCCGTGCTGAGCGCAACCGATCGCGGCGGCCTTGCCGATCCCCTGCGAGGCGCCGGTCACCAGCACCACCTTGTCCTTCAGCAGCATGCCTACCTCTTTAAGTTACTCATCAGCGGGCCAGCCGCTTTCCGTTCCAGCCCAGATCGCGGCCGATGGCGTTGGCCGTGTCGCGCACGTCGTCGACCAGCGTGGTCATGCGGTCGTCGTCCATGTACTGGGCCGCGCCCGAGACGCTGATCGCGCCGACGATCTGGCCCGAGGCCCCACGGATCGGCGCGGCGACGCAGCGGATCCGGTCCTCGTTTTCTTCAAGGTCGAAGGCGATGCCGCGCTGGGAGTAGTCGCGCATCCAGTCGATCCACTGCTTCTCGTCCGGCGCGCCCGGCAGGGCCTGGCCTTCCGAGCGGTACAGAGTGCGCCAGCGGTCCTCGGTGTCGTCCAGCACCAGCGCCTTGCCCAGGCCCGTCGAGCGGATCGGCTGGCGATCGCCCACGCGCGAGCTGATGTTGATGCGGCGACGGCCGGTCAGCTTGTCGAGGTACAGAGCGCGGTCATCGTCGAGCACCCCCAAGTGGACGGTGTCCTCGGTCTCTTCCCACAGCTTTTCCAGATGCGGGCGCGCGATCCGCGGCAGATCCATCTGCTGGCTGGCCAGGTAGCCCAGCTCCAGAAGCTTGCTGCCCAGGCTGTAGCCTTCGCGCGGCGCCTGCGAGAGCAGACGGCGCTCGACCAGGGCCGTGGCCAGGCGGTGAGTCGTGCTGCGGGTCAGGCCCAATTGCTTGGCGAGGGCCGGCAGAGCGATGGTCCCGGACTCGGCGACCACGTCCAGCAGATCCAGGCCCCGGAACAGGGTTTGGCTGCCGCTGGGAGACTTGGTCGTCGCGTTTTCGTCCGCCGCCACCGGTTCCGCTCCCCTTGACGCTGGTTTCATTTTGTAGCACTACCTCTCATATTGTGGAACGCAAGGCAAGCGGAACGACGGCGACTCTGTACGAGCCAGCCGGCCTCGCGAACCGATAGCGTGACATAGGTTATGTTGGGGAGGTAGGCGCGGTCTAAAGGCGGCGTCACGGGCCTGTCGGAACGCTTCCGGCAAGCGCATCTCCCTTGTCCCCAGGCGGCGTCCAGAACGACCGCCTCCAGGTTGGAGCCTCGTCGTCCATGGCGTTTCCGGTCATCAAGCATGTGCGCGCGTTCGTCGTCCGAGGGGGCGGCGCCGACTATCATGACCAAGGTGACGGCCACTGGATCGACGACCACATCGCCACGCCGATGTCGCGCTACCCGGAATATCGCCAGAGCCGCCAGTCGTTCGGCATCAACGTGCTGGGCACGCTGGTCGTCGAGATCGAAGCCGCCGACGGCACGATCGGCTTCGCGGTGACCACTGGCGGCGAGCCCGCCGCCTACATCGTCGAAAAGCACCTGGCCCGTTTCCTGGAAGGCCGCGACCCGACCGAGGTCGAGAAGATCTGGGACCAGATGTACTTCTCCACCCAGTACTACGGCCGCAAGGGCCTAGTCGTGAACGCCATCTCGGGCGTCGACCTGGCGCTGTACGACCTGCTGGGCAAGCTGCGCCAGGAGCCGGTCTACGCCCTGCTGGGCGGCAAGGTCCGTGACGAGCTGACCTTCTACGCCACGGGCGCGCGCCCAGACCTGGCCAAGCAGATGGGCTTCATCGGCGGCAAGATGCCCCTGCACCACGGCCCGGCCGAGGGCGAGGAAGGCCTGCGCAAGAACCTCGAGGAGCTCGCCACCATGCGCGAGCGCTGCGGCGAAGACTTCTGGCTGATGTTCGACTGCTGGATGTCGCTGGACCTGAACTACGCCACCAAGCTGGCCCACAAGGCCCACGAGTACGGCCTGAAGTGGATCGAGGAAGCGCTGAGCCCCGACGACTACTGGGGCTATCGCGACCTGAAGAAGAACGCCCCCAAGGGCATGCTGGTCACCACCGGCGAGCACGAGGCCACCCGCTGGGGCTTCCGCATGCTGCTGGAGATGGAGTGCTGCGACATCATCC
>NZ_JAGIBH010000060.1 GCF_017744445.1 Caulobacter sp.
GCGTGGGAAACCAGCAGGGTGTCGAGCAGGGCCTGCGCGTAAACGCGCCGGTCCTGCGGGTGGCGGGCCACGACGGCCTCGTCGCAGGCGATCTCCTGGTCGACCTGCATGCGCCGCACGGCCACGTGGACCAGCGGATTGAACCAGCACAGGCATCGCAGCATCGCGGCCAGGGCGTTGATCGCCGCGTCGCCCCGCGCCAGGTGCACCTGCTCGTGGGTCAGCACCACCGCGCGGGCCGCGCCCTGGAAGCGCTGCTCGAAGTCGGCCGGCGCGACGATGCGGGGCCGCAGGGCGCCGATCACGGCCGGGCCGAAGTCGCGGCGTTCGGCCAGCAGCAGGCCGGGCTCGACCTGGGACGGGCGAAGGCGGCCCAGCGAGGCGGTGAAGCGCCGCTGGCGGATCAGCAGCAGAGCCAGGGTCAGGCCCGCGCCCGCCGCCCAGGCGACCACCAGCGCCGTCGGCAGGACCGGGCCCTTGTGGACCAGCGGCGCGGCGCTCCGCGAGACCGCCCGGGCGAGGACCGTTACCGGGGCCAGGGCCTGGGGCGGCGCATGGGCGGGCAGCAGGCCGACCGCCGCGCACAGCGGCGCGACCAGCCACAGGGCGTAGGCCGCCAGCGCGCCGAACCTCGCCCGCACGGGGCGGCGCAGCAGCAGCACCAGCAGGATCGCCGCCGCCAGGGCGAGATTGGCGCGGACCAGGGCGGTCAGGACCAGGGCGCTCATGTGTCGAGCTTCCCGATCAGGGCCTTCAGTTCGGCGATGTCGTCGGCGCTGAGCTTGTCGCCCTCCGAGAGGTGGCTGACCAGCGGCGCCAGGCGGCCGTCGAACAGGCGGTCCAGCAAACCCCGGCTCTCGGTCTCGACA
>NZ_JAGIBH010000061.1 GCF_017744445.1 Caulobacter sp.
TGCCCGGGCCGCAACTTCGTCACCCTGAAGATCACCACCCGCTCGGGCGTGTACGGCCTGGGCGACGCCACCCTCAACGGCCGCGAGCTGGCCGTCGCCTCGTACCTGCAGGACCACGTCGTGCCGAACCTGATCGGCCGCGACGCCGGCCGGATCGAGGACATGTGGCAGTTCCTGCACCGCGGCGCCTACTGGCGGCGTGGACCGGTGACGATGAAGTTGCCACCGGCATCGACCGAGGTGTTGGCCACGTAGAAGGTGCCGTCGTGGTAGCTGATCGCCGGCGCGAACACGCCGCGCGACATGCCCAGGCCGTCGAAGTCCAGCTGCCCGGGCCGGTGGATCGCGTTGCCCACCTGCTTCCAGTGCACCAGGTCCTCGCTCTCGAACACCGGGATGCCGGGGAAGAAGGCGAAGGTCGAGGCCACCAGGTAGAACTTGCCGTTGGCGGCGGTCACGCTGGGATCGGAGTGGAAGCCCGACAGCACCGGGTTGCGGAAGCTGCCGTCCGGCAGCGGCGCCTCGAAGGCGGCATCGCGGCCGGTGTACTCGAACCAGTCGAAGTACACCGGCGCCAGGTCGGAGCCGCTGGCCGCAGCAGTCGCGGCAGCCGGGGCGGCCGGTGCAGCCGGCTCCCTGCCGCAGGCGGCCAGCAGCAGCGCGGCGACGCCGGCGGCGAGGATGCGGGCGGCGGTACCCGGGCGGGTCCGGCGTGTGTTGCGCTTGCTCATCGATACATCCCCTCTTGGATGGCGTTCGTTACCAGTCCCACATCGAGCCGTCTTCCAGCCGCGCGATCGGCAGCTGCTTGGGCGAGTACGGGTACTTCGCGGCCAGCTTCTCGTCGATGTCGACACCGATACCGG
>NZ_JAGIBH010000062.1 GCF_017744445.1 Caulobacter sp.
GTGGTCAGGGCCGCGACCTGGGTCTTGTTGAACTCGCCGATGTCGGTCGCCGACAGGCCGCGGACCTGGACCGGCGACAGGGCGGCGATCTGGCCGACCGACAGGGCCGCGACCTGGGTGACGTTCAGGGCCGAGATGTCGGCGGCCGAGAAGCCTTCCAGCTGCGCCGCGCCCAGGGCGCCGACCTGGCTGGCGGTGAAGTCGCCGATGTCCTCGGCGCTGAGGCCTTCGATCTGGCTGGCCGTCAGGCCGCGGATCTGGCTGGTGGTCAGGCGGGCGAACTCGGTGGCGTTCAGGGCCGAGAGGATCTCGCCGCGCACCGCGCCGATCTGGGCCGAGGACAGCACCGCCACCTGGCTGGTCGACAGCAGGCCAAAGCTGGTGGCGTCCAGGCCGGCCACCTGGGTGGTCGACAGTCCGCCGACCTGGGTGGTGGTCATGCTGGGCAGGCGCGAGGTCCCCAGCGCCGCGAAGGCCGAGGCCGACAGGGCGCCGATCTGGCTGGGACCCAGGGCCGCGAACTCGGTGCTGGTCAGGCTGCCGATCAGGGTGGTCGAAAGGCCCGCCATCTGGGTGGCGCTGAGCTGGGCCAGGCGATCGCGGATCAGGCTGTCGGACAGGCCCGACAGCTGGGTCGGCGACAGGCCAGCGAACTGGGTCGCCGTCAGGCGCGCGATGCTGGTGGTCGACAGGCTGCCCAGGTTCGTGCCCGACAGCGCGCCCAGCTGCGAGGCCGTCATGTAGCCGACCTGGGTCGTCGACAGCTCGTTGAAGTCCGTGCTGGAGAGGCCGCCGACCTGCGTCGTGCTGAGGCTCTGGACCTGGGTCGAGGACAGGCGCGCGACCTGGGTCGTGGTCAGGGCCGACAGGGCGGTGTCCGACAGCGACGACAGGAAGGTCGAGTTCAGGCCGCCGACCTGGGTCTCGGCCAGGGCCATCAGCTGGGTCGAGGTCAGGCTGCCGGCCTGGGTGGACGACAGGCCGGCCAACTGGCCCGAGGTCAGGCCGGCCACCTGGGTGGCGCTCATCGCCGGCAGGACGTCTGGGGACAGGGCGCCCAGCTGGGCCGAGCTCAGCGCCGCCAGCTGCGCGGGCGACAGGCCTTCCATCTGGGTGGGGCGCAGGGCGGTGATCTGGGCGGCGAGCAGCGCCTTGACCTGGGTCGTGCTCAGCGCGCCCAGCTGGGTGGTGCTCAGCACCGCGACGTCGGTGGCGGGCAGGGCCGCCAGCTGGGTCGCGCCGATCGCGCCGATCTGGGTCTCGCTGAACTCGGCCATGTCCTCGGGCTTCAGGCCCGCCAGCTGGCTCGAGGTCAGGCCGCGCATCTGCTGGGTGCTCAGCGCGCCGATGTGGTCGGCGTCCAGGGCCGAGAAGGCGGTGGGCGACAGGCCCGCCAATTGGCTGGACGACAGCAGGGCCAGGCGCTCGGGCTCCAGCGACGTCACCGCGGTGATCGACAGGCCGCCGATCTGGGTGGAGCGCAGGGCCTGCCACTGGGTGGCGCTCATATTACCCAGGTCGGTGGCGTCCAGATTGGCGATCTGGCTGGCCGAGAGGCTGGCCCACTGGGTGGCGTTGAGGTCGCTGATCAGGGTCGCCGACAGCGCGGCCATCTGGACGGTGGTCAGCGCCGCGACCTGGGTGGTGCTGAGCAGGCCGAAGGTGGTGGTCGAGAAGCTCTTGATCTGGGTCGCCGTGAGCGCCTTGACCTGGGCGGCGCCCAGCTTGTCCAGGCTGTCGGCGGCCAGCTGGTTCAGGGTGGTGACCGACAGGGCCGGGATCTGGGCGGCGGTG
>NZ_JAGIBH010000063.1 GCF_017744445.1 Caulobacter sp.
GAGCGCGGCGAGATCACCGTCGTCCTGCACGCCCAGCCCTCACCCGATCAGGTGCAGATCGCGCAGGCGTTGCAGCTGGACACACAGCAGCGCGCGCTGATGGTGGCGGTGCCGATCCTGTGCGGCGCGGTGCTGCGCCTGTTCCTCGGCCTGCTCGCCGACCGCATCGGCGCGCGTCGCACCGGCATCCTCGCCCAGGCGGTGGTGATCATGGCCCTGCTGGTGGCCTGGCAGGTCGGCGTGCACAACCTGTCCCAGGTGCTGCTGCTGGGCGCGATGCTCGGCGTGGCCGGCGCTTCCTTTGCCGTGGCCCTGCCGCTGGCCTCGCGCTGGTATCCGCCGGAGCACCAGGGCACGGCGATGGGCATTGCCGGTGCCGGCAATTCCGGCACTGTGCTGGCGGCGCTGTTTGCACCGGTGCTGGCGACCGCGTTCGGCTTCCAGAACGTATTCGGCCTGGCCACCATCCCGCTGCTGCTGGTGCTGGCCATCTTCGCCACCTGCGCCAAGGACGCGCCGGTGCCGGTGGCGCGCAAGACCCTGGGCGACTACGCGCGCGTCCTGGTCGGCAACCGCGACTCGTGGTGGTTCATGTTCTTCTACGCGATCACCTTCGGCGGCTTCGCCGGATTCGCCAGCGCGCTGCCGGGCTATTTCCACGACGAGTTCGACTTCGCGCCGAAGATCGCCGGCTGGGCCACCGCGGCCTGCGTGCTGGCCGGATCGGCGATGCGCCCGCTCGGTGGCGTGATCGCCGACCGCATCGGCGGTACGCGCTCGCTGCAGATGGTGTACGTCGCCGTCACCGTGCTGGTCGCCACCGCCGCGCTGGGCATCGGCGGTGCCGGTGCGACGG
>NZ_JAGIBH010000064.1 GCF_017744445.1 Caulobacter sp.
ACCTTCTACCGCGCGTCGAAGACCAAGGGCGTCAAGGGCGCCGGCTCGATCCAGGGCGGGCCGCCCGACCGCGCGCGCCGCTTCGCGCCCATCGCCCATGAGAGCACCCGGACGACCGGAATCAAGCACCTGGCCGGGACGATCTCCATGGCCCGCAACGCGCCCGGCACGGCCACCTGCGACTTCTTCATCTGCGCCAGCCCGCAGCCTTATCTGGACGCCCATCCGGGCGGAAAAGGCGACAACGAGGGCTTCGCGGCCTTCGGCGGGGTGGTCCAGGGGCTGGACGTCGTGAAGAAGATCCTGGCCCTGAAGGCGGACGGCCCGGCCCTCTACGAGGCCATGAAGGGGCAGATGCTGAATCCGCCGGTGAAGATCATCTCGATGAAGCGGGGGTAGGTTTTGAACCCCTCTCTCAAAGAGAGAGGGTGTCTACCTCAAGCCGCCGTCGGCTTGCTCTCGTGGGCCTGGGTCAGCATTACGTGGACGGCGTCGGCCGAGCGGGCCTGACGCAGTTGCTCGCGCAGGTCGGGCTGGCGCATCAGGCGTGAGATGCGGGCCAGGGCGCGCAGGTGGCTGGAATCGGCTTCCTTGGGCGCGAACAGGGCCACCAGCAGGTCGACGGGCTTGTCGTCCACCGCCCCGAAGGCCACGGGCGTCTCCAGGCGCACGAAGACAGCCCGCACCCGGTCGATGTCGGCCAGACGGGCGTGCGGGAGGGCCACGCCCTGTCCCACGCCCGTCGATCCGACGGCCTCACGCTCGAGCAAACCTTCCAGCGCCCCATGGGCGTCGACGCCGAACGCACGGGCGGCGACGTCGGCGATCACGCCGAGAACCTGACGCTTGTTGGC
>NZ_JAGIBH010000065.1 GCF_017744445.1 Caulobacter sp.
GCTCCCGCCACGGCGTCAGCGCCACCGGCATGCCCGTATGGCGTTCGATCTTCCAGGCGGCGTAGCGGGCCGCGCCCTCGAAGGTGAAGGCGGCCTTGATGAGGCGAGCATAGTTCAGCGGCTTGCCCAGGCGTCGGCGCAGGCGCCAGGCCGAGCGCAGGCGGGCCGCCTGCCCCTCGCCGAACGCCGGGCGCACCACACCCTCGGTCTCGACGCCCATCAGCCCCTCCTCGCGCCAGCAGGCGCGCAGGAGATGGTCATAGCGCTCGACGTCGAAAGCCAGGATCGAACGCTCCCGACCGCCCTTTTCCACCCGAAACTCGGCGGCGTAGGTCTCCTGGAACAGCGCCGACCAATAGGCCTGGGTCGGACCTTCCGCCGGTCCCAGGGCGGCGGCGAAGCGCGCGGCGGTGCGGGCCGCGTCGGCCACGGCTTCGACCACGACAGGCACGACGTCCGGCGCAACAGTCCAGACCAGCCCAGCCGGCTGGACGAAACGGGCCCAGATCGTGGTGTCGATCCCCTGCCCGCGCGTGGCCCTGCCGAACTGCTCCAGGGTCATGGTCGCGACCTTGGCGCGCAGCATGCGTCCGTCCTGCTCGATCTCGTGATAGCTGACGTCAGGCCAGAGCACCCGGGTCGCCACGCCCCGCAGGCCCGGACGCACGTCGCCGGTCAGGACGTAGAAGTCCATCACCCCATCCATGTCGCCCGTACGCAGGATCGATCCGTAGAACAGGATCGCCAGCGGCTCATGGAACAGGCCGGCCAACCGCTCGGCATAGGCCACGGCCTCGGGCGGCGCGGGGGCGGTCAGCTCCCGCGAGATCAGGGTCGCGACCTCGTCCGTCATGCCGCCAGGAACCTCAGGGGCGGCGCCAGGGTCACGGTCAGGCCGCCGGCCCCGTCATAGACGTCGCCGTCCACGACCAGGGGCTGGTTGGTGGTGATGCGCAGGCGCTCGGCGTCGCCCCGCCGATAGCCCAGACGCGGCAGCCAGGCGGCGTCCTTGCCCGCCAACAGGGCCGGAAAGGCCCCCGGCAGGCGCTTGGGCGGGGCATCGACGTCGAGGAACTTCAGGCCCTCGCGCGGCGGCCCGAACGGCTGCACGCCGAACGGCAGGCGCTTGAGCGTGGTGGCCATGACCAGGAAGCGATCGGCCGTGCGGGCTTCCTCGCCATCGATGGCCAGGCACATGCGCACGCCCGCACGCCACTGGTCCCGGGCCCCGCCCATGACCGTGCCGAACAGCCCTCCCAGGATGCTCATGGCCACGGCGATGCTGTGGAAGGCCCCGTATTTATGGACGCTCTGGGCCAGGCTGGTGGCGCGCACGAAAGCGCCCAGACCGAAAACGAAACCGTGCAGCGACGGCCGCCCGTCGTCCCAGCGCACCTCCAGCGGCGCACGGTGCTTGATCACGGCGTCATCGGACTTGGCCGCCTTGATCGCGCGATCCAGCGTCCAATCCTTGGGCACGCCCAGGTCGATGGCCAGCACGTTGGTCTTGCCCGACGGCACCAGGCTGATCAGCGGCGTCTTGGCGCCGAAGGTCTGGGGCAGCAGGCTGAGGACGTCGCGAATGGTGCCGT
>NZ_JAGIBH010000066.1 GCF_017744445.1 Caulobacter sp.
GGTCTGCGCCGGATCACTTTCGCGGTCGTCCCAGCCGAGCCGGTCGAACTTCGGCGACAGGCGCGACAGCGCGTAGCGGCGCCATACCGCCTGCTGCTTCGCATCGCCGTCGTACAACCGGTCGACCGTGCCCAGGGTGTCGGCCGCCACCTGCCACAGGTCATCGGCCGCCTCCAGCGGAATATGCGCGACCAGGTCGAGCAGGTCCGACTCCGGCTGCAGGCCGACCGCCGCCAGCGCGCCGGCATCCATCATCACGCCCAGCCGGTCGACCACCGGCAGCCGCTCGAAGCCGGCGGCCAGCGCGTTGAACTGCGCCGGCGCGTACTTCGTGCGGTAGTAGCCCTTCTGCCCGGCGTTGACCACCACCGGTGCGTCGCAGCCCGGCAGCTCGACGCGGGCGGTGCCGTCCACCAGCACGCGCACCGGTGCGGCATCGCCGGCGCGCACGGCCACCGGCACGCGCCAGTGCAGCGGCGCCTTGCCGGTGTTGTCGACCGAATACTCGCCCTGCTCCAGCGCGACCACGGTGCGGCCGCCTTCGCAGCGGGTGCTGGCGGTGATCAGCGGCACGCCCGGTTGCAGGGTGAAGTCGTGGGCGACCTCGACGAACTGCCTGCCGGGCGCGGCCTTGTCGATCTGCGCCCACAGGTCGTCGGTCACCGCGTTGTCGTAGGCGCGTTGTGCAATGTAGTTGCGCACGCCGGTACGCCACGCCTCCGGCCCGACGTAGTCCTCGAGCATGGCGATCACCGCCCCGCCCTTGCCGTAGGTGATCCCGTCGAAGGCCTGGCTGGCCTGCTCGACCGTGGCCACGTGC
>NZ_JAGIBH010000067.1:0-1128 GCF_017744445.1 Caulobacter sp.
GGCCGGCCTGCTGCTGGGCTCGGACAAGGCCTACGAGGCCGACATCGTCCTGGGCGCGACCACCGATACCGACGACGCCGATGGCCAGGTCCTGCTGCAGCGGCCGGTGCCGGCGCTGGAGCGGGCGGCGCTGGAAGCGGCGCTGCTCCCGTTCACCGGGACCCTGCAGCAGCGCGCCCCGGTCTATTCGGCGCTCAAGCAGGGCGGGGAGCCGCTGTACGCCCGGGCCCGTCGCGGCGAAGCGATCGAGGCGCCGGTGCGCGAGGTCGTGGTCCATGCGCTGGAACTGCTCGAGTTCACCGGCGACCGCCTGCGCCTGCGCGTGACCTGCGGTTCGGGCACCTACATCCGCAGCCTGGCCCGCGACCTGGGCGAGGCGCTCGGTTGCGGGGCGCATATCGCCGGCCTGCGCCGCCTGTGGGTCGATCCGTTCAGGCAGCCGCGGATGCACTCCCTGGCCGCACTGGAGGCCCTGGCGGCCGACGGCGGCGAGGCGGCGCTGGAAGCCAGCCTGCTGCCCCTGGCGGCCGGACTGGCCGATTTCCCGCGGGTCGAGCTGGCACCGCCGTCGGCGGCGCGGTTCGGCCAGGGCCAGCGCCTGCGTTGGACCTGGGCGCCGGCTGAACCGGCCGGCGTCTTCACATCCGACGGAACCCCGCTGGGCCTGGCCTGCATCGACCACGACGGGCGCCTTTCCCCGCAACGGCTGTTCCGCAGCGGGGCCGGGCCGGGCTGAGCCGACGCGGGGAGTGCGCCTAACGCCTTGTCCACAAAGGTGCCGGCGGTTACAATTTGCGCGCCTTTTTTCAGGGCAATCCCTTTCCGTCCAGCTGGCTCCCATCGGGGCTGGGGACGGCCTTCCGCAAGCGGCGGGTCAGGCGGTGCGCGCACGCGTTCCTGCAGGCCTCGCATCCAAGAGAAAACACCATGTCCATCGACACCCAGAAGGTTATTGCCGACAACGCGCGCGGCGCCAACGACACCGGTTCGCCGGAAGTCCAGGTCGCCCTGCTGACCGCCCGCATCGAGCAGCTGACCGAGCACTTCAAGACGCACAAGAAGGATCACCACAGCCGTCGCGGCGCTGCAGCTTGTCGCGGACCTGGAAGGCTTCGGCCAGCCTGGTGC
>NZ_JAGIBH010000067.1:1138-1398 GCF_017744445.1 Caulobacter sp.
CCTGCGTCGCTGATGCAAGACCCCGCCGCGGCGCAGAGATGCGCCGCGGTTTGCTTTTCAGGCAACGATCTGCACCACCACCCTTCCGGCAACCATGCCGGAATGCACGATCCGCCAGCGGCCGGGCTCTCCGGCCACCCGGTGGCGGCAAGGGCCGCTCCCGGTCAATCGCAAGCAGAATCCCAAGGAACCGACGTGGCAAAAATCACCAAGACCTTCCAGTACGGCAAGCACACCGTCACCCTCGAAACGGGCGAAGT
>NZ_JAGIBH010000068.1 GCF_017744445.1 Caulobacter sp.
GCTCGGTGGGCGCCCTGGGGACGATCACCCTGGCGCTGACGCCCAACGCCCTGACGCAGGCCGAGGTCGCGACCGCCCGCGCCAACCTCGTCGCCTCGGCCCGCGCCTACGCCGAGGCGGCTCAAGGCCAGGGCTATGCCCTGCCCTACGCCTCGCCGGCCTACCCCTGGGGTTCGAACAGCGCGATCTTGAACCGCGCGCTGGTCCTTGGCCTTGCCTACGACTTCACCGGCGAGCAGATCTTCCGCGATCGCGCCGTCGACGCCATGGACTACATCCTGGGCAGAAATCCGCTGGACCGATCCTACGTGACCGGCTTCGGCGCTCGGCCGATGCGGCACCCTCACCACCGTTTCTGGGCCCAACAGGCCGACCCTCGATACCCCGCGCCGCCGGCCGGCGTACTCTCAGGCGGCCCCAATTCGTCCTCGATGACCGACACCGTCGCCGAGACGATGAAGGGCAAGTGCGCCCCCCAGACCTGCTGGACCGACGACTATCGGGCCTTCACCCAGAACGAGGTGACGGTGAACTGGAACGCCCCATTGGTCTGGACCGCCGCCTGGCTGGACGACACCCGCTGAACCAAGGGATTCGCCCAATTTCATCCTTAACGGCGCCGGTATCGAAACGGCCGGCGCCGCCTTCATCGCCGACACGCCCCTCGGCGAGCCCTCGAAAATCGCGCAAGCTTCCAACAAGGGGTTGATACAGCGGCGTTTTTCCGAAAGGAGAAGGCGACCAAGCCCCGTCGCGGCGGCGCCCCGGCCGTCGCGCTCAACATGAGGTGACAAAGCCCGTTTCGCCCGGCAGGCTTGGTTC
>NZ_JAGIBH010000069.1 GCF_017744445.1 Caulobacter sp.
CTCCAGCACGCCCATCGCCTCGGCGAAGCGCCGCACCGACCGGGCGTTGGCGATCGCGCACGGCACGCCCGCTTCCCACAGCAGTCCGAACGGCAGCTTCTCGTAGCCGCCGGTCGCCTCCATCACCACCAGCTCCACGCCGTGCTCGACGCAGAACCGAGCCAGGGTCGCGATCCCCTCCGGATCACGCCTCACGCTCAACTCCAGGCCCGATCCGCCGATCCGGCCGTCCAACGTCCTGGACGAAACGTCCACTCCACAGATGATGCTCGCCACGGTAACCTGCCTTGTCCATGCGATCGAAGATCAAGCGACTGTTCGGTCGTGCGTGACTGCGGCGGCGGTCCCTTAGCTCTCTCACGGTTGAGGCCAGAGGGAAGACGGGCGCCACGCGCCGCGTGAAGGGGCCGGTGGCCGCCGGTCCCTTCACAGCACCAAGCCATCACGCAATGGCGCCGCGATCCAGATACAAGGGAGGGGCCCGCCGCGAAGCGGTGGGAGGGTGAGAGGTTTCACCGTCGGCAGGCAAACCCAGGGCCGTTGAAGCCCTCAAGATGACTCGACCTCCCATCATCGATGCGGCCGGCGCTCCACGCTGTCTCGTCGGCGCGTTATCCTGAGAGATTATAACCACTCACCCTCCCACCGCTTCGCGGCGGGCCCCTCCCTCTCTCAAAGAGAGAGGGTGTTGGGAGGCGAGGCCAACGTCTCAGATGGGTCGAAAGCTGGCCTTAAGCCTCTTGCGGTTCAGCCAGGAGGCTCGCCGCACGAAACAGTGACGCTCTATGGCCGCTCGTAAGTTCCAACGAGCATGC
>NZ_JAGIBH010000006.1:0-250477 GCF_017744445.1 Caulobacter sp.
GCCACGAAGTCCAGCGCTTCGGGGGTGAGTACTTCCGCAGCGCGGCCTTCGACCGGACCGGTGACCTGGATGTTGGCGGCGATGTCGAGCGGCATGGGAAGCTTTCCGGTAAAGGCAGAAACGGATCTGGAGGCGACTGCCCCCGCACCGACCATCCCCGCGAAAGCGGGGATCCAAGCTGAAGCGGGATATCTAGCAGCCGAACGTCAGCTTGGGTCCCCGCTTTCGCGGGGACAGTCGGATTGAGGGGCTAACGAGTACCGTTGGGGCGGACGGTCGGGACGATCTGGTCGCCCCAGTTACCGGTTCCGTCATGGTGGCGCGAGGTGCGCACCAGTTCCACCGAGTAGCCCGCGGCGATGGCGCGCTGCACGGCGTCGTTCAGGCGGTGGGCGGCCTCGGCCACCCGGTCCACCGCGCGCTTCTGGGCGTCGGTATCCGGCATGGCGGCGGGGGCGAATTGCGTAACGCTCATGGCTTTCTCCTCTATTCAGCCGCGAACTGGTTCATGGTGTTGGCGTGGCCGCCGGCCTTCAGGGCGCGCTCGCCGGCGACCATCTCCTTGAAGGTGTCGCCGAGATCCGAGCCGACCTCGTGCTGGTGCTTGACGGCCGACACGCCGCGGCGGATCTCCTCGCGCTGCACCGTATTGACGTAGGCCTGCATCCGCTCCTCGCCGAAGTAGCCGCGCGACAGCTCGTCGACGCTCTTGGCGGTCAGGTGGAAGGTCGGCAGGGTGATCAGGTTGTGGAACACGCCGGCGCGGGTCGAGATGTCGACCTGGAAGCGCGCCAGGCGATCGTCGGCCTCGCGGCCCAGGTCGCTCTTGTCGTACTCGGCTGACATCAAGCTGTTGCCGTCCGGGTAGCTGTCCTTGTGGATCTTGCCCTCGGCGATCCACTGGTCGCGGACCTGCTTGCGCAGATTGAGCGTCCAGTTGAACGACGGCGAGTTGTTGTAGGTCAGCTTGGCGTTCGGCACGACCTTGCGGATCTCGGCCACCATCGAGGCGATCTCGTCGACATTGGGGGTGTCGGTCTCGATCCACAGCAGGTCGGCGCCGCCTTGCGTCAGGTTGGCGATGCAGTCCTCGATGACCCGGGCGCGGCCGGTGCCGTCCTGGAAGGCGAACAGGCCATTGGGCATGCGCACCGGCTTGACGAAGGCGCCGTCCTTCATGATCGCCAACTCGCCGTCCTTCAGCGGATTTTCCGGCGTGATGGCCTCGGTCTTCAGCCACTTGATGTAATCGGCGGCCAGGTCGCCTTCGCCGGCGCTGACCGGGATCTTCTGGGTCAGGCCCGCGCCCAGGCTGTCGGTGCGGGCGACGATCACGCCCTCGTCGACACCCAGTTCCTCGAAGGCCAGGCGGCAGGCGCGCAGCTTCTCGATGAAGTCCTCGCGCGGCACGGTGACCTTGCCGTCCTGGTGGCCGCACTGCTTGGCGTCCGAAACCTGGTTCTCGATCTGCAGGCAGCAGGCGCCGGCCTTGATCATCTCCTTGGCCAGCAGATAGGTCGCGTGCTCGTTACCGAAGCCGGCGTCGATGTCGGCGATGATCGGCACCACGTGGGTCTCGAAGGTGTCGATCGCCTTGATCGCGGCCTGCTCGGCGACCTGGTCGCCGGCGGTGCGGGCCGCGCGCAGGGTCTTGAAGAGGTCGTTGATCGCCACTTCATCGGCCTGGCGCAGCGAGACGTAGATCTCCTCGATCAGGTCGACGACCGAGGTCTTCTCGTGCATCGACTGGTCGGGCAGGTGGCCAAAGCGGTTGCGCAGGCCGGCGACCATCCAGCCCGACAGGTAGACATAGGCGCCCTTGGTCGTGCCGCGCAGGCGCTTGACCGCCTTGATCATCTGCTGGGCGTGGAAGCCCGACCAGCAGCCCAGTGACTGGGTGAACTTCGAACTGTCGGCGTCATAGGCGGCCATGTCGGCGCGCATGACCGGAGCCATGCCGCGAGCGATGTCCAGGTGGGTCGGGAAGGTGTTCTGCAGCTTCAGCTGGATGATGTCGTCGATGTCGACGCCGCCCGGCGCCACGCCGTTCGGATAGCGCGCCAGCAGGGCGTCGCGGTGGTCGGCATAGGTCTTGCGCTGCGTCATGGTCGTTCGATCCCACTAAGGAGCCCGGGGCGTTTCGCCTTTGCGGGCCAAGGAAAGCTGTTCGTGGTGAGCTAACGCTGCGCTGCGGGATGGGTCGAACCTATTGAAGGTGATTTGTCAAAGATCGACTTTGTAAAATCTGTAAAGTCGTGACAAGTTGACGAAATGGCGACAGGTGACAAGAAGCTCTTTCTAGGGGGGCGGCTGAAGCGGCTGCGGCGCGATCTGGGGGTGACCCAGGCGCGGATGGCCGAGGAGCTGGGCGTCTCGGCCAGCTATCTGAACCTGCTGGAGCGCAACCAGCGGCCGGTCACCGCCCAGCTGCTGCTGCGTCTGGCCGACGCCTACGACCTGGACCTGCGCAGCCTGTCGGCCGACGACCCGGGCGGCGGCGCGGGGCTGGAAGAGGTGCTGGCCGACAAGATGTTCGCCGACCTGGGCGTCTCGCGTCATGAAGCGGCCGAGGTGGCCGAGCTGTCGCCGGGCCTGGCCGAGGCGGTGACGCGGCTCTACCGCGCCTATCTGGATCGCGGCCGGATGATCGACCTGGGCGCCTTCGAACGGCCGGACGGGGCGGGGCCGGTGTCGGAGCAGTCGCCGACCGACTGGGTCCGCGACCTGGTCGGCGCCCAGCGCAACCACTTCGCCGAGCTGGAGACCCTGGCCGAGAAGATCGTCGCGCAGCTGAAGGCCGACCCGCAGGACCTGGGCCCCGCGGTCCGCGAGCGCCTGCAGAGCAAGTTCAGCGTCCAGACCCGGGTCATGCCGGTCGAGGTGATGACCGGCTCGCTGCGCCGCTACGACCATCACCGCAAGCGCCTGATGCTGTCGGAGACCCTGGCCCCGGCCAGCCGGATCTTCGGCATGTGCTACCAGCTGGGCCTGATGGAGGGCGGCGAGGTGCTGTCGGACCTGACCGACCGCTTCAAGGCGCCGGACCGCGCCACCCGTCAGTTGCTCAAGGTGTTCCTGGACGGCTACCTGGCGGCGGCGATCATGATGCCTTACGAGGCCTTCCTCAGCGCCATGGAGGCCAGCGGCTACGACATCGAGCGGGTGCGTCCGCGCTTCGGCGTCAGCTACGAACAGGCCGCCCAGCGCCTGACCACCCTGGGCCGTTCGGGCTCGCGCGGCGTGCCGTTCTTCATGATGCGGCTGGACGCGGCGGGGAACATCTCCAAACGCTTCGCGTCCGGCCCGTTTCCGTTCTCGCGCTTCGGCGGCGCCTGTCCGCGCTGGAACGTGCACGACAGCTTCAAGACCCCCGGCCGCATCGTCACCCAGGTGATCGAGACCCCCGACGGCGAGCGCTACTTCACCCTGTCGCGCACGGTGCGGCGGGTGTCGGGCCTGCACTCGGGTCTCGAGGATGAGCTGGTGATCGGCCTGGGTTGCGAGCTGAAATATGCGAGCAAGCTGGTGCAGGCGCGCGGCCTGGACATCGCCAATCCCATCACGGTCGAGATCGGCCCCTCGTGCCGGATCTGCGAACGGCCCGCCTGTCCCCAGCGGGCCGCCGCGCCGATCAACAGGACCCTGCTGGTCGAGGAGACCAGCAAGTCCCTCTCGCCGTTCCCGTTCGCCCGCTAGGCGCTCATCAGGTTGTGCTGAGGCATAAGAATATCCTTATGCGATCGGTCGACATGCCTATCAGATGATAAAGACCGTGGTCTGGCTCGCTGCTAGGGACGTAGCGACCAATGACGATATTCACGGTACGGCGCGTTTCAGTCGGGGCGGACACCCCATGATAGGCAGCCCCTCGCAGGGGGCGGTCGACAAGCCGCATGTCCGAAGGCTGAAGCGTTATGGCCCGCTCCTCGATGAGGACGTGGCGGCGCTGGAGGCGCGGCTGGGGCGCGTGGAGACCTATCCCGCCGGCAAGAACCTGGAGCTGACCGGTTCGCCGCCGATGTTCCTGCTGTCGGGCTGGGCTTGCCTGGCCCATTCGCTACGCGATGGCCGGCGGCAGATCCTGGCTTTCCTGTTGCCGGGCGACGGGATCGGCTTCGATCTCCTGACCCGCTCGCAGCGCTCGGTCGAGGTGCTGGCCCTGACGCCGTTGAAGGTGCGCCGCGCGCAGGCGGGCTTCGCCGCCGGCACCGAGCGCCTGGGCCGGGTCTTCGCCGGCGCGGCGGCGGCACAGCAAGGACGGATGATCGACCAGATGGTGCGTCTGGGCCGCCAGACCGCCCTTGAGCGCATGGCCCACCTGCTGCTGGAGCTGCACAGCCGCCTGGCCGAAATCGGCGAGGTGAGGGGCGAGACGTTCCACCTGCCGCTCAAGCAGGAGATCCTGGCCGACGCCTTGGGGCTGAGCCTGGTGCACGTCAACCGCACCCTGCAGCAGATGAAGCGCGACAAACTGATCGACATGCGTGGCGCTCAGGTGACGCTGCTGGACCGTTCCGCCCTGGAAGCAGCCTCGGACCAGAGCTCCTAGATCGGCTCTTTCTGCAGGCGCAGATAGGTCGGGTCGAACTCAGCCAGCTGGGCAAGGCGCGCCCAATCCAGGATCTCCACCTTCTGGTCGCGCCAGGTGATCAGGTCGCGCCGGCGCAAGGCCTGCAGCGTGCGGTTGGCGTGCACGACCGAAAAGCCCAGCACCTCGCCCAGCTCCTGCTGGGTCAGGGGCAGGTCCATGCGCATGTCGCTGGCCAGACCCACGACTTCCAGCCGCAGGTAGAGTTCGCAGATCAGGTGGGCCAGCCGGGCTGGGCCGTTCTGACGGCCCAGAGCCAGCAGCCACTGGCGATGCACGGCCGCGTCGATCACCGTCTCCAGCCACAACATTCGCGTCAGATGCGGATAGCGTTCGGTTACGGTCTTCAGCGCTTCGTGCGGCACGTCCAGCACCGTCGAATTCGAGAAGGCGTGCACGCCGTGGTCCAGGTGCTTCATGACGAAGCCGTGCAGGTCGACGAAGTCACCCGGTACGCTGATCTCGGTGTACTGCCGCGCGCCGCTGGCCAGGGCGGAGAAGCGTCCGCATATGCCGGAAATCAGCAGGCAGCTGACCTGGACCCGGGCAGCGTAGCCGACGACGTTTCGGCCGGCCCGCACCTCGCGCAGGCGGGCGGGCAGGGCGCGCAGGGCCTCGCGCTCGACCTCGCTAAGATCGTCGCGCCGTTCGAGCTTCCGTATGAACGGATCCATCTGGCCGCCGGCTGTCATCCACGAAAGACGCCGGGGGCGGGGTTAGGTTCCGCCCAGTACCGCGCTCTCACGTTGAACAGCACCCGGCGCGGCTCGCCCCAGTAGCCGCCTTCTCGTACCGGCTGAAAGGGGTGGCGGCGGTGCGGGCCGGCGACGCTTCGATCGTGCTGCCGCCCGGACGCGGCGTCTGGATCCCGGCCGGTATGCGCCAGCCGGTTCCTGAAACCGGACGTCGAGAGCCCTCTCTGCTGAGGGTACGGGTTTTCGCCGCCGGTGCGTGTTCGAGAGAATGACCGGCGCTGGAGTTCCGCATGCTCCTGGAGCATGAACAGTTCATGGAGGGACCGCGCGACGCGTCGAGCGAGCAAGGCCGCCGCGCCCAGGCGCGCGGGGCGGCGCTGGCGGCTTCTCTCAATGAGCCGCTGGCGGCCTTCTTCCGCCGGCGCCTTGGACCCTGCCAGGAGGCCGAGGTCGAGGACCTGACGCAGGAGGTCTTCGTCCGCGCGGCCGACCAGCTGAGCCTGGCCGAGGAAGAGCACGCGCGGGCCTATGTCTTCCGCGTCGCCGCCAGCGTCTGGATCGACCGCCATCGGCGGCGCCAGGCGCGGCGGGCCGACCGGCACGTGCCTTTCGACCCCGACCGCCACGACGGCGAAGGCCTGGATCTGGCCCGTCAGCTGGACGCCCGCGAGAGCCTGCGCATCGCCACCCAGGCGCTCTCGACCCTGCCCGAGCGCACCCGGGCCATCTTCATCCTTCGCCGCATCGAGGGTCTGGCCGTGCGCGAGGTCGCCCACCAGCTGGGGCTTTCGACCAGCGCGGTCGAAAAGCACATGGTGCGCGCCCTCGAACACCTCCTGGCGCATACGAGGATCCCGCGATGACCGACCGTATGCTCAGCGACCTGGCGGGCCTGCCGCCGGACCAGGCCGCCGCCCGCCTGCTGGTCGAGATCGACGAGGCCGATCCGGTCCAGGCCGCGCGCCTGGACGCCTGGCTGGACCAGGATCCGGCGCACCGGGAGGCCTGGCTGAACGCCCAGGAGGTGCTGGCCAGCTTCGACTTCGCCGACGAGCACCGGCCGCTGGACCTGCCGCGCCGTCGGGCAAAGGCGCTGCGGGGGCCGCGATCGGTCACGCCGTGGCTGGCGGCGGCCGCCTGCGCGGTGGCGGCGGTCGGGCTGGCCGTGACCCTGGCGCCGTGGAAGGCCGATCCGGTCACGCCGGCGGCGGCGACCCAGCGCATCGACTTCGAGACCGCCGACCAGCAGCGCCTGTTTCCCATGCCGGACGGCAGCAAGGCGACCTTGGCCCCCGGCAGCGCCCTGGACCTGGCCTATACCGCCGGCGAGCGGCGGGCGCGGCTGGTGCGGGGGCAGGCCTATTTCGATATCGCCCACGACGCCGCGCGACCCTTCGTGGTCGAGGCCGAGGGCAGGCTGGTCACGGCCTTGGGCACGCGCTTCGACGTGCGCAGCGACTCCGAGGGCCTGCGCGTGACCTTGCTGGAGGGCAGCGTCCGCGTCGACGTGCCTGGCGCCAGTCCCGCCCAGGCCGCTGTGGTGCTGCGCCCGGGGCAGGAGCTGCTGGTCGCGCCGGGCAAGCCGGAGGTGGTGCGGGAGGCTGATACGACCCGCTCGGAGACCTGGCGCGAGGTCCGCATGGTGTTTGACGACAAGCCGCTGAGCGAGGTCGTCGCCGAGCTCAATCGTTACGCCGTGCTGCAGCTGGTGATCGACGATCCGCGCGTGGCGGCCCTGCGGATCACCGGCCAGTTCCGCACCGGCGACAACGCCCGCTTCGCCCGCAGCCTGGCCAAGCTCTATCCGGTGCGGGCCGTGCCCGATGGGCCGGGCCGGTTGAAGCTGGTGCGGGCCGACTAGGCGGTGCGGTGATCGCGCCGCCAAGCCGTGGGCGTCATGCCCATCAGGCGACGGAAGCGGTTGGTGAAGTGCGACTGGTCGGCGAAGCCGCAGGCCAGGGCGATCTGGTTCAGCGGCTCGTCGGTGGTGGCCATCAGCACCTTGGCCCGATCGAGACGCTTGCGGGTGATCAGGGCGCGTGGAGCCAGGCCGAAGGTGTCCTTGCAGGCTCGCCCGAAATAGCCCGGGCCCACGCCCGAGAAGGCGGCGATACGGGCGACGCTGAGCGGCAGGCTCAGGTTCTCGTCGATGAACCGCTCGACCTGGCGGGCGCGCCAGGGCGCCAGGCCGCCGATCCTTGGCTGTTTGTATTGGGGCGGCTCGTAGTGGGGCGGCTCCCGGTAGGTATGAGTTTCGACGCCCCCGACATGTCCCAGCATGATGTTCTCCCCGAGACCCGAGAGGCCTCGACTCAAGAACACGCACGGCGCCGGAGAACCCGTACGCCGTGCGCTGGCAGAAGCGGGATCAGGCCTTGATGAAGGCCAAGAGGTCGGGGTTCACCACCTCGGGGTGGGTCGTGCACAGGCCGTGCGGCAGGCCCTTGTAGGTCTTCAGCGTGCCGTTCTTCAGCAGCTTGACCGACAGCGGCGCGCTATCCGCATACGGAACGATCTGGTCGTCGTCGCCGTGCATGACCAGGGTTGGGACGGTGATGGCCTTCAGGTCCTCGGTGAAGTCGGTCTCCGAGAAGGCCTTGATGCAGTCGTAGTGGGCCTTGATGCCGCCCATCATACCCTGGCGCCACCAGTTCAGGATCACGCCCTGGTCGACCTTCGCGCCCGCGCGGTTGTAGCCGTAGAACGGGCCGGCCGGCACGTCGTGGAAGAACTGGGCGCGGTTGGCGGCGGTGGCGGCGCGGAAGCCGTCGAACACCTCCAGCGGCAGGCCGCCGGGGTTCTTATCGGACTTGACCATGATCGGCGGCACCGCGCCGATCAGCACGGCCTTGGCCACGCGGCCGGGCTCGGAGCGCGCCACGTAGCGGGCGACTTCGCCGCCGCCGGTCGAGTGGCCGATGTGGACGGCGTTCTTTAGGTCCAGGTGCTTGGCCACCGCGATCATGTCGGCGGCGTAGGTGTCCATCTCGTTGCCGGTGTCGGTCTGGGTCGAGCGGCCGTGGCCTCGGCGATCGTGGGCGATGACCCGGAAGCCCTGGGCGTAGAAGAACATCATCTGATTGTCCCAGTCGTCCGCGCTCAGCGGCCAGCCGTGGTGGAACACGATCGGCTGGGCGGTCTTGGGACCCCAGTCCTTGTAGAAGATCTGGACGCCGTCCTTGGTGGTGACAAAGCCGCTGCTCATCTGGGTCATTCCTTGTGGGTTCTGAGGTTGGGCCGTACAGGCCGCCTGGGGCCCGGCCATCGCCAGCAGGGCGATGCCGAGGCCTCCGCCGACGACGCCGCGACGCGTGACGTCATCGTCCTTGGGTTCGGGTGAGTTCATCAAAGCCCCCGTTTTTCGAACGCGGGCATTCTTGGTCCGGCGCGGCGGATCGGTCTTGCACCAACCGAGCGTGATCCACGGTCAGTTCGTTCAATCCTGGCGGGCGCGACGTCGCCAAGCTTTGGGCCATCGCTTGGATCGCCCGGAGCCGCCTTGTGTCCGATCACCGCCTGACCCGCGCCAACGGCGCCCCCGTCGCCGACAACGTCAACATCGAGACCGCCGGCCCGCGCGGGCCCGCCTTGCTGCAGGACATCTGGCTGATCGAGAAACTGGCCCACTTCGACCGCGAGGTGATCCCCGAGCGCCGGATGCACGCCAAGGGCTCGGGCGCCTACGGGACCTTCACGGTCACCGGCGACATCACCCGCTTCACCAAGGCCAAGATCTTTGCGGAGGTCGGCAAGCAGACGCCGGTGTTCCTGCGCTTCTCGACCGTGGCCGGCGAGCGCGGGGCGGCCGACGCCGAGCGCGACATCCGCGGCTTCGCGGTCAAGTTCTACACCGAGGAGGGCAACTGGGACCTCGTGGGCAACAACACCCCGGTGTTCTTCTTCCGCGATCCGCTGCGCTTTCCGGACCTGAACCACGCGGTCAAGCGCGACCCGCGCACGGGCATGCGCAGCAGTCAGAACAACTGGGACTTCTGGACCCTGCTGCCCGAGGCCCTGCACCAGGTGACCATCGTGATGAGCGACCGGGGCCTGCCGCGCGGCTATCGCCACATGCACGGCTTCGGCAGCCACACCTTCAGCTTCATCAGCGAAGGCGGCGAACGGACCTGGGTCAAGTTCCACTTCCGCAGCCACCAGGGCATCGAGAACCTGACCGACAGCGAGGCCGAGGCCCTGGTCGGCAAGGATCGCGAGAGCAGCCAGCGCGACCTGTTCGAGGCCATCGAGCGCGGCGACTTCCCGCGCTGGACCCTGTCGATCCAGGTGATGACGGACGCCCAGGCCAAGGCTTTCAAGTTCAACCCGTTCGACCTGACCAAGGTCTGGCCCAAGGGCCAGTTCCCGCTGGTCGAGGCCGGGGTGCTGGAGCTGAACCGCAATCCCGACAATGTCTTCGCCGAGGTCGAGCAGGCGGCGTTCACGCCGGCCAATATCGTGCCGGGCATCGGCGTCTCGCCGGACAAGATGCTGCAGGCGCGGCTGTTCTCGTACGGCGACGCCCAGCGCTACCGGCTGGGCGTCAACTTCAACCATATCCCGGTCAATGCGCCCAAGTGCCCGTTCCACAGCTATCACCGCGACGGGGCGATGCGGACGGACGGCAATCTGGGCGGGACAACGCACTACTGGCCCAACAGCCGGGGCGAGTGGATCGACAGGCCCGAGCTGAACGAGCCGCCGCTGGCCATCGACGGCGCGGCCGCCCATTGGGATCACCGGGTCGACGAGGACCACTGGCAGCAGCCCGGCGACCTGTTCCGGCTGATGAACGCCACGCAGCGCCAGGCCCTGTTCGACAACACCGCCCGCTCGCTGGGCGGGGCCAGCGTCGACATCCAGGAGCGCCACATCGCCAACTGCGTCCGGGCTGATCCAGCCTATGGCGCGGGCGTCGCCGAGGCGCTGGCTCGCCTGGCGCCATAGGTTCGGGTCCGCCACCGCCGCTGCACACTTGGACCCGAAGGGCCGTCCCGAACGGTTTCCCCGGCCGCCGGGACGGCCCGCTTTCTCAGTCCATTTTCAGGCCGCGTCGGCCAGGTAGCCGGACGTCTTCAACCCCTCGGCCGTGGCCTCGACCAGCGCCCGCACGCGCGGCGTCTGGCGCACGTCGCGGTGCACTCCCAGCCACACCGTCCGCGTCGGAGGCAGAGAATGGGTGACGATCTCCACAAGGCCCGGGGTCTTCTCGCCCAGGCAGCGCGGCAGCACCGCGACGCCCGCCCCGGCGGCGCAGGCGCGGGCCTGGGCTTCGCGGCTGTTGCTGCGCAGGGCGACATGGGCGTCGACGGCGATGCCGGCCAGCCACTCGGCGTCGACCTGGCCGCCGTGCTGCTCGTCCATCTGGATGATGGCGTGGCCGCCCATGCCGGTCCGGCAATCGGGCGTACCGCGCCGCGCGATGTAGTCCGGCGAGGCGAACAGGGCGTGCGGCACGTCGGCCACCTTGCGCTGGAAGATGTCGGCCTGGTCGAAGCGGTTGAAGGACAGGGCGATGTCGGCCTCGCGCCGCGTCAGGCTGAACAGGCGCACGTCGGTCAGCAGCTCGATGGTCACCTCCGGATGCTCCAGGGTGAAGTCGGCGAAGATCGGGGCCAGGACGCGGGCGGCGAACCACTCGATGGCGGTGACGCGAACGGGGCCGGACAGGCCCGCGTCGTGGCCGATGATCATCCGCTCGACGGCGAGGGCCTCGCCCTCCATCCGCTCCAGGCCCGCCAGGATCGCCGCGCCGGCGGCGGTGGTGATGTAGCCGGTCGGGGTGCGGTCCAGCAGGCGCGCGCCGGTGCGCTTCTCCAGCGCCGCGATGCGTCGGCCGACCGTGGGCTGGCTGAGCCCCAGGTCGCGGGCCGCGCGGGTCAGGCTGCCCGACTTGGCCACCGCCAGGAATACGCGGAGGTCGTCCCAGTCCATCGCTCATCCCATGCGAATTTGAATAGCGTTCGGACGAAACTGGGCAGTCCCACAACGAAAATCAACCACCACCTTCTTCACAACGGCGGCCGAGGCCGCGCTCATCAAGGGGTAGTCTTCATGTCCAAGCTGCGTTCGGCGCTCGCCGCCTCCGCCCTTTCGTTCCTGACCGCCGGCAGTGTCGCGGCCCAAGCGATCACCGCTCCGGCCACGCCGGCCGCCGCCGCGCCGTTCGACATCGTCCGCACCGAGATCGTCTCGAACGGCGCGGATGTCGCCTTCAAGGTCCAGGTGCGCGGCAAGGCCGGGGAGCTGAAGCCCAAGGCCACCGGCCAGTTCGCCGGCAGCGCGGTCTACAGCTATGTCTGGCCGACCTCGCTGGACAGCGCCACGGTCGGCTTCGACAGCGCCCAGGGGATCCTGGCCCTGGCCGTGACCTTCCACCCGGACTTCGACGACGGCGCGGGCGGAGCGGTCAACCGCCACGTCTGGCACCCGCACTGGGTGGTGCTGACCAAGGATCCCGCCTGCGGCCCGGCCGCGCTGAAGGTCAAGGACATCCCGGAAGGCGCCAAGCCCAAGCTGCCGGCCACCTGGCCCGGCGTGCCGCTGCTGATCGACAGCCCGACCTATCCGACCACCCTGGCCACCGACACCGTGGAGGTGAAGGTCCCGGTCTCGGTGATCGGCGCGACCGAGGGCGTCAAGTTCGACGGCGTCACCTCGGCCCTGAAGGTCAACGGCAACCTGCACGCGCCGCTGCTGTGCGTGTCCGACGTCTTCGACGTGGCCTCCGGCGATCTCAGCCTGCCGGGCAAGGTCACTTCCATCACCAAGGGCGCCCACGCCCACTAAGGAACAAGCCCATGCCATCGCTGAATGGCCCTGCGCCGTCCTGGATGACGACGCAGTGGTTCAACACGCCTGTACCCCTAACCCTGGAGAGCCTGCGCGGCAAGGCCGTCGCGCTGTACGCCTTCCAGATGCTGTGCCCGGGATGCGTCAGCCACGCGCTGCCCCAGGCCCAGCGCCTGCGCGAGGCCTTCCCCGCCGAGGACCTGGCGGTGGTCGGCCTGCACAGCGTCTTCGAGCACCACGAGGCCAACAGCCCCGCCACGCTCGAGGCCTTCCTGCACGAGTACCGGATCAAGTTCCCGGTCGGCATCGACGCCGCCGGCATCGACGATCCGATCCCTCGGACCATGTCGGCCTATCGCATGCGCGGCACCCCGACCCTGGTGCTGATCGACGCCGAGGGTCGGCTGCGCCGCCAGGTGTTCGGCCATGCGCCGGACCTGAATGTCGGAGCCGAGATCACCCGCATCCTGCAATCCAAAGCCCCTGCCGACGACTGCGCCAGCGGCGTCTGCGCCATTCCCCAGACCTAGAGAAGGAGACTAACCATGACCCGTGTGAACCTGATCGACCCGGCCGCTGCCGGCGCCGACGTCAAGCCGGCCCTCGACCAGATCAAGGGCGCGTTCGGCGTCGTGCCGAACATGTTCAAGGCCGTCGCCAATTCGCCGGCGGCTCTCAGCAGCATGTGGAGCGCGTTCGGCGCCTTGGGCGGCGGCAAGCTGGGCGCGCGCCTGGGCGAGGAGATCGCCGTGGCCATCGCCAACGCCAACGCTTGCGAATACTGCCTGGCCGCCCACACCGCCCTGGGCCGCCGCGCCGGCGCCTCGGCCGACGAGATGGCCGCCGCCCAGGTCGGGACCTCGGCGGATCCGCGCACCCAGGCGGCCCTGACCTTCGCCCTGAAGGTGGTCCGCGACCGCGCGGCGATCTCGGAAGGCGATGTCGCGGCGCTGAAGGCCGCCGGCTTCGATGACGAGGGCGTGGTCGAGATCATCGCTCACGTGGCGCTGAACCTCTTCACCAACTACGTCAATGTCGCCCTGGACGTGCCGGTGGACTTCCCCGGTGTGCGCCTCAAGTCCGCCGCCTAAGGCGGGCCCAGACGATCACCACGAGCGGGACCGCCAGGCCGATCCACGAGACCCAGTCGTTGAGGCCGTCGCCCAGCAGGGCGGCGACCAGGCCGATCAGGCTGACGACGGCGATCGCGATCGGGGCGGCCCAGACGCGGCGGAAGGGGCTCATGACGCCTCTCCGCCGCGACGCTTGGAGAGCCACAGATAGAGGCCGGTGACCAGCACCACGATGGTCACCACGTCCAGCAGCGCCCACAGGATCTTCAGCGGCAGGCCGCCATAGTCGCCGAAGTGCAGGGGCTGTGACAGCAGCAGCGCCTGGGCGTACCAGGGCATGCGGCGCATGGCGGTGAGCTGGCCTGTCTCGGCGTCGATCAGCGCCGGGGTCAGCAGTTTCTCGGTGGCCGGCGTCTCGCCTTGCATGAAGACGGCATAGTGGTGGTTGCTCGAAAACGAGCCGCCCGGGAACGCCACGAACTGCACCCGCATGCCCGGCGCGGCGGCTTGAGCGGTGGCCACGGCCTTGCCGATCGAGCTGAGATGCGTCGGGACGGGCTTGCCCTTGTAGGGCGCGGTCATGGCGGCCAGTTCGTTGGCCTTCCAGACCTGGATGATCGGTTCGGACAGGGTGTTGATGACGCCCGTCAGGCCCACGACGATGACCCAGGCCGCCGTCACGACGCCCAGTAGGTTGTGATAGTCCAACCACTTTAGACGGCTCGAGCGCGAGACGCGCACCGTGCCGAAATCCAGCTTGCGCATGAAGGGCGGGTAGACGACCAGGCCCGAGACGATGGCGGCCGTGAATAGCAGCCCCATGAAGCCCAGGAACAGCAGGCCCGGCAGCCCCAGGAACATGTCCTTGTGGATGCGTAGGATGACGTCCATCACCCCGCCCGCCGCGCCGCCGGGGGCCAGGATCTTGCCCGTGGTCAGGTCGATCGACGCGAAGTGCATCTGGCTCTCGGGCGCGTCTGGGCGAGGGCCGCTGGTGACGTTCACGACCGGCCGGTCGATGTCGAAGCTCATGAACAGGCCGACCTCGCCGGGGCGCGCCTTCAGCGCGGTGTCCAGCACCTCGTCCAGGGTCGCGAGACGCTGACCGGGCTGGGCGACGATCTTCGGCTCATGGTTCAGCGCCCCGTCGATCTCGTCGTGGAAGACCAGCGGCAGGCCGGTGACGCAAAGCATCAGCAGGAACGCCGTGCAGATCAGGCTGGTCCACTTGTGGATCAGCGTCCAGGCGCGGACGGTCTTGGGCGTCATCGAGAACTCGAGCGAATGAGAAGCGTTCGCGTAGCGGTTCCGATGGCGCGGAGCAAGGTGGCGCGTCCCCGGTTCGGCGGGCAGGCCTCGCCGGGGACGCCCGCGCCGGCCCCAAGAGGAGAGCCCGAGGCGGCGCTGAGTTGTGCGGCGTCAAAGGGGAGGAAGACGCTGCTGATTAATTCCTATTCATTTGATGGGGATTAATCGAGGCAGATTTTCTGGAGGCGGTTTCAGCCTAGCCGGGACCGCCGCCGGGGCTCTGGAAGTCGAAGCCCGGATCCTTGCGAGACTTGCCGGTTCCGAAGGTCCAGGCCAGGCCCACGCGAACCCAGCGGGCGTCGACGTCGCGGACGACCAGGCTCTTCAGCGTCGGGGTGTCGATCACCTGCTTGTCGCGGAACAGGCCGAAGGCGTCCTGCACCGTGACCACCAGAGACAGCCGGTCGTCGATCTTGCGGCGATAACCCAGGTCGATGCCGATGGCGGGCAGGGCGTAGCCCTGGGCGGTCAGGCGCTTGCCGCTGATGAAGCCGTTCATCTGCAAGAGGTCCTTGGGCGTGGCCTGCCAGTTCAGGCTGCCGCGTCCCTGGACAGTGACCATCGAACGCGTGCCGGGGATGCCCAGGTTCGAACCGTCCAGCTCGGCCCAGAAGGTGTTGCTGCTGATATTGTAGGTCACTTTGGAGGTCAGCTTGCCATTCAGGACGAGCTCCAGACCGCCGTTGCGGGTCTGGGAGACATTGGCCTTGGTGGTGACGAACACCCCGCCGCCCATGTCGGTGACGACGTCCGACACCACCTTGTCGTTCTCACGATAGTACAGGGTGGCCAGGGCCGTCAGCGGGGCCTTGCGATACTGCCAGCCCAGCTCGAACGAATGGGTCTGCTGGGGTTTGAGGTTCGGATTGCCGATCCGGTAGTTCAGCGGGTCCAGCATGAACGGCACCGGGTTCAGGTCGAACGGGCCGGGGCGTTGCAGGCGCTGGCTGTAGCTGGCGGTCAGCTTCTGGCGGTCGGTCAGCGGGTACGACACGTGCAGGCTGGGCATCAGCCTGGTGGTGTCGTTGTCGGTCTTCACGCCGGCGGCGGTCAGATCCAGCTTCGACTGCTCGTAGCGCAGGCCGGCCAGCAGGGTCAGCTTGGCCAGCGGCCGCTCGTAGGTGACATAGGCCTGGCTGAGTTGCTGCTCGTAGAAGAACCGGCTGGTCAGGCCCGGATCGACCACGAGGTTTGACAGGCTGGTCCCGCGCAGGCCGACATTGTCGTAGCCGTTGTCGTCGAACTGCAGGTCGAAGCCGACCTTCAGCGTCTGGCCCGGACCCATGGGCCGGACATAGTCGCCCTTCAGGTCGGTCTGGCGGGTGTCGTAGCCCAGCCGCTGCTGGTCCCAGGTGCTGGAGGCGGTGGGCAGCACGGTCGCGGTGTGGCCGGTGCGCGTGCGGTTGTCGTCCACGACGTCGTAGCTGAGCTTCAACGACAGCTCGTGGCCGTCGCCGTCGAACTTCTTCTTCAGGTTCGTGCTGAGGGCGGCGTTGTCGCGGGTCTGGCGGATGGTCAGGTCGCGATGGAAGGCCTGGGTCAGGGCGCCCAGGCCGTCGCGGCGGGTGGTGTCGGCGGCGGCGTCCAGGCCCAGCTTGAAGCGGCTGAGACGCGCCTCGCCGCCGATCCGCAGCTTGTCGGAGATGTCGTAGTCGACCGTGCCCTGGCTGGTCAGGCTGCGGAAGTCGAAGCTGGTCTTGCCTTGGGTCTCGTTGTCCAGATTGGCCTGCTGGCGGCGCTCATAGTCGGCCTGGCTGGCCGGGTCGCGGCGCCAGTTGATGTCGCCGGCCGCCGACAGCTTGCCGCTGTTGTAGCCGATATTGGCGCTGGCCCCGCTGCGGCCCGCGTCGCCGGCGGTCAGGCGCAGGCCGCTGGTGCGACCGGCGCCCTTGGCCTTCTTGGTGATCAGGTTGATGACCCCGCCCGTGCCGTCGGCGCGGAACTCGGCCGAGGGGTTGGTGATCACCTCGACGCGGTCGATGCGCTCGGCCGGCATCTGCTGCAGCGCCTGGCCTCGGCCCTCACCCTGGAACAGGCCCGAGGGCTTGCCGTCGATCAGGATGGTGACGTTGGGATCGCCGCGCAGGCTGACATTGCCCTGCACGTCGACCTCGACCGACGGCAGGTTCCTCAAGGCGTCCGAGACCGAGCCGGTCTGGGCGGTCAGGTCATTGGCGACGCTGTAGCTGCGGCGGTCGATCGAGGTGCGCACGGCAGGCGCGTCGGCGGTGACGGTCACCGCGCTGACGCCATTGGCGGGCTCGGCCGGCTTTTGCGGCGGCGGAGCGGGCGTGGTGGCTTGCGCGGCGACGACCGCGGCCCAGACGAGGCCGATATGCACTGATGGATCCCCCAAACGGCCGCGAGGCGCGGCGACCGGCGAAGGATCGCTTTCAGGTCAGGTGAACTACAAGTGTACTTTCCGTAATGCGACGAAAGCCTACTTGTGGCCGCTCAACTCGGCTCCGGCGTCCTTGTCGAAGCGGCGGTTCCAGATCGTGGCCGAGGCGGAGATCGCGGTGACCACCAGGAAGGCGACGGTGAAGTCCAACAGCTGCGGATTGGCGTGGCCGCCGGCCAGCATGCCGACATGCAGCGCCGCCGCCCCCGCGCAGACGCCCATCGACAGCATCAGCTGCTGGAAGGTGGCGTAGAAGCTGGTCGCCGCGCTCATCCGCTCGGGCGGGATCTCGTCATAGGCGATGGTGTTGTAGGCGGTGAACTGGAACGACATGCAGAACCCGCTGGCCATCAGGGTCAGGAAGATCAGCGGGATCGGCCAGCCGGGCCGGAAGAAGCCGCACAGGGCGTAGCCGACGCTGGCGGCCAGTCCGGCGACGATCATGCTGTCGCGAAAGCCGAAGCGGCGCAGCAGGCGTGGCGCCAGGCTCTTCATGGCTAGCGAGCCGATGGCTCCGGCGATGGTGATCGTGCCGCTGACCGCCGCGCTCATGCCGAAACCCAGCTGCAGCATCAGCGGGATCAGGAACGGCTGGGCGCCCTGGGTGATGCGGGTCAGAGAGCCACCGATCACCGACAGCCGGAACGAGGGGACCTGCATCAGGGTCAGGTCAAGGATCGGCGCGGCGTGTCTGCGGGCGTGGCGGATGTAGAGCGCGCCGGCGACAACGCCGATGGCGATCAGCATCAAGGCGTTGGTCAGCTCGCCGCTGCGGCTGGTCATCTCGAAGCCGAACAGCAGGCAGCCCAGTGACATGCCCGACAGCAGGAAGCCCGGAATGTCGGTACGCTTAGGCGTCTCGCCGCGCACCTCGTCGATAAACAGGGTGACCAAAACGAGGCCCAGCAGACCGATCGGGATGTTCAGGTAAAAGATCCAGCGCCAGTCCAGATAGGTGACGATGAAGCCACCGATCGGCGGGCCGATGATTGGGCCGATCAGGGCCGGCATGATCAGCCACGAGGTCGCCGAGACCATGTCCTGCTTGGCCACCGAGCGCAGCAAAACCAGGCGCCCGATCGGGATCATCATCGCTCCGCCCATGCCTTGCAGGAAGCGGGCGAGGATCAGGAACGGCAGGTTGGTCGCCTGGCCGCACAGGGTCGAGCCGGCCACGAAGATGATGATGGCCAGGCGAAAGACGGTCTTGGCCCCGAAGCGGTCGGCCAGGCGTCCGCTGGCGGGGATGAACACGGCCAGGGCCAGCAGATAGGCGGTCAGGGCCGAGCTGAGGTTGGTGGCTGGGACGCCGAAGTCGCGGGCCATGGTCGGCAGGGCGGTCGCCAGCACGGTGGCGTCCATCTGCTCCATGAAGAGGGCGCAGGCGATGATCATCGCCACGATGCGGTAGTCGCGGGCCTTGGGGGCTTCGGCAGTCGCGGTCTCGGGCGAGACGGTCACGCCGTCGGCGGCGGGGACGATGCCGTCGCGGATCTCGGAATTGATCGACGCCAGACCGCGCCGACGAAACTTCACCATAGGAACTCGACGAGCTGCGACGTTCCTCCCTGGCGGTGAGATAGGCCCTCCGCGCACGGAGGGCCACCCACTAAACGGCCGATCTGGGTTTCAGCGTCGTGGCCGCCAGCAGCGCGGCCGTGGCTAGCAGACTGGCGTCGATGATCCAGCCCACCGGGTCGGCCATGCTGCCGAAATGGAAGCCGGCATGGGCCAGGGCGACCAGGGTCAGCAGGCCGGCGGCGATGCGGCGCAGGGCGATCGAGATGCCGGCCGGCGTCCCGACGATGGCCGAGGCGCAGGCCGCCAGGGTCGCCAGGCCCCAGACCGCGACGGGCGGCGTCGGCGGCGACAGCACCGCGACCAGGGCCGAGAAGGCGTAGGCCACGGGCTGGCTCCAGACGAAGGCGATCCAGATCCGCTCCCAGCGCGGCGCCGGACGACCCTTGTCGCGGCGGCGTGCCAGCCAGATGGCGACGCCGCTGGAGGTCACCGCCGTCAGGCCCAGGCCCAGCAGCAGATAGGCGACCTTCACCGGCCAGCCGCCGAACCAGCCGAAGTGCAGCGGGGTCATGGTCGACAGCACACGCATGCCGACCGAGCCGCTCTCGTAGCCGACCTCGCCCAGGATCTTGCCGGCCCCGTCGACGACCACGGTCTCGCCGCGCGACAGGCGGCCGTCGTGCACGACATTGACGCTGGCGTGCTGGCCCATCTCGGTCGGGTGCTCGATGTAGAGATAGTTCACGCGGCCTTCGGGGTAGCGGGCCTTCAGCGTCGTCAGGGCGGCCTCGACATTGAACGGCTGGGCCGCCGGGCGCGGGTCGTCCTTGACCTGGGGACCCGTGAACAGGGCGTAGGCTTTGCTGGTGTCGCCCTTGAAGGTGGCCAGGGCCAGCACGCCGACGATGATCACGGTCAGCCCTAGGAAGGCGCCGGTCAGCGAGACCACCAGGTGGAACGGCAGGCCCCACACCGAGATGCGGTTGTGCAGGTCGGCTTCCTGCAGGCGCTTGGAGCCGCCCCAGCGAAACGCGAAGGCGTCCTTGAACACGCGCGGATGCGACAGCACGCCCGAGACCAGCGAGGACAGCAAAGCGACGCCCGTCAGGCCGACGATGAAGCCACCCCAGGCGCGCGGCAGGTGCAGCACGGTGTGCAGCTCGGCCTGGAACGTCATCCAGGGCGTCTGCTGCTCGGCCACGACCTTGCCGGACGCGTCGGCGAACCAGGTGTGCTCGCCGCCCTTGGCGTCGTCGCCGTGGACCGACAGGCGCGGATAGGCCGGCTCGGGCAGGCGGACGAACAGGTCGTGGGCCTTGGGGTTCTTGGCCAGCACCTCACGGAAGGCCGCGTCGGCGGCCTGGGGCGTGACGTCGTGCAGGACGGGCCCGGCGGGCTGTTCCCAGCGGCCGAACTCCTGCGTGAAGACGGCGATCGAGCCCGAAAAGCAGACCAAATAGATCAGCGCCGCGAAGGCCAGGCCCAGGGCCGAGTGGCCGGCCAGCATGGCGCGGACGAACTCGGCGGGCACCTTGGGCCAGATCGGCTTGCCGGCGACCTTCGTCTTGGCCGGAGCGGCGGTTGTACCGTCCATCACAGCGCTCCCTTCAGGAAGGCCGCGCCCAAGGTGACGACCGAGACGCCGGCCAGCACGGCGAAGGCGCGCAGGATCTTGTCGTCCGACAGGGTCCAGGCCATGCCGCCGGCCCACAGGAACGGAACCATCAGCCCGCCAATGACCATGCGGCTCTGGATCTGGCCCGGCGCGCAGATGGCCACGGCCAGGCCGCAGCCCAGGGCCGCGACGCCCGCCAGCGGACCGGCGAGAAAGCCGCGCAGCCAGCCGCGCCAGACGACGCGGCGACGGTCCGAGGGTTCGGGCGCCAGCTCGCGCAGAGCCTTCTTCTTGGCGTTGCGGCGCTCGACGCCGGCGGCGACCAGGATCAGCGCGACGGTCGAGCCGATCGACAGCATGACGAACGGACCTCGCGCGGGCCCCATCAGCGGGACCGAGGCGGCGATGGCGACGGCCAGCAGGCCCCAGCCGCCGAGGATGAAACGAGGCCGGTTCGGGCCGGGCTCGTCCCAGGCCTTCTTCAGCAGAAACGCCCCCGCCAACGGCAGGGGCGCGAGGGCCAGGCTCCAGAGCGGGCTCACCAGCGGGTCTCCAGGGTCACGCCCAGGATGCGCGGCTCGCTGAGCAGGGCGATGTGGGCGTCGTCGCGATTGTACTGGCTGTAGGTGGCGTTCAGCAGGTTCTTGGCGAAGACATAGGCGCCCCAGTGCTCGCGTTCGTAGCCAAGGCGGGCGTTGAACAGCAGGCGGGCCTTCACCAGCGCCTCCTGGGCCTGGCTGATGTCGGCCTGCGAGAACGAGTCGCTGCGGTAGTTGCCGTCCAGGTGGGCCAGCACGCCGTTGTCCCAGCGGTAGTCGGCGCCGGCCGCCAGCGTCCAGTGCGGGGCATAGGGGAATTCCGAGCCCGACAGGTTTGTCGTGGCCGTGCCCGCATTGACCGTGAAGTCGTCGAACTTGGTCTTGGTGTGGCCCGCCGAGGCGTACCAGGACAGCTGCGGCGTGACGCGCTGGTTCACCTCGACCTCGAAGCCGTACAGGTGCGACTTGCCGGCGTTCTTGACCTCGTAGTCATAGGCGTTGAGGCCCATGTTGACGGTGACCTGCTGGTCCTTCCAGTCGGTGTAGAAGGCGTTGGCGTTGACCGTCAGGGTCCCGTCCAGCCAGGCGGTGCGCAGCGAGGCCTCGTAGTTCCAGGTGTATTCCGGATCATAGGCCGCCACCGACGAGCGCGCGGCGTTGACCGTCGACCCGCCCGAGCGATAGCCGCGCTGGGCGACCAGGCTGGTGTTGATGTCCGGCGTCCACTCGTATTTGACGCCGACCTTGGGCAGGAAGGCGTTGAACTTGCGAGTGCCCGTGGGCGCGGACGAGTTGGCCTGGGCGACCATGCCGGCCACGAAGGCGTTCACCTGGACCACATAGGGCGCGTAGGCGCCGAAGGCGGCGGGCGTCGGATAGGTCCCGGCGAAGCGCGCCGTCTGCACAGTGCTGCTGGTGTTCTCTTCGTGGTCGTAGCGGAAGCCGCCCAGCACCGAGAGCTTGTCGGTCAGCGCGAAGCTGGCGTCGGCGAAGATGGCGCTGGTGTCGATCACTGAGGGCTGGTCGCCGGTATAGTCGACCGGCACCACCGGCAGAGCGGCGATGTAGAGGTTGGCGAAGGCATTGGCCTGGGCCGCGGCGCCGGCCTGCTGCGCGGGCGTCGGCGAAGGCGTGCCGGCCAGCAGGGTCGAGGTCAGGACGCTGACCAGGGTGGCGCGCGGGAACGGCACGTTGGTCAGGCTGACCGAATAGTCCCGGGCGTCGCGCCGGGCTTGATACAGGCCGACCAGGCCCTTCAGCCGCTCGCCCTCATAGTTCAGCCGCAGCTCCAGCGAGGTGGTGTCGTTGCGCTGGCTGCGGGTGCCGTACGAGCTGCGGACCGGCAGGTAGTCGAAGTCGACCGTAGCGTCGCTGGCGACGGCGTTGAACGAGGCGATGGCGTTCAGGGTCAGCTTGTCGGTGAACGCGTAGGACGCGTCCAGCGTCAGGATGTCCGACTTGGTCTTGGTGCGGCTGGGATCGCCCGAGGTGTCGATGCGGTGGTCGTAGTAGTCGGGGCGATCGGTGCGCGCATAGGTGAACAGATACGCCCCGTCGCGGTCGTTGTGGGCGTAGGCTAGCATCGCCCGCAGGTTCGGCGCGGCGGTGGGCGTGAACAGCAGCTTGCCGCGGACATACAGGTTGTCGACCGCGTCCATGTCCTGCTTCAGGGTCGGATTGTAGATGAAGCCGTCGCTCTTCTTCTTCTCGGCGGCCAGGCGGAAGGCCAACTGGTCCTGGACGATCGGACCGCTGAGCGCCAGCGCCACGCTGCGCTCGTCGCCGCTGGCGTAGCCGACGCGGGCGCGGCCCTGGAAGGTCTGGGTCGGGTTGGCCGAGGTGATGATCACCGCGCCGGCCAGCGAGTTGCGGCCTTGCAGGGTCGACTGCGGACCGCGCAGCACCTCCACCTGGCCGATGTCCCACAGGTCCAGCGGACCTCCGTAGCTGGCTTCCACCGGCAGGGCCGCGCCGTCGACATAGATGGTGGCCAGGCCACCAGTCCCGCCGCCCGAGACGTTGCTGTTGGACACGCCCCGGATCGTGAAGCCGGTCTTGCCGTAGGTCTCGCTCATGTTCGCCGTGCCGGCGACCACGTCGTAGAAGTTCCGGATGTTCTCGCGCTCGATCTTGGCGGCGGTGGTGACGGCCACGCTGGTGACGGTCTGCTGCAGTCCCCGGTTGGTCTTTTCGCCGGTGACGATGACGGCCTCGACGGCATTGGCCTGATCGTCAACGGGCGGGGCGGTCTCGGCCGCGTGGACCCCTTGCGCCATAACCAGAACGCCCAGCGCGCTCGCCGCCAACCACATCCGCTTCATCGATAACCCCCGCCACAAAACTGATGGGAGGGCGCTTACGTGCTCATGATTATGCGAGTCAATCTCAATTACGAAAATGACCTGACGTAAGCGCGCCAGAACCGGCGGGCGAGCGCGGCGGCGCTCTTAGGTCGCGCGGCGCAGGAAGCGGCCGGCGCGCTGCGGCGTCGGCCCGCCGTCCGACCAGGCCAGTACGCCATTGACGAAGACATGGGCGATGCCGCGCGCCGCCTGGGTCGGGGCCTCATAGGTGGCCAGGTCCAGGATGGTCGCCGCGTCGAACACGGTGATGTCGGCCTTCATGCCCACGGCGATGCGGCCGCGGTCCTTGAGGCGGAAGGTCTCGGCGGCCAGGCCGGTCATCTTGTGCACGGCGGCCTCCAGGCTCATCAGGCCCAGGTCGCGGGCATAGTGGCCCAGCACGCGCGGGAAGGCCCCCCACAGGCGCGGGTGGGGCAGGGTGTCGTGCGGCAGGCCATCCGAGCCGACCATGCAGCAGGCGTGGCTGAGGATGGCCTGCATGTCGCGCTCGGCCATCTGGAAGTAGCTGGCGCCGCCGGGCTGCAGCCGCTCGGCCGCCTCGGGCTGGCTCAGGCCCCATTCCTCGGCGATCGACTTGAGGGTGCGGCCGCCCATATCGGGATGCGGCTCGGACCAGTTGATCAGGATCTCGACCTCGCCGTCGGCCAAGTCGGGGCGGATGATCGTCGAGCCGGCCGTGTAGGGGTAGCAATCCAGATAGACCGGCTGCTTCTGGCGGGTCTGGTCGATCAGGCCCAGGGTCTCGGCCGCGCGGCCCCAGTTGCGCACGCCGGCGCACTTGTGGTGCGACAGGATCAGCGGGGCGGGGCCACGCTCTGTTCCCCCTTGGGCGACCTCGAAGGCCTCCTTCAGCGCTTCGATGATGCCCTCACGCTCGTCGCGGATGTGGGCGGTGTAGACACCGTCGGCCTTGGCGACCGTGTGGGCCAGGCCTTGCAGTTCCGCGACATCGGCCGCCTGGGCCGGGGCGTAGAAGACGCCGGAGCTGAGGCCCAGGGCGCCTTCGTCCAGGGCGTCCTGCAGCAGGGCGTCCATGTGCGCGCGCTGATCGGCGTCGGCGGGGCGCTCCAGGTCGTCCATCGCCACGACCCGCAGGGCCGAATGGCCGACCAGGGCGGCGACATTGACGCGCGGCACGGCCGCTTCCACCGCCCGGCGGTAGTCGGCGAAGGTGTCGTATGCGAAGTCCTCGCGCGCGCCCAAGAGGTTGAAGGGCTCGGCGACGGCATCGTCGAAGCGCAGCAGCGGCGCCGAGATCCCGCAGTTGCCGGCCACCACCGTGGTGACGCCCTGGCTGATCTTGGGCGTCATGTCTGGCTGAGTGATGCAGATCAGGTCGTCGTGCGTATGCACGTCGATGAAGCCGGGGGCGACGACCAGGCCGGTGACGTCGACGATCTCGCGCGCCTCAATCGCCAGGTCCGGGCCGATGGCGACGATGACGTCGTCCTTGATCGCCACGTCGGCCGCGAAGGCCTCGCCGCCGCCGCCGTCGATGACCAGGCCGTTCTTGAGGAGGATGTCGGCGGTGATGCTGTCTGTGACCATGATACGCGTCAAAAGAACGTCTTGAGGCCGCCCAGGACGGCGTAGTCGTCATCGACCTCCAGCAGCAGCGACCACTTGTCGAAGGTCGTGCACGGGTGGGAGATCTCGAAGCCCAACAGGTCGCCGACCTTGAGGTCCGCGTCGGGCGGGACGGACAGGAAGCCGTGCTGGTCGGCCAGCTTCTCGACGGTGACGTCGGGGGCGGGCTGGGGCGCGGCGTGCAGGCCCTCGCGGAACCACTTGCGGGCCATGGGCAGGTGGATGTCGAACGACACGTCGCGCTTGCCCATCATGACCATGGCCAGGTTCGGCTGCGGGCGCGAGATGACCCGGGTCCAGACCTCTAGCGCGGGCTTCAGGCGCGGCGGTTCGCCGATCACGCTGCGATCGTCCATGCGGGCCAGAAGCTCGCGATAGAAGCCGCTGTCGTGGGTGACGTAGCAGCCGCTGCGCAGCACGGGCACGGCGCCGGGCGTATCGCCAGCCAAGGCGCGGGCGACGAGGTCGTAATAGGCCGAGCCGCCGGCGGTCAGGATGACCTCGTCCGGATCGGCGAAGAGAGCCTCGGCGCGCAGTTGGTCGTAGAAGCCCTGTAGCCCGCCCAGATAGGCGTCGACGTCGGTCGCGTCCTGCTTGGCATGGTCGGTGAAGATCAGGCCTTCATAACCCTCGACGCCGTGCAGTTCGACGCGCGGCAGGTCGCGGACCAGGCGGGCCAGGGCCAGACCCTCGTCCAGGGTGCGCACGCCGCAGCGGCCGTCGGCCATGCCCAGCTCGATCAGCAGGCGCGCGGGCGGGGCGTCCGGGAAGCGGGCGAAGACGTCCGAGATGGCGCGGGCGCCGCCCTCGCTATCGATCAGGACGTAGCAGGGGCGGTCGGGCGCGGCGGCGGTCAGGCGCGCCAGGCCCTCGATCTCGGCCCGGCCCACCAGCTGGTTGGCCAGGATGATGCGTGGCGCGCCCAGGTCGTGACACAGCTTCAGCTGGGTTATGGTCGCCACCGTCAGCCCCCAGGCGCCGCCGTCCAACTGGCGCCGCAGAAGCTGCGGGCACATGGTGGTCTTGGCGTGGGGGGCGAGCTTGGCGCCGGCCTTGTCGACATAGGCCTGCATGACGGCGAGGTTGTTCTCCAGCGCCGAGCGCTTGAGCACCGCCGCCGGGACCGGCACGTCGCCGGCCAGCAGGTTGAGGCCGGCGTGGGCCAGGTCGCCGACCGTCCGGATCGAACCATCCAGCGAAATGGCCTTGGTTCCCGGCGCGAGTTCCAGCTTGTCGATGTCCCCCAGCACCACGTCCGCCCTCTAGGCTTGCGGCTTCAGGGCGACGACTTCGATCTCGACCTTGGCGTCGATCATCAGCGGCGACTGCACGCAGGCGCGGGCCGGGAAACCCTCTGCGAAATAGCTGGCGTAGACGCGGTTGAAGGCGTGGAAGTCACGGGCGTCGTCCAGCCAGATGTTGGCCTTCACCACGTCCTTCAGGGTGCAGCCGGCCTTTTCCAGGATGGCGATGACATTCTGGATGGTCTTGTGGGTCTGCGGGACGATGCCGCCTTCGACCACGACGCCGTTCTCGTCCATGGCCACCTGGCCCGACACGAACACGAACCCGTTGGCGATCGTCGCCTGGCAGAAGGGCAGGGTCTGGCCGCCAGTTCCGGTGGCCGTGGCCCCGATGCGTTCGATCGACAAGAGAACCTCCAGAAGCTTGCGAAACACGCGCTGTTGCGATCGCAAGAGCCACTATGGATGTAGTGGTGTCAACGAAAATGTAGTGAAACTTTCATTTGATCTATCATTCAGCCGTCAAACACGATTGCCGACCCACATCGGCGCCACTATCTGTTGCGGTGCGACGCGAAACAGTCCGAAGATGTGGCCTGTGGGGTGCCCGTGGGGTGTAAGGGGAATGACGGGATGAGCAGCCAGCCTGCAGCGCCGACCGATGGCGGCGACATCCTCCCGCGGCTCGAGTCGATGATGGAGGCGATGACGCGCTCCGATCTTAAGATCGCCAAGCTGATCCTGAAGTCGCCCAACGAATTCGTCCGCTCCAGCGTCCGCTCCGTCGCCACCGATCTAGGCCTGTCCGAGCCCACCGTCCTGCGCTTCTGCCGCACCGTCGGGTGCGAGGGCTTCAAGGACCTGAAGTTCCGGCTGATCCAGGAACTGGCCCTGGCTCAGGCCATGACCGACCAGCGCGAGCGGGCCACGCGTCCGGCCCCCGCGCCGCGCCGTCCCGACCCCGCCGCGCGCAATCTGGCGGCCGGCGACGAGGCGGTCGGCGACCGCGTCTTCGACACCATCATCGAGGCCCTGAGCCGCACCCGCGACACCCTGGTCGAGAAGGACCTGGAGGCCGCCGCCGCGGCCGTCGCGCGGGCCGGGCGGGTGGTGATCTATGGCATCGGCGGCAGCTCGGCGGCCCTGGCCACCGAGATCCACAACCGCCTGTTCCGCCTGGACGTGCCGGCCATGGTATTTACCGACGGCTACGCCCAGCGCATGTCTGCGGCGATCCTGTCCGAGGGCGACGTGGCGCTGTTCCTGTCCTCCACCGGCCGCCCGCGCGAGCTGCAGGAGAGCATGGAGCTGGCCAAGTACTACAAGGCCGTCTGCATCGCGATCACCGACGGCGAGTCGCCCCTGGGCCGCGACGCCGACATCTGCCTGCACGTGGGCCTGGCCGCTTCGGGCGTGGAGGAGTTCCAGCCCAATCCGATGCGGTTCGCGCAGCTCTTCGTGATCGACCGCCTGGCCTATGCCGTGGCGGTGGCGTTGGGCGACCGCGCGCACCAGATGCTGCGCCGGGCGCGGGGGAGTGTGGCGTGGCTGCACGGCATCGCGCCGCGGCAGCCGATCGGGGACTAAGATCTCTGAACTCGCACTAAATTCCTCGTCATCCCGGGCGGCGTAGCCGACCCGGGACCCAGGGGCCAGCGCACTGCGGCTGTCCTGGGTCCCGGCTCTCCGCTTCGCTGCGGCCGGGATGACGAGTTGGAGTTTGGGGCTATGGGGTTGGCGTCAGCGTCACCGCATCCAACGCCCACAGCATGTCCCGGCTGGGGCGATTGAACGTCAGGCACAGGTCTTTGACCCCCACCGTGGCCGGGATCTTCGTGGTGATCTCCGACAGCCCCGCCTTGCCGGCCGCCGCCGCGTCGATCGGCAGGATGGCCAGGGTTTCCCCATCACACGTCGGCCCACCGGTCTCGCGCTTGCGGACTACCAGCTCACCATAAGGACTGGTCGTAGGCTTGTTGAAGTCGACGATGCGGCGGCCGCCGGCCAGCTGGAAATTGAACGGCGTCTGGCCGATGCGCGCCGTCAGGGTCGCGCCCTTGGCGACGTCCGCGCCTTCCCAGACCCAGCAGGGGCGGTAGTTGCCGGTCATGAACACCGGCCGTTGGCCGTTGCGTGGGAAGTCGGCCTCCATGCGCAGCGGCACGGTCTCGCCGCAGAACTTCAGGTGGCTGCTGACGCGGGTGTTCAGCGCCCGGGTCGAGACGTCGATGTCGCGCACGCCGCCCAGAGGCTGGCCATTGAGGAAGGTGCGGGCCTTCAGCGTCGCGCCGTCCGCCAGGGTCAGCGGCTCGGCATAGAGCGGCGAGGCGGCCGTCGGGGCCTTGCCGTCCGTAGCGTAGCGGATCTCGCCGACGCCCAGGGCCGAGGCGAGGCTGACGCTCAGGCGGTTGCCGGCCGGGGCCAGGGTCGCCTCGGGCTCGAACGGTACGCCGTCGTGCGCGACGCCCAGGGTGTCGAGTTGGCCCCGGGTCACCGTCAGGCCGTGGCTGTAACGGTTCCAGTCGCGGCGCGCGGGCTGGGTCCAGCCCAGCTCGGCCACGGCGGTCAGGCGCGGGAAGACCATGGTCTCGACCCGCTTGGCCGTGCGCTGGTGCTCGGTGAAGGTATTGGCCTGCACGCCGATCACGTGGCGCGCCTGCTCCGGCGTCATGCCCTCGGCCAGCTCGTTGAAGGTGTAGAGGCCCTTCAGCGTCGACAGCTCGCTGCGGCCGGGCGGTTCGTTGGCCGACAGGCTCTGGCGGCTGTCCATGTAGAACTGGGGGTGCGCGGTCAGGATGGTGTCGTGGCCATGCCGGGCGGCCTCGGCGGCGCGGTCGACGCCGCGCCAGGCCATGATGATCGAGCTCTGCTGGGCGCCGCCCTCGAGGATCTCGTCCCAGCCGACGATCCGCCGGCCCTTGGTCGCCAGGTGCGCGGCGATGCGGTTGATGAACCAGCTCTGCAGCTTGTCCTCGTTCTCGAGGCCCAGGGCCTTGATCTTGGCCTGGACCTTGGGGCTGGCCTGCCACTGGTTCTTGATCGCCTCGTCGCCGCCGATGTGCAGGTAGGGAGCGGGGAAGATGTCGACCACCTCGTCCAGCACCGTTTCCAGGAAGGCGAAGGTGGCGTCGTCGACATTGTAGAGGTTGGGGAAGACGCCCCAGTCCGACATGCCCGACTCCGGGATCTTCCCCGTGACGCCCAGCTCCGGATAGGCGGTGATCGCCGCGGTGGCGTGGCCGGGCAGCTCGATCTCGGGCACGACCATGATGTTGCGGGCCGCCGCATAGGCGACGATCTCGCGCGCCTGGGCCTGGGTGTAGAAGCCGCCATAGGGCTCGTACTTCGCCGGCGCTGGGCGGTAGGCGTCGGCGCCCTTGGGCTGGCGCCAGGCGCCGACGCTGGTCAGTTTCGGGTAGGCCTTGATCTCCAGCCGCCAGCCCTGGTCGTCGTTCAGGTGCCAGTGCAGGACGTTCAGCTTGTAGGCCGCCATGGCGTCGATCAGGCGCTTGATCTCGGCGACGCTCTGCATATGCCGGGCGCTGTCCAGCATGAGGCCGCGCCAAGCATAGCGCGGGGCGTCCTGGATGCTGGCGGCGGGCAGGGCGGGGCCGTTGGTCGCTAACTGCCAGACGGTGACCGCGCCATAGAACAGGCCCTTACGGTCGCCGGCGGCGATGGTGACGCCGGCGGGGGCGATCTCCAGGTCATAGGCCTCGCCCGTGCGCTCGCCGCGCTTGAGGACGATCGCGCCAGTCGGGACCGCGCCGCCCTCGACGATCTTTAGGGATGGCTTGCCGGCGCGGACCAGCATGTCGCGCAGCTGCAGCGCCACGGCCTTGGCCTCGGCGTCGCCGGCGGGGACGTGGATCGCGGTCTTGGCGGTGAGCTTGAAGGCGCCGGCCTCTGGCGCATAGGCGGCGGGCCAGGGCACCAGAGCCGGCGTCGAGGCCGCCAGGGCGGGCGAAGCCAGGCAGGAGGCGGCGGCCAGGGCTAGCATCAGGGGGCGAAAAGCCGTCATGTCGAGGTCCTCCCGGCATTCGCCGCGATCATCTTTGATAGTGTGACTACATCGCGCCTTCCTTCAGGTCGAGAGGGGCGCTGGACATTTGAAGTTGGCGTAACGGAATCTGTCGCTTGGGTAGAATTGCTGAAAATCATTGAAAAGACGAGGTATCCGGTTGTGGGACCGGTAGCATGGCGTGGCTCCGAAAATCGAGCGACCGCCGCCGACGCCGCTTTCTTGAGCATCGCGCTGTCACCTTGAAAAACAAGAGGAATTCACCGAATGGCGATGTAAAAGCGAGCAATGATTTTATGAGTGCTACATAAATGAATGTTTTGTGATTGACGATATTCGAACCCCATGCCTATCCTCGCCTCGTTCTGATCAAGGCACTCGGCAAAGGTCAATGAGAACGTATCGCAAGTACGATCCTGGTCCTCACCGATCTCCGGAAGTCGAAACGCTAACAGCGCTCCCGCGCTGATAATAAAAAACAAGTAATGCGACGCAGTCAGCGCTCCAGCAGAGGGCGCCAGGAGAGTGGTCTTCTCAGCACGGGGGTAGGGATTTTGTTCAAGTTCAATCGCGGCTTTTATGCCGGCACCGCGTCGGCGCTGGCGCTGTTGTCCTGGGGGGCGACGGCCAATGCGGCGCAACAAGCTGATACGGCGACCGCCGACGACACGACCATCACCGAAGTCGTCGTCACCGGCACGCGCCTCAATTCACGCGGCTTCAACCAGCCGACGCCGACCACGACGGTGACGTCGGAGGACCTGGACAAGGCTGCTCAGCCCAACGTCTTCCAGGCCATCACCCAGATGCCGGCCCTGCAGGGCAGCACCGGCCGCAGCGTCGGCGCCAACGGCACCAGCTCGGGCCAGCAGGGCCTGTCCTCGCTCAGCCTGCGCGGCCTGGGCGCGACCCGCACCCTGACCCTGCTGGACGGCCAGCGCGTCACGCCCGCCAACGTCAATGGCGTCACCGACGTCAGCCAGTTCCCGCAACTGCTGATCAAGCAGGTCGACGTGGTGACCGGCGGCGCCTCGGCCTCGTACGGCTCGGACGCCATCGGCGGGGTGGTCAACTTCGTCACCGACAAGACCTTCGAGGGCTTCAAGGCCCGCTTCGAAGGCGGCGAGAGCAAGTATCACGACAACGACACGGTCGTGGCCCAGGTGGCGCTCGGCAAGGCGTTCCTGAACGACCGCCTGCACGTGACCGCGAGCGGCGAGTTCAGCCGTGAAGCCGGCGTCCTGGCCGGCGGCTTCGGCACCAAGCAGGCCGGTGGCCGCGACTGGTTCACGACCCCCGCCATCCAGGTGCGTCCGCTGGCCTCGACCACCGACGGCCTGCCGCAGTACCGCGTGATCAACAACGCCCAGCAGATCCAGTACGCCCAGTACGGGCTGATCACCAACGGCCCGCTGCAAGGCATCGCCTTCGGCCCCGGCGGTCAGCCCCGTCAGTTCCAGTACGGCTCGAACGGCGTCGCCACCGGCACGGGCGCGGTGACCAACTGCTTCAGCCCGTTCTGCGTGGGCGGGGATCTCTCCGGCGGCATCGGCGCCTCGCCGACCCTGGCCGCGCGCATCAAGCGCAAGGTCGCCTATACCCGCGTCGGCTATCAGGTCAGCGACAACTTCGAGGTCTACCTGACCGCCAACTTCGCCCAGGTGTTCTCGCTCAACCAGCCGAACATCGGCGCCGAGCGCACCGGTCTGACGATCCAGTGCGAGAACCCGTTCGTGCCGGCCGCCATCAAGGCCGCCTGCGTCAGCAACGGCATCACCAACTTCCAGTTCGGCACCAGCAACGGCGGCTTTGGCCCCATCGATGTCAACATCAAGCGCGAACAGAAGCGCTTCGTGCTGGGCTTCAACGGCACGCAGAACCTGTTCGGCACGGACTGGAAATACGACGCCTACTACGCCTACGGCATGAACCGCGTCCGCCTGGACGTGGACAACATCTCGGTCACGCCGCGCTACAACGCCGCGATCGACGCGATCGCCGGTCCGAACGGCACGATCATCTGCCGTGACCCGGTCGCCCGCGCCAATGGCTGCGTGCCGCTGAACGTCATCGGCCAGGTGGCCCTGGAGCCGGCGGCGCTGAACTACGTCATGCCCAAGAACGGCCCGCGTCAGCGTTCCAAGCAGATCGAGTCGGTGGCCAGCTTCAACGTCAGCGGCGAGCCCTTCTCGCTGCCGGCCGGTCCGGTGGCCATCGCCGCCGGCGTCGAATGGCGCGAGGAAGACTACAAGACCCTCGGCGACCCCTATGGCGACGGCATCTGGGCCGAGAACCCCTATACCGACGACTATCCGGCCGACCCGCTGATCCGCACCGCCGGCAACAACTGGTACGCCGGCAACTACCACAGCGGCGCGGGCTACTACCACGTGACCGAAGGCTACGTCGAAGCCAACGTCCCGCTGTTCAAGTCGGACGCGCTGGGCGAAGGCAACATCAACGGCGCGGTCCGCCAGACCAAGTACTCGACGGCGGGCAACGTCACGACCTGGAAGATCGGCGGCGTCTGGAAGACCCCGTTCGAGGGCCTGCGCTTCCGCGCCGTGACCTCGCGCGACATCCGCGCCCCGAACCTGGGCGAGATCGCCGCGCCGCCGGTGGTGGTCAACGCTACCGTCCTCTATCGCGGTACGGCCGTGAACGTGCTGCAGGAGACCGTCGGCAACCGCAACCTGCGGCCCGAAATCGCCCGCAACACCGAGGTCGGCGTGGTCCTGACCGAGCCGAAGTTCCTGCCGGGCTTCAGCTTCTCGGCCGACTACTTCCAGATCAAGGTCGACGGCGCGATCAGCTCGCTGGCCGCCCAGGACCTGGTCGACCTGTGCGTCGCCGGGAACCAGGAGATCTGCGGCGCGATGCTGCTGACCAGCACGGTCCCGAACACCAACTACGTCCGGGTACAGGCCTTCAACGTCGCCACCCTCAGCAACAAGGGCTTCGACCTGGAAGCCGTGTACCGCAAGAACCTGGAAGACTGGGGCCTGAAGGGCACGCTCTCGCTGCGCGCCCTGGCCACCCACATGATCGAGTTCAAGACCAATTCGGGCGTCCTGGGCACGATCACGGTGGACAGCGCCGGCGTGAACAGCGGCAACACCCCGGACTGGAAGGCGACGTTCAGCCAGACCTGGTCGACCGACAGGCTCAGCCTGTCGATCTACGAGCGCTGGTTCAGCGACGGCGTCTACAACAACGAGTGGATCCAGTGCACCAGCGGCTGCCCGGTCTCGACCGTGGCCTACCGCACCATCGACAAGAACAAGATGAAGGGCGCGACCTACATCGACATCGGTGGTTCCTACGAAGTGACGAACAACGCGACGGCCTACTTCAAGGTCGACAACCTGTTCGATAAGGATCCGGCCGCCTCGCCGACGACCAATGTCAGCCCCGGCGTGAACCCCTTCCTCTATGACGTCATCGGCCGGATGTACCGCGCCGGCGTGCGCCTGAGGTTCTAGCCCCCTGGGGCGCGCCGCCGGTGGGCGCGCTTCATCGCCCGCCGCTCTCCCACCTCCCCGGTGGAGCGGCGGGCAGAGCCCCTCCGACGGTCCTCCCCGCCGCGAGGGTTCCTGATTCCCCGGTATAGCGATCGGACCTCGCGACACCGGGGAATCGCTCTTTTCTAGTCAGATCGCGGAACGTCTCCGCGTTTGAGGGCGAGGCTCCTGATGGTGTTCGCGGTCGTCGCGCTGATCGCGCTGCTGGTCGTCCTGATCGGCTGGGGCAAGGTCCCGCCGTTCGTCGCCTTCCTGCTGACCGCCCTGGTCGCGGCCTTGAGCTTCGGCATGCCGCTGGATCACGTGGCCAAGTCGATGGAGAAGGGCGTCGGCGACATGCTGGGCGGCCTGACCGCCATCATCTGCCTGGGCGCCATGTTCGGCCGCGCGATCGCCGACAGTGGGGCGGCCCAGAGCATCGCCCGCACCCTGATCGGCGCGGTGGGCCTGCGCTTCATCCTGCTGGCCATGGCCCTGACCGGCCTGATCGTTGGCATCCCGCTCTTCTACAGCGTCGGCTTCGTGGTCATGATCCCGCTGATCCTGACCATAGCCAAGCGTGCCGACCTGCCGCCGGTCTATGTGGGTCTGCCGCTGCTTTGCGGCCTGTCGGTAGCGCACGGCTTCCTGCCGCCGCATCCCTCGCCCGTGGCGCTGATCAGCCTGTTTGGCGCCGACACCGGCCTGACCCTGGGCTACGGCCTGATCGTCAGCATTGCTGCCCTGGCGGCGGGCGGGCCGCTGCTGGCCCTGACCCTCAAGCGTCTGAACGCCATTCCGCAGGCGCAGGCGGGCGCGGAGACCTCGTTCGCCGTGGCCGAGACCGAGGACGCCAAGACGCCCGGCGCCTTCAACAGCTTCACCACCGCCCTGCTGCCGGTGGTGCTGATCGCCGTGACTACAGTTCTGCTGGTGATCCTGCCAGCGGCCTCGCAGGCCAAGCCGCTGGTCGGCTTCCTGGGTCAGTCGGTCGTGGTGCTGACCCTGTCGCTAATCTACGCCAACTTCAGCCTGGGTGTGTTGCGGGGGCAGGCATTTACCGGCCAGATGGGCCGCTATGCCGACGCCCTGAAGGATGTCGCCGGCATCCTGCTGATCCTGGCCGGGGCGGGGGCGCTGAAGCAGGTGTTTGTCGATGCCGGCATCAGCGACCAGTTGGGCGCCTGGCTGACGGCGCTGCCGCTGCATCCGCTGGTGCTGGGCTGGCTGATCGCCATGGTCATCCGCGTGGCCCTGGGCTCGGCCACCATCGCCGGCCTGACCGCCGCGGGCCTGCTGCAGCCGGTCATCGCCGCCAGCCATGTCGATCCCAACCTGATGGTGCTGGCGGTGGGCGCGGGCAGCCTGATGTTCTCGCACGTCAACGACCCGGGTTTCTGGCTGTTCAAGGAGTATTTCGGCCTGGATCTCAAAGGCACCTTCCTGTCGTGGACGGTGATGGAAAGCCTGGTCGGCGTGGTCGGCCTGCTGTGCGTGCTGGGCCTGAGCCTGGTCGTCTGAGAACTCGCGTTTCGGGCGATCCCTCGGGCGCGAATCGTAGCCCTATGACAACGCGACTTCCCTGACGGAAGAGGGCTCGGGCGGGACCCTGATGTTGAAGCGGCCGACGGACGTGACCCAGCTGGACGGGCTGGTGCGCTACTCGCGTAGCGTCGCCCTGTCGCGCCTGGCCCTGGTCGCGGTTTTAGTCCTGCTGCTGATGAGCTTCGCGCCTTGGGGCATCTCCGCCCTGGGCGTCGTGGAGTTCGGCCTCTACTTCGGCCTGTTCATGGCCACCGAGGTCGCCCTGCGCGATCCGGACCCGGTGAAGGCCCACAAGCGCCTGGCCCTGCAGTCCGACATCCTGATGCTGCTGCTGGTCGGCAACGCCTGCTGGATGGCGGTGCAAATCCGGCTTTGGGAGGGCGCTCAGTATCAGGTCGAGGCCGCGCTGCTGGCGATCTCCGTGCTGCTGTTCGCGGCGTTGCGCGTGCACCTGACGCGGGTCAGCTATTTGATCGGGGTGGTCCCGCCGTCGCTGACCCTGGTCTGGATCGCGGTCGACTGGAGCCACCCCTTCCAGCTGGATCACTACACCCTGGCCGTGATGCTGTTCGTGGCGGCGGTGCTGCTGGTGACCGCGCGTCAGCAGGCGACGGATCGGGCTCTGACGCGGACCGCGCGCGACCTGACCCGCAACAACGTCGCCCTCACCCAGGCCATGCACGAGGCCAAGGCCGCCAACCGCGCCAAGAGCGAACTCTTGGCCGTCGCCAGCCACGAGATCCGCACGCCGCTGAACGCCATTCTGGGCTTTGCCCGCTCGCTGCGCGGCGAGCCGCTGACGCCGCGCCAGGCCGAGCTGGCCGCCGGGGTGGTCGAGGGCGGCGAGCAGCTGAACCGCCTGCTGGACGGGATCCTGGATTTGGCCCGCGCCGACCCGCTGCGGGCCAAGCTGGACATCGCGCCGGTCGACCTGCGGACCCTGGCGCGGTCGGTGGTGCGGGTGTGGAGCAGCCATGCCCGGGCCATTGGCGTGTCGCTGATCTTGGAGGACGCCGACCCGGCCCTGTCCTTCCACGTGGTCGCCGATCTCGTCCGGCTGGAGCAGACCCTGGTCAACCTGGTCTCCAACGCCCTGGGCGCCGTCTCGGCCGGCGGCAAGGTCACGTTGCGTCTAGCCGGGGCGGTGCAGGGCGGCGACCTGCGGGTGCTGATCGAGGTGGCCGACACCGGCCCGCCGATCCCCGCCGACGAGCGGCTCAAGGTGTTCGAGGCCTGGGAGCAGACCGAGCGTGGCCGGCTTCAGGGCGGCACGGGCATGGGCCTGAAGATCTGCGCCCAGAACCTGGCTCTGATGGGCGGCGAGATCGCGGTCGGTCCGGCGGAGGGCGGGGCGGTGTTCTGGTTCGCCTTCGCCGCGCCGATCCATCGCCCGGCGTCCACGCCCGTCTCCCGCGAGAAGGGCCAGCCCGGCGAGATCCGGGTTCTGGCGGCCGAGGACAACGCCGCCAACCGTCGGGTGCTGGCCCTGGCGCTGGAGAACGCGCCGGTTTCCCTGACCTTCGCCGAGGATGGGGCCCTGGCCCTGGATCTGTGGCGGACGGGCGCCTTCGACCTGATCCTGATGGACGTCAATATGCCGGTGCTGGGCGGCCGTGACGCTGTCCGCGAGATCCGCCGCGCAGAGCCGGCCGGGACGCACATCCCGATCTGGATGCTGACCGCCAACGTCTTCCCCGAGGATGTCGCCCGCTATCGCGAGGACGGGGCCGACGGGGTGCTGCGCAAGCCGCTGGATGTCGCCGCCCTGTACGCCCTGCTGGCCGACGTCGCCCAAGTGCGGTTCGCCGCGACCTGAACAGCCGCTTGCATCAATTGTACGATAAATGATAGTCGCTCCGCAGCGGCGCGCCTCGATGCGCCCGCGACGGAGGAAACATGTCGAACGCCCGCACCTCGCTGATCGCGCTTTCGCTGGCCGCCTTGCTGGCCGCGCCGGCGCACGCCGCGCCCCAGACCTACCTGGGCGTCGACATCTCCTACGCCAACGAGATGGAGGACTGCGGGGCGGTCTATCGGGCGGGCGGCAAGACAGTCGAGCCCTACGCCTTCTTCAAGTCGGCGGGCGCCAACGTCGCGCGGATCCGGGTCTGGAACGACCCCGACTGGACGCCCTATTCGAACCTGAAGGACGTCAAGCGCAGCATCGCCAAGGCTCGCAAGGCCGGGCTGCAGGTGCTGCTGGACTTCCACTATTCCGACGACTGGGCCGACGGCGACAAGCAGATCGCCCCCAAGGCCTGGGCCGAGCTGTCGACGCCGGATCAGGCCAAGGCGCTGTACGCCTTCACCCACGACACCCTGGCGCAGCTGGATCGCGAGGGGCTGATGCCCGACCTTGTGCAGGTCGGCAACGAAACCAATGGCGAGATCGTCTCCAGCTTGGCCAGGGCGAAGGAGCCGATCGACTGGACCCGCAACGCCCTGCTGTTCAACGCCGGGATCAAGGCCGTTCGCGACGCCGGCGCGGCCTCGAAGATCAAGCCGCGGGTGATGCTGCACATCGCCCAGCCCGAGAACGTCGAGCCCTGGTTCGCTGCCGCCGAGAAGGCCGGGGTCACCGACTTCGACCTGATCGGCGTCAGCTACTACAGCAAGTGGTCCAAGCGCTCGATGGCGCAGCTGGGTGAGACGATCAACCGCCTGCGGCACCTCTATTCGGCTGACGTGCTGGTAGTCGAGACGGCCTATCCGTTCACCAATGACGGCGCCGACAGCTCGCCCAACCTGCTGGGCGCGGACTCGCTGATCGCCGGCTATCCAGCCACCCCGGCGGGCCAGAAGAAATACCTCACCGACCTGACCCAGCTGGTCTACGCCAACGGCGGGGTCGGGGTCGTCTACTGGGAGCCGGCGTGGCTCTCGACCAAGTGCAAGACCCGCTGGGGCACGGGCTCCAACTGGGAGAACGCGGCGCTGTTCGACTTCAAGGGCCAAGCCCTGGAAGGCGTTCAGTGGCTGACCGCGCCCTATGTCATGCCGGTCGACGTGACCTTCCGCGTCGCCGCCCATGGCGAGGCCGCCCGGTTCATCGACGGCGACTTCCTGGGCGGGGTCGGGCCACGCCCGATGACGCTGGAGAACGGCGCCTGGACCTATCGCACCCGCCTGATGCCCGGCGCCTCGGTGACCGCCGCCACCGCGACCGATGCCGCTGCCGTTGGCGACGCCCCGGCCAAGACCGCGACTGTGGGCAAGGGCGCCAGCGTCATTCCGTTGGAGTGACAGCGCTTGCCTTGTCCGATTGATATGATAAATGAGGGGCGTGACGTTCGCGGGAGCGTCTGACGCCCAGACACGTCGAAGCCCAAGGCAGCCGCGCCACAAAAAACGAAGCGCGGCGCTGTTTCATCAGGGGGAAACACATGACTCGCCATGCCATTCTGCTCGCCGCTGTCAGCGGCCTTGCTCTGACGTCGGCCGCCGGAGCCTACGCCCAGACCACCGAAACCTCGCAGGTCGAAGAAGTCGTCGTCACCGGCGTGCGCAAGAGCCTGCGCGACGCCCTGGCCGTGAAGCAGGGCTCCGACAAGGTCGTCGAAGCCATCTCGGCCAAGGATATCGGCATCCTGCCCGACGTCACCATCGCCGAGTCCATCGCCCGCCTGCCGGGCGTCAACGCCACCCGCGACCGGGGCAATGACAGCCAGGCCGTCGTGCGCGGCCTGGGCGCGCGCCTGGTGCTGGGCACGATCAACAACCGCGAAGTCGCCTCGTCCGAGCCCGACCGCAACGTGCGCTGGGAGATCTATCCCTCGGAAGTCGTCTCCGGCGTGCAGGTCTACAAGTCGCAGTCGGCCGACCTGATCGCCGGCGGCGTCGCGGCCACGATCAACATCGACACCATCGCGCCCCTGGATTATCGCGGCCCGGCCTTCGTGCTGCGCGCCGGTCCGGTGTTCTATGACGGCGGCAAGGACATTCCGAACTACGGCACGACCGGCTATCGCGGTTCGGGCTCGTTCGTTCACAAGCTGAATGACGACCTGGCCGTGGTCCTGGGCGTCACCGCTCAGCGCCAGAAGAACGGCTATGGCTCGTTCACGGGCTGGGGCTACAACGACAGCAACGCCCGCCCGCCGGCCGGGGCCAGCGACTATTCCAGCGACCTGAACCGCGACGGCAAGGTCGACTACACGCCCTGGGGCGCGCAGATGTCGGCCAGCCGCATCGACCAGAAGCGCACCGGGATCTCGGGCGGCCTGCAGTTCAAGCCGACCGACAGGTTCGAGTTGAAGGCCGACGCCCTCTACTCGAAGATCAAGATCACCGAGGTCCAGGACCAGACCGTCTGGGGCGCCAACAACTGGGGCAACTGGAACCGCGGCGACGGCACCAACACCGGCTGGAACGACGCCGACTATCACGCCGCCGGTGCGTCCTTCACCCTGATCAACAACGCCGTCGTGGCCGGCCGCCTGCCGTTCAGCTCGGTGCAGACCGTGCTGGCCAAGTACAGCGAGGACAAGGACCTGTTCGCCGGCGGCCTGAACGGCAAGTGGACCGGCGACCAGTGGACCGTCACCGCCGACGCCTCGTACTCGAAGGCCAAGCGCAAGAACACCTGGAAGGCCGTGCGCTTCGAGGCTTGGCCCGCCTGGACCACCTTCGACTGGCGCGCGGGCGTGACGCCGACCATCACCACCAGCGACGAGAGCATCAAGCTCAGCCAAACCGCCGACCTGGCTGGCTCGCACGATGGCCCTGAGCGTCTGAACGACGAGTTGAAGGCGGCCGCCCTGGACTTCGCCCGCGACTTCGGCGGCGACAGCGTCTTCAAGAGCGTGCAGTTCGGCGTGCGCGCCTCGGACCGCACCAAGGACCACACCCGCTTCACCTTCAGCCCGGCGGCCACCGGCGCGACGGTGCCGGCCAGCCTGCTCAGCGCCTACAAGCTGAGCGACGGCGCCAATGTGCCGGCCCTGCTGACCGGCGACATCGACAAGATCGCGGCCGTGGCCTACGCGGCGGGCGCCTTCGACCTGAAGAACGCCAGTGAAGACCTGGGCTCGCGCTGGGCGGTCAACGAGAAGGTCTATGAAGGCTTCGGCAAGCTGAACTTCGCCGGCGACGGCGTGGGCGGTTCGTGGGTCACCGGCAATGTCGGCGCCCGCCTGGTCCACACCGAGACCAGCAGCGACGGCATGCAGCAGGACGCCGCCAGCGCCTTCAAGGCGGTGACGATCGACAACAGCTACACCGACCTCTTGCCCTCGGCGAACGCCAAGCTGGACTTCGGCGACGGCAAGCTGATCCGCCTGGGCGTGGCCAAGGTCATCGCCCGTCCGCCGCTGGATGAACTGCGCGCCAGCCGCACCCTGGCCAACTGGTCGCCGTGGACCGGCAGCGCCGGCAATCCCAAGCTGAAGCCGTTCGAAGCCATCCAGTTCGACGCCTCGGCCGAGTACTACTTCCGTCCGGAAGCCCTGGTCGCGATCTCGTACTACTACAAGGCCGTCGACAGCTATATCGGCTGGAAGCAGACCCCGGCCACGTTCAACGGCCAGACCTACACGGTCGCCAGCCCCGCCAATGGCGGCAGCGGCCACATCCAGGGCGCGGAACTGACCTTCCAGACGCCGTTCTTCTTCCTGCCGGGTCCGCTCAGCAAGTTCGGGATCTATTCGAACTACGCCTATGTGGACTCGAACCTGAAGGAGTTCTCGCCGGTCAATAATCCGCTGCGGATGACCGGTCTGGCCAAGAACACCGCGACGGTGGACCTGTGGTACTCCAACGCCGGCTTCGAGGCCCGCCTGGGCTGGAAGTACCACTCGCCGATGACCGTGATCTACGGCTGGAACGGTTCGGACCTGCAGACCCTGCAGACCGAGAAGACCCTGGACTTCAGCTCGTCCTATCAGGTCAACGAGCGCATCGGCGTCCGCTTCCAGGTCAACAACCTGACCAACCAGGAACTGCGGATGTACCGCGACAACGATCCCAACCGGATCGGCCGCTACGACAGCTATGGCCGTCGTTTCCTCGTCGACGTGACGCTGAAGTTCTAGCTTTAAGATCCGCATCCCCCGGCGAAAGCCGGGGCCCAGATGGAAGAGCGCTGTGGGTGACGCCACCAGCTCAACGCTTTTCCAATCAGCCCTGGCGCCATGGGATCTGGGTCCCGGCTTTCGCCGGGAAGACGGTGTTGAGTTGAGGGAGTTTCCGATGGTCCAGATCAACCGACGCCAGGCCCTGGCCGCTACGGCGGGCGCCGCGCTGCTGGCCAAGGCCGCCGCGGCCAACGCCCAGGTCGCGCCCGTCGCCGCCGTGGACCTGGGCCCGCGCGAGCGGACCTCCCTGGACTTCGACTGGCGCTTCGCCCTGGGCCATGCGTCCGACCCAGCCAAGGACTTCGGCTTCGGCGCCAACCAGCGCACCTTCGCCAAGGCCGGGGCCAGCGCGCCCAGCTGGTGGGTGGCCGCCGCCGCGCAGAAGGACTTCGACGACGGCGCCTGGAAACCGGTGACCCTGCCGCACGACTGGGCCGTCGAGCTGCCGTTCGCCAACAACCCCGACTACAAGCCCTCGGGCAAGCCGGACGACGAGGACCTGCGCGCCGCCCATGGCTACAAGGCGCTGGGCCGCGAGTTCCCGGAGACCAGCGTCGGCTGGTACCGCAAGACCTTCGCCCTGCCGGCCAGCGATGCCGGCAAGCGGCTGTCGATCGAATTCGACGGCGCCTTCCGCGACGCCCTGGTCATCGTCAACGGCTACGTCCTGGAGCGTGAGGACAGCGGCTATTCGCCGTTCCGCGTCGACATCACCGACATCGCCAATGTCGGCGGCGACAACCAGCTGACCGTCCGCGTCGACGCCAGCCTGGGTGAGGGCTGGTTCTACGAGGGGGCGGGGCTCTATCGCCACGTCTGGCTGGTCAAGACCGCGCCGGTGCACGTGCCGCAGTGGGGCGTCTTCGTTCGCGCCAAGGTCGACGGCACGCTGCAGATCGATACCGAGCTGGTGAACGAGGGCGATGCAGCCGCCGCTTTCGAGGTCTCGCACGCCGTGCTGGACGCCGCCGGCAAGCCGGTGCTGGCCGTGGCTCCCGCCGCCGACCGCATCCCGGCCTGGGAGCGCCAGAGCCTGTCCCAGACCGTGACCCTGGCCAATCCCGTGCTGTGGTCGCTGGAGAGCCCGCACCTCTACACGCTGGTCACCGAGGTGAAGGTGGGCGGCGCGGTTGTCGACCGTTTCGTCACCCGCTTCGGTGTTCGCTCGGTCCGCTTCGACGGCCAGCAGGGTTTCTTCCTCAACGACAGGCCGGTGAAGCTGAAGGGCGCTTGCAACCACCAGGACCACGCCGGCGTCGGCGCGGCCATCCCGGACGCCTTGCAGGTCTGGCGGCTGGAGCAGCTGAAGTCGATGGGCTGCAACGCCTATCGCGCCTCGCACAATCCGCCGACCGTCGAGCTGCTGGACGCCTGCGATCGCCTGGGCATCCTGGTGATCGACGAGACCCGCCGGATGTCCAGCGACCCGACCTCGATGGACGAGCTGGAGCGCCTGGTCCGCCGCGACCGCAACCATCCCTCGGTGATCCTGTGGTCGATCGGCAACGAGGAGCCGCAGCAGGCCACCGCGCGCGGGATCAAGGTCGCTAGGACCATGAAGCGCCTGGTCAATCGCCTGGACCCCTCGCGCCTGGTTACGGCGGCGATGGACAACGGTTTCGGCGAGGGCATCAGCACGGTCATCGACGTGCAGGGCTTCAACTATCGCCACGAGAAGATGGACGCCTTCCACGAGCGCTTCCCGGCCATGCCCATCATCGGCAGCGAGAGCGCCAGCGTGGTGACGACGCGCGGCGAATACGTCCGCGACGAGGCCAAGAGCTACGTCCCGGCCTATGACACCGACCACCCCTGGTGGGCGACGACGGCCGAGAAGTGGTGGAGTCACGCGGCCGAGCGGCCGTGGATGGCGGGCGGCTTCATCTGGACCGGCTTCGACTATCGCGGCGAGCCGACGCCGTTCAATCGCTGGCCCAGCATCAGCTCGCACTTCGGCGCCTTCGACACCTGCGGCTTTCCGAAGGACAACTATTTCTACTACCGCGCCTGGTGGCGGTCCGAGCCGCTGCTGCACCTGCTGCCGCACTGGAACTGGGAAGGCCGCGAGGGCCAGCCGTTGGCGGTCTGGGCGCACAGCAACTGCGACAAGGTCGAGCTGTTCCTGAACGGCAAGAGCCAGGGCGTGCGCGACGTGAAGGCCAACCACCACGTCGAGTGGTCCGTGCCCTACGCCGCGGGCGTGCTCGAGGCCCACGGCTACAAGAACGGCAAGGTGATCCTGCGGGCGCGTCGCGAGACGGCCGGCGCGCCGGCCGCTCTGCGCCTAACGGCGGACCGTTCGAAGCTGAAGGCCGACGGCCAGGACGTGGCGATCCTCAAGGTCGAGGTGTTGGACGCCAAGGGCCGCATCGTGCCGCGTGCCGACACGCTGGTCCGCTTCGAGCTGTCGGGCGCAGCGGACGTGATCGGCGTCGGCAACGGCAACCCGACCAGCCACGAGCCCGACGTCGCCAGCCAGCGCAAAGCCTTCAACGGCTTGGCCCAGGCGATCGTCCGGACCCGGCGGAATCAGCCGGGGCGGGTGAGGGTGGTCGCGTCCGCCGACGGCCTGAAGAGCGCGAGCGTCGATATCGACCTCGGCTGACGCGCCGCAACCAAACTCGAAAATCCATGCACGCATGGGAGGCGGCGGCTAGCGCGATGCTGGCCGCCGTCGCGCATTCGCATGCGTGGACACCGGTTTCCTTCGCGAAATGTAACGCAACCTTGGCGAGATCGGCGGAATAGGACGCCCTCGCGGCAGTGCAGCGGGCGGCCAAAAATACCGGTCATTTGTAGTAGGATTGCGACCAGAACGGCCTTGAAAAATAATTGCTAGCGCTGTCAATTGGCCATTGCGGCGGTCTGAGACCGATGTTACCGCTAACTGGTCTCTCGTGCATGGGTTGTTCACTCAGGACGGGAACGGGAAGAGGGCCGGGAAAATGCTCCCGGTTCGCAACAATAAACATCGCCCCAGAGAGGGCTTTTTTTAGGGGGAACGGCTATGAAGCGGCTTCGTCGCTTGCACGCGTCTGCCTCTTGCGTCGCCATCACGGCGGCCATGTTCGCCGGTTCGGCGATCGCGCAGACTCAAGACAGCACCGCCGTCGACGAGATCGTCGTCACCGGCATCCGCGCTTCGCTCGAACGGTCGATCGAGATCAAGCGCAACAACAGCGGCGTCGTCGACGCCATCTCCGCCGAAGATATGGGCAAGTTCCCAGACACCAACCTGGCGGAATCCCTGCAGCGCATCACCGGCGTGTCGATCGATCGCACCAACGGCGAAGGCTCCCAGGTCACGGTCCGTGGCTTTGGTCCCAGCTTCAACCTGGTGACCCTGAACGGTCGCACCATGCCGACCGCGCGGGTCGCCACGGTCGGCGGGGACCAGAGCTCGGACACCGCGGCCGGCACCAGCCGCTCGTTCGACTTCTCGAACCTCGCCTCGGAAGGCGTGTCCACGCTGGAGGTCTATAAGACCGGTCGCGCGGCCATCCCGACCGGCGGCATCGGCGCCACGATCAACGTCAAGACCCGCCGCCCCCTGGACGGCAAGCCGGGCTTGAACGGCAGCATCGGCGTCAAGGGCGTCTACGACACCAGCATGGACAAGAAGGTCGACGACTTCGGCCACAAGTACACGCCGGAAGTCTCGGGCCTGGTCAACTGGGTCGACGACAGCGAGAAGTTCGGCGTCACCCTGTTCGGCAGCTACCAGAAGCGCGACTACACCTCGCGCTCGGCCACGGTGAATGACTGGAACATCAAGTCGTACGCCGACTTCATCAATCCGGATAACGGTTTCGTTCGTCCGGGCGGCGCGACCCAGATCACCAATGCGCCGTCGAGCGGGAGCACCTGGGTCGCGATCCCCAACGACAGCCGCTACCACTTCGCGCAAGGCGAACGCGAGCGCGTCAATGGTCAGCTGACGGTCCAGTTCCGTCCGGTCGAGACCATGACGATCACGGCCGACGCCCTCTACGCCAACGACAAGACGTTCGAGCGTCGCAACGACAGCACCAACTGGTTCAACCGCCCGTTCGACCGGGTGACCTTCGACAAGAACCCGACGGTCGCCACCGCCGTGCTGTTGTCGGAAAACCTGAGCGGCACCAAGGATACGGGCTTCGAGCAGCAATATCGCGGCAACGAGGACTCGCTGAAGTCGTTCGGCCTGAACGGCACGTGGGACGTCTCGGACCGCTTCCACGTCACCGTGGACGGCCACATCTCGAAGGCCGACTCCAAGCCGAACACGCCGAACGGCGCCAGCTCGACGGCGGTTTCGATCGCCGCGCCGGTCCTGACGACCCAGACCGGCAATTATGAGAGCGGGATCCCGATCCAGAGCATCACGTTCAACGATGCTCTGCGCGGCAACGGCAACGGCCAGCTGGATGTCGGTGACTTGGCCAGCCAGGTCGCCCGCACCTGGGCGCAACGCCAGCAGCAGAAGGTCAAGGAAATCCGGGCCGACTTCCGCTGGGACCTGGACGACAACGGCAGCCGTGTCGAGTTCGGGGGTAACTACCGCGACTCCAACATGCTGCAGACCAGCAAGTCGACCCAGCAAGACCTGGGCAGCTGGGGCATGTCCAGCCCGCGCGACGTCTCGGCCTCCGCCGGAAACCTCGTGAAGGCGTTCTGCCTGGCCTGTCAGTTCAACGACTTCAACCTGAACCAGTCGGGCGCCGGCCTGGTGTCGTTCCGCGCCAACGCCATCGACCTCTACAACGCCCTGTCGCCGGTCTATGCGGCCAAGGGCAATGCGGTCGGCGTCACGGGTCAGGAAAACAACCGCATCCAGGAAAAGATCGCCTCGGTCTATGGCCAGCTGGTCTGGAAGTCGGAGCTGCTGGATCGTCCGACCGAACTGGTCGCCGGCCTGCGCTACGAAACCACCAAGACCGATGCGGTCTCGCTGGTCCTCGTGCCCAGCGCCATCGTCTGGACGGCGGACAACGACTTCACCCTGAAGACCTCGGGCGTCTACCAGCCGCTGACGGGCAAGGGTAAGTACAACAACCTGCTGCCCTCGATGGACTTCAAGATCGAGCTGCGGGACGACCTGACGGGCCGCTTCTCGTTCAGCCGCACGATCGCGCGTCCGGACTACAACAACCTGTTCGCCGCCCAGAGCGTCGGCACGCCGAACCGCCCGGTCGCCAACGGGGCCATCCCGCTGGGCGCCATCGGCAACACCGACCTCGACCCGCTGGTCTCCGACAACGTCGATGTCTCGCTGGAGTGGTACTACAAGCCCAGCAGCTACATCTCGGTCGGTTTCTTCGACAAGCGCGTGAGCAACTTCGTCGGCACCGGCACGAAGATGTCGAGCATGTTCGGCCTGCGTGACCCCAGCTCCGGCGCGCCGGGCACCCTGTCGGGCAACGCCAAGACCGCCCTGGCGGCCATCGGCGCGGGCGTCGGCGACGTGAACCTGTTCACGATGGCGGCCCTGATCCAGACGACCGGTTCGGTGGCGGCGGCCACGGCCCAGTTCCAGGCCAACCGCCTTCCCAGCGGCGATCTGAACCAGGCCTTCGTGGACCAGATTCTGGCGGCCACGGACATCACGGCCAGCGCCACCGATCCGCTGTTCAACTTCCAGGTCTCGCAGCCGATCAACAAGACGGGCAACATCCACGGCTTCGAAATCGCGGGTCAGCACTTCTTCGGCGACACCGGCTTCGGCGTCGCGGGGGCCTACACGCTGGTGCGCGGTGACGTCGGCTTCAACAACGCCGCCGACCCCGGCCAGGACCAGTTCGCCCTGCTGGGTCTGTCGGACACGGCCAACGCCACGCTGATCTACGAGAAGTACGGCTTCTCGGCCCGTGTGGCCTACAACTGGCGGGACAAGTTCCTGCAAGCCACCAATCGCGGCGGCTCGCGCAACCCCGTCAACGTGGCGCCGTTCGGCCAGCTGGACATCAACGTCAGCTACGACGTGACCGAGAAGCTGTCGGTCTCCTTCGAAGGCATCAACCTGACCAAGGAGCACCTGCGCACCTACGCGCGTGACGAGAAGCAGGTCTGGTTCGCTCAAGAACTGGATCGCCGCTTCCTCCTCGGCGCCCGCTACCGCTTCTAGGACCGGAAGTCTCCTAGCAGTGAGGGCAGGGACCGTCGCGCTTGCGGCGGTCCCTTTCTTCCTTTGAAGTGCACGCCTTCAGGGCGTGAGTAGGCCGATATGAACCGAGTGCTTCTGAACAACGTCGACCACGCCGACCTGCGCGTGATCGCCGGCCACGGCGTCGCCTATGGCGATGCGCTGAACCAGGTGCTGGTGCTGCCCACCGAGTTCGAGGCGGTGCAGCGCGAATATCCCATCCTGATCCGCAAGGACGCCGCCGGGGCCTGGCAGGCCGTGGCGCTGCTGGGTCTGGACCGTGACGAGAACCTGTTCCTGGACGAGACCGGCTGGAACGCCCGCTACGTCCCGGCCGTGCAGCGGCGCGGCCCGTTCTCGATCGCGCTGCAACGCGACGAGCGGGGCGCAGAGCCCCGGCCGATGATCCATGTCGACCTGGATCACCCGCGCGTCAGCCGCGACGAAGGCGAGCGCCTGTTCCTGCCGGCTGGCGGCAACTCGCCGTACCTGCAAGGGATCAACCAGGCGCTGGGCCAGATCCACGACGGCCTGGAGATCAGCGGCCCGATGTTCGCCTTCTTCGAGGAGCTGGGGCTGATCGAACCGATCGACATCGAGATCAAGCTGGGCGACCAGACCAGCTACGACCTGCCCGACGTCTTCACCCTGGCCCCGGATCGCCTGGCGGCCATCACCGGCGAAGACCTGGAACGGCTGCACCAGTCGGGGCTGCTGCGCGCGGCGCATTGGATCATCTCGTCGATGGGCAACATCGAGGAGCTGGTCGCCCGCAAGACTCGTAAACAGGCTCATCTCGCATGACCGCGATCACCGCCCGTCGGACGCTGGAGACCACGGTGGCGACGCCGGGTCAGATCCCGTTCGAGGCGGTGCTGACCGGCCAGACCCCCATGCTGTTCAAGGGCCTGGCGCGCGACTGGCCGCTGGTCCAGGCGGGCCTCCAGTCCGCCCAGGCGGCCCGCGACTACATCCGCGCCTACGACCGGGGCGGCCGGGTGGTGGGCTACACCGGCGACGCGTCGATTGGCGGGCGCTTCTTCTACGACGACACCCACACGGCCATGAACTTCAAGGCCGAGCGCGCGCCGCTGGAGGTGTTCCTCCAGCGCCTGGAGGAGGTCGAGGGCCGCAACGACGCGCCGGCGGTCTATGTCGGCTCGGCCGACCTGGACGCCTATTTCCCCGACCTGAAGGCCGCCAACGATCTGGGCCTGGGCTCGGAGGTGTTCGGCCCCGAGCCGCCGATGGCCGGCATCTGGATCGGCAACCGCACGACAGCGGCGGCCCACTACGACATGTCCAACAACATCGCCATCTGCGCCGTGGGCCGGCGGCGCTTCACTCTGTTTCCGCCGGACCAGGTGGCCAACCTCTATCCCGGCCCGCTGGAGCCGACGCCCGGCGGCCAGGTGGTCAGCCTGGTCGACTTCCAAAATCCCAACTTCGACGCCCATCCCGGTTTCCGCGCGGCGATCGACAGCGCCCAGGTGGCGGAGATGGAGCCCGGCGACGTGCTGGTCTACCCGGCCCTGTGGTGGCACCAGGTCGAGGCGCTGGAGCCGTTCAACGTGCTGGTGAACAACTGGTGGAACAGCGCGCCGGCCCATCTGGACACGCCGATGACGACGCTGCTGCACGGCCTGCTGAGCCTGCGCGACCGGCCCGATTTCGAGAAGCAGGGCTGGAAGGCCCTGTTCGACTACTACGTGTTCGGTCCCGCCGACCGCGCGGGGGCGCCGATGCCCGAAGCCGCGCGCGGTCCACTGGGACCGATGGACCAGACCAAGGCCAGGCGGCTGCGGGCGTACCTGCTCGACCGGCTGAACCGATAAACGAAGGGGAGGGGACGCCATGACCCAGCAGACGATCCGCAAGGTGGTGATCGCGGGCGGCGGCACCGCTGGCTGGATGGCCGCCGCGGCCCTAGCCCGCCAGTTGGGCCCGCTGCTGGACATCACCCTGGTCGAGTCCGAGGACATCGGCACGGTCGGGGTCGGTGAATCGACCATCCCGACGGCCCGCACCTTCAACGCCCTGCTCGGCATCGACGAGCCAGAGTTCATGCGCGCCACCCAGGCGACCTTCAAGCTGGGCATCTCGTTCGAGCATTGGGGCGAGATCGGCGACCGCTACATCCACTCGTTCGGCCAGGTCGGCAAATCCACCTGGATGGGCGGTTTCCATCACTTCTGGCTGCAGGCCCAGGAGCAGGGTTTCGGCGGGGATCTGGGCGACTACTGTTTCGAGCTGAAGGCGGCCGAGCAGCACAGGTTCTTCACCGGCGAGCAGAGCCCGCTGAACTATGCCTACCACCTGGACGCCGGCCTCTACGGCCGCTTCCTGCGCGGCATGGCCGAGGGCGACGGCGTGCGCCGCGTCGAGGGCAAGATCGCCTCGGTGCGCCAGAACGCCGAGAGCGGCTTCGTCGAGGCCCTGGTCATGGAGAGTGGTGCGGTCGTCGAAGGCGACTTCTTCATCGACTGCACCGGTTTCCGGGGGCTGCTGATCGAGCAGACCCTGAAGGCGGGATTCGAGGATTGGGGCCATTGGCTGCCGACCAACAGCGCCTTGGCCGTTCAGACCCGCTCGACCGAGCCGGCCGTGCCCTACACCCGCGCCATCGCCCACAAGGCCGGTTGGCGCTGGAAGATCCCGCTGCAGCACCGCGTGGGCAACGGCCTCGTCTACTGCAACGAATACATGTCCGACGACGAGGCGCGCGACATGCTAACGGCCGAGATCGAGGGCGAGACCCTAATCGAGCCGCGCCTGATCCGCTACCGCACGGGCCGCCGCCGCAAGACCTGGGACAAGAACGTCGTGGCGCTAGGCTTGGCCAGCGGTTTTGTCGAGCCGCTGGAGTCGACGTCGATCCACCTGATCATGATCGGCATGACGCGCCTGATGAAGCTGTTCCCGTTCGGCGGCGTCAGCCAGGCGGCGGTCGACTTCTACAACCATCAGGCCGACGACGAGCTTGAGAAGATCCGCGACTTCATCATCCTGCACTACAAGGCGACCGAGCGGACCGACAGCCCGTTCTGGGACCGTGTGCGGACGATGGACATTCCCGACAGCCTGGCCCACCGGATCGAACTCTTCCGCGAGAGCGCCCAGGTCTACCAGGCGGCCGGCGAGCTGTTCCAGACCGACTCGTGGCTGCAGGTGCTGCTGGGCCAGCGTATCCAGCCCCAGACCTATCACCACATGGGCCGGCTGATGCCGCCGCAGCAGCTGAAGGCGGCGCTCGAGGATCTGAAGCGCAACATCGCCGGGGCGGTGACGCGCCTGCCGCAGCACCAGGCCTTCCTGGACAGCTACTGCGCCGAGCCGGTCAGCAAGAGCGCTTAAGGCTCGATCGGCGCGAACAGCTTCTGCAGCGTGGCGCCGATCCGGGTCGTGGCCGGATCGGTGTCGGCCAGGCCCATGGCGTTCAGCTGCCAGCCCAGGCGGGCGCCGACATCCAGCAGGGGGCGGCTGGTGACCTGCGCGTTCGCCAGAGTCTCAATCGCCTGCGCATAGCGGGCGGCGTTGAGGTTCTCCAGCGCCCAGGCGCGAGCGGCCTTGCCCGTCTCGCGGCGCAGGGCCTCGTCGGCGACCAAGCGCTCGAGCACTTCGCGCAGCTCGTCGACCACGATCTCGCCGTCGATCTTGAACACCAGGTCGTCGGGCAGCTCGCCGTAGAAGCCGGCGCGGGCCACCACGGTCGGGCGGCCGCTGAGCATGCCTTCGCAGGCCGAGCCCGAAGCGCCTTCCAGCACCGGCTTGCGCAGGGCGACCATGATGTCGGCCTCGTCCAGGCGGCGGTCCAGGGTCTCGTCATCGACAGCGCCGTCGATGACCAGGTTCGCAAAGCCCACCTCGGCCGCGACGCCTTCCAGCTTGACGCGCTCCTCGTCCGAGATCGGGCCGACCAGGCGATAGACGCAGGCCTTCAGCGCGTCGGAACCGCCGATGGCGTGGATCACGTCGGCCACGCGCTTGTTGGGGTTCATCACCCCGACGGTGGTGAGGGTCAGCTGGCGCTTGGGCTTGGGCGGACCGGGCGGCGTGGCGCGATCGGGGCAGCACAGTGGCGTGACGTCCACCGGGCCGGTGACGACGGCCTCCAGCTTGGGCGCATAGAAGCGCGCATGGGCCAGGGCGGCCTGGCAGCGGCGAGCCAGCCATTCGGTCATCGGCAGATGCTTGGCGATCTCGCCCATGTCCAGCATCTGGCCCGAACGCACAGCTACGGCGTGGGGCAGGGCCGCCTCGCCATAGGTCGCGACGATCTCGGCGTCGTGCCGACGATAGTCCAGGCCGTTGTGGTACAGCCAGCCCGAGAACAGGTTGTAGATATAGAAGTCGTGGAAGATCCCCAGGCACGGCGCGGCGTCCAGCACGTGGAACACGCCGGCGTGGAAGGGGAAGTTGTCGCCGATATTGACGATGACGACGTCGAACTCGGTTCGCAGGCGCGACAGGTCGTAGCGGCGCCAGTGATGGACGGGCAGGGCGGTCGGGTGCAGCGGCTCCTCGCCGACCTCATCCTCGCAGCGCAGGATCTCGACCTGGTGGCCGCGCGCGGCCAGGGCCTGGGCGACCTCGGCGCTGACCCGGCCGATCGACGAGCGCAGGACGAAGGGCGTCACCCAGCAGATCTTCATGCGGAGCAGTCCTTAGCGCTTCAGCAGGCGCTTTTCGGCGTCGCCGCCGGCGCGCACGAAGGCGATGTTGGCCGAAACCACCTTGGCGGCGGCCTTGGCGCTGGTCGGTTCGGCCGCGCTGGTCGCCTCGTCGATGATGTAGGCCTTGAAGCCGGCGTCGGCGAAGGCCTTGAACCACTGGACCGGGGTCTGGCCGACGCGCTTGAGGTGCTCGGGGCCGAACTCGGCGACGATGGCCAGGTCGGGATTCTTGGCGATCACGCCCTTCATGCCGGCCAGTACGTCCAGCTCGGCGCCCTCGACGTCGATCTTGACGACATCCATGCGCTTGGCAGGGGCGACATCGTCGAGGCGGACCACCTCGACCTGGATTTCGCGGGAGCCCTCGTTTTCGGGCAAGGCGTACAGCGAGCTGTGGCCGATGATGTCGCTGACGTGGAAGGTCAGCTGGCCAGCCTTCTCGCCGACGGCCTGGTCGCGCACCTCAACCCAAGACAGGCCATTGAGATGCTTCATCTTTTCGAGGTTCGAGCGCGGAACGGCCTCGGGCTCGAACGAGATCACCCGACCGCCGGGGCCGGTCGCCCAGGCCATGACGAGGGTCAGCATGCCGATATTGGCGCCGACGTCGGCGACCACCATGCCGGGCTGGACCAGGCGGCGCAGGACGTCGCTGGTGCCGGGCTCCAGGCCCTTGCTGGTGGCGTTGGCCAGCATGGTGACGAAGGTCGGCAGGGCCGTGGGGGCCATGACATAGCCGTCGCGCATGCGGATCGCGGTCGACTCGGCGTCGTAGTGGATCAGCGGCCGTTGCTTTATCTCCAGCTCGTCGAAGCGCGGGCCGAACAGGGCGGGTAGGGCGGCCAGCTCGCCATAGGCTTGGTCGCCGCGCGTCTCGATGCGTTGGGTGGCCGGTTCGATGCGCGCCAGCTGGGCCGTCATCGACTGCATGGCCGCGGCCGAGACCTGCTGTTGTTGCAGCACCAGATGCAGCAGGGTCTGGGTGTGGTCCAGACGCGCCTGGGTCGCGTGCAGCTCGCCGGACAGGGCGTTCAGATGGTGCTGGGTCTGGCGCAGCTCGTGCTCGACCGTGGCCTGCAGGTAGCGGCGGGCATAGTTGGCGACCGGCGAGAGCACCGGGGCCAGCAGGCGGCGCGCGAACGCGAAGCGGCGACGCGGCGGCGGACCGGCCGGGCCGGCTTCGGGCGAAACGTTCGGAGTCTCGGCGGCGGGAGCGCGCATCGCGGCGCTCATCGCCAGGTCCAGGCGTGCGGGCCTCAAGTCAGTCCTTCCCGCGCGCGGCTCTCGCAAGACCCGTCGCGCCTCTGATCTGGCAACATCCGGAGCGCGAACTCCGGACGTTTCGTCTAGACCAGATTCCCGTCGTTCAGGAAGGACGAATGATTGCCGACCAGGCTGATCGAGCCGCCGTCGGCGAAGTCGAACGTCATGCTGGTCAGGTGGGTGGCCGCGCTGGCGTCATGCAGGATGCGGGCGTCGAACATCACGATGTCCGTGCCCTGCACCATCACCTCGACCACCATGGTGTGCGCCATGAAGTAGTCGATGAATTGCTTGACCAGGTCCGACGAGACGAACGGCGAGGTCGGCGCCGCCGGAAGCGGCGCCGGCGTCGGGATCGGCGTCGGTGCGACCGGCGTCTGGATCGGCGCCGTGTCGGTCGGTTCCGTCGGCGTCGGCGTCGACGTCAAGCTGTCCTGCGGCGGGGCCGCCGGCGTTTCGGCCACGGGCGTGGTGACGACGGGTTCGGCCGGAGCGGCAGGCGCGCTGGGCGGCGTGACCGCGTAGTGATCACCCTTGGAGATCAACTCGGCCAGGATGTCGGGCAGCTTGGCGACTTCGATTACCGAAATCTTCTGCGCGCCGGTATCGCCGGCCAGGCCGCGGATCAGCTGCACGGCTTCGACCGAGGGGAGGCCGCTGAGCGACAGGCCCAGGCGCACGTCGAGCGCCCAGTTCGCCGCATCGCTGGTCGGCGCGGGCAGGGGGGAGAGTTCGATGCCGTGGCTGGGCGGGCCGCCGCCGCCATTTCCACCGCCGCTACCGCCGCCGCCGCCGATCATGCCCTCAGAGGCGGAGGCTTCGAGTTGCGGCATGGTCGAGAGGATCGCCACCAGCGACAGCACGCTCGAGACCGTCTGGACCGGCGTGTTCTCGATCACCGTCGCGTGCGTCGTCGGCATGAGCAGCGCGCTGCTGTCCTGGCTGTGCTGGGCGGGCGCGCCGCCGAAGTCGAGCGAGGCCGCCGCCGCGGAGATCGCCGCGCGGGCGGACGCGTCCAGGCTGGCGGTGTCGACGCCGTAGTCCGAGGCCAGCAGAGCCGCGGCCAGGATCAGCACGGCCTGATTGGCCGGAACCTGCACGGAATCATAAGTAGGCTGCTGGAAGCCGACGGGCGCGACGCCGTTCGTCAGGCCGGCGTTCGAGCTGGACGACAGGAGCGCCGGGCGGGCGTGACCCGACTGCGGCGGGTTGGCCGCGCCGGTCTCGGCCGCGCGGGCCTCGCCCGTCTTGAAGAAGGCGGTGCCGACCACGGCGACCAGCAGGGCCGCGGGGTGGATCGACAGGTTGCTGTTGTTGTCGGCGCGACGGATCAGCGGGTGGCGGGCCACCATGTTGCGGACCAGGGCCGAGAAATCGAACCCACGGGCGATCTCTTCATAGGCCGGGCCGGCGATCAGATATTCGCCGTCGATGCGCGCGAAGTGAATCACCACCTCGCCGTCGTCGGAACGATAGAAGACGAACCACGGCTCGTTCTCGTCGCTCAGGCCGCGGTCGGTGCCGACGCGGATGCCGGCGCGGATCAGGGCGCTCTCGACGCGATAGAACTCGGCCAGCTCCTGCTGGGTCCAGTCTACCGACGGAGTGGGCGCGTAGCGCGGCGAACGCTGAAAGAACGAAAGGACCTGAGCGGCCATACGGTGGACGTTTCCCCACGTCTAGACGAGCTGCCGGCTTCCCTCCGGCGGCGGCACACTAACCGAACTACTCTCCGCTGAACAGGATTTCGTAGGTGATCGGATCGTAGAAGCGGAGCAGTTCGCGGACGAAAGTCTTTTCCGACACCTCGAGGGCCTGCGCCCAGTCGCGATAACGGTCCGGCGGAATGCGGCCGCGGCCCGTCTCTAGCTGAGAGATGAAGGTATAGTAGTCGGCGCCCACCTTGGCGGCGAGCTGGCGTTGCGACAGGCCGGCGGCCTCGCGTTGCTCTTTAAGCCAGCGACCGCCCTCGCGGCGGAGGTCTTGAACCTCCGAGGCGCTGCGGCGTTGTGGATTGCCGTACATAATCAATGACCTCACGCTTCTTCCGACGCGGGGAACGCGGGCGCGCGCTCGCTCATCCGCCAGTCGAAGTCACTCTATATATAGCCGGTTCCGGAGGGGGGTTCAAGGAACGCTATATAGGAATTTGCTGTACCGGTTAGAAAAATGCTGTACCCCGCGATTTCAGGTATTGTCGACGTATGACGTTTGCTCTATAGCCATCGCTGCTCCCATGCGCGCCACTCGGTCGCAGGGGGTGTGGGATTTTTTTTGGGAGACGATCCTCATGGCCTATACCACGGCCCAGTTGGTGACTGCGTACACCAACGCTAACCTCGGCAAGGCGCCCGACGCCGCCACCACCCTGACGCTGGACGCCTACGCGTCGCAGTCGCAAACCGGTGGCATCTCGGACGCCGCCGCTCTGGCGAACACCCTGAAGCTGGTGAACAACACGACGGCCGTCGCCGTCGAAACCTACCAGTTCTTCACCGGCCGCGCTCCGTCGGCCGCTGGTCTGTCGTACCTGGTCAACTCGACCACCAACACGAACGACCTGAACGACACCTACTACTCGAAGTTCGGCCAAGAAAACCGCTTCATCAACTTCTCGATCAACCTGGCCACCGGCGCCGGTGAAGGCGCTGCCGCCTTCGCGACCGCCTATGGTTCGGTCTCGTACGCTCAAACCGTCGCTTCGGCCTATGACAAGATCATCGGCAACGAAGTCGCCAAGGCCGCCGGCGTCGACGTCGCCGCCGCCGTGGCTTACCTGAGCCGCGCCGAGAACGTCACCTACCTGACGAACTTCGTGAAGGCCAACACGACCCTGACGGCCGCGGCCGACATCGATCTGGCCGTCAAGGCCGCCCTGATCGGTGAAATCCTGAACGCCGCCACGGTGTCGGGCCTGGGTGGTTACGCCACCGCCACGACCGCTCTGATCAACGACCTGTCGGACGGCACCCTGACGTCGGACAACGCCGCTGGCGTGAACATCTTCACGGCCTACCCGTCGTCGGGCGCCGTTGGTAAGTCGTTCGTGCTGACCACGGGCGCTGATACCGGCGCTACGTTCGTCGGCACCACCGGCAACGACACCTACACGGCCGCTGAAGTCGGCGGTAACACCGTGTTCACCGTCGGTGACTCGGTCGATGGCGGCGCTGGCGTCGACACCCTGAACATCACGCAGACGGGCGCCTTCGCGATGCCGGTCGGCGCGACCGTCTCGAACATCGAAGTCGTCAACCTGACCACGGGCACCTCGGGCTCGGTGATCGACACGTCGACCTGGACCGGCGTGACCACCCTGGGCGTCATCGGTACGGGCGCTCAGACCGTCACCGCCGCCACCACCACCAACGTCACCGTTGGCGATGCGACCCTGGGCGCCAGCGCTCTGTCGGTCACCGGTGGTTCGGCCGTCAACGTGACGACCGCCACGACCGCCGGTGGCACCATCGCCGTGTCGGGCGCCGCTGGCGCTGTCACCGTGAAGGCCACCGTCAATGGCACCGGCGCTACGACGCAGGGCACCATCGGCGTGACCGGCGGTACGGCCATCAACATCACGACGGCCGCGACCCAAGCCACGAACAACACCTCGACCACGCAGGCCGCCATCACCGCCACCGGCGGTGCGACGACCACGTCGGTCACGGTTGTTGAACAAGCCGCTGTCGCCGCTGGCGCCTCGGCCAAGGGCATCATCGGCGGCGCCGTCACGGTTCTGGACGCTAACCGCACCAGCGCCACGAAGGCCGGCACGATCGCCACTGTCTCGCTGACCAACTACGGCGACGGCAGCACGATCAACTCGGGCGCTCTGACCACCCTGAACCTCAGCGGCACCGTCGGTGACCTGGGTGTCACCACCGGCGCTCTGACGACGGCGGCTGTCACCACCCTGGCCCTGAACGTCAACGCCGTCAGCAAGGCCGCCAACGTCGCCGACAACGACCTGACGATCGACACCGACATCACGACGCTGAACATCACGTCGTCGACCAAGGCTTCGACCTTCAGCAACGTGACCGCCGCTGGCGTGACCACGCTGAACATCGCTGGCGACGCCAAGCTGACCCTGACCGCCGACACCTTCGCCGCGCTGACCTCGGTCGTCTCGACGAACACCGCTGGCGTGACCCTGGGCACCGCCCTGGCCGCTGGCACCGCCTTCGCGGGCGGCGCTGGCGCCGACACCATCACCCTGTCGAACCTCTTCACGAAGGCGATCACGCTGGGCGCTGGTGACGACAAGGTGACCTACGGTGGCGCTGCTGGCACGGGCGGTTCGGTTGTGGCCGGCGACGGCACCGACACCATCGTGATGACGGGCGCTCAAGCCGCTGCGGCTTCGGGTTCGGCTGTGTTCAACAACAGCTTCTCGGGCTTCGAAGTCCTCGACGTGACCACCCCGGCTGCCACCACCATCAACCTGGCTGGCATCAACGGCGTGAACAGCGTCGTGACCCGCGGCGCCACCGGCGTCACGCTGAACGGCTACACCTCGGGCGGCACGCTGACCATCGATGCGGCCAGCACCACCATCAACGCCAACGTCACGAACGCTGTCCTGTCGGCCAGCGACGTGTTCAACATCAAGGTCACGGGCGCTGCCACGGTTGCCGCTGGCACCGTCGTCGCGACCGGCGTTGAAACCATCAACGTCACCGCGACCGACACGGACGTGGATGGCGGCGCCAACCTGCACACGCTGACCATCAGCGACGCCGACGCCACGAAGATCACCGTGGCTGGCAACACCGGTATCAACCTGACGAACACGACGGCCACCCTGGTGACCACGTTTGACGCCAGCGCGCACACCGGCGACGCCAACGACGGCGCGGGCGTGGGCTACACCTCGGCCTACGTCGGTGCGAGCACCACCTCGATCACCGGTGGCGCTGGTAACGACACCCTGACCGGCGCGTCGGCCAAGGACGTCATCGTCGGCGGCGCTGGCGACGACACGATCACGGGCGGTACGGGCATCGACACCCTGACGGGTGGCGCTGGCGCCGACACCTTCAAGTTCGCGTCGGGCGATGCTGGCATCACGGGTACGGAAAAGATCACGGACTACACCACCGGCACCGGCGGTGACATCCTGGATCTGGCCACCACCACCCTGATCGCCGACAACGCCGGCGTGACGGTCATCGGCGCCGTTGGCGGCGCTGTCGACCTGACCGCGGTTGTCAAGAACGGCGTGATCACCCTGTCGGGCGCCGACGTTGGCCTCGTCGACACGATCGGCGAAATCAAGGCCATCTTCGAGCTGCTGGACACGGACGGCGCTGCCGACGTCGGTGCGATCCAACTGGGTAACAACACCTACGTGCTGATCGACAACGGCGCTGGCCCGGATGTCACCACCGACATCATCCAGCTGACCGGCGTCACCGGCATCACCTCGGTTGGCGGCGCCGACGGCGCTCACGCCATCCACATCGCCTAATCTGCTTCCGCCGCCAGCCGGGTTCACCCGGTTGGCGGTCCGGAAACGGACATCTGCGCCGCCTCGGGCAACCGGGGCGGCGTTTTTGTTTGGATACAACCGTCGGCCGGGCCTCTTGCGGGCGGCGCATTGCTGTGGTCTAGCCGAGGCGGTAGGCGGGGCTGCTTATTTTCCGCCACAATTTCGTGGTCGAGACGCGACCTAAGTTGTTACTGTATACGGCTCGCCCCACGGCGGGCTGTCTCGAAGGCTCAACATGATCTTCAACCGCTCCGGCGCGAAGCCCACCATCCTTGATCGCGCGGTCGAGGTCATGAAGCCGGCGGTGATCACCGCCATGGTCTTCAGCTTCTTCATCAACATCCTGGCGCTGGTCAGCCCGCTGTACATGCTGCAGGTCTATGACCGCGTGCTGTCCAGCCGCAACGTCGGGACGCTGGTGGTGCTGACCATCATCTGCGTCTTCCTGTTCATCATCTACGGCCTGCTGGAAGCGCTGCGCACGCAGGTGCTGGTGCGCGGCGGCCTGAAGTTCGACGGTACGGCGCGCGATCCCATCTTCCGGGCGGTGCTGGAATCGACGCTGACGCGCAAGGGCGGCGGCGGCCAGGCCTTCCGTGACATGGACCAGATCCGCGAGTTCCTGGCCGGCGGCCTGATCGCGTTCTGCGACGCGCCGTGGACCCCGGTGTTCATCGTGGTCTCGTGGATCCTGCACCCCTTCTTCGGCGTCCTGGCCATCATCAGCTGCTTCATCATCTTCGGTCTGGCGATGATGAATGACCGCGCCACCAAGAACCCGATCCAGATGGCCACCATGGCCTCGATCGCCGCCCAGAACGACGCGGGCTCCACCCTGCGCAACGCCGAGGTCATGAAGGCCATGGGCATGTGGGGCGGCCTGCAGCAGCGCTGGCGCCTGCGCCGCGACGAGCAGGTGGCCTGGCAGGCCGCCGCCAGCGACGCCGGCGGCGCCGTGATGTCGGGCATCAAGGTCTTCCGCCAGGTCGTGCAGACCCTGATCCTGGGCGGCGGCGCCTATCTGGCGATCCAGGGCAAGATCTCGCCCGGTTCGATGATCGCGGGCTCGATCCTGGTCGGCCGCGCCCTGGCGCCGATCGAAGGCGCCGTCGGGCAGTGGAAGAACCTGATCGGCACGCGCGGCGCCTGGGATCGCCTGCAAGGCATGCTGCGCGACCAGGCCAATACCGAAGATCACATGCCGCTGCCCGAGCCGCGCGGCGTGCTGTCGGCGGAAGCCGCCTCGATCCTGCCCCCCGGCGCTCAGCAGCCGTCGATGCGCCAGGCCAGCTTCCGCATCGACGCCGGCACTTCGGTCGGCATCGTCGGCCCCAGCGCGGCCGGCAAGTCGTCGCTGCTGCGCGGCATCGTCGGCGTCTGGCCGTGCGCGGCGGGCGTGATCCGTCTCGACGGCTACGACATCAAGCAGTGGGATCCCGAGAAGCTGGGCCGCCACATCGGCTACCTGCCGCAGGATATCGAGCTGTTTCAGGGCACGGTCGCCCAGAACATCGCCCGCTTCACCGAGTACGAATCCCAGGAAGTCATCGACGCGGCCACGCTGGCGGGCGTCCATGAGATGATCCAGGGCCTGCCCATGGGCTACGACACGCCGATCGGCGAAGGCGGCGCCTCGCTGTCGGGCGGTCAACGCCAGCGCCTGGCCCTGGCCCGTTCGGTCTTCCGGATGCCGGCCCTGCTGGTGCTGGACGAGCCGAACGCCAGCCTGGACCAGACGGGCGAACTCGCCCTGATGGAGGCCATGAACCGCCTGAAGGCCGCCAAGCGCACGGTGATCTTCGCCACCCACAAGGTGAACCTGCTGAACCAGGCGGACTACATCATGGTCGTCAATCAAGGCGTCATCGCCGACTTCGGCGAGCGTGACGCCATGCTGGCCAAGCTGACCGGGGCTGCTCCGCCGCAGGCGCCGGCGCCCACGCCGATCCGCGCCAACTGATCCGTCCGTTCGCCCCCATTTTCTAAGGCCGCCTCGTGCGCGCCCATCAGGCTGAAGACAAGATGAAGCCCCCCAAGATCCAGCGTCCGACGGACAACTACCAAGGCGTGGCGCGTATCGGCTACGCCATCATCGGCATCACCTTCGTGGGGCTGCTGGGCTGGGCGGCGCTCGCGCCGCTGGACAGCGCGGTGATCGCCAACGGCGTCGTGTCGGCCGAAGGCAACCGCAAGACCATCCAGCACCTGGAAGGCGGCATGCTCCGCAAGATCCTGGTGCGTGAAGGCGAGAAGGTGAAGGCCGGGCAGCTGCTGTTCGAGCTGGATCCGACCCAGGCCAATGCCGCCGCCGGCATCACCAAGAACCAGTATGTGGCGTTGCGGGCGATGGAAGCCCGCCTGCTGGCCGAACGTGACCAGCGGCCGTCGATCACCTTTCCCGCCGATCTGCTGAACCAGCGCGCCGACCCGATGGTGGCGCGGGCCATCTCCGACGAGCAGGCCCAGTTCCTGGAACGCCGCCAGACGATCTCGGGTCAGGTCGACCTGATGAACGCCCAGCGCGACCAGTACCAGAGCGAGATCGACGGCATCGAGCGCCAGACCCAGGGCCTGAAGGACCAGCTGGGTTATATCGAGGACGAGCTCTCGGACCTGCGCAAGATCTACGACAAGGGCCTGGTGCCGCGTCCGCGCCTGCTGGCGATGGAGCGTGAACAGGCTTCGCTGTCGGGCTCGATCGGTCGCTTGACCGCCGACCGCGCCAAGGCGGTGCAGGGCATGTCGGAGACGCAGCTGAAGATCCGTCAGATCAAGCAGCAGTTCTTCCAGGAAGTCAGCCAATCCATCACCGAGACCCGCGTGAAGCTGGCCGAAGTGACCGAAAAGGAAGTGGTGGCTTCGGACGCCCAGCGCCGGATCAATGTCGTGTCGCCGGTGAGCGGCACGGCGCAGAACCTGCGCTTCTTCACCGAGGGCGCCGTGGTGCGTCCGGCCGAGCCGCTGGTCGACATCGCGCCGGATGACGAGGCGTTCGTCATCCAGGCCCACTTCGCGCCGACCGACGTCGACAACGTCCATACGGGCATGGTCACGGAAGTTCGCCTGCCGGCCTTCCACTCGCGCGAGATCCCGATCCTGAACGGCAAGATCGAGGCGCTGTCGCGCGACCGGATCTCCGATCCCGAGAACAAGACGGCCTATTTCCTGGGTGTCGTCCGGGTCGACATCAAGCAGCTGCCCAAGGAGTTCCGCGCCAAGGTCACCGCCGGCATGCCTGCCCAGGTGGTCGTGCCCACGGGCGAGCGCACCGTGTTGCAGTACCTGTTCTCGCCGCTGCGCGACACCCTGCGCACCACCATGCGCGAGGAGTAGGGCCGGGCGATTTCAAGAGCCTGAATTCCCACGCTTTTCGGAAAGCGGCGCCTGACGGCCGAAATGTCGTCGGCGGCGCTTTCCAATCGGCTCCAATAGTGTAGTCAGACACCTTTCATTCTTACTGGAGTCGAGTGTGGCGAAGACGGCTTTGATCACCGGCATCACGGGCCAGGACGGCGCCTATCTCGCCAAGCTGCTGCTTGAGAAGGGCTACAAGGTCCACGGCATGCTGCGCCGCTCGGCCTCGGCCGACGTGATCGGCGACCGCCTGCGCTGGATCGGTGTCTATGACGACGTGCAGATGGAGCTGGGTGACCTGCTGGACCAAGGCGGCCTGACCCGCCTGATGCGCCGCCTGCAGCCCGACGAGGTCTATAATCTGGCCGCCCAGAGCTTCGTCGGCGCCTCGTGGGACCAGCCGCACCTGACCGGTTCGGTCACCGGCCTGGGCGCGACCAACATGCTGGAAGCCGTGCGCGAGGAGTGCCCGCAGGCGCGCTTCTACCAGGCCTCGTCGTCGGAGATGTACGGCCTGGTGCAGCATCCGATCCAATCGGAGAAGACTCCGTTCTATCCGCGCTCGCCGTATGCCGTGGCCAAGATGTACGCCCACTGGATGACGGTGAACTACCGCGAGAGCTTTGGCCTGCACGCCTCGGCCGGCATCCTGTTCAACCACGAGAGCCCGCTGCGCGGCATCGAGTTCGTGACCCGAAAGGTCACCGACGCCGTGGCCGCCATCAAGCTGGGTCAGCAGAAGACCGTCGAGCTGGGCAACCTGGACGCCAAGCGCGACTGGGGCCACGCCCAGGATTATGTCGAGGCCATGTGGCTGATGCTGCAGCAGGACGTCGCCGACGACTACGTCGTGGCCACCGGCAAGACCTGGACGGTCCGCGAGATGTGCGAGGTGGCCTTCGCCTCGGTGGGCCTGAACTACCAGGACCACGTGACGATCAATCCGAAGTTCCTGCGTCCCGCCGAAGTGGATCTGCTGCTGGGCGACCCGACCAAGGCCAAGGAAAAGCTGGGCTGGGTCCCTAAGATCAGCATGCAAGAGCTGATCGCCGAGATGGTCGAAGCCGACATCGCTCGGCGCTCGCGGAACTGATGAGCGCCGGCGTCGTCATCATCGGCGGCGGCGGCCACGCCAAGGTGGTCATCGAGAGCCTGCGGGCCTCGGGCCTGACCGTGGCGGCGATCGTCGACGCCGATCCGACGCCGCGTCAGGTTCTGGGCGTGCCGGTGGTCGGCGACGACCTGAAGCTGCCCGATCTGAAAGGGCAGGGGCTTTCCCAGCTGTTCATCGCCATCGGCGACAACCGCCTGCGCGAGAAGCTGGGGCGCAAGGCCCAGGGCCTGGGCTTTGTCCTGGTCAACGCCATCCACCCTTCGGCCGTGATCTCGCCCAGCGCCAAGCTGGGCCAAGGCGTAGCGGTGATGGCCGGCGTGGCGATTAATGCCGACACGGACGTCAGCGACCTGGCGATTATCAATACCGGCGCTGTCGTGGATCATGACGGCCGCCTGGGCGTGGCCTGCCATCTGGGGCCGGCCTCGGCCCTGGCTGGCGGCGTGACTGTCGGCGACCGGGCCTTTCTCGGCGTCGGCGCGCGGGTGATCCCGGGCGTGACGATCGGCGCCGATACGACCGTCGGCGCCGGCGGCGTCGTCGTGCGAGACCTACCGGATGCCGTTCTCGCGATCGGCGTCCCCGCGAAGATCAAAGGAGACCGGCCATGACCAGCCCGGCGAACACTCTGCCCAGGATTTCCGTCGCCGCCCCCCGCCTGGACGGCAAGGAGCGCGAATACGTCCTGGAATGCATGGACACGACCTGGATCTCGTCGGTCGGCCGCTTCATCTCGGAATTCGAGAAGGGCTTCGCCGAGTACTGCGGCGTGCGCAACGCCATCGCCTGCAACAACGGCACGACGGCGCTGCATCTGGCGCTGGTGGCGCTGGACATCGGTCCGGGCGACGAGGTGATCGTCCCCAGCCTGACCTATATCGCCTCGGCCAACGCCGTGACCTATTGCGGCGCGACGCCGGTGCTGATCGACAACGACCCGCGCACCTTCAACCTGGATCCGGCCAAGCTGGAAGCGCTGATCACGCCGCGCACCAAGGCGATCATGCCGGTGCACCTGTACGGCCAGGTCTGCGACATGGACCCGATCCTGGAGATCGCCAAGAAGCACAACCTGCTGGTCATCGAGGACGCGGCCGAGGCCGTCGGCGCGACCTACAAGGGCAAGAAGTCCGGCGCGCTGGGCACGTGCGCGACCTTCAGCTTCTTCGGCAACAAGATCATCACCACTGGCGAAGGCGGGATGATCACGACCGACGACGACGAGCTGGCCGCCAAGATGCGCCTGCTGCGCGGCCAGGGCATGGATCCCAACCGCCGCTACTGGTTCCCGATCGTCGGCTACAACTACCGTATGACCAACATCCAGGCCGCCATCGGCCTGGCGCAGCTGGAGCGGGTCGACGTCCACCTGGACGGCCGCGAGAAGGTCATTGGCTGGTACGAGGAAAAGCTCTCGCGCCTGGGCAATCGGGTGATCAAGCCGCTCGTCGCCGACACTGGCCGCCACGTGTTCTGGATGTACACCGTGCGCCTGGGCGAGGGCCTGAAGACCTCGCGCGACCAGGTGATCAAGGACTTGGACGCTCTGGGCATCGAGAGCCGCCCGGTGTTCCACCCGATGCACGTCATGCCGCCCTACGCCCACCTGGCGACCGACGACCTGAAGCAGGCCGAGGCCTGCGGCGCGGACGGCCTGAACCTGCCGACCCACGCGGGCCTGACCGAGGCCGATATCGACCGCGTCGTCGCCGCGCTCGACCAGGTGCTGGTCTAGCCGATGCGCATCATCCTCCTGTCCTCGATCGTGCCGTTCATCAACGGCGGCGCGCGCTTCATCGTCGAGTGGCTCGAGGAGAAGCTGATCGAGGCCGGCCATCAGGTCGAGCGGTTCTACCTGCCGTTCACCGACGATCCGAACGAGATCCTGCACCAGGTCGCCGCCTGGCGGCTGATGGACCTGACCCAGTGGTGCGACCGGGTGATCTGCTTCCGGCCGCCGGCCTATGTGGTGGATCACCCGAACAAGGTGCTGTGGTTCATCCACCACATCCGCACCTTCTACGACCTGTGGGACACGCCCTATCGCGGCATGCCCGACGACACCCAGCACCGGACGATCCGCGACAACCTGCGGGCGCTCGACACCCAGGCGATCTCGGAAGCGCGGGCGGTGTTCACCAACTCGCAGGTGGTCGCCGACCGCCTGAAGGCGTTCAACGGCCTGGACTCCACGCCGCTGTATCCGCCGGTCTACAAGCCCGAGCGCTTCACCCACACCGGCTATGGCGACGAGATCGTCGCGATCTCGCGCCTGGAGCCGCACAAGCGTCAGGCCCTGATGATCGAGGCCATGGCGCACGTGAAGACCGGCGTGAAGCTGCGCCTGGCTGGCACGGCGTCCAGCCCGGAATACGGCAGCCAGCTGCTGCAACGGGTCCAGGAGCTGGGCCTGCAGGACCGCGTCATTCTCGAAGACCGCTGGATCAGCGAGGACGAGAAGGCGGAGATGCTGAAAGAGGCCCTGGCCATCGCCTACCTGCCCAAGGACGAGGACAGCTATGGCTACCCGTCGCTGGAAGGCGCCCACGCCAAGAAGGCGATCATCACCACGACCGATAGCGGCGGGGTGCTGGAACTGGTCGAGCACGGCCGCAACGGCTTGATCAGCGAGCCCGATCCGCGCGCCCTGGCCGAGCAGTTCGACCGCCTGCACGCCGACAAGCAGGCTGTGGCCAAGATGGGAACGGCCTCGCTGAACCGCCTGGCCGAGATGAAGATCGACTGGAGCTCCGTGGTGGAAAGGCTCACCGCATGAAGGTTCTGGTCGTCAACAATGCCGCCCCGTTCCAGCGCGGCGGCGCCGAGGAGCTGGCCGACCATTTGGTCCGCCGCCTGAACAGCACGCCTGGTGTTCAGTCGGAGCTCGTCCGCGTGCCGTTCACCTGGGAGCCCGCCGAGCGCCTGATCGAGGAGATGCTGATCTCCAAGGGCATGCGGCTGTACAATGTCGACCGCGTGATCGGCCTGAAGTTCCCGGCCTATCTGATCCCGCACCAGGACAAGGTGCTGTGGCTGCTGCACCAGTTCCGCCAGGCCTATGACCTGTCCGAAGCCGGCCAGAGCCACTTGGACTTCGACGAGACGGGGCGCACGGTGAAGGCGGCGATCAAGGCGGCCGACAACGAGTGCTTCGCGCAGTGCCGCAAGATCTATTGCAACTCGCCGGTCACCCAGAACCGCCTGGCGCGCTTCAACGGCGTGCCCAGCGAGGTGCTGTATCCGCCGCTGAACGACGGCGAGCTTTTCACCGGCGGCGAGTATGGCGACTATGTCTTCGCCGGCGGCCGGGTGGCGGCGGGCAAGCGCCAGCATCTGCTGATCGAGGCCCTGGCCCTGCTGCCGGGCAGCCTGCGCCTGGTTATCGCCGGTCCGCCCGAGAACCAGGCCTATGCCGATCGCCTGACCAAACTGGTCGAGGACCTGGACCTGAAGGATCGCGTCGATCTGCGCTTCGGCTTCCATCCGCGCGAGGACATCGCCCGCTGGGCCAACGACGCCCTGGTCTGCGCCTACCTGCCGTTCGACGAAGACAGCGTGGGCTATGTGACCATGGAGGCCTTCGCGGCGGGCAAGGCGGTGCTGACCGTCACCGACAGCGGCGGCCTGCTGGAGATCGTCAGCCAGGACACCGGCGCGGTGGCCGAGCCGACGCCGCAGGCCCTGGCCCAGGCGCTGGACCGTTTGACGTCCGACAAGGCGCGGGCGATATCGCTGGGGACCGCGGCGCGCGATCTCTGGCGCAACAAGAACGTTACGTGGGAGGCGACTGTGCATCGCCTTCTTGATTAAGCCACAAATATTAGGTTGAACGCCGCGTTCCGGCGGGGGCCGTGGAAGTCTAGGAAATGCGAGTGCTGTCGAAAGTCTTGTCCGTTCGGACGTCCGTGATCGCCTTGGCTATCGCCGCGGCGGTGTCCGGCCGTGCCGACCTCGCCCACGCCGAGACCCTGGCCGACGCGATCACCGCCGCCTACAACAGCAATCCCAACATCCAGGCCCAGCGCGCGGCCATGCGCGCCCTGGACGAGAACTACACCCAGGCGCGGTCGGCGTACGGGCTGCAAGCCTCGGCCAGCTTCTCCGAGAACTACAATTGGGCCAAGCTGAACCGGGACCCATCCGGCGTCGAAGGCACCTTGCCCAGCAGCCAGCTGAGCGTCTCGCAGGCGCTCTACACCAACGGCCGTTATGCCGCGCGCCTGTCGAGCGCCGAGTCGCAGATCAAGGCGGCGCGCGAAAACCTACGCCGCATCGAGATGGACCTGCTGGTGCGCGTGGCCAACGCCTATGTCTCGGTGCGCCGCGACCGCGAGATCCTGCGGATCTCCCAAGGCGGCGAGGCCTGGCTGCGCAAACAGCTTCAGGACACCGAGGACAAGTACGGCGTTCGCCAGGTCACCCTGACCGACGTCCAGCAGGCCAAGGCGCGTCTGGCCTCGGCCAGCACGCAGGTCGCCAACGCCCAGGCTCAGCTCAATGTCAGCGTCGCCTACTATGCTTCGCTGATCGGCCATCTGCCCGACACGCTCGAGCCGGAACCCGACGTCGACGGCCTGCCCGCCAACCTGGACGAGGCCTTCAACGAGGCTGAACAGGCCAACCCGTCGCTGCTGGCGGCCGGCTATACCGAAAAGGCGTCGCGCGAAGGCGTCGCCGAGGCGCGCGCCCAGCGCCTGTTCACGGTCAGCGCGCGCGCCGACTATCGCAACGCGCCCAACAGTCCCTACAACGGCAAGGTCGGCCTTCGCGAGGACTCGCTAGCCGCCGGCATCACCGTCTCCCAGCCGCTGTTCTCGTCCGGCCAGCTCAACTCGGTGGTCCGCCAGTCGATCGAGGAAAACAACCGCGACAAGCTGCTGATCGACGACGCGCGCCGCAACATGGTGCTGGGGGTTTCGCAGTACTGGGACCAGCTGGTCGCCTCGCGTCGATCGCTGGTGACGCTGGAAGAGGAAATGAAGGCCGACACCATCGCCTTCTACGGCGTGCGTGAAGAAGAGCGCTTCGCCCTGCGCAGCACGATTGAAGTGCTGAACGCCCAGGCCGAACTGCAGAACGCCCAGATCAATTTCGTGCGTGGCCGCATGAACGAATATGTCGGTCGCCTGCAGCTGCTCGCCCAGGTCGGTACGCTGGAAGTCGGCAATCTGGCGCCGGGCGTCCAGCCCTACGATCCGACGCGGCACTTCAAGAAGGTCCGCTACAAGGGCATGTTGCCGACGGACCTGGTCGTGCAGACCCTCGATCACATCGCCCTGCCGATGGAGCCGAAGAAGCCGAAGGCCGGCGACACGACTCCGATCCGCCCGCCGTCGTCTGAGCTTCCGGCCGCGCCGATCTCGGCCGACAAGGTCACCCCGCCGCAGTCGATCAACGACCTGCCGGCCCTGAACGACGACGCGCCGGTCAAGACCTCGCCGAAGGGCTAGAGCGGCAGCAGGCCGCGGGTCATCCGCAGCCAAGCTTCACGATCGAACGAGACATGGCCGTTGCGCGCCGTCGCAGCGGCCATTTCCTTGCGCCACGTGTCGTCCGACAGCATGCGCGCCAGCTTGGCCGCGGCGTCGTCGACATCGGCATCGGCCCAGCGGCCGGCCCGATAGATGTGCCCGTCGCCCTCGACCGGGATCAGCGTGAAGTCCACGCGCTGGCTCGAGGCCGGGTCCATGAACTCGGCGGTCGAGGACCAGCCGGTCGCCAGGGTCGGCTTGCCCAGCCAGATCCCCTCGGCCAGCAGCAGGCCGTAGCCTTCGGAGCGGTGCAGCGACAGGATGATGTCGCAGCTGGCCGTCAGCAGGGCCATGTCGTCGGCCGACAGGTTCTCGGTCATCAGCCGGATCGACGGAGTGTCGGCGACCAGATCCTGGAGCGCCTGGAAGGTCTCGGGATAGAGGTCGGCCCCGACCACCTTGCAGACCAGCAATGCGGGCCGAGAGGCCAGGGTGTGGGCCTTCCGGAAGGCGGCCAGCGCGGCATAGGGGTTCTTGCGCTGGGCGGTGGAGCGCAGGTCGAACGCCATCAGCACGACGACGGCGTCCTCGGGAAAAGCAAAGCGAGCGCGATCGGGCGCAGGGCGGGGGTTCAGATACAGCGGGTAGGGGGCCGGCGTGACCTTCACGCGGGCGGGCGCGATCTTGCGGATGGCGTCGGCGGCGAAGGCCGAGGGGGTCCAGACCTCGTCGACGAGGTCGAAGGCCGGGATCCAGTCGGCTGGAGCGTCTTCCAGTTCCCAGGCCCAGTAACCGATGTGGCGGCGCCTCTCCAGCGGACGCCCCTCGGTCTTGCGGGCCCAGCGCAGGAGTTCCGGCGGGTTGATGTGCGAGATCACCACGCCGCGTTCGGTCTCGGCGGGGGCTTGGAAGGGAACGGGCAGGTCGATCGGAAAGCCCACGCTGGCCGACAGGTCGATCGCGCGCACGGCCAGGCCGGCGTCGGCGAAACCCCGCGCCAGCATCCGCGCGCCTTCACCCAGGCCATGCACGGCGCCGTGGAAGCCCACGATGGTCACGGGCAAGGCGGGGGGCAGGTTGTGGCGCCGGGCGCGGCGGCGCGCCCTGGCCTGCGCCGCGCGCAGCTTTCGCGCCTTGGCGGCCTCGTCCAGCGCCTCGCCGATGGCGCGCCAGGCCGCGCCAGGCGCGCCGGCGGCCAGGTGCGCGGCCCGACGCACTGGAACAGGCAGGCCGCGCCAGAGCGCGAGGAGGGCAGACTTCATGGGCGTGCTGACGACTTCGATCGCGGTCCGAGGGGCCTCCGACCTATAGCGACTTGCCCGGCGCCGGCGCCACGACAAAGGCGGCGATCGCCCCATCTTAAATTGTGGCCGGAACTTGTCAGGGGCGATCAATCCATGCAGCAATCCCCCTGGGGTCGGGGTTTGCTGAACAGTGGGGACATACGTGTCGACTGAGTGGAACTCCGGCTACGTCACGGACGTAAACTACACCTTTGGCTACTATGGGGAGCTCAATCCCCTTCGGTGCCGCCTTCCACTGTTGATGGTCGGTCGTCACGCTCCCAAGATCGAGAACGCCTGCGAACTGGGTTTCGGCCAGGGGCTGTCGGTGTCCATCCACGCCGCCGCCCAGCCGGGCATCAACTGGTATGGCACGGACTTCAATCCCTCCCAGGCCGCCTTCGCCTCGGAGATGGTCCGCCTGGCCGGAGCGGACGCCAAGCTTTACGACGAGGCCTTTGCCGAGTTCTGCAATCGCCAGGATCTCCCGGACTTCGACTTCATCGGCCTGCACGGTATCTGGACCTGGATCTCGGACGCCAATCGCGGTGTGCTGGTCGACTTCATCCGTCGCAAGCTGCGGCCGGGCGGCGTGCTCTACATCTCGTACAACACGCTGCCGGGCTGGTCGGCTTCGGCGCCGATCCGGCACCTGATGAAGCGCCACGCCGACGTGATGGGCGCGCCGGGGCAGGGGATCATCGGCCAGACCGACGCGGCCCTGGGCTTTATCGATCAGTTCCTGGCGTTGGAGCCGCTCTACGCGAAGGCCAACCCCGGCGCGGCGGAACGGCTCAAGCAGGTCAAGGGCCAGGATCGCAAGTACCTGGCGCACGAGTACATGAATCGGGACTGGCACCCGATGTACTTCGCCGACATGGAGAACTGGTTGGGGGACGCCAAGGTCGGCTTCGCGTCCTCGGCGCACACGCTGGACAACCTGTATGAGCTGAACATGACGCCGCAGCAGGCGGAGTTCATGCGCGGCGTTCCCGATGTCTCGTTGCGCGAAACGATCCGCGACTACTGTGTGAACCAGCAGTTTCGGCGCGACTACTGGGTGCGCGGCGTGCGCGCCTTGGTGGGCCACGAGCAGGTCGCCGCCATGCGGGACGAGCGCGTGGTGTTGACCACGGCGCAACCGGATCTGCCCAAGACGGTGCGGGGCGTCCTCGGCGAGGCGGGTCTGCTCGACGCCATCTACGAGCCGATCTACGAGCTGCTGCTGGATCACAAGCCGCACACGATCCTGGAGCTGGAAACCCATCTGGGCGGCAAGAACGTCAGTTTCGCCCAACTGGTGTCGGCGTTGACGATCCTGCTGGGCTTGGGCGTGATCCAGCCCGCGGCGTCGGACCAGGACGCGGCGAAGGCCCAGGCGCGCACCCACGCGATGAACAAGGCCATTTCGCGCCGGTCATTGTCTGTCGGTGATATCGGCCACTTCGCATCGCCGGTGGTCGGCGGCGGGATTTCGGCGCCGCGCTTCCATCAGCTGTTCTGGCTAGGCAAGCAAAGCGGAGGGCAGGGGCCGGCCGACTGGGCGCAGTTCGCCTGGTCCTTACTCCAGGCCCAGGGCCAGTCGCTGATCAAGGAAGGCGCGACGCTGAAGGGCGACGACAATCTGACCGAACTCAAGTCACAGGCCGAAAAGTGGGGGGCGCACACCCTGCCGGTCTGGACCGCGTTGGGTGTCTGATCGTTCTCGTTTAGCGCGAGTTTCGGGCTGACGAGTCATGCGAAGGCTGATCGACGCTGCTCCGGAGTGAGCGCGTCGATCTCGCCTCTCCGGAGAATGGTCGTAGAATCTTCAAACGCTGTCTGGCGTATTCGAAACCTTGAGAAAATGTAGTTGGCGCTGATCGATAAGGTTCAGTCTGAAAATCAGTGTTTCTGGCTCAGTGCTGGGTAAGAGCATTGCGCAATAGATCTTCTATGGAGAACTCAATAAATCGAACGAGGTTGGAGAACCTCCTTCAATGGCCGTGGGTGGCGTTCGATATTGTGAATGTCGCTGCGGGAATCTGATCGGAGCTTTGCAATAGCGGAAGTTGCAGAGCGAATTCACGACGAAATGTCGGATTCTCGTAGCTAGGTGGTTGCGAAACGCCACGGGTTAAGGTATGAAGAAGCTGTCTACCCACAAGACTTCCCATTAGCCCCGCCGGAGACCGAGTCACCGGCGGGGCTTATTGCATTCGGGGTCTGGATGTTCGCGGCCAAATGAACGCCGCGTCCCGGGCGGCGTTCCTCCTGCCAAGCTTTCGGATACCGAAAACCGGTTCGGTCTAGATGCGATCTTCCGGCGGCGGCGGGTTCAGGCGCGTCAGGTGCGGGCCATGGACGACCGGCTGGCGTTCCAGGATCTGGCGCACCTTGCGCACGGCCGTCGAGGCGCGGCTGCGGCGCTGGCGCCAAAGCAGCAGGAACATCGCCCCCAGGGTGGCGGTCAGGAAGGGCAGGGGGCCCAGCAACCACACGGCGGCCGCCAGGGCGAAATAGTAGGCTCGGACGCCGGCGTTGAAGGCCGACAGGGCAGGATTGAGGATGCCGCCGGCGGCTTCCGCATATTCGGCCAGCACGGCCGGCGGCGCCCACATCGGCGCGGCGCCGATGGCGGCCAGGCAGTAGTTCATCTGGCGGATCGACCAGATGAAGTCGAGCAGGCCACGCGCCAGGGCGATGAGGACCAGGCCCAGCTTAACCTGGAACATCAGCGGCGTGGTCTTGGCCAGCACGGCCAGGCCCTCGACGCTCTTCCAGGCGCTGTCGCCGCCGAACAGCACCCCGGCCGCCGCGGCGATCAGGATCAGGTTCGACGAAGCGAAGAAGCTGGCCGAGTTGATGGCATGACCCAGCAGCTGACCGTCCAGCAGGGCGATCTCGCGCACCGCCATCTCCTGCATCCACCGGCGGCGGATCACGGTCATGTCGGTGTTCAGCACGCCGCCGCCTTCGCCCAGGCGCTTGAGCATGGGCTCGTACAGCAGCCAGCAGGCGGCGAAGACGGTCAGGACGATGGTATCAATCACGTGCATGACGGTTTTCTAGCCCGACAATTAGAGTCGGAAAACGGGGTTCAGTCCTCGTGAATGAGGCTGTGATGCCGGGTGTCCTTCAGGATGACCGAGCAGATCAGGCCCAGGGTCATCACCCCAGCGACATAGAGGTAGAAGGTGCTCTCCAGCCCGCCATGCTTGAAGGTCAGGGCGACCATTTCGGCCGTGCCGCCGAACAGGACATTGGCCAGGGCGTAGGGCAGGGCCACGCCCAGGGCGCGGATCTCGGCGGGGAACATCTCGGCCTTCACCACGGCGCTGATCGAAGTGTAGCAGGACTGGAAGGTCATGCCGGCCAGGATCAGGACCAGGGCCGTGGTCACCGACGCGGTCTGGCTGATGCCGGTCATGATCGGCCAGATGGTCAGGGCGCCGCCGCCGAAGGCCAGGATCAGCATCGGCTTGCGCCCGAAGCGGTCCGACAGCCAGCCCGCGAGCGGCTGCAACAGCATGAAGCCGATCATGGACAGGGCGCTGATCTCGGACGCCTGGCCCTTGGAAAAGCCGGCTGTGTTGACCAGGAACTTCTGCATGTAGGTCGTGTAGACATAGAAGGTCAGCGAGCCGCCGGCCGTCAGGCCCATAATCAGCAGGCTCTCGCGCGGATGGCGGCGCACCAGCGGCACGATCAGCGACACGAAGAACAACACCAGGAACACCGCGCCCAGGATCTGGGCGGGTCTGGCCAGCGGGCCGGTGGTGACGCCCGTGACGCCGGCGACCACGGTCAGCACCAGGAAGACCGCGGCGCTGGTCACCTGGCCGCGCGACAGGGTCTCGCGCTGGGCGGGGCGCTTGAAGGCGATGCTCTCTTCCAGGCCGCGCCGGATCCAGAACACCACCACCGCCAGCAGGGCGCCGATGACGAACGGCACGCGCCAGGCCCAGGCCTTCAGCTCGGCCTCGCCCACGAAGCGTTGGAGGATAATCAGCACCGCGAGCGCCAGCAGCTGGCCGGCGATCAGGGTCACGTAGTGGAAGCTGGACCAGAAGCCCCGCCGGGCCTTGCCGGCCATCTCGCTCATATAGGTGGCGCTGGCGCCGTACTCGCCGCCGACCGACAGGCCCTGAAGCACGCGCGCGAAGAGCAGGATGGCGGGGGCCCACAGGCCGATGGTCTTGAAGCCAGGCGTGACGGCGATGATCAGCGCGCCGCCGCACATCAGGGCCACCGAGACCGACAAGGCCGCGCGGCGGCCGGCATGGTCGGCATACAGCCCCATCAGCCAGGCGCCGATCGGGCGCGCGACGAAGCCCAGGAAAAAGACCGCCGCCGCTTGCAACAGCTGCACGGTCTGGTCGCCCTTGGGGAAGAAGGCGGGCGCGAAATAGAGGGTGAAGGCGGCGTAGGCGAACCAGTCGTACCACTCGACCAGGTTGCCGGCCGAGCCGCCCAGGATGGCCTTGGCGCGGGCCAGCGGCGAGAGGCGCGTGCTGGCCGCTTCGGCGGTCGCCGTCATGTGGATCTCCCCCTCCCGGTGCGAAGGGGGAGATTAGGCGAACGCTGATCTAGAGCAAGCTAGGCTCGCCTAGATCCTGCCGAGCAGGACCAGGATGATCAGAATAATCAGGATCAGGCCCAGGCCGCCGCTGGGGAAATAGCCCCACGAGCGGCTGTGACCCCAGGTCGGCAGCGCGCCGATGAGGGCCAGGATAAGGATGATGATGAGGATCGTGCCGAGCATGGTCCGAAGTTTCCCTCCAATCCGGCGTCGGCCACCGTGGCGACGCTAGGTTCAGGACTTCGGAATTCTTGGCGACGCTTATCGGTTCCGCGCCAAAAGGTTCCCTCAGCAGGGCGTGTCTTCGGCTTTTCTCAGCTTGATGGCCCAGAGGGCGCCAATCACGCCGCCTTTCACGCGCGGCAGCAGCGCCAGGGTCAGGACCGCCAGCGGGATCAGGGTCAGCGGCGCGACCAGCCAGGGCGAGGCTTCCCAGATCCAGGGGAAGAACAGCAGCGGCGCCACCAGCAGGTGGCCGACCAGCAGGATGGTGAAATAGGCCGGGCCGTCATCGGCCGGATAGCAGCCCAGCTCGTGCCCGCAGGCCTCGCACTCGGGATCGACCTTCAGGTAGCGCATGTACAGCCGACCGTCGCCGCAGTTGGGGCAACGGTGCATCAGGCCGCGCTTGAGGCCGGTCAGAAGGGACGGAGAGGGCTGGGTCTCTGACATGGGCGCTCATATGCGCCTTCGGGCGCGGCGAGAAAAGGGCGACCAGCCGTCGCACGGCGACGATTTGTCCAGGATCTGAGTAAGTATCGATGAACCAGTTCCTGGATCTTATCGGCGCATCGTCATGCAAACGATGTCCTGCTGATCTGCCGGGCGTGTCCTGGTTAATGAAGAATAGTTTCCGGACCGACGTTCCGGGAATTGGAGTCCTCGATCCGGGGTCTTCGGAACTGCGACGACGCGCTGACGTTGATCGGCTGTTCTGAAAAGTGGAGGCGAAGCATGACGCCCGACCCGCGAAAACCCACCGATCCAGGCGCTGAGCCGCCCCGCAAGGGCGAGGCGGCTTCCAAGGCCGAACACGCCGTCCGCCACGCGCCGGAGGGCGCCGTCGCCCCGCATGAGAAGCGGACGATCGGCGCCGAGACGTCGCGAGAAGAGGACGCGTAAGGTTTAGCGCTTGGCGTCGCGCGCGGCGCCGGCGACGGCCTTGCCCGCCGACGAGACGTCGCGACCGGCGCCTTCGATGGTGTTGCAGGCCGAGACCAGCAGGGCGGCCGCGGCGGCGGCGAGGACGACGATCTTACGCATGAAATTAGAGCTCCAGCTTGGAAGGCGCGGGACCTTAAGCGCAGGCCGCGCCGGGCTTCAAGAGGCCCGGCGCGGGAGTTTTAGCGAACCCGGCGGACCGAGCTGTAGCGGTCGTTCTGCTTCTTGGGCAGGCTGGCCATGTCGTAGTCGTAGCGCCAGCACTTGCCCTGGTAGTAGGCGTGCTCGCAGAACTCCCACGACCCGCGCGAGATGCGCATGGACGAGACGCGGTCGTTGAAGCCCAGGCGGACCAGGTCGGGGACGTCGCCACGGATCGGACGAGCCTCGCCACGGAAGCCGTCGTGCTCGAACAGGACGACTTCGCCGCCGCGGTCCCAGCGGCCGTCGCGGCGATCATCGCGGCGGTCGTCACGGCGATCGTAGCCGTCGCGGCGATCGCGGTCGTAGCCACGATCCTGGGCGACGGCGCCGCCGGCCAGCAGGGCAATGGATCCGCACAGGATCAGGAAAGCGGACTTGCGCATGGGATCTTCTCCTTAGCGAACGCGGCGGATCGAGCTGATCTGGTCGTTCCACTCGCGGGGCAGAATGGCCTGGTCGGCGTCGAGACGGCTGCAGCGGCCCTGGTAGTTGGCGTGCTCGCAGATCTCCCAGCGACCGCCGGTGCGGCCGATCTGGATCGACGAGGCCTTGTCGTTGAACTTGACCGCGCCCAGGTCGGGCATGTCGCCATTCACTTCGAAAGCGCGGCCCTGGTATTGCGGATCCTCGAACAGCACGACGCCGTCACGGCCGCCGCCCGGGCGACCCCCGCCATAGCCGCCGCCACCGCCGTTCCAGCCGCCGCCACCGCCGTAGCCGGTGCATTGCAGGCGGCCGTCGCGGTTCTCCAGGCCCTGGCTGCCGCAGTCGCGCGTGCGGGCGCTGGACCAATCGAAACCGCCGCGACCGTTCTGGCAGCGCGCCCAGACCTGGCCGTTGAAGGCGGTGATGTCGCGGCACGACTGGGTGTAGGAGCCGCGCGGCGGATCGTCGTAGCGACCGTTCCAGCTGGGCGCCTGGGCAGAGGCCACGCCGGCCAGCAACAGGGTCGAAAGGGCCGCGAGGCCGAGGGTCTTGTGCATGTCAGTTTCCCCACCGAAGAGCGTCGTTGTTGACGCCAGCTAGCCGTCCCCCAACTGAACGGCAGCTGAACGGCCAAGTTTTAACGCTCAACGGTCCCGAGGGCGATAGACAACCTGCACGTGCCCTTGCAGCTGGGCTTCGGTGAAGCGGACGGGCTTGGTCTTCATGGCCACGAACAGCGGCGTCTGGTCGGCATAGTGGGGCGACTTGGCGTCCAGCGTGGCCGAGCCGAACTGGTGGATGCTTTCGGAGCGTAGCTGGCCGGCTTTGTCCCAGATGACGAACATGATGAAGGTGTCGCCGCCGTCGGCGGTGGTCGTACCGTCCTTCTCGGGCTTGCCCCAGACCGAGCGATAGGTGTCGGCCGCCCCGTCGATGGGCAGGTTCACACTGCCGCGCCGGATGCGATTGACCTGGCCCCACTCCGGATCCAGGCGGCCGAAGTGGGTCTTCAGCTGGGTGATCGCCGCCTTCAGGCTGTCGATCGGCGCCGGGGCCGGATCGCCGTTAGAGCGCGCGAACAGGATCGGCTGGGTCATCAGCGCCGCCAGGGCCGCGCCGCGATTGTGGACGTCAGCCCGTTTGTCCCAGGCGCGCAGGATCTTCTGGGCCTGGGCGAGGTCGGCGTCACCCTTGGGATCGATGGCCGTGACCTCGCGGACCATCTCCATGACGCTGGAGCGATCGCTGAAGGCGATGTCGAACTTGTGGGCCCGGAAGCTGGCGTCCGTGATCGCGTGGTCGGTTCCGAAGGTCTCCAGCGCCCGCCAGGCGCGGTTGGTCATGTTGGTCTGCAGGCCCATAGAGGCGGGGAAGGCCGCGGCCTTGAGATTGTCGGCGTCCTCGCTGGCGCGGAACGGCGTGTTGTTGGAGTTGAACACCATGCCGGACTTGGGATTCCACAGCTGCGGGGTCTGGTCGACGGGGCGATAGCCCTGCCAGATCAGGTCCGAGCGGTCGCCGGGCAGGACGCCGCTCCAGTCAGCTTGCGCCGTGCGGTTCGGATACTGGCCGTTGTGCACGAAGCCGATATTCCCGGCCGCGTCGGCATAGACATAGTTCAGGCTGGGAATGGCGTGGGTGGCGATGGCGGCGCGCCACTCGTCCATCGTGCGGGCGCGGTTCAGCCGCCAATACTGCAAGGGCTGGCGCCACTCGCCCATGCCGGCGTAGCGGATGGCGAAGACGCCGTGATCGGTCTCCAGCACCGGCCCGTGGACTGACCGCAGCACCGCCTTCTTCACCGGCAGCACGATGGGGCCAAACAGCTTCACGCGTAGGGTGACCCAGCGCTTGTCGAAGTCCCTCCACTGGCCATCCAGGCGGTACTGGTTCTTGTTCGCCGGGTTGAGGGTGAGGCGGTAGATGTCGACCAGGTCGGGCTTCGACACCGTGTTGGCCCAGCCCAGCGTGGCGTTGTGGCCATGCAGCATGAACGGTGAGCCCGGGAAGAAGCCGCCGGCCACGTGCCAGCCCTGGCCGCTCTCGACCACGGCCTCATACCAGGCCACTGGGCCGGTATAGGGCTGGTGCGAATTGACCAGCAGCCGCGTCGCGCCGTCGGCGCTACGCGAGGGCGCGGTCGCCAGGCCGTTGGAGCCCTTGGGCGGCGGAGCCTTCTCCTGGGGCGCGGTCAGGTGCTTCAGCTCGGTGTCCAGGCCGTAGAAGAACGGCTGCTTGAAGATGAAGCCGGCCTCGATGTCCTGGCCGGTCAGGGGCAGCAGGCCGGCCTTCACCTTTTCCGGGTGCTTGGCGGCATAGACGCTGACCCCGTCGGCATAGGCCTCCATGATCTTGCGCAGGTCGGCCGGCAGCTGGGCGTAATGGTCGTTGGTGGTCTTCCAGACATCCAGCAGGGCGACGACATAGTCGGTCGGCGCGGCCTTGGCGCCCTTGTCGCGGGCCAGCACGCCGCGCGTGGCCAGCACCACGTCCTGCAGGGTGTCGAAGTCGTCCTCGCTTTGGGCGAAGCCTAAGCCGAAGGCCGCGTCGGCGTCGGTCTTGCCCAGCACGTGCGGCACGCCCCACTCGTCGCGGCGGATGCTGACGTCATAGGCCTTGGCCTTGTCCAGAAGGGCCTGGCGGGGAGGGGCCTTGGGCAGGCTGGCCTGGTCGATGACGATCAGCGTCGCACCGGCCAGCACGATCAGCGCAAGCAGCGCGCCGACCCCACGCAGGATCCACTTCATCCGAGCCTCCCCGACCCTTCTTGATTACCGCCGATCATGAAGGGCGGTTTTCGTCGACGGAAGAGCCGGTTTCGACGAAACCTCGCTGAAACGTCTAGATAACGCCGTTCGTCGTTCCTAGCTGTGCTGTCAGGTTCGACCCAACAATGAGGGAGGCGTCGTCATGGTTCGCAAGCACGTGGTTTCGGTTCTGGCCGCTCTGGCCTTTAGCGCCGGTGGCGCAGCGTTCGCGGAAGTCCCCGCCAACATCACCAAAGCCCTGGCCGATCCGTCACGTCCGGCCGCCGACACGGCCCGCGACGCCGCGCGGCATCCGGGCGAGATCCTGGCCCTGGCCGAGATCAAGCCGGGCGCCACGGTCGTCGACTACGTCATGGGCGGCGGCTACTTCACCCGCATCATCTCGGGCGCGGTCGGTCCGAACGGCACGGTCTATGCTTATCAGCCGGCCGAGTTCATCAAGTTCATGGCCAAGTACGGCGAGGACCAGAAGACGGTCGCCGCCGCGCTCTCGAACGTGAAGCCGCTGAACGGCCCGATGGTCGGCCTGGACCTGCCCGACAATGTCGACGCGGTGATCACCGTCCAGAACTATCACGACATGCACTTAAAGCCGTTCCCGACGGACACGGCGGCCAAGGCCAATGCCGAGATCTTCAAGTCGCTGAAGCCGGGCGGCGTCTTCCTGGTCATCGACCACGCCGCTCTGCCCGGCGCGACGACGGCCCCGGACGCCCTGCACCGCATCGACATCGCCCAGGTGAAGACCGAGGTCGAGGCCGCCGGCTTCAAGCTGGAGAGCGAGAGCCCGCTGCTGGCCGACAAGGCCGACACGCATACGGTCAGCGTCTTCGATCCCAGCATTCGCGGGAAGACGGATCAGTTCATCCTGAAGTTCAGGAAGCCGAAATAACCGACTCGTCATCCCGGCCGCAGCGAAGCGGAGAGCCGGGACCCAGGGGCGGCCTCACTGCGCTTGGCCCCTGGGTCCCGGATCAGCCCTGCGGGCTGTCCGGGATGACGAGAATGGTGCGTTGGGCAGGAGTTACGAACTCCGCGCTTCCGCGCCCATGAAGATCACCTTGGCGCCCTTGTTCACGGCCGAGCCCAGCTCGGCCGCGTCCCAGTTGGTCAGGCGCACGCAGCCATGCGAGGCGCGCTTGTTGACCAGCTTGGGATCGGGCGTGCCGTGGATGCCGTAGGTGTCCTTGGTCAGGTCGATCCAGGTCGAGCCCACCGGATTGTTCGGCCCCGCCTTGATGGTCAGCTTGGCCTTGGGCTTGCCGAACGTCAGGCGCGAGGGGTCATAGGTATAGGTCGGGGCCGGAGCCAGGGTGCGCACGGCCCACTCGCCGGACGGGGCGGGGCGCTCGGTGCTGCCGACGGTGGCGGGGTAGACCGCCAGCTCGACGCCGTCCTTGTCGAAGGCGCGGACCTGGCCCAGGGCCTTGTCGATCTCGATGCGGTCGACCTTGCGGTCCAGGGTGTCGGCGCCAGCGGCCGTGACCACGATATTCGTCCCGGCAACGGCGAAGTCGACGCCGGGATTGAGCGCCTGCAACAGGGCCTCGTCCATGTGGAAGCGCTCGGCCAGCAGCTCCAGCGGCGTGTGGTAGTTCATGGCCGGCAGCTTGGCCATCGCCTCGTAGTCTTCCTTGGGCAGCACGGGCGCGAAGGGGCCGGCGACGTCCTCAGGCGTGATCTTGTAGTCGACCAGCACGGGGCCGCCGTCGCCGGCCGTCAGGGTGTCGACCAGTTCCTTGGTGATCTCGCCATTGGCGGTGAGGTTGCGCGAGCCCTGGTAGGCCTTGATCGCCAGGGTCAGGTTGGTGCCGTCACGCCCGTCGATGACCCCGGGCGAGAAGTGGGCGCGGTCCAGCAGGGTCTGGACGCGGACCAGCAGGTTGCGGTGAGCGTCGGGATCGGTCGCGGCCGGGTCGAAGGTCGCGGCGTTGATCGTCTGGGCCAGCGGCGAGGCGGCCGCGACGGCGGGCGGGGCAGGGACCATGGGTGTCGGCGCCGGCGGCGTCTTCTGCACGGTCTTGGCGGGCGCGGGCTTGGCCGGAGGCTTGTCGTCGCAGGCCGACAGGGCCAGGACGGCGATCAGGGCGAAACGGGAAACCAGGCCGGTCATGTACTCTCCACGGGGGAACGACTCTCCCGTCTCAAGCCTTGAGCCATGGCGAAGTTCCACCCGTAACGAGGATCGGCTTGAGGGCGCTGCGTCGACTGCTCTGGGGTCTGAGCCTGCTGCTGCTGGCGGTCGGCGGCTTCTGGGCGTGGGTCTATTGGCCGTCGGGCAAGTCGTCGCCGACGCCAACGCCTCCGATCGACGAGGCCGGGTACCTGCCGCCCCAACACGTGCCATCGATCGATCCTCCAGCGCTAGCTGGGGCTCTGCCGCTGGCCGGCGCGCCTGAAGCCTGCGACGGCAACGACGCCCCCGACACCGCCGCCGCCGTCAATGCCGCCTCGCTATCGACCCTGGCCTGGACGCCGTTCGGCAAGTCCGAGACCGGCTGGGAGATCTACGCCCCCCGCATCGCCGCCGAGATCGGCACGACGTGCGGTCCCGGCTCGAACGGCTTCGCCTCGGCGCTAGCGCGCTGGCAGGGGGCCCATGGGCTGCAAAAGACCGGCGTGGTCGATCCGGCGGTGTTCGGCGCCATGCTGGTGCGCTGGCACCTGGCGCGGCCCTTCGTGCGCACCAACCGCGAGGGTATCTGCCCCGGCGCGCCGCCCGAGGCCAATCTGGAGCTGGCCAAGCCCGAGGAAAGCTACGGCGGCAAGGCCATCCGCATGCGCCCCGGCGCGCTGGCGGCCTATCGCAACATGGTCGCCGAGGCCCGGGCGGCCGGTGTCTTGCCGCGTCCCGAAACCCTGCGGATCTTCTCCGGCTTCCGCGCTCCGGACGCCGACGCCCAGCGCTGCGCGCGGGACAAGAACTGCCAGGGCCTGATCCGCACCATCTGCTCGGCCCACCGCACGGGCCTGGCCATGGACGTGGTGATCGACGCCGCGCCGGGCTTCGGGCCCGACAGCTCGGCCGACGCCAACCGCCTGGTGATGGCGCGATCGGCGCTGTTCAAATGGATGGTCGTCAACGCGCCGCGCTTCGGCTTCGTCAACTACGCCTACGAGCCGTGGCACTGGGAGTGGACCGGCGAGCCGCTGTTGCCCGGCGTGCCGATCTCCAGCCTGCCCCAGGAAGGCTCGGAGCCTGTTACGGAACCTCCGGCAGCGCCCACGTCTGGAAAGCCGGCCGCTGCCGCAGGCGCTCGTAATAGGCGGTGAGCGTCGGCCAGTCCTCGCGCGCGATCGGCGAGTACAGCCAGCGATGCACCGACAGCCCCAGCACGATGTCGGCCAGGGTGAACTGCTCAACGGCCACATAGGCGCCGGTGTCGAGGATGCGCGCGCTGAGCAGGCCCATGGCCGTGTTCCAGGCCGTGACGCTGCTCTCGATCTGCTTGGGATCGTCGAAGCCCGGCGTCTTGCGCACCAGGCCGGCGAAGGCGTAGCGCCAGGCGGTGTTCAGCTCGGTGCACTGCCAGTCCATCCACTGGTCGACCAGCGCCCGCTGGCGGCGGTCGTCCGGGAACAGCGGCGTGCCGGCCGCGACGTAGCGGCAGATGGCGTTGCTTTCCCAGACCGGTCCATGCTCGTCGACCAGGACGGGCACCAGGGCGTTGGGGTTCAGCGCGACGAACTTCGGGTCGCTGGTGGGCGCGAAACCCTGGCCCCAGTCCTCGCGCTCATAGGCGATGTGCAGCTCGTCCAGGGTCCACAGCACCTTGCGGACATTGATGGAAGAGGTGCGGCCGAGGACCTTGGGGATCGTCACCGGGTCATCCAGGGCTTGGACTTGCCGGTGGGGGCGGCGGCGTTGGCGCGATCGACCTTGCCGGTCGAGGCCTTGGCGCCGTGGCCGTGCTTGCCCTGGGCGGCCTTCTTCAGGCGCAGGGCGCGCTGCATCGGCGTCTCGTCAGCCGGCGGGGTATCGGTTTTATCGGTCATCAGGGCGATGTAGGCCTCGAATGGCGCCTTGAGAAGGCCGCGCTTGAAGGTCAGTCTGGAAAGATGTCGTCGCCTCGTTCGGTTCCCGTCCTGATCGCGCTCGCCGTCCTGGCGGCGACCAGTGCTCACGCGCAGGTCAAGGGCGATCCCAACGAGGTCTCGCCGGTGCTGATCCTGCCGCCGACCCTGCCGCCCAAGCTGGTCTCGACCTATCCGGCGCAGGACGAGACCGTGGCCCCCGGCGTGTTGATCCTGAAGGTCGCCTTCGATCAGCAGATGTCGCCCACCGCCTGGAACTACGCGCCGGCGCAGGGCGCCGAGCCGATGGACTGCGTGAAGACGCCCCGCCTGCTGCCCGACCAGAAGACCTTCGTCCTGCTGTGCCGGGTGCTGTCCAACAAGACCTATGGCGTGACCTTCAACGCCGCGCGCGACGGCGGCTTCGCCAATCTCGGCGACAATCCGGCCCATACGGCGGCCCTGACCTTCAAGGTCGACGCCGAATATCCGATCACCACGGTCCGCCAGGCGATGGAGAAGGCCAAGCTGCTGCCCGACCAGATGCCGGTGCAGGACGCCCCTATGGCGGTCGCTTCCGGAGCGAGCGGCCGCTAGCCTTCTAACTGAAGCGTGTGGCGCGCGAGGCCCGACTCCCTCATCATCATGAGATGATAGGGGAATCGGGGCGCGAGTGGACGGGGGCTGACCTCGCTGTGGTGGTGGGCGACTATGTCTCCCAGCTGGAGAAGACGCTTGCCGGCAAGCCCTTCGATCGCGCCACCCACGACCGCACGGTGCGCTTCGTCACCGGCAAGTCGGACATGCCGATCACCTGGAAGCAGGGTGAGATCTCGGCGGTGCTGTCGCTGATCGGCCTGCCGATCCTCAAGGACATGCCGCCGCGGTGGTCCTATGACGAGGCGCTGCTGGACGCCGTCGAGGACCAGCTGGCCATGAAGCCGACCCTGCTGGCCTCGGCCGTCCGCCCCGCCGCCCTGTTCACCGCGCCGTCGGCCATTCCGCTGATCGAGACCGCGCCGCCCAAGCCAATGCCGATGGACGATCGCCTGATCCGCGCCATCCAGCGCTTCGACATGTCGGGTCGCGAGGCCGACGACCGCTTCCTGAAGGGCCTGGGCGTGGCCAGCGTGGTGGCGCACGAGGCCCGCCGCCTGTCGGATCGCGGCCGCCCGGACCTGGCCGGCCGCATCCGCCCCGCTCGCGACGGCGATCCCGACGGCTGCGACGTGATCAGCTTCGGCCTGGACGAGATCCCGCGCCTGATCGTGGTCAAGGCCACCCTGGCCGGCGAGGTGGCCCCGTTCGGCCTCAGCCACGCCGAGTTCGAACTGGCCAAGGCCCAGCCCAGCGCCTTCCGCATCCGCCGCGTCTACGACCTCTTGGGCGAGGCGCGCTTCTACCGGATGAAGCCGCCGTTTCACTGAGCCGGCGTCAGGCCTTGAAGACGTGGGCCGCCATCACCGCCAGCCCGCCCAGCGTCCGGCCGTGGTTCAGCTCGCCGGGCAGGCGCATCAGCGTTTCGTAGAAGCCCAGCGGGGGCAGGGCGGTCATCACCGTGACGATCTGCTTGCGCGACAGGCCCTTGGACACCCGCCCGCCGCTGGCGTCGACCCAGTCGGCCTTGCGCACGGCGTTGACCACATCCGCCTTCGGACCTCGGAACGGGGTGATCTTGTGATGCCAGTGGATCAGGTCGCGGACCAGCATCGCGTCCAGCTCCGGCGCGCGGGCCTGGCGGGCCAGCTCGGCGTGGACCTCGGACGGCTCCAGATAGGCCAGCGCCCGGTCGGTCCATAGCCCGACATCGTGATGCGCCAGGGCGAAGGCGATCGGCGCGCGCCATTGCTGATCCCCGTCCAGGAAGTGCAGGGCATAGGTCAGGACCCGATAGACGTGGTTGCGATAGCCGGGAAAGTCCGCGCCAACCCGGTCGCGCACCAGCGCCAGTTCGCGCTCGATAATCGGGTCGTGGTCGATGACGGCGATGGACATCAAAGCAGCTCAGCGTATCCGGCGATCCATAGCTTGCATGAAGTCACCGGAAAGGCGGGGGGACGGCCTGTTCGGCAAGTCGCCGCCGGCGGACGCGAGGGCGGCCAGGTCCGCGCCGGGATCTTGCGCGCTGGCTTCGGCTCCGGGCCGTTGAAGTCCATGAACGGGATGTCCAGCGCCTTCAGCGCGTACGCCGTGGTGCGTTCGGCCGCCTCAAGGGCCTCGGCGTCGTCCTCGCCCAGATAGTCGCGCCGAAAGCGCATGACCCGCCGCTTGAACAGCGCCGGTACTTTATCGGGCTTCAGCAGCATGGCCAGCGCCACCAGGTAGATGCTGCGAAACATCAGGTCGGTCTCATGTTCGACCGCCGCCTTGGTCGGCCGCCAGTCGACGAAGCCGGTCATCAGCAGTTTCGCGCGCTCATCATCGAAGCCCTCGGAGGTCGCCCCCGCCAAGGCGGTGGTCGAAGGCGGCTCCGGCGCGGTCAGCCGCGCCAGCCGATCGGCCAGGGTGGTCAGGCGCAGCGCCTCGTGGTCGCGCCCGTCCTTGATCGCCTCCGCCAGCCGCACCATCGCGGCGTCGCGCAGATCGGCGGGCGCGGTCGACAGGGGCAGGGCCTCTGCCGATGCGTCGCTAGCGTGCTGCGCCTCGCGGGACGCCGGCGTCAGCGCACGAATGTCCGCCTCGGCCTCGGCATGAGCCCGCGCGACGGCGTCGCTACAGGCTTTCTTGGTCCAGCCGTCCTTGCAGGCATGTTGATAGATGCTGGTCGGCGAGACCTTCCACTTGCGCGCCAATTCAGCGGCGGTGGCGCCATTGCGATACTCGGCGGCGATCTCGGCCCAGGAGGCGTCGGAGAGCCGGAACCAGGTGGCGGTGTTTCGGGGCGTGATTTGCTCATGGCCGCTAGTGTGCGGCGGTTTAAGGCAGCGGGGATTGATTGTCGTTGAAAACTGACAAGACCTTGAAAAGGCGAATATTTTTCTCTCTAGGGTGGGCGGTTGCGCGAGCGTTTGGCCCTCGCGCGCGTTGATGCAGGCCATGCCGGTTGGCGCCAGTAGCGGAAGTCAGCCTGGACGCCATATGCGGACCTTGGAGAGCTGCCATCCGAGGCGCGAGCAAGACCCCTGCCTAGTCCTTTACGTACCAAGCCTGGGAGCCTTTAGCCAGCTGCCCCGCAGTCACGTGGCCGCGCATACAGCTTTCTAGGTGCCTCCGACCGTCCGGCGCTTGCAACGGTTGGGGAGCGGGTCCATTTGTGAACCAATGGACCACAGACTTCAGGTATGCTTCCTCTGCGTTGCTAGGGGAGATTGGACATGATCAGCACGAGTCGATTCGCTGAGGCGCTATCTTCACAAGCGGGATCAGCGCTGGAGAACCGGTCGCTCGTTCAAGGGATCCATAACGTCGTCGTCCCTACCATAGGGATGATCGTTCCCAATTGGCTTCTGGTCGTCCCGCGTGGACATACGCTTAACTTCGCCCAGCAGACGTCCGCCGCGCGCCTGGAGGCCGAACGGATAATCCAGGACCTTTCGCACGAAGTTGCCGGATCAGATCTGGACACCATAGTCCTGGAGCATGGTCCCGCAGTTGTGGGATCGGCAGTAGGCTGTGGCGTCGATCATGCCCACCTGCACGTACTCTTGCTGCAGCGCGGGTTTGCCGACGTGCTCTGGAAGCGAATCGAAGCCGACTTGGAAGCTGAGCCCGAGGTCGCGCCTCTAAACGCTCTCCATCGCGGAGTTGACGCCAACAGTGCCTATTATCTGGCTTGGCGCAATGGGTCGCGCCTGCTTGAGCAGCCCGTTAAGGCTGAGGTGTCGCAGCGGTTTCGCAAGCTAGTGGCCCAGGCTGCGGGCGTTGCGGATCAATGGGACTACCGAGTTCACCGGTTCGACGACAATGTTTGGCAAACGGTCGCTGCATCCCAACATCGGCGCGTGTTGGCCGCTTGAGCGGCGAGGATCCAAATACCGTCCCTCCACCGGTCATCCGACCGGATGGCCGCGATCCGTGGCAATGGGAAACTAAATACGCGCAGGTCGCTACGCAGATTTGGCGCGAGGCGAAGATCCTAGGCACTTACCTTGCCGTTTTCGGGAGCCTGACCCTACTGGTCTTCGCCCTGGTCGCCGATCCGGCCTATCCAGCAGGCTCTTCCGCCCAAAACGCGGTGTTTTTTCTCAGACGGCACGATTTGCTGGTGTTTTTCGTCGGCTCGGTCGGGGCGATAACGTTCGCCATCAAGTGGCTGGTGCATTCGGTAGCCAAGGGTCTCTGGCATCAAGACCGCTTTTTGTGGCGGATCTTCGTGCCACTCACCGGCGGCATCTACGCACTGGTCGTGCTGGGTCTTGTCCAGGCTGGACTGATGGGTGGGCAGAAGGCTGGCGAAGCCAACGTGACCGTGCTTACCAGGGACTTGGTCCTGGCGTTCCTTGCTGGATATTTCGCTGACGGCGTCAGTGGTCTGCTGTCAAACGTAGCCAACGCGATCTTCGGGCAGGTGGATAAGAAATAGTATGGCCGAGCTGGGGGCGTCCGACCTTATATTCCACCCTAGCGACCATGCGATCCTGTCAACGCGCATTGAGCCTTATGCCGAACGGCTTGGGACCAAAGGGGCTTTTCTCGCGGGCTTGCCGCCAGCCTGGACGCCAGAGTACCTGATCCTCACCGTAGAGTGGGTCGAGCGACTGGCGCAGGGACAGGCCCCTTTTTTAGAGCTCCCACCTCCTCTGGTCGGGCAACCCTTGATCCTGCGATCGAGCATCGTTGGTGAGACCATCTGGGAGCGAGGTACCTATCTGTCGGTACCGCTGGAGCAGCCGTGCAGCCACCTCGACGTCACATCCACGGTTTTGAGAATTCGCGAAGACGCACTGCAAAAGCGCTCGGGCGTCAAAGTCGCGATTATCATCCAGAGGTTCCTTCGACATTGCGAGAAAGGCACTCTCGGCAACCTCAACAGCCTTTCGAAGACCCGAGAGCAGTGGTCGCGCTTCTCTGAAATCGCTGGAAGAAAGACTGCTCCGGAGCGCTTTAATTCTCAGCGTGATGCGCCGGCCGACACACGGGCCCCACTTCGAGTTTATCCAGCCATACATATCGACCGCACATTCGGATCGGCGGTCCGGTGGTTGATCGATCACCTGGGCGTGGCGCTGGGTAGGGACCGGATGCTGCTCGAATGGGCCACAGCGGAGGACAAGGTCTTCCTCCTGCAGTGCGACCTGGATCAAGATAACGCCGTTGGCGTCAATCCTATGGATCAGCAGATCACTTCACGCTTGTCGTCCGCGTCGGGTACGGCAACTTACTTCAGGACTCCTGACCGGGGCGATATTGATGCTTGGGACAAGCTTAAGATCATCGACGAACTATCGACGGATTTCGCGCCACTTCCGCAAGCCCTCTATGTACTGACTTATTATGAAGCAGCCCAAGCGCTCGTTGATCCAGCCATAGCGGCTGCCCTGGCCAAGGAGTATTCGGCCCATTTTGGTGATGACGGCATTATTAGGGTGAGCCGAAGGACAGGGTCGAATTCCACCACCAACCTACCTTGCACTAGCAGTTGCATGGCGGCACCGGCTGCAATCGCCTGGATAAGGCAGGCTCTAGAAGATGTGGCTGAACGGCCAGAGGAGGTTAGCGAGCGCGCCTTCATTTTGCACAAGTTCATAGGCGCGCGCTCAGGCGCATGGGCACTCTATGATCCGGAGTCGCCCTACATCCAAGTCCACGCCAATTGGGGCCTGCCCGATTCCTTACAGTACTATCCCTATGACGCCTGGGACGTGCATACGATCACTGAGGAAGTAAACGCGTACCCTAGTTACAAATCCCACTTCCTATGGCCACAACCCGGTGGGGAATGGGCGTTCGAAGAGATCCGAAACTCGATCGCCCGCCACCAGTGCCTGAAATCTCACGAGGTTCTGGACATTGCGCGCCGGACTAACGCGATCGGCGTGAAGCTGGGTCGCCGGGTTGCAGTGATGTGGTTTGCCGGTGTGGAGTCCGAGACGGGCACGACGTTTTCACTGCCCTGGTATCGAACCTTTGAATACTCCGAACCCGACCTCGACACCGCATTGGAGAAAGACCACGTCATTATCGACGTTCGTGAGCCTCGTGATTTGGATGAGGTGCGTCAGGCCTTTGCTCAGCACTCTCCTGCGCTGCGGGTGGCGATGGACATTCAGCCCAGTGAACACCTGATCCGCGAACCGCATTTTTTGGAGCAGATCATTGAGGTGGCCCAGGCCGTCGATGCCTCAGTGATATTTTCCGGATCATCGCTGTCCCACCCGTTCTTCCAGCTAAAAGGCCGCGTCCGCGTCTATCTGCGTGTGCAGCGTAAGTCTTTCCGGACCCGGAGCCGCATCAAGTACCACAAGCTCGTTCGCGACAGGATTCCAGAGCGCGTCAGTGCCAAACACGAACGCGTCGTCTACGCCAACCTTGGCAGCCGCGAGATCCTTCAGTTGTTGACGGGCAAATTGATCGAAGAAGCTCAGGAGCTGATCGCCGCCGAAGGGGCTGACGCGACCGCCGAGGAATTGGCCGACGTCTACGAAGTGTTGCGGGGCATGATGCACCAGGCCGGTGTTGAAGAGCAGCGAGTCGTGGAGATCGCCGACTCCAAGCGCGAGCGCGTCGGCGGCTTCGACAAGGGCATCTTCCTGCTGGAGACTAGCCTACCCAAGCCCGGGGAACCCGTTGTCGATATCCGCAACGTCAGCTTCGACGAACTGGTGCGTGAGGAGTACGCCAAGGAGCGGGTGCGGATACCTTTCGCCTTACTTGGACGCCTCAACATTGCCGGCGATCGGGTCTTCAAAATTCCGGGCACCGATAAAGCGGTTCGCTTCAGCGGCGGGCGCGATGGGTTCGAAATATCCCTCGAACAGCAGGAGTATCAGCTCGAAATCGACTTTGATTGCGAAGACGACCTGCTGGACTAAATGCCTGGAGATAAAACGGCACCAAACCGAGCACAAGCTCGCGCCGGAAGCCGACCCTCCCAACGTCAGCTAAGAGTCAAAAACGCCCCCGCCTGCTTCCGCAGACGAGGGCGCTAAAACCCCGACCGGCTAGTCGCCCGCCCGATCAATCCTCGTCCATCTTCAGCGCCGCGATGAAGGCTTCCTGCGGGATCTCGACCTTGCCGAACTGACGCATGCGCTTCTTGCCTTCCTTCTGCTTGTCCAGAAGTTTGCGCTTTCTAGAGGCGTCGCCGCCGTAGCACTTGGCCGTCACGTCCTTGCGCAGGGCGCGCACGGTTTCGCGGGCGATGATCCGGCCGCCGATGGCCGCCTGGATCGGGATGACGAACATGTGCTGCGGGATGAGTTCCTTCATCTTCTCGCACATGCCGCGGCCGCGGCTTTCGGCGCGGCTGCGGTGGACCAGCATCGACAGGGCGTCGACCGGCTCGCTGTTGACCAGGATCGACATCTTCACCAGGTCGCCGGCGCGGTAGTCCTCGAGCTGGTAGTCGAAGCTGGCATAGCCCTTCGAGATCGACTTCAGGCGGTCGTAGAAGTCGAAGACGACTTCGTTCAGCGGCAGGTCGTAGACGACCATGGCGCGGCTGCCGACGTAGGAAAGCTCGCGCTGCATGCCGCGGCGGTCCTGGCACAGCTTGATGACGCCGCCCAGATATTCGTCCGGGGTGAAGATCGTGGCCTTGATCCAGGGCTCGGCGATCTCTTCGATCTGCATCACGTCGGGCAGGTCGGCCGGGTTGTGCAGCTCGACCTCGTCGCCGTTGCGCAGCTTGATCTTGTAGACCACCGACGGGGCGGTCGCGATCAGGTCGAGGTCGAATTCGCGGGAGAGGCGCTCCTGGATGATCTCCAGGTGGAGGAGGCCCAGGAAGCCGCAGCGGAAGCCAAAGCCCAGCGCGGCGCTGCTTTCCATCTCGTAGGTGAAGCTGGCGTCGTTCAGGCGCAGCTTGCCGACGGCGGCGCGCAGGTCCTCGAAGTCGGCGGCGTCGACCGGGAACAGGCCGCAGAACACCACCGGCACGACTTCCTTGAAGCCCTTGAGGGCTTCGGCCGTGGGCTTGCGTTCGTCGGTGATGGTGTCGCCGACGGCGGCGTCGGCCACTTCCTTGATCGAGGCGGTGAAGAAGCCGACCTCGCCGGGACCCAGCTCGGCCACGTCGGTAGCCTTGGGCGTGAACACGCCGACCTTGTCCAGCTTGTGGGTGGCGCCGGTCTGCATCATGCGGACCTGCTGGCCCGCCTTCAGAACGCCGTCGAAGATGCGCACCAGCACCACGACGCCCAGGTAGGGGTCGTACCAGGCGTCGACCAGCAGCGCCTTCAGCGGCGCGTTGCGGTCGCCCTTGGGGGCGGGCAGGCGGGTGACGATGGCTTCCAGCACGTCGGGGATGCCGATGCCGGTCTTGGCCGAGCACTCGACGGCGTCCGAGGCGTCCAGGCCGATGACTTCCTCGATCTGCGCCTTGACCCGATCGACGTCGGCGGCTGGCAGATCGACCTTGTTCAGGACCGGGACGATCTCGTGATTGTTGTCGATGGCCTGGTAGACATTGGCCAGGGTCTGGGCTTCCACGCCCTGCGAGGCGTCGACGACCAGGATCGAGCCTTCGCAGGCGGCCAGCGAGCGGCTGACCTCGTAGGCGAAGTCGACGTGCCCGGGGGTGTCCATCAGGTTCAGGATATAGGTCTCGCCGTCGGCGGCCTTGTACTGCAGGCGCACGGTCTGCGCCTTGATGGTGATGCCGCGTTCCTTCTCGATGTCCATGTTGTCGAGCACCTGCGCGCTCATCTCGCGCGCGGTGAGGCCGCCGGTCGTCTGGATCAGACGGTCCGACAGCGTGGACTTGCCGTGGTCAATGTGTGCAACGATCGAGAAGTTGCGGATCTTGTCGAGAGGCGTCGAAGTCATGGGCGTGCGCATACCACATTTGGGCCGCTTCGCGAGGGCCTGAGCGCGCGTCACGTGCGGCGACGCGTCGCGCATGCTTAACCGGTCGTTAAGTTTGGAGCCGCAAACCGGTCTCAATGGCTTGCAACAGTGTTGCAATGAAATTGATCCGGAGGGCTCCCATGGACCGTCGCAAGCTGATCCTCTCGGGCGCCGCCGCCGGCCTGAGCGCCGCCGCCACGCAGGCTTCGGCCCGTCAGAGCAACTACAGCGAACAACTGCCGCCGCCGCAGCCGATCGGACCTGCGCGTCCCGCCTCGGCGGATCCTTACGCGTCGTCGTCGCCGCAGCCGGTGGCGCAGGATTCCTATGCTTCGCCGCCGCCTTCTCCCGCGCCGGCCTCGAACGGTTCGCAGCCGGTCTATGACACTGGCCGCGCCCAGACCTATTCGGCCGACGAGATGATCCGCGCCACGTCCGACTTCCTGGGCGTGACGGCCGAGAGCGCCGGCGCGGCGATCGAGAAGATCTTCAAGGACAAGGGGCAGCCCACCGCCTACATCGCCGGCGAAGAAGGCTCGGGCGCCTTCGTGGCCGGCCTGCGTTACGGCCGTGGCCTGCTGTACATGAAGGGCCGGCCGACGATGGAGGTCTTCTGGCAGGGCCCGACCATCGGCTGGGATTGGGGCGGCAACGCCAGTCGCGTCTTCACCCTCTGCTATAACCTGCAGTACCCGGACGCCATCTTCCGCCGCTTCCCCGGCGTGGAGGGCAGCGCCTACCTGATCGGCGGCCTGGGCGTGAACTATCAGAAGGCCGACGAGATCACCCTGGCCCCGATCCGCGCCGGCGTCGGCCTGCGCCTGGGCGCGAACGTCGGCTACCTGGGCTATAGCCGCCAGCGGCGCTGGCTGCCGTTCTGAGGCGTCAGCCGCCCCAGACGTCCTTCAGCCGCGCGTCGCGCCCGCAGCCGGTGCGATAGGCGAAGTAGTTCAGCTTGTTCCGCTTGGCGTAGTCGCGGTGATAGGCCTCGGCCGGGTAGAAGATCTGCAGCGGCAGGATCTGAGCCTTCATCGTGCCGGTCTTCAGGCGCTTGGCGGCCTCGGCGCGGGACTTCTCCGCGATCGGGCGCTGGGCGGGGGTGACGAAGACGGCCGGGCGATAGGACGGACCACGGTCGCAGAACTGGCCGCCGTCGTCGGTCGGATCGACCAGCTTCCAGTAGCGATACAGCAGGAAGCCATAGTCCAGCTTGGCTGGGTCGTAGGTGACGCGCACGGACTCGTAGTGGCCCGATGTCTCGCTGGTGACGTCGCGATAGGTCGGGTTCTTCAGGTGGCCGCCGGTGTAGCCGCTCTCGACCTTGATGACGCCCGGCACGCCTTGCATGTCGTGCTCCATGCACCAGAAGCAGCCGCCGGCGAACACGGCGGTCTCGGTCTTCAGCGTGGCGGCGGCCGAGGCGCTGACGCCGGTGAGGGCGAACAGCGTGGCGAGGAGGGCAAGCAGGCGGCGCATCGAGGTCTCTCCAGAAAGCGGACTCGAACTCAGATACGCACGGAAGCAGGCGAAGGTTACAGCCGCTAGAAGCTTATTGGCGCCAGCCGAAACCCACGCCACGTACGCTGGGACAGGCAGCCAGGCGTGAAGCCAGCACCTGCGCCCGGTCGTCGCCCTGGTCGTCGATCTCGAGCCTAATGGTCATGTGCTGACCCTCGGGAGCGGCAGACAGGGCGCGCAGGCGAGCCTGCTGCACGGAAGCCACGCCCAGGACGCGCATCAGGGCGTCGGGCGTGTCTTCGGCGGTGACCAGGAAGAGGCGGCGTTTTTCCTCTTCCGGTTTGGCTACGTCTGCGAGGTCGCTCACGGGCGCAGCCACTGGTGTTCGACCGAGGCCGAATTGACGCCGGGCCAGGCGGCCAGGTCACGGGCCAGCAGGCGGGCGGCCTGGTCGCCCAGGTGGCGGACCTTCAGCGAGGCTTCGACGATGTGGCCCACCGGGCGCATGGTCAGGCCGCACAGTTCGGCGCCGCTGTCGGCGAGGCCCTGGCGGACGGCTTCCAGCGCGCTGGGGGCGTCCTGGGCGGCCAGCAGCAGCTGGTGGACGGTGACGCCTTCCTGGTCGCTATGGAAGGCTGGAGGGGAGGGCAGGTAGCTCATCGGAGTGGTCCCTTGCATGAGAGGCTTGGAGACCGACGAACCGCGCAACAAAAAAGCCCCGCTCGTGGGAGCGGGGCTTTTTGGAGATCTTGCGATCCTTCGGCTTTGGTTTTGGTAGGTTCCTACCGCTGCTTGCGCCGATTTTGCCCCGTCCGAATGGGAACGGTTTTAATCTGGGTGTTAATCATATTCCACATCGCCACGGCGCACGACATCGCAGCCACGGCGGCGAGGCCGGTGGTCACAAAGGCGGCGAAGGCGAAGGTCGATTGCATGTGGAAGCGATGAATCCAGTTAGCGCCTAATACAGGTAGCGTGACGTTTGGGATTGCGCAAGGTCTTGCCTGTGCGAGAGGCGTTCGGTCGCGGCGGGGGCGGGTTTTGCCCAAGCGGCGCCTTGAAACTCAGCACTTGCCCCCACCTGACCGCTTCGCGGTCGTCCGCCCCCGGAGGGAGCGGAAGGTTCACGAGCGTCCTTCTTCCCCCTTCGGGGGAGGAGGGCCGCAGGCCCGGAGGGGGCAAGTGAAGGTTTACGACCGCAGCTTACCGCCAGCCTTCTCGGCCGCCGCAACCACCTTCGCCGACAGCGCCTCAATGTCCGCGTCGGTGAGAGTAGCCTCACGCGGCTGCACCACCACCTCGATCGCGACCGACTTGAAGCCTACCGGTACGCCGGGGCCTTCATAGACGTCGAACACGCGGGCGGCGGTGATCAGCACCTTGTCGGCGCCGGCGGCGGCCTTCACCAGGTCGCCCGCCGGTTTGGCCTTCTCGACCAGGAACGCGAAATCGCGGGTCAGCGGCATCAGGGCCGAGGGCGAGAACGCCGGGCGGGTCTTGATGGCCTTCTTCTTCGGCTCGGGGATCGCCTCCAGGGTGATCTCGAAACCGTAGACCGGGCCGGCCACGTCCATGGCCTTGAGGACCGCTGGGTGGATCTCGCCGAACTCGGCCATCACCGCCTTGGGGCCCAGCTGCAGGCGCGCCGAGCGCCCAGGATGCCACCAGGACGAGGCCGAGCGGGCGGTCTGCAGCGAGGCCACCGGCGCGCCCAGCTCTTCCAGCAGGGCCAGCAGGTCGGCCTTCACGGTGAAGACGTCGCCTTGCGCCGCCTTGTCCCAGCCGCGCGGGGCCTTCGGGGCCAGGATGGCCGCGACGACGGTGCGCTGGTCGCTGGGACGCTCGCCGTGGAAGGTCGGGCCGATCTCGAACAGGGCGGCGTCAGGGAAGCCCTGGCGCGCATTGCGGCCGGCCGCGTCGATCAGGTTGGGCAGCAGCGACGGGCGCATGCAGTCCAGCTCCGAGGCGATCGGATTGGCCAGCAGCAGCTCGGGCTGGCCGCCGCCGAACAGCGCGGCCGTCTCGTGGTGCGTGAAGCTGAAGGTCACCGCTTCGGCGTAGCCGGCTGCCGCCAGGGCGCGACGGGCCGTGCGGGCGCGCGCCTGCTTGGCCGTTAGGATGCCGCCCACCGCACGCGCCACTTCCGGCAGCGGCGTCGAGGGCAGGGCGCCGTAGCCGGCGATGCGGGCGACTTCTTCCACCAGGTCAGCCTTGCCTTCCACGTCGCGGCGGAAGGTCGGCGGGGTCACGCAGACCGCGCTCTCGGCATGGGTGGCGAACTCGGTGGGCGAGACGTCCTTGGGGGCGTCCAGCTTGAAGCCGAGGTCCGTCAGGATCTTCAGCGACTTCTGCGGCTCGATCTCCAGGCCCGACAGCTGGCCGACATAGGCCGGGTCGAACAGGATCGGTTTCGGCGCGGGCAGCACCTCGCCGACGAACAGCACCTCCGACGGCTCGCCGCCGCACAGCTCCAGGATCAGCTTGGTCGCCAGCTCGATGCCGTCGACCAGCGAGCCGGTGTCGACCGTGCGGGCGAAGCGGTACTGGGCGTCGCTGGCGATGCCGGTGGCGCGGCCGGTCTGGGCCGTGCGGATCGGGTCGAACCAGGCGCTCTCGACGAAGACGTCGACCGTCTCGTCCGAGCAGCCGGTGCTCTCGCCGCCCATCACGCCGCCCAGGCCGATCGGGCGCTCACCCGAGGCGTCGGCGATCACCGACATCTCCGGGGTCAGCTCGTAGGTCTTGCCGTCCAACGCGATCAGGTGCTCGTCGCCGTTGACGCCGTGACGGCCCAGGCGCGTCGAGATCACCGTCCCCGACAGCTTGGCCGCGTCATAGACGTGCAGCGGGCGGGCGCGGTCGTACGAGATCAGGTTGGTGACGTCGACCAGGGCGTTGATCGGGCGCAGGCCGATGGCGGTCAGGCGGTCGGCCAGCCACTTGGGCGAGGGACCGTTCTTGACGCCGCGGATGTAGCGGCCGGCGAAGGCCGGGCAGGCCTCGCCGTCGACCGTCACGGTGATCGGGCTCTGGAACGTGCCGGCGATCGGCGCGATCGAGACGTCCTTCAGCTTGCCCACGCCGGCGGCGGCCAGGTCGCGGGCGATGCCCACGACGCCCAGCCAGTCGGGGCGGTTGGGGGTCACTTCGAAGTCGATGACGGCTTCCAGGCCCAGGGCGTCGACGGCGCTGGTCCCGACCGGCAGGGCGTCGGGCAGCTCCATGATGCCGTCGCTCTCGGTGGCGTACTCCAGCTCGGCGGCCGAGCAGAGCATGCCGTTCGAGACGACGCCGCGCACGGGCTTCTCGACCAGGGTCACGTCCAGGCCGGGCACATAGGCGCCGATCGGGGCGTAGATCGTGGTCAGGCCCGGACGGGCGTTCGGCGCGCCGCAGACGATCTCCTTGCGACCGTCGACGGTGTCGACCTGGCAGACCTGCAGGCGGTCGGCGTTCGGGTGGCGGGCGGCCTCGACGATCTTGCAGACCGTGAAGGGGGCCAGCTTGGTCGCCGGATCAGTGACGTGCTCGACCTCGAGCCCGGCCATGGTCATGGCCGCGACGATCTCGGGGACGGTGGCGGTGGTCTCAAGGTGATCCTTGAGCCAGGAGAGGGTGAATTTCATCGTTCTGGTCTCAGCTCAGGCCCGAGGCGGCGTTCGGCGCGGCGAAGGCGCTGAAGCCGTAGTGCGACAGCCAGCGGACGTCCGACGACCACATGTCGCGCAGGTCCGGCATGCCGTATTTCAGCATGCCCAGGCGATCGACGCCCATGCCGAAGGCGAAGCCCTGGTACTCGTCCGGATCGATGCCGCAGGCGCGCAGGACGTTCGGGTGAACCATCCCGCAGCCCAGGATCTCGAGCCACGAGGTGCCCTGGCCGATCTTGATCTCGCCGCCCGAGCGGTCGCACTGCACGTCCATCTCGGCCGACGGCTCGGTGAACGGGAAGTGGTGCGGGCGGAACTGGGTCGTGACCGCGTCGGTCTCGAAGAACCGGGCCAGGAACGTCTCCAGGGTCCACTTCAGGTGGCCCATGTGGATGCCCTTGTCGATCACCAGGCCCTCGACCTGGTGGAAGACCGGGGTGTGGGTGGCGTCGTTGTCCACGCGATAGGTGCGGCCCGGCGCGATGATGCGGATCGGCGGCTTCTGCGACACCATCGTCCGCACCTGCACTGGGCTGGTGTGGGTGCGCAGCAGCATGCGTTCGCCATTCTCCTTCGTGTTGAAGAAGAAGGTGTCGTGCATCTCGCGGGCCGGGTGCTTCTCGGGGAAGTTCAGGGCCGTGAAGTTGTGGAAGTCGTCCTCGATGTCCGGACCTTCGGCCACGGCGAAGCCCATCTCGGCGAAGATGGCGATCATCTCGTCCATGGTCTGCATGGTCGGGTGGACGCTGCCCTTGCGGCGGTGCGGGGCGGGCAGGGACAGGTCCAGCGTCTCGCTGGCCAGGCGCGCGTCCAGCTCGGCGGCCTCCAGCCAGGCCTTCTTGGCCGCGATCGCGTCGGCGACCTTGTCACGCAGGGCGTTGATCGCCGCGCCCTGGGTTTTGCGCTCCTCGGGGCTCATCGCGCCCAGGGTCTTGAGCAGGCCCGAGATCGAGCCGGTTTTGCCCACAGCGGCCACGCGGACGGCGTCGAGCGCTTGGAGGTCCGCAGCGCGGGCCACCTGGGCCAGGACGTCGGATTCGAGAGTGTTGAGATCGGTCATGACGGGCATCCGTCTAGGCGGTTTTCACGATGGTTGAAACCGGGGATGCATCCCCAATTCCGCTCATTCCCGCGAAAGCGGGAAACCAAGCCGAGCTGGCCTTCTGATCCGCGTCTTTTCGGCTTGCTCAGCTTGGGTCCCCGCTTTCGCGGGGATGAGCGGAGAAAAGGACACAGCAAAAAGCCCTCCGGCTCGCGCCGAAGGGCTTTTCAGGATCGGTCGAACTCGAATGAGCTCAGATATCCTTAGGCCAGGGCAGCGCGGACCTTGTCAGCGATAGCCTTGAACGCAGCCGGGTCGTTGCCCGCGATGTCGGCGAGGACCTTACGGTCGATCACCACACCCGCCACGTCCAGGCCGTGGATAAACTGCGAATAGGTGAAGCCTTCGATGCGCGCACCAGCGTTGATGCGTTGGATCCACAGCGAACGGAAGGCGCGCTTGCGCACCTTGCGGTCGCGGTAGGCGTACTGGCCGGCCTTGTCGACCGCGGCCTTCGCCGTGCGGATGGTGTTCTTGCGGCGCCCGTAGAAGCCCTTGGCTTGCTCGAGAACCTTCTTGTGCTTGGCGTGAGCGACCACACCACGTTTAACGCGAGCCATGTGTCAGCGCTCCTCTTACAGGCCGTAGGGCAGGTACGTACGGATGATCTTGGCGTCAGCCTCGCTCATCACCTTGGTGCCGCGGTTTTGGCGGATGTACTTACCGTTGTGGCCGATAAGGCGGTGGCGCTTGCCAGCGACGCCGGCCTTCAGCTTGCCCGTAGCGGTCAGTTTGAAGCGCTTTTTAGCGCCCGACTTGGTCTTCAACTTCGGCATTTCGCGTCGGAGCTTTCGCCCCGTCCTCTGGGATAGCAAGACGAACCGCCATGGCATGCCTAGTGGCCAGGCGGTTCCGGAAAGGCGGCGTTGCTACAGGAAAGACTCGGTCCTGGCAAGCACTTACGCCGCGGCCTTGGTGCGCTGGACGATCACCAGGGCGAAGCCGATGGCCGGAACCATCAGCGCCGCGCCGAACCAGTAGGGGCCGCCGATGTGCAGGCCAAACAGCGGGCCGGCCAGCAGCGGGCCGCCGATGCGGGCCAGCGAGCCGGCGGCCATGTTCAGGCCCAGCATCTGGCCCTGGCGGTCCGGCGGGCTGGCGCGGGAGATCAGGGCGGCCACGCACGGGAAGACCAGCGACTGGCCAAAAGCGGTGCACCCCACCAGCACCACGGCCAGGGTGGGAATCGCGATGAAGGGCGTGGTCAGCAGCGTCAGCGCGATGATCGACAGGCCGGTGGTCAGCACCCGTCCCTCGCCGAAACGGCGCGCCAGGCGGCCGGTCAGCAGGCCCTGGCCCAGTGAGGCGATGACGCCGATGATGGCGAAACACGCGGCCACCTGGCTGGGACCCCAGTGGAACCGCACGTCGGCATAGAGGCCAAACACCGCCTCCATCCCCGCGAAGGCCCCGGTCGAGATCAGGGTGACCAGCAGCACGCGCGACAGGATAGGGTGAGCGGCCGCGGCGGCCAGGGCCTCGCGGCGGTTGGGCTGGACGGCGCCGGGCGCGGACGGCGCGCGGCTCTCGGCCACGAACAGCACCACGCCCAGGGCGGCGGTCCCGGCCATGGCGGCGGCCAGGAACAGCGGCAACTGGTAGCCCAGGTGGCCCGCGCCGGGATGGATGACCATCACCAGGGCCGGGCCGATCACGAAGCCGGCCCCGAACGCCGCGCCCAGCAGGCCCATGCGGCCGGCGCGCTTCTCGGGCGGCGTGACGTCGGCCATGTAGCCCTGGATCGTCGAGATGTTGCCGCTGCCAAAGCCCCCGACCAGGCGCACGGCCATGGCGATCCAGATGTTTGGGGCGAAGGCCAGGGCGATGTAGGCCAGGGTGTTGGCGATGATGGTGACGATCAGCACCGGCCGTCGGCCGATGCGGTCGGACAGCCGCCCCCAGAATGGCTCGCCGAAGAACTGGCCCAGGCTGTAGGCGGCGAACATGGTCGTCACCTGCCACGGGGCGGCGTTCATCGACTTGGCGTAGAAGGGCAGCAGCGGAATGACCACGCCAAAGCCCACCAGGTTGATGAAGACCACCAGGAGCAGGACGACCAGGGCGCGGGCGCTGTGAGACTGTTCTGACATCAGGACGCGCGGTTTACGCCTGAACCTTGGGCTTGTCAGTCCGGCGGGTTGTGCTTTTCGACGAACGCGACGGTTTCGCTCAGCATCTTCAGGCGGGTGGAGCCGCGCGACAGCCAGTGGTCCTCGCCGTCCAGGGTGATGAAGTTGACGGGCTTGCCAGCCTTTCTTAGGGCGTCGGCCATGGCCTGGCTCTGGTCGTAGCGGACGACGGTGTCGTCCTTGCCATGGATCAGCAGGATCGGCGCCTCGACCCTGTCGGCCAGCTTGGCTGGTGAGACGGTGGCCAGGTCCGGGTCCTTGATGCCGTCCGCGCCCATGAACCGCAGCCAGTAGCGCTGGGACGAGCCGGTCTCGCCGTTATTGGCTTCGCGCACGGACAGCAGCATCTTCTTCAGGTCGGACGGACCGGCCACCGAGACGGCGCAGCGATAGACGCCGCGATCCAGGGTCGCGCCGGCCAGGGCCGCGTAGCCGCCATAGCTGGCGCCGACGATGCAGACGCGCTTGGGATCGATGATGCCTTGCTTGGCCAGGTCGCGGACGCCGTCCGACAAGTCGGTCTGCATCTTCTTGCCCCACTCGCCGAACCCCGCCTTGACGAAGTCCCAGCCAAAGCCTTCAGAGCCTCGGAAGTTGGGCTGCAGCACCGCATAGCCGCGCGAGGCCATCGCCTGGCTCCACCAGTCGAAGCCGGGTTCATCGCGGCCCTCGGGACCGCCATGCGGCAGGACGATCAGCGGCAGGTTCTTGGGATCGCGGCCCTTGGGCAGGGTCAGGTAGCCGGTGATCTCCAGCCCGTCGGCCGCCTTGTACTTGATCGAGCGGACTGGCGAGATCGCGTCCGGGGTGACGCCCTGATAGACGTCGCCCAGCCATGAGGCCTGCTTGCTGGTCAGATCGACCAGGGCGTAGGCCTGACCGCTCTCTGCAGAATCGACCAGCACGACCACCCGCTTGCGGTCGTTGGACCACGAGGCCAGGTGCACCCGGTCGCCCTTGAACGCCTTGACCACCGCGTTCCACGCCTTCTGACTGGCCTCGTCGAAGAAGGTGTAGGTCAGGTCGTCGCCCTTCAGCGTCACGCCGCCCAGCAGGGCCAGGGTGGCCGGGTCATGGATCAGGCCGCTGAGATCCAGGTCGTTGGGCAGGTCTGTGTGCTTGTCGCCGGTATATTCACGCAGGAACGACTTGTTCTTATCGTCGGTGCGCCAGACCAGCACCGACTTGCCGTCACGGCCGAAGCCCGCCATCCCGTACGAGCCCATCGGCGCGTCGGCTTCATCGACCGTCTTCCAGCCGCCTTGCAGCTTCATCCGCAGCGACCACTGGCCTCGCTTGGTGTCGTAGAGGGTGGTGGCGACCGGATCGCCCTTGACGTCGACCAGCCAGCCGTCGGTATCGAGGCGGACCCCGTAGTCCATCATCCGGGTCGTGTTGCTGCGCAGGTTAACGCGGTACAGCATGTCCACGCCCTGGTTGGAGAGGAAGTGGATGCCTTCCAGGAAGACGACCGGCTCGTTGTTGATCGTGCGCACCATCGGCGCGCCGATGATGACGTTCATGGCTGACTCCTGGTTGCGCAGCAGGAGCGTCTGTTTCTTGGTCTTCCAGTTGAAGGTCGAGGCCATGTAGTACTCGCGCGCCGGACCCGACAGGCCGATGACGTCGGAGGTCTGGGACGTGATCAGCAACAGGTGGTCATCCCCGGCCCATGTGACGCCGCGCAGCTTGGTCGGGCCCGCATTGATGCCGCCCAGCACACCGCCGCCGACCTGACGGATCATCAGGAAGCGCTGCTCGCCGGTCGTCACGATCAGCGCCAGCTTGGAGCCGTCGGGCGAGATCTCGACCTCTTCGATGTTCGGCAGCTGGCCGTAGATGGCCAGGTTCGGCTTGGCCGCGGGCGCGTCGGCGGCATGGGCCGACGCGGATAGCAGGGCGCAGCAGGCCGCGCCGGCGGCCAGAATGGTCTTCAACACGTCGCAATTCCCCCAACCTGGCCAAACTCTACCAGAGGGTGCGAGCCTGTCGAGACTCCCGAATGGGAAGGGGGGCAGGGCGCAAAACAAAACGCCCCGGCGCGGGGCCGGGGCGTTTCGGTGTCTACCCAATGATCGATCTTAGCGCGGAGCCAGGATCATGATCATCTGCCGGCCTTCCATGCGCGGCTCGTATTCGACCTTGGCGACCTCGTCGAAGTCGGCCTTGACCTTGAGCAGCAGCTTCATGCCCAGCTCCGGGTGCGCCATTTCACGACCGCGGAAGCGCAGGGTCACCTTGACCTTGTCGCCTTCCTCGAAGAAGCGAGTCATGGCTTTCGCCTTCACTTCATAGTCGTGGATGTCGATGTTCGGACGGAGCTTGATTTCCTTGAGCTCGACGACCTTCTGCCGCTTGCGCGCCTCGTTCTTCTTCTTCTGCTCCTGGAACTTGAACTTGCCGTAGTCCAGGATCTTGCAGACCGGCGGATTGGCGTTCGGAACGATTTCCACCAGGTCCAGGCCAGCTTCCTCGGCCGCTTCCATGGCGGACGCGGTCGGCATCTCGCCTTGCTTTTCGCCGTGTTGGTCGATCAGCAGGACGCGCGGGACGCGGATGTCTTCGTTGATACGCGGTCCGTCTTTAACGGGCGGCGTTTGCATAGGACGGCGAATAGGGACGGCTCCGAGGCAGTTAATGAGGGTATAGTTGAACGTGTACGCGCCGCGCTGGGCGCGCCGCGAGAAAGTGATATATGACGCGCCCGCTGCCGCGTATCAAGCGACGGCGGACAAAGAGAGGCCGCGCAGGTCCAGTTTTTTCTGGTCTAGCGGCCAATAGGGCGGAAACGGCGGGACGGGGACGAGTTTTCCCTGATTTGAGACGCCTGTTTCCGACCTGCATGACCCAGCATCGCCACACTGCCCTGGAGGACGTCCACGCCCTCCTGATCGGCTCCAGTTTCATCGCCGTCGGACTCACCCTGCTGAAGGCCGCCGGCCTCGTCACCGGCGGGGTGGCCGGGGTGGCGCTGATCATCTCGTATCTGACCAATTGGCAGGTGGGCACGGTGTTCTTCCTGCTGAACCTGCCGTTTTATGTGCTGGCCCAGCGGACCCTGGGCTGGGCGTTCACCTTCAAGACCCTGGCGACCAACCTGCTGCTGGCGGGCCTGGCCTTCGGCATGCCGTACTGGCTGAAGGTCGAACGGGTGGACCCGATCTTCTCGGCCGTGTTCGGCGGCACGATCATCGGCATGGGCATCCTGGCCCTGGCGCGGCACCGCTCCAGCGTGGGCGGTACGGGGGTGCTGGCCCTGTGGCTTCAGGAGCGGCGCGGCATCAGCGCCGGCAAGGTGCAGATGACGGCCGACTGCCTGGTCATCGCCGCAGCCTTCTTCACGATCAACTTCGACAAGCTCTTGCTATCCATCGCCAGCGCCGTGGCGCTCAGCGCGGTGATCATCGCTAATCACAAGCCGGGCCGGTACGCGGGGTACTAGACCCCGCCGGAGCTTATCCTTCCCTGTCATCCCGGCCGAAGCGCAGCGTAGAGCCGGGACCGCCAAACCCCGGAACGGCGGGTGGTTCGTGCCAAGGATATTCGGCCTCGCCTATGAGCGCCGGATAGAGGTCGCCCCACTCGGGATTGCGCGCCTCGACCAACGCGAATTTCCAGTCTCGCCGCCAGCGCTTGATCAGTTTCTCGCGATGGATCGCGCTTTCCACATCGGTGTGCATTTCGAACCAGACTAGGCACGTGCAGCCGTGGCGATCAGTGAAACCCGGAAGCAGATGTTCGCGATGTTGCTGGGCGCGATATTGCAGGTTCGCCGTGACGCCAACGTATAGAACGCCGCGCCGAGTGTTCGTCATCAGGTAGACGGCGTAAGAATGCTCTCGCATCCCTGGAACATAGTGAGAACGCCGTTCCGGCGATAGTGCTTCCGGCGGTCCCGGGTCTTCGCTGCGCTTCGCCCGGGATGACAGGTTTGGGTTGGCCGGCGACGCTGTGATTTAGTGCGGCAGCAGCGCCATCGCCGCGCTGGCCACCGTGCTGACCGGCAGGGCCTGGAGGTCGGGCGAGCGGATTACCGCCACGTGGCCGCGCGGGCCGCACAGGTCGGGGTCCGAGGCGTCCGAGAACAGCACGATGGTCGGCGCGCCGGCGGCGGCCAACAAGTGCGTCGGGCCGGTGTCGTTGCCGACGGCCAGGGCGGCCTTGGCGCCCAGCACGGCCAGCTGGGCGAAGTCGGTGCGGCCGGTCAGGTCGCGGGCGCCGCCGACGGCCTTCTGGATGTGGCGGGCCATGGCGCTTTCCTGCGGACCGCCGATGATCACGATGTCCAGGCCGCGCGCCTTCAAGAGCGAGCCCAGCTGGGCATAGTACTCGACCGGCCAGCGCTTCTCGGGCCGGTGGGCCGAGCCGCCGGGCACGAACAGGACGTAGGGCTTGGGCGTGGCGGCCCCGGCGACGGGGCGCGGCTCCTTGTGCTTGCGCAGGATCCACGACAGGTCCGGCGGCGGGGCGCTGCCCGGCTCGGTCGGGGCGTCGGGCCAGATGCCGGCCGCGCGCAGCTGGTCGGCCTGCCGCTCCAGCGTGTGCATGCGCAGCCGGGCCTTGCCCTTCTGCGGCAGCTGGGCGCCGACGGCGATGCCGTTCCATTGCGGCGGGAAGGGGCGCAGCAGCTGGAAGTACCAGTTGGTGCGATTGTTGGTCTGCAGGTCGTAGATCCGGTCGTAGCGCGCCTTGCGGATACGGCCGATCATGGCCAGCGTCTCGCCGATGTCGCTAGGGCGTCCGTCGGTCTCGACGTGGTTGAAGTAAGGGCTGAGCTTGGCCAGGCCCTCGAACGGCGGCGTGGTCAGCAGGGTGATCTTAGCCTTGGGGTGGGCCTCGCGGATCTTCTTCATCGCGGCGAGCGCCAGGACGAAGTCGCCCAGGGCGCCCAGCTTGATCACCAGGACCTTCTTGATCTCCTTGCTCAAGCCGAACGCTCCAAACCCAATACGCGTGCATAGACGTTGAGGGTCGCTTCGCACATAGCGTCCACCGAATACAACCGCCGCGCACGTGTTCTAGCGGCCAGGCCCATGGTCTGGCGACCGGCGGCTCCGATCTCGCAGGCGTGCAGCAGGGCCTCGGCCCAGGCCTGGGCGTCGCCCGGCGGCACCAGCCAGCCGGTCTCGGCGGGCGAAACCGTCTCGCGCGTGGCGCCGTGGTCCGAGGCCAGCACCGGGCGGCCCATCACCTGAGGCTCGACGGCGGTGCGGCCGAAGGCTTCCGGCTCCAGCGAGGGGGCGATGGCCAGGTCAGCCAGCAGATAGGCGGCCGGCATGTCGTCGCAGTGGCCGACCAGCTTGACCGCGTCCTCCAGGCCAGCGGCGGCGATGGCGGCTTCCAGCTCGGCGCGGTAGCCCTTGCGGCCCTGGTCGTCGCCGGCCAGCAGCAGCAGGATACGGTTCTCGCCGCGCTCCTTGAGGATCTTCATGGCCTCGACCATCAGGCCCTGGCCCTTCCAGCGGGTCAGGCGGCCGGCCAGCAGCACCTTCAGGCGGCGCTCGTCGGGGGCGATCCCCCAGGCCTTGCGCAGGGCGTCGATCCGCGTGGCCGGCACGACGCCCGGCTCGAAGCGCGAAAGGTCGACGCCGCGCGGGATGGCCACCACCTTCTCGGGGGCGATGCCGTGTTCCTTGATCACGTGCTGGCGGGTGTATTCGGAGTTGGCGATGACCAGATCGCCCTTGGTCATGACCGCGTTGTACCAGCGCTTGAGGTCGGACTTGGCGTTGTAGACCCCATGGTAGGTGGCCACGAACGGCACCTTGGTCGCATGCGCGGCCCACAGGGCGCTGAAGGCCGGTGCGCGCGAGCGGGCGTGGACCAGGCTGACCTTCTCGCGCTTGATCAGGTCGATCAGGCGGGCGGCGTTGCCCAGCATGATCAGCGGGTTTTTGGACTGGGCCGGCATCTGGGCCAGGCGACCGCCGTCGGCCTCCAGGCGCGCGGCCATGCGCCCGCCCTTGGTCGCGACCAGGGCCTTGCCGCCTTGCGCCACCACCGCATGGGCGACATCAATCGTCGTCTGCTCCGCCCCGCCGGTTTCCAGCTCGGGCGTCACTTGCAGCAGGGTGAAGTCGGGGGGTAGGTCGGACACACGACTCTCGGCGAAAACGACGCGGTTTTAGTTAGCGAAAGGATCGAGGCGACGCCATGACCGAATCCCGGGGCGCCCTTGCGCGTGAAGACGGCTCGAAACTCGCCTTTCGCCGCGTGGAGGGCGAAGGACCAACGGTCGTGTGGCTGGGTGGTTTCCATTCGGACATGACCGGGACCAAGGCCGAGGTGCTGGCCGAGCAGGCCAAGGCCACCGGCGGCAGCTACATCCGCTTCGACTATTTCGGCCACGGCGAGTCGGAGGGGCGGTTCCAGGACGGGACCATCAGCCGCTGGCGCGCCGACGCCCTGGCGGTGATCGACGAGCTGACCACGGGGCCGCTGGTGCTGGTCGGCTCGTCCATGGGCGGCTGGCTGTCGTGCCTGGCGGCGATCGCGCGGCCCGACCGGGTCAAGGCCATGGTGCTGATCGCCCCCGCGCCGGATTTCACCGAGAAGCTGATGGAGCCGGAACTCTCGGCCGAGGCCAAGGCGGCCATCGCGAACGACGGCTTCTGGATCCGGCCCTCGGAGTATGACGACGGCGGCTATGCCATCACGCGTGAGCTGCTGGAGGACGGGGCGCGGTGGTCGATCCTGCCGGGACCCGTGCCGATCGACATCCCCGTGCGCGTGCTGCAGGGCGGCGCGGATCCGGACGTGCCGTGGACCCACGCGCTGGAGCTGGCCAACGCCCTGAAATCCGAGAACGTCGTCTTCAACCTGATCAAGGACGGCGACCATCGCCTGTCCCGTCCTCAGGACCTGGAGCGCCTGGTCGCGGCCGTCGTGGAGGCCAAGGGTCTGGCCGAGCCGGAGGAGGGCGACCTGGTCTCCCGCCGCCTGGCCCGTGCGGCAAGGCTGCGCAACGCGGCGGGGCTGGACGCGGTGGGGATCACGCCGAGGGCGCCGGCGATCGACGACGAGTAGCGGTCAGCGGCCCGAGATGACGTCGGCCAGATTCCGCAGCTGCCGGCTCACGGCCTGTCGCAGGCGATAGCCCGCGGAGCTCGGCGGTTTGTCTTCTAGCGGACGGCCATAGGGATACTCGTCCTCTGGAGCTGAGGAGGCGCCGTCCTGAGGCTTCCGCGCGATGGCCAGGTTGACCCAATGGGCGTCCATCAGCGCGAACGTCCTCACCGGTTCCGCCTCGCGGTCCGTCGGCGTCAGGCCATTCACCAAGTGGCAGCGCTTGATATCGACGAAGCCCTTCTCCGCCAGCAGCCAGGTCATGTAGTCGGCGGTAAGGGGGCTTTCGAGTGTCCCGTAGGCGGCCATTTCCGCCGCCAAGGCCGCTTCCTGCTCGACATTGCCCGGGATCCAGTTGGAGTCGCCCAGGATGACCAGCTGGCCGCCGGGGCGCAGGGCGTTCAGGGTCTTCTCCAGCGCCACATGCTCGTCGACGACGTGGTGGAAGCTCTCGAAATAGATCACCGCGTCAGCGGAGTCCGGCTCCAGCTGAGCCTCCTCCATCGTGGCGGCCTGCCAGGTCACGCGACGGTAGAAGTGCTCGCTGCCACGCAGTCGAAGATATTCGCGCACCCGCTTGCGGGCCGCCTGGATCATTTCCGGCGAGGGTTCGACGCACTCGACGCGGTACCAGAGGGAAGCCAGGATTTCGGTCGCCCATCCGGCGCCGGAGCCGACCTCCACGATCCGGGCGCCCGGCGGCAGGTTCAGCGCTTGCAGCGCGCTGAGCAGCTGGAGCATCGCGGTGAAATAGCTGGGATGCCCGGGACGCCAATCCAGCGGTTTTTCGACCAGGCCCCGACGATCGTCTGGCGCGAGATTGGCGACGTAGCGGATCGCGGCATCCGTGAACGCCGCATAGTCCTGGCGGGCGTTCGCATGGAAACGTTTCGGGCCGGCATAACTCATGGCGACCTCCCTGGTACGACTTGTGTCGAGGTCGCTACGGCCACCCCTTCAGCCAGTGAAGGGGGAAATCAAAAGTTGAGTCCATCGGCAAGCGATCTTTTTGAGCGCGTGCGCTTCAGCCGCCCGCCTTCTGGATCGCCGCCAGGCCTTCGCGATAGGTCGGGTACAGCGGTCGCCAGCCCAGCTCGGCCTTGGCTCGGGCGTTCGAGACACGCTTGTTCTCGGCGTAGAACCGCCGCGTGGCGGGCGACATGCCCAGTTCGTTGAACGGCAGGTCCGGCGGAACGGGGACGCCCAGCAGGTGGGCGGCGTGCTCCATGACATCCTGCGGCGGAGCCGGGGCGTCGTCGACCAGGTTGTAGATGCCGCCGGCGCGAGGACGCGCCAGGGAGGCCAGCAGGCCCGTGACGATGTCATCCAGGTGGATGCGGCTGAACACTTGGCCCGGCTTGACGATGCGGCGGCCTTCGCCGGCCCGCAGGCGATCCAGGGCGCTGCGGCCGGGGCCGTAGATGCCGGGCAGGCGGAAGGTCGTGACCGTCAGGCCCATGCCGCGCCCGACCTGGCGCCAATCACGCTCGGCCCCCACGCGGCGAGCGCCTTCGACCGACTGGGCCTTGAGGGGAGACGTCTCGAACACCCAGCGGCCTTCGAAGTCGCCATAGACTCCGGTCGTGGAGAGGTAGCCGATCCAATCGGGAAATGACCCTGCCTGCGCCAGGGCGGGAATCAGCGACTCGAGCGCCGGGCAGCCGTCGGGGCCGGGCGGGGCGGTGATCAGGATCGCATTCACGCCGGTGAGCGCGGCGGCCATGGCGTCCCGGTCGTCCGGATCGGCGGGCGTGATTCCCTGGGCGCGCAGCCGATCGGCCTGATTGGCGTCCCGCGCCGTGGCGGCGATCTCCCAGCCACGTGCTCGCAACACGCGTGAAAACGCCGCGCCGACATAGCCCAGACCGAACACAAACAGACGCAACGCTTAGAACTCCGCCCCCAGAAGACCCGGCGGAATCTAGCCTCCGAAAAAACCTGCTCCGCAACCCCCCAAAGGGCGCTTGCAAAGCGCGAAGGCCTCTGCCATAAGCCGCCTCCTCGTCGCGGGGCGCTCTTCTGAGCCCCTCCGATGCGGGCGTAGCTCAGTGGTAGAGCGCAACCTTGCCAAGGTTGATGTCGAGAGTTCGAATCTCTTCGCCCGCTCCATTCTCCCGGCTTTTCGGGTAGTCTGGATGAGTACATATCTCGCGAATGGGCGGGCGTAGCTCAGTGGTAGAGCACAACCTTGCCAAGGTTGGGGTCGAGAGTTCGAATCTCTTCGCCCGCTCCATTCTCGAATTTTTCCGGACAACCTAGACGCAGACGACGGCCTCATCTGGACCGGCGATTCGCGTGTTCCTGCGCGTCGGCTTGGCCTAAGCTCCGCCGCATGACTCGCATCGCATCCTGCCTGGCCGGTGTCTGCCTCGCCGCGCTGACGGTCTCGGCCGCCTGGGCCGGACCCGCGTCCGTCAACCTGACCAAGCTGGTCATCCGCTACGAGGCCCTGGGCGATCCGGGCGAGGACCCTGATTCCGGCGGCTCGGCCGATGCGCGCTGGAAGCTGCCCGACGTCTCGCCGGCCGCCGACGCCGATCGCACCGCCAGGCTCAAGCAGATCCAGGGCGAGCTGAAGGCCATGGGCGACAAGGGGCTGGGCGATGATGAGCGCCTGACCCGCGACCTGCTGCTGTTCAGCCTGCGCGACCGCATCGAGGCGGCGGGTTTCGACGAAGCGCGCATGCCGTTCAGCAGTGACGGCGGCTTCGACGTGATGATGCTTTACCGGGCCAGCGGCACGACCCTGCGCGACGCCGACGAGGCGCGCCGCTGGATCGCGCTGTTGAACGGCATGCCCAGCTGGTACGCGACCAATATCGACAATGCCCGGCGCGGCGTCGCCAGCGGCTTCGTCCAGGCCGTCCCGACGGCTCAGGCGGTGCTTGAGCGCGCCCAGCGGGCGGCCGCCACGCCGCTGTCCGACGACCCGCTGCTGGCGCCGCTGCGGGCGTTGCCTGACAGCATCCCCGAGCGCGCGGCCCTGATCGCTGAGGGCGAGAAGGCGGTCACTGACAAGGTCGCGCCCGCTCGCGCCAGCTTCGTCAAATTCATGACCGACGAGTATGTCCCGCACGCCGCCAGGAGCCTGGCGGCCTCGGACCTGCCGGATGGCAAGCGCTACTACGCCTTCCTCGCGCGTAGGCACACGACCACCGACCTGACGCCGGACCAGATCCACGACATCGGCCAGGCCGAGGTGGCCCGTATCCGCGCCCGGATGGAGCAGGCCATGAAGGCCGCGGGCTTCCAGGGCGACCTGACGGCCTTCATCGCCATGCTGCGCAAGGATCCGCGCTTCTATGCGACCAGCCGCCAGCAGCTGCTGGAGAAGTCCAGCGAGATCGCCAAGCGCGCCGACGACCAGCTGCCGGCCCATTTCGGCGTCCTGCCGCGCCTGACCTACGGCGTGCGGCCGGTGCCGGCCAGCATCGAGAAGGGCTATACCACCGGCCGCTATTTCGGCGGCGATCCCAAGGTCGGCCGGGCCGGCGGGCTGATGATCAACACCTCGGAACTGGACCAGCGGCCGCTGTACGAGCTGCCGGCCCTGGTGCTGCACGAAGGCGCGCCGGGTCACCACATCCAGACCTCGCTGGCCCAGGAGCAGGTTGGCGTGCCGGAGTTCCGCAGGAACCTCTACTTCACCGCCTATGGCGAGGGCTGGGGCCTCTATTCGGAGTGGCTGGGCGAGGAAATGGGGATCTACCGCGACCCCTATGAGCTGTTCGGCCGGCTGTCCTACGAGATGTGGCGCGCCTGCCGCCTGGTGGCCGACACCGGCATGCACTGGAAGGGCTGGACCCTGGACCAGGCCCGCGCCTGCTTCACCGACAACACCGCCCTGTCGCCGGTGAATATCGAGGTCGAGCTCAAGCGCTATGTCTCGTGGCCTGGCCAGGCCCTGGCCTACAAGATCGGCGAGCTGAAGCTGCTGGAATTGCGCCAGAAGGCCGAGAAGAAGCTGGGCGACCGCTTCGACGAACGCGGCTTCCACGACGCGGTGCTATTGCACGGCTCGCTGCCGCTGTCGGTGCTGGAGACCCGCGTCGACGCCTGGATCAGTCAACAGAACAACAAGAAGAAATAGGGGCTTGTCATCCCGGCCGAAGCGTAGCGAAGAGCCGGGACCGCAACAGGCTCCGCGTTTCCGGCGGTCCCGGCTCGGCGCACTTCGCGCTTGGCCGGGATGACAGGATTTGAGGGAAGAACGTAGATGGCCAAGATCACCGTCCTCGGCGAATGCATGGTCGAGCTGTCGCCGGAAGCTCATGACGGCGGCGCGCCGCTGTACCGGATGGGCTATGCCGGCGACACGTTCAATACGGCGATCTACATGGCCCGGCTGGGCGACCAGGTGGCCTACTGCACGGCGCTGGGACAGGGGGATCCCTTCAGCGAGGGCGTGCTGTCGACCATGCGTCGCGAGGCCATGGACACCCGCCTGGTCCGCCAGGTCGAGAACCGCCTGCCGGGCCTCTACGCCATCGTTCTCGATGACCACGGCGAGCGTAAATTCCATTACTGGCGCGAGCGGGCCCCGATCCGCGACCTGTTCTCGGCCCACACCGCCGACCAGCTGATCGAGGCGGCCAAGGCCAGCGACCTCGTCTACCTGTCGGGCGTGACCCTGGCGGTGGTCGGCGACATCGGCCGGGCGCGCCTGAAGGACATGCTGGCCTATGTCCATTCGCGCGGCGTCGCCGTGGCGCTGGACTTCAACTATCGCTCGGCCCTGTGGCCCAGCGCGGAAGCCGCCCGCGAAGCGCTGGACGGCGTCGTGCCGTCGTGCCGCTACGTCTCGCTGAGCAGCGAGGACAGCCGCCCGCTCTATGACCGCGAGGCCGAGGACCTGGCCGGCGAGTGGGCCGCGGCGGGCGCCGAGGTAGTGGCGCGCGACGAGAGCCATTGCGTCAATGTCCATCGCCAAGACGGCCGCACGGCCACGCCGGCGCCGGGGCGGGTCAAGGCGGTCGACACCACCGGGGCGGGGGACAGCTTCAACGCCGCCTACCTGTCGTCGCGCCTGGCGGGCCTGTCCATTCCGGAAGCGGTCGCGCGCGCCCATGCCCTGGCGGCGCTGGTGGTCTCGCACCGGGGCGCCATCCTGCCCCACGACGTGGCGCTGAACGTCGCCTAGGCACGGCTCATGATTTCACTGCCCGACGCGCTTGAGCCGAGCCCCGTCCAGGCGGACCTGGCCGCCCGCTTCCTGACGCCCGCGATCCCCGCGATCGAGGCTCTGCTGCTGGCGCTGCGGGCGGAAACGGACGCAGCGCTGGCGACCGACGCGCCGCGCTACGGCAAGCCCTATCCCTATGGCTATTGCCTGGAGATCACCCTGGATGTGATGACGCGGCTGCGCCTGCGGATGCAGCAGGCGCCCCGGTCCACGGGCGAGGAGGCGGTGCGGGCCTTCTTGCTCGGCGGCGGGGAGGGGCGGCAGGTCTGGGGCATCCTGCGCGAACGCTATTTCCAGAACGCGATGGTGCTGGGCGACCTCTATGTCGATGTCGCCAACGACTCCGTCGATCCGAGCAAGCCTAAGGTCGAGATCCTGCCGTTGGCGGCGTCGGGCCTGGCCCTGGTCGAGACCGTCGAGGACTTCGTCCGCATCGCTGAGCCCTATTGGAACGTGCGTCTCTACGCCAATACGGCGCTGCCGTTCCTGGCCCCGCTGTTTCCGTTCCTGGCGGTGAACGCCTCGGGCCAGGTCAGGCTGGAGGCGCGACCAAACCACATGATGCGCCTGCTGGCCGGCGGGGGCTTTGTCCAGTCGGAGCGCTGGCTGGCCGAAGGCCCCGAGCCGTCGCCGGAGATCGTCCAGGCGGTGCGCGAGGCTTGCCCGCCGGATATCCTGGCGCTTGGCCCCCACGCGAGCCGCGAGGCGTCGATCGCGATGTGCCGCGCCCTGCGAGCGGCGGGCGCCAGCGACAAGGCCTGGCTGGACCAGATGTGTGTGATTCTCGAACGCATCCCGGTGGTGAGCGTCCAGGGCGCGAACGCTCGTCTCTGAGCGGGAATTGGCGATCTGCTATCCAATAAGATCAATGAGTTATGTTCATGGAGCTTGAGTATAATAGGAATATCTTCCTCTCCTCAGGAAAATAAACCTATAGTCGTATCCATCGGCCGCGCTCGCGGTCGAGAGGAGAGGACGCCATGCTGGTTCAAGCCCTTGAGGACATCTGGGCGATCACGCCCGATCCCCGTCGCGACCGCCTGACGGTCGGCTTCGTCACCCATCTCGTTTCCCTGGCCACCGGCGTGCCGGCGGCCGAGATCTCGACGCCCAAGCGGGCCTCGCACGCCGCCGTCCGCGCGCGGCAGCTGGCCATCTACCTGACTCACATCACCTTCCACTGGCCGCTGGCGCGGGTGGCCTTCGCGTTCGGCCGCGACCGCACGACCTGCGGCCACGCCTGCCGCAAGATCGAGGACCTGCGCGAGGACGCCGCCTTCGACCGCCGTCTGGCCGAGCTGGAAGCCTGCCTGCGCCAGGCGCCGGCCCACGCCCAGGGGATGCCGTGATGAGCGTCGACGCGATCTTCGAGGCGGAGCTGGAGACTCGCCGGCTGGCGGAGCGCGCTATGCGGCTCTTGGCCCGTCCCGGCGCGGTGATCGAGGCGCAGGGCGTCGGCTACGGCGTGCGGCTGGGCGCCAGCCGGCGGCGCAGCGTGATGCTGGTGCTGGACGAGGCCGCCTTCCAGGTCCTGGCCCGGGAGGCGACCCTGAAGGTGCGTCCGCAGGGCGGCTGGGCGATGACCGCGCGGCTCGACCCTGTCGCGCCGCCGCCCGGACGCCCCGGCGTGATCGAAGCGGTGGTCGAAACCGCCGAAGGCAAGGTGCGCCGCAATCTGGGGGAGTCGCCGATCGCCTGGCTGGCCCGGCGTCGCGACGGGGCAGGGCGGCCATGGCTGTCGGCGATCGAGGCCGCCGCGGGCGAGCGCCTGCGCGAGGAATTCGAGAGCCTGGGAACGCAGGGGCGCACCACCATGCGCTGGGACCTGACGCCCCGCGTCTCGGGCGGTCGTCCGCGCCTGGCGCCGGCCGAACGCGACCACGCGACCCGCGAGCGGATCGCCAAGGCGCTGGCGGCGGTCGGTCCGGGCCTGCGCGAGATTCTGGAGAAGGTGTGCCTGATGGGCTCGGCCCTGGAGCAGGCGGAAGCCGCGCTGAAGCTGCCGCGCCGGGCGGGCAAGACGGTCCTGAAACTCGCCCTGCAACGCCTGGCGCAGCATTACCGGATGGCTTAGCGGTTGCCGCCGGCGACCGCGATGATCTCGCCGGTGATCCAGTAGCTGTCCGGCGAGGCCAGGAAGGTCGCCACCGGCGCGATGTCCGACGGCTGGCCCATGCGGCCCAGCGGGGTCTGGGCGATCATCTGGGTCTCCAGCTCGCTGCCGATGATGCCCATGGTGTGGGTGCCTTCGGTCTCGACCGCGCCGGGCGAGATGGCGTTGACGCGGATCTTGCGCGGACCCAGCTCCTTGGCCAGCACGCGGGTGATCGAGTCCACGGCGGCCTTGGTGCCGGTGTAGACCGAGGCGGTCGGGATATCGACCGTGGTCGCCGCCGAGCTGATGTTGATGATGCTGCCGCCCTCGGGGCCGAAGCGCTTGGCCGCTTCCTGCGCCGACAGCAGCGTGCCTAGCACGTTGATGTCGAACTGGCGGCGGTAGTGGGCTTCGGTCACGTCTTCCAGCGCCGCGAACTCGTAGACGCCGGCGTTGTTGACCAGGATGTCGACGCCGCCGAAGGCCTTCACGGTCTCGTCGAACAGGGCCGTCACCTCGGCGCTCTTGGCCACGTCGCCCTTGACGGCGATGGCCTTGCCGCCGGCGGCGACGATCTCGGCCACCACCTTGTCGGCGCCTTCGCGGCTGGAGGCATAGTTGACCGCCACGGCTGCGCCCTCGGCGGCCAGGGCCTTGGCGATCGCCGCCCCGATGCCCTTCGAGGCGCCGGTCACGACGGCGGTTTTGCCGGTAAGCTTGCTCATTGATCTCTCTCCGTTCGGCCAGAGGCCGGTCGCCCTTATCGGCGAACGCTTCGACATTTAGATAATCATCGAAGTGATTCAATGAGCGAGGAGACGAGAATTTTTGCATGCCTGTCGATGCAGGCTAGAAGTGGCCCGGAAACGGGATGGCTCTGTCCTCGAACAGAGTGAACTGAAAGGACGACGACATGGCTTTGCTCGACGCGCTCAAGGCGGACCAACTGGCGGCGCGCAAGCAGAACGACCGCCTGAAGGCCGATGTGCTCACCACCCTGATCGGCGAAGCGACCCAGATCACGACCGAGGAATTCAAGCGCGGCGTGACGGAGGTCTCGGACGAGAAGGTCGTCGCCACCGTCGCGAAGTTCGTGAAGAACACCAAGCTGACGCTGGAAAACCTGGCGACCGAACGCGCCCGCCTGGCCGAAGCCGGCGGCGATGCGTCCAAGGTGGATGAGCGGATCAAGGCGGCTGAAACCGAACTGGCGATCCTGTCCTCGTATGGCCCCAAGCAGATGACGGAAGCCGAGCTGCGCGAGGTCATCAATGACTTCAAGACCAAGAACCCCGACGCCAATGTCGGGGCGATCATGGCTTACCTGAAGACCAGCTTCGGCGGTCAGTATGACGGCAAGTCGGCCAGCGCCTTGGCAAAGGGGTAGGTCGACGCCGCGATGCGGAAAAGACTCTGCCGAAACGGGGAATAGTCCCGAGGCGGGGCGCATGAGACGACCTTGAGGCGGCCAGCCGGCCAATCAGCCCAGGAGCGTCTCATGTCCGACCCCGCCGAAAACCAGCCTGCCGGCTATGTGCCGCCAGAGGTTTGGGCCCCCAAGACCGTCTATGGCGGCGCGTTCGGCGGCCTCAACCAGCCGGTGTCGGGCGCGCGGTTCGAGCGGGCGCTGCCGGTCGGCAGGCATCCGCTGCAGCTCTATTCGCAGGGCACGCCGAACGGCCAGAAGGTGACGATCCTGCTGGAGGAACTGCTGGCGGCGGGCCATGCGGGCGCCGAGTACGACGCCTGGCTGATCGACATCTTCCAGGGCGACCAGTTCGGAAGCGGCTTCGTGGAGATCAATCCGAACTCGAAGATCCCGGCGCTGGTCGATCGCTCGACTGATCCGGCCACGCCCGTGTTCGAGAGCGGGTCGATCCTGGTCTATCTGGCCGAGAAGTTCGGGGCGTTCCTGCCGACCGAGGCGCGGGCGCGGACCCGGACCTTCAACTGGCTGATGTGGCAGATGGGCACGGCGCCGTTCGTGGGCGGCGGGCTGGGCCACTTCTACGCCTATGCGCCGTTCAAGATCGAGTACGCCATCGATCGCTACGCCATGGAGACCAAGCGCCAGCTGCACGTGCTGGACACGCATCTGGCTTCAAACGAATTCCTGGCGGGAGACCAGTACACCATCGCCGACATGGCGGTCTGGCCCTGGCATCCGGGCAGCCTGTACGGGGTCTACAACACCCACGCTTTCCTGGCCGTGGAAGAATATGTCCACCTGCTGCGCTGGTACGAGGCGATCGCCGCTCGGCCCGCCGTGGCGCGGGGGCGGATCGTCAATCGCACCTCGGGCGCGCCGGGATCGTTCCTGCGCGAGCGGCACGACGCCGCCGATTTCGTTCAGATCTCGGCCAGCTGGGCCAGATAGGCGTTCAGCACGTCGCGCTGTAGGACCAGGAAGGCGAACTTGCCCTGGCGGCAGATCTTGATCAGGCCGGCCGTCTCTAGCTCCTTCATGTGGTGCGAGAGGGTGGCGGCGGTCACGGGCACGTGCTGGGCCATCGCGCCGCAAGGAAAGGGTTCGCTGGCCGCGCCGACCTCCTTGAGGATCTGGCGGCGGCGCGGATCGGCCAGGGCCTTGGCGATCAGGTTGACCTGGCGGTCGTCTAGAACAGGGCGCGACGCGTCTTCCATGGCCTTCATATGCGGTGGCGCGCCCGAATTGTCATCCCGGCTCGGCGCGCTGCGCGCTTGGCCGGGATGACAGTTTCTACGGCCTAGTGCTTCAGCATGTGCTTGATATCGCGCATCTGGTCGTGGCCGGACTTCACCGAGGTCCAGGCCTTTTCGATCGCCGCGCGGGTCTGAGGATCGACGTCGGTGTCCTGCAAGGCCTTTTCGTACTTGGCCTTGATGTGGTCCTCGCCGGCCTCGACCTCGCTGACCACGGCTTCGTCGCCCTTGGTCACGGCGTCCTTCAGGTTCAGGAAGGCGCGGTGGGCGGCGGCCAGGATGGTGCCGTCGTCCTTGGGCTGACCGCCCAGGCGGCGGACCTCGTCCTGCAGGTCCGAGGCGACCGTGCGGCGCTCTTGGGCGCGGCGTTCGAACAGGTCCTTGTAGCGCGAGTTGTCGGCGTCCTTGGCGGCCTCGGCATAGCCGTCGGCGCTGTCGATGGTGGTCTCGACCAGGCCGTTGACGAGCTTGATGTGGTCTTCGTTCGTATGCATCGCGGGGCTCCTCGCTAGGGAAGGGGAGCCGGGTCAACGCGGGGCGACCGCGAACGGTTCAGCCAGTCTTGGCCGGCTGTGTCGCGCCGACGTGGTCGATGCCCAGGGTCTCGCAGTGCAGGGCCTGGCGGTGACGTTCGGCGGCGCGGGCCTTCTGGTCGTCCGAGCGCTGATCGTGACAGGCGGGGCAGGAGACGCCTTCGACATACAGCGGCGAGGCCTGGCTCTCGGGCGAGACCGGCATGCGGCAGCCCCGGCACAGGGCGTGGGTTCCCGGCGTCAGGCCATGGCCGACCGCGACGCGCTCATCGAACACGAAGCACTCGCCGCGCCACAGGCTTTCCGGCTCGGGCACCTGTTCCAGGTAGTCGAGGATACCGCCTTGCAGGTGGAAGACTTCGCTGACGCCCTCGGCCTTGAGGAAGGCCGTCGACTTCTCGCAGCGGATGCCGCCGGTGCAGTACATGGCGATCTTCTTGGGCGGCGCCTCCAGCCCCTGGCGCCAGTCGCGGAACCAGGCGGGGAAGTCCGAGAAGCTGGCCGTCTTCGGGTCCAGCGCGCCCTCGAACTGACCGACGGCGACCTCGTAGTCGTTGCGGGTGTCTATCACCACGACCTCGGGATCGCTGATCAGGGCGTTCCAGTCGGCGGGGGCGACATAGGTCCCGGCGTCGGTGGGGTCCAGGTCCGGCTCGCCTAGGGTGACGATCTCTTTCTTGAGGCGCACCTTCATCCGGTAGAACGGCATGCGCTCGGCCCAGGCGGTCTTGGGCGCCAGGCCTTCGCAGCCGGGCAGGGCGCGGATGTGGTCCAGCACCGCCTCGATGGCGGCATCCTCTCCGGCGATGGTGCCGTTGATGCCTTCGCGGGCCAGCAGCAGGGTGCCCTTGACGCCCAGGCCGCAGCACAGGGCGGCCAGCGGGCCCTGGATCGCCGCCGGGTCTTCGAACCGCGTGAAGCGGTACAGCGCGGCGACGCGATAGTTAGGCGAGCCGGACATTGGCATCGTGCTGGATGCGAGCGACCATCGACTTCAGGCCGTTGGAGCGTTGGGAGGACAGCGCGCCCGACAGGCCCAGCTTGTCCATCGCGCCCTTGGCGTCGAAGGCGGCGATGTCGGCGGGCATGCGGCCCGAATAGAGGCGCAGCATGATGGCCACCAGGCCGCTGACGATATGGGCGTCGCTGTCGCCGCGGAACTTCAGGGAGCCGTCGGCCTGCGGTTCGGTGACCAGCCACACCTGGCTGGCGCAGCCGCGCACCTTGTTCTCTTCCGAGCGCTCGGCGTCGGTGAGGGGCTCGAGTTCCTTGCCCAGCTCGATCACGTAGCGATAGCGCTCCTCCCAGTCGCCGAGGAGCTCGAACTCGTCGGCGAGGTCGTTGAGGGCGGTGTCGATTGGGCTGGTCATGAGGCGCCACTTAGGCGGCGCGCCGGTTCAAGGCAAGCGCGGGGCTATGCCGCAGGCAGGATCAGCCGGGCCAGGAAGCCGGCGCCCAGACTGGACGACAGCTTCAGCGAACCGCCCATGGCGCGCGACAGCAGGTCGACGATCGGCAGGCCCAGGCCGACGCCCTCGGCCGTACGGGTCAGGGTCGAGCCGCCCTGTTCGAACGGCTGCAGCAGGCGAGGCAGTTCCGCGCTCTCCACGCCCGGGCCCTGGTCGCGGATGGTGATCTCGACCTCGCGCCCGATCTTGGCGGCGGCGACATGCACGACTCCCCCGGCAGGCGAGTGCGTAACGGCGTTTTGCAAGAGATTGGTGAGCATGGTCCGCAGGCCGCGGCTGTCGGCCAGGACCGCCGGCAGGGATCGCTCGCCGACCAGGTGGACGATCACGTCGCGGCGACGGATTTCCGACCCTAGAGCGTCGATGACATCCTCCATCGCCTCGTCCAGGCTCTCGGGCGTCATCTCGATATCGGTGACGTGACCTTCCAGGCGGGCGATCTCGACGATCTGGTTGACCAGCTTCAGCAGCTTCAGGCCGCTGTCGTGGACGATACCCGCATACTCCTTGTACTGCGGGCTTCCCAGGGGGCCGTAGAGCTCCTGGGAGAGGATCTCGGAGAAGCCGATCACGGCGTTCAGCGGGGTGCGCAGCTCGTGGCTGACCATGCGCAGGAACGACCGCTTGCGGTCGTCGAGGGCCAGGCGTCGACGCTCGATCGCGGCCGCCCGGCGCTCGGCCGGGTCGGTCTCCGCGAACGTGCGGTCCGACAATGCGTCCAGGGACGCCGGTTCTGGCATGGTAGGCTCCCGGACCTTCTGTCCGTGACGACTTGAACTGAGGATTATGCAGCCGGGCGCTTACGAATCCGTTTCCGTCCACAACGAGTCCACGAGGAAAGGTCGCTTAACGATTGTGCGGCCTTGGGAGATCGGCGGCTCCGCGTTAAGGTTTGACGACGGTGATCCTTCCCGCACCGCGCTTGAAGTCGACGGCCTTTGGAATTCGAGACGCTTCCAGACCCGATCAGGCGCCCGGCCGCTCGCGCGGCGGGGTTCGATCCCGCGCATGCGTGGCGCCTGGGATGGCTGGCGGCTATCTGCCTGGCGGCCGCGGCCACCTTGTTCACCGACGAGGGTGGCTGGCCCATCTGGGCGGCGCTGGGCGCTGGCGCGGTTCCGGCTTTCGCCTCCCTGATCTTCACCCGCGAGGACGAGCGCAGCCAGTCGCTTCTGCTGGTGCTGTGGGCCGTAGGCGGCGCCCTGGCGGCGGTGCTGACCGGCGGCGTCTCCGGCGCGATGGCCGCCTGGTGCCTGGCCCCGGTCGCGGCGGCCTCGATCATGAACCAGTCCCGGCGTCTGGCCGAGGGCGCGGCCCTGTCGCTGATCGGCGGCTGCGTGGCGGCGCTCACCCAGCTTTCCGGCCTGGCCCCGCCCGAGCCCAGCGGCCCGCTGAGCTTCGTGCTGGGCTTTCTCGCCCTGGTCACCACGGGCCTGGGCCTGGCCGCCGGCCTGCTGATCGGCCGCCGCCGCCAGGGCGCGCGCGACGATCGCAACGCCAGCGAGATCCTGGCGCTGGAAACCCTGCTGGACGGCCTGCCGCACCTGGCCATCGCCATCAAGGGCCAGGGGCAGGTGACCGCCGTGCGCGGCGCGCCGCCGCCCGGCGTCACCACCGTCGACCTGGTCAATCGCGGCCTGACCGGCGCGGCCGCGCCCGGCGACCGCCAGCGCCTGACCGCCGCCATCGCCGCCGCCCACCGCGAGGGCGTGGCCAGCCTGACCTTCAACCCGGCCCTGGGCGTCGAGCGCATCGTCGCCATCGACCTGGTCCGCGTCTCGCCCAACCAACTGGTCGGCGTGCTGCGCGACGTCACCGCCGAGCGCAACCGCGAGACCGCGCTGGACCAGGCCCGCACCGACGCCGAGGCCCTGGCCGCCGGCCGCGCCCGCTTCCTGGCCAATATGAGCCACGAGCTGCGTACGCCGCTGAACGCCATCATGGGCTTCTCGGACATCATGCGCGGCCGGATGTTCGGCCCCTTGAGCGACCGCTACGGTGAATATGCCGAGCTGATCCACGAGAGCGGCCGTCACCTGCTGGACCTGATCAACGACGTGCTGGACATGTCCAAGATCGAGGCCGAGCGCTTCGAGCTGCAGCGCGGCATCTTCGACGCGCGCGAGGCGGTGCAGGCGGCCATGCGTTTGCTGCGCGTCCAGGCCGACACCGCCAATGTCCAGCTGCGCGGCGTGCTGCCGCCGGGCGAGTTGGAGGTCGACGCCGACCGCCGCGCCTTGAAGCAGATCGTGCTGAACCTGGTCTCCAACGCCCTGAAGTTCACGCCGCGCGGCGGCCAGGTGACGGTCACGGCCCACGGCTATGACGGCGTGCTGGAAATCATCGTCGCCGACACCGGCGTCGGCATTTCTCCCGAGGATCTGGAACGTCTGGGCCGTCCCTACGAGCAGGCCGGCGGTGTCGAGCAGCGCGCCAAGGGCACGGGCCTGGGCCTGTCCCTGGTCCGCGCCTTCGCCAAGCTGCACGGCGGCGAGATGACGATCGAAAGCCGCCTGGGCGCGGGCACCAGCGTGTCGGTGCGCCTGCCGGTGCTGCTGACCCCGCTGCGCACGGCCGCGACCGAGCCGATGGCGGTGGAAGACCTGACCACGCCCGAAGAAGGCCCGCCGGCCCCGCCGACCGCTAACCTCGGCGACAACGTCATCGCCTTCGCGCCGCGCTGAGTGGGCGGAACACGCTCGGATATTCCCGGTTCTGTCTTCCTAGGCCTTGTGCCTAGGACCCATCTGTCCGGTTCGCGTGAAGTGGCAGTGAGCGACCACGCTGCCGATGCGCAGCCGACGGCTCAGAGCCTGGCGTCGCCATGGGTCCTAGGCACAAGGCCTAGGAAGGCAGCTTTGGGGTAGGCGAGAATTCTGCCTCTACCGCAGGAACGCGCGTCCCGCCGCGAAATCCCCGACCTCGACATAGGCCTTGCGGGTGACCTCGTCGCCGCGGCCGGTGAAGGCGAACTCCACCGTCACCGCTTCGCGCGGGTCCAGCTGCGAGATCGCGTCGGCCGCCGCCGTCGGGAAGCGGAAGGCCAGGCCCGTCTTGGCGCCGGTCGGCAGCAGGGTGAGGGGGGCTTCCTCGCGGGTCTCGGCCGTGAACACCAGGCTGGCGTTGCGCGGCGCGACCTTGCTCGCGAGATTGCGGCCGGCGCCGGTAGCGATGTAGGGACCCAGGGTCCGGTTGGTGTCGCGCACGATGATCCGCGCGGCATAGGGGCGTTGGCCGTTGTCGAAGGTGGCCACGGCGGTGACGGCCTTGGCGCGGCCGGCCAGGCCGAACATCAGGCGATCGGCGCCGAAGCTGGACGGTTGCGACAGCCGCCAGACGGGGATGGTCGCCGAGACCGAGCGCTCGGCCTTCCACGACGCGACATCGCCTGGATAAACCTGGCTCAGCATCTGCGAATAGCCTTCGAAGGCTTTCTTCACACGGCTGGCGGCCAGGGTCAGGTCCTTGGAATTGCAGGCCGCGCCGGCGGCCTTGGCGCGGGCCCGGCCCTCCAGGGCGGTAACCTGCTGCTCGCTGGCGCCCGAACGCAGGGTCGCGCCGCGCGCCTGGGCGCGGGAGGCGTCGAGGGCCGCGGAGATGGTGGGCGTGAACAGCCGGCAGCGGCCGTCAGCCGCTGTCATCAGCGTGCGTTCGTAGAGCTGGTCGGCGGCGTTGGCGGCAAGCAGCGCGCTGGGGATGGCCGAGGCGGCCAGCCCAATCGACACCCCGATCCATCGCGCCCCGCGACCTTTCTGGTGCGTCATAGGCGGTAGTTCTCGTATGCTTCGAGACTTAGAGGGCGACCTATAGGGGCGCTGTAGTTGCGGTTCGGTTAGCGGATGCTTCTTTCGACGGATATCTGGGTAGGCGCGCTGATCCGCCGCGCGGAGTTGGGCGGGGCCTTCGCCATGGTGGCCCGCAAGGGCGACCAGCGGGCGGGGGCGGTGCTGGTCAAGGTGGTCGACCGCCGGGCCGGGACCGCGCGGCTCTACAGCGAGGCCACGCGCGGCGACGGCGAACGGTTCTGGATGCAGCCGGTGCGTTCAGAGTTCGAACCCGACCTCGACGCCTATGCCGAACGCGCGGCCCGCATCGATCCGGACGTCTGGGTGATCGAGATCGAGGACCGGGACGGCCGCCACTTCCTGACCGAACCGGTCGAGGCCTGAAAGCAGCGGGATTCGAATCTCTTAGGTGGAGCGTCTGTGGAGAACTCGACTTAGGCGCGGCGTTAACCCTGCTCCTAAACCGGACCTAAAGCGTGTTTGAGGCATTTTGAGCGGGCCTCCAAAACGCTCTCCCCAGTGCTCGCCATGCTTTTCCTGATGAACGACGTGATCCTGAGTTTCGACGCGGCCGAACTGACGCCGCCGATGACCCGCGACCGTTTTGCGGCGCTGTCGCTGAACTATGTCGGGGAACTGGGCAAGGAACTGTTCGCCGAAGAGCCGCTGCTGCAGCACAAGGATCGTGAACGCGCCGAGCGCCTGGCGGCCCTTATCGTGGCCAAGGGACCGGATGTGAATGCGGCTTTGTTCATCGCGCCGGGACGTGGCTGCCGCAAGGAGGACGTTCAGGTGCGTTACGCGCAGCTGAGCCTGGAAGTCATGGCCGCACTGCTTCAGCGCCAGAATTCCGGCGCGCTCACCAATGTCGAAGCCGACCGTCAGGTCTGGCGGCGCCTGGCCGCCTAGCGACCTAGAAACGGATCAGCGTAAACAGCCAGCTCAGGGTCACGGCCAGGACGACCAGTCCGGCAATGGTGATCCCGAAGCACAGCGCGCTGCCGGCCGGATGCTGCCGGCCTTGGCGGTGAGGATGGTCAAGCAGGGCCATCGTTCGATTTCCTCCAGTCGCCCGACGATCTGACGCCGTCGGTGCAGGATGAGGGAAGCATGACTCCAAACCCATTTTTCGAATAGGGGCTTTTTGTCGCTTCCCTAGGCGAAACGGACAGGGAGTGGGCGGGGTTGCGCCCAAGGTTTCGGCGAACGCCGTTCCAAGCCTTCATCAAGCCGACATCGCTCAGTCGCCTGGGCGACAAAACTCGCCGTTACCCCGCGCTGAAATTCTAACAGTGCAGGTTCACGATGAAGCTTCTGTCCACCGTCGCCTGGGGCGTGCTCGCCCTGGCTCTTTCCAGTCAAGCCCAGGCCCAGCAGGTCGCCGCCGCCGACACGGCCTCGGCCGAGGTCGACACCATCGTCGTCACCGGCACGCGCCGCGTCGACCGCACGGCCTTCGAGTCGGCCGCGCCGGTGGACGTCGTCAGCCAGGAAGCCCTGCGCAACACGATCTCGGACGAGATCATGGACAAGCTGGCGGCGACCACGCCGTCGTTCAACGTCCAGCGCCTGCCGGCCGCCGACGGCCAGGCCTTCGTGCGTCCCGCCACCCTGCGCGGCCTGTCGCCCGACCAGACCCTGGTGCTGGTCAACGGCAAGCGCCGTCACCGCTCGGCGGTCCTGGGCGGCCGCGGTCAGCAGGGCGTGGACCTGGCTTCGCTGGGGACCAGCGGCATCGACCACATCGAAGTGCTGCGTGACGGCGCCTCGGCCCAGTATGGTTCGGACGCCATCGCCGGGGTGATCAACGTGATCCTCAGCGACAAGACCGGCTTCGACGGCCACGCTCAGTACGGCCGTTACTATGCCGGTGACGGCGACAAGACCGAGGTCGGCGGGCGTTATGGCGTCGCGATCGGCAGCGGCGGCTCGCTGGTCGGCGCACTGGACTACACCAAGGCCGAAGCCACCTCGCGTACGCGCCAGCGCCCCGACGCCATCGCCTTCCAGGCCGCCAATCCGACGATCAACGTCAAGAACCCGGTCCAGCGCTGGGGCCAGCCCGACCGTGAAGTCTGGCGCGCCTCGCTGAACCTGACCCTGCCGGTCAGCGACACGGTCGAGGCCTACGCCTTCGGCACGTTCAGCGACATGCATGGCGAGACCGACTTCAACTGGCGCAACCCGTCGAACGACACCTCGTACCGCACAAGCCCGGCCTTCCCGGGCTGGTCGCTGAACCAGCTGTATCCGGGCGGCTTCTCGCCGGTGTTCGGCCAGGACGAGACCAACGCCTCGCTGGCCGGCGGCCTGCGCGGCGACGCCATGGGCTGGTCGTGGGACGCCTCGATCAACTGGGGCCGCGACGATGTCGACTACTTCCTGAACAACAGCATCAACGCCTCGTTTGGTCCGCAGTCGCCGACCAGCTTCGACGCCGGCACGCTGATCCAGAAGGAGCAGACCCTGAACCTGGACGCCTCGCGTCCGCTGGCGTGGCCGTTCCTGGCCAAGCCGGCCAACCTGGCCGTGGGTCTGGAAGCCCGCAAGGAGACCTACGAGATCCGGGCGGGCGACCGCTATTCGTGGGACGTGGGCCCCGGCGCGCCGGCCGGCCTGCCCAGCGGCTCGAACGGCTTCCCGGGCTACGCCCCCAGCCAGGCCGGGTCGTGGGACCAGACCAGCTACGCCGGCTATGTCGATCTCGATTTGCCGATCACCGACAAATTCGGCGCCGACATCGCCATCCGCCACGAGGACTTCTCGGAGTTCGGCCAGACGACCGACGGCAAGATCGCCGCGCGCTATGAGTTCACCCCGAACTTCGCCATCCGCGGCGCGGTCTCGACCGGCTTCCGCGCCCCGACCGCCGGCCAGATCAACAACACCCGCACCTCGCAAGGCCTGAACACCACCACCTTGCTTCTGTTCACCTCGGGCCGCCTGTCGCCGATCAACCCGATCTCGCAGGCCCTGGGCGGCAAGCCGCTGGAGCCGGAAGAGTCCAAGAACCTGTCGCTGGGCTTCGTCTTCCGTCAGGGCGGCTTCACGGCCTCGGTCGACTACTACCGCATCGACGTCGACAACCGCTTCGCCGTGTCGCCGAACTTCACGGTGACGCCGGCGCTGCGGGCCCAGCTGATCGCGGCCGGCGTGCCCGGCGCCGACAGCCTGACGACCGTCAGCTACTTCACCAACTCGTTCGACACCCGCACCCAGGGCGTGGACGTCGTCGGCTCGTGGCGCGGCGAGCTGCTGGGCGGCAAGGCCGGCGTGACGGCGGCCTGGAACTGGAACGACACCAAGGTCACGCGCTCGAAGCTGGCCGAGGTCTCGAACCTGTCGCGTATCAACCTCGAGAACGGCCTGCCGCAGAACGCCGCCAATGTGACGTTCGACTACGCGCGCGGTCGCTTCAGCGGCATGATCCGCACCCGCTGGTCGGGCGAGTGGACCGACGCCCAGGCCAACGGGACGGCCGACCTGATCCAGAACTTCGCCGGCAAGGCCCTGGTCGACCTGTCGGTCAGCGCCGAGCTGAGCGACCAGATCAAGCTGACGGTTGGCGCCGAGAACCTGTTCGACACCTATCCGGACGAGGCGACCTTCCAGGCCTCGCGCGGCCTGATCTACTCGCGCAACGCGCCGTACGACACCGATGGCGGCCTCTGGTACGCCCGGATCTCGGCGAAGTTCTAGGCCTGTTTTCGAGGCGCGGCTTCGGTCGCGCCTCGAACCCCCTTGCACCCGCGCCTCGAGCCCGCCTAGCCTCTATCGCAGATTGCGGGATGAGGGGTACGCGCATGATAGGGCGCAAGAGGGTGGCGACCATCGTCGGCGTGTTGGCGGCGACCGCGCTGGCGGGCAATGCTTGGGCGCTAGAGGCCAAGGGCCGCTGGACCCGCGCCGAGAGCCCGCACTTCACCGTCTATGGCGACGTCACCCCGACCCAGCTGAAAGAGTATGTCGTCAAGCTTGAGCGCTATGATGGGCTGCTGCGGTACCTGCACGGCATGCCGTTGGAAGGCGACGCGGTGCGCAAGCTGCCGATCTATCTGGTGGTCTCCAAGACGGGGTTCGAGACCGTGATTCCGGGGACGGGCGAGGGCGTGGCGGGCTTCTACGTGCCCAGCCCCAACGACGTCTTCGCCGTGGCCTGGCGGCAAAAGGACAGCGACCACGTCATCCAGCATGAATACGTGCACCACTTCATGCTGCGCTATTTCCCCTACGGCTATCCGGCCTGGTTGACCGAGGGCTATGCCGAGTACTTCGGCAGCGCGGTGATGGACGACGCCAAGATCCAGGTCGGCCGCAACGCCATGCGTGGCGGCGACCTGCGAAATGGGCCGTGGGTCTCGATGGAGAAGCTGCTCAGCAAGCGGCCGTTCGAACTGTCGGGCACGGATCCCTTCATGTTCTACGCCCAGGCGTGGCTGCTGACCCACTACTTCATGAGTGATCCGGCGCGTTACCAGCAGCTGCAGGCCTATATGAAGGCAGTCGGCGGCGGGGCCGATCCGATCAAGGCCATGACCGACGTCACCGGCATGTCGCTCGGCAAGCTGCAGATCGAGCTGCGCGGCTACATGATGGGCGCGCTGAAGTTCACCGACTACACCGTCAGCAACTTCCCGACGCCCGAGATCAAGATGTCGCCGATGCCGCCGGCGGCCGACGACGTGCTGCTGGTCAGCCAGGGCCTGCGCCGCGCTGGCCTGTTCGGCGCCGACGAGGAAGTCGACGAGGACGCCCCAGGCGCGACGGCCAAGCGGATCGCCGAGTACAAGGAAGAGATGAGGGCCTGGGGGCAGGGGCTGCTGACCCAGGCCCGGCGCGGAGCCGAGCGTTATCCGGAGGCCCCGTTGGCCCGCCTGACCCTCGCGCGGGCCGAGCTGACCTATGGCGATCGCGAGCAGGGCCTGAAGCTGGTCGACGCCTATACGGTCGAGCATCCCGACGATCCCGAAGGCTTCGAACTGGCGGGCCTGGGGCGCATGGCCATCGGCGATCGTGAGCCGGCCCGCCGCGAGGCGCTGTACAAGGAGGCGGGCCTGAAGATGGGCCAGGCCTTCAAGCTGGATCCCGACCGCTTCCAGACGCTGTACGGCTACGCCCTCAGCCGCAAGCTGGATCCGAAATATCCCAGCGACAACGTCTTGAACGTCCTGGATCGGGCCCATGAGCTGGCGCCGCAGGTGCCCGACATCACGATCACCGAGGCGCAGGCCCTGATCGCGCGCGGCCAGAACGGCGAGGCCGCCGCGCTGCTCAAGCCCGTGGCCAACAACCCGCACGGCGGCAAGACGGCCAAGCAGGCCAAGGCGCTGTTGCAGAAGATCGGCAGCGAAGCGCCGTCCAGCGAGGCCAATCCCAAGGACTCCGGCCAATGATCCGCAAGCTGGCCGCCGCGCTGCTGGGCCTGGCGTTGCTGGCGCCCGTCACGGCCAAGGCCGAGTGGCGACGGGCCGAGACCGAGCACTTCGTGGTCTATGGCCGCAGCGAGAAGGCCGTGCGCCAGTACGCCTCGATGCTGGAGGACTTCGACTCCGTCCTGCGCCGCCTGCACAAGCAGCCTCCGGAAGACGCGCCGCCGATCAAGCTGCCGGTCTATCTGGTCTCGGACCTGGGGCAACTGCGTCGTGTCCTGCCCTGGGCGCGCGAGGGCATGCAAGGCGTCTATATCCCGGCGACGACCGAGGTGTTCACCATCGCCATCCGCGATGGCGTGTCCGGCGACAACGACCAGAACCGTGGCGACGACACGGTGATGCACGAGTACGTGCACCACTTCATGCTGCGCTACTATCCCAGCGCCTATCCGGCCTGGCTGGTCGAGGGTTATGCCGAATACTACATGACCACCGACCTGGGCTGGAACCGCTTCGTCGTGGGTGGTTACAACAAGGGGCGGGCCTACAGCCTGGTCGCGCCGGGCTCCAGCTGGGTCTCGATGGCCGACCTGCTGACCAAGCGTCCCAGCGAGTTCGGCAAGTGGGAGACCAACAGCTACTACGCCCAGGCCTGGCTGCTGACCCACTACATCCTGTCGGATCCCGAGCGCCGCAAGAAGCTGAGCCCGTATCTGGAAGCCGTGCGCACGGGCCAGAAGCCGACGGAGGCCTGGCAGAAGATCTTCGGCCAGGACATGGACGACCTGCGCAACGCGCTGAAATCATATCTGGACCGTCCGTTGCCGGCCGGGGCGCTGCCACGCATCACGCCGGCCGAAGCCCAGATGACCGTGACCAGCCTGCCGGCTTCGGCCGACGCCCTGCTGCTGGACTATCAGCGGCTGAAGCTGGGCGTGGGCAAGACCGAGCAGGCCGCCGTGCTGCAGTCGATCCGCACGGCCGCCGCCCGCTATCCGGCCGATCGCTTCGCCCGGCTGGTGCGCGCCCAGGCCGAGACCCAGTTCGGCGATCGCGCGGCGGGCGAGGCGATCCTCAACGCGCTGCTGGCCGCCGATCCCAAGGACAAGGACGCCCTGGTCGTACTGGGCGAAAGCCGCCTGTCCGTCGCCGATGCGGACAAGGATCATCGCAAGGAAATCCTGGGCGAAGCCGGCAAGCTGTTCGCCCGGGCCTTCAAGGTCGAGCCCGACGATCCGCGCGTGCTGCACGGCTATGCCGAGGCCAGGCAGCTGGAGCCGCTGACCGACAACATGGTCAATATCCGCGTGCGCGCCATGACCCTGGCGCCCCAGGTCGGCCATCTGCGCCTGGACGCCGGCCGGGCGCTGGCCGAGTTCAAGGAATACGACACCGCCCGCACCGTGCTGACGCCCCTGGCCGGCAGCCCGCACGGCGGTCCGGAAGTCGAGGCTGCCCAGGCGATGCTGAAGGCGCTTCCCGAAGAGAAGTCGGTCGCCAAGGCGACCGGTGGCCCGGAAGACAAACCCGCGACCGACAAGAAGGGCTGAGTATGCGTAACCCGATCTCCCGACGGACGTTCGCGCTGGGCGCGGTCGTGGCGCCGCTGGCCGTCTCGGGCCTGGCCCGCGCCCAGGCGGCCAGCGACTGGCTGCACACCAGCACGCCGTCGTTCTCGCTGTATGGCTGGACCAGCGAGAAGACCCTGGTCCAGATGGCCAAGGATCTGGAGAGCTTCGCCGGCTTGCTACGCAGCCTGCACAGCGTGGACGCCTCGGCCGGCGAGCGGCCACTGCCGATCTACATCGTGCCGCGCCAGACCGACCTGAAGCGCGTGCAGCCGGGGATCACCAATGTCGCCGGTTTCTACAACGCCTCGGTCGGGGACATCTTCGCCATCATCAGCCTGGAGGGCGACACCGAGCGCGGTCGCCAGGTGCTGTTCCACGAATACACCCACCACTTCATGAAGCAGCATGCGCCGGCTGCCTACGCTTCATGGCTGGTCGAGGGTTATGCGGAGTATTTCTCCACCGCGCTGTTCAAACCGGACGTTGTCGAGCTGGGGCGCACCAGCCCGCGCATCGCCTGGCTGCGGGGAACGGTCTGGACGCCGTTCGACCAGATTCTGGGCCGGCGGGCGCTGACGGGCGACCGGCGCGACATCGCCGCCTTCTACGCCCAGTCCTGGCTGCTGACGCACTACATGATGTCGGATCCCACGCGTCTGGCTCGCCTGACCCAGTACGCCACCGCGGTGGCCGCTGGCGGCGATCCGGTGGCCCTGATGCCCGAGGCGGCCGGTGTCCCGATGCGGGACCTGGAGCGCGTGCTCAAGCAGTACATGCTGGCCCTGCCAGGGAGGCGTCTGCCGCGCCCTTCGTCGTCAGCGCAGCAACTGGCGGTCACCCGCCTGCCGGCCTCGGCGGACGACCTGCTGCTGGAGAACCAGCGCCTGAAGATGGGCGTGCCGTCGGCCGAGCGTCCCGCCCTGCTGGCCATGATCCGCGAGCGCGCCGCCCGCTACCCCGGCGATCGCCTGGCCGAGATGACGCTGGCCCGCGTCGAGAACGACTATGGCGACCGCGCGAAGGCGCAAGGCCTGCTCAAGCATCGGATCGTGGTCGACCCGCGCGATGTTGAGGCGCTGCAGACCCTGGGCTGGTCCTGCATGCTGCAGGCTCGCAGCGACCCGGCTAATGCCGCGGCTTTGCTGAGGGAGGCCCGCGAATGGTTCGGCAAGGGCTTCGCCGTCGATCCTGACAATGCGCTGCTGCTCTACGATTACGGCATCAGCCGACGCGGCGACGCCAACTATCCCAATGACAACACCGTCAACGTGCTGCTGAAGGCTCAGGCTCTGGCCCCGCAGGTCGCCCAGTTCCGCATCATGGCCGCCGACGCTCTGGTGCGCCGCGACCGCTTCGACGAGGCCGCCGCGATGGTCGAGCCGGTGTTCAACGACCCGCACGCCGGCCCACAGGCGGCCGAGGCCAGGCGGCGGTTCCAGGAGGCTATCGCACGGCGAAAGCCGGCCGCGACATCCGAGGAAGGTGACAAGTAGGCTCCGGAGCGGTAACCCCGCGCCATGAGCAAGTCCCCCGCCGCTGAAGCCGCCCGTCGGCGCACCTTCGCCATCATCAGCCACCCCGACGCTGGCAAGACGACGCTGACGGAAAACCTGCTGCTGGCCGGCGGGGCGATCCGGGCCGCCGGCGCCGTGCGCGCGCGCGGCCAGACGCGCCGCACCCAGTCGGACTGGATGAAGATCGAACGCGAACGCGGGATCTCGGTCTCGGCCTCGGTGATGACGTTCGACCACGACGGCCTGATGTTCAACCTGCTGGACACCCCGGGCCACGAAGACTTCTCGGAAGACACCTACCGCACCCTGACGGCCGCCGACGCGGCGATCATGGTGCTGGACGCCGCCAAGGGCATCGAGCCCCAGACCCTGAAGCTGTTCGAGGTGTGCCGCCTGCGCGACATCCCGATCATCACCTTCATCAACAAGATGGACCGCGAGGCCCAGGACCCGTTCGAGCTGCTTGACGAGGTCTCGTCCAAGCTGGCCCTGGACCCGGCGCCGCTGTACTGGCCTGCCGGTTCGGGCGGCCGCTTCAAGGGCATGCTGGACCTGCGCAACGACAAGTTCATCCCCTACGCCAAGAAGAGCTCGACCGACGAGGAGGGGCACCCCGACCCCATCGCCTTCAAGGGCAATGCTGTGGTCCAGTACCTGGACCCCGAGGAGAAGGCCGAGCTGGAAGACAACGCCATGCTGGTCACCGAGGCCGGCAAGCCGTTCGACGTCCAGAGCTTCCTGGAAGGCCACATGACGCCGGTGTTCTTCGGCTCGGCCTTGCGCCATTTCGGTGTCTCGGAGCTGCTGGGCGGCATCGGCGCCTATGCCCCGCCGCCGCATCCGGCGAAGGTCAACAAGGCCGGCGTCGACACCCATGTCGCTCCGGGTGACAACGAGGTCTCGGGCTTCGTGTTCAAGGTCCAGGCGAACATGGACCCCAATCACCGCGACCGGATCGCCTTCCTGCGCCTGACCAGCGGCCGCTTCACGCGCGGCATGAAGCTGAAGGCCCAGAACACCGGCAAGGCGATGAGCGTCAACGCGCCGATCATGTTCTTCGCCAGCGACCGCGAACTGGCCGAGGACGCCTTCGCCGGCGACGTGATCGGCATCCCCAACCACGGCGTGCTGCGGGTGGGCGACAGCCTGTCGGAGACCGGCGCCCTGCGCTTTGCCGGCCTGCCCAACTTCGCCCCGGAAATCCTGCGCCGCGTGCGCGTGAAGGACCCGCTGAAGGCCAAGCACCTAAAAAAGGCGCTGGAAGGCCTGGCCGAGGAGGGCGTGACCCAGCTGTTCCGCCCGATGATCGGCAGCGACTTCATCGTCGGCGCCGTCGGCCAACTGCAGTTCGAGGTCATGGCCGACCGCCTGGCCAACGAGTACCAGCTGGAGTGCATCTTCGAGGCCAGCCCCTATGCCGAAGCCCGCTGGCTGTCGGGCGACCGGGCTGACGTCGAGGACTTCATCAACAAGCACAAGTCGGCCATGGGCCAGGACATCGACGAGCAGCCGGTGTTCCTGGGCAAGTCGGCCTGGGAAATCGGCTACGTCGCCGAACGCTATCCGAAGGTGCGCTTCGAGCGGACCAAGGAACGCGCCTAGCGGCCTCTCCGACTGTCGTCAGGGCCGTCCGCGATCGCCTGCAGGCGCTGGTAGACGGCCTTGATCTCCGGATCGGTCGTGTTGATGGCATAGGCCTTGGCCGCCGCGCGGCGGGCCTCGATCAGGTCGGGCGGCGCGCCGCCCTTGCGCTCGAAGCGGTCGATCCACGACGCGGCCTCGACCGTGGCCAGCATGGCGATCTCGGTCTGGGACGCGACCGACTTCGACGCCCAGAAGTCGCGCGCCGTCTCGATCGCCCGGTTCGGGTGGCCGGCATGGCGCTGGAACCAGGCCAGGTGCAGAGCGATGTCCGACCACGGCGCGCCCATGCTGTTGGCCAGCTGCCGCCATGATTGGGCCAGCTGGGCGCCCTGGCGGTAGAGTTCGTTTCTCTTGAGGGCTCTCACCCACGGCCCACGTAGCGCTCGCTCGGGCAGCTTGCCCTCGCGCCGGGCCATCTCGGCGGCGTGGACGGCTTCCAGATCCTCGACCGAGGCGAAGGGGCGAGGGTATTCCTCGCCCAGCTCGGTCTTCATTTGTTGATGCAGCTTCTCCTGCGGCGACACGCAGGCCCGGACCGCGGCCACGGCGGGATGGTCGACCGGCGCGACCAACAGGCAATCGACGAGGCGAGCAAACGGGATGCGGACGCGACCGCAGACGATCGCCTGGCGCTCCAGGTCGACCGCCGTGATCGCCAGCGGCTCGTCGCACTCGCCGTCATCCAGCGCGCAGCCGACCAGCAGGCCAGGCTCGGCCCCATCAGTGCGCAGCCAGCGCTGCAGCAGGCGGCCGTCGATCTCGGTTTCAGTCACTGGGTCAGGCGTCCTCGACGTCGCGCGGCAGGTGTTCGAGGCTGCGCAGATAACGACCGTCGGGGTCTTCGTCGACGGCGATCTTGAGGGCGCTGTAGGCGCGACCCAGAGGCAGCTTCAGCAGCATGCCGCGCAGTTCGTCTTCGCGGCTCAGCGCCAGCACGCTTTCGAACAGCTGGATAAAAAGGCGGACATGGTGGTGAAGCGGCACGCTGTCCTTGGCCTTCAGGCAGTCTTTGATCCGCCTTCCCCGTCCAAACAGGCGCGTGAAGGCGGTGCGGTCGCCGGACGCGAAGAGGCTTTCCCAATAGTCGAGCCGTCCCTGCTCGCCGTTCGCTCGGGTCTGCACGACCAGCCGCGCGGTCAGGGCGATGGTCCGCGAGAGATTCTCTAGATCTCCGCGCGCTAGCGAGAAGGCGGTCAGCAGTTCCTGGCTGCGGGTCTGCCGCGCCTGGATGTTCATGCTGGCGGCGATGAAGGCCAAGGCCCCCGCGCTAGCCACCGCGCCGAGGAACTCGGCCAGATGTTCGGCCATCCAGTCCCCGGGAGACGACCTCGATTTCCAGACGATAAAGACCAGGGAGATCACAGCGATCCCGAGCGTGGTCCAACGCCACCGCTTTGAAAGCTCACCCATACGCGCACCATACTCTTGGGGTGGAGCTGAACAGCTTATGCATCCCAGGATGTTGGTCCATGCACGGACTCGTGAGTGTCTCGGCGAGCCGCTATACCGGCGCGATACTCGCTCGGGATTCTCTGCATGACCGTCCCCCTCGCTATCGGCCTCGTGGCCCACGACGACAAGAAGGCCGCGTTGGTCGCGTGGGCGATCGCGCACGAGGACTTCCTGAAGGACAAGGCGCTGTTCGCCACCGGCACCACCGGCGGGCGGATCCTGGAGGCGTTGCCGCATCTCAACCTGGTGCGATTGAAGAGCGGCCCGTTGGGTGGCGACCAGCAGCTGGGCGCGATGATCGCCGAGGGGCGGCTGGACGTGCTGATCTTCTTCGTCGACCCGCTGTCGCCACAGCCGCACGATGTCGACGTCAAGGCGCTGATCCGCCTGGCGACGCTGGCCGACATCCCGTTCGCCTGCAATCCGGCCACGGCGGACCTGATCGTCGGCTGTCGAGAAGAAGCCTAGCCCGGGAACTTCATCAGGTTCGGCTTGGGGATGGCGGCCTTGAAGCTGCCGCGCGACTTGGCGGTGTCCAGGCCGAACTCCGCCCAGGCGTTGAGGAACCCTGTCGCCGTGTCGGCGGCCGAGGCGGGGACCAGTTCCAGAACGGGACGCTTGGCGACGGCGGCGCGAGCGGCGGCCCAGGCGTCGGGCTCGGCCGTGGCATAGGCGCCGTCCGAGGCTACCAACTGGCCGGCCAGGTCCATGTCCAGGAACCGTAGCGTCACCGCTGTATCCGCGGGCAGGTCAGAGAGGCCGTCCAGCGCCTCGGCCAGGGCCGCCAGGCTCATGCTGGCGGCGGTGGTTCGGCGCTCGCCGCCAGCCGCGCCCTTGATCGCCACCGCGCCGGTCTCGCCGTCGATCCTACGCACCCAGGCCCAGCCGCCATAGCCCGGATCGGTACGGCAGAGGCTGGAAATCCAGACGGTGACGGCGGCCATGGCGGGGCTCCGGAATCGGTGACGATCCGCGCTTTCTAGACCGTTTCGCGACGCGGAGGGGAGGGCGTCCGTGAACGAAAGGTAAACTCGGGCTTAAAACTTAGGGTTAACGTCATTTTCAGTTCAATGAACAAAGTTCTAAGATTTGATGGCGTTATCCGGCTCCGCTTGTATTCGTCAAAGCAAGAAGTGTGCCAGTTCACTACATCTTCGCCCAATATGGTTGAAATTCGGAACATGGTGTAAAAATATGGAAAATATTTATGGTTAACGCGCCGTATACACTCGTTAACCACTTGTTAAGTGCGTTGGCTCCGGTTTTGCTGATTACGCGTTGAACCTCCGTCGGGCTGTCCCGACGTGGGACGATCCGCAAGCGGAGTGCGCGAAGCGATGTTCGAGTTCGGACGGGATTTGAAGCGGTTGTTCGGCGTCGACGCCGAGGGTGGCTTCAAGGGAGCATGGCGTGAGGGGCTCACGGGCGGCGACACGTCGCTGCTGGAGCTGCTGGATGTTCGTCTTCTGACCAACGAGGCCCGCTCGGCCGACGTGGTCGCCGGCCGCATCGGGTCCAAGGATCGCGGCGCGCGCCTGCTGGAAGCCGCCGTCGTCTGGCGCGAACTGGCCCGCCGCAGCGGCGACGCCACGGCTCTTAGAAAGGGCGCGGCCCAGGCCGAGGCCGCCGTGAAGATCTTCGAGACCGAACGCCGTCATGACGCTCTGGCCGCCGCCCGTTGCGAGCAGGCCGTGCTGGCCGTGCTAGGCGCGGACCTGTTTGGGGACGAGGGCCTGGCAGCCGCCGCTTCGATGAATCTCGCCCGCACGCCCGCGCCGCAACGCACCGCCCTTTGCGGCGCCCTGGCCGCTGGCCTGGAAGGTCGCGCGGCCCTCTCCGACAACAATGTCGATCGCGCCCTGGCCGCGGTTCAGGCCTATGAGGCGCCGCTGCGCGCCTTGGCCGCCGCTAAGCGCGTGAAGGGCGGCCCGGCGCGCTTGCAACTGGCCGACCAGCGCGCCGCGCGTATCGAACTGATCCTGGCCTGCGCCGAGCGCATGAAGGACCGGGCGCTGGCCGAACTGGCCGTGTCGGAGGCCAAGACGGCCGCCGGCGTGCTGGATCCCGATTTCGAACCGCTGGCCTGGGCGCGGCTGGAAGGCCTGCGCGGTCAGGCCCTGGTGCTGCTGGGCGAGCTGGACGGCGAGCTTTCGCGCATCGCCGACGGCGTCGAGGCCCTGAGCGCCGCCGCCGAGGTGCTGACCGCCGACCACAGCCCGATGGACTGGGCGCGGGCCCAGGCCTCGCTGGGCGTGGCCATGCAGGCTATGGGCGAGGCCTCGACCAGCGAGCGCGCCTTCGAGCAGGCCGTGTCGGCCTATGATCGCGCCACCGTGGTGCTGAAGGTCCAGCCGGCCCTGGCCCTGCGCGCTGTCGTGGCCAACAACCGCGCCCTCTGCCTGGCCCGCTGCGCCGAGCTGACCGCCGACCTGGCCGTGCTGGACGCCGCTGAGCTGGCCTTCAAGGCCGAGCTGGCCGCCGCGCCCGGTGGCCGCGATCCGGCCAGCTGGGCCGTGGCCCAGATGAACCTTGCCCGCCTGTACGAGGCCCGCGTCGAGATCACCGGGCGCGACGACGGCCGCCTGGCCCGCGCCGGGGCCGCCCTGGCCTGCGCCTTCGACGTCTTCTCGGAACTGGGCCTGCGCTCGCTGACCGACCTGGCGGCACAAGGCCTGCAACGACTGAAGCAGGCCCAGGCCGCCTGATCCGAAACGGAACACACGGCAGCCGAGAGGCCGCCGGAAAAAGATAAAGTAAGGGATGAACTCGTGATCGCTTCGCTCGCTCTCGCCGCCGCTCTCGCCAACGCCGCTCCGGCCAAGGCTCCGTCCGAGCTGCTGACCCCGGTCTCCGAGCCGCGCGTCGCCGTCGCCCTGCTGAATTGCCTCGTCAAGAACGACGGCCACCTGACCGGCTGCACCGTGCAGGAAGAAAGCCCCAACGACCTGGGCGTCGGCCAAGCCGCCCTGTCGATGGCCTCGCAATTCCAGGTCGACCTGCTGGGTCCGGACGGCAAGAGCCGCGCGGGTTCGTACATCCAGGTCCCGGTGCGTATCCGCATCCGCTAAGGACAGTCGCAGGCCGGCGGCTTCAGGCCGCCGAAGCCTCGCGCAGCCACTTGTCGACCGTCGCGTACAGAATGTCCTTCTGGATCGGCTTGGCGATGTGGTCGACCATGCCCGCCTCGCGGCAAAGGGCGATGTGCTGGGGCAGGGCGTCGGCGCTCATGGCGATGACCGGCACGTCTGACGCGGGTCCCGGCAGGGCGCGGATGGCGCGTGTCGCGGCAAGCCCGTCCATCCCGGGCATGTGGATGTCCATCAACACGATGTCGAAGTCGCCGCCCTCGACCCGCTCGACGGCCTCCTGGCCGTTCTCGGCGGTGACCACTTCGCACCCGGCCAGGGTCAGGAAGGCGCCGCCGATCTCGCGGTTCATGGGGTGGTCGTCGACCAGCAGGACGCGGGCCGCCGCCGTCCGGTCCGGAGCCGCGGAAACGGCCTGACCCGGCGCGGCGCACGGCGCGGCCGAAAGATCGATCCAGAACGTCGAGCCCTGGTCGGCATTGGCCTGCATGCCGATCTGACCGCCCATCAGCTCGATCAGGGCCCTGCTGATCGCCAGGCCCAGGCCCGCGCCGCCGAACGCCCGGGTGACCGAGCTGTCGCCCTGGGAAAAACGCTGGAAGAGCCGATCGCGCAGTTCCGGCGGCACGCCGATGCCGGTGTCGCTGACCTCGATCCGCAACGCGTCCGTCTCCGGTCCCGGCGTGATCGTCAGGCGCGCGGTTACCCCGCCGGCGGGCGTGAACTTGACGGCGTTGTTGAGCAGGTTGAGCAGCACCTGGCGCAGGCGGGCCGCGTCCAGGGCGTGGTGACGATCGGTCTCGCCGACGACCTGGATATCCAGCGCCAGGCCCTTGCCACGGGCGTCCTGGGCGACGATGGCGGCGGCGTCGCGCAGCACCGTCTCGGCCCGTACCGGGGCGGTCTGCAGCTCGACCCGTCCCGCTTCGACGCGGGAAAAGTCCAGCACGTCGTTGACCAGGGTCAGCAGCGCGCCGCCCGCCCCGTCGATCAGGGTCACGTGGCGGCGGGCCTCCGGCGCCAGGTCGTCGCGATCGGCCAGCAGGCGGGTGAAGCCCAGCACGCTGTTCAGCGGCGTGCGGATCTCGTGGCTCATGGTGGCCAGGAAGTCGGTCTTGGCCTGGCTGGCGGCCTGGGCGCGGGCTTGGGCCTTGCGCGCCAGGACCTGGCGATGGACCAGCTGGCGCTTGAGGCGCTGCTGGTCGGCCAGCACCAGGGCGGCGGCCAGGCAGGTGAAGAACAGGGCGCCGACGAAGAGCTGCAGGCCGTGCATACGCTCGGACGCCTGCGCCCGGGTGGCGGCCTCGGCGGTGATGCCCAGGACGCTGAGCGGCGCGGCGATGGCGGCGACGACCACGGTTGCCCAGGCCGCGCCCTTGGGGCCCAGCCGGAAGGCGACCAGCACCCCGGCGGGGAAGACCAGGAAGGGCAGGGTGTGGCCGGGCCGGCCGAAGGCCCACAGGGCGGCGACCGCGACCACGAAATAGCAGGCGGCCTTCTCGAGCGAAGAGCGCTCGAAGCCGTGCCGGATCCGGGGATCGAACAGCAGCAGGGCGGTCGGCAGGCCAACGGCCATGCCCATCATGGTGATGAACAGCCAGTTCTTGATCATGCTCGCCAGGTTGGCGTGGACGATCGGCGCGGTGATCAGGGCGCCGAGCACCGCGATCCCGGCCGTCACCGGCGCGGCCAGGCCCACGACGGTCAAGGCCCGCTGGAGGTTCTTAAGGCGCGGAGGTCCACCGAAAGCCTTGCCCAGGACCAGAGCGATCAGCACCGCCTCGGTGGTGTCCAGCGAGGTGAAAAGCGCCGTCAGGTGCAGGGGCGTGCCGCTCAGGCGGTCCAGCAGCAGGTGGCTGGCGATGCTGAGCACCAGCAGCACGAGGCGTCGGCCGGGCGTGAGCAACAGCAGGCCGGCTGCCAGCAGGCCGTTGCAGGGCCACAGGGACGCCATGCCCGACGGCCCGCGGGTCAGCATGTCGCAATAGCCGATGACGGCGGCGTAGGCGATGGCGAGGATCACCAGCAGGCGCGTCTGGCGCGCTTCGTCCTCGAACCTCTTGCCAGCCTTCATGACGCTTACCTCGATACGCAGCCTGCGGGCCACACTCGCCCCAGCATCGCGTCGAACCCCGCCTATTCGGTTAAGGGAGCATGGTGTTTCACCTAAAGCCCGCCCGAGTATGGGTAGCCCCGCGACCCACCGTCGCGCCCCCCGTTTCTGACCGTCCGGGTAACAACTCCTAACGCCCTGTTAACCATATTCCGAGCATCTTCACGCCTCGAAACAGCGCGGCCAGTACGGCCGATTCCCGACGAGGCTTTGCATGAGTGGCGCCGAGGTTCTTGATGTCGGCCGCGACGCGATCTGGCTGACGCTTCAGCTGTGCGCGCCCTGCCTGATCGTCGGCCTGGTGATCGGCGTCGCCATCGGCCTGTTCCAGGCCCTGACCCAGATCCAGGAACAGACCCTGGTCTACGCCCCCAAGATCGTCGCCATCTTCGTCTCGCTGCTGATCTTCCTGCCGATGATGGGCGCGCTGATGAGCGCCTTCATGCGCCAGATCGCCGCCCGCATCGCGGGCCTGTAGGAAAGGGCGGGGCGTAACCGGTGGACTCCTTCGCCACGGCATTTCAGGTCTATGTCGCCGCCCTCGTGTTCTCGCGAGTGGCCGCCATGGTCATGACCATGCCCGGCATCGGCGACCAGGCCGTGCCGCCGCGCATCCGCCTGTCGTTCGCCCTGCTGATGGCGCTGGTCCTGGGCCCGCTGGTCGCCCCGACGGTGCCGCCGATCCCCAACACCCTGGGCGGTCTGGTCGGATCGGTGATCCACGAGATCCTGATCGGCCTGATGATCGGCTCGGTGCTGCGCCTGTTCATGACTTCGCTGACCACGGCCGGCGAAATCATCTCGATGCAGACCACCTTGTCGTTCGCCCAGAGCACCAATCCCTCGATGCAGGGCTCGAGCACGGCGGTGGCCACCTTCCTGTCGATGCTGGGCCTGACCCTGGTGATGGCCACGGGCCTGCACCACCTGTTCATCGGGGCGATCGTCAAGTCCTACACCCTGTTCCCGTTCACCCGTCCCGTGCCGGTCAATGACGCCGTCACCCTGGCGGTGCGGACGGTGGCGCAGTCGTTCACCCTGGGCGTCCAGCTGGCCGCGCCGGTGATCGTGTTCTCCCTGGTCTTCAATCTCGCTGTCGGCCTGGTCGGCCGGGTCATGCCCGCCTTCCAGATCTTCTTCGTGGCCTCGCCGCTCAGCGTGATCCTGGGCCTGTCTCTGCTGGCGCTGTCCCTGGGCGGCATCGCCATGGTCTGGACCGACCGCTACGCCGAACTCCTGCGAATTTTCAGCTAGGGGGCGCGCATGGCTGACGATTCAGATCCCGAGTCGAAAACAGAAGAACCGTCAGCCAAGAAGCTTTCGGACGCCCGCGCCAAGGGCGACGTCGTCAAGTCGGCCGATATCCCGCAGCTGGCCTCGCTGGCGGGCGCGGTCTCGGTGATGCTGATCGCCGGCGGCTGGCTGACGCGCGACCTGATGAGCGCGCTCTATCCGTTCATCGCCCACGCCGGCACGATCGAGCTGTCCAGCGGCGGCGCCATGCTGATCATGAAGCAGGCGGTCATGGCCGCCATGCCGCCCTTGGTGCTGGTGATGGTCGTGGCCTCGGCGCTGGGCGTGGTGGGCAACGTGGCCCAGACCGGCTTCATGCTGACGCCCGACAAGCTGAAGCCCGAGTTCAGCAAACTGGACCCGATGAAGGGCCTGGGCCGCATCTTCGGCATGCAGGGCATGATCCAGTTCGCCAAGTCGATCGTGAAGATCGGCGTCACGGCCCTGATCGCCTGGATGGTGCTGAAGCCCAATGTCAACGAGGTGCGCAACCTGGTCGGCATGGACGTGGGCCTGCTGATCCCCGAGGCGATCAAGCTGTCCAAGAAGCTGCTGATCATGGTGATCATCTTCCTGGTCGCCACCTCGGCCTTCGACTGGTTCATGCAGCGCCAGCAGTTCATGAAGCGCATGCGCATGACGCTTCAGGAAGTGAAGGACGAGTTCAAGCAGTCGGACGGTGACCCCCACATCAAGGGCAAGCGCCGCCAGATCCAGATGCAGCGCTCGCGCCAGCGGATGATGCAGGCCGTGCCCAAGGCGACCGTCGTCGTCATGAACCCGACCCACTACGCCGTGGCGCTGAAGTATGAGCCTGGCGAAACCCCTGCGCCGCTGTGCGTGGCCAAGGGCGTCGACGATCTGGCCCTGAAGATCCGCGCCATCGCCGAAGAGCATGGCGTGCCGGTGCTGGAAGATCCGCCCCTGGCGCGCGCCCTGCACGCCAGTGTCGAGGTCGACGAGGAGATCCCCGTCGAGCACTTCGAAGCCGTCGCCAAGGTCATCAGCTTCATCATGAACGGGAAGAAGCCGCAGGCTCGTCAGCCGACCCGCGCGCGTCCGCTCTAACCAAAATCACGAAAACTGACCTAGCGCGCGGGAAAGGCTATTCTTTCTCCGATTGCGGGTGAGTCGCAGCCTCGCCGTAACAAAGGTAACGATTGCCCCGATGGCCGATTTCCAGCTCCAGGACAAAGCTTCGACCGGCGCGCCGCGCCGGCGCTTCGACCCGTGGCTGATCGGTGCGGCGGTATTTTTCGTGGCCGCGGCCGCGTTTTCGGCCGCTCCGGCGCTGAAGGCCGGCCCGACCACCCTGGCGGGCCTGCTGCTACTGCTGGGCGTGGCCGGCGTCGCGGTGCTGGGCCTGGTGGCCATTCGGGGCTCGGGCGCCAGCGGCGATGATTCCGACCAGGCCGAAGGCTTCATCGAGGCCCTGAGCGAGCCGGCCGCCCTGGCCGGCCCCGACGGCCGCGTGCTGCTGGCCAATCCCGCCTGGCGCGACGTCATGGGCGAAAGCCGCCGCCTGCCCAACGGCGCGGCGGGCTCCAGCCTGTTCGCCGCTCTGGTCCAGGCGCGCAAGGGCCAGATGGCCGAGGGTACGCTGACGGCCGGCGCCCAGGACTACACCGCCAAGGTCTCGCGCCTGGTCGGCGGCCGGCTGCTGATCCGCCTGGCGCCGATCTATGTGCCCGAGCCGGTGGCCGAGCTGTCGATCCCGGCGCCGGTGGTCGAGCGCGCGGCCGCGCCGCAGAACGCCCTGGACGCCTTCGCCGGCGCCTCGCCGTTCGGCGCGGCCCTGCTGGAGGGCATGGAGCCCTTCAAGTCGCGCATCCTGGAGACCAACCCGGCCCTGACGACCATGACCGGCGCCCAGGCCGGCGGCGTGTTCGGCGACCTGATCGATCCCGCCTCGCGCGCTGAAGCCGAGACCCGCCTGAACGAAGGCCGCGCCGGTCCGTTCGAGGTGCGCCTGGCCCGTGATCCCAGCCGGATCGCTCACCTCTATCTCTACCGCGCCGACGGCCGCGTCGTGGCCTACATGATCGACGTCTCGGAGCAGAAGCAGGTCGAGCTGCAGCTGGCCCAGGCCCAGAAGATGCAGGCCATCGGCCAGCTGGCCGGCGGTGTCGCCCACGACTTCAACAACCTGCTGACGGCCATCCAGCTGCGCCTGGACGAGCTGCTGCATCGTCACCCGGTCGGCGATCCGTCGTACGAGGGCCTGAACGAGATCCGCCAGACGGGCGTGCGCGCCGCCGACCTGGTCCGCAAGCTGCTGGCCTTCTCGCGCAAGCAGACTGTCCAGCGCGAGGTGCTGGACCTGGGCGAGCTGATCTCGGAATTCGAGGTCCTGCTGCGCCGCCTGCTGCGCGAAGACGTCAAGCTGATCACCGACTATGGCCGCGACCTGCCGCAGGTGCGGGCCGACAAGAGCCAGCTGGAAACGGCGGTCATGAACCTGGCCGTCAACGCCCGCGACGCCGTGCGGGCGGCCAAGGGCGGCGGCATCGTGCGCATCCGCACCGCGCGCCTGACCCGCGACGAAGCCGTCGGCCTGGGCTTCCCGGCCGCCGAGAGCGACTGCGCCTTCATCGAGGTGTCGGACGACGGCCCCGGCATTCCTCCGGATGTCATGGGCAAGATCTTCGACCCGTTCTTCACCACCAAGCCGGTGGGCGAGGGCACGGGCCTGGGCCTGGCCACGGTCTACGGCATCGTCAAGCAGAGCGACGGCTGGATCCACGTCCATAGCCGTCCGGGCGAGGGCGCGGCCTTCCGCATCTTCCTGCCGATCTACGACGCGCCGCCGGCCGTCGCCGCCGCCCAGGCCGCGGCCAAGGCCGAGCCGGTCAAGCCGCGCGCCGCCCGCGACCTGTCGGGCGCCGGCCGCATCCTGTTCGTCGAGGACGAGGACGCCGTCCGCAGCGTCGCCGCCCGCCTGCTGCGCGCTCGCGGCTACGAGGTGCTCGAGGCCGCCGACGGCGAGGAGGCCCTGATCATCGCCGAGGAGAACGCCGGCACGATCGACCTGCTGATCAGCGACGTGATCATGCCCGGCATCGACGGTCCGACCCTGCTGAAGAAGGCCCGCGGCTATCTGGGCAGCGCGCCGGTGATGTTCATCTCGGGCTATGCCGAGGCCGAGTTCAGCGACCTGCTGGAAGGCGAGACGGGCGTGACCTTCCTGCCCAAGCCGATCGACATCAAGACCCTGGCCGAACGGGTCAAGCAGCAGCTGCAGGCGGCTTAAAGGGATTGCGGAATTCAAGCATGGCCGCGCTACTGCGCTCATGCGTTCGCTTTCCCTGACCCGCCGCGCCGCCACGGGCATTGGCCTCGCCGCTTTCGCCGCGCCGGCCCTGGCCGCCGCCTCGACCGTGCCCCGCTGGGGCGTGCACGAAATCACGCTCAAGGCGGCCGCTCCCGGCAATCCGTTCGACGTCGCTCTGACCGCGACCTTCACCGACGGCAAGACCAGCCTGAAGGTGCGGGGCTTCCACGACGGCGAGGGAACCTGGAAGATCCGCTTCAGTCCGCCGACGGAAGGCCTCTGGCGCTGGCGGACGAGCAGTCCGGTCAAGGCGCTGAACGGCCAGGCCGGCTCCGTCACGGCGACGGCCCCGCGCGACCACGGCCCGCTGAAGGTCGTCGCCGGCTTCCACTTCGCCCATGCCGACGGGACACCGTACCGTCAGGTCGGCACCACGGCCTATTCCTGGGCTCAGCAGAGCGACGCCCTGTGCGCCGAGACCCTGGCCACGCTGAAGGCCTCGCCGTTCAACAAGATGCGCATGTGCATCTTCCCGAACGTGGCGGGCGAGCCGATCTTCCCGTTCGAGAAGGCCGGCGAGGGCTGGAACTACGACCGCCCGAACCCGGCCTATTTCCGCATGCTGGAGGACCGCGTCCGGCGGCTGGGCGAGATCGGCGTCCAGGCCGACCTGATCCTGTTCCACCCCTATGACGACAAGACCGGCTGGCACGCCATGACGCCGGCGCGGGACGATCGCTACATCCGCTACATGGTCGCCCGGTTCGCGGCCTTCTCGAACGTCTGGTGGTCGCTCGCGAATGAGTGGGACTTGGTGAAGGCCAAGTCGATCGCCGACTTCGAGCGCATCGGCCAGCTGATCCAGGCCGAGGACCCGTACGGCCGCCTGTGCTCGATCCACAACTGGCGCGATCTCTATGACTACGGCCGGCCGTGGATCAGCCACGCCAGCGTCCAGCATGGGGCGGCGGTGATGGACGACAGCCGCGCCCAGATCTATCGCGACGTCTGGCGCAAGCCGGTGATCTTCGACGAGGTTCGTTACGAGGGCGATCTGGACAAGCGCTGGGGCGACCTGACGGCCGAAGACCTCGTTCAACGCTTTTGGCACGGTACGGTGGCCGGGACCTATGTCGGCCATGGCGAGGTCTTCAAGGAGGGCGTGCGCTGGACGGCCAAGGGCGGCCATTTCACCGGCCACAGCGTGCCGCGCCTGGCCTTCCTGAAGACGGTGCTGGAGGCCGGGCCGACACCGGGGCTGGATCCCATCGACCGCACCTGGGACCAGCACCTTGGCGGCAAGGCGGGGTCCTACTACCTGCGCTATTTCGGCGAGACCGCGCCGACCCAGTGGGCGCTGGACCTGCCCAAGGACGAGCTGACCGGTGGCGAGCGCTTCAAGGTCGACGTGCTCGATACCTGGAACATGACGGTGACGCCGGTCGACGGCGAATTCCTCATGACTAAGAAGGACGCCTACTACCTGCATGACCCCAAACGGCCGACCGTGACGCTGCCCGGCCGGCCGTGGATGGCGGTGCGGGTGGTCCGCGTCTAAGCCCGCGCGGGCAGGAACTTCGGGTTGCGCAGCAGGGCCGCACTGGCCAGGGCGACCAGCAGGCCAACCGGGAAGATCTCGGCGAAGGTCATGGGCATCCGGTACAGCGGGTTGGCGTAGTTCCTGGTCATCTGCGCCATCTCGGCCGCCAGCTTGTCATAGGCCGCGCCCGACAGGCCCTCGGCCTTTTTCGCCGCCAGCATCTGGGCGGTGTAGTCGTCCATGAAACGATAGTGGGTGATGGCCAGATAGCCTTCCCAGATCGCGACATAGGCCAGGCCCGCCACGACCGCGACGCCCAGGCCGATCAGGAAGGCCGGCCAGAACTTGATGACCCCGCCCAGCACCTTGTCGCGATGCGACTTCACCGCCAGCAGGATGGCGGGCAGCCCGACCAGCATGATCAGGTAGCCCAGGAACAGGCTGTGCTTGGCCGACAGCACGATGGTGGCGATCATGCCCAGGATGATGATCGCGCCCGAGATCAGGCCGTAGGTCAGGATGGTGCGTTTCATGGGATCCTCCCTCCGCGCCGCCCCCTGCGACGCGTCCTGAGACTGCCCAGGGTCTCGGGTAGAACGGTATCACCCGAACGGGTGAATTCGACCGGTTTCAGGGGATCAGCGCCAGGTCGCGCGCCTTGCCGATCGCCTGGGTGCGACGGCTGACCTCCAGCTTGCCGTAGAGGTTGGCCACATGGGTCTTGACGGTGTTGGGCGAGAGGCCGAGGTCCCGGGCGATCTCCTTGTTGGAACGGCCGGCGGCCAGGCGTTCCAGCACCTTCACCTCTTGCCCTGTGAGGCCCAGGCTGGCGAGGGCGGCGTCGTTGCGGGCGAAGGTCTCGGGGCGGGCGCGCGCCGCCAGTCTCCAGCCGATCCAGACCCCGCCGGCCGCGAAGGCGGCGCCGATCAGCCCGACATAGACCTGCCAGGAAAAGGCGCGGACCAGGAACCGGTACTCCAGCCATTGCAGCCCGAACGCGCCGACGGCCAGCACCAGCGCCCACAGGAGGACGGTGCGGATCATGCGGCGAAGGTGCGCGATCCGTGCGGGGATCGCCAGCATCCATCTGGCGAAACGATTGACCGTTATCTTCGAAATTCCCGACGGCGGCGGGGGCGCTAGGGTCGGGTCATGATCGAAGCATGCGACACGCTTCCGGCCGCGATGGCGGCCTATACGCAGGCCTTCCGGACCGGCGACGCCGCCGCGACGCTCGACCGCGTCCAGCCCTCGACCGTGGTCTACGCGATGGAGGGAGGCGAGGTCGTCGGCCAGACCCGCTCTGCCTGGAAAGCGGCTCCCGCCCAGCCCGCGCTGGACCTGACAACACAGGTGGTCAGCGAAGGCCCCCGCACGGCGATCGTCACGGCGCGGTGGACGCAAGCTGGCGTCGCGCGACGCGACTACACACTGTGGGCTCGCTTGCAGTGCCGCTGGCGCATCGTCGGCCGGGTGGTCGGTCCTGAAGGCCCGCTGGAAGCTTCGGCCGCCCAGGGCGTGCGGGCGGCGGTGGATATGAAGCTGCGTTCCGACGCCGGCTGGAACGCCGCCGAACTGGCGCAGGCGATTGACCCCCGCGCGCTGGTCATCACGCTCGACGACGAGCAGATAGTCGCCGCCTCGGTGGCCGACTGGCAGGCGCGCTACATCGTGCGGGCGCGGACGAACTATCCGTCGAAACAGACGGCGGTGGCGCGGGCGGAGGAGGGCAGGGGCGATCTCGGCGTGGCGACCTGGACGTTCAAGTCTGCCTCGGGCGCGATCTATGCCGACCGTGCGGTCCTGCTGCGCACGCGCGAGGGCTGGCGGATGCTGGCTCTGCTGTGGGTTCGCGAAGACTAGAGCCTGGCCTTGGCCTCGGGCGGGGCCACCTGGTCGAACAGGATCTGTAGATGCTGGTCCTTGGCGTGGTCGTTGTGCAGCTCCCACGACAGCGAGACCGGCAGGCGCAGGCGGCCGCCGTCGGGCAGGCGGGCGATCAGCACGCGCCAGGAAAAGCCCTCGCCGGGATCGCCCAGCGGATCCTTGAACTCGACCGGGGCCGGATCACGCAGGCGAAAGCGCCGCTCGGGATTGGCCTCGAACCAGGCGCGGTCGGCCTCGGCGGTCGGATCCTTGACGATCTTGGTGGTGACTTTGCGAACCATGGCGCCCTCCTACCACCGTTCCCATCTGGGTGACATGAGCGAGAAGGCGATCAAGCGCGTGAAGGCCGACTGGAGCGAGGTGGTGCTGGTGTGCCGCAAGTGCTCGAAGAAGCTGAAGGGCGGCTTCGGCGATGACGGCGACCAGAAGCTGGCCAAGGTGCTGCGCAAGGCGATCGGGGCCAGGGGCAAGGGTCGAAAGGCCAGCGCCGCCGTGATCGAGGTCGACTGCCTGGACGTCTGTCCCAAGGGCGCGGTCGTGGCCGTGAAGGCCTCTGCGCCGCGCGAGTGGGCCGTGGTCCCCAGCGGCGCGTCGACGGCCAGCGTGATTGAGCGGTTGGGCCTAGACCGGCCGCGCTAGAACCCGCTGGCCCAGGCCCACGATCGTCAGGGCCGAGGTCGCGCAGACGATCGACACCCAGAAGCCGCTGCGAGCCCCGAAGCTATCGACCACCCAGCCGGCCACGAAGGCGCCCAAGGCCATGCCGATGCCGATCCCGGTCATCACCCAGGTCACGCCCTCGGTCAGCACCTCGGCCGGCACGCGGCGCTCGACCAGGCCGAAGGCGGTGATGAAGGTCGGCGAGATGGCCACGCCGCTGAGGAAGATCGCGCCGGCCAGGGTCACGACACTGTTGGCGGCTAGCAGGGGCACGGTGGTGACCAGCAGCACGGCCAGGGCGACCAGCAGCTGGCGGTTCAGCGGCGCGCGCAGGTTCAGGGCGCCGACGATCAGGCCGACGATGAACGAGCCGATGGCGTAGACCCCGATCACCAGGCTGGCCGCGCCGGGCTGGCCCAGGTCCTTGGTCAAGGCCACGGTGCTGACCTCGGCCGTGGCGAAGATCGCGCCGACGAAGATCAGCGCCGCCGTGATGATCTGGACGGCGGGCAAGGTGATGGCCGAGCGGTGCGGGACGCCTTCGACCGCCCGGACCTTGGGCTCGGTGGCCTTTTGCAGCACGAAGGCGGTCATGCCGGCGGCCAGGAACAGGGTCGAGATCAGCACCCCAGCCTCGGGAAACAGCGCGACGCTCAGGCCCACCGACAGCGACGCGCCGGCGATATAGACCAGCTCGTCGGCGGCGGACTCGAAGGCGAAGGCGGTGTTGAGCTGCGGCGTGTCGCGGAACACCTCGGTCCAGCGGGCCCGCACCATCGCCGGCATGCTGGGCATGGCCGCCGCCAGCAGGGCCGAGCCGAACAGCGTCCAGGCGGGCCAGTCCAGATGCGTGGCCAGCATCAAGAGCGCGAAGGCGACGACGGCGATGGCGGTGGCCGGAACCAGCAGCCGGCTCTGCCCATGGCGGTCGACCAGCCGCGAGATCTGCGGCGCCAGGATGGCGTTTGTCAGGGTGAAGGTCGCCGCCACCGCGCCGGCCAACCAGTATCCGCCCTTGGCCTGGGACAGCATGGTGACGATGCCGATCGGAGCCATGGCGATAGGCAGGCGCGCGGCGAAACCGGCGGCGGCGAAGCCCTTGGTTCCCGGCGCCTGGAAGATCTCGCGATAGGGGTTCGACACGGTCCCTGCCTCCTGTTGGCGCGACGTCTTCGGAAGACATACATACGCCTCGTATGTTATCGCAGGTGGTGACATACGTACCGTATGTCAACTACGAGGTCCGTCATGTCGCGCCGATCGCGCCCGGAGATGATCGCGGAGACCCGCGCCAAGCTGATCGCCGTGGCCCGCAAGGCCTTTGGCGAAAAGGGTTATGCCGAGGCCTCGATGGACGACTTCACCGCCGAGGCCGGGCTGACGCGGGGCGCGCTGTACCACCACTTCGGTGACAAGAAGGGCCTGCTGGAGGCCGTGGTCTTGCAGATAGACGCCGAGATGGCCGAGCGGCTGTCGGCGATCGCGGCGGCCGCGCCCTCGCGCTGGGAAGGCCTGGTGGCCGAGAACGTCGGCTATATCGAGATGGCGCTGGAGCCGGACATCCAGCGGATCATGCTGCGCGACGCCCCGGCGATCCTGGGTGACCCATCCACCTGGCCCAGCGCCGACGGCTGCATTGCCACGATCCGCGCCAATCTGGAGCACTTGCAGGCCGAGGGCGTCGTGCGGACCGACATCGACCCCGACGCCGGCGCGCGGCTGGTCTGCGGCGCCTCGACCGACGCGGCTCTGTGGATCGCCAATGCCGAGGATCCCGAGGCGGCGGCCTTGAAGGCCATCCCGACCTTCAAGGCCATGCTGGAAGGCCTGCTGAAGCGCTAGAGCCCGAACGCGGCGAGCAGGCGGTCGGCGGCGGCGGAGGCGGGCAGCTCGCCCTGGCGCACGGCTGTCTCCAGCTCGGGAACGAGCGCCGCCACCGCCGGCGCGGTCTTGAAGGCGTCCTCCAAGCGGTCGCGGACCATGGCCCACATCCAGCGGGCGTCCTGGTCGGCGCGGCGAGACGCTCTCGCGCCATTGGCGGTCATGACCTCGCGATGGCGCTGGATCTGTTGCCACAGGACATCGAGTCCTTGGCCGGTGAGCCCCGAGGCGGTCAGCACCGGCGGTGTCCAGTCCGGATGAGCGGGCGTGAGGATGTGCAGGGCGTTGCGGTAGTCCCGCGCGGAGCGCTCGGCCTTTTGTGGATCGGCGTCGGCCTTGTTGATGACCAAGAGGTCGGCCAGCTCGATCAAGCCCTTCTTGATGCCCTGCAACTCGTCGCCGCCGCCAGGGATCAGCACGGCCAGGAAGATGTCGACCATATCGGCCACCACCGTCTCGGACTGGCCGACGCCGACGGTCTCGACGATCACCACGTCGAAGCTGGCCGCCTCGCACAGCAGCATGGCCTCGCGGGTCTTGCGCGCCACCCCGCCCAGGGCGCCGCCGGACGGGCAGGGGCGGATATAGGCGTTCGGCTGGACGCTGAGCTGTTCCATCCGCGTCTTGTCGCCCAGGATCGAGCCGCCGTGACGACCGGACGAAGGATCCACCGCCAGCACCGCTACCTTGTGCCCGGCCTCGACGAGGTCGCAGCCGAAGCGTTCGATGGTCGTCGACTTGCCGGCGCCTGGCACGCCCGTGATCCCGATCCGCTGGGCCTTGCCGGTCAGGGGCATCAGGCGCGAGAGCAGGGTGCGGGCGGCGGTCTGGTGATCGGCGCGGCGGCTCTCGACCAGGGTGATGGCGCGCGCGAGGGCGGCGCGGTCTCCGGTGACCAGGCGCTGCTCCAGGCTGTCGATGTCGAGATTAGGGACCACGGTCCCGGATTAGAGGACGACGGCGGTCCCGGAAACCGAAACCATCATCATCGAGCCGTTGGGGCCGACGGTGTTGTAGTCGAGGTCGACGGCCAGGATGGCGTTGGCCCCCAGCTTCTCGGCTTCCTTGACCAGATTCTTCATGGCGTCCTCGCGGGCGCGGGCCAGGACGCGCTCGTACGACTTGGAGTGGCCGCCGACGAAGTCGCGGATCGCGGCCAGCAGGTCCAGCACGACATTGGCCCCTAGGATCGACTGGGCATAGATCGCGCCCTTGTACTCCCGGACGGGATTGCCTTCGATGAACGGGGTGGTCGAGATCAGCATCCGGGAATCCTGGCGGACAACAAGGTTAACTTAGGCGCAAACGCCGCCGTTCGCGAGGGGCTCCCCCGAGAAGCGGTGCTTTCGATCACGGCGTTCGCTCAGCAGGGGAATCTGGGGCCCTGGCTCTTCCGGCGCGGCCAGGCTTCAGGCAGATTGCCCGCGTTTACCGTGTCCGGAGCCGCCTGGTGATCTTCGCGAAGTCGCACATCGAGCTGCACAACATCCGCAACAATGTCGAGCGGGTGAAGAAGCTCTCCGACAACGTGGTCGGCATCGGTCCGCTGGGCATCGGCCTGGACGGCCTGCTGACCTGGATCCCGGGGGCGGGCGAGCTGTACAGCCTGGGCGCTGGCGGCTTGATCGTGCTGGACGCCGTGCGGGCCCGCGCCGCGCCGATGATCGTCATCCAGATCGTGGCCATCATCCTGATCGACACCGTGGCCGGCTCGATCCCGGTAGCCGGCAAGGCGGTCGACGTGCTGTTCACCGGCCACAAGTGGTCGGCCGACATGCTGACCAAGCACATGGACGACACGATCTACTTCGAGGGCTCGCGCAAGGACGTGCAGGCCACCCAGGAGTATCGCGACCTGCTGGCTCGCATCCAGCAGGGCAAGGAACGCCGCCGGGTCGTGTTCCTCGGCTGATAGCAACGACAACAGGGGCGGAGCGTTGAGCCAAGCATGACCGACGATCTTTCGCTCAGCTCCGGCTATTCGGATCGGCATGAAGGCCGTCGCGCCAAGGCTCATCGCGCCTGGCGCTCGGCGGAGACGATCAAGCGCCTGTCGGACCGGCTGATCGGCATCGGTCCCATTGGTCTGGGTCTCGACGGTGTCCTGGCCTGGGTGCCGGGCGCGGGCCTGGCCTACGGCATGGGCGCGGGCGCGTTGCTGATGTTCCACGCCTTTCAGGGCGGAGCGTCGGCGGGGACACTGGCGCGGATGACGGCCTATCTGGTCGCCGACAACATCTCCGACACGGTGCCCGTCGCCGGCTGGCTGGTCGACACGCTGTTCCCCGGCCACTTGATGGCGGCGAAGGCGCTGCAGAAGGACATCGAGGCTCGCCATGGCCTGCCCGAGGAGATCGCCATGGAGCGCTCCAAAAAGAAGCGCGGGCTGTTCCGCCGGAAGGGCGGCTAGCGGATCGGCGGCAGGTCCGCGAGACGCAGGGTGACGTCCGGTAGGACCAGAGCGGTCACGGTGTCTTGGGCCGTGTAGCGAACGACGTCGCGGTAGCCGCCGTCAGCAGGATCGCGATGGACGATGACCGTGTCGGTGTTCACGTCCACGACCCAGTAGTCGCGCACGCCATATTCCGCGTAGAGTTCGGCCTTGAGCGTAAGGTCTTTTGTCACCGTCGACTGCGCGATCTCGACAATCAGGCCGACATTAGCGCCGTCTATGCCGGTGAACGGAAGAGACGCGTCATAGACATGGATATCCGGGTCGGGCGCGTAGGTCGGAGCCAGACGCAGAGTCGTATCCACGACCACTTCGACGGTATCGCCGCCAAGCGCGGAGAAGCGCTTGGCGATCTGCAACTTCAGCCAACCATGCAGCGAGCCTTCGGAGGCCATCTCGACCAGAACCCCGTCGATCAACTCGACGCGAGCATCTTCGTCGAGGATGCCAGCCTCCTGCATGCGCAATACATCGTCCAGCGTGAAGCGGTGCTGTTCCGACGTTTCCAGCGCTCGGGCGAAAGCGTTCATGGGTACAGATTGTACATCAACGGTGCACGTATGCACATGTGCATACGTGCACGAGTGCGCCGTTAATGTGCGATCACGCCGCCGCCTGCGTGTACCCCAGCTGCCGGTTCAGCTGCTCCAGCAGCTCGATCGCCGCTTCCGCGATCACCGTGCCCGGCGGGAAGATCGCCGCCGCGCCGGCGTCGCGCAGGGCCTGGAAATCCTGGGGCGGGATGACGCCGCCGACGATCATCAGGATGTCGTCACGGCCTTGCTTGGCCAGCTCTGCCTTCAGCTCCGGGGCAAGGGTCAGGTGACCCGCCGCGAGGGAGCTGGCGCCCACGACGTGGACGTCGTTCTCCACCGCCTGGCGCGCGGCTTCGGCCGGGGTCTGGAACAGCGGGCCGATGTCGACGTCGAAGCCAAGGTCGGCGAAGGCGGTGGCGATGACCTTCTGGCCGCGATCGTGACCGTCCTGGCCCATCTTGGCGATGAGGATGCGCGGGCGGCGGCCGTCGGCCTGCTCGAACGCCTCGACCATGGCCTTGGCGCGGGCGGTGGTCGGATCGTTGCCGGCCTCCTTCATATAGACCCCCTGGATCGACTTGATCTCGGCGCGGTGGCGGCCGAAGACCTTCTCCATGGCCATGCTCATCTCGCCCAGCGTGGCCTTGGCGCGGGCGGCGTCGACGGCCAGGGCCAGCAGATTGCCGGTCCCACGCGCGCCGTCCTCCAGCGCCTTCAGGGCGCGCTCGGTTTCAGCCTCATCGCGTTCGGCCTTCAGGCGGGCCAGCTTGTCCAGCTGCTGGGTGCGCACCGAAGCGTTGTCGACCTTCAGCATCGGGATGTCGTCGGCGACCTCGGGCTTGTAGCGGTTGACGCCGACCACGCTCTGGCGATTGGCGTCGATGCGAGCCTGGGTCTTGGCGGCGGCTTCCTCGATGCGCAGCTTGGGGATGCCCCGTTCGATGGCCTTGGCCATGCCGCCGGCGGCCTCGACCTCCTCGATGTGCGCGAGGGCCTTCTGGGCCAGTTCGTAGGTCAGGCGCTCGACATAGTAGCTGCCGCCCCAGGGGTCGGCGACGCGGGTCGTGCCGCTTTCCATCTGCAGGAACAGCTGGGTGTTGCGGGCGATGCGGGCCGAGAAGTCGGTCGGCAGAGCCAGGGCCTCGTCCAGGGCGTTGGTGTGCAGGCTCTGGGTCTGGCCGTTCACGGCGGCCATGGCCTCGACGCAGGTGCGCGAGACGTTGTTGAACACATCTTGCGCCGCCAGCGACCAGCCGGAGGTCTGGCTGTGCGTCCGCAACGAGAGCGAGCGGTCGTCCTTGGGATCGAACTCGCGCTTCATCAGACGGGCCCACAGCAGGCGGGCCGCGCGCATCTTCGCCACTTCCATGAAGTAGTTCATGCCGATCGCCCAGAAGAACGACAATCTGGGAGCAAACGTGTCGATGCTCATGCCCGCCGCGACGCCAGCGCGGGCGTATTCGACGCCGTCGGCCAGGGTGTAGGCCAGCTCCAGGTCGGCCGAGGCCCCAGCCTCCTGCATGTGGTAGCCGCTGATCGAGATCGAGTTGAACTTGGGCATGTTCGCCGAGGTGAAGGCGAAGATGTCCGAGATGATCCGCATCGAGGGCGCGGGCGGATAGATGTAGGTGTTCCGCACCATGAACTCTTTGAGGATGTCGTTCTGGATAGTCCCCGAGAGCTTGTCGGGGCTGACGCCCTGTTCCTCGGCCGCGACGATGTAGAGCGCCAGGATCGGCAGCACCGCGCCGTTCATGGTCATCGACACGCTCATCTTGTCGAGCGGGATGCCGCTGAAGAGCGTGCGCATGTCCAGGATCGAGTCGATGGCGACGCCCGCCATGCCGACATCGCCCTTCACCCGCTCGTGGTCAGAGTCGTAGCCGCGGTGGGTGGCCAGGTCGAAGGCCACCGACAGGCCCATTTGACCAGCCGCGAGGTTGCGGCGGTAGAAGGCGTTGGAGTCCTCCGCCGTCGAGAAGCCCGCGTACTGGCGCACCGTCCAGGGGTTGGTGACGTACATGGTCGGATAGGGACCGCGCACGAACGGCGCGACGCCCGGGAAGCCGCCGGTGAAGTCCAAGTCGGCCGCGTCCTCGGCGTCATAGGCCGGGGCGACCGCGACGCCTTCCGGCGTGTTCCAGGCCGCGCCTTCGGACGCGGGGGCGGACGCGACTTCAGCGAAGTCGATGGTGGTGAAGTCGGGGAACTTGCCCATGGCTCAGGCCTCCTCGAAGGCGGCGGCGAAGCGCACCGGGGTCAGGGCGGGGCAGCGGCTGTCGGGGCCGGGCAGGCGGATGTCGGGAGCGGCGACGGCGACGGGCTCCGGCGTCTCGACCTCCGGCGTCTTGTCGTCGGCGTTGGGGAAGGCGGTGACGCCCAGGATCTTGCGGGACTTGTCGGCGAAGGCGGCTTCCTGCGCCGCGCGTGTCGTCGCCACGATGTCGGCGATCTGGCCGCTTTCCAGCGCCTTGATCATACCGCCTAGGCCTTCGATGAACTGGAAGCCGCCCCAGGCGGCGCGGGCCATCTGGTCGGTCAGGCTGTCCAGGTACCAGGCCCCGCCGGCCGGATCGGCGACGCGGGCTAGATTGCTCTCTTCCATCAGGACGAGCTGGGTGTTGCGGGCCTGGCGGCGAGCGAATGCCGTGGGCAGGCCAATGGCGTCGGTGAAGGCGTCCAGCACGATGACGTCGGCCCCGCCCACCGCGCCGGCGAACCCGGCCGAGGTCAGGCGCAGCAGGTTGGTCCAGGCGTCGGCCTTGGCCAGCATGCGGCGCGAGGAGCGGACCTCTATCTTGGGAGGCGCTGTGACGCCGCAGGCGTCCGTGATCCGGGCCCACATCGCCTTGGCCGCCCGGACCTTGGCGACGCCGGTGAAATATTCCCCGTCCAGGCTGACGCCGAGCACGATCCTGCCGAAGGCGTCTTCCATCGAGAGGCCCGAGCGGACCAGGGCCTTGGCATAGGTCACGGCGCTGGCGGCCATCACCGCCAGCTCCTCGGTATTGGAGCCGCCGGCCTCATGGACGGCGCGGCCCGTGGCCAGGAACAGGCTGGCCTTGGCGTAGGTCCCGGCCAGGCGCGCGCCGACCGTGGCGGCGTTGAAGACGTGGGCCTCCATCGGGCCGGGACTGACGCCGGCCTGCGCGAAGGCGGTGAGGGGATCGATGTGGAAGGCCAGCGGCGCATTGGGCGCGGCCTTGGCCAGGGCGCCCAGCCAGTCGGCGGCCTTGGGACCCAGGAAACCGGCGTCCAGCGCCACCGGGGCGAGGTCCAGCAGCACGCCCGACAGCGCCTTGGCCAGGTCGTCGGCCGAGCCGATCGTGACACCGTCCATACCGGTCGGATCGATCTGCAGCAGCACCGAGGCCGCGCCGCCTTCTAGGTCGGTCAAGATGTCCTTGGCCACGCGGGTCGGGTCGGGATGGGCGGCGCGGGTGCGCAGGTCCCAGGGGCGCTCGGGATCGCGGAGGCGCAAGTCGCGGGCCACGGCGACGCCGTCCTGCGCGGTGTAGAGCGGCTGAATCGTCAGGCCGTCGGGCGTCTTGACCGTCAGGGCGTCGTCGAAGCTCTGGCCTTTCAGGGTCTTCTCGACCAGGGCCATCCAGCGGGCGCGCGTCGCGTCGTCGCCTTGGGCGCCAAATTCCTCGGCCAACGGCATTGTCGACACGGTCAAAGCGTCTCTCTCCTGCGGTGCAGCATTTTTTATCTTTTGGACCGTGATGCTCTCCTGCCCTTACGGCCGTCAAGCCTCGTGGCCATCTTGCCCCTCGTCTTCTCTTGCCTTGCAACGCAACCAAACGCGCGTTTAATCTGATCGGTGATCACATATTCGGCGTCTCAAGCCGACCTCCGAAGGGGAGCTTCTTCATGGCCCTGCCGCCCATCCTGCGTGACCGCCTGCGTCTGCCGGTCATCGCCTCGCCGCTGTTCATCATCAGCAATCCCGACCTGGTGATCGCCCAGTGCAAGGCCGGGATCGTCGGGTCGTTCCCGTCGCTGAACGCCCGCCCGATCTCGCAGCTGGACGAGTGGCTGCACCGCATCACCGAGGAACTGGCGGCCCATGACCGCGCCCACCCCGAGGCTCCGTCGGCGCCGTTCGCCGTCAACCAGATCGTCCACAAGACCAACAACCGGCTCGGGGAGGACATCGAACTGTGCGTGAAGCACAAGGTTCCGGTGGTCATCACCTCGCTGGGCGCCCGCGAGGACCTGAACGGCGCGATCCACTCGTATGGCGGCATCACCCTGCACGACGTCATCAACGACCGGCATGCCCACAAGGCCATCGAGAAGGGCGCCGACGGCCTGATTCCGGTCGCTGCGGGCGCAGGCGGCCACGCCGGCACCCTGTCGCCGTTCGCCCTGATCCAGGAGATCCGCCAGTGGTTCGACGGGCCGGTGGCGCTGTCGGGCTCGATCGCTTCGGGCCGCTCGATCCTGGCCGCCCAGGCCATGGGCGCGGACCTGGCCTATATCGGCTCGGCCTTCATCGCGACCGAGGAAGCCAACGCCATCGAGGGTTACAAGCAGGGCATCGTGGAGGGCCGCGCCGACGGCATCGTCTATTCGAACCTGTTCACCGGCGTGCACGGCAACTACCTGCGCTCGTCGATCGTCAATGCGGGCATGGACCCCGACAACCTGCCGGTCAGCGATCCGTCCAAGATGAGCTTCGGCTCGGGCGGCAACCAGGAGGCCAAGGCCTGGCGCGACATCTGGGGCTCGGGCCAGGGCATCGGCGCCATCGACAAGGTGCTGCCGGCCGCCGAACTCATCGCGCGCTTCGCCGACGAGTATGAGCAGGCTAAGGCCGAACTGGCGGCCAAGACGGCGCTTACGTCCGGAAATCATTTGGCTTTCGCCGCAGAGTAGACGGGCAGAGCACGGGGACAGGGCGTCGCCTGTCCCCGGCCTTCGCGGCGCGGTGATGCTGGGAGCGACTTCAACCGCTCCCGGAGCCGCTGCATGTTCGACGAAACGACGCCCCGCCTTGGCCTGCCCTATGTGGTCGCCGCCCAGGCCCAGAAACACATCCCGATCAATGAGAGCCTGACCCGGCTGGATGGCCTGGTGCAGTTGGCCGTCGAGAGCCGGGCGGTCTCGGTCCAGCCGACCAGCCCCGTCAGCGGCGGCATCTGGATCGCGGCCTGGGCCGGCGTGCCCGCCGGGACCCTGATGCGCTTCGAGGCCGGCGCCTGGGAGGCGCTGGCGCCGTCCGAGGGCGTGCTGGCCTGGGTCAAGGACGAGAACCAGATGGTGGCCTTCGATGGCGCGGCCTGGGTCCCCCTGTCGGCCACCTTCCGCAGCACGGTCGCCGCCCAGACGCCGAACCTGGCCAACACCCGGCTGGAGGTCCTGGAGCAGGAGGTCACCGTCACCGGCGCCTCGACCGCGACCAGCATCGCCATCCCGAGCCGCGCCATCGTGCTGGCCGTTTCGACCCGCACCACGGGCGCGATCACCGGCGCGGCGTCGTACAATTGCGGGGTCTCGGGCGAGGCCAGCAAGTTCGGCGGCTCGCTGGGCGTGGCCAAGAATTCCAGCAACATCGGGGTGATCGGCCCGACGGCCTTCTATGCCGACACGCCGGTGTTGCTGACGGCGGTGGGCGGCAATTTCGTCGCCGGCAAGGTGAGGGTGGCCATCCACGTTCTGAGGTTCGACGCGCCCGCCGCGGTCGCCTGACGCGTTGACGGCGGGGTGTCGAGCGGCTACACGCCGCCTCACCTTTGGGGAGTAGCCGCCCGCATCTATCAGCGGGCCCCGCCGTCAACACACTTGGTTCTGCGGACCATGGCGCGGGGAAGGGGAGCGACTGGAGCTTCCTTGGCGAGACCAATGGCGACGATCTCTGTCCGGGCCGGGTGGGGTTTCGACGCTATTGGCATGCGCCCGGCCCGGAGGACTATTTCAGTGGAAAGCCTGCTCGTCTCGACCCTGGTCGTGGCCATCGCCGAGATCGGCGACAAGACCCAGCTCCTGGCCATCATCCTGGCCACGCGCTTCAAGAAGCCGATCCCGATCATCCTGGGCATCCTGGTCGCCACCCTGGCCAACCATGCCCTGGCCGCCACGGCCGGCTACTGGGTGGCCGACTTCCTGAGCGGCGCCGGGTTCAAGTGGGCCATCGCCATCTCGTTCATCGCCATGGCCGGCTGGGCGCTGATCCCCGACAAGGCCGATGACGAGGAGGGGCAAAGCGTGGGTCGCTACGGTGTGTTCGTCACCACCGCCATCGCCTTCTTCCTGGTCGAGATGGGCGACAAGACCCAGATCGCCACGGTCGCCCTGGGCGCCAAGTTCCACTCGATCTTCTGGGTCGCCGCCGGCACCACCCTGGGCATGATGCTGGCCAATGTCCCGGCCGTGTACCTGGGCGAGGCCGCCACCAAGGTCGTGCCGCTGAAGTACGTGCGCATGGGGGCGGCGCTGATCTTCCTGTTGCTGGGCCTATGGCAGGTGGCGGAGTTGACGGGTTTGCTCAAATAACCCCTAAACCGACTTCCCCGGCGAAAGCCGGGGCCCAGATCGTAAGGCTGTGCGTCGCCGGGGCTGGCCGATGCTCAGGCTGAACCTGGGTCCCGGCCTTCGCCGGGAAGATCGGATTTTGGGAGACTTGGATGACCGCTCGCGGCTGGGAATTCTGGATCGACCGGGGCGGCACGTTCACCGACATCGTGGCGCGGCGGCCCGACGGGTCGCTGGTCACCCACAAGCTGCTGTCGGAAAATCCCGAGCACTATGCCGACGCCGCCGTGGCGGGTGTACGAGCCCTTCTGCCCGAGGGCGCGTCCATCGACGCCGTGAAGATGGGCACCACCGTCGCCACCAACGCCCTGCTCGAGCGCAAGGGTGAGCCCACCGTCCTGGCGATCACGGCGGGGCACGCCGACGCCCTGCGGATCGGCTACCAGGCGCGGCCCAAGCTGTTCGAGCGCCACATCGTCAAGCCCGAAGCCCTTTACGACCGCGTCGTCGAGATCGACGAGCGGATGAGCGTCGAGGGGCAGGTGCTGCGTCCGCTGGACGAGACCGCAGCGCGCGCGGGTCTGCAAGCCGCGTTCGACGCAGGCTTCCGGGCCATCGCCATCGTGCTGCTGCACGGCTTCCGCTTCACCGACCACGAAGCGCGGGTCGCGGCGATCGCGCGCGAGATCGGCTTCACCCAGGTATCCGTGAGCCACGAGGTCAGCCCGCTGATGAAGCTGGTCGGGCGGGGCGACACGACGGTGGTCGACGCCTACCTGTCGCCGATCCTGCGTCGCTATGTGGACCAGGTCGCGGGGGCGCTGGGTCATGACACCCGGCTGCTCTTCATGCAGTCGAACGGCGGCCTGACCGATGCGCGGGCCTTCCGGGGCAAGGACGCCATCCTGTCCGGCCCGGCCGGCGGCGTGGTCGGCATGGCGCGGACGGCGGGCGAGGCCGGGTTCGAGCGTGTCATCGGCTTCGACATGGGCGGCACCTCGACCGACGTCTGCCACTATGCCGGCCAGTACGAGCGGGCCTTCGAGACGGTGGTGGCGGGCGTGCGGATGCGCGCGCCGATGATGAACATCCACACCGTGGCGGCGGGCGGCGGCTCGATCTGTTCGTTCGACGGGGCGCGGCTGCGGGTTGGTCCGGCTTCGGCGGGTGCGGTTCCGGGACCGGCGGCGTATCGCCGCGGCGGACCGCTGACGGTCACCGACTGCAACGTCATGCTGGGCAAGCTGCGGCCGGAGTTCTTCCCCAAGGTATTTGGCCCGAACGCGGACCAGCCGTTGGACGCCGAGGCGGTGACGCGAGGTTTCGAGGCCGTGTCGGCCGAGATTGCGAAGGCGACCGGCAAGGCCATGACCCCGCAGGAGGTCGCCGAGGGCTTCGTCACCATCGCCGTCGAGAACATGGCCAAGGCCGTGCGGCAGATCTCGATCCAGCGCGGCTACGACGTCACCCGCTATGTGCTAGCCTGCTTTGGCGGGGCGGGCGGGCAGCATGCCTGCCTGGTGGCTGACGCCCTGAGCATGACCAAGGTGATGATCCACCCGTTCGCCGGGGTCCTGAGCGCCTACGGCATGGGCCTGGCCGACCTGCGTCTGATCCGTGAAGAGACGGTGGAGCGGCCTCTGGACGCGGCGGGCGACCTGGCCGAGCGCGCTAAGGTGCTCGCCGCCGAGGCCGAGGTGGCCCTGCGCGCTCAGGACGTGCCGATGGCCTCGGTCGAGACAGTCGCCAGCCTGCGGGTGAAGTACGCCGGCACCGACACGCCGCTGGTCGTGCCATTCGGCGACCGCGTGCGCGAGGAGTTCGAGGAGCTGCACCAACGCCGCTTCGGCTTCACCTCGCCGACGACGGCTCTGGTGGTCGAGACGCTGTCGGTCGAGGCGATCGGGCATTCGGATGCCGGTGACGCAGCGGATTGCAAATCCGTGCACCCCAACGCGGGTCCTCTCACCACCGTCGAGACCCGCATGGCCGGTGCGCTGCACAGCACCCCCGTCTTCGACCGCGAAGCCCTCGCCATCGGCGCCGAACTCCTCGGCCCGGCCATCATCCGCGAAGCCACCGGCACGACCATCGTCGAGCCCGGCTGGCGCGCCGCCGTCGACGCCCATCTGAACCTTATCCTCGACCGCGTTGTCGCCCTTCCGGCCCGCAAGGCCATCGGCACGGAAGCCGACCCCGTCATGCTGGAGGTGTTCAACAACCTCTTCATGGCCGTGGCCGAGGAGATGGGCTTCGCCCTTCAGAACACCGCCTATTCGGTCAACATCAAGGAGCGGCTGGACTTCTCCTGCGCCCTGTTCAGCCGCGACGGCGACCTGATCGCCAACGCTCCGCACATGCCGGTGCACCTGGGCTCGATGGGCGACAGCGTACGGGCCATCCGGGACGCGCGCGAGCACGACGGCCGAGGCATGAAGCCTGGCGACGTCTACATGCTGAACGCGCCCTACAATGGCGGCACCCACCTGCCGGACGTGACCGTGGTCATGCCGGTGTTCGACGTGTCGGGGGCCTTGCTGTTCTACGTCGCCGCGCGGGGGCACCAGGGCGACATCGGCGGCATCACACCCGGCTCGATGCCGCCGACCAGCAGGACGGTCGAGGAAGAGGGCGTCCTCATCGAGAATTTCCTGCTGGTCGAGGGCGGCCGGTTCCTAGAGGCCGAGACGCGGGCGCTGCTGGCCTCGGGCAAGTGGCCAGCGCGCAATCCCGACCAGAACATCGGCGACCTCAAGGCCCAGATCGCCGCCTGCGCGCGCGGGGCCGAGGCCCTGACCAGCATGGTCGCCGAGTTCGGCCAGGACGTCGTCGAGGCCTATATGGCCCACGTTCAGGACAATGCCGACGAGGCTGTCCGCCGCGTGCTGGCGACGACGCAGAGCGGGTCGTTCGCCTACGAGCTGGACGACGGCGCGGTCGTGAAGGTCGCCATCGAAGTCGATCAGCAGGCCCGAACCGCCCGCGTCGACTTCACAGGCACCAGCGACCAGGTCCCGACCAATTTCAACGCCCCGGCCTCGATCTGCCGGGCGGCGGCGCTGTACGTCTTCCGCACCCTGGTCGACGACGAGATCCCGATGAACGACGGCTGCCTGCGGCCCGTCGAGCTGGTCATCCCCGAAGGCTCGATGCTGCGGCCGCGCTATCCGGCGGCGGTAGTGGCCGGCAATGTCGAGACCAGCCAAGTGGTGGTCGACGCCCTCTACGGCGCGCTGAACGTCATGGCCGGCGCCCAAGGGACGATGAACAACTTCACCTTCGGCGACGATCGGCGGCAGTACTACGAGACCATCTGCGGCGGCTCGGGGGCGGGGCCGGACTTCGCCGGGACCGACGCGGTCCAGACCCACATGACCAACAGCCGCTTGACCGATCCCGAGGTGCTGGAGACCCGCTATCCGGTGCTGGTCGAGGCGTTCTCGATCCGGCGTGGCTCGGGCGGGCAGGGCGCGAACCGGGGCGGCGACGGCGTGGTGCGCAGGATCGGCTTCCGCGAGCCGATGACGGCCACCTTGCTGTCCAACCGCCGCCGCGTGCCGCCGTTCGGGCTGGAGGGCGGTGGTTCGGGCCAGGTTGGCAAGGCGCGGGTCGAGCGCGCCGATGGCTCGGTGCAGGCGATGGCCGCCACCGATCTCGTCGAGGTGGCCGCCGGCGACGCCATCGTCATCGAGACGCCGGGCGGCGGCGGCTGGGGGAAGGCATGAGGGCCAGCGTTCTGTTCGTCTGCCTGGGCAACATCTGTCGCTCACCTCTGGCCGAGGGCGCGTTCCGAGCGGAGGCGCAGCGGCTGGGCCTGGACGTGATGGTCGACAGCGCCGGCACGGGCGGCTGGCACGCGGGCGATCCGCCTGATCCCCGGTCGGTTGCCGTGGCGCGCCGCAACGGCGTCGACATCAGCGGCCAGCGGGCGCGCAAGGTCAGCCGCGACGATTTCCGGACATTCACCCACATCTACGCCCTGGACCAGGACAACCTGGAAGGCCTGCGGGCGGTCGCGCCGCGTGATGCGACGGCCGAGGTCGGGTTGCTGCTGGATCTGGTGGCTGGCCACGAGGGCAGGGCGGTGGCCGATCCGTACTATGGCGATGATGCGGGGTTTGATGTGACGTGGCGGGATGTGGTGATGGCCTCGCGGGCCTTGGCGCAGCGGCTGGCGGACGAGGGCTAGTCTCGAACCTAACCCCATCGATCATCCCCGCGAAAGCGGGGACCCAAGCTGAGTTAGCGGATTGGATCTCGGCCTTGCCTCATCTCCAAACGCCGCTTGGGTCCCCGCTTTCGCGGGGATGATCGGTGTTGGAGTTAGTGCAGGGTTGGCCGAGCGGCGTGGATGGGAATTTCCGGCTCATCAAACCGCATCGGCAGCGCCATCCCATCACTCGCCAACGCCATGTTCAGGAACCGCGCCATCACCGTGACGCTCTCGGGCGTGACCACCATGCCCTCGATCAGCCGGCCGGCGATCTCGGGTGAGGCGGGGCAGACGCCGCAGGCGGTGATCAGGCGCTGCTCGTCGTCGGCGTAGCCCTTGCAGCAGGGCGCCGAGACGCAGAGGGGGCGGCGAACCTGGCCCTCGATGGCGGTCATCATCAGGATGAAGGCGCTGGCCACGCGGGCCGAAACAAGGCCGCCGGCCTTCTTGGACAGTCGCTGGCCGGGCTCCTCGCCCAGCACCCGGGCCGTCACCCACTGGCGCAGCATCCACAGCAGGATCCGCTCGCCATCGGCCAGCCCGACTGGGCCACAGTGGTTCAGATGAGTCTCGTGGAAAGGGTCGGGCCGCACGCCGGAAATCTCCTCGCCAAGCAGGGGGCCGACACCCGCCGTGGCGAACCGATCTCGGTGAGCGGCCCGACGCGTTCTTGCGAACACTTCGCAACTAAACGCGACGCGCTCTTGCGAGTCAATCGCAAAAATAACGAGCTCGGCTTAACCGCCGAAACCGCCCTTGAAGCCGCCGCTGCGGGCATAGCTGCGACCGCCGCCGAAGCCGCCGCGCGACACCACCGACGTGCGGGTCTGGATCTTGGGCGGGGCGTTGCGGATGGCGTCCGGCGGATCGATGCTGGTCTTGCTAATCGTAGTGCGGCCGGTACCGTAGTCACGGCCCAGGCGACCGCCATAGGTCGAGTAGTAGCCGCCGCCATATTCGTCGTCCCGGCGGTACATGCCGGTGCCGCGGTAGTAGCCGCCGCCGGCGTTATCCAGCATGCGGCCAATCACGAAGCCGGCCAGCAGGGGCGTGAAGAAGCTGCCGCCGCCGTTCTCGCTGCGCGGCACGCAGTTGCCGACGCCATAGACGTCCTCGCACGAGGCGCGGGCCTCATAGCGCGGGGCGTTCTTCTGGTCGTCCTTCTGGGCGGCGGCGTAAGACGTGTCGCACTCGGTGTCGGACACTTCGTTGGCGGCCTTGCACTCCTCCAGCGACTTGTAGCTGAAGGCTTCGACCTGTTCGCCGCGATTGGGGTCCCAGCTGGCTTGGGGCGAGGGATCGTCGCAGCCAGACAGGGTCAGGGCCGTGGCCCCGGCCAGCATGGTGGTGAGCTTCAGCGAGCTTGAGCGCTTGCGCATGATCTCAGGTCCTCACGACGTCATGCAGGCGGCGTTCAGCAGGCCGACCGTGATCGAGATGCCGGCCAGATAGACGCCGATGGAGGTCTCGTTGTTCTCGACCCGCGCCTTGACGTCGCGCAGAGCCAGCAGGCGCACGCCGGTGAAGGCGGCGATCTGGACAACGCCGGCCACGGTGGCCCAGGCGACGAACTCCAGCAGGCTTACGGTGTGGCTCAAGGCCGAAGCCAGGGGCAGGGCGTAGCCGATCAAGGCGCCGGCCAGGGCGATGGCGGCGGCGTTGTTGCCTTCGCGGATCAGGGCCTTCTCGTTGTAGGGCGTTACCCACTGGTAGATGTACTTGAAGGCGATGGTGAACAGGCCGGCCACGACGAAGGCCAGCAGGAACGCCGTCGCGCCGTCCTGGAATGCGCTGAAGTCGAACATCTGGCTTTGGCCCCTCATCAAGCTTTGAATTCGCCCACCGACAACGGCAGGCCGATCATCATCTCGTGGCTGACGTCCTTGCTGTCCTCCGGCTCCAGCGTCAGGGCCAGCAGCAGCTCACGCCCGTCGCCGCCGGCGAGGTCGCGATGGAACAGCATGGCGGTCTGGAACAGGCGACGATCAGGTTGGTCGGCCTCGCGGTCGTAATAGACGTCTTCCCACAGCGTCACCGGATCCTGCTGCTCGGCCTCGTCGCCGAACCACAGGCGAGTGTAGGGCGGCAGGCCCTCGGGCTGGAACGTGCGGGCGCTTAGGCGCCGGCTCCACAGCTCGCGATCGGCGCGGTCGGCCGGATACTCGCTGGCCCAGGGCATGAAGATCGTGAAGTCGTTGGCCTTCTGGCCCTCGCGATCGTCCGAGACGACCTGGAACAGGATCTCGTCGTCCGTGTAGAAGCGATGCACGAACGCGCCGTCGTTCAGCTGGATCAAACCCTGGGCCGTGATCTCCAGCGTGTCGCGGTCGAGTGCGAACTTGGTCTCGGCGCCCAGGCGTCGCCAGGCCAGCGGGTCCAGCACCACGGTCCGGCCGATCGTCACGTTGCGAATGACGGGCAGGGCGGGGCGAGCGCCCTCTTTTCTGCCGAAAAGTTTTCCGAACATCGCGCTGTGCGAGCCCTCAAATGCCTGGCCGGCATACCTATCTGAACGGGGATGCCGGCTCTACCCCAAGGCGCGCTTGCCCTAAGGAGAAGTCGGCCGCAGGATGCCGTCGAACGACGTCTTGTCAAGCGTACATGTTATGCGTACATGTAACGCATGCCGGTAAAGCCGACCCGAAGCGCCCAGGCCGCTGAAAGAACCCGAGCGTGGCGCGAGGCGCGCCGCGTCGCCGGCTTCGTGAAGATCGAAGTCTGGGCCCCGGCGGCGTGCAAGTCCGACATCCTTTCGGCCGTCCAGTCCATCGTGGTGGAATCGGTGCGCGGGCCGGCCCTCAAGACCAACCCCCATCCCCCCAAGAGCGTCAGACACATGGACTCCGTTATCGACACCGCCTGGACGATCCACAGCCTGCGCGACGCGCTGGTGGAAAGCGCCCTCGTGCGCGAGGACGAGCTGACCGCCACCGTCGTCGAGGGCGTCGAGCCCGTGCTGCAGGTCGTGATGCATGAGTTCGGCGACCTGCCGATCTATGTCAGCGGCGGCGCGCTGCAACTGGTCGTCTCGACCCTGCTGTGGCCCTGCGACGAGCAGAACGATCGCGCGGCCTTCAACGAGTTCCTGCTTAAGGCCCAGAAGATCGTGCCGCTGTCGAATTTCGGCATCACCTCGGTCGAAGGCCGTGACTATTACGAGCTGATGGGCGAGATCTCGTCCAAGACTACCTTGCAGACGCTGGTCATCGAGCTGCGCACCCTGGCCGACAACGCCATCGCCGCCGCCAGCGACCTGCGTGAGTCGTTCGAAAAAAGCCGCGTCGCGGCCGCCTAAAGACCAGGACCTGGAGACTTTCTGATGTCGATGTGGAGCAAGCTCTCGGCCCTGTTCCGTGGGACCGCGCATGACGGCGCGCAGACCATCGTGGACGCCAACGCCTTGCGGATCCTGGACCAGGAAATCCGTGACGCTGACAACGCCCAGGGCAAGGCCCGCGACGAGCTGGCCAAGCTGGTCGCCCGCCGCCGCAGCCTGGAGACCGAGGTCGGCCAGCTGACTGATCAGTCGCGCAAGTACGAGTCCTCGGCCCGCGCGGCCATGAACAAGGGCGACCAGGCCCTGGCCCTGGAAGTGGCTCAACGGATCGCCGACCTCGAAAAGGACGCGACCCAGAAGTCGGGCCAGATGAACGAGCTGCGCGCCGCCGAAGAGAAGATGCGCACGGTCATCTCGCAGACCGACGTCAAGATCGAGGCCCTGCGCCGCGAGATCGAGATGGTGAAGGTCAATGAGAGCGTCCAGAAGGCGCAAGCCGCCGTCATCTCGCGCTCGGGCTCGGCCAGCGGCGTCGTCGGCTCGGCCGCCGATAGCCTCAAGCGCATCAAGGAGCGCCAGTCGGTCCGCGAGGAGCAGTTCCGCCTGCACAACGAGTCCGAGGACCGCAGGACCGGCGCTGACCTGGACGCCAAGCTCGCGGCCGCCGGCATCCTGCCGGGCGGTGGCGGCGCCGAGGACGTGCTGGCCCGCCTGATGGCTCCGAAGGACGAGGCTCTGCCTGCCCCGGTGCTGGCCATCGAGGACAAGCAGAAGGTCGCTCGGGACGGTTCGGACGCCTGATGCGCCGTCTCACCCTGACGCCTCGGTCGGACTGGAAGTCCAAGGCCGAGGCGGTCGGCTTCACCTGGCACCACGCCGACGGCCGACGCTATTGGGACGAGCGGGCGGCCTATGCCTTCACGCTCGAGCAGATCGAGGGTCATATCGAGCCCGCGACCGAGGCGCTGCACAGGCTGTGCCTGGAGCTGGTCGAGGATGCGGTGCAGAGCGACGCCCTGATGGCGCGCCTGCAGATCCCGGAAGCCTCGCGCGACGTGGTCGCCGCCTCGTGGAAGGCGCGTGATCCCTCGCTCTATGGCCGCTTCGACTTCTTCTACGACGGGGCCGGGCCGCCCAAGCTCTACGAATACAACGCCGACACCCCGACCAGCATCTATGAGGCCGGCGTGTTCCAGTGGCTGTGGCTGGAAGACCTGATCCAGCGCGGCGCGCTGCCCGAGAGCACCGATCAGTTCAACAGCCTGCACGACCAGCTGGCCGAGCGGTTCAAGGCGATCTTCCCGAACGGCGGCTTTGTCCATTTCGCCAGCGTCCCCGACTTCGTCGAGGACCGCCAGACCGTGCGGTTCCTGGAGGACATGGCGACTCTGGCGGGCCTGGAGCCCAAGTTCGTGCCGATCGAGGAGATCGGCCTGGACGCCGACGGCCGCTTCGTCGACCAGGACAACTACATCATCGGCGCGATCTTCAAGCTGCATCCCTGGGAAGAGATGCTGCGCGAGCCGTACGCGGCCAACATCGCCGGATCCAAGACCCTGTTCCTGGAGCCGCCGTGGAAGGCGGTGCTGTCGAACAAGGCGCTGCTGCCGCTCTTGTGGGAGCGCCACCCGGGTCACCCGAACCTGCTGGAGACCTATTTCGACGATGACCCCAAGGTCGAGCGGCTGGGTTCGAGCTATGCCCGCAAGCCGCTGTTCAGCCGGGAAGGCGCGAACGTCGAGCTCTGGAAGGATGGCCGTAAGGGCCGGGTGCTGGACCAGGGCTATGGCGAGGAAGGCTGGATCCGCCAGGAACTGAAGCCCCCGCCCAAGTTCGGCGTGAACTATCCGGTCGTCGGCTCGTGGGTCATCGGCGACCAGCCGGCCGGCATCGGCGTGCGCGAGGATCGGGGCCGCGTGACGCGGGACCGCTCGCGGTTCGTGCCGCACATCATTGAACCCTAACCCGTCTCCCCGGCGAAAGCCGGGGCCCAGATTCAGCCCGAGCGGCTGGGTATGATCCGAGAGACGCCCCGTGAGCTTGCTTGATGCTCTGGGTTCGATCTGGGCCCCGGCTTTCGCCGGGGAGATCGGGATGGGTACTGTTTCAACCCAGTAGGAAACCGGTATCATTCCCCGGATATCAAGGCGTTCAACGACAATGACGCCTTCGGGGAGAGACGTCCGCATGACCCGCCAAGCCGCCCTCGGCCTTGCCCTCAGCCTGCTGGCCGCGCCGGCCTTCGCCAGCGTCATCGGCACCAACGTCCCGGCCCAGCCAATCACCGCCGCGCGGATCGCGCAGCTGCCGGCCGCCCAGCAACCGGCGTGGAAGGCCTATCTCGCGCGTTCGGACGCCCAGGAGAAGGCCGACCGCGCCGCCCTGGCCGCCGAACTGAAGCCGGGTGAGACCGCGCCGCCTTCGCCCCCGACCGGACATGGCGACGGCGGCATGCCGCTGAACAAGGACGCGGCCTGGTACGCCTCGCCCGAGGCGCGCCACGTCGCCGACGTCATCGTCAGCTTCCAGACCCCAGCCGGCGGCTGGAGCAAGAACCAGGACCGCACCGGCGCCCTGCGTCTGCCGGGCCAGCCTTACGCCTCGGACAACAATTCCAAGTACCTGACCGAGAACGACTTCGACGCCGCCCGCGACCCCAAGTGGGGCTATGTCGGCACGCTGGACAACAACGCCACCATCACCGAGCTGCGCTTCCTGGCCAAGGTCGCCCTGGCGTCGGGCAAGGATGGCGAGGCCTATCGGACCAGCTTCCTGAAGGGCGTGCATTATCTGCTGAACGCCCAGTTCCCGAATGGCGGCTGGCCGCAGGTCTGGCCGCTGGAAGGCGGCTATCACGACGCCGTCACCTTCAACGACAACGCCGTCTCCGAGGCCGCCGACCTGCTGACCGAGGTGTCCGAGGCCAAGCCCGAGTTCGCCTTCGTCCCGGCCGACCTACGCGCCAAGGCCGGCGTCGCCGCCAAGAAGGGCCGCCAGGTCATCGTCGCCTCGCAGATCAAGGTCGACGGCAAGCCGACCATCTGGGGCCAGCAGGCCGACCCGTTCACCCTGGCCCCGGTCGCCGGCCGCAACTTCGAGCCGCCGGCCCTGTCGACGGGCGAGAGCGCCGACCTGCTGACCTATCTGATGAGCCTGCCTGACCCGACGCCGGCTGAAATCACCGCCGTCCACGCGGGCGTGGCCTGGCTGAAGGGCGCGGCGATCATGGGCAAGGCCTGGACTGGCGGGAAGGGCAATCCCGAAGGCCGCCGCCTGGTCGACCAGCCCGGCGCGGGTCCGCTGTGGTCGCGCTATTACAGCACGGCCGGCAAGCCAGTCTTCGGCGAGCGCGACAAGACCCTGCGCGACGACGCCAACGAGCTCTCGCTGGAACGCCGCAACGGCTATGCCTGGTTCGGCACGGGTCCGGCCAAGGCCATCACGATGTACGAGGGCTGGGCCAAGACCCACCCGGCCGGGTAGGTCCTCAGAGCGACCGCAGGATGCGGACCGCCTCGGCCACGGCCGCCTGGTCCGTGTCCCGCAGCACCGGCGGCACGAAGCCCATCTCGCCGAGCTTCGAGGCGGGATCGGCGCCCGGCAGCGTTCCGGCGAACGAGCCGTGCACCTCGCGCACGCCGGTCTTGCGGACCAGCTCGGCGACGTTGCTGGCCCGCACGCCGGCGCCGGCCAGGATGGCGATGCGGTCGCCGGCTTGGCTCACCAGCGCGGCGATCTGCTCGGCCCCCGCCTGCGCCGTCAGGGCGCCGCCCGAGGTCAGCACGCGCTCGAAGCCCAATTCGACCGCGATCTCCAGCGACGCGGCCTGATCGGCCACGAAGTCGAACGAGCGGTGCAGAGTCATGCCCATGCCTTCGCAGTGCTTGGCCAGCATGGTCAGCGCCTCGACATCCAGCTCGCCATCCGGGCGGTTGGCGCCGATCGCCACGCCCGCGAGGCCGTAGCCCCGTACCGCGTCGATGTCGCGGCGCATGACGTCCAGGTCGCGGGCGTCGAAGCAGAAGTCGCCGTTGCGCGGGCGGATCATCGGATAGATCGGGAGCGGCGCCTCGGCGGCTAGCGCCATCAGGCCGGGAGCGGGGGTCAGGCCCTGCAGGCCCAGCGCCGCGCAAAGTTCGATCCGATCCGCGCCGCCCGCGATCGCCGCCGCCAATCCGGCGGGCGTATCGACACAGACTTCTAGAAGGATGCGATCAGCGGCCATCGTGTCTTTCCAGGTCATGCTAGGGAATCAGCGCGGTCTTCTTGGAGCACACGGATGTTGAATCGTAGAGGCCTGATCGGCGCGTCCCTGGCCGGATCGGCGTTGTTGAGCGGCAAGGCGTCAGCTGGCGAGACCATCACCAAGCTGGATGGGCCGTGCGTGATCTCCACCTGGGACTTCGGCGTCGCCGCCAACCAGGCCGCCTGGGCGGTTTTGTCCAAGGGCGGTCGCGCGCTGGACGCGGTGGAGGCCGGCGCGCGGATTCCCGAGCAGGACCTGAAGAACCACAGCGTCGGCCGGGCCGGCTATCCCGACCGAGACGGCCATGTCTCGCTGGACGCCTGCATCATGGACGAGCTGGGCAACTGCGGCTCCGTCGCGGCGCTGGAGCACATCGCCCACCCGATCTCGGTCGCCCGCCGGGTGATGGAGAAGACCCCGCATGTGATGCTGGTCGGGGCCGGAGCCCTGCAGTTCGCGATCGAGCAGGGCTTCCAGTACGAGGAACTGCTGACCCCCGAATCCAAGGTCGCCTGGGAGGCCTGGAAGAAGGACGCCAAGTACGCGCCCAAGGCCAACAGCGAGGTCGGCGACTACGGCAAGACCACGGGCCAGCTCGGCACGCCGGGCGGGGCGAACAACCACGACACCATCGGCATGCTGGCCATCGACGCCAAGGGCAATATCGCCGGCGCCTGCACCACCAGCGGCATGGCCTGGAAGATGCGCGGCCGGGTAGGGGACAGCCCGATCATCGGCGCGGGCCTGTATGTCGACAACGAGGTCGGCGGCGCCACCTCGACCGGCGTCGGTGAAGAAGTGATCCGCAATGTCGGCAGCTTCCTGGTCGTGGAGCTGATGCGCCAGGGCCGCTCGCCCGAGGCCGCCTGCCGCGAGGCCGTCGAGCGGATCCTGAAGAAAAAGCCGCAGGCCAAGGACATCCAGGTCGGCTTCCTGGCGGTGAACAAGAAGGGCGAGGTCGGGGCCTGGGCGATCCAGAGCGGCTTCAGCTACGCCCTGTGCGACGGCAAGAAGCAGGACCTGCTGCTGCCGGGGAAGGCGACGTACCAAGTCGCTTCGTAAAAAGGGTGGGCGTCCGCATAACGCGGTTATAGCGTGCCGCTCCAAAACCTCAGGAGGAGACCGCCATGTGCGATGACGACATCCATCCCGGCCTCGTGCACGACCCCCGCCTTTCGCGCCGCGCCTTCGGCCTGCTGACGGTGGCGGCCACCGGCGTCGCCTCGGTCGCCCGCGCCGACGACACCGTCGAGGAGAAGGACGTCGAGGTGAAGACCGCCGACGGCGTCGCCGACGCGGCGCTGTTCTATCCGAAGGCCAAGGGCAAATACCCGGCCGTTCTGCTGTGGCCCGACGTCATGAGCCTGCGTCCGGTGTTCCGCGACATGGGCCGCCGTCTGGCCTCGGCCGGCTATGTGGTGCTGGTCCCCAACCTCTATTACCGGGTCAAGAAGGCACCGGTGATCGAGGGGACGTTCAATTTCGCCAACCCCGACGACCGCGCCAAGCTGACGCCGATGCGCGCCTCGGTGACCCCGGCCGGCACCTTCAAGGACGCCGAGGCCTATGTCGCGTTCCTGGATGCCCAGCCCCAGACCGACAAGGGCAAGAAGATCGGCGTGCAGGGCTACTGCATGGGCGGCCCGCTGTCGTTCCGCACCGCCGCCGCGGCCCCCGGCCGGATCGGCGCTGTGGCCACCTTCCATGGCGGCGGGCTGGTCACGGCCGACGCCGACAGCCCGCACCTGCTGATCCCCAAGACCCACGCCTCGTACCTGATCGAGGTCGCCGACAACGACGACCAGAAGGAACCGGACGTGAAGGACAAGCTAAAGGCCGCCTTCGCCGAGGCCAAGCGCCCGGCCCAGGTCGAGGTCTTCGCCGGCGCGGCCCACGGTTGGACGGTGAAAGGCAGCCAAGTCTACAACGAGGCCGCTGCCGAGACGGCCTGGGCCAACCTGCTGGCGCTGTACAAGAAGGCGCTGGGCTAGAGCGCGACGCATCGAAATCGAGCAATGACGGGAAGGCCCGCGTCTTCGATGGCGCGGGCCTTCGGCAAATCAGCCTCGAAGGTTGATAGCGTTCAGCCATGATCACTCGACTGAAACTGGCCGCCGTCTTCGCCCTATTGGCCTTTGCGGGTGCGGCTCAGGCGCAGCCCGCGACGCCGATCAAGGTCAAGGTCTTCGTGGCCGCCATGTTCGAGATCGGCGAGAACACCGGCGACCGCGCCGGCGAGTTCCAGCCCTGGTATGAGCGCTACTGGCGCCAGAGCGCTGCAAAGCCCGTGAAGGGCGCCCTGAAGCCCGTCTACTGCAACGCCGACGGCGTCTGCGGCTCGACCCTGGGCATGGGCAAGGTCAATGCGTCGGCCTCGATGCAGGCCATTCTGCTGGATCCGGCCTACGACTTCTCACAGGCCTATTTCATCCTCAGCGGCGTCGGCGGCACGCCGCCGTCGCGCGGGACGATCGGCGATGTCTCCTGGGCCACCTGGCTGGTCGACTACGATCTGGGCCATCGCTGGGCGCCGGAGGAGAACACGCCCGGCGCGCCGACCTTCATGCCGCGCGCCGGCTATGAGGAGTATCGCCGCTTCAAGCTGGATCCGACCCTGGTCGGCTGGGCGGTGCGCCTGTCCCAGGGCGCACCGATGCAGGACAGCGAAGACGCCCGCCGCTACCGCATGCGGTATGCCGACGCGAGGGCGCGCTCGGCCCCGTCGGTCATGGTCGGCACGCACATGACCGGCGACACCTTCTTCCACGGTCCGGGCCTGTCGAAACAGGCGCAGTACATCGCCAAGCTCTACGGCGCCGACGACTATGTGATCACCGAGATGGAAGCCGCCGCCCTGGCCCTGGTGATCAAGCGCCAGTGGGGAACGGGGCGCATCCTGAGCCTGCGCGGCGCGGTCAATTTCGACCAGGGTGCGCCGGGGGAAACGACCCTGCAGCACCTGGACCCCGCGCCGGGCCAGACGGCCGGCGGCTTCGCCGAGACCGTCGCCAATATCGGCGCGGTCGGATCGCGGGTCGTCGACCACATCGTCGCCGACTGGGCGCAGTGGCTGGACGGTCCGCCGCCGCTCTGAATCGTTTCACGGCGCCGCTCTTGCGGAAAGATAGGTAGGATGCTATCTAATTTAGATAGGAAGCTACCTATTTAAAAAGATCGCCGTTCCATGACCTCCGCTCGCACCCTCGATGAACGCGCCTTCGCCGGCGCCCTGCTGCGCCTGGCGCGGGTCTACCGCAAGGAAGTCAACCGCGCCCTGGCCGCCCATGGCATCTCGGACGCCAAGGCGCTGCCGGTGCTGCACATCGCCCGCGCGGGCGGCGGCATGCGCCAGGGCGCGCTGGCCGAGGAGATCGGGGTGGAAGGGCCGTCGCTGGTCCGCATCCTGGATCAGCTGGCCCAGGCGGGCCTGGTCGAGCGCCGTGACGACCCGTCCGACAAGCGCGCCAAGACCTTGCACCTGACCGACGAGGGCCAGGCCCTGGCCGAGGTCGTCGAGGACGCCGTCCAGGTCGTCCGCGCCCAGATGCTGATCGGCGTCAGCGACGCAGACCTTCAGGCCGCTGTGCGGACCTTCGCGGCCTTCGAGGCCGCCCTGGACGCGGCGGCTGGGCAGGGGGTCTAGCCTCCCATGCTTCCGAAGTTCGATCGGCATACGCTGCTGTTCTCGGTGAACAGTTTCGCGGCGGCGATGCTGGCCCTCTATATCGGTTTCGCCCTGGGCCTGCCGCGCCCCTACTGGGCGATGACCACCGCCTATATCGTCAGCCAGCCGCTGGCCGGGGCCGTGCGCTCCAAGGCCGTCTATCGGGTGCTGGGCACGATCCTGGGCGCCATGGCCGCCGTGGCCCTGGTCCCGAACCTAGTCAACGCCCCGTGGCTGCTGTCGCTGGCCCTGGCCCTGTGGGTCGGCGGCTGTCTGACCATTTCGCTGCTGGACCGTACACCGCGCAGCTATGTGCTGATGCTGGCCGGCTACACCGCCGCGATCATCGGCTTTCCCAGCGTCTCCCAGCCCGCCGCGATCTTCGACGTCGCCGTCTCGCGAGTGATCGAGATTGGCTTAGGGATCCTCTGCGCCACCCTGGTGCATAGTCTGGTGTTCCCGCGCCCGGTCGGCACGGTGCTGCGTTTCCGCCTGAAGACCTGGCTGGGCGAGGCCGACCGCTGGGCGCTGGACGTGCTGCGCGGCGAGGATGCCGAGGCCATCGCCCGCGACCGCCGTCACCTGGCTGCCGCCGCCAGCGAGATCCAGATGCTGGCCGTCCATCTGCCGTTCGACACCTCGCGCCTGCGCGAAACGACCGGCGTCGTCCGCGCCCTGCACGAGCGCATGCTGCTGCTGATCCCGCTGCTCTCCGGTCTCGCCGATCGCATGCAGGCCCTGCGTGAAGTGCGCGACGACCGCGTCCGCGCCGCCCTCAACACGGTGGTCGCCTGGATCGAGGCCGGCTCGCCGCGCGACGAAGGTCTCGACTTGATCGAGCGCCTGCAGGACCTGGCCGCCCGTCGTCGCGGCGCGGGCTGGGACAGCCTGCTGATCGAGAGCCTGCTGGTGCGCCTGGCCGAAGCCGTCCGCGCCCTGGCCGAGGGGCACGCCCTGCTGGCTCGGCTCTACAATCCGGATGCGCCGCTGTCGGCCGGCTTGGAGGCCACGACCCGCGCCAAGGGCCTGCGCCCCATGCACGCCGACCTGCCGCTGGCCCTGCTGTCGGGCGGCGCGGCGGCCATCGCTATCTTGCTGTCCTGCGCCGCCTGGATCCTGGCCGGCTGGGGCGACGGGGCGGCTGCGCCGGTGATGGCGGCGGTGTTCTGCTGCTTCTTCGCGGCGATGGACGACCCCGTGCCGGCCATCAAGAACTTCGGCCTGTTCACTCTGGTCTCGCTGCCGCTGTCGGCGCTCTACATGTTCGCCATCCTGCCCAGCATCGACGGCTTCCCGATGTTGTTGCTGGTCATGGCGCCGCCGCTGCTGTTCCTGGGCCTCTACATCCCCAACCCCGCGACCATGGGCGCGGGCCTGGCCGTGCTGATGGGCTTCTGCAACGCCATGGCCCTGCAAGAGACCTTCAGCGCCGACTTCGCCGGGTTCCTGAACGGCAATCTGGGCCAGTTCGTCGGGCTGCTGTTCGCGATCATGGTCACGGCCGGCCTGCGTTCGATGGGCGTGGACGCCAGCGCCCGGCGCCTGCTGGTCCGCACCTGGAAGGGCCTGGCGCGCCTGGCCCGCGCCCGCCAGGCGCCCGAGCCCGCCGCCTTCGCCGCCATCCTGGTCGACCGGCTGGGCATGCTGACGCCCAAGCTGGCCCAGGCCGGAGAGCGCCACGACTTCGTCGGCGTCGACGCCCTGCGCGACCTGCGGGTCGGCATGAACCTGGTCGCCGTCCAGGCCGCTCGCCCCGACCTGCCGCCCGAGGGCAAGGACCGCCTGGACGCCGCGCTCGACGGCGTCGGCGACCACTTCGCCGCCCTGGCCGCCGGCCAGACCCGCAAGCCCGGCGAGGACCTGTTGACCCGCGTCGACGCGGCCCTGCGCAGCTTGTCGATCGCCCCCGCCGCCTCGGCCGTCCAAGGCGTCTCCGGCCTGGTCGGCCTGCGCCGCAACCTGTTCCCGGAGGCACCCGCCTTCGTTCCGGAGATCGCCCGATGACCGGCGAGCTCAATATCGACGGGGTCTTCCTGTCGTCCGTCCTGGTCTCGGCGGTGATCGCCCTGGCCGCCTCATTCGTGCTGCGTCGCGCCCTGTCGAAAGTCGGAGCCTATCGCTTCGTCTGGCATCCGGCGCTCTTCGATACCGCCCTGTTCGTCATCCTCTGGGCCGCCGTCGTGACGGTCCCTTCGCCCTTGAAGTTCTAGCCATGCCCTCGCTGAAATCCGCCCTCATGACCACCGCCCGCGTCGCCGTCACCGGCGCCGTCGTCATCGCCGCCCTGGTCGGCGGCAAGGCGCTGTGGACCCACTACCAGGTCGACCCCTGGACCCGCGACGGCCGGGTCCGCGCCGACGTGGTGCAGGTGGCCCCCGACGTGTCGGGCCTGGTCACCCGCGTCGAAGCCGCCAACGACCAGACGGTCAAGGCCGGCCAGCCGCTGTTCTATGTCGACCGCGAGCGCTACGCCCTGGCCCTGCGCCAGGCTGATGCGGCCGTCGAGGCCCAGCGCGCAGGCCTCGCCCAGGCTCGCCGCGAGCTCACCCGCAACCGCGCCCTGGGCGACCTGGTCGCCGCCGAGGTCACCGAGCAGAGCCAGTCCAAGGTCGAGCTCAGCCTCGCGGCCCTGGACCAAGCCATCGCGGCCCGGGACGTCGCAGCGCTGAACCTGAAGCGCACCGTGGTGCTGGCCCCGACCGACGGCTTCCTGTCGGACCTGACCCTGCGCACCGGCGACTACGTCACCGCCGGCAAGCCGGTGCTGGCCCTTATCGACAGCCGCTCGTTCCGCGTCGAGGGCTATTTCGAGGAGACCAAGCTGTCGGGTCTGCGCATCGGCCAGCCGGTCAGCGTCAAGGTTATGGGCGAGGACAAGGCGCTGAAGGGCCACATCCAGTCGATCGCCGCCGGCATCGAGGACCGCGACCGCGCCGCCAGCGGCAACATGCTACCCAACGTCAACCCGACCTTCAGCTGGGTGCGCCTGGCCCAGCGGGTGCCGGTGCGCGTGGCCCTGGACCAGACGCCGCGCGACCTGCGCCTGATCGCCGGCCGCACCGCCACGGTCGCGGTGGTGGGAGCGGGTCGATGAGCCCGCTGAAAACCCTGGCGGTCGCGGCCTCGCTGCTGGCCCTGACCGCCTGCACGACCGTCGGCCCGGACTACAAGCTGCCGGAGCAAGCCAAGATCAACGCCCCGACCGCGCAGGGCCCGTTCCTGGGCGCGACCTCGAAGGCCGTCAGCCAGGACCCGGTCCCGACCGGCTGGTGGAAGCTCTATGACGACCCCGTCCTGAACGGCTTGGTCGAGGAAGCCCTGGACGCCAACACCGACCTGCGCGTCGCCGCCGCCAACCTGGCGCGTTCGCAGGCCATTGCCGGTGAAGCCGACGACGCGGGCGGCTTCAAGGTCGGGGCTTCGGCCGCCGCCATGCACTCCAGAGAGTCCGGCGAGCAGTTCCTCAAGGCCGAACAGCTGCCGGTCGAGAACCTGGCCGATGTCGGGGTCAAGGTCAGCTACCAGATCGACCTGGTCGGCCGCCTGAAACGCGCCTCCGAGGCCGCCCATGCCGACGCCGAGGCCTCGCAGGCCGCGCTGGACCTGGCCCGCGTCAGCGTCGCCGCCGACGTCGCCCGGGCCTATGTCGAGGCCTGCGCCAATGGCCATGAGCTGGCGGTGGCGCAGCGCGCGGTGGATCTCCAGACCCGCAGCCTGGACGTCACCCGCAAGCTGGTAAAGGCGGGTCGCGGCACGGCCGTGGACGTCACCCGCGCCCAGGCCCAGCTGGACCTGTCGCGCGCCAGCCTGCCGACCTACCAGAGCCGCCGCCGCGCGGCGCTGTACAAGCTGGCCACGCTCACCGGCAAGCCGCCGGCCGAGTTCCCCCAGGCGGTCGAGGCCTGCGTCGCGCCGCCGACCCTGACCCGTCCGATCCCGGTCGGCGACGGCGCGGCCCTGCTGAAGCGCCGTCCCGACGTGCGCCAGGCCGAGCGGACCCTGGCCGGCGCCACCGCCCGGATCGGCGTCGCGACGGCGGCGCTCTATCCGAACATCACCCTGGGCGCGGGCGCCGGCTCTACGGGCCTGCTCGCGGACATCGGCACGACGCCGGCCAACCGCTGGGGCCTGACCTCGCTGATCACCTGGACCCTACCGGGCGAGGGCGAGCGGGCGAGGATCCGTCAGGCCGAGGCGGGGGCGGATGGCGCGCTGGCCAAGTTCGACGGCGTGGTGCTGACGGCCCTGCGCGAGACCGAGACCAGCCTGGACACCTACGCCCACGACCTGCAGCGGCAAGCCGCCCTGCAGGCCGCCCGCGACCAGGCCCAGCTGGCCGAGAGCCAGGCTCAGCGCCTCTATCGCGCCGGCAAGAGCCCGTATCTGGCGGGCCTGGACGCCCAACGCACGCTCGCCAGCGCCGAGGCTCAACTGGCGGCGACAGACAGTCAGGTGGCGGCCGATCAGGTCAACCTGTTCCTGGCCCTGGGCGGTGGCTGGGAACGATAGCGGCGACCCGCGGCTTTGGGCTAAGCATAGCCTTTCGCCAAAGTAGAGTTCGCCCGTGCCGCTTGACGCCCCGCCGCCCCCGGTTTCCGCCGTCGTCGTGGAGGCGCCCAGGCTGTTGCCGCTGCCCGGACAGGACGTCTTCTCCACCGCCTACTACGATGCGGCCGAATTGGGCGCGCAGGCGCGGCTGGACGACGTCTTGAAGACTACGCCGGGCGTCTCGCTGTTTCGCCGCACCGGCAGCGACGCGGCCAACCCGACCATCCAGGGACTGTCGCTACGCGCCGTCGCGCCCTCGGGCGCGGGCCGGGCTTTGGTGACGCTGGACGGCGCGCCTCAGAATGATCCGTTCGGCGGCTGGGTGATCTGGACCGCCTTGCCGGGCGAGGGCCTGTCCGGCGCGACGATCGTGCGCGGCGCCGGGGCGGGGCCCTACGGGGCCGGCGCTCTGACCGGCGTGGTGGCTCTGCGCGAACGGGCGACGGGCGGCGGCCTGAGCAGTTTCACGGCCGAGGCGAGGGAGCGGAACGGCTGGCGCGCGGCGGGGACCTTTGGGACCGACCACCTGCTGTTGACCGCCAGCGGTTCGCGCACCGACGGCTATCGGCCCGTACGCGGCTCGGCGGCGGGCGCGGCCGATGTTCCGACCACCCTGGAGGACGGCTCGATCGCCGCGCGGGTGCAGGGCGAGGCCGGCGGCGTGCGCTGGGCGGCGCGGGTTGGGACCTTCCAGGAAAAGCGCGGCGCGGGGCTGTTCGGCGCCAAGTCCAATGCCACCGGGAGCTCGCTGGCCGTGACCCTGGCGACCGACACCTGGCGCTTGCAGGCCTGGGCGCGGAGCAGCGACCTGGAGAACACCTCCGCCGCCGTCGCAGCCGGGCGCACCGGCACGACCCCGGCCAACGACCAATACTCGACCCCTTCCAGCGGCTACGGCCTCAACGCCGCCTGGCAGGGCGCGCTGGGCGAGTGGACGTGGGAGCTGGGCGGCGACGTCCGGGCGACCGAGGGGCGGACCAACGAGCTCTTTCGCTACATGGCCGGGACCTTCACCCGTCAGCGCACGGCCGGCGGCCGGACCCTGGTGGGCGGGATCTATGGTGAGACCGCCTGGAGCCGGCCGGACTTCATCCTGGTCGCGGGGGCGCGGCTGGACGGCTGGCGCTCGTACGGCGGCGTGCGGCGCGAGCGGGACACGGCGACGGGCGCCCTGACCCTGGATGCGCCGCCGGCCAACGCCTCTGGGACGACCCCGACCGCGCGGGTGGGCGTGCGCCAGCGGCTATCGGGCGAGACCTGGCTGCGCGCGGCGGCCTATGCCGGCTTCCGGCCCCCGACGTTGAACGAACTGCACCGCCCGTTCCGGGTCGGCAACGATGTCACCGAGTCCAACGCCGCTCTGAAGCCCGAGACCCTGTATGGCGTCGAGGCGGGCCTGGCGGGCGAGGGGACCGTGCGCTGGAATCTCGGCGCCTTCTACAACCAGGTCCAAGACCCGATCACCAACGTCACGATCGGCATCGGCCCGGGGACCTTCCCGATCGCCGGCTTCATCCCGGCCGGCGGCGTGCTGCGCCAGCGGCAGAACGCCGGTGAGATCAACGCCTATGGCCTGGAAGGCGATGTCGCCGCCGACCTCTCGCCGGCCTGGACCGTTCGCGCGGCCTTCTCGGCGACCCACGCCCAGGTCGAGGGCAGCGGCGCCGTGGCCCAGCTGGACGGCAAACGGCCCGCCCAGGCGCCGGCCCTGACCGTCACGGCCGGCCTGCGCTGGAAGCCGGTCGACCGCCTGAGCCTCGACGCCGACCTGCGCTACGAGAGCAAGCGCTACGAGGACGACCTGAACCTGCGGCCCCTGAAGGCCGGCACGGGTGTCGACCTGCGCGCCGGCTGGGCGTTGTCGCCGACCTCGGAGGTCTATCTGGCCGCCGACAACGCCTTCGACGCCAACCTCGCGGTGGGCCAGACGGCAGATGGCGTCACCAGCTTCTCCGCACCACGCACAGTCTATGTCGGCTTTGCTTTAAGGCGCTGACCGACTTAGGTCGCCGGTTCGCGGCGTGGCGTCAGATAGACCCGCCGGCCCTCGGGGTGGGCCTTCATGTCCAGCAGGGCGGCGATCATGGTCAGGGACTCGGTCGGCCGGTCCAGCTTGAAGCGGCCCGTGACCTTCAGCTCGCCCAGGGCGGAGTCGTGCAGGGCCACGCTCTGGGTCGTGTAGCGGTTCAGGCGGGCGATCACGTACTTCAGCGGCAGGCCGTCGGCGTCCAGCCAGTCCGAGCGCCAGGCCTGGTAGCTGTCGGCTTCCAGGCGACCGGCGACCGGGGCGCGGTTCGAGGCCAGCATCAGCCACTCGCCCTTGCCCACGCGGCGCTCGGCGCCGTCGCGGTTGACCCGCACCACGCCGTCGAAGACCCGCACCTGCACGGCGTCGCTGACCAGCTCGACCTCGAAGGTCGTGCCGACGGCGGTGACCTGGGCGTCGCCGGCCTGGACGCGGAAGGGGCGCTTGGCGTCCTTGGTCACGTCGAAGACCGCGTCGCCCTTGGTCAGGGCGATGTCGCGCGCGCCGCGGCTGTAGCGCACCGAGACGCCGCTGTCGGCGGCCAGGGTGACGACGGACTTGTCGCTGAGCTGGTGCTCGGCGCGCTGGCCCAGCGGGGTGGCGAAGTCCTGAGGCGCCTCGACGCCGGCCAGATACGGACGGACCAGTACAACGGCCGACAGGCCCGCGACCAGGGCCACGCCGGCGGCGATCAGGCCCAGGCGCATCGAGCGTTTGGCCACGGGCGCGGCGCGCACGCGCTCGGCGGCCTCGAGCAGGGCGGTGTCGCGCTGGGTGTCGCGCATCAGGCCGAAGGCGGCGGCGCGGCCAGGAGCGCCGGCCAGCCAGGCCTCCAGCGTCTTGCGTTCGTCGGGCGTCAGCTCGGGCAGGCGGTCGACCCAGTCGGCGGCGATCTCCAGCTCGTCCTCGGACGGCAGACGCCAGTTGTCGTTAGCGCGCATCGCGGCCGCTCCCTTCTCGCGCGGCGTTGACCGCCGCGTCCTGCATCGCGCCGGCCAGTTCGGCCATGGCCCGCACGAGGTGTTTCTTGACGGCCTCGACATTGATCCGGAGATCGTCGGCGATGGCTTGTCTGGACTGGCCGTCGATGTGACGGCGGATGAAGATGTCGCGGCGCAGGGGCGAGAGGCGCTTCAGCGCCGCCTCGAACACCGCGGCCCGCTGTTTGTGCTCCAGAACCGCGTCGGGCAAGGGCAGGTCGCAGCCGAAGTCCTCGTCGCCGATCGGCGCCTCGCGTTTGTCACGCCTTGCCTGCGCATAGATCAGCGAGTCCGCCACCCGGTAGGCATAGGCCAGGGGCTGGGTGATCTCCTGCTTCTGGGCCTGGCGCATCACGGTGAGGAAGGTCTCCTGCAGAATGTCCTCGGCGCGGCCGGGGTCCTTGGACCGCCGCACGATATAGGCCGCGAGCTTGCGCTCGTGGGGCCGCAGCACCGCGATGATGTCGGTCATGGCGCTTCCGGTCGGCATGGTCGTGCGCGCGTCCATGTCGGGTAGAGGCGCGGGACGACCGAACGGGGACAGGGAGAAGATGCTTTTCCGCATGGCCGTCAGAATTCGTAGGTCACGCCGAGCGTGAAGGTGCGGCCGCTGACCGTGCGGGCGGTCAGGCGCTGTTCGGTGATATCGTTGTACTGGGTGATCGGGGCGTTGGTCAGGTTGACCCCCTCGACCACGATCTTGAGGCCGCCGGCGGTGTTGTAGTGGGCGGCGAAGTCGATGTTGTTGCTGGCCTTGTAGCCCGAGCCGATCGAACCCTGGCCGCCGGGACCATCCAGATAGCCCGCGCGATAGGCCGACGAGACCCGCGCGCCCCAGCGCTTGGTCTCGTAGTAGAGCGTGGCGTTCGAGGTCCATTTCGACAGCTGGAACAGGTCCAGCATGATCGAGGCGTCGTCGATCAGCACGTTGGAGCGGCCGGCGGCGCGGGTGACGTTGCCGACGAAGCCCAGGCCATTGAACGGGGCGGGCAGGAAGTCGAAGTCGCGCTGCATCGCCAGCTCGATCCCGCGGATCGAGGCGCCGTCGCCGTTCACCGGTCGCACGAAGCTGTAGACGGTGTCGGGGCCGTTGCCCGGCGACAGGAACTCCAGCGGATAGCCCGTCGAGCCGTACGCCACCGAGTTGGTCGCGGTGGTAATGAACGAGTCCATCCGCTTGTAAAACAGGCTGATGGCGAAATAACCCTGGCGGCCCTGATAGACCTCCAACGCGCCTTCGATCGCATCGGCCAGGAACGGGCGCAGGTTGGGGTTGCCGGCCGAGATGGTGCCGCCGAACGGGGCGGAGTTTACGTTGCCGGCCGCGCGCAGGTCCGACAGGCTGGGCCGGCTGATGTTGCGGTTGGCCGAGACGCGCGCCACCACGGAAGGCGTGAGGTCCAGCGCCAGGTTGAAGGCCGGCAGCACGCCGTCATAGGCGCTGTGGATCGTGGCCGGCTCCAGCTTGGTCCCGGTATTGACCATCCCTGCCGAGGTCAGGTCGGTCGTGTACCAGCGCAGGCCTAGGTCCCCGCGCCAGCGCTTGTCGCCGACGACGCCGCGGGCGCGGGCCATCAGATAGGCGGCCCAGGTCTTTTCGGTGATCGAATAGTCGGTGCCGGGCTGGTCGTCGGCCGCGCCCAGGTCGCGCGGCACGCCCAGGCGGGCGAAGGTCGCGTCGATGTCGCCGACGATGTAGGGCCGCAGAGACTTCTCGAAGATCAGTTCCTTGACCGCCTGGGGCGCGGGGCCGCCGGTCGGATAGTCGGTGCGGCCGCGCCGGGAATAGCCGTCGTTGCGGAAGGCCTTGTACTGCAGCCCGCCTTCGATCGTCAGGGTGGGGGCGGCCTGGTAGTCGAAGTCCAGCCGGCCGGTGGTGAACTGGTTGACGATCTGGTCCTCGCGCGTGTCGGCGCGCATCAGGCTCCATTGCGCGGGATCGGCGGGATCGAAGCCGTAGGTGTTGCTGGCCGCCGCGTCGCCGCCCCGCAGGTCGTAGCTGAAGGCCTTGTTGCTGGCCTGCAGGAAGATCTTGTCGAAGACCGGCCCCTCGAAGTCCGACTTTGAATAGCCGGCCATGGCCCGCAGGCGCAGGCGATCGGCGGCCTGCCACTCGCCGCTCAGCGCGCCTTGCAGGAAGACCGTCGAGTCCTCCGATCGCTTGTGTTCGCTGCGCAGGTCCACGCCGCCGGAATAGTCGGCATAGACCAGGCTGTTGCCCCGGACTTCGGCGGCGCGCAGGCGCTGAGTTCCCTTGACGTCGCCGGTCAGCGGATTGTCGCCGGCGCTGGCCAGCGAGAACTCGTCGCGGTCGTTGGAGAGGCGGCCATACAGCAGGTCGGCGCCCAGCTTCAGGCGATCGCCGGGCTCGTATTGCAGGGCCAGGGTGACGCCCAGGCGCTCGCGATGGTCGAACCAGGTCGAATAGCTCTGGGCGATCGGCATGACGACCCGGCCGGCTCCGGTCGCCATCAGGCGTCGGGCGACACCGGGATCGATCCCCGGCCCGATATTGGCCGCGCCGAACGTCACCGGCGTCCAGCCCCAGTTACGATAGCCGTACTCGTTGGCGTCGTTCTCGCTGTAGGCCACCGAGACCAGCGCCCCGAAGTCGCCCCAGCGCCGCGAGGCCAGGGCCGCGACGCGCGGGCTGACCGAACCGGTGGCGCTGTTGGTCAAGGCCTTGGCCGAGAAGGCCAGCTTGTCGCCCGCATAGTCGAACGGCTTGGCGGTGCGCAGCTCGACGGTGCCGCCGATGCCGCCCTCGTCCTGGTCGACGGCGTACGACTTCCAGACCGTGACCTTGTTGAAGAGCTCGCTGGCGAAGATCGAATAGTCGAAGGCCCGGGTGCGGCTGACGGAGCCGCGATTGTCCATGCCCGAGGCGGTCGAGGCCGAGACCTCCATGCCGTTCAGCTGGGCGCGGGTGAAGTCGGGGCCCAGCCCCCGCAGGGCGATCTGGCGGCCCTCGCCGGTGTCGCGCGAGATGGTCATGCCGGGCACGCGCTGCAGGGACTCGGCCAGGTTCAGATCCGGGAAGGCGGCGATGTCCTCGGCCAGGATCACTTCCTGGTCGCCGGCCACGCTGCGTTTCAGGTCGCGGGCGTGCTGCATCGTCTCGCGAAAGCCGGTGACCACGACGGCGTCAACCTGGGTGGCGGCCTCGGGCGGCGGGGCGTGGCGCATGGGCGGGGGAGGCGGCAGGGCGGCGAGGGGGGAGGCCTCGCGCAAGACATAGCCGCCGCCCGCCGCGACAGCGTGCAGGTTCTGGCCATCGATCAGCCGCTCCAGCGCTTGGGCCGGCGTCAGCAGGCCGCGCACGCCCCGGCTGGTGCGATGGCGGATGTCGGCCAGGGTCATGACCGGCACGTCGGCCTGGCGCGAGAAGGTGTTCAGGGCTCGGGACAGGTCGCCGCCCTCGATGGCGAAGCGGCGCGGCGCCTCGGCGCGTGCGGGCGCGACGGCGGTCAGGGCCAGCATCGAGCCGGCCAATACCGACCCCGAACGCGACAGCCAGGCGCGCCGTGCCGCCATCAAGGTCCTCACAACGGCGGCCGGCAAAGCTTCCGACGCCCGGGCGAACCCCTACAAACGGCGTATGTCAGTAATTTGAAGGTCGGCGTTCGCAAAAAGAAGGCCGCCGTCCGGGAAGGACGGCGGCCCCAAGTTCAGGGGATCGATAGAGGGGTTAGAACTCGTAGGTCGCGCCGATCAGGATCGTGCGGCCCGAGCTCACGTTCACCGTGGTCCGCTGGGCGGCGATGTCGGTGAACTGGATGCTGTGCTCGTTGGAAAGGTTGATGCCTTCGACGGTCAGCTTCAGGCCCGACAGCAGGTTGTAGTGGGCGGCGAAGTCGATGTTGTTGGTGGCCTTGTAACCGTCGCCGATGTTGCCGTTGCCGCCGGCGCCGGTCAGGTACTTGTCCCGATAGGCGGTCGACAGGCGCATGCCCCACTTGTCGGTCTCGTAGTAGATCGTGGCGTTGGCCGAGTACTTCGACAGCTGGAACAGCGGCAGGGTCACCGACTGACCGCTGATGATCACCGGCGAGGAGCCGTCGGCATAGGTGCCGTTGGCCACGACGCCCAGGTGGTCGAACGGCGCCGGCAGGAAGGTGAAGTCACGCTGGAACGCGACTTCCAGGCCCTGGATGTCGGCGCCGGGGCCGTTCACCGGACGGCTGACGTTGTACAGGATCGAGCCGTCCTGGCCCGGCAGCAGGAACGACAGCGGGAAGCCGGTCTGCGAGTACGGCATGATGCTGGTCTGCGACGTGATGAACGACGTCAGCTTCTTGTAGAAGACGCCGACCGTGAACGAGCCGACCTTGCCATCGTAGAACTCCAGCGAGCCTTCGATCGAGTCCGAGGTGAAGGGCGTCAGGTTCGGGTTGCCGGTGCTGATCGTGCCGCCGAACGGAGCGGTGGTCAGCGAGCCGGCGGCGGCCAGGTCGCCCAGGGCCGGGCGGCTGATGTCGCGGTTGGCGCTGAAGCGGACGACCATGCCTTCGTTGACGTCGACGGCCACGTTCAGGGCGGGCAGCCAGCCGTTGTACTTGTGCTTGATCGATACCGGCTGGAGGCTGGTGCCGGTGTTCAGCATGCCGTCCGAGCTGAGCTCGGTCGAATAGTAGCGGACGCCGGCGTTGGCGCGCACGCCCTTGCCCAGGATCTGGGTGTTCAGGTCGTATTGCAGGTAGGCCGCCTTGGTTTCCTCGGTCACCGTGTAGTTGGTGCCGGGGGTGGCGAACTTGGCGCCCTGGGCTTCCAGGTCACGCGTCTGGCCGATCAGGGCGTAGACCGGATCGACGTCGCCGACGACATAGGCGCCCAGCGACTTGAACGGCACGACCAGCTTCAGGTTGTCCGGAATCTTGGTGTTGGCCGGGACGTTCTTGAACTGCTTGTCGCCCCACTGCGCGCCGAAGTTCTTGAACTTCTTGTACGAGACGCCGCCCTTGAAGCTGGAGGTCTCGTTCAGGGCGTAGTCGCCGTCGAACTTGGCGTTGGTGTACTCCGACGCGATCTTGTTTTCCTGGGTGTCCATCCGCATCAGGTCCCACTTGGCGGGATCGGTGACGCCGGCGCCGTAGGTGTTGACCGGCATGGACGGACGGTCGTCGTAGCTGAAGGCGTAGTTCTTGGATTCCAGGAACACCTTGTCGAAGACCGGCAGGGCGTAGGTCGACTTCGAATAGCCGACCAGGCCGGTCAGAAGCAGCTTGTCGGTCGCCTGGTAGCTGCCGTTCAGACCCAGTTGGTAGAACTTGGTCTTGTCTTCCTCGCGATTGAACTCGCTGCGGATGTCGACGCCGGTGTAGCTGGAGGCGATCAGGGTGTTGCCCTGGATCACGGCGCTCTGCATCACCTGGGTGCCGGTGATGTTGCCGGTCAGGCTGTTGATGCCCGAGGTGGCCAGCGAGAAGTTCTGGCGGCTGTTTTCCAGCTGGCTGTACAGGCCGTCGAAGTCCAGCTTCAGCTTGTCGCCCTGGTACTGCAGGGCCACGGTCGCGCCCAGGCGCTTGCGGTGGTCGAACCAGGTCGAATAGGTGTTGGCCTGCGGGGCGAAGATGGTCGCGGTGGCGGCCGTCAGGCGCGCAGCGTCGGCAGCGCTGACGCCCGAGCCGATGTTGGCGGCGTTGGCGCGGATCGGACCCCAGTTGAAGCTGCGATAGCCGAACTCGTTGCTGTCGTTCTCACCGTAGGCGATCGAGGCCAGGGCGCCGAAATTGCCCCAGCGGTTCGAGATCAGGCCGACCACGCGCGGGGTGACCTTGTCGTCGGCGTTGCTGTTGCGCTGGGCCTTGGCCGACAGCACGGCCTTGAAGCCGGCATAGTCGAACGGCTTGGCGGTCTGCAACTGCACGGTGCCGCCGATGCCGCCTTCGTCCTGCTCGGCCGCGTAGGATTTCTGCACCGTCACGCGATTGAACAGTTCCGAGGCGAACAGGCTGAAGTCGAAGGCGCGGGAGCGGCTGACGCCGCCGCGGTTGTCCATGCCCGAGGCGGTGTTGCCCAGCACTTCCATGCCGTTCAGCTGGGTGCGGGTGAAGTCGGGACCCAGGCCGCGCAGGGTGATCTGACGGCCTTCGCCGCTGTCGCGCGAGATGGTCACGCCGGGGATCCGCTGCAGCGATTCCGCCAGGTTCAGGTCGGGGAAGGCGGCGATGTCTTCGGAGACGATCACGTCCACGGCGCCGACGGCCTTACGCTTCAGGTCGCGGGCGTGCATCAGGCTGTCGCGGAAGCCGGTGACGACGATCGCGTCGATCTCGTCGGCGGCGGGCTCGGCGGCCGGAGCGGCGGCGGGCGCGGGCGCGTCGGCTGCGTGGGCCTGCGCCGCGCCCAGCAGGGCGACGGACAGCGCCGTGGTGGTCAGAAGGTTGAACTTGATGGCTTTTTTCATGGCCCCGATCCCTTGCGGTTCTGGTGACGGGACGGGGAGGGTTCCCCGCGATCGTCGGCCGGGGAGAGGGCGCTGAGCCGCCGCCGGGGACAGGTTTGGCCCGGGGTTTTATGTGAAATGTTTGCGACGGAGAGCCAGGTCTATCCGTTGGCGGACGATCCTCTTCGGCCCAATCTCACCACGACTTCATGCAATCGCCGCGCCGGCCGGCGTCGCACTGTGGCGGCTCCTGGAACGGAGCCCAAGACCATGGACGAAACCCTGACCATCGAGGCCGCCGACGGCCGCTTCACGGCGCTTGTCGTGCGCCCGGACGATACCGGCCCCGCGCCCGTCATCGTGGTCCTGCAGGAGATCTTCGGCGTCAATGCCGGCATCCGCCAGATCGCCGCCGAATACGCGGTGCAGGGCTATATCGCCGTCTGCCCCGATCTCTTCTGGCGCTTCGAGCCGGGCCTGTCGCTGTCGGAGCATACCGAGGCCAACTGGAAGAAGGGCTTCGACTATTATGGCCGCTACGATTTCGACCAGGGCGCCGACGACATCCTGCGCACTGTCGAAGCCGCCAAGGCGCTGGAGGGCGGCAACGGCAAGGTCGGGCTGACCGGCTACTGCCTGGGCGGCCTGCTGACCTTCCTGGGCGCGGCGCGAGGCCAGCCCGACGCGGCGGTCGTCTACTATCCCGGCGGGGCCGAGCGTTATGTCGGCGAGGGCGGGCTGGTGACCTGTCCGCTGCTGATGCACCTGGCCGGCGAGGACGAATATATCGGCCATGAGGCTCGCCAGACGATCGTCGACGGCCTGAGCGGCAATCCCAACATCGAGATCCATGTCTATCCGGGCCGCAACCACGCCTTCGCCCGGCCTGGCGGCGACCACTACGACGAGGCCGACGCCCTGGCCGCCAACGGGCGCACCCAAGCCTTCTTCCGCCAGCACCTGACCGCGTGAGGACCAACATGGCTTTGCAAGACTTCACGACCGCGCGACGCGGCCTGCTCGGCTCGGCTCTGATCGGCGTCCTGGCCACCGGGCTTGCCAGCCCCGCGCGGGCCGCGACCCGCGCCTTGGACGCGCCGACCCAGCACATCGACGTCGGCGGCCGAAAGCTGGCCTATCGCAGCATCGGAACCGGCCAGCCCCTGGTGCTGTGCACCCGCTTCCGGGGCACGATCGACGACTGGGATCCGCTGTTCCTGGACAGCCTGGCCAGCCACGGCTTCCAGGTTATCACCTTCGACTACTCAGGCCTGGGCTTCTCGACCGGCGAGGCGACCCTGAACCCGTTCGCCTGGGCCAAGGACGCCGGCGACCTGATTACGGCGTTGAAGCTGAAATCGGTGGTGCTGCTGGGCTGGTCGCTGGGCGGCATCGCGGCCCAGGCGGCGCTGTCGATCTTCCCGGACAAGATCAGCCACCTCGTCCTGGTCGGCACCACGCCGCCCGGCCCGGCGGTCAAGCTGGGCGAGCCGCTGTTCTACCAGGCCGCGGCGCGCGAGAACGACTTCGAGGACGAGGTGATCCTGTTCTTCGAGCCCAATTCCCCCGCCAGTCGCGCCGCCGCCAAGGCCAGTCACGACCGTATCGCCGCGCGGAAAGGGGAGCGCGCTCCGCCGGTGCCGTACAAGTGGGCCGCGCAGAACCTGGGCGACGCGCCCAAGGCCAATCCGTTCCCGGCCCCGCCGATCCTGGCGATCCTGAAGTCGACGACGATCCCGATCCTGCACATTGGCGGCGACCACGACCTGATCTGCCCGGTCGAGAACTGGTACGCCCTGAACGATCAGCTGCCGACCCTGCAGCTGCTGACCTATCCGAACGCCGGCCACGGACCACAACATCAGCATCCGGTGTCGAGCGCGGCGCACATCGCGACCTTCGTGAGGGCGCCAGACTAAACGTCTCTAATGGTGGGGACCCAAGCTGTGCGTCGCCTATTCCGCGCTTACGCGTCGCGATCCTGCCTTCTCTGATAGGTTTCTTCGCGGCGGGCCATGGCCAGCGTCGACCCGCGCCGCTCCGGGTAAGCCGGAGCGGCGCGCTGTCTTTAGCGATGTTCCTTCGTCGCCGCGATCGCGGCCTTGGCGGCCAGGATGTAGGACGTGGTGGTGCTCACCGTGTATTCGCTCTCGAACCACAGGAACGGCCATTCGGTCATCATCTCGGGGAAGTCCGGCTTGATGACCAGGACCCCGGGCGCGATGCCGCCGGGGATGAAGCCGTAGTCGGCGCGGTTGTGACCATAGCCGTTCAGCTTCGAGCGCGTCCCCACGGTCGATACCAGGGACAGGTTGTTGGCCGGGTGGCGACCAAGCAGGTAGTCTAGCGCATGCAGGGTGTATTCCGGCCCGATCAGGTCCGGGAACGCCTGGTGCATCAGGTACATGTTGCTGCCGAAGCTGGCGACTTCGCCCGAGCCCGCCCAGGAGCCCATGCTGATCGGCACGCCGAACGGGTTGCCGGCCAGGTCCTTGTCGACCCGCGGCTTGACGCCGGCCACCAGGGTCCTGATCCGCGCCTTGTAGGCGGCGTCCATGTAGGGGATGGCGCGCACGGCCGCGCCGCTGACCCGATCGAAATTGGCTTCGATCGCCGGCGTCAGCGCTTTCAGACGCGCCGTGTAGAGCGGGTCGCCCTTGGTGGTGATGACCAGCTCGACCGTCGCGGCGACCTTGGCCAGGTCGAGGAAGCGCGACATGTTCCCGCTGTCGTCACGGCCATCGCTGCCGTTGGCGGCCTCGCCCTCACGCTTGGTCCACAGCGCCTTGGCGACGGTAAGGGCCTCGGCCGACATCGCCGGATCGAAGTCCTTCAGCGCGCGGCTGGCCGCCGCCAGGCTGCCGGCCATCATCAGGTCGTTGGCCGGGTAGGCGGTGGTGAACGCCCAGCGATCATCGGGTACGCCCGAGCGATCGCCCTTGACCTCGTTCGGACCCAGCGAGGCGTCGTACAGCTTGCCGTCGGTCTGGGACACAGCATCGCCCAGGTGCGCGTACTGGCGCAGCTTGGGGTCGACGATGCCGACGATCGAATGGCCGAAGACCTTGTACTGGGCCAGCAGCTGCAGCACGCCGTGGCGCACCTGCTGCAGCGCGTCGGGTGCGCCGTCAGGCTTGCGGATCTCGACCTCGCGCGCCTTGTCGTCGACGCTGGTTTCATCCCAGTCCAGGCCGAACAGCTCGCGCGCCCAGACCAGATCGCGCACCACCTGGGCGTTCTGCGGGGTCTGGATGTCGTAGTCGCCGGCGTCCTGGAAGCCGCCGACGGCCAGCCCCGGAATGTGCTCGCCCGGCTTGAAGGGCGAGTCCAGGTTCGGCCCCATGCGATAGCCGTCGAAGTGGGTGATGTTGGGCGGCGCCTGGACGGCGTCGTCCATGTGCGGGGCGCGCTGCCATACGCGGTATTGCTCGCGCACGGTCGTGTGGTCCATCTGCACGGGCAGATAGGTGTCCAGCGACGGCTGCCAGATCCGCTCATAGGCGTCGGCGGCGATCGGGAAGGGGTTGGTCGTGTGGCCGGCATACGAGATCGCGTAGATGCCGGGCTCACGCACGCTGGAGAAGTCGAAGGCGGCGTAGTTGTAGCGCAGGAACTTGCCGCGCGACTGGACCGGCGCGCTGAACACGGGCTTCTCGCCGCTGTCGGTCAGCTTGACCAGCGTGGCCTGCGTCGGAGCCTTGAAGTTGGGATCCAGTTCGATCAGCGCCACCTTGCTGCGCTGGGGCGTGTAGCCGGCCTGGTTGAACGAGACGACCGGCGCGCGCGTCCAGCCGGGGATCACGTTCGGCTTCACATGCCAGACGACGGCGTCTTCCTTGGCGCCCGCGGCGATCATCGAACGCACGACGAACCAGCCGTTCTGGGCGCGGTTGCGGGCGTCGTACAGGGCCAGGGGCGCATTGGCGGTGATGGTGACGCGGGTGGTCGGGTCTTCCGGCGACAGGGTCACGCTGTTGGCGCCCGACGCCATCGGCTTGGGGTCGCCCGAGCCGTCGGTCGCCATGGGGCCGTTGGGATTGCGCGGGAACAGACCCGGACGGTCGCCCATCAGGTAGGTCTTGCCGAAATAGGCGGTGGGCAGGAAGTCCAGGTTGAAGCCGGCCTTGCCGACCAGTTCCGGCGGCAGCGGAGCGTCCAGGTCAACCGCGATGCGGAAGCCGCCGCCGTCCTCGGGCGTGACCTTCACGCGATAGTTCAGCTTTTCCTTGGGAAAGCTGGACCGCACGATGATCTGGCCCGGCGCGTCGCCCAGCGTGCGCTCGCCAAACATCGGGACGGGATCCCATTGCTCGGGCGTTGGGTTCAGCCGCACCTCGCCGTCGGTGGCGATGCGTTCGCCATGCAGGACGATCTGGATGCCGGCGTTCTTCTCGTCGAAGAAGATCGGGCTGAAATGGTTCTGTTCGACGATGACGCTGAGGCCCGGCGCCTCCAGCGTCTGATCGGGGCTGCGCTGCAACGTCTGGGCGTGAGCGGCGGTGATCGCGAGCGCCGAGCAGGCGGCCACGGTCAGCAGGATGTTCCTTCGCATTTTCCTCTCCTGGTAGCGGTAACAATTCTTGTCGTGGAGCGGCGGGTTGATGTCCCGTCGTCGATCTTTGAGTGGTGTGGATCGCTGGCCGTCGCGGGTGCGGGGCAGGAACCTTTGAGTCTTGGCGTCTGGCTGGCGTCAGAGCCGCCAAGAGCGACTCGCTATGGTCCAGTACAACGTGTATTTTTGTAGGACTAATTGCAGAGCCGAAATGAAGAGCCGGCTCCGTGTCCTGGGCGGATTTATAGCTGCACCTGAAGCCGGGGCAAGGTTCATTTGCCAGTTTAGGACGTGCTCGTCGTGGGGAGGCCTACGACCAGTTCCGCATTGACGTCTCATTTTGTCTGAGTAATTTTGCCTCCCAATATCTAGGGAGCGGTAACATGGGTTTGAGGTTGGCGACGCTGGCGTTGGTGGCGGCCATGTCTGTCGGGTCCGCGGCAGGCGCGAGCGAGGCGTCGGCGCCGGGCTCCAATCCCATCATTCGCGACAAGTTCACGGCCGATCCCGCGCCGCTGGTCGTCGGCGATACGCTCTATCTGTATGTCGGCCACGACGAGGCCCAGCGCGACGAGATGTTCAACATGCGCGAGTGGCTGGTCTATTCGACCAAGGACATGAAGACCTGGAAGTCCTACGCCCCGATCATGAACGTGGCGGACTTCAAGTGGGCCAAGAAGGACGCCTGGGCGTCGCAGGCGATCCAGAAGAACGGCAAGTTCTATTTCTACGCGGCGGTCGAGCACGACAACACCCATCCGGGCAAGGCGATCGCGGTGGCGGTCTCCGACAGTCCGACCGGGCCCTTCGTCGACGCGCGCGGATCGGCCCTGATCACCAACCAGATGACGCCCAAGGGCACGCACAGCTGGGAGGATATCGATCCCACCGTCTTCACCGACGACGACGGCACGACCTGGATCGCCTGGGGCAATCGCCAAGCCTATATCGCCAAGCTGAAGCCTAACATGATCGAGATCGACGGTCCGATCACCGAGATCACGCCGCCGCACTTCGAGGAAGGGCCGTGGCTGCACAAGCGCGGCGACACCTACTACCTGACCTATGCCTCGCTGGATCGGACGACGCAGCGTGATGAGCACGTGTCCTATTCCACCGCGCCGTCCATCCAGGGGCCGTGGACCTATCGCGGCCTGCTGACCGGGTCGGGAAAGTACAGCTTCACGATCCATCCCGGCATCGCCCAGTTCAAAGGCGATTGGTACCTGTTCCTGCACAATGCCGACCTGGCGGTGGGCGACCAGAGCGGCGCCATCGGGCGCCGGGCCGTGACGGTCGAGCGCCTGCACTACAATGCCGACGGCACGATGCAGCCGGTCACTCAGACCAAGGCGGGCATCACCGCGTCGGCTCACTGAAAATCATAACAAGCGGCGCGCATCGGAGTGGTGCGCGCCCGCAATGCGCACGGGGAAACGATGAGGAAGTTGCTGACCGCGAGCCTGATGGCCGCGCTCCTTGGATCGACCGCCGCCGCCGCCCAGAGCGATCCGCTGGCGCCGACCGGGCGCTGGACGGCCTATACCGCCGGACGCGCGACGACGCCGCCGATGGGGTGGAGCACCTGGAACGCCTTCGCCACCGCCATCGACGAGGAGAAGATCCTCGGCTCGGCCAAGATCATCGTGGACAGCGGCCTGGCGGCCAAGGGCTATCGCTACATCAACATCGACGACGGTTGGGCGCTGAAGCGGCGCATGCCCGACGGCAAGATGATCATCCGTGAGGACAAGTTCCCGTCCTCGCGCACCGGCGGGGATGCGCCCAGCTTCAAGGCCTATACCGACAAGCTGCATGCCATGGGCCTGAAAGCCGGCATCTATTCGGACCTTGGCCGCAATACCTGTTCCGAGGCCTATTCGCCGACCGACGACGACCTGCCCAAGGGCACGGTGCTGGAGCGCGAAGTCGGGCTCTATGGCCGTATCGACCAGGACATCGCGCTTTATTTCAAGGACTGGGGCTTCGACTTCATCAAGGTCGACAGCTGCGGCCTGCGGGACTACGCGCCGCAAGCCGAGCGGGTGACGTCGGGCAAGTTCCGGGCGCTGGGGCCGTTCCTGGATTCCAGCGAGGTGATGCGCACCGACATCGCCACGATCCAGGGCATGTTCCGCCAGATCAACACCGCCCTGGTTCGCGAGAATCCGGATGGCGACTACCTGCTGTCCCTGTGCGTCTGGGGCTCGGCGAACGTGCGCGCCTGGGGCAAGGACTACGGCGGCATCTCGCGCACCAGCGATGACATCTCGCCGGCGTGGGGGCGACTGCTGGTCAACTACGACACGACCGTCACCCGCTCGCTGTACGCCCATCCCGGCTCGTGGAACGACCCGGACATGCTGCACATTGGGGCCGGCGACTTCGACGCCGATCACCTGACCGAAGCGCGTTCGCACTTCGCGCTGTGGGCGATCCTGAACGCGCCGCTGCTGATCGGCGCCGACCTGCGCACCACGCCCCAGTCGCTGCTGGACATCTATGGCAATACCGACCTGATCGCGATCAACCAGGATCCGGCCGGCAACCAGGCGGTGCTGGCCCACGACTCCAGCGACCTGCAGATCCTGGTGAAGACCCTGTCGAATGGCGACAAGGCCGTGGCGATCTTCAACCGGGGATCGGGCGACTACGACGTCGACCTGGGGGCCAACCACCTGAAGTTCGCCGACAATGCGCCGATCGAGCTGACCGACCTGTGGAGCAAGCAGAAGACCAGCTTCACCAAGCGCACCAAGCTGCACGTCAAACCGCGCGAGACGCTGATCTTCCGGGCGCATGGGACGAGGAGCCTGCAAGGCGGCTATTATCTGTCCGAGCAGCCGGGCAGCGTGAACCCGGCGGTCGACGGCATCGTCCAGCCGACCCCCGATCCTTCGATCTTCCGCACGGCGGCAGGTTGGGGCGGCACCGGCGGGCCGGGCGACCGTCCGTCCTATGCTGGCTGGGGCGGTGCGCGAGCCGACAGCGCGCCCTATGGTCAGAACCTGCAGATCGCGGGCAAGCGGTTCGCCGCCGGCATCGGCATCCTGGCCAATTCGCGGCTTGAGGTGCGCAATGGCGGGGCAGGGCGCTTCACCACCCTGGTCGGCGTCGACGACAGCGCCAGCGACAAGACCAGCGACGTGACCTTCGCCGTCTATGGCGACGGCAAGCTGCTGGCGACCAGCAAGCCGGCCAAGTGGGGCATGGCCCCGCAGTCGATCTCGGTCCCGGTCGCCGGGGTCAAGCTGATCGAACTGGTGGCCCGCAGCCCGCGCGGCGACAACCAGCGCCTGCCGGTCACCTGGGGCGAGGCGGCGCTGCTGGACCGCTGACGACCAGAGGGGCCGCCGTCGCCTAGAGCGCTTCCTGCCAGTGCGGGTAGGTGACGTAGGCGGTGGCAGCCCCTTCCTCGTGGGCGCGGATCGTGACCGACGCGCCCTTGGGCATATGGATGACCTCGCCGGGCCCCGCGGTCACCACGGCGCCGTCGCTCGAGACCGACAGCCTCCCCGCCAGGATGATCATGACGTCGTCCACCGCGATCTTTTCCTCGAGAGTCGCACCAGGTCCGTAGCGACCGAAGCCGATGGTGATCGGCGCGCCGTGCCGCTGGTCGACGACATTGCCGGCATAGACCTCGCCGTCCTGGCCGGGCGAGCGCTCGAGCGTCGCGTCGGCGACGTTGAACTTCTGCACCTTCATGCGGGCTCTCCTGCCTCTGTTCGCCGTCGTGACGAACGTGGCGGGGGCGGCATGGTTCAGCGCGCTTGGGCGACCAAACCGGATGTGACGCAAATTGTAATTGACGATACTGTTTCATAGACATACTAATTTTCCCCAACGAGATAACGGGTGGGGAGGGCCGCGACATGGAAGACATCACGGCCTTTGGCGTGCTCGGCGAGCGCCTGAGTTTCCTGCTGCACCACGCCGACATGGGCGCGATGACCGCCCTGGCCGAGCGCCTGTCGCCGCTGGGGGTGACGCCCGGCCGAGCCACCGCCATCGTCTATATCGGCCTGCATGAAGGCTGCGACCAGATCACTCTGGGCCGTGCGCTGGGCGTCAACCGCGCCAGCACGATGAAGGCCATCGATGCGCTGACCGTGCTGGGTGCGATCGAGCGCCGGCCCGGCCGCGACCGCCGCACCAACGCCCTTCACCTGACCGAGACCGGCCGCGGTCTGCGCGGCGCGATCGAGCAGGCGACCCGCGAGCACGACCAGGCCGCCTTCGACGCGCTGTCGGCCGACGAGCGGACCCAGCTGCGCGGCCTGCTGACCAAGCTGCGGAGCGGGGCCCGACGCCGCGCTCCGGCTATCGCCATGGCCGCTACTCGATGAGCAAGGCCTCCCCAGCGTCGCGAAAGGATTGATCATGAGCATTACCGCTACCTTCGAGCGCCTCGATCCGATGACGGGGGCGGTCGCCACGACCGCGCCGGCGATGACCATCGCCCAGGCAGAGGCCGCCGCCGACAAGGCGGAGGCCGCCTTTGCCGGCTGGAGCGCGCTGGGTCCCAATGCCCGCCGCGCCTTCCTGACCAAGGCCGCCGACGCCCTGGCCGCCCGGGGCGACGCCTTCGTCCAGGCGATGATGGGCGAGATCGGCGCCACCGAGGGCTGGGCGCGCTTCAACCTGATGCTGGCGGTCGGCATCGTCCGTGAGGCCGCCGCCCTGACCACCCAGATCGGCGGCGAGGTCATTCCGTCCGACAAGCCCGGCTGCATCGCCATGGCCCTGCGCGAGCCGGCCGGCGTGGTGCTGGGCATCGCGCCGTGGAACGCGCCGATCATCCTGGGTGTCCGCGCCATCGCCACGCCGCTGGCTTGCGGCAACACCGTGATCCTCAAGGCGTCCGAGACCTGCCCGCGCACCCATGAGCTGATCATCGAGGCCTTCGCCGAGGCCGGCCTGCCCGAGGGCGTGGTCAATGTGGTCACCAACGCCCCGGCCGACGCGCCCGCCATCGTCGGCGCCCTGATCGACCACCCGGCCGTGCGCCGCGTGAACTTCACGGGCTCGACGGCGGTGGGCAAGATCATCGCCAAGCGCTGCGCCGAGCACCTCAAGCCGGTCCTGCTGGAGTTGGGCGGCAAGGCCCCGCTGATCGTGCTGGACGACGCCGATCTGGACGAGGCGGTCAAGGCCGCCGCCTTCGGCGCCTTCATGAACCAGGGCCAGATCTGCATGTCGACCGAGCGGATCATCGTGGTCGACGCCATCGCCGACGCCTTCGTCGACAAGTTCAAGGCCAAGGTCGGGGGCATGGCAGTCGGCGACCCGCGCGAGGGCAAGACGCCGCTGGGCGCGGTGGTCGACCTCAAGGCCGTCGGCCATGTCGAGAGCCTGGTCGCCGACGCCCTGGCGGCCGGCGCGGTGCAGGTCAATGGCGGCGCCTCGAACGGCGTATTGATGCCGGCCACCGTGGTCGACAAGGTCACGCCGCAGATGAAGCTGTTCCGCGACGAGAGCTTCGGCCCCGTGGTCGCCGTGATCCGGGCCCGCGACGAGGCCCACGCCATCGAGCTGGCCAACGACACCGAATACGGCCTGTCGGCCGCCGTCTTCACCCGCGACACCGCGCGCGGCCTGAAGGTCGCCCGCCAGATCAAGTCGGGCATCTGCCACGTCAACGGCCCGACCGTGCACGACGAGGCCCAGATGCCGTTCGGCGGCGTCAAGGCCTCCGGCTACGGCCGTTTCGGCGGCAAGGCCGGCATCGACGCCTTCACCGAGCTGCGCTGGATCACCATTGAGACGCAGCCCGGCCACTACCCCATCTGACGCGGCTCAAGCGTCTTCCTCCCCCGAATTCTCCTCAAGGACCGGTCATGACCGAGATCAACGACACCGCCACCTTCACGGTCGAGAACCGCATCGCCTGGGTGAAGTTCAACCGCCCGGACAAGCGCAACTGCATGAGCCCGCGCCTCAACCAGCGCATGGGCGAGATCCTGGCCGAGCTGGAATATCGCGACGACGTCGGCGTGCTGGTGCTGACCGGCGAGGGCTCGGCCTGGTCGGCGGGCATGGACCTGAAGGAATACTTCCGCGAGACCGAGGCCAAGGGCCTGGGCGCGGTGCGTCAGGCCCAGCGCGAGTCCTACGGCTGGTGGCGGCGCCTGCGCTGGTACCAAAAGCCGACCATCGCCATGGTCAACGGCTGGTGCTTCGGCGGCGGCTACGGCCCGCTGTATTCGTGCGACCTGGCCATCGCCGCCGACGAGGCCCAGTTCGCCCTGTCGGAGATCAACTGGGGCATCCTGCCGGGCGGCGGCGCCACCAAGGTGGTGTCGGACCTGATCCCGATGCGCGACGCCATGTACCACGCCCTGACCGGCGAGCTGATCGACGGCAAGAAGGCCGCGGCCTGGCGCCTGGTCAATGAGAGCGTGCCGCTGGACCAGCTGAAGGCGCGGGTCGTCGAGCTGGCCGAGGTGCTGCTGAAGAAGAACCCGGTCGCCCTGAAGGCCACCAAGGACGCGGTCCGTCGGGTCAAGGAGATGACCTACGACAACGCCGAGGACTATCTGGTCCGCGCGCAGGAGGCCGCCAACTCGTTCGACGACGATGGCCGCAAGGAAGGCATCAAGCAGTTCATCGACGACAAGACCTACAAGCCCGGCCTGGGCGCCTACGACCTGGCCAAGCAAGGCTAGGCAGGGCTGAAAAGGGGAGGCGTTCATGGGCGGTGCGATCGATCATGTGGGCCTCCAGGCTCGCCTGGGGCCCCAGCGGCTGGCGGCGGTTGACCTGGCCAGCGGCTGGCGCTGGACCTATGGCGAGCTGGACGCGGCGATCGCCCGCTGCGTCCGGGTGCTGGTCGAGCGCGGCGTGGGCTTAGGCGATCGCGTCGTCAGCCTGGCCCGCAACCGCGTCGAGCTGGCGATCCTGCACCTGGCCTGCGCCCGGATCGGGGCGATCTATACGCCGCTGAACTGGCGGCTGAGCGCGGCCGAGATCCTGGCCCTGGTCCAGGACGCCGAGCCCCGCCTGGTGGTCGGCGACCATGAGCTACAGCGGGTCGGCCTGGACGGCCTCTCCCTCGACCTGCTGGCCGGCGAGATCGAGGCCGCTTCGCCCTTGGACCTCGGGCCGTTCGATCGCGATCGGCCGTCGCTGATCCTCTACACCTCCGGCACCTCGGGCCGGCCCAAGGGCGTGCTGCTCAGCGAGCGCAATCTGGACCAGACGGCGCAGAACTTCGGTCGACTTGGGCGGGTCACGCACGAGAGCGTGTTCCTCAACGATGCGCCGATGTTCCACGTCATCGGCCTTGTGACCTGCGTCCGACCGGCCATGCTGCACGGCGGGACCATCCTGGTGTCGGACGGCTTCGAGCCGGCCCGGACCCTGGCGCGGCTCGGCGATCCGGCGCTGAGCGCCACCCACTATTTCGGCGTGCCGCAGATGGCCCACGCCCTGCGCGCTCACCCGTTGTTCGACGCCGATCGCCTGCGTGGCCTGACGGCGATCTTCACCGGCGGCGCGCCGCATCCGGCCGCCGACATCCGCGCCTGGCTGGCCGACGGCATCCCCATCGTTGACGGCTTCGGCATGAGCGAGGCGGGGACCGTGTTCGGCATGCCCGTCGACATCGCCGCGATCGACGCGCGGGCCGGATCGGCGGGCGTGGCCATGCCGGGCGTGTTCAGCCGCATCGTCGACGCCGACGGCCGTGACTGTCCGCCCGACGTGGCCGGCGAGCTGTTGCTGAAGGGCGAGAACCTGTTCTCGGACTACTGGCGCCGGCCCGAGGAGACGGCAAAGGCCTTCGACGCCGAGGGCTGGTTCCACACCGGCGACATCGCGCGCGCCGACGCCGAGGGCTTCCACTGGCTGGTGGACCGCAAGAAGGACATGTTCATCTCGGGCGGCGAGAACGTCTATCCGGCCGAGATCGAGGCGGCCCTGGCCGGCCATCCGGCGATCGCCGAATGCGCCGTCGTCGGCCTGCCCGACGCGCGCTGGGGCGAGATCGGCTGCCTGGTCGTCGTGACCCGGCCGGGCCTGACCCTCAGCCACGACGAGGTCCTGGCGCACCTGGAACCGCGCTTGGCCCGATACAAGCTGCCCAAGTTCACCACGCCCATGGACGCTCTGCCGCGGACGGGCACTGGCAAGGTGCAGAAGACTGTGCTGCGGGAGCAGTTGCTGGAGCGGTCGCTGGCTTAGGGGCTGTAGCTTTAACCTCCCCATCACCGAGCATCCCCGCGAAGGCGGGGATCCAAGCTGGTTTTCAGGATCGGGTGAGGCCGAGCGATGTCCCGCTGACTCGGCTTGGGTCCCCGCGTTCGCGGGGATGGTCGGATTTGGGGGAGGTCAAAGCCGGATGCCGACGACCTAGCCGACCTCCTGGGCGATCATCCGATCGATCAGCCGCCGCGCGTGCGTGCCGCCGGCGTCGATGTTCAGGGTCAGCAAGCGACGGTCGGGCCGGCGCGAGAGATTGGCTTGCTGACGTTCCAGCACGGCCAGGTCCTCGCTGAAGATCTTGCCCTGGCCTTCGCGAATGGTGTCGGTCAGCGCGGCGTCGTCGACAGCGAAGGCGCGGGCCATGCCCCAGAAGTACCAGTGCGAGGTCGGGGTCTCGGGCGTGATGAAGTCGACCACGATGCTGGACGCCTTGACCGCCAGTGGGGCGTCGTAGCCGCCGCGGCCGGCTAGAGCCACGCCGACCTCGATCATCACCTGGCTGGGCAGGGAGAACCGGCAGATCTGCCAGCGATCGACCACGGCGTCTTCGTCCAGGCCGGCGCCCTTCAGCGCCATGCGCCAGAACGGCGGCGCCTTCACGCCCGGCATGTCCCGGCGGGTGACGACCTGCTGGCCTTCCAGGGACGTGTTGACCGGCGCCTCGTCGATCTCGCGCTGGCCGATGCTGGTGGCGTGGACATAGGTCTCGTGCGTCAGGTCCATCAGGTTGTCGACCATCAGCCGGTAGTCGCAGGCGATGTGATAGAGCCCGCCGCCATAGGCCCAGCCGGGGTTCTCGGCCCAGGGCATCGGCGGCAGCTTGGCGATGTCGGCCTGCGCCGCGTCGCCCGGCCAGACCCAGATGAAGCCGTTGCGCTCGACGACCGGAAAGGCGCGGGCGGCGGGCAGGGCCTCGGTGCGCTGGCCAGGCATGCCGGCTGCGCGGCCGTCGCAGCCGACCGTCAGGCCGTGATAGCCGCAAACCAGCTGGCCCTCGCGCACGAAGCCCAGCGACAGCGGCGCGCCCCGATGCGGGCAGAAGTCCTCGACCGCGGCCACCTGGCCGGCCTGGCCACGGAAGAACACCATCGGCTCGCCGCAGATCGTGCGGCCCAGCGGCTGGGTCGTCAGCTCCTCGGACGTGGCGGCGACGTACCAGGCGTTGGATGGCCAGGTCGGGGTAGAGGGGAGCGATGCGCGCTGGGACAAGGCCGTCATGGTTTCCTCCGGCCGGCGTTGATCGCTCAGCATAGGTTTTGTGGCATACTGTTTGCGTGGCAAACTGTTGTCAATTGACGGACGGGGTCGATTTCGTGGCGACAAGCTCTATGCTAGGCCTGCAAATCGTCAGGGTTCCAACAGTCGGGAACCCGCCAAACCGATATGGACCCGCGCCCATGAAAGCTTCCGCAGACCTGTCGACCGTTGAGGACGGCGCGGAGTCGGGCCTGGATTTCGACACGCTGGACCAGGTGCTGGGCTTTCACGTCCGCCAGGCCCAGGGCACCATGCACCGGCACATCATCGCGGTGCTGGCCGAGGCCGACCTGACCCAGAAGCAGTCGGCGACCCTGTGGCTGATCGGCTCCAATCCCGGCACGTCGCAGATCGCCATCGGCAACGCCCTGCGCATGGACCGCGCCACCACCATGGCGGTGATCGACAAGCTGGAAGCGCGGACCCTGGTGATCCGCCAGCGCTCGGCCGTCGATCGGCGTCGCCACGAGCTCTATCTGACGCCCGCGGGCCAGAAGCTGCTGGTCGAGGTCAAGGCCATGGTCAAGGCGCACGAGCAGGCCTTCGCCGACCGCTTCACCGCCGCTGAGCTGGATACCCTGGTCGCCCTGCTCAAGCGCCTGTACGTCTAGCCCAGCTCTGAATCTATTTGGCGACAAATAGTTTGCCAAATAAACGATCCGATATACAAACAAATATAGACGCCCTTCAGGGCGCGACGGATCGGCTTCACGCCTGGAGGAAACGGAATGACCGAGGCCCGGATCGAGGCTGATGCGCAGACGCGCGCCCCGTCTCCCGCGATGCGTTCTCCCGCGATGCGCTGGCGCCCCTATCAGATCTATATTGTCGCGCTGCTGCTGCTGGTCACCGTCTGCAACTATCTGGACCGCATCATCCTGGGCGTGCTGCAGGAGCCTATCAAGCGCGAGCTTAGCCTTAGCGACGCGCAGCTGGGCCTGCTGAGCGGGCCGGCTTTCGCGATCTTCTATTCCGTCGCTGGCATCCCGATCGCGCGCCTGGCCGAACGGGTGAACCGCGCCAGGCTGCTGGCCTTCGTCATCGCCTTCTGGTCGACCATGACCGCCTTCTGCGGGCTGAGCGTCAGCTATGTGCAGCTGCTGGCGTCGCGGGTCGGCGTCGGCATGGGCGAGGGCGGCTGCATCCCGATCAGCCACTCGCTGCTGGCCGAGAACTTCAGCATGCGCCAGCGCGGCGTGGTGATGTCGATCGTCAGCACCGCGCCCTCTCTCGCCACGATCCTGGCCCCGGTCATCGGCGGCGTGGTGGCCCAGCAGTACGGCTGGCGCGTGGCGTTCCTGACCGTGGGCCTGCCCGGTATCTTGCTAGCCCTGCTGGTCCTGCTGACCCTCAAGGAGCCGCGCACCCAAGGCCAGGCCGCCGAGGCCGCCAAGGTTGAACGTCCCAAGAGCTCGTTCCTCAGCGACCTGAAGTGGCTGATCGCCAACCGGGCTTTCGTCTGGGTCTTCGTCGGCGGCGCTTTCATCGGCCTGGCCTATAACGCCACCACCGTATTTACCGTCTCGTTCATGATCCGCAGCCACGGCCTGACCCTGGCCCAGGCGGGCGGGGTGCTGGGCCTGAGCGGCATGGTCGGCCTGATCGGCACCTTCATCGGCGGGTTCGCCGCCGACCGTTTCGCCGACGATCGTGGACGCTCGTACGTCCTGGTGCCGGCGGTCGGGGCGGTGCTGACCTGTGTCTTCTACGTGCTGGCCTTCACCCAAGCCAGCTGGGCGATCGGCATGCCGTTCCTGCTGGCCTCGTCGGTGGCCTACAATCTCAAGAACGGCCCGATGTACGCGGCCGTGCAGAACATCGTGCCCAACACCATGCGAGCCACGGGCGCGGCGGTCTTCATGTTCGGCGCGACGGTCGTGGGCGCCATGGTCGGCCCGGTGCTGGCCGGCGGCATCAGCGATATGGTCTCCAGCCAGCGTTTCCCCGAGGCCATCGGGCGGTTCTCGGCGATGTGCCCCGGCGGCCATGCGGCCAAGGGCGCGGCCGCCGAGATCGGCGCGGCCTGCGCCACGGCGTCGGCGGCGGGCCTGCAGACGGCCCTCGTCACGGTGTCGTTCGGCTTCGTGCTGGCGGGCCTGTTCCTGTTCCTGGCCAGCCGCGCCCTCAAGCCCCGGACAGCCTAGTCCCGGGCGGCGGCGACGGCGCGGTAGAGCTTGTCCAGCAGGACGCCCAGCGTCGCCTGCTCCTCGGACGTCAGGGTGGCGTGGGCCTCGGCCTCGTTCTGGCGGACCAAGGCCGTCATCTTCTCCAGCGCCTTCTCGCCCTCGGGCGTGACGAACAGGTGGTGCCGGCGCCGGTCGGTGGTCGAGCGCTGGCGGCGGGTCCAGCCGCGCGCTTCCATGTTGTCGAGAATGGCCACGACGCTGGCCTTGTCGAAGCCCACCTCGCGCGACAGGGTTTTCTGCGACAGGCCCGGATTGGCGGCGATCAGCGCGAGGGTCGAGAACACGCCCGGCCGCAGGTCGGGATCGTCGAGCAGGGCGCTGAGCGATCGCGACAGGTGGTTCTGGATGCGCCGGATCCGGAAGCCGATGATCTCGCTCAGCACGCCGAGATCGATCTCGCCCTCGGGCTCGGCGACGGGATCGGAAAGGTCGGGCGTCACGGTCGAGGTCATGATCCTGCGGGCGGTGGAACGAGGGGGCTTAACCTCCTTGTCCGCTCGGCGCGCCCGGGTCAATGGCCGTCGGCCGCGGCGAACACCACGCGCTCCCCGTCCCAGGTAAAGTCGGTCTTGAGACCGGCCTGGCGCGTGATGTCGGCGACATAGGCGGCGACCGCGCGGCCCTTCTCGTCATCGCCCAGCGGCTGGGGCTGGCCCGTGGGGGCCATCCAGATCGGTCGGAAGCCGGGGCTCAAGGTTCCGTCCGCGCCGATGTGGCAGGCGGCGACCATGCCGTTCTTGGCCTGCGGATGGAACGGATAGAGCGGATAGTCCGGATCGGGCTCGAAGCCGAACAGCACCTTGCGCTTCTCGGCCCAGGCCCGGCGTTCCGGGCTCTCATTGCCTTCGACGGAGAGGGCGCGGGTGACGGTGACGAAGTTGCCCAGGCCGTGGAAGATCGGCTTGCCGCGCCAGACCTCGACGCCACGCAGGATGTGCGAGTGGTGGCCGATGACGATGTCGGCGCCGGCCTCGATCGCCGCTCGCGACACCGCGCGCTCGTACATGGCGATGTGGGCCGGGGTGTGGACCACGCCCTTGTGGAAGGCCACGACCAGCACGTCGACCTGGGCGCGGATCGCGGCGATGTCGGCCTGCATGGCCTCGACTGTATCGGGATCGGCGAAGGTGTAGACCTTGGGCGGGCCGCCGGGATTGGCGTTCTCCAGCTCGTAGTGGGTGATGATCTTCAGATAGGCGCAGCCGGCGCGCTTGGGCCCGGCCCAGCCCTCCTTGGGGCCTACGCAGTTGTAGCTCAGCAGGCCCACGCGCAGGCCGCGCCGGGTGACGAGACCAGGGCGCCGAGCCTCCGCCAGGGTCAGGCCCGCACCCGCCGTCGCCACGCCTTGTTCGACAAGGTTGGCGATGGTGTCCTCGATGCCCTCGCCGCCGCGATCGTGGATGTGGTTGCCGGCCAGGCTGACCATGTGGAAGCCGGCCCGGCCGACCGCGCGCAGGTTCTCCGGATCGCTGGCCGGGGCAGGGATGTCGCCGACCGACTCCACCCCGCGCGTGGTGTGCGGCACCTCGACATGGCCGATCAGCAGGTCGGCCTCGGCCAGCATCGCCCGCGCCGGATCGAAGAAGAAGTCGGCGTTCGGCTCGTCCAGCACCAGGTCGCCGGTCATGTAGAGCTTGAAAGGCGCGCTCATCGGGCGGTTCCGAACGGCAGGGTGACGCTGGAGGGCGTGTCGCCGCCGGTGTGCAGGGTCAGGGTCGGGGCGGGCGTCGTCTCGATGCGGCCCCGCTCGCGCGGTTCGGCGCCCGACACGGCGATGCGCACCCGGTGACCGGCCTTGAAGACGTACGAGACCGCCAGCATGTCGAACGACACCTTGACCGGCTCGCCGGCTTTCAGCGGCTGGTGATCCTCCGTCCGGCTGCGCCGCCAGGGCGTGCCGATCGTGTCCCAGGTCGCCGGGACGACCTTGCGCAGCGAGGCGCGCTGGCGGCCCTCGCTGATCACCGTCACCGTGCCGTCGGGCGCGACGTCCTCCAGATAGGCGAAGACCGGCTGCTCGGGTTGCGTGGACGAGATCCACAGGTCGGCCAGCGGCGTGCCGGTCATCTCGGTGTCGGCGGCCAGGCGCGGACCGGTATGGACGAAGCTGGCCGTGGCCGGGTGGCAGGGCTGGACGAACGGTCCGAAGTTCGGCTTCACCGGATCGGGCGGGCAAGTGGGGGCATAGTCGACCGTGACGCTGCTGGCCTTGGCCTTGGTCGGCGCCTTGGGAGCCAGCGTGTCGGCGCTGAGGAACAGCCGGTTGGCGGCGTCGGGACGCGGCCAGGCGCGGGCCGAGCGCCATTCCTGGCCCTTGGGCGCGCCGACGGTGAAGTAGTGGATCGGCGCGTCGGCCTCGATGCCGGTCGTCTTGCCCTTCAGATAGTGGTCGAAGAACCGCAGCTGCTCGGCGCGCAGGTCGAAGCCGTCGTTCAGGCAATGGCGCCAGGGACCGATCACGATCCGCGCCTGGTCGGGCAGATTGGCCTGGGCGATCAGGCCTTCGGTGCGGAAGTCGTCGTACCAGCCGCCCTGGATGTACAGCGGGACCTTGCCGTTCTTCAGCTGGCTGAGATAGGCGCCGATGCTGACCTCGCCCCAGAACTTGGCCATGACCAGCGGCGACCAGCTGTCGCGATAGGGCATGGACTTCATCAGCTCCAGCAGGTTGGTCGACTTCAGGTGCTCCTCGGCGGCCTGGCGCAGCTGGACGCGGTCCTCGTCGCCCTGGACGGGGGTGGCCTTCAGGTCGTCCTCCAGCGTGCGGACCGGGCCGGTGCCGTATTGCGAGATGATGCCGCCGCGCGTGTGGCCGTCGTAACGCTCCCAGGCGAAGCACCCGGCGAAGGCGGCCTTCAGGTGCGGCGGGCGGGCGATCAGGGCGTGCATCACCGCCTCGCCGGTGTTGGAGCAGCCGTACATGCCGACCTTGCCGTCCGACCACGGCTGGGCGGCCAGCCACTCGGTGATCTCGTAGGCGTCGAAGCCTTCGGTGAAGTCCTCGTAGCCCCGACGCGTGCCGAACGAGGCGCCGTTGCCGCGGCGCGCGACGACGGCCACGACATAGCCGGCGCGGGTCAGGTCCGGCAGGGAGAAGCGGTCGGTCGGCGCCTTCGGATCGGCGTCGCGCAGGCCGGCCTTCTCGATGTCCAAGGTGTGGTGCCAGATCACCGGCAGGGGCGTGTCGACGGCCTTGCCGTTCACCGCGGGCCGATGCAGCGACACGGCGATCTTCGTGCCGTCGCGCATGGGCAGGTAGAACGAGGTCACCACCTGCTGGGAATAGTCGTCCTGCGGCTTGTAGGCGCCGAACGCGGCGGGCGCCTGGGCCAGGACAGGGCCGGCCAGGGCCGTGGCGGAGAGCAGGGCGGCCAAGGCCAGGGCGGTGGGTTTCATGCGCTTACTCGAAAGAAAAGGCGGACCAGGGCCTGGCCCCGATCCGCCGCAGTTGTCCGGGGAAGAATGAGCGTTGGGTCTACCAGGCCTTGCTGATCTCCAGCGACACGAAGCGGCCGATCGCCGAGGCGTTCTGGCTGTCCCACGAGAAGGTGCCGTTCATGACGACCGGCGGGTCCTTGTCGAAGACGTTCATGACGTTGGCCGAGATCCGCACGCCCTTGGCCCAGCGGGAGTCGTCCCCAAAGGCGTAGGAGGCGGTGGCGTCGTAGATGGTCTGGCTCTTGACCTTCACGTTCGGGGTGATGGCCGTGTTCAGGTAGCTGTCGGTGTAGTTGGCGAAGACATTCGCCGACCAGCCGCCCTGGCGCCAGCCCAGCGAACCGCGCACCCGCAGGTCGACCGGGTTGCCGAAGGTGTCCAGCGCATCGATCCACGGCGAGCCCGCCGCGCTCTTGCGCTCCAGCTTCAGGATCTTGGCCACCTCGGTCCCGACGGTCCAGTCGCCAACCGGCGTGCTGAAGTCGTAGCGGACCGAGACGTCCACGCCGCGCTGGTCCAGCATGCCCAGGTTCTGGCGACGGCCGTCGATCAGGACGTTGATGGCGCTGAGCGGCTCGACCGGGTTCTGTAGGTCTGGGCTGGCCATGGCCTGGGCGACCAGGGCGTCGAACGCCGCGTTGCCGGCCGCGTCGGACGCCGCTGGGCGGCGCTTGATCAGGGCGGCGTAGATCGAGCCGTTGGCCAGGGCGGTGTTGGGAGCCACGTCGATGCGGTTGTCGTACTGGATCTTGTACCAGGTGGCCGACAGGTTCAGCCCATTCAGCCACTGGGGCCTCCAATCCAGGCCCGCCGACCAGGTCTTGGCGGTTTCCGGACCCAGCTGGCTGTTGCCGCCGTTGGTGAACAGGCCGCGGGTGATGCCGCCCGGGACGGTCGGATCGGTCAGGTTCTGGATGAAGATGTTCTTGATCTGGTCGGCGGCGTCGACCAGCGACGGCGCGCGGAACGAGGTGCCGTAGGTGGCCCGCAGCGTCAGGTCCGAGACCGGCGCGTAGATCAGGCCGATCTTGGGATTGGTCGTCTTGCCGAAGTCGGAATAGTCCTCGCGACGGCCGGCCAGCGACAGTTCCAGGCGCTGGATGCCCGGCATGGCGTTCGACGAGCCGATGATCGGCACGAACACTTCGCCATAGACCGAGTGGATGTTGCGGCTGTTGGCGACCAGCTTGTAGGTCGCCGCGCCGCTGGCCAGCACGTTGTGGGCCTCCAGGGTCTGGCGGAAGCTGTTGTCGTGGTACTCGGCGCCGATGGCGACGCGGACTGAACCGCCCGGCAGTTCGAACAGCGGGCCGTCGGCCTTGATCGAGAAGTCCTTGGCGATGTTCGTGCCCCAGGTGGCGCGGTTGGCGTCGATGATGTCCAGCAGGCCGGGGTTGTTGGTCTTGTTGAAGCTGCCGTCGCCGAACGGGTTGAACGCCGTGGCGGGATTGGTGCTGGCCAGGGCCGCGGTCAGGGCGGCGTTGTTGAGCACGTTCTTCCGGTCCTGGAAGCCGCGGCTCATGCTGTGGTCGATATAGCCGGCGATCCGCCACTGCTTGGGCAGGTCCAGATTGAAGCCGATGGCGTTCTGTTGGGCGTTCTCGAAGCCGGTCGAGTTGGGATCGCTGTCTTCGTTCAGGCGATATTCGACGGTCTCGGACGTCTGGCCGGCGGGCGAGACGTACCAGGGATTGGTGTTGCGCACGGCCAGGCTGAACAGCGCCGGCGGCGCGCCCAGGTCGTATTTGCGGCGGGTGTAGAAGCCTTCGTACCAGACCTCGAGGTTCTCATCGATGTTCTGGTGGATGTTGAACAGCACCGTGTTGCGGTTCTGCTTGGGCAGCAGGTCCGAATAGGCGGCTTCGTCGTAGCGGTTGGCGGTGTTGGCCACCAGGGCGCTGGGATTGACCCCGACGCCGTTGCCGGCCGGCAGGGCGTAGCGGACGCCGCCGATGACGATGTTGCCCGGCGAGGCGGTGAACGGACGCGCGTCCGTGCCGCCGCGCGCGGTGCGGTTCTGGCTGGCGAAGTCGCGGGCCGAGCCTTCCAGGTGGCCGCGCTCATTGTGCTCGAACGAGAAGAAGAACCCGCCGCCGTCCCAGGTCTTGCCCAGGGTCTGGCTGAACAGCTTCTGCGAGACGTCGTCGGCGAAGCCGTAGCGGAAGGTGGTTTCGGCGCCGTTGAACTTCTTGCGGGTGATCAGGTTCACGACGCCGGCCACGGCGTCCGAGCCGTAGATGGCCGAGGCGCCATCGGTGACCACCTCGATGCGGCCCACCGCCGAGGTCGGGATCTGGTCCAGGTCGCTCAGGGCCTTGATCACGCCGTTGGGCGCCAGGCGACGGCCGTTCAGCAGCAGCAGGGTAGCTTCCGGGCCGATCCCCCGCAGGTTGGCGGCGCGGACGGCGGTGGAGTTGGCGGCGGCGTCCTGCGCCCCGCCGCTGAACGAGTTGCGGCTCTCGTCCGCGCCCAGGTTCAGGATCTGCGGCAGCATGCGCAGCGCGTCGCTGGCGGTGCCCGCGCCGCTGGCCTTCAGCTCCTCGATGCCGACGCCGACGGTCGGCGAGCCGGCGGCGGCGACGCCCCGGATGCTGGTGCCGGTCACGACGATCTCGGCCACGGCCGTATCCGGCTCGGCGGCGGGCGCGGTCTGGGCCTGCGCCACGGTGGCGGCTGACCAGATGGCGGCGACGATGGCCAGATGCGAGACGCAAGCCTGGCGTGAAATGATGGTCTTCATGGCGGCCCTCCCTTGAGCCGTCCGACTGCTGCCGGCGACCCTTCTTATTGCGGTGTTCGCCGGTTCATCGATTTAGATTGTCGATGAAACCGTTCGAATGAAAACAGTATGTTTCACGAACTAAATTGACGCAAGGGGGTGGGCTGAAGTTTGAGATCGGCGTTATCGGACGTCCGCCCCGCGCGCCGGGAGCCGATCAGCCAGAGTGGGTCAGTTGTTAGTTTTCAATATAGTTTATTTTGCGAACTATTTATTGACAGGAGCGGCGCCGGCTCGCTGAATGTGGAGGTTGGGGAGAGTGCGCCGGTCGCGATGACGTCGGGAAAGCTTTTCCGAAACAGGCTCTTAGTTGTTCCATCAGGTGATTTTCGTGACCGACGCCGCCGCCGACACCCGCGCCCGTCCTCTGGAGGGCTTGACCGTCATCGACCTGACGCGCGCCCTCGCCGGACCCTATGCTACCCTGCTGCTGGCCGGTCTGGGCGCTACGGTAATCAAGGTCGAGGACCCGCGCGGCGGCGACCTGGCGCGCGAGAACAGCCCCTATGTCGGACGCGACGGCGTGGGCGTCGAGAAGCGTCATGACGATGATTTGTCGATCTCCCACCTGACCCGGGCGCGGGGCAAGCATGGCGTCAGCCTGAACCTCAAGCACCCACAAGCGCGCGAGATCTTCGCCGACCTGGTCCGCAAGGCCGACATCGTGGTCGAGAACTTCACCAGCGGCACGGCCGATCGCCTGGGCGTCGGCTACGAGGCCGCCAAGGCCATCAATCCGGGCATCGTCTACTGCTCGCTCAGCGGCTTCGGCGCCGGCGTGGCCGAGGGCAGCAAGGCCATGGACGTGCTGATCCAGGCCCTGAGCGGCGCGATGTACACCAGCGGCGGCCCCAATGATCCGCCCGTCCGTATCGGCATCCCCATGGCCGATATGCTGGCGCCGATGTTCGGCGTCATCGGCATCCTGGCCGCCCTGGAGCATCGGCGGCGTACGGGCGAGGGCCAGCAGGTCGACGTCTCGATGCTGGGCGCCCTGACCTCGTTCGTGGCCATCGAGAACTGGCAGGCCATGGCCCTGGCCGGCATGGAGGCGCGCACCGGCCTGACCGTGCAGCGCCTGTCGCCGTTCGGCGTCTTCCGCTGCCTGGACGGCTACGTGTCGATCGTGGCGGTGCACGAGGGCCTGGCGCGCGGGCTCTTCCGGGCCATGGACAATGAGGCCTTGGGCGAGGATCCGCGCTACGCCACCCGCGACCGCCGGGTCGCCAACGCCGCCCAGCTGGAGCCCCTGATCGAGGCCTGGTCCAGCCAGCTGCCGACCGACGAGGTCGTGCGCCGGCTTGAGGCCCAGGGCGTTCCGGTTGCGCCGGTGCGCCATCCTGTCGAAGGCCTAAAGGACCCGCGCGTGGTCGCGCGCGGCGAAACGGCCGCGATCACCCATCCGGCCTATCCGGACGCCGAGGAACTGATGACCGCCGGCGTGCCGATCCAGTTCTCGCAGGGCCGCACGGGCTTCGACGACGTCCTCCCGGTGGCGATCGGCGAGCATAATCAGGCGATCTATCGCGATGTTCTGGGCTACTCCGAAGAGCAGGTGCAAAGCCTGATCCAGGCGGGCGCGATTTGATGAGCGGCCCGCTGCTGGCCCAGATCGGCGTCGACATCCCGCGTGAGCTGATCGCCGCGGCTGGCTTCACGCCGTATCGTCTGGCGGCCGATCCCGCTGGCGCGCCGGGGGAGGGTTTCGAGGGGCAGCCGCCCCGATCGCGGTCGCTGCTGGCCCAACTGCTAGGGGGCGGTTCTGCGTTCGCGGGCGTCGCCATCGCCCATGGCTGTGTCGAGGACGTCCAGCTGTTCTCCGTCCTGCGCCAGCTGTCGCGAACTGGACGCGGCGGCGACTTGGCCGCTGCGCATCTCGACGCCCTCCATGGTGGGGGCGAGGCCGTCGAGCACTACAACCGCGCTCGGCTGATGGGGTTCAAGGCGTGGCTGGAGGCGTTGTCCGGGCAATCGATCACGACAGACGCCCTGGCGAATGAGATCGCCCTCGCCAACGCCAAGCGTCGTCGGCTGCAGCGGGTCCTGGACCTGCGCGCCGCAGCGACCCCGTTGCTAGGCGGCGTCCAGGCCCTGGATCTGGTGCGAGCCGTAGGACAGGCCACCCTGGCCGAGGGCGACAGCTTGATCTTCGCGGCCCTGTCCAGCGCCGGGCATCGAGCGGGCCGTCGCGTACTGGTCACCGGATCACCGCACGAGACCTCGACCGCCTATGCCGCGATCGAGGCCGCCGGCTGCGTGATCGTCGGCGAGGACCATGCCTGGGGCGACCCCTGGGCCAGCATGATGTTGGACGAGACCCTGGATCCTTTCGAGGCTCTGCTGCGACGCTGGCAGGCGCCGGCGTCCCACGCCACGGACGGGTCGAGCGCTGTGCGCGCCCAGGCCCTGGCCACTCGGGCCAAACAGATGGATGTCGAAGCCGTCCTCCACATCCGCCTGCCGGGCGACGAGGCCTCGCCCTGGGACGTGGCGCGTCTTCGCGAGGCGCTGACGGCCGTGAACAAGCCGCTGCTGGCGCTGAAGCTGGACCACGCGCCGGACGAAGCCCGCCTGGCCGAGACGCTGGCGACCTTCTTCGCCGACCCCTACGCGTCACCTTCCGCACCGGCGCCGCGACCGCGGTCCGAGAAGGCTCCCGACAAGCCCGCGAAGCCCGCAGCCGACGGCGCCGGTCGCCGCAGCCGCAAGGCGCTGGCGTCGACCGCCGACTTCGGCGCCTGGCAACGCGACTGGTTCGCCGACGTCCAGCGCCGCGCGGCCGAGGGGCCGTTCGCGGTGGTCAATGCCGACGCGCCGCAGGAAATCCTGCGGGCCATGGACATCCCCTATGTCGTGAACCAGTGGTGGGCCTCGATCGTCGCCGCCAAGCAGCGCGGGCGCGACTATGCGGGACTGTTGAAGGCCGCCGACTATCCCGCCGACGTCGAGAACTACAGCGCCCAGGGCCTGGCCGCCGCGCTGGACGCCGATGTCGACAACGCCCCGTGGGGCGGCCTGCCCAAGCCCGACATCCTGGCTGTCGTCAAAGGCTCGGACGCCGGCGCCAAGCTGTACGAGGCCTGGGCGCATGAAACTGGGGCCGAGCTCTTCGCCTATGAGCGCTCGGTCGACAGCCGCTGGGACTTGCCTGTCGCCTGGTGGTCTGACCTGCCCGAGCGCTGGGACGAGACGCTGGAGGCCGAGCGGCTGGATCTGCTGACCGCCCAGCTGGAAGCCAGCATCCCGCGCCTGGAGGCCATCACCGGCCGCAAGTTCGACCCGGCCCGCTTCGTCGAAGTGATGACCCTGGTCAACGAGCAGGAGGAATACTACCGCCGCGCCCGCGACCTGATCGCCACGACGAAACCGGTACCCGCGGGGATCGTCGACACCATGCCCGCGACCATGGTGCCCCAATGGCATCGCGGCACGGTCTGGGGACGCGACGCGGCCAAGCGGCTCTACGAAGAGATCGCCGCGCGCGCCGAGGCGGGTGAGGGCGCCTGTCCGGATGAGCGCGTGCGCCTGATGTGGGTCGGGCGGGGTCTGTGGAGCGACATGGGCTTCTACCAGCGCTGGGAAGACAGCCATGGCGCGGTGTTCGTCTGGTCGATGTATCTGGGCCTGGCCGCCGACGGCTATATCCGCGACTTCAAGGGCGAGGGCGACGCCATGCGCGCCTTGGCCGCGCGGTTCGTAACCATGGGCGACGAGCTGCGCATGCCCACCTGGGCGGGGGCCTGGCATGTCAAGGAAGCCGAGCTGCATGGCGTGCACGGGGCGGTGGCCATCGACGACGCCGATCCCTTCGTGCTCGAGGCCCTGGAGCGCGCTGGCGTCCCGGTGCTGCGGTTGCCGATGAGCAATATGAGCGTCGAGGGCGACGCGCTGGAGGCCGCCGTTACGGCCTTCATCGAAGGGCTCGCAACCCCCTAATCCGGATCAAGGAGCATTCGATGAAGATCCCTCTGCTGGCCGTGCTGTTGAGCGCTTTCGTGGCAGGTCCAGCCCTGGCGGCCGAGCCCGCGCCGCCGCCCTACAAGGCGGTGATGGAAAGCGATCCTGGCCTGCCGACCCACACGGTCTACCGGCCCGAGGACATGGCCGCCGTGGGCAAGGCGAAGCTGCCGATCCTGGCCTGGGCCAACGGCGCCTGCGCCAACGAGGGCGACGCCTTCGCCAAGTTCCTGACCGAGATCGCCGGCCACGGCTATCTGGTGGTCGCCATCGGCCCGATCGTCGGCCCCAAGCCGCCGAACGCCGGCCCGCCGCCTCGGCCGGACATGAACGCCCCGCCCAAGACCACCTCGTCGCAGCTGATCGACGCCATCGACTGGGCGGTCGCCGAGAACGCGCGGCCGGCCAGCCGCTACAACGGGCGGCTAGACGTCAAGAAGATCGCGGTGATGGGCATGTCCTGCGGCGGCTTGCAGGCGATCGAGGCGTCGGCCGATCCGCGCGTCACCACCACCGGGGTCTGGAACAGCGGCGTGCTGGGCACGGGGACCGGCGGCCTGCCTGGCGCCAACGTGACCAAGGAAAGCCTGAAGGCCCTGCACGGTCCGGCGATCTATGTCAGCGGCGACGCCACCGACATCGCCTTCGCCAACGCCAATGACGACTATGCGCGGATTACCCACATCCCGGTCGTGCGCGCCTATGAGGACGGCGTCGGCCATGGCGGCACCTACGGCCAGCCGCGCGGCGGTTCGTTCGGCGAGGTCGCCGTGGCTTGGCTGAACTGGCAGCTGAAGGGCGACAAGGCCGGGCGGGCGATGTTCGCCGGCAAGGACTGCGCGCTCTGCGCGCGTCCCGGCTGGCACATTGAAAGCAAAGGCGTGAACTAGGGCGTCTCGCCCAGTTCCGCCATGACTTCGGAGGCCTCGGTGAAGGCGGTGTTGGCGGCGGGCACGCCCGCGTAGATCGCCGTCTGCATCAGCACCTCCTTCAACTCGTCGACCGTGAAGCCGCCTTGCTCCAGGCCGGCCTTCACGTGCAGGCGGAATTCCTCCCAGCGGGCCAGGCTGGCGCAGATGGCCAGCACCAGCAGGCGCCGTGTGCGGTGGTCCAGGCCCGGCCGGCCCCAGACTTCGTTCCAGGCGTAGCGGGTGATCATCGCCTGGTAGTCGGCGGTGAAGGCCGTGCGTTTGGCCAGGGATTTGTCGACCCAGGCGTCGCCCAGGACCTTGCGGCGGGTCTTCAGCCCGGCCTCGAACAGGGAGTCCTTGGCCTCCCGGACGGCGGTCCCGCTCAGCAACTCGGCGAGGAAGCCGCGCACGGCGCCGGCGAAGGCGGTTGGGGCTTCCAGGCTGGGCAGGTGAGCGCCGTCGATCTCCAGATGGCGGGCGCCGGGTACGGCTGCGACGATGCGCTCGGCATGGCCTTCGAATGGCGTGGCGGCGTCCTTGGCGCCGGTCAGCACCAGGGTCGGGGCGGTAATGGCGGGTAGCCCCTCCAGCAGCGCCATGTCGCGGATCGCCGCGCCGCAGCCGCAATAGCCGTCGGGGCTTTGGGCCAGCATGCCGGCGCTCACGGTCTCGACGACCTCGGGATGCTGGGCGCGGAAGCCTTCCGAGAAGAACCGGCCCATCACCGGCGCGACCAGCGGCGCCATGCCTTCGCGGCGGATCAGGGCAAGGCGCTGGTCCCAGGTCGAGGGATCCATGGCTGGCGAGGTGCAGGCCAGGATCAGGGCGGTGACGCGCTCGGGCGCCTTCGGGGCGAGGGCCATGGCGATCATGCCGCCCAGCGAGGTGCCGGCGATGCTGGCCGTCCGGGCGCCCGCCGCGTCCATCACCGCCAGCACGTCGTCGGCCAGCAGGTCCAGGCTGTAGTCGCCCGCTGGCGCATCCGAAGCGCCGTGGCCACGGGTGTCCATCCGCAGCACGCGGAAGTCCGGCGTCAGCAGCGGCACGACCGGGTCGTACAGCGACAGGTCCGTGCCGATCGAGGTCAGCAGCACCAGCGCCGGCTTGTCGGCCGCGCCGTCCGCGCGCCAGTAGATCCGAGCGCCGTGCGAGGTCGCGAAGGGCATCAGCGGTACTTTCGGTAGGCGGCGAGGGCGCGCTGGGTCAGCGCTTCGGACTCGCCGATATCGGCGCCGACCTGGGCGGCCGCAAGGTTGGCGGCCATGCGGTCGGTGTCGACTTCCAGGCCTTCGACTGCTGGGGCCATGGCGGCCAGGGCCCCGTGGGTCAGCTGGAACAGATCGGCCAGCACCGGCGCCTCGGCCTGCCAGCCGCCCAGGCCGCGCTCGTGCTGCTGGGGCAGAGCGGCGGTGATCGTCGCAGCCAGGTGCGGAGCGCGGATCGCAGCGGAGAGGGCGACCTGGCAGCTGGTCGGGTTGCGTTTGTGGGCCATGGCGGAAGAGCCGCCCCGGCCTTCGACGCGGGGTTCGAAGGCCTCGGCGACCTCGCCTTGGGCCAGCAGGGCGATGTCGCCGGCAATCTTGCCGACCGCGCCGGTCAAGATGGCGAGGCTGGAGGCCAGGCCGGCGAGGCCTTCGCGGCGTGAGTGCCAGGGTGTCGTGGCGGGCGGCAGGTCGAGGAGGACGGACAGGCTCGCGAGAACCGCATGCGCCTGGCCATCCAGTCCGGCCAGCGAACCCGTCGCGCCGCCCAGTTGCAGCTGAATGGCGGTGGTCTCGCGCTCGAAGCGGGCCAGGGCGCCGGCGACGCCTTGCAGCCAGCCGGCGGCCTTGAGGCCGAAGGTGATGGGCAGGGCGCCTTGCAGCAGGGTGCGGCCCAGCATCGGCGTGGTCGCGTGCGCTTCGGCCAGAGCAGCCAGCGCATCGGTCAGGCGCACAGCCTCCTCGACGACCAGCGCCGCGCCGGCCCTTGCCTGCAACATCAGGGCGGTGTCGGCCAGGTCCTGGCTTGTCGCGCCCTTGTGGACGAGTTTGGCGATCACCGGATCATTGATCCGCTTACGGATGATCTCGACCAGCGGGATCGCCAGGGTTCCGGCATGGGCGGCCGCCTCGGCCAGAAGGTCGACGTCGGGGCGTTCGACGCAGGCGGCGGCGATGCAAGCGGCGCTGGCCTGGTCGATCACCCCGACGTCCGCCTGCGCCTGAGCCAGGGAGGACTCAAAGCGCAGGGCCGCGTCCAGCAGGGCCTCGTCGCCGAAGACGGCAAGCATGGCGGCGGAAGACGCCGAGCGGTCGCGGATCAGGGAAGGCAAGGGCGACTCCGTCTTCGTCAGATGTCGAAAAAGACGGTTTCGCGCTCGCCTTGCAAGACGATGTCGAAGCGCCAGGCGCCGTCCTGCTGGCGGGCGATCAGGGTGTCGCGGCGTTCAGGCGGAACCAGGGCCAGGATCGGGTCGGCGGCGTTCTGCGGCGCGCCGTCGAAATAGACGCGGGTGGCCAGGCGCTTGATCACGCCGCGCCCGAAGACGCTGACGGCGATGTGCGGCGCCTGCTGGCTGTTTCCGGGGCCAGGGACCGGACCGGGAAGGATGGTCTTGAAGCGATACAGGCCTTCGTCGCTGGTCGAGGCGCGGCCGAAGCCGATGAAGCCGTCGTCGGGGCTGGCATATTGGCCGGCGGCGTTGGCCTGCCAGATCTCGATCATGGCGTCCGGCACGGGCTTGCCGTCGGCGTCGGTGACCACGCCTTCCAGGATGACCACCTCGCCGCTGACCGCGCCCTTGGGCGGGGCCAGGTTCAGGACGTAGTGCTCATCAGGAAAGAGTTCGGGCCGCGCGCCCATGTCGGACTGGCCGACGAGGTCCGCGCCGCCCTTCCAGGGCAGGCCGTAGTGGAAGAACGGGCCGACGGTCTGGGACGGGGTCTGGCCGAACAGGGCCGGGTCCTGGTTGTCGAGGCGCGGAGCCGGATTAGTCATGATGATCGTCCTCGAACGGCGTCTCGTCGCGTCCGCGCAGCACCACGTCGAATAGGTAGCCCAGCGCCCAGTTCGGCCGGGTGGTCTCGATGTCAAACCGGGAGACCATCCGCTGGCGGTAGGGCAGGGGCACGGCGTTGGCGATCGGGTCGATCTCGATCAGCGGATCGTCGGGGAAGTACATCTGGGTGACCAGGCGGGTGGCGAAGGCTGGGCCCAGCAGCGACAGGTGGATGTGCGACGGCCGCCAGGCGTTGTGGTGGTTGCCCCATGGATAGGCCCCGGGACGTACGGTCACGTACTGGTAGCGGCCCTCGGCGTCGGTGATCACCCGACCCGCGCCGGTGAAGTTGGGATCGTGCGGCGCGTCCCACTGGTCCTTGGAGTGGATGTAGCGACCGGCGGCGTTGGCCTGCCAGATTTCCATCACGGTGTTGGGGACGGGGCGGCCGTTCTCGTCCAGCACGCGGCCGGAAACGACGATCCGCTGGCCCTGCGGCGCGCCTTTATGCTGGGTGGTCAGGTCGGCCAGCGACGCGCCCATCAGCTTGTCCCAGCCGCCGGCCGGACCGGTGGTCTCGGTCAGAGTGTGGGGGATCTTGACCAGCGGCTGGCGCGGCGAGCGGGCGACGGTGGAGCCGTAGGACGGGCAGAGCGACGGCGGTTGGCCGGCGTCCTCTCGGGCATAGGGCAGGATCAGGCTCATGAGGTTCTCCTAGACCCGCTCGAAGGCGAGGGCGGCGCCCTGGCCGACGCCGATGCAGAGGGTGGCGAGACCGCGCTGGCCGCCAGTTGCTTCCAGCTGCCGCAGGGCGGTGAGCACCAGTCGCGCGCCGGATGCGCCGAGCGGATGGCCCAGGGCGATCGCGCCGCCGTTCGGGTTCATGTGGGCGCCGTCGTCGGGCAGGCCAAGCTGGCGCAGGACGGCGAGGCCTTGGGCGGCGAAGGCTTCGTTCAGTTCGACGGTGTCGAAGTCGCCAATCGAGAGGCCGGTCTTGGCGAGAAGCTTCTGCACCGCCGGGACGGGGCCGATGCCCATCACGCGCGGCGCGACGCCGGCGGTAGCGTAGCCGGTGATGCGAGCGCGTGGCGTCAGGCCGTGGCGCTTCACAGCATCCTCGGAGGCGACCATCAGGGCCACCGCGCCGTCATTGACGCCCGAGGCGTTGCCGGCTGTCACTGTGCCGCCCTCGCGTACGACGGACTTCAGCTTGGCAAGGGCCTCGAGCGTGGTCTCGCGCGGGTGCTCGTCGCGGTCGACGATCGTTGGGCCGGCCTTGCCGGGGATCTCGACCGGGGTGATCTCGCCGGCCAGGAAGCCGCTGGCCTGGGCGGCGGCCGCCCGCTGCTGGCTGCGCAGAGCGAAGGCGTCCTGGTCCGTGCGATTGACGCCATAGTCGGCGGCGACGGTCTCGGCGGTCTCCGGCATGGAGTCGACGCCGTAGGCCTTGCGCATGGCGGGGTTCACGAACCGCCAGCCGATCGTGGTGTCGAAGATCTCGGCGTTGCGGGAAAAAGCGCTGTCGGCCTTGCCCATCACGAACGGCGCGCGGCTCATGCTCTCGACGCCGCCCGCGATGATGAGGTCGTTGTGGCCCGACAAGATGGCGCGGGCGGCGTAGCCGACGGCCTCCAGGCCCGAGGCGCACAGGCGGTTGACCGTGACGCCTGGCACGCTCACCGGATAGCCGGCCAGCAGCAGGGCCATGCGGGCGACATTGCGGTTGTCCTCGCCGGCCTGATTGGCGCAGCCCAGCACCACCTCGTCGATCGCTTCGAGATCGAGGCCGGCGTTGCGCGCCGCCAGGGCCTTCAGCGGGATAGCGGCCAGGTCGTCCGCCCGGACTTTCGACAACGCACCACCGTAGCGGCCGAACGGCGTGCGGATCCCGTCACAGAGATAGGCGACGCTCATGCGAAGGCCCCCGCGTCGAAGTCGGCTTCGGTCTTGGCCTTGATCTCGTCCAGCGTGACGCCGGGCGCCAGCTCGACCAGCGTCAGGCCGCCACCCTTCCGGTCGAGATCAAAGACGCAGAGATCGGTGATCACCATGTCGACGCAGGCCGCGCCGGTCAGGGGCAGGGCGCAGCGCTTCAAGACCTTGCTCTGGCCGGCCTTGTTGGCGTGATCCATGACCACGATGACGCGCTTGACGCCGGCCACCAGGTCCATGGCGCCGCCCATGCCCTTCACCATCTTGCCGGGGATGGTCCAGTTGGCGATGTCGCCGTTCTGGGCCACCTCCATCGCGCCCAGCACCGTCAGGTCGATGTGGCCGCCGCGGATCATGGCGAAGCTTTGGGCGCTGTCGAAGAAGCTGGACGTCGGCAGCTTGGTGATCGTCTGCTTGCCCGCATTGATCAGGTCCGGATCGGCCTCGCCCTCGTAGGGGAAGGGGCCCATGCCCAGCATGCCGTTCTCGGATTGCAGGGTGACGCACACGCCGTCCGGAATGTGGTTGGCCACCAGGGTCGGGATGCCGATGCCGAGGTTGACGTAGAAGCCGTCCTTAAGCTCGCGGGCGGCGCGGGCCGCCATCTCGTCGCGGGTCCAGGCCATCAGACAGTCTCCCTTGGGCGGGTCGTGAGCTTCTCGATGCGCTTCTCGTTGATCGTCGAGCGGATGATGCGGTCCACATAGATGCCCGGCGTGTGGATGCTATTGGCGTCCAGCGCGCCGGCTTCGACGATCTCCTCGACCTCGACGATGGTGACCTTGCCGGCCGTGGCCATCACCGGGTTGAAGTTGCGGGCCGTCATTCGGAACATCAGGTTGCCCTCCGGGTCGGCCTTCCAGGCCTTCACGATGGCCAGGTCGGCGCGCAGCCAGGTCTCGCGCACGTAGGGCTCGCCTTCGAAGGTCTCGACCGGCTTGCCCTCGGCCACCACGGTGCCGACGCCAGTCTTGGTGTAGAAGGCCGGGATGCCCGCGCCGCCGGCCCGGATGCGCTCGGCCAGGGTGCCCTGCGGGTTCAGCTCCAGCTCCAGTTCGCCCGACAGATAGAGCTGCTCGAACAGCTTGTTCTCGCCCACATAGGACGAGATCATTTTCTTGATCTGGCCGTTGTTGAGCAGCATCCACAGCCCGAAGCCGTCGGCCCCGCAGTTGTTGCTGATCACGGTCAGGCCCTTCACGCCGGTCTCCTTCAGGGCCGGGATCAGGGTCTCGGGATTGCCCGACAGGCCAAAGCCGCCGGACATCAGGGTCATGCCGTCAAAGGCGACGCCCTCCAGCGCGGCTGCGGCGCTTTCGTAGATCTTGCTCTTCACGGAATGCTCCTAGACCAGCGGGAGGCCGACATAGTTCTCGGCGAGGGTGACCTGGGCGGCGCGGGAGCCGCGGATGTAGGCTAGCTCGGCCACCTGCATCTTGCGGTCGAAGCCGTCGCGGTCGGGGAAGCGGTGGGTCAGGCTGGTGAACCACCACGAGAAGCGCTCGGCCTTCCAGACCCTCGCCAAGGCGCGGGCCGAGTAGCCGTCGATGCCGGCGCTGGAGCGCTCGCCGTAGTATTCGGTCAGCGCCTCCGACAGCATGATCACGTCTGAGACCGCCAGGTTCATGCCCTTGGCGCCGGTGGGCGGCACGATGTGCGCCGCGTCGCCGGCCAGGAACAGGCGGCCGTGGCGCATGGGCTCGGTGACGAAGCTGCGCAGCGGGGCGATCGACTTCTCGAACGACGGGCCACGGGTCACGCGGCTGGCGGCCTCGTCGCCCAGGCGCAGGCACAGCTCGTCCCAGAAGCGGTCGTCGCTCCAGTCCTCGATCCGCTCGTCCAGGGCGCACTGGATGTAATAGCGGCTGCGGGTGGGCGAGCGCATCGAAGCCAAGGCAAAGCCGCGCTCGTGGTTGGAATAGATCAGCTCGTGATCGCAGGGCGGCACGTCGGCCAGGATGCCCAGCCAGCCGAACGGATAGACCCGCTCGAAGGTCTTGAGCACGCCCTCCGGGATCGCCGCGCGGCTGACGCCATGATAGCCGTCGCAACCGATGACGAAGTCGCAGTCGAGCCGGCGCTCGACGCCGTCCTGGCGGAAGGTCACGCTGGGCGAGTCGGTGTCGATGTCGTGCAGGGCCACCTCGTCGGCGTCGAAGACGATCGACAGCCCGCGCGGCTGCGCCGCGTCGAACAGGTCCTTCATCACCTCCTGCTGGCCGTAGACCATCACGGTGGAGCCGCCGGTCAACTCGGCCATGTCGACCCGGAACAGCTCGCCGTCGGCGGCCAGGTTGGTGCCGCCGTGCACCAGGCCCTCGCGGCGCATCCGCTGGCCCAGGCCCAGGCGGTCCATCAGGTCGACGGTGATCTGCTCCAGCACGCCGGCGCGCACGCGGCCCTCGACATAGGCCCGGTCGCGGCGTTCCAGCACCACGGCGTCGATGCCGGCGGCGGCCAGCAGGTGCGCCAGGAACATGCCCGCCGGGCCCGCGCCGATGATGGCGATCTGAGTGCGCATGGGTCCTCCCGCCGCAGTGTCCGCGATCTTGGGGAGAGACTAGTCCTCGCCGGGGCGGTGGCGATGGATGTGTCGGGGGAATAGTTGGACTTTTCGTGGGTGGGGTGAGACGCTTCTGTCGCGTCGGGAGGGCGCGCTTGTGGCCGCACAGTCCAAAATTCCCAGCTTTTTCCTGTTCGGCGAGCCGCCTCGCGTGGCCGAGGGCAAGTTCCTGCATCTGGAGGCCTTGGACGATCGCTCGCGACCCAATGACTGGAACATCCGGCCGCACGCCCACGCCGACCTCAACCACGTCTTCCATATCGCCCAGGGCGGCGGCCGCATGTCGGCGGACGGCAAGGCGGTGGAATTCGTCGCCCCCTGCCTGCTGATCGCCCCGGCGCGCGTGGTGCATGGTTTCGTCTTCGAGGCCGAGACCAAGGGTTCGGTGCTGACCATCGCCGACAGCTATCTGCGCGAGCTGGTCGGGCGCGAGCCGGCCTTCGAGGCCGTCTTCCAGCAGGCTGTCGCGCTGGCGCTGAGCGCCGATCACGGCGCGGTCCAAAGCCTGGAGCGACTGGCCAAGGAGCTGACCTGGGCCGCGCCGGGTCACGGGGCGGCGGTCGAGGCGCATCTGCTGACCATCCTGGTGGACGTGCTGCGTCTGCGCGCCCACGTCGATGCGCCGGACACCGCGCGACCCAACACCCATGCCGCCCTGGTGGCGCGGTTCCGCGAGCGGGTCGAGGCCGGCTACCGCACCAACCGTGCGCTGGAGGCCTATGCCTCCGACCTGGGCGTCTCGGTCTGGACCCTGGGCGCGGCCTGTCGAAGCGTCGCCTCGGCCTCGCCGCTCAGCCTGGTGCAGGACCGCAAGATGCTCGAGGCCCGACGGGCCTTGCTCTACTCGAACATGACGGTGGCCGAGATCGCCTACTATCTGGGCTTCGACGATCCGGCCTATTTCACGCGCGTCTTCACCAAGCACGCGGGGATCTCGCCGCGAGGCTTCCGCGACGGGGCTCCATAACAAAATCGCCGCCGACATCGCCCCGGGGGTGGGGACGATATCGGCGGCGACCTTCGCCTTCGGGTTAAACGCTGGCGCTAGAAGCGGAAGCGAACGCCCGCGCGGTACATCCGGCCGATGATGTCGTAGAGGGCCGGGTTGGCGTAGTTCGGCGACTTGGCCGGATCGCGGTCGAATAGGTTGTCGACCTTGAAGTAGGCGGTCACGTCGTCACGGATCTTATAGGTGCCGCCGACGTCCATGTAGAACGCGCCGGGCATGAAGTTCTTGTCGATGGTCGGGTTGTTGACCGTCGAGACCGGGCACGAGCCGGCGGCGCAGACGACATACTGGTTGCCGTAGTTGCCGTCGGTGAACCAGCGCTCCTGCAGCGTGACCGAGAAGCGGTCGGTCTCGTAGCTCTGGATGGCCAGCCACTTCCAGTTGGGCGTGTTGCCCTGGTTCACGCCCGCGGAGTCGACCGGGATCGTGCCGGGCAGGCCGGTGTCGGTCCAGAACTCGCGGATGTGGGTGGCCAGGGCGCGCAGGGTGAAGGCGCCCGGCAGGCCCAAGGGTTCACGCCAACGATAGCTGGCCTCGATGTCGAAGCCGCTGGTCTTGATCGACGCCAGGTTGAAGGACTGGACGTTGATGTAGTTCGGGCCGCTGCTGTTGTTGAGGTTATACGAGCCGCAGGTCTGCGGCAGGATGTTGCGGAAGCAGTAGTCGACGATCTGGGCCGCGCCCAGGCTGGAGACGACGTCGTCGACCTTGATCTTGTAGTAGTCGAACGAAGCGCTGAAGCCCGGCAGCCAGGACGGGTTGGCCAGGACCACGCCGACCTGGGTGTTGCGGGCGATTTCCGGCGTCAGGTTCGGGTTGCCGACGGCGTTCTGGATCGCCACCACGTTGCGGTTGTTGGCCGGGTCGAAGAAGTTCGGCAGGGTCGTGGTGACCGGCGCGGCGAACAGTTCCGACAGGTTGGGGGCGCGGACGTCTCGCGAGGTCACGCCCCGGAAGCGCAGGCCATCGAAGGGCGTGTCCCAGGTGCCGCCGGCCTTCCAGGTCCAGATCGTGCCCGAGGTGCTGTAGTCGGTCACGCGCGCGGCGGCGTTGAAGTTGGCGCGGCCGACCTTGTCGTTGTCGAACAGCGGCAGGTCGATTTCCAGGAAGGCTTCCTTGACGTTGTAGACGCCGTCGCCGTTCTTGTAGTTGCCCGCGTGCCAGTTGTTGCCGAGGTTCGACATCAGCGGATCGGCCGGATACGAGCCGGTGTTCGGGCTGCGATCGGCGATGCCAGCGCCGTACGGATCGGCGCGGACGGTGTAGTATTCCCGGCGATATTCGGCGCCGAAGGCCACCGACAGCGGACCGGCCCACAGATCGATCGGCGCGCCCGAGAAGTTCAGGCTGGCCACGTCCTGCTTCATGCGCAGACGCTGGAACGGACCAGCTTCCGGCTGGACATATTCCAGGGCCGAGGCCGAGGGGGGCTTGCCGCCGAAGATGTTCAGCGGCTGGCAGCCGGCGGCGCGCGCCACCGGATCGGCGCAGACGATCGCGCCGTTCAGCGTGATGGCCTGGATCGCCTGGTTGAAGCGCGGCGTCAGGATGATGTGGTCGACGTCGATGGCGGTCTTGTTTTCGCCGTGCTGGTAGTAGGCGTCATAGGACCAGTTCGACCCGAGCGCGTCGAACTTGCCCTTCAGGCCGGCGACGACGCGGTATTGGCGGCGATCGGTGTGGACCTTGGTGTTGGGCAGGACCGCGTTGCTGACGCCGTATTGGAAGCTGGTGATGCCGGCGGTGGCGCAGGCGTCGCGCACCGAGGTCGGCAGGTAGGGGTTGGCGCACTGCAGCGTCAGGCCGGTGCGGTTCATGCCGTTGACGGGCTGGTTGCTGGTCTTGACCTGGCCCAGATTGAACGAGACGTAGGCCTCGTTGCCTTCGGCGAAGTCGTAGCCGATGCGGCCGTAGGCCACCTTGCGCTCGATCTTCGACTGCAGCGTGCGGCCGCTGTCCACGTTACCCGACAGGTCGCCGCCAATGCAGAAGCCCGGCAGACAGCCATTGACCGCGCCGCCGGCGGTCTTGGACGGCACGCCGCCCGAGCCGTACTGGAACTGGAACGGATTGCCGGCCTGGTCGAAGGCGATGCCTTGCAGCGGACCGGCCGTGATCAGGCCGTACTTGGTGTAGGCGTAGGGCTGGGCGTTGTCGCGCATCAGGTACTGCGGCGAACCGTCGTTCGTGACGTTGCGATTGATCATCGTCGTCTGGGTGAACCAGTGGCGGTCACCGGCCAGGTCCAGGCCGAAGTCGCCCGGGCCGACGCCGTTTTCCTTGGCCCACTCGACGCTGCCGACAACGTGCATGCGATCACCGGCGAAGCTGCGGCCGCCGGCCAGCTGCACCAGGCCCTGCTCGTTGTCATTGTACTTCGAGATGCCGGCCTGGACGTTGCCCTTCAGGCCCTGGAAGCGGGTGTCGGTGATGAAGTTGACCACGCCGCCGACGGCGTCCGAGCCGTACGAGGCCGAGGCGCCGCCGTTGACGACGTCGACGCGCTGGATCAGCAGCTGCGGGAACAGGCTGACGTCGGTGACGCCGGTGTAGTAGGCGCCGACCACGCGCTGGCCGTCCAGCAGGGTCAGGGTGCGGATGGTGCCCAGGCCCCGCAGCGAGAACGACGACAGGCCCTGCTGGCCGCTCGACGTGCTGAAGGTGTTGGTCGCCGAGCCGCTCGAGCCCTGCAGCGACGGCAGCTGGACGATGGTGGCGAAGACGTTCGGCTGAGCGTTGTTCTGGATCTGCTCCTCGCCGATCACCGAGGTCGGCGTCGGGGCGGTGAAGCCAGTGGTCTGGATGCGGGTGCCGGTGACGACGATCTCGGTGACCGTGGTGTCCGCCGGTTCGGCCGGCGCGGCGGTTTGCGCCAGGGCAGGACAGGCGATCAGGGTCGCCAGCAGTGCGGCCGCGCCGGCCGAGCCGAGCGCATCGCGTTTCATTTGCCGGACTAGATCACCCCGCTTGGCGCGCGGATTCGACGAGTCGGTGCTGTGTGAGAACATTTCCATCCCTCCCTGAGCGCCGTTGATCGGCGCGTTTGACGCTTGGCCACCAGGCGATTGCCGTCAGATGGTAGCGTTATCGTAAAACTTGGTATGTTCGCTGTTACAGCAAGTCAATACTCCGACATAATAACGTTGAAATGATCGTTGGCCTTCGCTAACCCGTAGATGAAGCGCGGCCTTTGCGGGCTGTTTCGGCGAAAAATCGCGAAAAGCGTGATGTTCTGCGCCCGATAGCGGGTGATGATAACGTTATCGCAATTGGGGCGGACGAGTTGATCAGTAGCGTCAAACCCGAGAATGGGGACAAACCCAGATTCCCCGTCGTGCGATGGACCATCATCGGACTGTTCGTCCTGGCGATGGTCCTGAACTATCTGGCGCGCTCGGTGCTGGGCGTGTCCGCGCCGATGATCCTCAGCGAGCAGTCGATCTCGAGCGAGCAGTACTCGTGGATCACCAGCGCCTTTCAGCTGGGCGTCATGCTGCAGCCGTTCGTCGGCTATTTCCTCGATGGCGTCGGGCTGCGGCTGGGCTTCACGGTCTGCGTGGCGGTGTGGTCGCTGATCACCATCGCGCACGTCGCCGCTCAGGGTTGGGCGCCGTTCGCTGGACTGCGCTTCGCCTTGGGCCTGGCGGAGGGCTCGGCTCAGCCGGCCGGACAGAAGCTGACGGCCGAGTGGTTTCCCGCTCGCGAGCGGGGCTTGGCCAGCGGCATCTACAATATCGGCGCCTCGTTCGGCGCGGTGTTCGCGCCGCTGCTGGTTGCCTGGGCCGTCGCCACCCACAGCTGGCGCCTGGCCTTCGTCGCCGCCGGGATCCTGGGCCTGGTATGGACCGTGGCGTGGCTGGCCTGGTACCGCTCGCCCGACAAGCATCCGCGCCTGAGCGCCCACGAACGCGCCCATATCGAGGCCGGGCAGGAGCAGCATCTGGCCGCGAAGGGGAAGCGTCCAAGCTTCATGAGCCTGGCCAAGCGCCGCGAGGTCTGGGGCATCGCCCTGCCACGCATGCTGGCCGATCCGGTCTGGGGCATGCTGTCATTCTGGATGCCGCTGTATCTGGCGCGCGAGCGAGGGTTCGACCTGGCCCATATCGCCATGTTCGCCTGGTTGCCGTTCCTGGCCGCCGACCTGGGCTGCCTGTTCGGCCCGGGGCTGGTCGGCTTCCTGCAGCGACGCGGCGTGAACCTGATCGACGCGCGGCGCTGTGCTTTCACGCTGGGCGCGGTGCTGATGACCGGCATGACCCTGGTGGGCCTGGCGGCCAACCCCTATGTCGCCATCGCCCTGCTGTGCCTGGGCGGCTTCGCCCACCAGACCCTGTCGGTGACCGTGATCACCATGGCCTCGGACCTCTTCGCCCGGAACGAGGTCGCCACCGTCGCCGGCATCGCCGGCCTGGCGGGCAATCTGGGCGTGCTGGTGTTCACGCTCGCTCTGGGCAAGCTGGTCGACCAGATCGGCTATGGCCCCTTCTTCACCGTTCTTGGCCTGCTCGACCTGGTCGGCGCCGCCTTGCTCTGGACCCTTGTGCGTAAACCGGCATGACCCTGATCCAAAACCCCATCCTCCGGGGCTTCAATCCCGATCCCTCGATCGTCCGGGTCGGCGAGGACATCTACATCGCCACCTCCACCTTCGAGTGGTATCCGGGCGTCCAGATCCACCACAGCCGCGACCTGGTGAACTGGCGCCTGGCGGCCAGGCCACTGAACCGGCCGACGCAGCTGGACATGCGCGGCGATCCCGATTCCTGCGGCGTCTGGGCGCCGGACCTGACCTATGCCGACGGCCTGTTCTGGCTGGTCTTCACCGACGTGAAGCGGTTCGGGCAGTCGACCCTGGACGGCGCCAAGGGCGTGACCCTGCGCGACTTCCACAACTACCTGGTGACCTGCGACAGCATCGACGGGACGTGGTCCGATCCGGTCTATCTGAACAGCAGCGGCTTTGATCCGGCGCTGTTCCATGACGACGACGGCCGCAGCTGGCTACTGAACATGCTGTGGGACCATCGCCCAGACCGCCCCCGCTTCGCGGGCATCGTCATCCAGGAACTGGACCGCGCCACCGGCGCGCTGATCGGCGAGCGGCGGACGATCTTCCAGGGCACCGAGCGGGGCTTCACCGAGGGTCCCCACATCTACAAGCGCGACGGTTGGTACCACCTGCTGGTCGCCGAGGGCGGCACGGGCTGGGGGCACGCGGTGGTCATGGCCCGCTCGCGCGACCTGATGGGACCCTACGAGCTGCATCCGGACGCCGTCGTGCTGTCCGCCGGCGGTCGCCGCGATGCGCCCCTGGCGCGCGCGGGGCACGGCGACCTAGTCGAGCTGGCCGACGGTACGCCCTGGATGGCCTATCTGTGCGGCCGTCCCTTGCCTGAGAGCCAGCGCTGCGTGCTGGGCCGCGAGACCGCCCTGCAGCCGATGCGCTGGTGCGAAGACGGCTGGCTGCGCAGCCTGACCGCCGACGCCGCGCCGGACCTGACGCCGCCCGCCCCGAACCTCGCGCCCGCGCCGTGGCCGTCGGATAACTGGGATGGCGGCTTCGATGTCGCCGAGCTGCCCGAGCCGCTGCAATGGCTGCGCACGCCCTATCCAGACGAGATCTTCAGCCTGACCGCACGGCCGGGACATTTGCGCCTCTTTGGCCGCGAAACCCTCGGCAGCCCGTTCCGGCAGGCGCTCGTCGCGCAACGCCAGGAGCACTTCCGCTACACGGCGACCACGCGCCTTGAGTTCGAGCCGTCCGACTTCCAGCAGGCCGCGGGGCTGGTCTGCTACTACAACAGCACCAAGTTCCACTACCTGCACGTCACCCGCGAGAACGGCGCGCGCCGCCTTCAGGTGATGACAGCCTGTCCCGACACGGGCCGCTGCACGCTCGAGGTCGTGGTGGGCGCGTTGCCCGAAGGTGCGATCGAGCTGCGCGCCGATGTCGACTTCGGCCAGCTGAAATTGGCCTGGCGCGGCGCCGCTGATCCCAACTGGACGCTTCTCAACAACGCGCTCGACGCCAGCATCCTGTCGGACGAGGCGTCCCTGCCGGGCCTGCCCAACTTCACCGGAGCCTTCGTCGGCATGGCCTGCCAGGACATGTCCGGCCGCGCCACGCCCGCTGACTTCGCCTTCTGGCGCTACGAGGGGCGAGGGGACGCCTGACGCTAAGTCGCTAGAGGCGGGCGGCCGACAGGCGTGTGACGATCTCGTGGTCCAGCACGCGGTCGGAGCGGTCGCCCAAGGGCTCGCCGATAGCGATCTGGCTGGCCAGAAGGCCCAGCGCCTCGGCCGCCAGTCGGCGAACGGGCTGGTGCACCGTGGTCAGCGGCGGCCAGACCGTGACCGCCGGCGAGGTGTCGTCGAAGCCGACCACGGTCAGTTCGCCGGGCACGTCCAGATGGCGGCGGTGGGCCACCGACACGACCGCGGCGGCCATGTCGTCATTGCTGGCGAAGATCGCCGTCGGCGGCGTGGCCGCGTCCAGCAGCTGTTCGGCGGCCGCCAGGCCCGAGGTGAAGCTGAAATCGCCCTGGGCGATGGCGGTCACCACCCCGACGGCCTCGCGCACGGCCGCGTAGAAGCCGCTCAGGCGCTCGGCGCTGGCGGCCTGGTCCGGATTGCCGAGGATGAAACCCAGGCGCTTGTGGCCCAGCGCGATCAGCTCGCGGGTCATCTCATAGGCGGCGCGGCGATCGTCGATCCGCACGCAGATCGCGCCCTCGACATTATAGGCGCCGACCGCCGCCAGCGGCAGCTTGGCCTTGCGCAGCGCGCCCAGCACGACGGGCGACTCGCCCAGCGGCGGAGCCAGGATGGCGCCGCGAATGCCCGAGGCGATCAGGGCCTTCACCGCCGCGGCGGCGGGCGGGCGGCCATCCTCGCCCTTCAGCAGGGTCAGGCGCGCCCCGCGCGTCGAGGCCTCCTCGAAGACGCCGGTCAGGAAGTCGCTCATGAAGGCGGCGCTGGGGTTGGAGTAGATCACCCCGATCCTCAGCTCGACGGAATTGACCAGGCTGCGGGCGGCGACATTGGGCATGTACCCCAAGGCCTTGATCGCCGCCTCGACCGCCGCGCGGGTGTCGGGGCCGACGCCGGGGCGCTCGTTGATAACGCGCGAAACGGTCATCGGCGAAACGCCGGCCTTGACCGCGACGTCGACGATCGTCGGGTCGCGACCTTGTCCTGACTTCCTCGCCAATACGTCCCCCCGTCTCGCGTCCGAGTCTCAAGTCTACGGATCGATCTTTAGTCGGAGCTTGGGTGGCGTCCAAGTCCACAATTTGTTTGCGCTACCAAGGATGGCTAGGGGGCGGCCCGGACCTTGTGTCCACACGCCCGCTTGGTCCTGAGCGAGCCGTACGTGTCATTCCCCAATGTCCGTCGGACAAGGTTTCGAGCGATTCACGACCTTGCTCGTCAATTCTAAATCCTACTTTGTGGGACTTCACGAGCACTGACACACGCGTGGATGGAGAGATTTTTCTCAATATCAAGTGAGTTATGGGTTGGACAAATAGGGCTGAATTTGCCAATGTTAACGTAACCAACGCCCATATGGCGCGAAAATCTGCTAGATCTAATCTACGGATGTCTTCGCGCACGGGCTTGGGGTGTCATGGGTCGTCCGCCACCTCCCCCCTGGGCGATCTCGCCCGGGTCCAGCACGGCGCTTCGCCGGCTTGGACCCGGGCGGTTCTTTTCTACTCACGCCAATTCGACCCGCCAGCCCAGCGACGCGGGCAAAAAGAAATCGCCGCCCGCGTGAACGGACGGCGATCCTTTAGGGGCCTGGACGAGAGGTTCAGGGCTTCTTCTTCAGATAGCCGTGCATCCCCAGCCAGCGGGCGTAGGCGTCGAACCAGCCCGTGCTGGTGGTCGACTTCTGGTACATGCCAAAGCCGTGGCCGCCCTGTTCGTAGAAGTGGAACTCGACCGGGCGCTTGGCGGCGCGCCAGCTGTCGATCAGACCAAAGCCGGCCGTGGTGGCGAACAGCGGATCGTCAGCGGCCAGGGCGACGAAGGCCGGCGGGGCGTCGGCGGGCACGTTGACCGACGACAGCGGACCATAGATCAGGCCGATAAAGGCGGGCTTGGCGTCTTCGCCAGACAGGGTGGTGGCCAGGGTCAGCATGGCGCCGGCCGAGAAGCCGACCATGCCGATACGGTCGGGATCGACATGCCATTCCGCCGAGCGCTGGCGCACCAGGGCGAAGGCCGCGCGCGCGTCGGCGATCTGCGGGGCCAGGCCGGCGATGGCCGCCGCCGGGTCGGGACGCGGGCGCGCCGCGGTGGCCGAGAACATCTGGGTCATCGACTTCTCGAAGCCCGCCATGTCGGCCGGCGTCTGGTTCAGCCGGTACTTGATCACGAAGGCGGCCACGCCCTTGTCGGCCAGCGCCTTGGCGACGTCCCAGCCTTCGTTCTCCATCGACAGGGTGCGGAAGCCGCCGCCTGGGGCCACGATCACCGCCGCGCCCGTGGCCTTGGCCGGGTCGGGCAGGAAGGGCGTCAGGGTCGCGACCGTGACGTTACGGGCGAAGACGCTGTTGTACTGGCTGTGCCAGGACTCCTGCGCCGTGGCGCCGGGCAGGGGGCCGGTGTTCAGCGTGATGGCGTTCGGCTGGGCGGGGATGGCGATCGGGACCATCTTGTCGCTCTGCGCCTGGACGCCTGTGGCCAGGGCCAGAGCCAGGCCGAAGCCGGCGAGCATGGACCCGGCGCGACGCCGGGATATCGTGTTGATTTTCATGAAGTCCTCCTCTGTTGTTTTTGTGGGGTTCAGGCGGGGCCGTCCTTCGACCAGGCCACGACGATCTGGCGCTGCTCGCCCAGCTTTTCGATGCCGAGACGGATCTCGTCGCCGGCCTTCAGGTAGACGGGCTGCGGCTTCTGGCCCATGCCCACGCCCGGAGGCGTGCCGGTGGTGATCAGGTCGCCCGGCTCCAGGGTCATGAACTCGCTGATGTACGAGACCAGCTTGCTGATCGGGAAGATCATGGTCTTGGACGAGCCGTCCTGCTTGCGCTGGCCATTGACGTCCAGCCACATGCCCAGATTCTGGGGATCGCCGACCTCGTCGGCGGTGACCATCCACGGCCCCACGGGGCCAAAGGTGTCGCAGCCCTTGCCCTTGTCCCAGGTGCCGCCGCGCTCGATCTGGAAGGCGCGTTCCGAGACGTCGTTGATCAGGACGTAGCCGGCCACGTAGTCGAGGGCTTCGTCCTCGGTGACGTAGCTGGCGCGCGAGCCGATCACGACGCCCAGCTCGACCTCCCAGTCGGTCTTTTCCGAGCCGCGCGGGATCATGACGTTGTCGTTCGGGCCGGTCAGGCAGCTGACGGCCTTGGTGAACAGGACGGGTTCGGCCGGGATCGGCAGGTTCGACTCGGCGGCGTGGTCGGCGAAGTTCAGGCCCACGGCGATGAACTTGGAGACGCCGCTCACCGGCACGCCGTAGCGGGGCGAGCCCTCGACGACGGGCAGGGTAGCCGGATCGATGGCGGCCAGGGCCTTCAGGCTGGCCGGCGACAGCTGGGAGCCGGTGATGTCGGCCACGTGGCCCGACAGGTCGCGGATCTGGCCGTCGGCGTCGAGCAGGCCGGGCTTCTCGGAGCCCTTCACGCCATAGCGGAGCAGCTTCATTTGGCCACCGCCACGACGTCGTCGACCGCGAAGCTGGCCGACTGGCTGGGCACGTCGGTCCCCGGCTGGCCCGACCCGACGCTGACCTGGTAGCGGCCGGCGCTGACGCGACGCGCGCCGTCCAGATCCACCGAGCTCAGATCGCGCGACGACAGTGAGAAGGTCACCGACCGGGTCTCGCCGGGCTTCAGCGAGATCCGCTGGAAGCCGCGCAGGGCCAGGCGCGGCGCGCCGGGCGTGTCGGGGAAGTTCAGATACAGCTGCGCGACCTCGTCGCCGGCCTTGGCGCCGGTGTTGCGGACGGTCGTCGTCACCTTCAGGCCCTGGCCCGCGCCCTTGGCCGCCGGCTCCAGCTTCAGCGGGCTGTAGTCGAAGCGCGTGTAGCTGAGGCCAAAGCCGAACGGATAGACCGGCTTGCCCTCGAAATACCGATAGGTGCGGCCCTTCATGGAATAGTCGTCGAAGGACGGCAGGTCGTCCGTGGACCGATAGAAGGTCAGCGGCAGGCGGCCGGCCGGATTGGTCTTGCCGGTCAGCACATTGGCGATCGCCAGGCCGCCCGACTGGCCCGGATACCAGGCCTCCAGCAGGGCGGCGGCATTGTCCTTGGCCCACGAGAAGTTTAGCGGGCTGCCATTCATCGCCACGACGATCAGTGGCTTGCCCAGGGCCTTGGCCTGTTCGAGCAGGGCCTGCTGGTCGGCGGGGATGTCCAGCGTGGTCTTGTCGCCGCCCTTGAAGCCGGGGATTTCGACGGGGGATTCCTCGGCCTCCAGGTCGGAGGTGAGGCCCACGACCGCGACCAGGACATCGGCCTTGGCGGCGGCGGCCTTGAGCTCGGCGGTCGGGTCGGTGGCGATGCGCTTCCAGACCAGGCTGACGCCGGACAGGGCGTGCGACTCCGAGCTCACCTCGATCGCGACCTTGCGGCCCTTCTCCAGGCGCAGGGTCTTCATGGTCGGCAGGCTCGCCCAGCCGGACTTGCGCAGGTCGGCGAACGGCTTGCCGTCGACCTTCATCTCGCCGTTGAAGCCGGTTAGGCCCAGGCGGTAGGTCCCAGTTTCGGGCGCGACCAGGAAGCCGGTCCAGACCACGCGGTGGTGGTCCGAGACGTCCGCCAGGTCCAGGCTGCGGGAGGCCACGTCGGCCTCGATCCGCGTGACCACCGGCTTGGCGGCATAGGTCATCTTGGCGACCGCGTCGCCGAACGTGCCGGGCGCGAAGCGCTTGGGCGGGGGCTCGACGGTGTTGAAGTAGCGGGCCAGCAGCCCGGCCTTGCCGTCGGGCGTGCGCAGGGCCGAGGTCGGCACCCGGTCGCCATCGGTGAACGAGGCCCCGAACGGCGCATAGGTCACCTGGGCGGCGGGCAGGGCGCGCTTGAGGCCGTCCACCACCGAGATCGGCGGAGCCGAGAGGGCCGAGGAGTAGTTGCCGCGCAGCACGCGGGTGGCGTCGCCCAGCGGGCCGATCACCGCGATCCGCAGGCCCGGCCTCAGCGGCAGGATCCCGTCGTTCTTGAGCAGGACGAGGCTCTTCTCGCTGGCGGCCAGGGCCAGGGCTTCGTGCTCGGGCGTCATCACCGTGGTCGGCGCCAGGGGGCGAGGCGCTTCGCCGCCATTGGCCGGCAGGTCGCCGTTGCGCAGGCGCGCCGAGAACAGGCGCACCAGCGCGGTGTCGATCTCGCCGATGGTGATCAGGCCGCGGTCCAGCGCCTCGCTGTAGCGGTGCGCCAGGCCGTCGGTGTCGGTCAGGGTGGCGCCGTTGCACTCGTTGTCGACGCCGGCCCGCAGCGAGGCGGCCACGGCGGCGGCGGCGTCCGGGGCGTATTTGTGGTGGTCGGCGATGTCCTTGACCGCGTCGCAGTCGGAGACGACGTAGCCGTTGAACTTCCAGGCGTCGCGCAGGTGGTCCTTCAGCAAGAGGTCGCTGGCGCAGGCCGGCTGGCCGTCGATGCGGTTGTAGGCGCACATGATCGAGCCAGCCTTGCCGTCGACGACCGCGGCGCGGAAGGCGGGCAGGTAGGTGTCTTCCAGGTCGTGGCGCGAGACGAAGACATTGGCGCTGTGGCGCGTCGACTCCGGTCCGCTGTGCACGGCGTAGTGCTTGGGCGTGGCGATGATGAGCGGGTTGTCGGGGTTGTCGCCCTGGATGCCCTGGACGAAGGACACGCCCATGCGCGCCGTCAGGTACGGATCTTCGCCATAGGTCTCCTGGCCACGGCCCCAGCGCGGATCGCGGAAGATGTTGATGTTCGGCGACCAGGTATTGAGGCCCGTGCCGATGCGCCCCATGCGGCCCGTCGCGCGGGCCAGGGTGTGCAGGTCGCGCATCTCGGTCCCGATCGCGCCGGCCACGTCATGGACCAGCGCGGGATCGAAGGTCGCGGCCAGGCCGACCGGTTCGGGGAAGTTGGTCGTCGGCAGCGTCCCGAGCGCGCCGTGCAGCGACTCCGTCCACCAGTTGTAGGCCGGGATGCCCAGGCGCGGGATGGCCGGCGCGACGTTGAGCAGCTGCTCGACCTTCTCGTCGACCGTCATCTTGCCGACCAGCTCGGTGGCCAGGCGGTCGGCCTTGGCGCGGTCGACCGTGCCGGCCGGAGCGGCTTGGACAGAGGTCGCGCCGACCGACAGCGCGGCGCAGAGCGCGGTGGCCAGGGCGCATCGGCGCCAGTTTGTCCTCAACATGTGTCGCAAGCCTTTGGAGCGGAGTGGGGTTCGTATCGGGGAGAAGTTCAGCGGGGCGGAGCAGGGCCTGCGCGCGCGATCACGCCGCGCGCGGCTTCAGGCCAGGCCGTCCCCTCGACGGTCACGTTGTCGATGAGGCGGTTGTTGAGATAGTCCGACCACGACCCATTGGCCTTGCCGGCGTTGTGCCAGTTGCCGCGCGCGGTGTTGTCGGTGGTGATGCGGCGAGGACGGGCGTCGTCCATGGCGTTCAGATTGACCCACAGGCCCAGCCCGTCGAATACGTTGTCGCGCACCGTGATGTAGCGCGAGCCTTCGTCCAGATAGACGCCGATGCCGCCCGGCACGTCGTAGACATGGTTCTCGGCGATCAGCGCGCCGGGATCGGCCGACAGGTGATAGATCGCGCCGCCGTCGGGGAACCAGCGCTTCACGCCATGCACCCGATTGCCGAGGATCACCGTGTCGCGAAGGATGGTCGGCGTGTCGTAGACGCGGTTGCCGGGCTGGTCGTAGTAGCCGCGCTTGCGCGACATGTAGGCGGTGTTGCCGCCCGGATCGTTCAGACCCCAGCCCCAGCCGACATCGATGCCGTCATAGGGCGTCTCGGAGACGTCGTTGCGCAGGATCAGGCTGGCGCTGGCGTAGGTGACCAGGATGGCCGCCTGCTCGCGATAGACCTGCGAGACCTTGGTGATGACGTTGTCGCGAATGACGATGTCGCGCACGGCCTGTTCGGGGCGCGAAGGATGGTGGGCGTCGGGCGTGATGCCGCCGACCAGGATCGCGCCGCCGGCCAGGTCGCTGAACCGGCTGCGGACCACCTCGATCGAGCGGGTCTCCAGGCCGACGCCGCTGAGATTTGCGCTGACGTCGTTGCCGACGCCCAGGCCGATCTGGCCCAGGTGCGCGAACTCGACATCCTCGAACAGGACGCGCGTGGCGGCGGCCACCTGCACGGCGGCCGGCTGCTGGCGCCAGTGGTTGCGCCGGGCCTCGAACGCCCAGCAGCCCCAGCTGCAGTCGCGGATGGGATCGGCCGGATAGTCGGCGACCTCGCCGGCCAGATAGGCGCCGCTCTGCTGGCTGGCATAGCCCTCGGCGCTGGACGGGCCTAGCCAGCTGGTGTGCTGGAAGGCGATGCCGGAGAACTGCAGGTCCTGGACCGGCTGGCCTGCCGCGCCGGCGATCGACACCAGGGCTTCCAGCCGGGGCATGATCACCGGGCTGGCGCTCAGGGCCTCGCCGGCGCGGGGCTTGTAGTAGAGCTTTCCCTTGGCCGGATCGGCCCACCAGTCGCCCTCGTCGCGGACGAAGGCCAGGGCGTTGTGAAGGAAGAAGTGGGCCCGCTCGCCCGAGACCGGACGGGCGAAGGTGTCATAGCCGATGATGTTGTTCCGCCAGCCGGGCTGGGCCAGCACGATGCGATTGCCTTTGATGCTCTCCACGCGCGCGCGGCGGTCGGTGAAGAAGCCGGTGTTCTCGACCTCCATCCGCGCCTGGTCAGGCAGGTCGGCCAGGAAGCGCCAGGCGGGGTCGACGATCTCGATGCCCCAGTCGTGGAAGGCGAAGGCGCGGCGAGGGGCCTCGACCGCGGCGCGGTGGGCCAGGCGGTCATTGACCCACAGCTGGCGCGGATCGGCGCCGCGCGGGATGTCGGCCACCCAGATGTCGCGCTGGACGTCGGCGCGTTTCCAGCCCTCGACCCGGACCCCGCCGGAGATCACGGGCTTGGCGCCCTTGGCCGCTTCCCAGCGGACGACGAAGCCGTTCTGGCCGCCGTCGGCGCGGGCGAAGCGCAGGGGGGGATCCAGGCGGTAGACGCCGTCGGCCAGCCGCACGGTTACCGCGTTCGCCGCGTTGACAGCGCGCACCGCCGCCTGGGCGCGGGCCAGGGTGGCGAAGGGGCGCGCCGCCGAGCCGTCGCCGGCGTCGGACCCGCGTGGCGAGACCTCGAAGACCACCGGGACGGACGCCGGCCGCTCATGGATCTCCACCCCGGCGAAGGCGTGCTCGGAATTGGGACGGTCGCTCGACGTGATCTTGGGGATCGCGATGCTGGGCAGGGACTGCGCGGCGACCGGACCCGCCAGGCAGAGCGCCAAGGCGGAGGTCCTCAGAACACGCACGGAAAGCCGGGTCATACCGGCTGCAGGCCGTGCTCGACGATCTTGCGGATCAGGTCGCGGTGGCGCGGCAGGCTGGCCCGCAGGCGCTCGGTCTGGATGGCGCTCTCGCGGATGGCCCGTTCGGCGATCAAGCGCTCCTCGGCCAGCGCCTCGATCTCGACCTCGGTGCGGAAGCCCATGCCGTAGAGGACGTACTGGTAGCTGGCCGCCGGGAAGACCTCGTCGGCGCGGTCGAACTCGTCATGCAGCCAGGGGCCCTGGTAGCGCCAGAGCAGCAGCAGGTCGGCCAGGCGATCGGGGATGGTCTCGCGGTCGCGGTTGTCGCGCCAGAAGGCGGTGTCGGTGCGCTTGCTGAGCACATAGTGCAGCTTCAGGAAGTCGATGATCCGGCCCCAGCGGTAGTGCGTGGTGGCGTTGAAGCGCGCGGCGAGGACGTCCATCACCTCGCGGCAGGCCGGCATCTGTTCCGAGATCAGCTTGGCCGACAGCTCGATCAGCACGATGGCCGAGGCCTCGAGCGGTTCCAGGAAGCCGGCGGCCAGGCCCACGGCGACGCAATTGCGTTTCCAGAAGGTCTCGCGGTGGCCCGAGCGGATCTTGATCTTGCGGACCGGCAGGTCCTTGCCGGCCGGGCCCAGATAGCCGCGCAGCTCGCGCTCGGCGTCGTCGTCGCTGATATGGCGGCTGGAATAGACGTGGCCCGTGCCGCGCCGGGTGGGCAGGCCGATGTCCCAGATCCATCCGGCCGACTGGGCCGTGGAGATGGTGTGGCTGGCGATCGGGCTGTTCTCGTGCTCGTAGGGCACTTGCACGGCCAGGGCCGTGTCGCAGAACAGCACGTCGCCGCAGTCGCGGAAGGGCACGCCCAGGGCCTCGCCGAGCAGCAGCGAGCGGAAACCCGTGCAGTCGACGAAGAGATCGCCTTCGATCTCGCCATGCTGCTCGGTGTCGATGGCGCGGATGTCGCCGTCTTCGGCCAGAGCGACGCTGCGCACATCGGCCAGGACGTGGCGCACGCCCAGCTTCTCGCAGCAATGGCGCTGCAGGAACGGCGCGAACTTGCCCGCGTCCAGGTGATAGGCGTAGTTGGCGGCGCCCTGATACGGCGCGGCGGTGATGGTCTTGGGCGCCAGGCCGTCATCGCAGATGCGGCCCTGCGGCGTGACCGCGTCGCAGAAGCTCTGGTCGGTTCCGGCGGCCAGCCAGTGCGGCGCCAGGTTCACCTGCGAGAAGCCCTGCGGGAGCATGAGGGGGTGGTAGTAGGCGTCGTCGGCCGCGCCGGTGGTCCAGCGCGCGAACTTGGCGCCTTGCTTGAAGGCCGCGTCGCACTCGCGGAAGAAATCGGTCTCGGAGACGCCGATCTTGGCCAGGCTGGTGCGCAGCGTGGGCCAGGTGCCTTCGCCGACGCCGATGATCGGCGTGTTGGGCGACTCCACCAGGGTGACGGTGAAGCCCGTCGACTGGCGAGCCTTATGCTTGGCGGCGATCAGTCCGGCCGTGAGCCAGCCCGCGGTGCCGCCGCCGACGATGACGATGTTCTTGACGGGGCGGACCATGGTGACGCTTCGGAAAAAAGAGGCCGGGGAAACGGGAAGACATATCCCCGGCCAAGGGAGTGGGGGAGGTTACTAGAAGCGGAAGCGGACCCCAGCCGTATAACGACGGCCATAGGCGAACACGTCGAGCAGCTGGTTATCGAACCGCCCGTGGGTGCTCTGGACTTCGTTGGTCAGGTTGAGCGCTTCGAAGAAGCCGGTGACCTGCTTGGTGATCGCATAGCTGGTGCTGAAGTCGATCTGCAGGTTCGGATTTTCGAAGGTCGGTTCCGAGCCGAAGGCGCCGGTGTTCTGGTTCTGACCGAAGGCGCGCAGGTACTCCTTGCGGTAGTTCACAGCGATCCGCGCTTCGAGGCCGTTCTTGTCATAGAAGGCCACGAGGTTGGCGGAGTCGGCCAGGCCGGTGATCGCGAAGCCACTCTGAGAGATGTCCTTCGGATTGTAGGGCCGGTTGGTGTCGACCAGGGTGGCGTTGGCGTTGAAGCCGAAGCCGCTGTCGCCGAACACGTGCTGCCAGGCCAGCTCGACACCGCGAACGGTGGCGTCCGGACCGTTCACCTGCTGGGTGACGCTGAAGATCGCCGGCTGGTTGGTCGTCGGATCGACCACGCCATTGATCGTCTGCCGCTGGGTGCCGCCGACGATGAAGTTGCTGACGTCCTTGATGAAGAAGTTCACAGCCGCATACGAGTTCGGCTTGTAGTACCACTCCACCGCCGCATCGAAGTTGTCGGCGAGGTACGGCTTCAGCGCGGGGCTGCCGCCGCTGGCCGTCAGGGCGCCCACGCGCTGGCCGGTGCCCACGCTGGCCACGGGGGTCAGCAGGTTCAGGCCAGGACGCGTCAGGGTGCGCGAGGCGTCCAGACGCAGGTGGATGCTCTCGGTCAGTTCCAGCTTCATGTCGAGGCTGGGCAGCAGGTAGGAATAGCTGCTCTTGGTCGACACCGCTTGCGGCGCGCTCAGGGTCACCGTCAGCAGGGTGGGGTCACCGGTGCTGCGGGTGATGGCCGTCGGCACCTGACCGAAGCCGGCCGAGGTGACGTGGGTGTTTTCCTGACGCAGGCCGGCGTTGAAGTGGAACGGCATGCCGGCCACGTCGACGTCGAAGTTGGCCTTCACGAACAGCGCCCAGGTCTTCTCGGTGATGTCCCGGATGCTGCCGTTGTCCAGCGCCATGTCGAACGCGCCGGTGAACTGGGTGCCGACAGTGCCGCCACCGTAGTTGAAGCCCGGAATGTTCTTGGCCTGCGGATTGCCCAGGCCGGTCAGGAACTTCTGATAGTCCTGAGCCGTGAACTTCAGCAGGTACGGCGGCAGGGCGCCGTCGAAGCCGGGGATGAAGTTCTTGGTGCTGACCTTGTCGGTAAACAGGCTGGCCGGGACCATCACGCCGCCGTTCGCGCCCGAGGCGGGACCGTAGCCGGGATAGGCTTGCCAGTAGTTGTTCACGAAGGTGTTGCTCTGGCGGAACTTGTAGTGGTCTTCCAGATAGCTGCCGCCAGCCTTGATCTTGAAGCCTTCCTGTTCCCACGCGCCGGCGAAGCGCAGTTGCTTGACGACGTCGGTGTTTTCCTGGGCCTGACGCACGACGACGTGCGAACCCATCACCGAGGGGTCGGCCCAGCGCGTGGCGTCGCCGTTCGGACCGTAGTTGTGCAGGACCGGCAGCGTGTTCTTGCTGTCGCCGCCGATGCTGATGCCCAGCGACGGACCGATGCCGAAGCCGTAGCCGACGTCGGCGTTGTCACTGGTGATCTGGCCACCCGGGTTCAGCCAGCTCTTGGCGTAGCTGCCGTCAGCCTCGAAGCTCAGGTTCTCCGAAGCGTCCCACTTGAAGTTCAGGCCCGTCTGGTTGGTCTGCAGGACCGAGCGGTCCGTGCCGGCCGTGAAGTCGGTCTGCGAGCCGGCCTGGCTGAAGTCGACGGTCGTGCCGTTCTGGTCCAGCTTGACGTTGCGCAGGCCGTCCTGGTTGAACCAGATGCCGTAGCCGAAGTTGTCCGAGCGGACGTTCTGGCGCGTGTAGTTGTTGTCCAGGGTGACGACGACACCGTCGCTCGGGGCCCATTGCAGGGCGATCCGGCCGTCGATGCGCTCATCCTTGGTGTAGATCTGGGTCGCGCCGGCCTGCTGCTCGAACCAGCCCAGGACCGACTTGGTCAAGAGCTGATCCGGAGTGCAGGTCGCGGTCAGCTGGCAGGGGGCGTAGTAGCCGCCCGGCCAACCGCTGACGTAGACGCGGTTGGTCTGGGTGTCGTGGCGCGTGTACATCGCGTCGACCAGGACGCCGAACTTGTTGTCGGCGAAGGTGTCGCTGAACAGGGCCCCGACGGTCGGCACGAACTTGCCGGCGTCGTCCTGCACCGAAGCCGAGGCGCTGAGCGCCATGCGACGACCGGGATGGTCGAAGGGTTTGGGGAAGGCGACGTTGACGGTCGCGCCGATCGAGCTGCTCGACAGGCTGACGTCCGGCGTCTTGAGCACCGACAGGCCGCCGACGAAGTCCGCGCCGACGGTGCTGAAGTCGACCGAACGACCGCCCGTGGCCGTCGAGATCCGGCGGCCGTCATACAGGGTTTCGTTGAAGTCGCCGCCGAAGCCGCGAACCGTGATGCCTTGAGGCTCGCCCCGGGCGCCCGAACGCTGGATCGACACGCCCGGCAGGCGCTGCAGCGATGCGGCGACGTTGGAGTCCGGGAACTTGCCGATGTCCTCGGCCGAGATGGCGTCGACGACGCCGGCCGCGTTGCGCTTGATGTCGAGGTTGCGCTGCAGCGAGCCGCGCAGGCCCGTAACGATCACTTCCTCGACGACGCTGGGATCGCTGCTCGGAGCGGCGCCGGCCTGTTCGGCCGCTGGGGCGGCCAGCACGGCTGCCGTAGCGATCGCGGCGTCATGGTCGGCGGCGTTCGCGACACCGCCCAGCATCAGCGCCAGCAGACTCGAAGCGCCGGCGAGCGCGGCTTTCGACGCGCGTCCTCTGCCGCTTCGATTACTCTGATAATATATCCTGGTCATTTTTCCGTTTCCCCTCTGGGTGCCATGGGTTTGCCAATAGCCCGACACGAACGGTCGGTTTCACGCGCGAACGTCGTAACGTCGCGAGTTCAAAGGACAAAGAGGGGGTGTGTAGTCGCCGTTGCGATGTCGGCCATCACGTCCTCCCTGCGCATTCTTATTATTATTCGGTGACGCTAACGCCAAAAGGTACCGGTATCAATATCTATTTGTCGGTGTAATTATACGAGGGTTGAACGGCTGGTGAGATCGGGTCTATCGATCGGGTCAAAAGCGCAGGCAATGCGACCGGCGGACGGCGAATGGGGAGGAAACGATGACGATGAATCTGGAAATGCTGAGCGCCGAGCGCCATGCCAGCTTGCGCCTGGGTGAGCCGCCGCGCGGCGCGGCGCACTTCGTCCAGATCGTGGCCAGCGAGTTCGTTTCCGCCGCCGCGGTCTGTCCGATCTTCCTGACCAAGGACGCCGAGACAGGGCGATTCTATACCGGCGCCATGTTCGGCTTCGAGCCGGGCGAGGACCTGCTGAATGGCGATGGGACCAGCGGTCAGCTGTTCGCGCCGTTGGATCTGCAGCGCATGGGCTTCTTCGTCGCTCAGGAAAACACCATCGCCATCGATCCGGCCCATCGGCGCTTTGCCGGAGGGCAGGGCGCGTCACTTTTCGATTCCGATGGCCAGCCCAGCCAGTCGCTTCGTCGCATCCAGCACGCCCTGGCGCAGCTCAGCGTCGGCGTTCCCGCGACCGACGCCTTCATCCAGGCGCTAGTGCAGGCCCGGCTGGTCGAGCAGGTCGATGTCGACCTGTCCTTCGACGATGGCCAGACGCTGAACCTGGCGGGCCTCTACACGGTCAGCCTGGACGCCCTGGGCGAGCTGGATGACGCGACCGCCCTGGACTTCTTCCGCAAGGGTTATCTGCAGCTGATCTACGCCATGAGCGGTTCGCTCAAGCAGGTCTCCCGCCTGGCCAAGCTGCGTAACGACAAGATCGCCGCATGATCGACACGGCCGCCGGCTTCGCGGAGACGGTGAGCGCGCGCTGCGAGCCTGTCGTCCTGCGCGGCCTGTGCCGGCATTGGCCCGTCGTCGAGGCCAGCGCGCAAGGCTGGGCGGCGCTGGCGGCCTATCTGGCGCGGTTCGATACGGGGCAGGCGGGCCAAGCGTTCATCGGCGCGCCGGCGATCGAGGGGCGTTACGACTACGGCGACGGCCCGGACGGTTTCAATTTCGAGCGCGCGTCGATGTCTCTGACGCAGGGCCTGGGACGCATTGGCGCGGCGGCGACCGATCCCAGCCTGCCCAGCGTCTATATGGGCTCGCTGCCGGCCGATGACTTCGCGCCGGGGTTTGCTGCCGAGAATGCGCTGGAGATCTTGCCGCCGCTGGCCCGGCCGCGCCTGTGGCTGGGCAATGCCAGCCGCGTCGCCTGCCACTATGACAGCTTCGACAACCTGGCCTGCGTGGTCAGCGGCCGGCGGCGGTTCACGCTGTATCCGCCCGACGCCATCGGCGACCTCTATGTCGGACCGATCGATCACACCTTGGCGGGCCAGCCGATCAGCCTGGCCGCCGGCGCCGCGCCGGACGATCCGCGCTATCCGCGCTTCGCCGCCAACGCCGCCGATCGGGCGATCGTCATCGAGCTCGAGCCCGGCGATGCGCTCTATCTGCCCAAGCTGTGGTGGCACCAGGTCGAGGCCCTGGATTCGGCCAACCTGCTGGTCAACTACTGGTGGGACGCCTTCGCGGCCGGGCCTGACGCGCCCTATGTAACGATGATGCTGGCGATGATCGCCATCGCCGAACGCCCCGTGGCTGAGCGGCAAGCCTGGCGCGCCTTCTTCGATCACTACGTGTTCCGCCCCGAAGGCCATCCCCTGGCGCACATGCCGCCCGAGCGCCATGGCCTGCTGGGCCCGCTGGCGGACAACTACGGCCGCATCCGCGCCATCGCCATGAAGATGCTGCGCGGCGGCTAGAAACCGGCCGCCGAAGCGGCCGGCTTCACCAGTCCTATTTGGCGATCGGGAACTCGAACACCGTCGCCGAGATCGGCGAGACCACGAGGCTGGAGCGCGACGCCGAGCCTTGGGTGATCGAGACGCCGGCCGGCGCGCCGACCTTGTTGGCCGCCTCCAGCGAAGCGCCGCTCAGCACCCACTTGCGGCCTGCGCCCTTCAAAGCCAGAGCCTTGAGGTCCAGCTTCACGGTCTGGGCGGTCGCCGTCGGATTGACCACCCCGATCCGCAGCGACTTGCCGTCCGGGCTGAGGCCCGCGATGACGTCCAGCGGATAGGTCGGACTGCCGGCATTGATCTTCGGGTGCAGGAACCCGACCGGATATTTCGGATCCGGCTGGGGCGCGTCGCCCTGCACCGACACCGGCGTGACGCCGGCCCCGAAATGCTCGCCATAGAGCTTGAACACCTGGCCCGTCGAGTTCAGCACCGCGTCGGTCGGGGTGATGTCCATGGTCGAGGCCCCGGTGGTGAAGGCGCTCATGGTCAGGAAGTCGGTGTGACGCAGCATCTCCTGCAGCACCAGGGCGTAGGCCAGGGCCGACTTCAGGTTCACCTGGCCGAAATAGGCGTACTCGTCGATCGACAGGAAGATCGACTTCGCCTTCATCGCCGGGAAGCGCTGCTGGTAGATCTTCCACAGCTCGGCCTTCATCTTGACCTGGTTGGACGGCGCGCGGGCGTATTCGATCAGCTCGGCGTCGGCGGGCGCGTCGGGACGCTTCTCCGGCTGGTCGTACCAGTGTTCGGAAATGCCGTCGAAATTGCCCCAGGTCTTGGCCAGCAGGCCGCCCGTCCAGTCCCATTCGGTGCCGAACCGGCCCGCGACGCTGTCGAGCGTGACATTCTCCTTGGTCCCCTTGGGGTGGCCCTGGTCGACCATGGCGCCCGAGGCGATCAGGGTGATCGACGGGTCGACCGCCCGCATGGCCTTGGCGAAGGCGTTGTGCTTGATCGTGTAGTAGTCGAGCGAGGTCTTGCCGATCTGCCACCAGCCGTAGGGCTCGTTGCCGATGTTCCAGAACTTCACGCCATAGGGCTCGGGATGGCCGTTGGCGGCGCGGCGCGAGCCCCAGTAGCTGGTCGTCGGGCCGTTCAAATATTCCACCTCGTCGGCGGCCGAATAGGCGTCGCCCAGGCCGGCATTGACGGTGACATAGGGCTCGACGCCGATGATCTTCGTCAGATCCATCCACTCGTCCATGCCGATGTCGTCGGGCTGCATGGCGCTCCAGGCGTAGTCGAACATCGGCGGGCGCTTGTCGCGCGGGCCGATGGCGCTGCGCCAGTCCCAGTCCGACAGGAAGTTGCCGCCGGGCAGGCGCCACATGCCCGAGTTCAGCGAGCGGGCGATGGCGGTGGTGTCGGCGCGCCAGCCGCGGATGTTGTCGGACGGCATCAGCGAGGCGACGCCGACGCGGAAGGATCCCGAGCCCAGGCCGGTGATCTCCAGGGTCGCGTCGGCCGTGTCGACCGGCGGGGTGAAGCTGATCGGCGCCTTGCTCCAGTCGGCGCCGGGGGCGGGCAGGGCGATGGTCTGGCGGTCGTTGGGGGCGGGGCCCCAGATCAGCGCGACCTCGACTTTCGCGGTCGGATCACCCGCGAGGACGACATAGCCGTCGTAGCGCTTGCCCTTGGCCAGGGCGATGCCGGCCTGCGAGAGGCCCTTGCGGACCGTAGCGTCGAGGGCGATCCGCGGGCTCTGCTCGCCGACATAGGGCGCCTTGGCGTCCATGGTCACGGCGTCGTCGCCGCCGATCGGTCGCCATTTGCGATAGCTGACGCCGGGGCGGCCCTCGGCGTTCAGGGGCGGCGGCTTGTCGAAGGCCGGAGCGACGACGGGATAGTAGAACTTGCGGTCGTCCAGCAGCTCGGCCCACAGGGTGCGGGCCACCAGCCCGCCGATGGGCTCGATGAACATGCCGTACTCGTACTTGGTGACCGGCGCGGTCCGGCTGGCGCCGTCGATCGTCACCTTGACGGGTGTCGCCGCCAGGGCCGCCGTCACTGGCATCGCCAAGCCGACGCACGTGGCCAGCATCAATCCGTATCGCATCCTGCGCTCCCTATTACTCTGTGTTTTTATGTCGACTTTTCGAGCGGCGTTGTTGTCACGCCGTCGGTCCTGAGCACGGTTCAATCGATCTGGTCGCGCCGAGCACGACCCGAAGCGTGATTGACATTCGTCTTATTTGCCGGACAAATGGTAACGCTAACAGATCGCGCGATGCAAGAGCCTGAACGCGCGGCAGGGGAGGTTCAGATGACCATCAAAGACATGCGTAGATCGCGCCCGAGCGCGCTCGCCGGGGCCCTCACGGCCGTGGCGCTTCTGCTCGCCGCGCCCGCCGTCGCCCAGGTGGCGACGCCCGCGCCGCCGCCCGTGGCGGGCGCCAAGCCGGCGACTGTCCAGAAGATCAAGGTCCACTCGGTGGCCGTCGAGGGCAATCTCGAGGGCGAGAGCGCCGATCGCGATGTTTTCGTGGTCCTGCCGCCCGGCTATGCCGCCAACCCCAAGAAGCGCTATCCGGTGGTCTACGCCCTGCACGGCTACTCGATCGGGGCCGAGCAATGGATCGGCGAGATCCATGCGCCCCGCACGATCGAGAACGCCTTCGCCAAGGGCGCGCGCGAGATGATCGTCGTCCTGCCCGACAGCAAGACCGTCCACAACGGCTCGATGTATTCCAGCTCGCGGACCACCGGCGACTTCGAGACCTTCGTCGCCAAGGACCTGGTGGCCTATATCGACAAGCACTATCGCACCCTGGCGACGCGCGAGAGCCGTGGCCTGGTCGGGCATTCGATGGGCGGCTACGGCGCCAGCCGCATCGGCATGCGCCATGCCGACGTGTTCGGCGCGCTGTACATGATGAGCCCGTGCTGCCTGTCGCCGCGCGACGCCGCCCCGCCTGGCGGTCAGGGCGCCGACGTCCTGGCTCAGGTCAAGTCGCTGGAAGACGCCAAGAAGCTGCCCTGGGGGCTGCGCGCCCAGTTGGCGACGGCCGCGGCCTGGTCGCCCAACCCGAACAAGCCGCCGCTGTTCCTGGACCTGCCGGTCGAGAACGGCGTGGCGCGTCCTGACGTCCTGGCCAAGTGGGCCGCCAACGCGCCGCTGGCCTTTGTCGACCAGTACATCTCCCAGCTCGCCCGCTACAAGGCGATCGCCATCGACGTCGGCGACCGCGACGGTCTGAAGGACGACGCGGCCAAGCTGCACGCGGTGCTGGATCGCTACGGCCTGAAGAACAGCTTCGAGATCTATCCGGGCGACCACACCAGCGGCGTGCCGTTGCGGCTGCAGGACTACGTGCTGCCGTTCTTCAGCCAGAACCTGGTCTTCCAGGCGCGCTAGGCCTCGTCCGCGCGCGAGCGATCGGCCGCGACGGCCCGGCGGTTCCAGCGCCGGCGACGTTGCGCCCCTTCAAGATGGATGCGGGCGAGCCGTTCGTGATCCTCGTGGTCGAAAACGGCGGCGACGTAGCCGTCGAACAGCGCGCCGACGGCTTTGCGTGTCTCGGCGGGCGAGCGCATCGCCAGCGCCTGAACCACGCCGCTCTGCAGCGCGCGGACCGTGCGTCCCGAACGCGCCAGCGCCGCGTTGAGCGGACCGCGAAGCGCCGGACGGGCCGCGGCGAGGTTCCAGAGGTGCTCGATCGAGGCCAGGATCGCCGCATTGCCGGTCGCCTGGGCCAAGGACACGTGAAAGAGGCGGCAGGTCTCGGCGGTCATCGGGCCGGACAGGCTGAGATGGGGAAGGGCCGACACGGGCTCGTCCTCTTCGTCCAGGCTGGCGGCCAGGCCGGCGGCCTCGATCTCGAAGGCGCGGCACGCCTCCAGCAGCGTCAGGAGGTCGAAGTTCGATGTGTCGGAGCCGTCCCGGCGGCGGCCGACGATGACCTGGCTGCCGACGCCGTGATGCGACTCTATCAGGCCCAGGCATTCCAGGATGATCAGGGCTTCTCGCAGAACCGTACGGCTGACCGGAAACTCGGTCAGCAGCTCCTGGGCGGTCGGCAGCCAATCGCCTTCGCGGAAGACGCCCGCCTTGATGCGGGTCAGCAGCTCATAGGCCAGCCGATGCGGTGCGCGTTGCCCCAGGGGCGTGGTTTGAGCGGCTCGCACTGAAGCGAACGACGGCATCATGGTCTCGAATTTACTCTGACAAAATACTGAAGCGAGATAGTAAGTGAGTCGAGCAGTTTCAGTTTGTAATAATAATATAATGTACGATGTGCCACATATTGGACGCGCATCCCGCTTAGCGAGATATGGGGTGCGAAATCCTGCAAATGGCTTTCACTAGCGGCAGTTGGGCGGCACTTGAACCCCAATCGTCAGGCTGAAATACGCGTGGTCAGCAGCCGAAGCGTCAGGCGCGCGCCAGCGCTGGACCATACCGACCAAGGCCCAGCTTGACGGTGCGATTCTCGATATATAGTCAGACAAAAGAGCGACGCCCTTCGCGAGCAGCGCTCGGCGTCACCCATTTTTTGTATCGCCACCGAAAAGGACTTCATGGTCTCGACCGCAGACAGCGCTGCCAAGCTCCGCTCGCGCGCCTGGTTCGACAATCCGGACAATATCGACATGACGGCGCTCTATCTGGAGCGCTACCTGAACTTCGGGCTGTCGCTGGAGGAGCTGCAGTCGGGCAAGCCGATCATCGGCATCGCCCAGACGGGCTCGGACCTGTCGCC
>NZ_JAGIBH010000006.1:250535-438070 GCF_017744445.1 Caulobacter sp.
AAGGCTTCATGACGCTGGCCACGGCGTCATCGCCCTCGGTCGGCCACTGCAACACCATGGGCACGGCGCTGTCGATGAACTCGCTGACCGAGGCGCTGGGCATGTCGCTGCCCGGCTCGGCGGCGATCCCGGCCCCGTATCGCGACCGGCAAGAGAATGCCTACCGCACGGGCCTGCGCATCGTCGACATGGTGCATGAGGACCTGAAACCCTCCGACATCCTGAGCCGTGAGGCGTTCCTGAACGCCATCGTCGTCAACTCGGCCATCGGCGGCTCGACCAATGCCCCGATCCACCTGAACGCCCTGGCGCGCCATGTCGGCGTCGAGCTTTCCATCGACGACTGGCAGCAGACCGGCGAGGACGTGCCGCTGCTGGTCAATCTGCAGCCGGCCGGGGAGTATCTGGGCGAGGACTACTACCGCGCCGGCGGCGTGCCGGCGGTGTTCGGGCAGCTGATCGAGCAGGGCCTGATCCGCGAGGAGGCGCGCTGCGTTTCCGGCCAGAGCATCGGCGAGCAGTACCGTGGCGCCACGATCGAGGACGAGAACGTCATCCGTCCGTTCTCCAGGCCGCTGGTCGAGCGGGCCGGCTTCGCGGTGATGCGCGGCAACCTGTTCAACTCGGCGATCATGAAGACCAGCGTGATCAGCCAGGAGTTCCGCGACCGCTACCTGTCCAACCCCGACGACCCCGACGCCTTCGAGGGCGAGGCCATCGTGTTCGACGGGCCCGAGGACTATCACCACCGGATCGATGATCCGTCGGTGGGCATCACCGCCAACTCGATCCTGTTCATGCGCGGCGCGGGCCCCATCGGCTATCCGGGCGCGGCCGAGGTCGTGAACATGCGGGCGCCCAACTACCTGATCAAGCAGGGCATCCATCAGCTGCCGTGCATCGGCGATGGCCGTCAGTCGGGCACCTCGGGCTCGCCGTCGATCCTCAACGCCTCGCCCGAAGCGGCGGCGGGCGGCGGTTTGGCCTTGCTGAAGAGCGGCGACAAGGTGCGGTTCGACCTGCGCAAGTCGCGCGTCGACGTGCTGGTCTCGCCCAGCGAGATCGTCGAGCGTCGCAAGGCGCTGGAAGCCGCCGGCGGCTTCAAGTATCCGGAGAGCCAGACGCCCTGGCAGGAGATGCAGCGCGCCGTCGTCGGCCAGATGGACACCGGCGCGGTGCTGGAGCCGGCCGTGAAGTACCAGCGCATCGCCCAGACCAAGGGCCTGCCGCGCGATAATCACTAGATTGGTGAGGGGCGGCGCTTAGCGCGCCGCCTTGAACACCCGCGCCTCGAAGACCGCCGCCCACTGATTGGCGGCCATTTCGAAGCTCACCGTCACCTTGCGCTTACCGTCCGTCAGGGCCTGGGGCAGGGCATAGGTCTTCACGTTCAGCGGCCCGGTGCGCTCGCCCGGCAGCGTCTCATGCGCGATCTCCTGGCCTTCGACCAGGATCCGGAAGTCCTTGTTCCGAGGCGCGCCGTCATACGTCACCTCCAGGGTCAGCGGCCCGGGCGCGGTCGCCATCTGGAAGGCGATCGAGCCCTTGTTCAGGATGCGGCTGCGGACCGTCAGGTTGCCGCTGTCCTGGGTGCCGCGACTGGCCTTCAGGTCGTGGTCGACCTCGGGCTGCTGCTCGCCGAAGCGAATGGTGTCGACGGTGCGGTCGCGAATGTCGGCGCGGACCTTGGCCTCGGCGACCAGGCGGGGCTCGGCTTCGGTCCATTGCGCTTGGCTCAGGCGACGGAAGTAGACAGCCGTGCGGTTGTGGTGCTGCTCGAGATAGGGACGCAGGGCCAGGTTCTGGGGACGGCTATTGTCGTCCAGGGTGAATCGCTGCGCGCCGCTGGCCGGCGTCAGAGCAGGGGTCCCGACCACCACCGGATCGAAGCTGTCCCAAGGCTGGTCGGGTGAGCCCAAATCAGCGGCCAGCACCAGGGGACCATTCAGGAAGGCGATCAAATCCGGAGCGTCCGGCATGCTTTCCGTGCGCACCGTCATCGGCAAGGTCAGTGTCACACGATCGCCAGCCTTAAGTGTAAGGTCGACATAGCCGTTCTTGGGCGTGATCGTCCGGGTTTGGCCGTTGATCTTCACCGACGGCGCCGCGCACCAGCTTGGGATCCGCAGCGAGATCGGTGTCGGCGTCTTGGCCTTCGCCAGGGTCAGGACCACCCTGTCGCTGTACGGAAACTCGGTGTCGATCTCGAGCTTCACGCCCTTCTGTGACCAGTCCAGCGTCGCTGGGTAGTAGAGATTGACCCGCACCCGTTCGCCGTCGCGCCAGAAGATGCTGTCGCCCAGCTTGGAATAGTTCTCCATGCCGGTCCCGACGCAGCACCAGAACGAGTCCGTCGGTGTCGAGTGGCCCCGGGCATAGCCCGAGGCTAGCGGCGAGAAGTAGGTGAACATTCCGGTGTCGGGGTCCTGCTGCGACAGGATGTGATTCAGGTGGGCGCGTTCGTAGACGTCGAAGTAGCGGCTATCGCCAGTCCAGCCGTGCAGGTGGCGCGTCAGCTTCAGCATGTTGTAGCTGTTGCAGCACTCGCAGGTCTGCTGGCCCAGGCGTGTCGACAGCTGGCGCGGCTTGCCGAAGTGCTCGAACTCGGAATTGCCGCCGATTACGTAGGAGTGGTCGTCGACGACCGTCTCCCAGAAGAACATCGCGGCCTTGGCCGCATCGGTGTCGCCGCCGGTCTCATAGAGCCGGGCCTCGCCGATCAGCTTGGGGATCTGGGTGTTGGCGTGCTTGCCGGCCAGCTCGTCACGGCCGGCGATCAGGGGATTGATGATCTCGTCGTGCCGCAGGCGGCGCGCCATGTCGAGCCAGCGCGATTGGCCGGTGCGCGCATGCAGCTCGGCGAAGCTATCGACGATGCCGCCGTGTTCCTCGTGTAGCACGGTCTGGATCTGCCGGGCGTCCAGCGGCTCGAACACGCCAGCCAGATATCCGCCCAAGCCGACGGCAACTGCCAGGGCCTTGGGATCGCCGCAGTAGAGATGGGCGTCCAGCGCGCCGGCCAGCACCTTGTGATAGGTATAGATCGGCACCCAGCCGCCGTTGAGGTTGCCCGAGGCGCTGATCTTGCCGGTGCGGATCTCCTCATAGATGACCTTGCCGTCGATCGTCTTGCCGTCGCGGTCGACCGTCGTGCCGCCGGCGTAGCCGTCGCCATTGGCGGCCTGGCATGCGGCCAGCTCCTCGACGATGTAGGCCGCGCGTTGCTTGAACTCGGGCTGGCCGGTCTGGGCCCACATCAGCGAGACGGCGGTCAGGTAATGGCCCAGGCTGTGGCCGGCGATGCCACGGCTCTCCCAGCCGCCGTAGACCTCGCCCTTGGGCGTCAGGCCCGCGCCGGCGCGGAAGTTGTGCAGCAGGCGATCGGGCTCCAGCGACAGCAGGTAGCGCTGGTTGGTCTGCTGGGCGGTCAGGAAGCGCGAGGGCTTCAGTCGCACCTGCGACAGGGGAAAGCTTTCCAGCTTCGTTTTGGGGGGCTGCGCGAAGGCGGGCGCAGCCAGGGCCGCCGCGCCGAGCGCGGCCCCGGTCTTCAGGGCGGTACGGCGCGACGGTCCGGTCATGGCGCGCGCCCTATTCGACGTGCTGGTCGGGCAGGGCGTTGGTCGCCTTCGAGCCCCACAGCGCATAGAACAGCACATAGATCTCGCAGGCCGCCGTCAGCAGGAACGAGGTCTGCAGGCCGAAGGTGTCGGCCAGCCAGCCCTGGACGATCACCAGCGCGCCGCCGGCGATGGCCATGATCAAGAGGCCCGAGCCTTCCTCGGTCAGCGGCCCCAGGCCCTTGATGCCCAGGGTGAAGATCGTGGGGAACATGATCGAGTGGAAGAAGCCCACCGCGATCAGCGACCACATGGCCACCGGGCCATGGGCGAAGGTGGTGATGATCATCACCACGAACGCGCCGATCGAGAAGGCGGCCAGGACGTGCTCGGCGGGGAAGCGGCGCATCAGCACGCTGCCCAGGAACCGGCCCACCATCATGCCGCCCCACAGGATAGCCAGGTAGCGCGAGGCCTCCTCATGGGTGATCGCGGCGATGTTGGGCTGCGAGACGAAGTTGATGAAGAGGTTGGCGACCCCAATCTCGGCGATCAGGTAGATGAAGATGGCCGGCACGCCGAACACCAGGTTTCGGTGCGACCACAGGGACAGCTTCTTGCGCTCCTCGCGCGACGAGCGCTGGGTGGCCTGGCCGATGGCCGGCAGCTTCACGCGGCCCATGACCACGGCCAGCAGGATCAGGGCGATGGTCACCAGCACATAGGGAAGGATCACCGACTGGGCGTCGGCGTAGCGCTCGGCCTGGGTCAGGACGACATCGGTCCCGGCCGTGCCGCTCTTGGAGCGACCCAGGATCAGGTAGCCGGCGAACAGCGGCGCCAGGGTAGTGCCCAGCGAGTTGAAGGCCTGCACCAGGTTAAGGCGGGCCGAGCCGGTCTCGGGCGGACCGATCACGGCGACATAAGGATTGGCTGCCACCTGCAGCAGGGTGATGCCGCTGGCGATCACGAACAGCGCCGTCAGCACCAGGCCGTACGAGGCCAGCATCGCCGCCGGAACCATCATGGCCGCCCCGACCGCCATGCCCAGCAGGCCAACGACGATGGCCTTCTGGTAGCCGATCCGCTCGATCAGCTTGGCCGACGGGATCGAGGCCACGAAATAGGCGATGAACCAGACGGACTCGATCAGGGTCGTGCGGGTGTAGTCCAGCACGAACACGCTGCGCAGGTGCGGCAGCAGCGTGTTGTTGATGACCGTGATGAAGCCCCACATGAAGAACAGGCTGGCCAGCAGGCTCAGGGCCGAGCCGTAAGCCTTCTGCGGGGCGTCGGCGCTCGCCGTGGGCGGCGCGCTTTGCGGGATGGCGGGCATCGTTTCCTCTCCGTCGATGCGGGCTTCGGCGGCTGACGCCACTCTCGATTTATTGTCCGAGTATATTGATGCTGCCAAGCCGTCAACGCGCGAGCTTTGGCGTGTCCCATAAGCTGGGATCGTCGGAAGCGTTGCTGGTTATTGTAGGACAAAAATAAGCCTGCTACCAAAACGCCCAACGATTTTCAGGGGCGCGTAAAGCCCCGTCAGGAGGAAGCACCATGGCGAAGGCCAAGATATTCCTGGGCGCGGCGATCGCGGCCCTGGCGATGGCGGCGAGCGTACAGGCCGCCGAATTGACCGCTTCGGCGACCCTGAAGGCAGACCAGCCGGGCGCGCCGATCTCGCGCTACATCTATGGCCAGTTCTCCGAGCACCTGGGCGCGGGCATCTATGACGGCGTCTGGGTCGGGACCAATTCCAAGATCCCCAACGTCCGCGGCATCCGCACCGACGTGGTCACGGCGCTGAAGGACATCCGCGTGCCGGTGATCCGCTGGCCGGGCGGCTGCTTCGCCGACGAGTATCGCTGGCGCGACGGCATCGGCCCGCGCGACAAGCGTCCCTCGCGCAAGAACAACTGGTGGGGCGGCTCGCCCGAGACCAACGCCTTCGGCACCCACGAATTCATGGACTTCGCCGAGCAGGTCGGCGCCGATCCCTACGTCTCGATCAACATGGGCTCGTCCGACCCGACCGAGATGCGCGAGTGGATCGAGTACATGACCTCGCCGGGTGACGACACTCTGGCCCAGGAGCGCCGCGCCAACGGCCGCGACAAGCCGTTCAAGGTGCCGTTCATCGGCATCGGCAACGAGAGCTGGGGCTGCGGCGGCGAGATGACGCCCGAGTACTATGCCAACGAGTACCGTCGCTTCTCGGCGTTCTTCCACAAGAACGACGACAATCCGGCGATGCGCATCGGCTCGGGCGCCAACTCGTTCGACGTCAACTGGACCGACGTCGTGACCAAGAACGCCGGCAAGTTCATGGACGCCATTTCGCTGCACTACTACACGATCCCGACCGGCGTCTGGTCCAAGAAGGGCGCGGCCACGGGCTTCGACAAGGCGGCCTGGAGCAAGACCATGGCCCAGACCCTGCGGATGGAGGACCTGCTCCAGAAGCACATCGCGGTCATGGACAAGAACGATCCGAGCAAGCGGATCGGTCTTTATGTCGATGAATGGGGCACCTGGTACGATGTCGAGCCGGGCACCAATCCGGGGCACCTCTACCAGCTCAACACGCTGCGTGACGGCGTCCTGGCGGCGGCGAACTTCAACATCTTCCACCACCACACCGACCGGGTGAAGATGACCAACATCGCCCAGACCATCAACGTGCTGCAGGCGATGATCCTGACCCAGGGCGACAAGATCGTCCTGACCCCGACCTACTACGCATACAAGATGTACGTGCCCTTCCAGGACTCGACGGCGATCCCGCTGGACGTGACCGCGCCCGAGATCGACGTGGGCGGGACCAAGATCCCGGCCTTCAACGCCTCGGCCGCCAAGGGCAAGGACGGCAAGACCTACATCGCCATCGCCAATATGGCGCCGGACGACAGCCTGAAGCTCTCGGTGGCCCTGGGCGCGCTGAAAGCCAAGGCCGTGTCGGGCCAGGTGATGACCGCCGACAAGATGGACGCCATGAACGCCTTCGGCGCCAAGCCGGCCGTGGCGCCGGTCGCCTTCAAGGGCGCGAAGCTGTCGGGCGACAAGCTGACCTTGGACATCCCGTCCAAGTCGGTCGTGGTGGTCGCTGTCGAATAGGGCTGTCGAATAGTCGTTTCGGGAGCGCCGTTCGCACGGCGCTCCCGACATTTCATATTTGACGATCCAATTCATATATGATGTCCATCTCTACAGGCGCTCAACGAGAGGCGCCGGAGGAAACATCCATGTCTCAAGGCTCGAGCTCGCGTACGGGCTGGGCGCCGCTGGTGCTGATCGTCGCCCTGTTCTTCCTGTGGGGCGTCGCGAACAACCTCAACGACGTCCTAATTCCCCACCTGAAGAAGGCCTTCTTCCTGACCGACCTGCAGTCGGGCCTGGTGCAGTCGGCGTTCTATCTGGGTTACTTCTTCCTGGCCCTGCCGGCCGGCCTGCTGATGCGCCGCTACGGCTACAAGGCCGCGGTGATCGTCGGCCTGACGCTCTTCGGGGCAGGGGCCTTGCTGTTCTGGCCGGCCGCCGAGCTGCGCCGCTACGAGTTCTTCCTCAGCGCCCTGTTCGTCATCGCCTCGGGCCTGGCGTTCCTGGAGACCTCGGCCAATCCGCTGATCACTGTGCTGGGAGATCCGGCCAAGGCCGAGCAGCGCTTGAACCTGGCCCAGGCCTTCAACCCGCTGGGTGCGATCACCGCTGTCGTCGTGGGCCGCCAGTTCATCTTGTCGGGTGTCGAGCCAACCAAGGCGGAATTCGCCGCCATGACCCCGGCCCAGCTGTCGGCGTTTCAGGCGGCCGAGGCCAAGTCGACCCAGCTGCCGTATCTGATCATTGCCGGCGTGGTCATCCTATGGGTGGTGCTGGTGGCGATCACCAAGTTCCCGCCCCAGGCCAGCCGCCCGACCGAGGCGGACCAGCACGAGGAACGCGTCGACAAGCCTATCCTGGGCCTGTTCTCGCGTCCGCGCTTCCTATTCGGCGTAGCGGCCCAGTTCTTTTATGTCGGCGCTCAGGTGGGCGTGTGGAGCTACATGATCCGCTACGCCCAGGACCAGGTTCCGGGCATGGGCGAGAAGACCGCGGCCGCCTACTTGTCGTGGTCACTGGTCGGCTTCATGGCCGGTCGCTTTGCCGGCACAGCGTTGATGAGCAAGGTCGATCCCTCGCGGCTGATGGCGGTGTTCGCCGCCGCCAATGTGGTCCTGACCCTGGCCGCCGTCGCGATCGGCGGACATCTGGGTCTGCTGGCCCTGGCCTCGACCAGCTTCTTCATGTCGATCATGTTCCCGACCATCTTCGCCAGCTCGATCAAGGGGCTGGGGCCGCTGACCAAGACCGGTTCGTCGTTCCTGGTCATGAGCATCATTGGCGGGGCGGTCCTGACGGCGGTGATGGGCGCGATCTCCGACGCCAGCGCCATCCGCTTCGCGATCCTTGTTCCTTGCGTCTGCTTCGCTGTCGTCGGCGTCTTTGGCCTGACCGCCAAGCGCCGCGACGTCACCGCCCACGATGCCGTCCTGGCTGGAGGTCACTAGAAATGATGGATGTCTTGGTCTGCGCCGCGCCGGGTGAGCTCAAGTTGGAGCAGCGTGCGCAACCGACGCCAGGTCCCGGCGAGGTGCTGCTGCGCGTGCGCCGGGTCGGGATCTGCGGCACGGACATGCACATCTATCGCGGGACCCAGCCTTATCTCAGCTATCCGCGCGTGATGGGCCACGAACTGTCGGGCGAGGTGGTTTCGGCGCCGGACGGCAGCGGGCTAGGCGAGGGCGACCACGCCTATGTCATGCCCTACCTGTCGTGCGGGACCTGCGCGGCCTGCGCTAAGGGCAAATCCAACTGCTGCATGAACATCCGCGTGCTGGGCGTGCACATGGATGGCGGGCTGCGCGAGTACCTGACCGTGCCGGCCGGCTTCGTGCGCAAGGTCGAGGGCGTCTCGCTGGATGAGGCCGCCATGGTCGAATTCCTGGCCATCGGCGCCCATGCCGTGCGCCGCGCCAGGATCGAGCCCGGCCAGTCGGTGCTCGTCGTCGGAGCGGGGCCGATCGGCATCGCCGCAGCCCTGTTCGCCAAGCTGGCCGGCGGCCAGGTGACGGTCCTGGACGGCCGGGCCGATCGTCTGGACTTCTGCCGTGACCACCTGGGCGCCGACCACATCGTGACGCTGAGCGACGAAACGTCGGCAGCGCTCTCGGCCCTGACCGAAGGCGTCTTCTACGACGTGGTGTTCGACGCCACCGGTAGCGCCGCGGCCATGCAGCAGGGCTTTGGCTATGTTGGCCATGGTGGGACCTATGTGCTGATCTCGGTCGTCGCGGCCGACATCACCTTCTCGGATCCCGAATTCCATAAGCGCGAGATGTCGCTGCTGGCCAGCCGCAACGCCACGCTGGAGGACTTCGACTACGTGCTGGCCGCCATGCGCGCGGGTCGTGTTCCGACGAAAGAACTCAATACACACAGCGCCTTGCTGAAAGATCTTGCAGCAGCCCTGCCGGGTTGGATGGAGCCGTCGGCCGGCGTCATCAAGGCCATCGTCGCGTGCTGATCGACGCTCACTGTCATGTCTGGCGGATCGGCCATAACGACCACGAATGGCCAACGCCGGACTTGGCGGTGATCCATCGTGATTTTGACCTCAGAGGTCTGGTGCAAGCTTCTAAATCTACTGATCTTTCTGGTGTCGTTCTCGTGCAATCTCAGCCGAGCGACCGCGACACCGAATGGCTGCTGGAACTGGCCGCCGCCGACCCGCTCGCGCTAGGCGTCGTGGGCTGGACCGACCTGACCGCGCCCGACGCGGCGGACCGGATCGCGGCCCTAGCGCGGGATCCATGGCTGAAGGGCTTGCGGCCCATGTTGCAGGATCTGGCCAGCGACTGGATCCTCGACCCCAAGCTCGCGCCCGCCATCGAGGCGGTGATCGCGGCGGACCTGTCGTTCGACGCCCTGGTCAAGCCGCGTCACCTGCCGGCCATACTGGAACTACTCCATCGCTGGCCTGAACTGCGCGTCGTGATCGACCATGGCGCCAAGCCGGAGATCGCGGCCGCGCGCCTGGACCCCTGGCGCGATCAAATGGCGGCGCTGGCCGCGCAACCCGGCGTCCATTGCAAGCTCTCGGGCTTGTTGACCGAAGCTGGCGATGCGCCGACCGCCGAGGCGGTTACGCCTTACGCAAGGCATCTGATCGACGTCTTCGGCCCTGATCGCCTGATGTGGGGCAGCGACTGGCCCGTGCTGAACCTGGCCGGTGACTACCCGTCCTGGCGCGCCATGTGCGAGGCCTGGCTCCCGCCAGAGCAGCATCCCGCGCAATTCGGCGAGACGGCGCGGCGATTCTATCGCTTATAGAAGGCATGTCCGACCTGCCCGCCAAGAAGCGAGAATACCGTGCGCCCGCCCTGGAGAAGGGCCTCGACGTGCTGGAATTGCTGGCCGCCCATCGTGGCGGCCTGACCCTGGCCCAGATCTCCAACGCCCTGGACCGCTCGTCCAGCGAGCTGTTTCGCATGGTCCAGGTGCTGGAGGCGCGGGGCTATGTCGGGCGCGCCGCCGACGAGGACGGTCTTGTCCTGACCAACAAACTGTTCGCCCTGGGCATGACCCGCGCGCCGGCCAAGGATCTGATGGAAGCGGCCCTGCCGGTCATGCGCTCGGTCGCGCAGAAGATCGGCCAGTCCTGCCACCTGGCCGTGGCCAGCGGCGACCAGATGGTCGTCGTCGCGCGCATCGAGGCCCCGGGGGACCAGGGTTTCTCGGTCCGTGTCGGTTATCGCCGCCAGATCGTGGAGGCGACCTCGGGTCTGGTGCTCTACGCTTTCCAGCCCGAAAGCATCCGCGCGCGCTGGGACGAGACGCTGAAGAGCGGGGCGTCCGCCGGGACCTGGAAGGCCTTCCAGGCCAGCGCCGCTCAGGCCCGCAAGGACGGCTATGTTCGCGCCGACAGCTATGTGACCAAGGCCGTGGTCGACCTCTCCGTGCCGATCCATGGCCCGAATGGCGTGTCGGCGGCCCTGACCTGTCCGTATGTCGATACGCCAAGCGCGCTGCCGGTGGCCGACACCATCGCGGCCATGCAGAAGGCGGCCGCCGAGGTCACCAGCGAGATCCGGCCAACAGCCTAGTCGGGCGAGAGTTTCGGCGTCTGTCGATTGACTTGCCTCGCCTGGAATGGAATTTTATCAGCAAGATCGATTTTATAAATAAACGGGATGGAAGCGGGAATGGCAGGCGGCGAGCAACGGTCGGCGACCTTGGCGCGTCTGCCGCGTTTGGGGTTCGGCGGCGGGGCCCTGGGCAATCTCTATGCGGCCATGTCGGACGGCGCGGCGCGTAACGTCATCGACACCGCCTTGGTCTCTGGCATCGATTATTTCGACACCGCGCCGCACTACGGTTTCGGCCTTAGCGAGACCCGCCTGGGCGAGGCCCTGGTCCGGCGCGATGTGATGATTTCGACCAAGGTCGGTCGGCGCTTGGAGCCGATCCAGACAACCGAGCGCGAGCGTCACGGCTTCGTCGACGCCGCGCCATTCGAGCCGGTGTTCGACTACACCCGCGACGGCGTCCTGCGGTCCTTCGAGGCCAGCCTGCGCCGTCTGAAGCGCGACCGGGTCGACGTGCTGCTGGCCCACGACCTGGGCCGTGCGACCCATGGCGACGCCCATGCGGGCCACATGCGCGACTTCCTGGAGGGCGGCTACCCGGCCATGCGCGAGTTGAAGGACAGCGGCGCGGTCGGTGCGATCGGCCTGGGCGTCAACGAGCAGGCGGTCTGCGAGGAGGTCCTCGACCACGCCGATGTCGACGTCTTCCTGCTCGCCGGCCGCTACACGCTGCTGGAGCAGACGGCGCTGGAGAGCTTCCTGCCGCGCTGCGTCTCGCGTGGCGTCGGCATCATCGTCGGCGGCCCATTCAATTCCGGCGCCCTGGTCGAGACTACCGGCACGCTGCACTACAACTACGAGACCGCGCCCCGCGAGATCGTCGAGCGAGTGGAGCGCTTGCGCCGGGTCTGCGCCGTCCACGGTGTGCCTCTGGCCGCTGCGGCGTTGCAGTTCCCGCTGGCCCATCCGGCGGTGCTGAGCGTCATTCCGGGCATGGCGACGCCGGCTCAGGTGACCGATGCAACCCGCTGGCTGGACATGACTATTCCAGATGCGCTGTGGTCTGACCTCAGGAGCGAAGGTCTGATCCGTCTCGATGCCCCCGCTACACGAGCCGCCGCATGAAGCCTATCCTGCTGCATCCCGACGACAACGTCCTGGTGCTGGCCGAGCCGATCCTGGCTGGCCAGACGATCGAGATCGATGGCGCCGAACTGGTCGCGCCCGGCGCTGTCGCGGTCGGCCACAAGATTGCCCGCCGCGCGCTGGTCGCCGGTGAGAAGATCCTGAAGTACGGGGCGCCGATCGGCTCCATGACCGTCTCGGTGACGGCTGGCGAGCACGTCCACATGCACAACATGAAGAGCGACTACATCGCCAGCCATACCCGGTTGGCGACCGGCGAGGGCCGAGGCTGATGAGCATCCAGGGCTACCTGCGCGCCGACGGCCGCAAGGGCATCCGCAACGTCGTGGCCGTAGCCTATCTGGTCGAGTGCGCCCACCATGTGGCCCGCACGATTGTGACCAAGAGTGACGATCCCGACGTTCATCTGATCGGTTTTCCGGGTTGCTATCCAAACGCTTACGCCCTGAAGGTCATGCAGGCGATCGGGACCCATCCCAACATCGGCGGCGTACTGCTGATCTCGTTGGGCTGCGAGAGCTTCAACCGCGAAGCCCTGCGCGAGGCGATCGCAGCCAGCGGCCGGCCGGTCGAGATTCTGGTCATCCAGGAGAGCGGCGGCACCGCCGAGACCATCCGCAAGGGCGTCGAGGCCGTGGCCCGCCTGAAGGCCGTCGCAGAGCAGACTGCCCGTGTTCCTATGGATGTCTCCGAGCTCGTCATCGGCACCATCTGCGGCGGCTCGGACGGCACCAGCGGCATCACCGCCAACCCCGCCGTCGGCCGGGCCTTCGACCGCCTGGGCGCGGCCGGGGCGGCCTGCGTGTTCGAGGAGACCGGCGAACTGGTCGGCTGCGAGAAGATCATGGCCGACCGGGCCATCACCCCGGAGCTAGGCGTCGAACTGGAAGCCAGCGTTCGCAAGGCAGAGGCCTATTACACCGTCATGGGCTACGGCAGCTTCGCGCCGGGCAATGCCGAGGGCGGCCTGACGACCCAGGAAGAAAAGTCGATGGGGGCCTATTCCAAGTCGGGATCGGCCCCGATCGTCGGCATCCTCAAACCCGGTGATCTGCCGCCCAGCGGCGGGCTCTACCTGCTGGATGTGGTGCCGGACGGTGAGGTTCGGTTCGGTTTCCCCAACATCTCGGACAATGCCGAGATCGTCGAGCTGATCGCCTGCGGAGCCCACCTGACGCTGTTCACGACGGGGCGCGGCTCGGTGGTCGGCTCGGCCGTCTCGCCGGTGATCAAGGTCTGCGCCAATCCCGAGACCTACCGCAAGCTGTCGGGCGACATGGATGTCGACGCCGGCCGGATCATGGAAGGGCGCGGCACGCTGGACGAGGTCGGCGACGAGATCTTCGACCTGGTGCTTTCGGTGGCCGGCGGCCAGCGGACAGTGTCCGAGGCGCTGGGCCACCAGGAATTCATCCTCACCTACAAGGCCTTTGACCCGATCGGTCCGGCCTGCCTGCCGCTGCGGCGCGCGAGTTAAGGGGCGTATCCATGGGACGACTTTCGGGGAAGACCGCGCTGGTGACGGCAGCGGCGCAGGGCATCGGCAAGGCCAGCGCGGAGCTGTTCGCCCGCGAAGGCGCACGGGTCATCGCCACCGATCTGAACGAAGACCTGCTGGCCAAGGTCGAGGGCTGCGAAGGCCGTCGCCTGGACGTGCTGGACCTGGACGCCATCAACGCCCTGGCGGCCGAACTGGGCGCCATCGACGTGCTGTTCAACTGCGCGGGCTATGTCCATGCCGGTACGATCCTGGACTGCGACGAGAAGGCCTGGGCGTTCTCGAACGACATCAACGTCACCGCCCAGTACCGCACGATCCGCGCCTTCCTGCCGGCCATGTTGGCGGCCGGGAAGGGCTCGATCGTCAACATGGCCTCGGTGGCCAGCTCGATCAAAGGCGTGCCCAACCGCTTCGCCTACGGCGCCACCAAGGCGGCCGTGATCGGCCTGACCAAGGCCGTGGCCGCCGACTTCGTGGGGCAGGGCGTGCGCTGCAACGCCATCTGCCCGGGCACGGTCGACACGCCTTCGCTGAACCAACGCTTGGCCGAGACCGGCGACTACGAGGCCGCCCACAAGGCCTTCACCGCCCGTCAGCCGATGGGCCGCCTGGGCAAGGCCGAGGAGCTGGCGCAGCTGGCCCTGTACCTTGCCAGCGACGAGTCGAGCTTCACCACCGGCCAGATCCACATCATCGACGGCGGCTGGATCAACTAGATATGCGCCACTGCCTGGCCCTGGACCTCAAGGACGATCTGGCGCTGATCGAACGCTACGAGGCCTGGCATGCGGGCGGGGCCGTACCGCCGGCAGTGATCGCGTCGATCCGCGCCGCCGACATCCGGGACATGCAGATCTGGCGGCTGGGAACGCGGCTGTTCATGATCATGGAGACCGGCCCGGCCTTCTCTGCGGAAGCCAAGGCTGCCGCCGACATGGCCTCCGAGGACGTCCAGGCCTGGGAGCGCCTGATGTGGGAGTTCCAGCAGCCGCTGCCGGGCACCGCTGACGGTGAGAAGTGGCTGGCGATGCAGCAGATCTTCGCTCTGGACGACCAGCCTTAGCGGTATCGGTAGCGCAGTCCCAGGCGGACGTCCCGGCCCGTGCGGTGTTGGTAGTTTGGGATCTGGCTGCGATCGATGAACTGGCGCGCCGCCGGGTCGGTGAGGTTCGCCAGGTCTGCCGCGAGGGTCAGTTGCGGCGAGATCTGGTAGCGCACTGACACATCGACCGTGGTCAGAGCGTCGAAACCCTCGGCGTCGCCGCCAGTCACGGCGGGCACGTTGCCCAGATAACGACCGCGGTGGCTGATCCCCGCCCGAGCGTCCAGGCGACGGCCGTCATAGTTCAGCGAAAGATTGCCCACGAAGCGTGGCCCGCCTAGCGAGTCCTGGATCGCTTCCATCGCGCCGTTGGGCATTCGGTAGCGGACCTTGGAGCGCGTATAGGCCAGCGAACCCTGCAGCCGCCACCGCGCCAGCGTCGAACCCGGTGCGCCCAGGGGCGTGAAACCCGAGATCTCCAGCCCGCTCAATCGACCCTTGCCCGTGTTGGCCGGGCGCACGAACTGCCAGATCGGCAGAGCCGGATCGCAGCCGGGCGTGCTGCCGCAAGCCTGGGCCGCTACGCTGTCGGGCAGGCCGTAGGGATTGGTCGAGAACAGCGCCGGCGGGCTGATGGTCTGCTGGACCACCGAGGCGATCGCCTTGTGATAGGCCGAGACCGTCACCGCGCCGCCGTTCGGCGCGTACCATTCCGCGCCCAGGTCGAAGGTGGTGGCGCGGGTCGGCGTCAGGTTCGGATCGCCCGCCGAGACGCTCTTGAGGCTGGGGGTCGAGATGGTGAAGCCGGGACGCAGGCTGCGCAGGTCGGGACGGACCATCACCCGCGCCGCGCCCATCCGCACGGTCCAATCGGCAGCCGGCTCCCACACTAGGTTGGCCGACGGGAGCAGGTCCAGATAGCTGCGCTTGGCGCGGACAGGCTTGAGGCTGCCATCGGCCTGGACCTGCGAGCCGCGCGCGTCCTGCGCTGTCCGGGCCAGGCGCAGGCCGACGTCGCCCCACAGCTGGCGATCGTTCTGGCGGGGACGTGAGATCAGGACATGGGCGGCGTCGTCGCGCTCGCCGATCGCGTAGTTGGTGGCCGCGGCCGGTTCGCGGCCCAGGCGGAAGGCGTCGCAGGCGGCCTGGGCGCAGGCCTGACGCAGCAGGGTCAGGCCTCGGAACATATCCGGCGCGAGCCACGGGCCAGGAGGGTTCACCGCGCCGAACGACGCATTCGCGCCGACCATGCGGACATAGTCGGCGATCGGCACGGCGGCCAGGGCGGCGGGGATCGAGCCGTTCAGGTTGGCGGTCGTGCCGTTCGAGCGCGACAGGCTGACGGCCTCGGTTCGGTAGTCCTTGTGCAGCACGCCCGCGCGCCACTCCAGGCCGCGCGCCGCGCCCTTCAGGTCCAGGCCGGCGGTCTTGTAGCTGTTGTCGACCCAGTTGGGATCGTCGCGGACTTCCGAAAGCGTCCAGGCCGAGGCTTGGTCCAACACCGCGTCGCCGTAGCCGATGTACGGGCGAGAGGCGTCGCGAAAGTCGTAGACGAAGCCGTTCACCCCATACTGATCCATGTGCAGAGTGTTCTGCACCGGATTGCTGAAGTCCGAGCGCGAGAAGCCCAGCAGCGCGGTGGCCTCGATCCCGTTTGCGAATAGTTGGGTCGCCGACAGGGTGGCCTGTCGGAAGATGGTGTCCAGCTCGTCGTAGCGGGCTTCGGACTTCACATCGACGCCGTCGAAGATCCCGGCCAGCAGCACGTCCGGTCCCTTGCCGGTGCGGATCACCGGATCGATCGCGGTCACCGCGTTCAGGCCGCAGATCGGCGCGGCGGCCGGGCCGCACGGGCCGGCGGTGCGGAAGGTAAAACTTTCCAGCAGATATTCGTGCCGTCGGGCGCGCAGGCTGGCGTACAGCAGGTCCAGCGAAACGCGGGTGCGGTCCGAGGGGCGCCAGTCCAGGGCGCCGGTCAGGCCCAGGCGCGACTGGTCCGCCGTCATCAGCTCCAGGCGCGGGATGCGGGCGTGCAGGGCGGCGTTGACCTGATCCAGGCTGGCGTTGCCGCGAACCGCGCCGAAGCCGGGATACAGCGCCTCGCCCGTCTGCCAACCGCCAGCCGTGGTGCCCGCGTCGACGGCGTAGCGGCGCGAATAGGCGGCCGAGACCAGCACGCCCAGGCGATCGTCAGCCAGGCGACGCGACACGACGATCGAGCCACGCGGCGCCAGGCGGTCGGCGCGGCTGTTCCAGCTTTGCTCGCCGTAAAGCAATACGCTCTTGTCGCGCAGGTCGAAGGCCGAGCGGGTGCGGATGTCGACCGTGGCCCCCAGCGAGCCTTCATCGATGTCGGCGGTGGCGGTCTTCTGCACCTTGATCTGCCGGAAGAGGTCGGCGGCGAAGACGTTGTAGTCGAACGCCCGGCCGCGATTGGTGCCGCCGCCGACATTGGCGCCGCCGAAGGTCGCCAAGGTCTCCATGCCGTTGATGCGCACGCGGGTGAAGCGGCTGGCGACGCCACGCAGGGCGATCTGGCGGGTCTCACCGCCGTCGCTGACGGCCGCCGCGCCGGGCAGCTCCCGCAAGGCGTCGCCCAGGCTGATCGCGCCGGAGCGGGCGATCTCGTCCTCGGTCAGGATGTCGATGGGCGAGGGTGTGCGGCGCTTGAGGTAGGCCGGCAGGTCGGCATTGGCGATGGCCGTGACGGCGACCGGCGCGACCTCGGCCGGGGGCTCGTCATCGAACCGGCGCGGGGCAGGTGGAGGCGGAGGAGGGCGGCGAGATGGCCGAGTGGCCTGGGGCGCGGCCGGGATGATCGTGACCACCCCGTCGGCGCCGATCACGAAGGTCAGGCGCGACCCGGCCAGCAGGGTCGAGAGGGCCGTTGGCAGCGACAGCGTTCCGCGCAGGGCGGGCGCTTGTCGATTGGCGATCAGCGAAGCGGGGGCCAGGACGACGACGCCCGTGCGTTCGGAGACGGCCAGCAGGGCGCGGGCCAGGGGCTGCGCGGGTTGGTCGAAAGCATAGGCCGTCGGACCGGGCGCGGCCATGGCCGGAACGCTGGCCAGAAGCGCGGCCAGAGCCGTCGCTGATCCGAGCACGTGGGGAGGTTTCATAGGGAGCGCGCGAACGCTTGAGCGGTCCGACTACGCCAAACCACACTCGCAACGATTCGACGCTTCGGCCGCTCCGCCCCGGACACCGCCACTCCCCGATTGTTCTCGGTATCCTTGTTGCGACAGACGATGCGGGGGATCGGTGCGTCGATCAATGGCTTGTCGGACAATTCGAGCAAATCCGGAACTTTCTTGTGCGGATCGGCGAGCGTGAAACGTTGTTGAAATCTGGTTTCGCTGACGCAAGGAAAATTCATATATTTCTAGAAGTTACCGGTAACTTTCCGCTTTTTCCAGTTCTCTGGGCATGCTTATCTCGATGACACCGGTGACAGAGATCCGGTGAGAACGGCCCCTGGATGGCCGCCAGTCGGGAGGAAACGATGACTAAGCCACAGCGCGCGCCGCGCCGCTCGGCCCTGTGCGATTCCCTCGCCGCACACTCCGAAATCGCCGCGTGCAGCGTTGCCGGCCAACGGCATTTCGTTGGCCGCACCTAGGCGTTCGAGACCACCTCCTCCCGAGGTGCCAACTGGGGCGGCGTCGGTCCTTCATCCCCGACGCCGCTCATCTTCTTCGGAGTGACCCATGCGTTTGAAGGGCCTGACACTGGCCACCGCCCTGGCGCTAACGCCGCTGGCCGCGCAGGCGCAAACCGCTGAGGTCGCGCCGCCAAAGTTCCGGGCCATCAAGATCGTGCTGATCGGGGATTCCACCAGCGCCGTGCAAGGCGGCTGGGGTCCCAGCTTCTGCGGCTGGCACGTGACGTCGTTCGCCGCCTGCATCAACCTGGCGCGCGGCGGCCGCTCCAGCGGCAACTACCGCGCCGAGGGCTCGTGGGCCCTGGCCATGGACGAGATCAAGTCGGGCGGCTTCACCGACACCTATGTGCTGATCCAGTTCGGCCATAACGACCAGCCGGGCAAGCCGGGCCGCTCGACGGATCTGGCGACCGAGTTTCCGGTCAACATGAAGCGCTATGTCGACGAGGTGCGGGCCGTCGGCGGCAAGCCGATCCTGGTCACGCCGCTGACGCGTCGCCAGTTCAAGGACGGCAAGCTGCAGGACGATCTGGGGCCTTGGGCCGACGCCGTTCGCAAGGTCGCGACCGAGACCAACACCCCGCTGGTCGACCTGCACGCCCGCAGCCAGGCCGCCGTCCAGGCCATGGTACCCGTCGAGGCCATGAAGTTCGCCCAGCGTCCGCCTTCGACCGAGGTGGTCGATGCGGCGGCCAAGACCGGCACGACGATCCCGGCCAGCACTGGCGTTCCGGCCCTGCCAAGGGCGCCCGCGCCGACGGCCCAGAACAACGCCGCCGTCGAACCGATGGGCCAGGCCAGGCTGTCGTTCGACTACACGCACCTGGGCGTCGTCGGCGCCGACTATTTTTCGGCGATCGTCACCGACGAGCTGTCGAAATCCGTGCCGGCCCTGCGCCGCTACCTGATCCAGTAGGCTTCCCATGACCCTGACCCGCCGCTCTACGCTCGCCGTCCTGGGCGCCGCCTCGGCCCTGACCGCCGCGCCCGCGCGCGCCGCCCAGGCCAAGGCCGGCCCGCTGCGCCTCTGGTGCCGTCAACCCGCCAAGGAATGGGTCGAGGCCCTGCCGGTCGGCTCGGGCAAGCTGGGGGCGATGATCTTCGGCGGCGTCGCGGCCGAGCGGCTGCAGCTGAACGAGGACACCCTGTGGGCCGGCGGCCCGTACGAGCCGATCAATCCGGAAGCTAACGGCGCGCTCCCGGAGATCCGCCGTCTCATCAATGCGGGTGAGTACGCCAAGGCCACCGAACTGGCCGACGCCAAGTTCATGGGCTCGCCCAAGCGCCAGATGTCGTACCAGACGATCGGCGACCTGAAGCTGGACTTCCCGGGCCTGGGCGAGGCCGGCGCTGACTATGTCCGCGACCTCGACATCGACGGCGCTCTGGCCGCCACCAGCTTCACGGCCGGCGGCGTGCGGTATCTGCGCGAGGTAATCGGCAGTGCGCCGGACGGCGTGATCGCCGTGCGCCTGACCGCTAGCAAGAAGGGCGCGATCAGCGTCGACCTGACCTTCGCCAGCCCGCTGAAGTCCAAGCCGGTCTCGTCGGTCGAGGGAAACCATCTGGTCCTGGCGGGCGCCAACGAACCCTCGCAAGGCATCGACGCCAAGCTGAAGTTCGAGTGCCGCATCGACGTCCGCGCCAAGGGCGGCAAGGTCAGCGGGCAGAGTGGCGTGTTGTCGGTGAAGGGCGCCGACGAGGTATTGCTGCTGATCACGGCGGCGACCAGCTACAAGCGCTACGACGACGTTTCCGGCGATCCGACGGCGCTGAACAAGGCGAAGCTCGCCAAGCTGGCGACCAAGCCGTGGACCGAGCTGCTGGCCGAGCACCAGGCCGATCACCGGGGGCTGTTTCGCCGTGTCAGCGTCGACTTCGGCCGCACCCGCGCCGACCTGCTGCCGACCGACGAGCGCATCAAGCAGTCGCCGACTACCGACGACCCGTCCCTGGCGGCGCTTTACTATCAGTACGGCCGCTACCTGCTGATCGCCTGCTCGCGTCCAGGCAGCCAGCCGGCCAACCTGCAGGGCGTTTGGAACGACAAGACGTTCGCGCCTTGGGGCGGCAAGTACACGATCAACATCAACACCGAGATGAACTACTGGCCGGCCGAGCCGACCAGCCTGCCCGAGCTGGTCGAGCCGTTGATCGCGCTTGTGAAGGACATCTCCGAGACCGGCGCGCGGATGGCCAAGGCCATGTACGGCGCGCGCGGCTGGGTCACGCACCACAATACCGACCTGTGGCGGGCGACGGCGCCGATCGACGGCGCCAAGTTCGGCGTTTGGCCGACCGGCGGCGCGTGGCTGTGCAAGCACGTCTGGGACCACTACGACTATGGTCGCGACCAGGCCTATCTGGAGCGGGTCTATCCGCTGATGAAGGGCTCGGCGCGCTTCTTCCTCGACACCCTGGTGGTCGATCCCAAGTTCGGCGTGCTGGTCACCAATCCGTCGATCTCGCCGGAAAACAACCACGGCTACGGCTCGTCCATCGTCGCCGGCCCTACCATGGACCAAGCGATCGTTCGCGACCTGTTCGAGAACTGCCTGAAGGCCGAGGCCATCCTGGGCGGCGACGAAGACTTCGTCGCCGAACTGAAGACGGCGCGCGACAAGCTGGCCCCGTACAAGATCGGCAAGGACGGCCAGTTGCAGGAGTGGCAGGAGGACTGGGACGCCGACGCTTCGGACATCCATCACCGTCACGTCTCGCACCTGTACGGCCTGTTCCCGTCGGACCAGATCTCGATCGACACCACGCCCAAGCTGGCGGCGGCGGCCAAGACCACCCTGGTCACGCGCGGCGACCTCTCGACCGGCTGGGCCATCGCCTGGCGTCTGAACCTGTGGTCGCGCCTGGGCGACGGGGATCACGCTCACGGCATCCTGAAGCTGTTGCTGGGTCCCGAGCGCACCTATCCGAACATGTTCGACGCCCACCCGCCGTTCCAGATCGACGGCAATTTCGGCGGAACTTCGGGCATGACCGAGATGATCCTGCAGAGCCGCAACGCCCGCATCTACCTGCTGCCGGCCCTGCCGTCGGCCTGGCCAACGGGACACATCACCGGCTTGCGGGCGCGCGGTGCGGTTGGTGTCGATGTCCGTTGGGCGGGCGGCAGGCTTTCCGAAGCGGTGCTGACGGCCAAGGCCGAAGGCGAGCATACGGTGGTCCATGCCGGCTCGACGCTGAAGGTGGCGTTGAAGAAGGGTCAGACCGCACGCCTGGTGGTGCGCAATGGCGCCCTGGTGCGCGCATGATCGGCAAGCGCCTGTTCCTGGGCCTGCTGCTGGCGATGGCGCTGAGCCATATCGCTTCCGCCGAGACCCTGCGGGTCGGTCCCAAGGCCGCTTACAAGACCCTGACCGCCGCCGTGGAAGCTCTGCCGGCCGACGGCGGCACGATCGAGCTGCAACCGGGCGAGTACCGGGAGAAGGTGACGATCGCCAAGCCGAACGTCCGCCTGGTGGGCAAGGGCGCCAAGCCCCAGGACGTGGTCATCGTCTGGAGCGACGGCGCCCGCAACGCCGGCGGCACCTTCAAGTCGTTCACGATGAACGTCACGGGCGACGGCTTCAAAGCCAAGAACCTGACGATCCAGAACGACTATCATCTGAAGGATCCGCAGCCCTCGCAGGCGGTGGCCCTGGCGATCACCGCCGACCGTGCGGTGCTGGAGAAGGTGCGCCTGCTGGGCGCGCAGGACACGCTGTACGCCGCCTCCAAGAAGGACAAGCCCAGCCGGCAGTACTTCAAGGACTGCTACATCGAGGGCCACGTCGACTTCATCTTCGGCGACGCCAAGGCCTTCTTCGACCGCTGCCACATCCACGGCATCGCCCACCAGAGCGTGATGATCACGGCCCAGAGCAAGGTGCGGCCCGATCAGGACAGCGCCTATGTCTTCGACCGCACCCTGATCACCGCCGACAAGGACGCCCAGGGCATCTTCTTCGGCCGCGCCTGGCGGCCGCTGGCCACGGTGATCTTCATGCGCTCGCGCATCAAGGCCCCGCTGGACCCCGCCGGCTGGCGCGAGTGGACGCCGGGCAAGACCGACACCCTGAACACCGCCTATTTCGCCGAGTACGCCTCGACCGGTCCGGGGGCGAGCCCCAAGACCCGCGAGCCGCGCACCCATCAGCTGACCGACGACCAGGCCAAGGCCTGGGATCGTCGCAAATTCCTGGCCGGCCCGGACGGCTGGAACCCCTGAGCAACGAGTATCCCATGCGTCTCGACCGCCGCAGCTTCCTGACCACCAGCCTGGGCGTCGCCGCCGCCACGGGCCTGACCCCGACCACCGGCTTTGCCGCCGAGCCGTCCTTGGCTATCCCGGACGACGGCTGGCGGCTCTGGATCGACCAGGGCGCGGCCTGGAAGGACGACGTCATCCACCTGCCGGGGACGTTCGAGCTGGCCAAGCTGCCGGTGAACCCGCCGACTGGCGGCTGGGACGCGTTGGCCTCGGGCGAGGCGATTAGCGTCACTCTGCCAACCACGGTCGAGCAGCACTTCTGGGGCGCGTTCGGCACGCGGCCCTATGGCGCGGACGAGTACCGCTACGCCGAGGACGACGACGTGCCGCGCTACGGCGCCTACAAGGGCGTGTCGTGGTGGAGCCGGGCCATCGACATCCCGGCCTCGGCCAAGGGTCAGCGCGTGATGTTGAACATCCGCGGCGCGCGCATGCGGGCCGAGGTGTTCCTGAACGAGCAGCTTGTCGGCTACTCGATCATGTCGGAGCTGCCGATCCATTGCGATCTCTCCGAGGCCATGAAGCCCGGCGAGGCCAACCGCCTGTCGATCCGCATCACCAATCCGGGCGGCCGGTTCGACTGGCGCGACTCCACCACCATGATGTGGGGCAAGCTGAAGTTCTTCGCCTCGCACGGCTTTGGCGGCCTGGATCGCGGCATGACCTTGAGCGTCCACCCGCGCGCGGCGCGGATCGACGACGCCTGGGTGCTGAACACGCCGAACGCGCGGCAGGTCACCGGCTTCATGGAGGTCGTGCTCGACAAACCGCTGCCCAAGGGCGGCCTCGACAAGCTGAAGAGCAAGGCCGCCGTCGAACTCACCGACGACAAGGGCGCGCCGGTCGCCGCCACGGCCAGCGTCGAGGCTGTCAAAGCGCTGGACGACAAACGCGTGCGGATCCGCTTCACGGTCGCCGCGCCCGGCGCGCAGATCTGGGACCTGAAGACCCCCGTCCTGCACCGCCTGCGCTTCCGCTGGACCGAGGCCAAGGGCGTGGTCGATACGCGCGAGGTGCGCTTCGGCTTCCGCTGGTTTGGCGTCGACGGCGTCGGGACCGACGCGCTGCTGCGCCTGAACGGCCGCCGCGTGCGGCTCTATTCGGCGATCTCGTGGGGCTATTGGGGTTTCAACGGCCTGTGGCCGACGCCGGAACTGGCCAAGCGCGAGGTGACCTCGGCCCACGCCCTGGGCCTGAACGCGCTGCACTTCCATCGCAATGTCGGCAAGCCCGAGGTGTTCGACGCGATGGACGAGATGGGCCTGCTGCGGGTCATGGAGCCCGGCGGCGGTCGCCACGCCATCGGCCGCGACCTCAAGCCCGGCGAGAAGCTGTCGGACGCCGACACGTTCAGCCGCGATTTCCTGCTCGAGAAGTGCAAGACCATGGTCCGGACGTTCCGCTCGCGGCCGTCGCTGGTGCAGTACACCCTGCAGAACGAGATCGGCGCGAACCTGGCCAATCCGGACGTGCAGATCGTTCTGAAGGCCATGCACGACCTGGATCCCAGCCGGGCGGTCATCCTGAACGACGGCTTCGTCAAGCGCGGCGCCGCCCAGGCCATGTACCTGCCGTACAACGACCACTACTACCGCTCAGACGTCGAGCAATGGGGCGGCTGGTGGGTCGAGCACCAGGGCGCGGGCGACCAGTGGTACGACCGCTTCTACAAGTCCAAGGATGACTACATCCACATGCAGAAGGGCAAGCCCTTCATCGTCGAGTTCGGCGAGATGCAGGGGTGCGCCACGGCCGACAACCACGAGGCCATGGTGGTCGAAATCCTGGCCAAGGGCGGCAAGAGCTACGACCTGCAGGACCACAAGGACATCGTCGCGGCCACCAACAGCTATATCGAGCGCTGGGGCTTCAAACAGGCCTTCCCGACGTCCGAGAAGCTGTGGCTGTCAGTCGGCCGCAAGGTCTATGAGAGCTGGCGCAACTATCTTGAGAACATCCGCCTGGGCGAGACCGTCGACGTGGCGGCGATCTCGGGCTGGGAGACCACCTCGATCGAGAACCACTCGGGCATCGTCGACGCTTTGCGTGGCTTCAAGGCCGATCCGACCCTGATGAGCCAAGCCCTGCGGCCGGTGATGGCGATCGCCAAGCCGCGCGCCCTGGCCTATGCGGCCGGCGAGACCGCCGAGCTGGACATCTGGTTCTTCAACGACAGCGGCCAGGCCGCGACCGGCGAGGTCGTGCTGAGCCTGGTGGGCGAGGGCGGGGCGGTCCAGGAGCTGAGCCGCTGGCCGGTCCCGGCTCAGACGTCGGACCAGCTGAGTTATCTGCTGGCCGAGAGCTTCCGCACGCCGGCCCTGACCCGTCCGGGCCTGAACACTCTGCGCGTGGCGTTCGGCGACGTTGTCTCCGATCGCGAGGTCTGGGTGACGGCCGCTGCGGCCAAGCCCGCCAAGCCTATCAAGCTGGGCGTCTCGGGCATCGCCAAGAGTTTGCGCGAGCAGCTAACCGCGTCGCCCAACGTCGTGGTCGAGGACTTCAAGCCGGGCGTGCGTTACGCAGGCATCGTCGCCTCCGGCCTGAAGACCGACGAGATCATCCGCCGCCAGGTGGGCGAGCAGACCGGTCTGGAGGCCCAACCCAAGAAGGGGGAGAAGCCGGTCGTCGTGCTGGGCGAGCTGCCGCCCGAGGTGCTGGCCGCCGCCAAGGCCGGCACGCCGCTGTTGGCCATGGTCCAGGAAGACGGCCTGGCCGACGGCGTCGCCGAGCAGCTCTCCGGTCTGGGTCTGTTCAGCTATGCCGGCCAGGTCGGCGGCCTGCGCGCGCCGTGGATGGGCAACTGGAACTATGTTCGGGCGCACTCGACCTTCGCCGGCCTGCCGGCCGACATGGCCATGAGCGTGCTGCATCAGGTCGAGGGCCAGCCTTCGAACGGTCTGGTGATTGACGGCGACGGTATCGAGGTCATCGCCGCCTATAGCCGCGACCACGACCGCAAGAATGGCGCGGCCAGCTTCACGGTCCGCAAGGACAAGGCGCGGGTGCTGGTCCACCGGCTGCCGGACATGGTCAAGCCGCTGCAACAGCGCTGGCTGGCCAATGCGGTGAGCTGGCTGGCGACCGGCGCCTAAAAACAAGAAAAGAGGGAGGGGTTACGATGATCACCCGACGCGACACGCTGCTGGCCGCCGCCCTGGCGGCGACGCCCGGCCTCGTCATGGCCGCGCCGCGCAAGGCGCCGTTCGAGCGCCTGGGCTGGGCCGGCAAGACGCCCGGCGGTGACGGCGGCAAGGTCATCCGGGTCAAGACCCTGGCCGGCGGCGGTCCCGGCTCGTTGCGGGAAGCCATCGCCGCCAAGGGACCACGCACGATCGTCTTCGACGTCGGCGGCGTGATCGACCTGGCCCGTCACAGCATCAAGGTCACCGAGCCCTTCCTGACCATCGCCGGCGAGACCGCGCCGTCGCCGGGCATCACCCTGATCAAGGGCAGTCTGGCCATCGAGAGCCACGACGTCATCGTCCGCCACATCCGCGTCCGCGCGGGCCGCGACGGCGAGCCCAGCAAAAGCGGCTGGGAGGTCGACGGCATCACCTGCTGGAAGGCCTACGACGTCATCGTCGACCACTGCTCGACCAGCTGGGCCACCGACGAGAACCTGTCGGCCTCGGGGCCGCGCTTCACCGGCGGCGAGGACCCGGCCAAGTGGCGTGACGGGACCTCGCACCGCATCACCTTCAGCAACAACATTGTCGCCGAGGGGCTGTCGAACGCCAGCCACGTCAAGGGCGAGCACTCCAAGGGCAGCCTGATCCACGACAATGCCTATGACGTGCTGATTACCCGCAACCTGTATGCCCACAACCGCGAGCGCAACCAGCTGTTCAAGGGCGGGGTCGAGGCGGTGACGGTCAACAATTTCATCTACGACCCCGGCACGCGCTGCATGCACTACGCCCTGAACGCCAGCGAGTGGGTCGGCCACCAGTGGCGCGTGGGCCAGCTCGCGATCGCCGGCAATGTCGTGAAGGGCGGAGCCTCGACCCGGCCGGACCTGCCATTCCTGATTGTCGAGGGGCAGGGCGATCTGGAGCTCTACGCCTTCGACAACCCGGCCCACTATGCCGACGGGACCGAGATGCCGCCGGTGCGGATCCTCAACACCGATCCGTTCCCCAAGATCAAGCACCTGACCAAGCCGCCATTCTGGCCGGAGGGGCTGAAGCTGATGCCCTCCAGCCAGGTCGAGGCCTATGTGCTGGCCAATGCCGGCGCCCGGCCCTGGGACCGCGACGCCGTCGACCGCCGGATCATCCGCGAGGTGAAGACCGGGACGGGCAAGGTGATCGACGACGAAGCCGAAGTCGGCGGCTATCCCAAGGCCTAGGCCGGGACCTTGTCGAGGAAGCCGGTGACGACGCTCAGGCGGCCATTCTCGACGACGCCAAAGTCCGTACCCTCGACCAGGCTCTGGCCGTCCGGACCCAGGGTCCACGAGAAGCGGACCTTGTCGCCATAGCCGTCGGGCTTGCCCGACAGGGCGAAGCGGAAGCCGGGGAACTGCTGGTGGACGCCGGCGATCAGGGCGTCGATCTGGGCGCGGCCTTCGCCGGCCATCATCGGGTCGACGTAGCGGGCGTTCTCGGTCCAGAGCGCGGCCAGCAGGCCGGCGCGACGATCGGCGTCGGTCTCGTTCCAGCTGTCGATATAAAGCTGAGCGATCTGGGCGGCGTCGGTCATGGCGGGTCTCCGTTGTGGAAGCGCCTGGCGTCTCCAGGCCAGCTCTTGATGCCGGCTTGCGTGAGGTCGCGCGATTACGCGGGAGGTAAAGGCGACACCGCGACCTCTCGCCCGGATGGCGCGCGGGCGCGGTTCCGGCTAAGACGCGCGCCATGCTGCGTATTTCGGAACTGAAGCTGCCGCTCGGCCACGCGCCGGAGGCCATGGCGCCGGCCATTGTCGAGCGTCTCGGGATCGCGCCCGACGATCTGCTGAGCCACGTCGTCGCTCGCCGCGCCCATGACGCGCGCCGCAAGGCGGCGATCCTGATGGTCTATTCGGTGGACGTGGAGCTGCGCGACGAGGCCGCCGTCCTGGAGCGCTTCAAGGGCGACCACCATGTCCGCGTCCGGCCTGACACCGACTACCGCTTCGTGGCCAAGGCGCCGGAGGGCTTCGACGGCCCGCGTCCGGTGGTCATCGGCGCCGGCCCCTGCGGCCTGTTCGCCGGCCTGATCCTGGCCCAGATGGGCTTGAAGCCGATCATCGTCGATCGCGGCAAGATCGTGCGCGAGCGGACCAAGGACACCTGGGGCCTGTGGCGCAAGAGCGAGCTGAACCCGGAGTCCAACGTCCAGTTCGGCGAGGGCGGGGCGGGGACCTTCTCGGACGGCAAGCTCTACAGCCAGATCAAGGATCCACGCTTCCTGGGCCGCAAGGTACTGGAGGAGTTCGTCGCGGCCGGCGCGCCTGAAGAGATCCTGACTGAGGCCCACCCGCACATCGGCACCTTCCGCCTGGTGCACATGGTCGAGCAGATGCGGGCGCTGATCGAGAGCCTAGGCGGCGAATACCGCTGGCAGCACAAGGTCGAGGACTTCGATATCGAGGTCGCCGCCGATGGTTCGCGCCGGCTGAAGGGCCTGCACATCGCCGGACAGGGCTACGTGCCGACCTCCCATGTGGTCATGGCCCTGGGCCACAGCGCTCGCGACACCTTCCAGACGCTGTACGATCGCGGCGTCCACATCGAGGCCAAGCCGTTCTCGATCGGCGTGCGGATCGAGCATCCGCAGTCGTGGATGGACAAGGCGCGCTTTGGCGACTGCGCCGGTCATCCGGACCTGGGCGCGGCCGACTACAGCCTGTCGCATCACTGCGCCAACGGCCGCACGGTCTATAGCTTCTGCATGTGCCCGGGCGGCACGGTGGTGGCGGCGACGTCCGAGCCGGGCCGCGTCGTGACCAACGGCATGAGCCAGTATTCGCGCAATGAGCGGAACGCCAACTCCGGCTTCGTGGTCGGCATCGATCCTGAGCGCGACTATCCCGGCCATCCGCTGGCCGGCATCGAGTTTCAGCGCAAGTGGGAGAGCCTGGCTTATGTGGCGGGCGGCTCCAGCTACAAGGCGCCGGGCCAGAAGGTCGGCGACTTCATGGCCGGCCAGCCGTCGACCGAGTTCGGCGAAGTGCAGCCCTCTTACAAGCCAGGCGTGACCCTTACGGACCTGTCGGCGTGCCTGCCGGACTTCGTGATCGCGGCCATGCGCGAGGCGCTGCCGGTCTTCGGCCGCCAGATCGCCGGCTACGACCATCCGGACGTCATCCTGACCGGTGTCGAGACGCGTACGTCCTCGCCGATCCGCATCACGCGCGGCAAGGACTTCCAGAGCCTCAACACCGCAGGCCTGTTCCCGGCCGGCGAGGGCGCGGGCTATGCCGGCGGCATCCTCTCGGCCGCCGTGGACGGCATCAAGGTCGCCGAAGCGGTGGCGCAGGCCTATGTCGCCGAGGGACTGATCGAGGCCTGCTGACAGGATCGGGTCATGGGCCTGCTCTAAGCAGGCTCATGAACAGCGTCCTCGAACTCCGCCAGTACAAGATCGTCCCCGGCCGCCGGGATCAGATGATCGACGTCTTCGAGCGCTGGTTCGTCGAGAGCCAGGAAGAATTGGGCATGCGCCTGGTCGGTCAGTTCCGCGATCGGGACGACCCGGACCGCTTCACCTGGATCCGCGACTTCGCGGACATGCAGGCGCGCGAGCAGGGGCTGAACGCCTTCTATTTCGGCCCGGTCTGGCAGGCGCACCGCGACGAGGCCAATCCGCTGCTGTTGGACAACGACAACGTCCTGCTGCTGAAGCCCCTGACGCCCGAGCTGGCCTTTGCCGATACGGAGCGTCGGGAGGCGGAGCCGGCGAGCCCGGTCGTGGCGACCATCTTCTATCTCTGGAAGGATCCGGCCGAGGGCTTTGGCCAACTGTTCGCCGAGCGTGCGTCGGCTGCGGGCGCTTCGACGCTGGGCGTCTACGTACCCGAAACAAGCGAAAACACCTTCCCGCGCTTGCCGGTGCGGCAGCACGAGAAGGTGCTCGTGTGGTTCTCGAAAGCTGAGGATCGTGCTTGGCTCGAGGCCGATCCCGATCTCATGGACGCCCAGGAGCGTCCGGCCCAGGTTCTGCGCCTGGACCCGACGCCCCGGTCGAGGCTGCGCTAGGCGACTTCCGCCACCTGCTCCAGCGTGGGGTAGTCGGTGTAGCCTTCGGCGCCGGGGGCGTAGAAGGTCGCCGGGACCGGCGCGTTCAGCGGGGCGTTCTTTTGCAGACGCTCCACCAGGTCCGGGTTGGCGATATAGGCCTTGCCGAACATTACCGCGTCGGCCTTGCCGGCGTCGATGGCGGCGTTGGCGGTGGCCAGGTCGAACTTCTCGTTGGCGAAAAAGACGCCCCCGAAGGCGGCCTTCAGCGCCGGACCCAGGCTGTCGGCGGCTTCATGCTCGCGGGTTGAGATGAAGGCGATCTTGCGCTCGCCCAGGGCCTTGGCGACGTAGCCGAAGGTGGCCGGCAGGTCGCTGTCGCTAATGCCGTGACTGTCGGCGCGCGGCGCGAGGTGCACGCCGACGCGGCCGGCGCCGAACACCGAGACCACGGCGTCGGTGACTTCCAGCAGCAGACGGGCGCGGTTTTCGATCGGGCCGCCATATTGGTCGGTGCGCTGGTTGGAGCCGTCCTGCAGGAACTGGTCGAGCAGGTAGCCATTGGCGCCGTGGATCTGCACGCCGTCGAAGCCAGCGTCCTTGGCGTTCTGGGCGCCTTGGCGGAAGGCCTCGACCACGCCGGCGACTTCCTCGGTCGTCAGGGCGCGCGGGGTCGGATAGGGGCGCTCGGGGCGCAGCAGGCTGACGTGACCCTTGGCGGCGATGGCGCTGGGGCCGACCGGCAGCTCACCGTTCAGGTGCTCGGGATCGGAGATCCGGCCGACGTGCCAGATCTGCATGAAGATGCGGCCGCCCTTGTCATGCACGGCCTTGGTCACTTGTTTCCAGGCCTCGACCTGATCCTTCGACCAGATGCCGGGCACGCCGGCATAGCCGATGCCTTGCGGGGTGACAGGTACGCCCTCGGTGATCAGCAGGCCCGCCGAGGCGCGCTGGCCGTAGTATTCGGCCATCAGGGCGTTGGGGGTATTGGTCGAACCGGCCCGCAGGCGGGTCAGCGGCGCCATGACGACGCGGTTGGGGAGGTTCAGGTCGCCGACGCGCAGCGGGTCGAACAGGTTGGTCATGAGGGTATCCGTAGAAAACGGGCGCCGACCCTCCGTCGGCGTCTGCGCAGCTATCTGGGGGCGCTGTCGGCTATCGCAACCGTAACAGGATCTATTTCGTCTAAAGGCGGGGCGGCCAAAATCTGAAAATCTGGCGCCGCCGGAGTTCGGTGTTTCGCCGGGGTCGGACGGTTGAAACGCGACAATTGCGAGCAGGCAGCTGTTCAGGCCTGCTTTGCTGCTGTGCAAAACGACGTCTTTCGGGGCGCGCGAGGACCGAGAACGCGGTTTTGCGATTGCCGGCCGGACGGGTTGGCCGCCTCCTGATCACGACACGGGAAACAACGGCGTTTCCCGTTGGCCTGTAAGGGCCGCCGGCGGCGATGTAGCCGTCTGGCAAGCTTGGACAACGACGTCCGGAGAGACCACTGCGCGTGGTCTCGCCGGGCGTTTTTTTGTTTTGGCCTTAGGGGATGAAGGCATGAAACCCGGACGATTTATGCTGCACTGCGGTGCGGCACTGAGCACGCTTGCCTGGAGCACGGCCGCCTTGGCGCAGGCCGCACCGGATCCGACGCCAGCGCCCATCGAGGAGCCGGCGCCCGAACCGCCGCCGCCACCCGCGCCGCCGCCGACGATCAGCGACCAGATCGGGGCCGGCAAGCTGATCTTCGAGGTCCGCGGCCGCTACGAGGCCGTCGACCAGACCCACACCGCGACCTTGCTGGACAAAGGTGACGCCTTCACGGTCCGCACCCGTCTTGGCTGGGAGACGGCCGAGTGGAACGGGTTGAAGGGCCTGGTCGAGTTCGAGGATGTCCGCCAGGTCGGCAATGAGCACTACGCCGTCAATGTGCCAGGCGCCGCGACCCCGCCGCTAAATGGAGCCGACAAGTCGCGCTATCCGATCATCAACGATCCGGACGTGACCGAGCTGAACCGCGCCCAGCTGACCTGGACGCCCAGCGCGGCCTTGCAGGTCACGGCCGGCCGGCAGCGTATCAACATTGATGACCAGCGCTTCGTCGGCGGTGTTGCTTGGCGCCAGGACGAGCAGACCTTCGACGCGGTCCGCGCCGACGTGGCCCTGGGCCGGTTCAAGGCGACCTACGCCTATGTGACCCACATCAACCGTATCCTGGGCGAGCTGCGAGACTGGGACAGCGACAGCCATCTATTCAACGCCACATGGTCGCCGGCCGAGGCGCTGCGCCTGCAAGGCTTTGTCTACGCTCTGGACTTCGGTAACTCGGCCGCGAACTCGTCAATCACCAGGGGCGCCAAGGCCTCGGGCAAGGCGTGGCTGGGCCTGTACCAGCTGGCTTATAACGCCACCTTCGCCAGGCAGTCGGACTATCGCCACAACACGGCGAACTTCGACCTCGACTATGTCAGCGGCGACCTGGCCGCGACCTTCGACATCTACACCGCCAGGATCGCCTACGAGAGCCTGGAGGGTGACGGGACGCGCGGTTTCACCACACCCCTGGCCACGGTCCACGCCTTCAACGGCTGGTCGGACGCCTTCGTCTCGCCGGGCGGCAACAAAAGCTTCGTCGATGGGATCGAGGACCGGAACCTGGGCGTGAATGTCAAGCCGCGCTTCAAGGCGACCTACTTCTTCAACACCGATCTGATTGTCCGCTACCACGACTTCGACGACCAGAGGACCGGCGCGGACCTGGGCCACGAGTGGGACGTCCAGTTTACCGCCGCGATCACGCCCAAGCTCACCTTGCTGGTCAAGTACGCCGACTTCCAGCGCGAGAGGACCGTGCCTGTGGGCACGGCCACGCCGCCGGCTTCGCGGACCAAGACCTGGCTCTCCCTTGAATACAAATTCTAGCCCTTCAGGACGCATGACCATGAGCAAGACCGACAAAACCTCGTCCGGCCTGACCCGTCGCCACGCCCTGATGGGCGCGGCCGCCACGGTCGCCGCCGCCAAGGCTGCGTTCCCGGCCGGCGCCCACGCCGCCGGCGCGGGACCCGAGATCGCCAAGGCGCGCTTGGGCTTCATCGCCCTGACCGACAGCTCGCCGCTGATCATCGCCAAGGAGCGTGGCCTGTTCGCCAAACACGGCCTGCCTGATGTCGAGGTGGTCAAGCAGGCCTCGTGGGCCGCCACTCGCGACAACCTGGTGCTGGGTTCGGAGCGCGGCGGCATCGACGGCGCGCACATCCTGTCGCCGATGCCCTATCTGATGACCACCGGCGCGGTGACCAACGGCGTGCCGACGCCGATGTACATCCTGGCCCGTCTGAACACGAACGGGCAGGGCATCTCGGTCGGCAACGACCTGAAAGCCGTGAAGGTCGGGCTGAACAGCGCCGGGGCGAAGGCCAAGTTCCAGCAGCTGAAGGCGGCCGGCAATATCGCCAAGGTGGCCATGACCTTCCGGGGCGGCACCCACGACCTGTGGGTCCGCTACTGGCTGGCGGCCGGCGGGATCAATCCGGACGTAGACGTCGCCACGATCGTGATCCCGCCGCCGCAGATGGTGGCCAACATGAAGGCCGGCACCCAGGACGCCTTCTGCGTGGGCGAACCTTGGAACGGCCAGCTGGTCAATCAGCGTGTCGGCTACACCGCCTGCCTGACGTCCGAGCTCTGGATGAACCACCCGGAAAAGGCGCTGGGCATGCGCGCGGCCTGGGTCGACAAGTATCCCCGCGCCGCCCAAGCGATCACCGCCGCCGTCCAGGAGGCGCAGCTGTGGTGCGACAAGGCCTCGAACCTGCCGGCCATGTGCTCGATCGTCTCGGGCCGCCAGTACATCAACGTGCCGATGGGCGATATCCTGCCGCGCCTGCAGGGGACGGTGGACTATGGCGACGGCCGCAGCCTGAAAAACTCGCCGCACCGGATGAAGTTCTGGGCCGACAACGCCAGCTTCCCGTTCAAGTCCCACGACCTGTGGTTCCTGACCGAAGACATCCGCTGGGGCGTGCTGCCGCAGAAGACCAACACCAAGGCCCTGGTCGACAAGGTCAATCGCGCCGACATCTGGCGCGCGGCGGCCAAGACCATCGGCCACGCCGGACCCGCCAGCGACAGCCGCGGTGTCGAGCGCTTCTTCGACGGCAAGGTGTTCGACCCGGCCAATCCGGGCGCCTACCTGGCCAGCCAGCCGATCAAGAAGCTGGTCTGAGGGGAGGGCGCGCCATGACCTTTCCCAAGCCTTCGTTCACGCCCGCGACGCCGGTCGCGATCCTGAAAGCGCCGGCGCCGTCGAAGCCGCCGCTGCTGCCGGAGCTGGGCCGCCGCGCCAAGACCGCCGCGGGCGTCCTGGTCCCGCCGGTGCTGACCCTGCTGGTCGCTCTGGCGCTGTGGCAGGCGATCATCGGCGACTCCTATGCCGGCCTGCCATCGCCCAAGCAGGTGTGGCTGGAGTCCAAGGACCTGATCCTGCACCCGTTCTACGACAATGGAGGGGTCGACAAGGGCCTGGCCTGGCACGTGTTCACCAGTCTCAAGCGCGTCGGCATCGGCTTCTCGATCTCGGCGGTGTTCGGGATCCTGCTGGGCGTCTTCGTCGGCTCCAACCGGTGGGCGCACCGGGGGCTGGATCCGATCTTCCAGGTCCTGCGCACCGTGCCGCCCCTGGCCTGGTTGCCGATCTCGCTAGCCGCCTTCCACCAGGCCCAGCCTTCGGCCCTGTTCGTGATCTTCATCACCGCGATCTGGCCAATCATCATCAACACCGCCGTCGGCGTGCGAAACATTCCCAGCGACTACGTCAATGTCGCCAAGGTGCTGCGTCTGTCGCCGGTCGAGTACTTCTTCAAGATCCTGCTGCCGGCGACGACGCCCTACATCTTCACGGGCCTGCGGATCGGCATCGGCATGAGCTGGCTGGCCATCGTCGCCTCGGAAATGCTGCTGGGCGGCGTCGGCATCGGCTTCTTCATCTGGGACCAGTACAACGCCTCGCGCATCGCCGACATCATCGTGGCCCTGGCCTGGGTCGGCATGACGGGCTTCTTCCTCGATCGCCTGGTGGCCCTGGTTGGCCACTTCGTCTCACGCGGCAACGCCGCCAGCTAGGAGCGCACGCCATGGCCAAGGCCTATCTTTCCATCGAGAATGTCGGCGTCACCTTCCAGAAGGGCGCGGCGCGCACCGAAGTGCTGACCGGGGTCGATCTCAAGGTCGAGAGGGGCGAGTTCGTCTCGATCATCGGCCACTCCGGCTGCGGCAAGTCCACCTTGCTGAACGTGGTGGCGGGCCTCACCCCCGTCACCACCGGCGCGGTGATCCTGGACAGGCAGGAGGTCAATGCGCCCGGCCCCGACCGCGCCGTCGTCTTCCAGAACCACTCGCTGCTGCCGTGGCTGTCGGTGCGCGAGAACGTCTCGCTGGCGGTCGACAAGGTGTTCGGCGGATCCAAGTCCGCCGCCGAGCGCCGCGACTGGACGCTGCACAATCTGGAGCTGGTCAAGATGACTCATGCTCTGGACAAGCGACCGTCCGAGATCTCCGGCGGCATGAAGCAGCGGGTCGGCATCGCCCGGGCGTTGGCCATGGAGCCCAAGGTTTTGCTGCTGGACGAGCCGTTCGGGGCCCTGGACGCTTTGACCCGCGCCCACCTGCAGGACAGCGTCATGGAGATTCACGCGGCGCTGAACAACACGGTGCTGATGATCACCCACGACGTGGACGAGGCGACCTTGCTGTCGGACCGCATCGTGATGATGACCAACGGCCCGCGCGCCTGCGTCGGCCAGGTGCTGGACGTGGCGCTGGCCCGGCCGCGTGATCGTCTGGCCGTGGCGGAGCACCCGACCTACGTCCATGCGCGGGCGGCGGTGATCGAGTTCCTATACGCCCGCCGAGCCGCCTAACCGGGTTTCATCTCCTGCAGCATCGTTGGGATCAGCTCGGACACCGTCGGATGGATGTGCACCGCCCGCGAGATCACCGTGTAAGGCGCCTTGGCGTACATCAGGTCGATCATGCCGTGGATGGCTTCGTCGCCGTTCAGGCCCAGGATGGCGGCGCCGAGGATCTCTTTCGTCTCGGCGTCGACCACCACTTTCATGAAGCCTTGGGTCTCGCCCTTCTCGACGGCGCGGCCGACGCGGGTCATGGGGCGCTGGCCGATCAGCAGCATGCGGCCGGTCGCGCGGGCCTCGGCCTCGGTCATGCCCACGCGGCCCAGCGGCGGATCGACGAACAGACCGTAGCAACTGATGCGATCGCTGACCTTGCGCGGATCAGCGTCCAGCAGGTTGGCGGCGATGATCTCGAAATCGTTATAGGCCGTGTGGGTGAAGGCGCCCTTGCCGTTGCAATCGCCCATGGCCCACACGCCGGGGACGTTGGTGCGCAGCTGGTCGTCAACGACGATGTAGCCGCGCTTGTCGGTCGCGATCCCGGCCTTGTCCAGGCCCAGGTCGTCGGTGTTGGGCTTGCGGCCCACGGCCAGCAGCACGTGCGAGCCGGTAACCTGCGGCGCGCCGGCCTCGCAGGTGACATGGACGCAGACGCCGTCCTCGTGGGCGGCGAAGCTGATGCACTCGGCGTTCAGGCGGAAAGCGACGCCCTCGGCCTCCAGGATCTCGCGGATCGCGTCCGAGACCTCGGGATCCTCGCGGCCGATCAGGCGCGGGCCCATCTCGACCACGGTCACCTGGCTGCCGAAGCGGCGGAACATCTGGGCGAACTCCAGCCCGATATAGCTGCCGCCGACGATGACCAGGTGCTGGGGCAGCGTATCCAGCTGCATCATGCCGACATTAGTCAGGTAGGTGATGTCGTCGACGCCCGGCATGTCCGGGACGTTGGCGCGGCCGCCGACGTTCAGGAAGATCTTGGGCGCGGTCAGCAGCTCGTCGCCGACGCGGACGGTGTCGGCGCTCTCGAAGCGCGCGTGGCCCTGGATCACCGTGATCCCCGGCATGCCGCGCAGCCACTTCTCGACGCCGCCCCGCGCGTTCTTGGCGACGGTCTGCTGGCGATCCTTGACCCGTCTCATGTCGATGCCGACCGGGCCTTCCAGTACGACGCCGTAATCGGCGGCGCGGCGGCTCAGGTGGGCGGCATAGGCGCTGGCGACTAGGGTCTTGGTCGGCATGCAGCCAGTGTTGACGCAGGTGCCGCCGAAGTCCTTGCGCTCGATCAGCGCCACGGTCTGGCCGGCGGCGGTCAGGCGTCCGGCCAGGGACGGACCAGCCTGGCCCGCGCCGATGATGATGGCGTCGAACGCGCGCGGGCTGCTCATCGGGCCAGGGCCACGATCAGCAGGGCGCCGCCGACGGCGATGGCGTCCTCGATGAGGGCGGCCGGGGCGTCCTTGCCGAACTTGGCGGCCAGGCGGCCACGCACTTCGGCGCCGCCCAGGGTGCCGATCACCGCACCGACCGCGCCGATGATCGCGCCGCGGACCCAATGGCCGCTGGGCATCATCAGGGCCGCGCCGCTGAAGGCGCCGGTCAGGATGCGCGTGCCGAACTGGTGCGGAACTTTGCGGCTGGGGGTCTTGGGATGCTGGTCGGCCACCAGTTCCAGCAGGGCCAGGACGCTGAACACGCCCACGGCGATCCAGCCGCCCAGCCAGGCCAGCGGAAATCCGACCAGGGGCAGCCAGCCCAGGCGAGCAGCCCAGGCGACTGCGGCCGGCGCGGTCATGGCGCGAAGGCCGGCGATCACGCCGATCAAAAGGGCGAGCAGGTACAGGGTCATGAACGAAGGACTCCGCTTGTGCGCCGGGGATCTGGCGCGTTCGGACATGACAACGCAAGGTCGATTGTCGGTCTTGGACGTTCTCGCCGCCAACCCTGGGCGCCCAAGGAATGTCCGACGCCGCCTGCTTCTTGTGCAGAGTTCGACGCATGGCCTCGTGGCGGGGGAAAGTTCCCCCATGCCGGCCGCCGCCGCTTAGGACCAAGCCGATGCGGGTGCTCGTCATAGATCCAGATACCGCGCGCGCCGCCCTGGTGGCCCAGGGGCTGGAAGGCGTGCAGCCGCTCGAGGTGCGCCGCTCGGCGGTCTATGACGAGGCCGAGGTCCTGGCCTTCGCGCCCGACGTGGTGGTGATCGCCGCCGAGAGCCCGGACCGCGACACGCTGGACAGTCTCAAGGAGTCCGGCCAGGGGCGCCCGGTCGTCATGTTCGTCGACCGTTCGGAGCCGGGCTTGGCCGAACAGGCCGTGCGCGCCGGCGTTGCGGCCTATGTCGTCGATGGCTTGGCGCCCAATCGCGTACGTTCGATCCTGGACGTGGCCATGAGCCGCTTTGCCCTGACGCAGCAGCTGCGCGGCGACCTGGCCAAGGCCAAGGCCGACCTGGAATCTCGCAAGACCGTCGAACGGGCCAAGGGCCTCCTGATGAAGGAGCGCGGCCTGGACGAGGACGGCGCCTATCGCCTGCTGCGCAAGCTGGCCATGGACCGGGGCAAGCCGATCGGCGCCGTGGCCGCCGATCTCCTGGCTTTCGCCGGAGTGCTGAAAGGCGATGCGTCATGAGCGGTCTTTCGGAGCTTAAGCTGGGCTTCATCCCCCTGACCGACTGCGCGCCGCTGGCCGCCGCCCAGGCGCTGGGCTTCTTCGAGGAAGAGGGGCTGGCCGTCGAGCTGGTGCGCGAAGTCTCGTGGGCGACGATCCGCGACAAAGTCGCCGTCGGCGCCCTGGACGGCGCCCATATGCTGGCCCCGATGGTCCTGGCGGCGGGGGGCGAGGTTCTCGCGCCGCTGGCCTTGAACCGGAACGGCAGCGCCATCACGGTCTCCTCGGCGCTGGCCGGGGCGGTCGCCGACGGCGGCGCGGCCGCCTTGGCCGAGCTTGTCGCGGCGCGCCGGGCCAGCGGGCGGGGGCTGCTGACCTTCGCCGTGGTCTTCCCGCACTCGATGCACAACTTTTTCCTGCGCGACTGGCTGGCGCGGGGCGGGGTCGATCCTGACCGCGACGTGCGCATCGTGGTCATCCCGCCGCCGCGCATGGTCGAGCGAATGCGGGCGGGCGAGGTCGACGGCTTCTGTGTCGGCGCGCCCTGGAACGCCGTCGCCGAAGCCGAGGGCGTCGGTCGGATGCTGATCACCGCATCGCAGTTCTGGCCGGGCGGCCCCGACAAGGTGCTGGGCGTCACCGCCAGTTTCGCCGAACGGCGCCCCGACGACCTGCTCGCCTGTCTGCGAGCCGTGATCCGAGGCGCTGCCTGGGCTGATGATCCCGCCAATCGCGACGAGCTGATCGCCCTGCTGGCCCGTGAAGATCGGGTCGGCGCGCCGCCGGCCGCGGTCGCGAGGGCCCTGGAAAGCGAGATCATTTTCCACCGCGGCGCCGCGGGCTTGCCGCGCCGCGAGCATGGCCTGTGGTTCCTGGCGCAGATGCTTCGCTGGGGGCAGCTGGACCCGGCGATCGACTCGCAGGTGTTGGTCGATCAGGTCTATCGCCCCGACCTCTACCGCGACGCGGCGCTGTCGCTTGGCCTAGTGGAAGCCCTGGCTCTGGCCGATCCCGCCAGCCCGCTTCCGGCCTGATCTGCACGCTTCCTGGGCGCCGCTTGTGCGCGAATGCTGAGCAATCGTGCGTCATGTGCTTCGCCGGCGCCGCAGCGCGGCATAGGCGATGACATCCGGTCCATCGCGGGTCTCTCATAGCTCCAGGCCAACGAACAACGGCGTTCGCGGCTGCCAGAGGACCGCTCGGATGCGGTCAGCCACCCGGGGCGAAGACGCTCCGCTCTCGCAGACACGCAAACATCCGAGGCCGTCATGCTCTCCCGCGACTTCCTGAAGGCCGGTCATACGCCGACCCTGTTCGCAGCGTTCCTGTACTTCGACCTCAGCTTCATGGTCTGGGTCATCCTGGGCCCGCTAGGCGTGGCCATCGCCAAGGACTTCCACCTGGATCCCGCGCAGAAGGGCCTGATGGTCGCCATCCCGGTCCTGGCCGGCGCGGTGCTGCGCTTGGTCAACGGCGTTCTGGTCGACCGCATCGGTCCCAAGAAGACCGGCATGATCGGTCAGATGATCGTGCTGACGGGCCTGGTGCTGGCCTGGGCGGTCGGCATCCACAACTATCATCAGGTGTTGGCCCTGGGGGTGATCCTGGGTGTGGCCGGGGCCTCGTTCGCCGTCGCCCTGCCGCTGGCCTCGCGCTGGTATCCGGCCGAGCACCAGGGCCTGGCCCTGGGCATCGCCGGCGCCGGCAATTCCGGCACGGCTCTGGCCGCGCTGTTCGCGCCGGCCCTGGCCAAGGCGTTCGGCTGGCAGACCGTGATCGGCCTGGCCGCCGTCCCGCTGGCCATCGCCTTCGTCGTCTACATGCTGCTGGCCAAGGACGCTCCCGACCAGCCCGCGCCCAAGAAGCTGTCGGAGTATCTCGACGTCCTCAAAGTTCCGGACGCCTGGTGGCTGATGCTGCTTTACGGCGTGACCTTCGGCGGCTTCGTCGGCCTGGCCTCGTCCCTGACCATGTACTTCAACAGCGAGTACGGCCTGGATCCGGTCATCGCCGGCTTCTTCACCGCCGCCTGCGTCTTCGCCGGCTCGTTCATCCGTCCGGTGGGCGGAGCCCTGGCCGACAAGTTCGGCGGCGTGCGCACCCTGAGCTTCGTCTACGTCCTGGCGGCTCTCGGCCTCGCCACCGCCAGCTTCCAGCTGCCGACCGCCTGGTTCGCTCTGGCCGCGCTGATGTTCTCGATGCTGGCCCTGGGCGCGGGCAATGGCGCGGTGTTCCAGCTGGCGCCGCAGCGGTTTCGCAAGGAGATCGGCGTCATGACCGGCCTGATCGGCATGACCGGCGGCATCGGTGGCTTCTACCTGGCCTCGACCCTGGGCATGGCCAAGAAGATGACCGGCTCCTACCAGTCCGGCTTCATCGGCTTCGCCCTGCTGGCGCTGTTCGCCTTCTTCGCCCTGTACGGCCTCAAGGCCCGCTGGCGCGCTATCTGGCCGACCCTGCACGGCGACGCCGCCAGCGTCCGCGTCTGATCCCCCTTCCTCTGAACAACGAGATAGCCATGACCAAGCAACGTCTGGTCGTCATCGGCAACGGCATGGCCGGCTGCCGGGCGGTCGAGGAAGTGCTCAAGCGCGATCCTGCCCGCTACGACGTCACCATCTTCGGCGCCGAGCCGCGGGTGAACTACAACCGCATCATGCTGTCGCCGGTTCTGGCGGGCGAGAAGACCTTCGACGACATCGTCATCAACGACGAGGCCTGGTACCGCGACAACGCCATCACCCTGCATGCCGGTCGCGCCGTCACGGCGGTCGACCTGGACGGCCGCAAGGTGGTCGCCGAGGGCGGCCTTGAAGTGGCCTACGACAAGCTGATCCTGGCCACCGGCTCGGATCCCTTCCGCCTGCCGCTGCCGGGTTCGGACCTGAAGGGCGTGGTCACCTTCCGCGACCTGGACGACGTCGAGGCCATGGTCGAGGTCTCCGGCAAGCCCGGCGCCCGCGCCGTAGTCATCGGTGGCGGCCTGCTGGGCCTGGAAGCCGCCTACGGCCTCGCCCGCCGCGGCATGGCCGCGACCGTCGTCCACCTGATGGACGTGCTGATGGAGCGCCAGCTGGACGAAAGCGCTGGCTACCTGCTGCGCGAGGCCCTGGCCGAACGCGGCGTTGAGACGGTGCTGGGCGCGCACTCCGAGGAGATCGTCGGCCAGGACGGCAAGGTCGCCGGCCTGAAACTGAAGGACGGCCGGGTCCTGCCGTGCGACCTGCTGGTCATGGCCGTCGGCATCCGCCCGAACGCGACCCTGGCCAAGGCTTCGGGCCTGCAGGTCAATCGCGGCATCGTTGTCGACGACGCTATGCGGACCTCGGATCCGGCCGTGTTCTCGGTCGGCGAGTGCGTCGAGCACCGGGGCAACTGCTACGGCCTGGTCGCGCCCATCTGGGACATGTGCCGGGCCTTGGCCGAGGAGCTGACGGACGGCGAGGGCGGTTATCAGGGTTCGGTCCTGTCGACCCGCCTGAAGGTCTCGGGCGTCGACGTCTTCTCGGCGGGCAAATTCGCCGGGGGCGACGGCTGCGAGGACATCGTGTTCCGTGACGCCGCGCGTGGCGTCTACAAGCGCGTGGTCATCGAGGACGGCAAGGTCGCCGGCGCGGTGCTGTTCGGCGACGCGGCCGATGGCGGCTGGTACTTCGACCTGATGCGGGCCGGCACGGACGTGGCCGAGATCCGCGAGACCCTGATCTTCGGGCAAGCGATCACGGAGGGCCTGTCTGGCCTGGACCCTAGCGCTGCCGTTGCGGCCATGCCCGACACGCAGGAGATCTGCGGCTGCAACGGCGTCTGCAAGGGTGCGATCACGGGCGCCATCACGGCCCAGGGGCTGACCACGCTGGATGACGTCCGCGCGGTGACCAAGGCCTCGGCCTCGTGCGGCTCGTGCACGCCGTTGGTCGAGCAGGTCATCCGCCTGACCCTGGGCGACGGCTTCAAGGCCCAGACCGGTCCCAAGCCGATGTGCAAGTGCACCTCTCACCCGCACGGCGAGGTCCGTGAGGCGATCGTTGCGCAGGGCCTGAAGTCGATGCCGGCCGTCTTCCAGGCGATGGAATGGACGACGCCCGACGGCTGCGCCTCGTGCCGTCCGGCCCTGAACTACTATCTGCTGTGCGCCTGGCCGGGCGAGTACGCCGACGACAGCCAGTCGCGCTACATCAACGAGCGGGTCCACGCCAATATCCAGAAGGACGGCACCTATTCGGTCGTGCCGCGCATGTGGGGCGGCATGACGTCGCCCGACGAGCTGCGGGCCATCGCCGACGTTGCCGACAAGTACGACATCCCGGCCGTGAAGGTGACTGGCGGTCAGCGCATCGACCTCTTGGGCGTTAAGAAGGACGACCTGCCGGCGGTGTGGGCCGACCTGAACAAGGCGGGCATGGTCAGCGGTCACGCCTATGCCAAGGGCCTGCGCACGGTGAAGACCTGTGTCGGCAGCGATTGGTGCCGGTTCGGCACCCAGGACTCCACGGGCTTAGGGATCAAGCTCGAGAAGTTCATGTGGGGCTCGTGGGCGCCGGCCAAGGTCAAGCTGGCCGTGTCGGGCTGCCCCCGCAACTGCGCGGAGTCGACCTGCAAGGACATCGGCGTGATCTGCGTCGACAGCGGCTACGAGATCCATGTCGGCGGCGCCGCCGGCCTGCACATCCAGGGCACGCAACTGCTGACCCGCGTCCCGACCGAGGAGGAGGCGATCCAGGTCATCTCGGCGGTCATGCAGATGTACCGCGAGGGCGGCTGGTACCTGGAGCGGATCTACAAGTGGATGGCCCGCGTGGGTCTCGACACGATCCGCACCGTCACGGTCGACGACCTGGACAGCCGCGCGGCGCTCTTCGCCCGCTTCGTGGTCTCGCAGGAGACCGCCCAGATCGACCCGTGGGCCGAGCGCGCCACCGGCGGCGTGGCGGCGGGCGAGTTCAAGCCGATGGCGATCCTTCCCCTGGAGATGGCGGCCGAATGACCCTGCAAGCTCACATCGATCCAGATTGGCGCGACGTCGGCGCCGTGACCGACATCCCCGAGCGCGGCGCGCGACGGGTGGCCACGGCGCAAGGGGACGTCGCCGTGTTTCGCACCGGCGACGGCCAGGTCTTCGCCCTGGTCGACCGCTGCCCGCACAAGCACGGTCCGCTGAGCCAAGGCATCGTCCACGGCCACGGCGTGACCTGTCCGCTGCACAGCTGGGTCATCGACCTGGCCACCGGTCATCCGACCGGGGCTGACGCCGGCAAGGGCTGCACGCCGGTTGTGCCGGTCCTGGTCAAGGGCGGCCGCATCCTGCTGGCCCAGCCGGCCATGGCGGACTGACCCATGGCCGACGGCTCCGCAGCCCTGAACACGATCAAGACGACCTGCGCGTATTGCGGCGTCGGCTGCGGGGTCGCGGGCGCGGTCGGGCAGGGACGGTCGGTGTCGATCGCCGGCGACGCCGTCCACCCGGCCAATTTCGGTCGGCTGTGCTCCAAGGGCTCGGCCCTGGGCGCGACGGTCGGGCTGGAAGGGCGGCTGCTGGAGCCGACGATCAATGGCAGGGCGGCGTCCTGGAACGAGGCCACCGCCCTGGTCGCCAAGCGCTTCAAGGACACCATCGCTCGCCACGGCCGTGACAGCGTCGCCTTCTACGTTTCGGGCCAGCTGCTGACCGAGGACTACTACGTCGCCAACAAGCTGATGAAGGGCTTCATCGGCTCGGGCAACATCGACACCAACAGCCGGCTCTGCATGGCCTCGGCCGTGGCGGCCCACAAGCAGGCGTTCGGCGCCGACCTGGTGCCCGGCTGCTACGAGGACCTCGAGCTGGCCGACCTCGTCGTCTTCAGCGGCCACAACGCCGCCTGGACGCACCCGGTGCTGTTCCGTCGCATGGAGGCGGCCAAGGCGCGCGGCCAGAAGCACGTGGTCATCGACCCGCGCCGCACCGACACCGCCGAGGGCGCGGACTTGCACCTGGCGATCGCGCCGCAGAGCGACGTGCGCCTGTGGAGCGGCCTGCTGGCCGACCTGATCCGGCGCGGCGCGATCGATCGCGACTACATCGCCGCCCACGTCAATAATTTCGACCAGGTGGTCGCCGCGCTCCTGGAAATGGACCAGTCCGTCAGCGCCATTGCCGCCGACTGCGGTGTGCCGGTCGAGGCGGTGCAGGACTTCTACAACCTGTTCGCCGAGAACGAGCGGACGGTCAGCCTGTTCTCGATGGGCGCCAACCAGTCGGCCCAGGGCGTGGCCAAGGGCCTGGCGATCATCAACGCTCACCTGGCCACCGGCCGGATCGGCAAGCCGGGCGCCTGTCCGTTCTCGATTACCGGCCAGCCCAACGCCATGGGCGGGCGTGAGACGGGCGGCATGGCCAACACCCTGGCCGGTCACATGGACTTCGCGCCCGAAGATCGCGATCGCGTCGCCCGCTTCTGGGGCGCGCCTGATACCGTCCGTGCGCCGGGCCTCAAGGCCATCGAGATGTTCGAGGCCGTCCGTGACGGCCGGATCAAGGCGATCTGGGTGATGGCCACCAATCCGGCCGTCAGCCTGCCCGACAGCGGCGCGATCCGCGACGCCCTGGCCAAGTGTCCGTTCGTGGTGGTCTCCGACTGTGTCGAGACCGACACCACCGCCTTCGCCGACGTCAAGCTGCCGGCCCTGGGCTGGGGTGAGAAGGACGGCACGGTCACCAATTCCGAACGCCGCATCTCGCGCCAGCGGGCGCTGTTCCCGGCGCCGGGCCAGGCCCGAGCCGACTGGAAGATCATGGCCGATGTCGCCACGGCCATGGGTTTCGACGGATTTGGCTGGGCCAGCAACGCGGGCGTCTTCCGCGAATGGGCGCGTCTGACGGCATACGAGAACGAAAATCGCTTGCTGAATCTATCCGGTCTTTCGGCTTTGACGCCAGAGGCTTATGGCGAACTCCTCCCGATCCAGTGGCCGGTCAAGGCCGATGGCAAGGGCACGCCGCGCTTGTTCGTTGATGGTCGTTTCCAAACCCCGGACGGCCGCGCCCGCATGGTCCCGACCCGGCCTCGCGGTCCGGCCGAGGCGACCAGCGGCGCGTTCCCGATGTCGCTGAACACTGGCCGCATCCGCGACCAGTGGCACACCATGACCCGTACCGGCCTGGCGCCCGACCTGTGCCGCCACGCGCCCGAGCCGTATGTCGAGATCCACCCCGAGGACGCCCAGGCGCGCGGCCTGCGCGACGGCGCGCTGGCGCGGGTGACGACCGCGCGGGCCGAGGCCGTCGCCGTCGCCAAGGTCACCGATCGCCAGCGGCGCGGCGACCTGTTCATGCCGATGCACTGGACCGACGCCTTCGCGCCGCTGGGTCGCGCCAACGCCCTGGTCGCGTCGCACACCGATCCAACCTCCGGCCAGCCGGAGTTCAAGCACACCCCCGCCCGGATCAACGCCTATCGCGAGACCTGGACGGGCTTCTTTCTCACCCGGTCCGTTCTGGCTCCCCCGGCAGGGACGGACCTCGTCTGGCGGCGTATTCCCCACGACGCCTGCCAGCAGCACGAGTTCGCCGGCCGGGGCGACGCTGTTGAGCGCGACGCCCTCCGCAAGGTCTTGTCCAGAGGCCTGGCCGGCGAACTCGTCACCTATGAGGACGCCGCCACCGGCGCCCGTCGCCAGGCCTGGATCGACGGCGACCGTTTGGTCGCGGTCCTGTTCATGACCACGACCGGCCGCCTGCCGGCCCGCGACTGGCTGGCCGAGCAGTTCGGCGAGCAGGCCCTGAGCGCCGAGGCGCGTTCGGCCCTGCTGTTCGGCCGCCCGCCCGGCGCGGCGGCCGACAAGGGGCCGATGGTCTGCGCCTGCCTGAAGGTCGGGGCCAAGGCCGTCGACGCCGCCATCGCCGCCGGGGCGCGGACGCCAGACGCGGTCGGTAAGGCGACGGGCGCGGGGACCAACTGCGGGTCCTGTCGCCCCGAGATCACTCGTATGATCAAGGCCTTGGCCGCCAATCCTAAGGAGCCCGCCCATGTCGGTTGAGAACACGCTCGGCAAGGTCCTGCTGGTCGGCGCCGGTCCTGGTCCCGTGGACCTGATGACCGTCCGCGCCGTCCGCGCGGTCGAGAGCGCCGGAGCGCTGCTCTACGACGCCCTGTGCTCGGAAGAGGCTGTCGCCTTGGCGCCGCCCGGCTGCGTACGCATCCAGACCGGCAAGCGAGCGGGCAAGCCCAGCATGAAGCAGGACGAGATCAACCGCCTGATGCTGCGCCTTGCGCGAAAGGGTCTGAAGGTCGTGCGCCTGAAGGGCGGCGATCCCTCGATCTTCGGCCGGGTGGGCGAGGAGGCCGCGTTCCTGAACGGCTTCGGCGTCGAGACCGAGGTCGTGCCTGGCGTCACCGCCGCCTGCGCCGCAGCCGCCCAGTTCGGCTTCCCCCTGACCCATCGTGGCGAGGCGCGACGCGTGGTGTTCACCACCGCGCGGCTCGAGGCCGGCGCGCTGTCGGGCGACTGGAGCGCGGCGGCCGATCCCGAAGCGACCCTGGCGGTCTATATGGGCGGCGACGTGGCTGGGGAACTGGCGCTACGGATGATCGAAGCCGGGCGTCCCGGCGATACGCCCGCCGTGGCGGTGGAGAAAGCCGGCGGCGCTGATGCGCGGCTCTATCCAGCCACCCTGGCGACCCTTGCCGAGCGTGTCGCCGAGGCCGGCGACGGGCCGCTGCTGATTGTGGTCGGCGAGGTCGCGGCCCAGGCGCACGCGGTGGCCGGGATCGTCGAGCGCTCGCGCCGCACAGCCTGATACTGACAGTAGGGTGGCAGCAGTCCCTCCCTAGAACGGCGTTCAACAACGCTTTTCGAGAGAGGGACGACCCATGCTGAAGACCTATACCGGCGGCTGCCACTGCGGCGCCGTTCGCTACGAAGCCGAGATCGACCTGGCGGCCGGCACCAGCCGCTGCAACTGCTCGATCTGCGCCAAGACCCGCGCATGGGGCGTGCTGATCAAGCCGGACGCCTTCCGCCTATTGGCCGGTGAAGACAAGTTGGGCGCCTATCAGTTCGCGACGATGAGCGGCGACCACCGCTTCTGCACGACCTGCGGCGTGAGGGTCTATGGCGAGGCTAATGTCGAGCAGCTGGGCGGCGAGGTCGTGTCGGTCCAGGTCGCCACGCTGGACGCCGACCCTGAGGAACTGGCTGCCGCGCCCATCAACTACGGCAATGGCCGCGACAATCTCTGGTGGGAGCAGCCCAGCGCGGCCGAAATGCGCTACCTGTAGGGCCATGGCCAGCCTTCGTTACCGCGCTCGGATCGAGATCAACGGCATCAATCCGTTCGTGCCGGTCGATCCCGAGCAGGCTGCGGTCCTGCGCGAAGGCTGGCGCAAGCCGATGCCGGTGCTGGTCCAGATCAACGGCGCGCCCGCCGAGCCCTGGCGGATCAACATGATGCCGCGCGGCGACGGCGGCTTCTTCCTCTATCTGCACGGCATTGTCCGCGATGCCGCCGCCGGGGTCGGGGTTGGCGATGAGGTTGAGGTGTCGGTGGCGTTCGACGAGGCCTATCGCGGCGGCCCGACCCATCCGATGCCGGAAGCGTTCGAGCTGGGCCTGGCGCGTGACCTAGCGAGCGCCAAGGCCTGGGAGGCTCTGCCGCCCAGCCTCCAGAAAGAAATCCTGCGCCGCTTCGACAGCGTGAAATCCGACGCCGCCAAGGCTCGCAACATCCAAGACGCCCTGGCCGTGCTGGGCGGAGCCCAAGCGCGGTTCATGGCCCGCGACTGGAAGGGCGGCGCGGTCGTCTAGACCAGTTTCCCGAGGCCGCGCTCCAGGTCGGCCTTCAGGTCGTCCAGGCTTTCCAGGCCGATATGGAAGCGCAGCAGCGGCCCTTCCAGGTTCACCGGTACGGTGCGGTTCTTCAGCTGCGGATCGCAGGGAATGGCCAAACTCTCATAGCCGCCCCACGAGAAGCCCAGGCCAAACAGCTTCAGTTCGTCGAGGAAGGCGTTGACCGCGCGCTGGCTGGCGGGTTTGAGCACCACGCCGAACAGGCCGCAGGCGCCGGTGAAGTCGCGCTTCCAGATCGCGTGGCCGGGATCGCCGGGCAGGGCAGGGTGCAGCACCCGCGACACCTCGGTCCGGTCCTGCAGCCAGCGGGCGATCTCGAGGCCGTTCTCCTGGTGACGGGGCAGGCGCGTGGCCAGGGTCCGCAGGCCCCGCAGCATGGTGTAGGCGTCGTCGGGCGACACCGACCAGCCGATATCCCACATCGCGTTGCCCAGCGCGTTGCCGATGGTCTCGTCCATGGTGGTGGCCGAACCCATGAAGCAGTCCGAGTGGCCGCCGACATACTTCGTCAGGGCCTGGACGCTGATCGTCACCCCATGCGCCAGCGGCTTGAAGTAGAAGCCGGCCGCCCAGGTATTGTCGATCAGGGTGATGATCCCCCGCTCGTTGGCCGCGTTGGCGATGGCGGGGATGTCCTGCATCTCGAAGGTTAGGGAGCCGGGGGCTTCGAGCAGGATCATCCGGGTCTTGGGCGTGACCAGGGCCATCAGGCCGTCGGCGTCCAGCGCAGGGTCGTAGTAGGTGGTCGTGACGCCGAAACGGGTCAGGACCCGGTCGCAGAACCGGCGGGTTGGCTTGTAGGCGCTGTCGACCACCAGGATCTCGTCGCCGGCCTTTAGCACCGCCAGCATGGCCCCGGTGATCGCCGCCAGGCCCGACGGATACAGGGTCACGTCCGGCGAGCCCTCCAGCTCGGCCAGGGCGCGCTGCAGGGCGGCGGGCGAGGACAGGCCGGTGATGCCGTAGGTGATCTGGTCGTCGTCATACAGCGACGCGGCATTGGGCAGCAGCACCGTCGAACCGCGCTGGATCGGCGGATTGACCACGCGCGCCAGCGGCATCGGCTCGGAGCCCTTGCGGATCAGGCGGGTTTCTTCATCCATGGCGGGACTCTTCGGCGACGCGGCGTAAAGCTTGTGGTTTAAGGCCCCGCGCGCGCGGTTCAAGGGAGCGATCGGGTGTCGGTGCGATTTGGCGTGATGGTTTTGGCGGTGCTGGCTCTGTCCGGCTGCGAACGACCCGCGTCCAAATCCGAGACCAAGCCGGTCGATGCGGCCCTGCCGATCAAGCCCGCCGCGCCCAGCAAGACCCTGAAGGCCATCAAGGCGCGCGGTGAGTTGCGCTGCGGCGTGAACCCCGCGCTGCCGGGTTTCGCCTTCCGGGACAATGGCGGGCGCTGGCGCGGCTTCAATGTCGACTTCTGCCGCGCCCTGGCCGCCGCCGTGCTGGGCAAGCCCGACAAGGTGACCTTCGTGCCGCTGGGCAACGAGGAGCGGATCACGGCCCTGCGTAGCGGCAAGGTCGACGTTCTTTGGCGCAACACCTCGTGGACGTTCTCGCGCGACGCCGGCGATCAGCTGGACATGGCGGCGATCTCGTATTTCGACGGCCAGGGCTTCCTGGTCCGCCGCAGCCTGAACCTGACCAGCGCCGTCGAGCTCAACACCGCCAAGATCTGCGTCCAGGGCAACGCCACGTCGGCCCAGAACCTGGAAGACTTCTTCCGCTCGCGCGGCATCGCCTACACGGCCATGGTGTTCGAGAGCGAGGAGCAGACCCGCGCGGCCTATCAGACCGACAAATGCGACGCGTTCACCGCCGATATCTCGGCCCTGGCGGCGGCGCGGACGCTGATGGACGACCCCGGCGCCCACGTGATCCTGCCCGACGCCATCTCCAAGGAGCCGCTGGGTCCGCTGGTGCGCCAGGACGACCCAGCCTGGACCGACATCGTCCGCTGGACGCTATACGCCCTGATCCTGGCCGAGGAGCACGGAGTGACCAAGGTCAACCTCACGGACATGAAGGCCGGGGCCGATCCCGAGGCGCGGCGGCTGCTGGGCGAAGGTGGCTACGGTACGATGCTGGGCCTGGACGCCGATTGGGCCGCGCGCGCCATCATGGCCGGCGGCAACTACGGCGAAATCTTCGATCGTGATGTGGGACAAGGCTCAGCGCTGAAGCTGGACCGAGGCCTGAACGCGCTATGGAACGCGCCCAAGCCCGGCCTGCTGTACGCGCCGCCGATGCGCTAGGCGGCGGGGCCCGTCGCGACGGGGACGTCCGACAGGCCGCCCCATTCCGTCCACGAGCCGTCATAGACCGCCGAGCGCGGCTTGCCGAGGCGGGCCAGGGCCAGGGCCACGACCGAGGCGGTGATGCCCGAGCCGCAGGTCGAGACGATCGGCTTGTCGATGTCGATGCCGGCCTTCTCGAACACCGTCTTCAGCTGGTCGGGCGGCAGCATGGTCTGGTCCGCGGCCAGCATCGCCGACAGCGGGATGTTACGCGCGCCGGGCATGTGGCCGCCGCGCAGGCCTGCGCGGGGCTCGGGATCGCGGCCCTCGAAGCGGCCGGCGGCGCGGGCGTCGATGATCTGTTCCTTGCCGGTCTCGACGATGCCGCGCATCTGCTCGACCGAGCGATAGATGTCGGCCTGCCAGCGCGGGGTGAAGTGGCGCTCCTGCGGTAAGGCGGGGCCGTCCTCGACCGGGCGGCCCTCGGCGATCCACTTGGGCAGGCCGCCGTCCAGCACCACGACGTCCTCATGGCCCATGGCGCGGAAGTGCCACCAGGCGCGGGCGGCCGGCAGGATGCCGAGGCTGTCGTAAACCACGATCCGCGAGCCGTCGCCCAGGCCCAGCTTCTTGACGCGCGAGGCGAACTTGGCCGCCGTCGGGATCATGTGCGGCAGGTCGCTGGTCTCGTCCGAGATGTCGTCGATGTCGAAGAACACCGCGCCGGGGATGTGGACCTTCAGGAACTCCGCGCCCGGATCGCGCTGGGCGGCCGGCATGTGCCACGAGGCGTCGACCACGCGCACGTCCGGCGCGTCGAGATGCTCGGCCAGCCAGGCGGTGGAGACCAGCGGATCGGACGGAGCAGCCATGGGAACGCCTTTCGGAATCGAACTCGTTGCGGACCTTACATCCAAGGCGGCGTCGGCAGGCCCTTTTCCGCCAGGAATTCGCGGTTGAACAGCTTGGACTGATAACGCGAGCCGTGGTCGCACAGGATGGTCACGATGGTGTGGCCGGGGCCCAGTTCCTTGGCCAGCTTGATGGCGCCGGCGACGTTGATGCCGGTGGAGCCGCCCATGCACAGGCCTTCGTGCTGCACCAGGTCGAAGATCACCTGCAGCATTTCCTCGTCGGTGACGCGGAAGGGGAAGTCGATGGCCAGGTCTTCCAGGTTGGCGGTGACGCGGCCCTGGCCAATGCCCTCGCTGATCGAGGTCCCTTCGGACTTCAGCTCGCCGTCCTTGTACCAGCTGTAGAGCGCCGCGCCGTAGGGGTCGGCCAGGCCGATCTTCACGCCGGGCTTGCGCTCACGCAGGGCCTGGGCCACGCCCGCCAGGGTGCCGCCCGAGCCGACCGCGCAGATGAAGCCATCGACCTTGCCGCCGGTCTGCTCGAAGATCTCCGGACCGGTGGTCTGGTAGTGCGCCTCGCGGTTGGCGACATTGTCGAACTGGTTGGCCCAGACGGCGCCAAGTTCCTGCGCCAAGCGCCCGGAATAACGGACATAATTGTCAGGATTGGAGTAGGGGACGGCGTCCACCTCGACCAGCTCGGCGCTCAGCAGGCGGATGGCGTCCTTCTTCTCCTGACTCTGGGTGCGGGGGATGACGATCGTCGTCTTGTAGCCCAGCGCCGAGGCGACCATGGCCAGGCCGATGCCGGTATTGCCGGCCGTACCCTCGACGATCCGGCCGCCGGGCTTCAGCAGGCCCTTGGCTTCGGCGTCGCGGATGATGCTGAGCGCCGCGCGGTCCTTGACGGACTGGCCGGGGTTCATGAACTCGGCCTTGCCCAGGATCTCGCAGCCGGTGGCCTCGCTGGCGCGGCTCAGGCGGATCAGCGGGGTGTTTCCGATCGCGTCGAGGACGCTGGGCAGGGCGGTCATGGTCGGCCTTCGAGTGGAGCTTTCGATGGCTGGTAGATCGTGCGGCGGCCCGCCCGCGCAACCCCAATTTTCCTGAAGACGCTTGAGCCGTGTCGACAAACCCTGAGCTTGGCCATGGGTTTGCCCAGCTATCCACAAGGCGCTACCGGCAATACTGAGCTGAAGGGCTTGGTGTTACCCGCGACTGAGACCCAACTGGATCACATTCGTCCGCTCGGTGCGGAAGCCGGCCTCGCAATAGCTTAGATAGAACCGCCACAGCCGGCGGAAGCGCTCGTCGAAACCGTCCTTGCGGATCTCACTCCAGGCCGCCTCGAAACTGCGCGCCCATTCGGCCAGGGTGTCGGCATAATTCTGGCCGAAGCGCTTGAGATCGTTCCATTCCAGGCCCGCGCGCTCGGTCTCTTCCTTTAGTCGCGCCTCGCTGGGCAGCATGCCGCCGGGGAAGATGTAGCGCTGGATGAAATCGGTGCGGCTGCGGTACTTGGTGAACAGCTCGTCGCGGATGGTGATGATCTGCAGGCCGGCGCGGCCGCCGGGGTTCAGCACCTCGCGCACCTTGCTGAAATAAGCCGGCCAGTACTCCTCGCCGACCGCCTCGAACATCTCGATCGAGGCCACGGCGTCGTAGCGGCCCTGGACGTCGCGATAGTCGATCAGCTGGATTTCGGCTTTCTCGGCCAAGCCCTGGTCGAACAAGCGCTTTTTGGCGAAGTCGTACTGGGCTTGCGAGATGGTGATGCCGGTGACCTTGGCCCCGACCTCCTTGGCGGCGAACTCAGCGAAGCCGCCCCAGCCGCAGCCGATCTCCAGGACGTGCTTGCCGGGCGAGAGGTCGATGGTCCGGGCGAGAGCCGCGTACTTCGCCCGCTGGGCGTCCGGCAGCGGTTGATCGGGGCGTTCGTACAGGGCCGACGAATAGGTCATCGTCGGGTCCAGCCAGCGCGAATAGAAGCTGTTGCCCAGGTCGTAATGGGCATGGATGTTCTTCCTCGATCCGGCGCGGCTGTTGCTGTGCAGCAGATGGTACAGGCCGTTGATCGCCCGCATCACCGGATTGCCCGACAGCAGCGGCGACAGCCGGTCGAAGTTCAGCGAGAACGCCTCCAGCACCGCCGACAGATCAGGCGTCTCCCATTCGCCGGCCATGAAACCCTCGGCGAAACCGATCGTACCCGACGAGAAGGCGCGGCGGATAAAGTGGTAGTCGTTGATCTGGACGACCGCGCTAGGGCCAGGCCGCTCGCCGGCGAACCGCAGCGTCTTGCCGGTAGGCAGGATCCAGGTGACCGAGCCGTTGTCCCAATTGGTCGCCAGCACCCGAAGGGCGGCGCGGAAGGCCGTCGGCGCGGCCTTCAGGTCGGGGTCGTTCCAGAGCATGTCCAAGGCGGGGCCTCGCATCCGGTGACGCGTTCATTAACGCCGTTAACCACCTGATCGTAAAGGCCCGGCTCAGCTAGAGGCTCCGATAGGCCTCCATCGCGCGTTCGCGCGCCTTGCCGTGGTCCACGATCGGCTTGCCATAGAGACGTTTGGCTTCAGCGGGCAGATGCAAGGCCCGCTCCCACGGCTTGTGGATAACTTCATCGGGAGCGTTCGCGAGTTCGGGAACCCAGCGACGGACATAGGCGCCGCGCGGATCGAACTTCTCGCCCTGGGCGATGGGGTTGAAGATGCGGAAATAGGGCGAGGCGTCGGCGCCGCTGCCGGCAACCCATTGCCAATTGCCGACATTGTTGGGCAGGTCGGCGTCGACCAGGGTGTCCCAGAACCAGGCCTCGCCCTCGCGCCAGTCGACCAGCAGGTGCTTGATCAGGAACGAGGCGACGATCATGCGCACGCGGTTGTGCATGAAGCCGGTGGCCCACAGCTCGCGCATGCCGGCGTCGACAATCGGATAGCCGGTTTCGCCCCGCGTCCAGGCCTCGAAGGCGGCGTGGTTCTTCGCCCACGGAAAGCCGTCGAACTCGGGCTTGAAGTTTTTGGTCAGCAGCTCAGGCCAGTGGAACAGGATCGAATGGTTGAACTCGCGCCAGCCGACCTCGGACAGGAACTTCTCGACCTCGCCGGCCGGGGCGTCGCCATGCTCGGCGGCATTGTGGGCAGCCAGCCAGACCTGACGCGGGCCGATCTCGCCGAAGTGCAGGTGTGGCGACAGGCCGGAGGTGGCCTCCACGCCAGGGATGTCGCGCTTCTCGCCATAGCCGTCGACGGGGCCGGACAGGAAGTCGTCCAGTCGCTCCAGCGCCCCGGCCTCGCCAGGCGTCCACGTGTCAAAGCCCTTGGACCAGTCGGGCTTGGTCGGGTGCAGGCCCCAGCCGGCCAGGCCTTCGCTGTGGGGGAAATGTTCGGGCGCTTTCAAGGCCTTCGGCGGAAGTTCTACGACGACGTGGGGTAGGTGCTCGCGAGCGGCGCGCCAATAGGGCGTGAAGACCTTGTAGGGCTGTTTGGAGCCGTTCTGCACCGTCCAGGGCTCGTTCAGCAGGCCGGCGTTGAAGCTCTGGCAATCGACGCCAGCGTCCTTCAGGTCGGCCTTGATCCCAGTGTCGCGGTCGATGCTGGCCTTGTCGTAGAGCCGGTTCCAGAGGACGCAGCTCGCGCCGGTGTGCTCGATGACGTCATTCAGCACGTCGGCGGCGACGCCCTTGCGTAGGATCAGCTTATTGCCAAGCTTCTCAAGGCTTTCGCCGAGGCTCTTCAGCGACTTGTCCAGCCACCACAGCGAGGCCGCGCCCATGGGGCGGACGCCGGGCGTCTCGTCTAGGATATAGAGGCAGATCACCGGCCGGCCGCTACCCTCGGCATGGCGCAGGGCGGGATTGTCGGCTATGCGCAGGTCGTTGCGGAACCAGACGATGATCGCCTTACCGTCGTCACTGTTCTTCCGCACTTGCACCGTCCTGCCCGAAGGGTCACCTCTTGGGCGCCCGAAGTCCTAATACGCCGGAATACTCGCCTTGGATCAGCCGCAAGCCGTCGCCCCGAATACCGTCGTCGAGATCAAAACCCCGACCGGCGCGCCCGTCCGCATCGGTAACGGCGAGAAGCTGTCGATCATCGCCGGCCCCTGCCAGATGGAAAGCCGCCAGCACGCGCTGGAAACGGCCCATGCGCTGAAGGAGATGACCGATCGCCTGGGCGTCGGGCTGATCTACAAGACCTCGTACGACAAGGCCAACCGCACCTCGGCCTCGGCCCAGCGCGGCATTGGTCTGCACGACAGCCTGCCGATCTTCCAGGAGATCCGCGAAGCCACCGGCCTGCCGACGCTGACCGACGTGCACGAGACCAGCCATTGCCCGATCGTGGCCGAGGCGGTCGACGTCATCCAGATCCCGGCCTTCCTGTGTCGCCAGACCGACCTGCTGGTCGCCGCCGCCAATACCGGCCGGGCGATCAACATCAAGAAGGGTCAGTTCCTGGCCCCCTGGGACATGAAGAACGTCATCGCCAAGGTGACCGGCGCGGGCAACCCGAACGTCATGGCCTGCGAGCGCGGCGCTTCGTTCGGCTACAACACCCTGGTCAGCGACATGCGGTCCCTGCCGATCATGAAGGAGATCGGCTGCCCGGTCGTCTTCGACGCCACCCACAGCGTCCAGCAGCCGGGCGGGCAGGGCACGTCGTCGGGCGGTCAGCGCGAGTTCGTGCCGGTCCTGGCCCGCGCGGCCGTGGCCGTCGGTGTCGCCTGCGTGTTCATCGAGACCCACCCGGATCCCGACCACGCCCCGTCGGACGGTCCCAACATGGTGCCGATGAGCCAGTTCGAGGCCCTGGTCGGCAACCTGCTGAAGTACGACGCCCTGACCAAGGCGGCTTAAGGCATGAGCCGTCGCATCGTTCTCGTCACCGGCGGGGCGGGCTTCATCGGCAGCAACGTCGTGGCCCGGCTCTGCGAGGATCCGGCCCTGGACGTGGTGGTCTGCGACCGCCTGCGTGACGCCGCCTCGGGCAAATGGCGCAACATCGCCAAGCACCCGATCGCCGACTTCGTCGCGCCGGAGCAGCTCAACGACTGGCTGGCCAAGCGCGGAAGCGAGGTTGAGCTGATCGTCCACATGGGCGCGGTGTCCTCGACCACCGAGCAGGACGCCGACAAGATCGTGCAGTCCAACTTCGTGCTGTCTCGCGACCTGTGGGACTGGTGCGTCCAGCACGGCAAGCGCCTGATCTACGCCTCGTCGGCGGCGACCTATGGCGACGGAACCTTGGGTTTCGAGGGCAAGGACGACCTGGAGTCCTTGCGGGCCCTGCGGCCGCTGAACGCCTATGGCTGGTCCAAGGCCCTGTTCGACATCTACGCCGTGCGCGAGGCCCATCGCGGCCGCGCCCCGGCCCAGTGGGCGGGCCTGAAGTTCTTCAACGTCTATGGTCCCAACGAGGACCACAAGGGCGGCATGAAGTCGGTCGTGGCCCAGATCTGGCCGCGCATCGCCGCTGGCGAGGGCGTAAAGCTCTTCAAGTCGCATCACCCGGACTACGAGGACGGCGGCCAGCTGCGCGACTTCGTCTATGTCCGCGACGTGGTCGACGTGATCGCCTGGCTGGCCAAGAGCCCGGCCGTGAACGGCGTCTTCAACCTGGGTTCGGGCCACGCGCGCTCGTTCCGCGACCTGGCCGTGGCGACCTTCGAGGCGGTGAACCGCGAGCCGGACATTACCTATATCGACATGCCCGAGGTGCTGCGCGGCAAGTACCAGTACTACACCCAGGCCGACATGAGCCGCCTGCGGGCCGCCGGCTACAATGCGCCGATGACCTCGCTGGAGGACGGTGTGGCCGACTACGTGGCTGGATATCTCAATACCGAGGATTCTTTCCGCTGACGTCAGGGCACGGTTGTCGCTCACGGCAGCCGGCGTAGGCTGACCCCTGAGATCGGGCCTCAAGCCCGGCGTCAGGGAGTTGGTCATGGCCGGCATCGCCGCCTGGGGCGCCTATGCGCCGCGTCTGCGCTTGAGCCGCAAGGCGGTCACCGAGGCCAATGCCTGGGTCGCGCCGAACCTGAAGGCCAAGGGCAAGGGCGAGCGGTCGATGGCCAACTGGGACGAGGACGCCCTGACCATGGCGGTTGAGGCGGCCCGCGACGCCCTGGGTCCCGACGACGACCGCAGCCACATCGACAGCCTCTATTTCGCCTCGACCACCGCGCCGTTCGCCGACCGGCTGAACGCGGGCATCGTCTCGGCGGCCCTGACCCTGGAGAAGTCGATCGCCGCCAGCGACGTCACCGGCTCGCAACGCTGCGGCCTGACGGCGCTGAGCCAGGCGTTGGCCGCTGGCGGCACATCGCTGGTCGCGGTCGGTGAGCACCGCAAGGCCCGCGCGGTCTCGGCCCAGGAACTGGACTTCGGCGACGGGGCGGCCGCGTTCGTGGTCAGCGACGGGGCCGGCGCGGCCGAACTCCTCGGGCGCGGGAGCGTCACTGACGACTTCGTCGACCACTTTCGCGGCGATGACGGCGGCTTCGACTACTATTGGGAAGAGCGCTGGATCCGCGACGAGGGCATCGTCAAGCTGGTCCCGCCGGCCATCCGCAAGGCGCTGGAGACCGCTGGCCTGAACGCCGCCGACGTCGACCATTTCTGCTTCCCGTCAACCTTCGCTGGCATGGCCGCGACGCTCGCCAAGTCCGTCGGCATCAAGCCCGAGGCCGTTCGCGACAACCTCGCCGCCGTGATGGGCGAGGCCGGCTGCGCGCATGGGCCGATCATGCTCGCCCATGCGTTGGAAGACGCGAAGGCCGGCGAGATCATCCTGGTCGCTCAGTTCGGCCAGGGCGCCGAGGCCTTGGTGTTCCGTGCAACGGGCGTCGGCCGGCGTCCCGCGCGGGGCGTCACCGGCAGCTTGGCCGACCGCCAGGAAGAGACCAACTACCTGAAGTTCTTGACCTTCAACGGCCTGGTCGAGTGGGACAAGGGCATGCGGGCCGAGAAGGACAACAAGACGGCCCTGACCACCCTCTATCGCAACGAGGACATGATCCTGGGTCTGGTCGGCGGCCGCTGCCGCGAGACTGGAGTCGTGCAGTTCCCGCGTACTCGCATCTCAGTCGCGCCCAACAACCCCGCCGTCGACACCCAGGAGCCTTACCGCTTCGCCGAGCGCCGGGCCTCGGTGCTGAGCTACTCGGCCGACTACCTGACCTTCTCGATGGCCCCGCCCAACCACTACGGCATGATCGTCTTCGAGGGTGGCGGGCGGATCATGATGGACATCACCGACGTCGCGCCGGGTGACGTGGAGACCGGCCTGCCGGTGCGGATGGTGTTCCGCATCAAGGAGGTCGACGAGAAGCGCGGCTTTGTCCGCTACTTCTGGAAGGCGACGCCGGACCGGGCCGCGATCGCAAGTCAAACAGCTCAAGCCGCCGAATAAGGGAGACCGTCATGCCTCAGGGTATCCGCGACAAGGTCGCCATCCTCGGGATGGGCTGTTCGAAGTTCGGCGAGCGCTGGGACGCCGGGCCCGACGACCTGATGGTCGAGGCCTATCTGGAGGCCATGCAGGACGCCGGCATCGCGCCGACCCAGCTGGACGCGGCCTGGTTCTCCACGCACATCGACGAGATCGGCACGGGCAAGGGCGGCACGCCGTTGTCGATCGCTCTGCGCCTGCCCAACATCGCCGTGACCCGGGTCGAGAACTTTTGCGCCTCGGGCTCGGAAGCTTTCCGGGGAGCGGTCTATGCCGTAGCGGCCGGCGCGGCCGACATCGCGCTAGCTGTCGGCGTCGAGAAGCTGAAGGACACCGGCTATGGCGGCCTGGCGGTCGCCAATCCCGGCACGCTGAACCCTCAGGTCATGCCCAACGGCTCTGCGCCGGGAAACTTCGCCCAGCTGGCCAGCGCCTATCGCGCCAAGCACGGGGTCTCCAAGGACGACCTCAAACGGGCCATCGCCCATGTCTCGGTCAAGAGCCACGCCAACGGCGCCAAGAACCCCAAGGCGCATCTGCGCAAACCCATCACCGCCGAGCAGGCCCTGGCCGCGCCGATGATCGCCGAGCCGCTGGGCCTTTTTGACTGCTGCGGCGTCTCTGATGGCGCGGCGGCCGCGATCGTCACCACGCCGGAGATCGCCCGCAGCCTGGGCAAGCACGACCTCGTCACCATCAAGGCCCTGCAGCTCTCGGTCTCGAACGGCTACGAGAGCCAATACAACGGCTGGGACGGCAGCCACTTCCACACCGCCCGCATCGCCGCCGGCAAGGCCTACAAGGAGGCGGGCATCGAGCGACCGCGCGAGCAGATCTCGATGATGGAGGTCCACGACTGCTTCTCGATCACCGAGCTGGTGACGATGGAGGATCTGTTCATCTCGCCCGAGGGGCAGGGCTGGCGCGACGTGCTGGATGGCTTCTACGACGCCGACGGCGGGGTGCCGTGCCAGATCGACGGCGGCCTGAAATGCTTCGGCCACCCGATCGGCGCCTCGGGCCTGCGGATGTTGTACGAGATGTACCTGCAGCTTCAGGGGCGGGCTGGGGAGCGGCAGCTGGCCAATCCCGTCTTCGGCATGACCCACAATCTGGGCGGTGCGCCCGCCAGCAATGTCTGTTCGGTGGCGATCATCGGCCAGGAGGGCGCGTAACGGAAAATGGGCTTAAAGCCGTTCAAGGCTTGGTGTAACCCAGAGCCATGGGCGGTACGGTCAAAGGCTTCAAGCGCTGGATCTTCGGGGGGCTGGCGCTGTTCGTCGCGCTGTTCGTCGCGGCCGCCTTCATCTTCCGCTACGACATCCTCAGCAACGCCCTGGACCCCAAGGTCCCGTTCCTGACCTACCATCCGCCGCCGGCCCCGGACTACGGCAAGCGCGACTCGTGGGCGCTGCTGCCGCGCGAGGTCGCCGCGCCGGCCGACCAGCCCGTCGATGTGTTCTTCGTCCACCCGACCACCTTCGACGGCGGCCGCGACTGGAACGGCGGCATCGACCAGCCCAAGGCCCAGCGGTTCCTGTCGCGGGTGGTGCTTCCCAACTATGCCGGGCCGTTCCATCGCGTCGGGCGGGTCTTCGCGCCGCGCTACCGCCAGGCCAGCCTCTACACCTACCTGACCCTGCGCGACGACGCCCGTGAGGCGCGGCGCTTTGCCTATGGCGACGTACTGCAGGCCTTCCGCGCCTATCGGGTTCGCTACGGCCAGGACCGGCCGTTCATCATCGTCGGGGTAGAGCAGGGCGGATCCCTGGCCGCGCGCCTGCTGCGCGAGGAGATCGCCGCCAAGCCCGAGCTGCGCAGCCGCCTGGTCGCGGCCTATCTGATCGAGACCGCCGTCCCTGCCGACGAATACGCGCCCGACGCCCCGCTGCCCGCCTGTGAGCGTAAGGGCGAGACCGACTGCGTCGCCGCCTGGATCTCGGCGCCGGAAGGCGACTTCCAGCGCGTGCAGGAGCTGATGGGCCGTTCGCTGATTTGGGATCGCTCGGATCAGCTGGTGAACCTCGAAGGTCGTGCGCCGCTGTGCTTCAACCCGCTGCTGGGCGGCGTTTCGCTGGAGAAGGCCCCGGCGCGGCTGAACCTGGGCGCGACCAACGCCACGGGTCTGGAGTGGGGCGCCCGGCCGGCTTTCCTGCAACGCCAGGTCTCGGCCCGCTGCGAGAACGGCGTGCTGCGCACCAGCAAACCCAAGTCCAGCTCGCTGCGCGACAGCGGCTCGTGGGCTGATCGCCGCAAAGTCGACGCCTACAATTTGTTCTATGCCGATCTCGAAGCCGACGCATTGGCGCGGGCCACCTCGATGATCGGCAAGCCGCTAGCCGTCGAGCAGGGCCGCTAGGCCGCCATAGCCGGGTTGGTCGATGGCGATCTGGCCGATCGCCGTGGCGCGCAGATGGGCCAGCAAGGCCGGATCCTGGGGATCGATGGCGCCATCGCGCAGGGCTTCGCACAGCTCGGCATTCAGTGTCGCATAGTCGCCGGTCTCGCCCATCAGCTTGGTGAGCCGCTCGACGGCCTCCGCCTCCAGCCGCGCGCCGTGTTCGGCCTCGCGGGCCAGGGTGGCGCGGGCATTGTCGGTCACGCGGGCTAGGAAGGTCTGGCGGGCGTCGCCGGGGATGGCGTGCTCGGCCTCGAACGCGGCGATGGCTTCGGACAGTTCGGCGGCGGTCGGGTGGGAGATCATGTGGTCTCCATCAGCTTGACCAAGTCGATCTCGGTCTCGCTAGTCCGTCGGCCGATCATGGCGCGCTCGATTGAGCGATCCTGACCCGTGGCGAAGCTCTGGTACATCATCAGGCACATGACGCCCCACTTCAGTGAGCCGAGGGACTGCCAGAAGCGCACGCGGTCCAGGCTGATGCCGCCGCCATAACCGTCAAGCAGCTCGTCATAGTCGCCAAAGCCGCCGGCGGGCCTTCGCCATTCGCCAAAGCGCCAGGAGTTGACGCAGATCCAGCCCAGGTCCTCGGCCGGGTCGCCCAGATGGGCCAGCTCCCAGTCCAGCACGCCGACCAGGCCGCCTTCGGGGTGGATCATCAGATTGCCGTTCCGAAAGTCGCCATGAACCAGCACCGGCCGCTCGGGCGGTGGCGGGGCAATGGCCTCCAGCCAGCGGAAGGCGGCCTCCAGGATCGGCCGGCGGGCGTCCAGCTGGCGATAGATGGCTTCGTAGCGCTCCAGCTCGCCGCGCGCGTCGGAGATCGCCAGGTCCGGCAGGTCTTCGGTCGGCGCCGCATGGATCCGGGCCAGCACCTCGCCGCAGCGCCGCGCCAGGCCGGGTCGCACGCCGGCGAAGGTCTCGTCGCGGACGATGCGGCGGCCCAGGGTCTCTCCCTCCAGCCGGCGCATGACATAGGCTTCGCCCAGGCTGTCCTCGGGTGTGCAGACATGAACCACGCTAGGCGCCGGCGAGCCGGCGGCGGCGGCCGCGCGGATCAGGGCGGCTTCGGAAGCCAGGGGCAAGGCGGTCTCGCGCATCGCCGCGCCTTCCGGCCGGCGGCGCAGGATCAGCGGCGTCCTGTCGGTGAGGTCGAAGGCCCAGGTTTCCAGGCTGGCGCCGCCTGACAAGCGGCGGACGTTCACGGCCCCGGTCGCAGTCGGCGACAGGCGCGGAGCGAGGCGGTCCAGAGCAGCTGCGACGTCCATGGAACGAGCTTCCAGCTTTCACCTTACGTCAGGCAAGGGCCTGACGACTTTACGGCGAGCCCGGCGCGCCTTACGCACTGGGGCTCAACTCTGCTTAGGACTTCCCATGCCCTCCGGCCTTGCCGCGCTGCTCGATGACGTCGCGGCCATCACCAAGATCGCCGCCGCTTCTCTGGACGACGTGGCCGGGGCCGCCGGCAAGGCGGGGACCAAGGCCGTGGGCGTGGTGGTCGACGATGCGGCGGTGACGCCCGGCTACGCCATGGGCTTCACGCCCGATCGCGAGCTGCCGATCGTCTGGAAGATCGCGATGGGCAGCCTGCGCAACAAGCTGCTGTTCCTGCTGCCGGGCGCCCTGCTGCTCAGCGCCTTCGCGCCGTGGGCCGTGACCCCGATCCTGATGGTCGGCGGCGCCTATCTGGCCTTCGAGGCTACCGAGAAGGTGCTGGAAGCCTTCACCGCCGAATCCGAGGGCGAGGCTGTCGAGGAGCTGGCGCTGAGCGGTCCCGAGCTGGAGAAGGAAAAGGTCAATGGCGCCATCCGCACCGACCTGATCCTATCAGGCGAGATCATGGCTATCGCCTTGGCCGAGGTCGCGCATCTGAACCTCGGCATGCAGGCGGCCGCCCTGGCCATCGTCGGCATCCTGCTGACCGTCGTGGTCTATGGCGCGGTGGCGCTGATCGTGAAGATGGACGACATCGGCCTGCACATGTCGCGCCGCGAGAACAAGGGCGCCCAGGCCTTCGGTCGCGGCCTGGTCAAGGCCATGCCGATCACGATGGAAGCCCTGACCGTGATCGGCACCGCGGCCATGCTGTGGGTCGGCGGCGGCATCATCGTCCACGGCCTGGAGCACTTCCACCTGACCCCGATCCCGCACTGGGTCGAGGGCTTTTCGCACTGGGCGCACGGCGTTCCGGGCATCGGCGCGGTGACCAGCTGGCTGGCCTTCGCGCTGGGTTCGGCCGTGGTGGGTCTGGTCGTGGGCGGCGTCCTGGCGGGCCTGATGCACCTCTGGCATCACCGCAAGGGCGCGGCGGCGCACTAGGCCGGCTTGCGGCCCGCCACCAGCGTCGCGCAGCCGAAGAAGCAGCGCTTGAACTCCACCTCCAGGCCTTCGGCCCGCAGCATGTCGCCGAAGGCCGAGGCGTCGCCGAAATTGGTGCTGTAGGTCCCGATCATCGTGAAGTCCTGGGCCCCGGCCAAGAAGAGGCGCTCGACCAGCGGCAGTACGACCTTGAGGTGGAAAAGGTAGAGCGGCCGCAGGAGCCAGCCCTTGGGATCTGACGCGTCGATTAGCGAGAACACGCCGCCCGGCCGCAGGCTCTGAGCGATCAGCTCTGCCAGTTTGGCGTGCTGCTCGGCGTTGAAGGTTTTGAGGCCGAAGGTCGAGACCACGAAGTCTGCGCTCTGCGCCGGCAGGTTGCTGGCCAGGACATCGTCTTCGATGAAGGCGATCCGATGGGCGCGATGACGGTGCAGGCGCTCAAGCGCGCGCTGATGCATGCCCGATGAGATGTCGACAGCGGTGATCGAGGCCAGATCCGGAAAGCGTTGCAACAGATGCGGCCAGATCTCGCCTGTCCCGGCCATCAGGTCATAGCCGACGGGGTTTGGCGTCGTCGGTTCGGGCAGGTCCGCGACGCACTGTTTGCGCCAGCGCTCGGTGAAGCCGAAGGAGCAGATCAGGCTGAAAGCGATGTATTTGCCTGAGCAGCGGTCGAAAACGCCTTTGACGAAGGCCGGGTCATAGATGTCCGCCATTCGTCGCTCCTTGATCAGCCCGCTTCGTTCAGCGGCGAGGCCGGTTTCCAGTCGAACAGTTCTTGCAGCATGCGCAGGGCCTGGCCGCGGGGCGAGGTCAGCTGCGGATCGCGGGCCAGGATCAGGCGGGCGTCGTCGGCGGCCACGGCGATCAGGTCGCGATGCGCGACAGGATCGGCGAGGCGGTAGGCGGGGAAGCCGCTCTGCTTGAGGCCTAGCGGGTCGCCGCCGCCACGCAGTTCCAGGTCCTTCTCGGCGATTTCGAAGCCGTCGTCGCTGCGGCGCAGGATGTCGAGGCGCTGTTGGGCGACCTCCGAGAGCGGCGGGTCGTAGAGCAGGACGCAGGAGCTTTCCCGCGCGCCCCGGCCGACGCGGCCGCGCAGCTGGTGCAGCTGGGCCAGGCCGAAGCGGTCGGCGTGCTCGATCACCATGATGCTGGCGTTGGGGACGTTCACGCCCACCTCGACCACCGTGGTGGCGACCAGCAAGCTGACCTCGCCGTCGACGAAGCGCTGCATGACCGCGTCCTTCTCGGCCGGTGGCATCTGGCCGTGGACCAGGCCGACGCCGGGCAGGTGTCGGGCCAGATCGGCGGCGCGGTCCTCGGCGGCGCGCAGGTCGACCTTGTCGGACTCCGACACCAGCGGGCAGATCCAGAAGGCCTGGGCGCCGCTGGCGATGGCGCTGCGCAGGCGGTCGACGATCTCGGGCACGCGCGGCGTGGGCGCGGCGCGGGTGGCCACTGGCGTGCGGCCCGGCGGCTTCTCGTCGATGCGCGAGACGTCCAGGTCGCCAAAGACGGTCAGCTCCAAGGTGCGCGGGATCGGCGTGGCGGACATGGCCAGCAGGTGCACCCCTTCGCCCTTGTCCTGTAGTCGGCGGCGCTCGTTGACGCCGAAACGGTGCTGTTCGTCGATGATCGTCAGGGCCAGCTTGTCGTAGACGACATCGTCCTGGAACAGGGCGTGGGTGCCCACGGCGACATGATGGCGTCCATCCGCCAGGGCCAGCAGCTTGGCCGAGCGGCCAGCGCCCTTGTCGCGACCCGTCAGCAGCACCGGCGACAGGCCCAGCGCCTGCAGCGGCGCGGCGATGGTCTCGAAGTGCTGGCGGGCCAGGATCTCGGTCGGGGCCATCAGCGCCGACTGGAAGCCGGCGCTGGCCGCATCGGCTATGGCCAGCATGGCGACCACGGTCTTGCCCGAGCCGACATCGCCTTGCAGCAGTCGGCTCATGCGCTCGCCGGAGGCCATGTCGCCGCGAATCTCGGAGAGGCTGCGGATCTGGGCGCCGGTCAGCTTGAAGGGCAGGGCCTTCTCGGCCTGGTCCGACAGCGGTCCGGACGGGATGCGCGGACCCGGCGTCGAGCGCCGCGAGGCCTTGCGTTGGGCCAGGGCCAGCTGGTGGGCCAGCAACTCGTCGTAGGCCAAGCGGCGGCGAGGCCGCGCCAGGGGCGAGATGTCGGCCTCGCTGGCCGGGGCGTGCATCGCCGCCAGGGCCTCGCGCCAGCCCGGCAGTTTCTCGCGCTCGCGCCAGGCGGGATCCTGCCATTCGGGCAGCTCGGGCGCACGGGCCAGGGCCTCGAGGGCGAACTTGCGGAAGGTGCGCGAAGGCAGGCCGTGGGTGGCGGGATAGACGGTCTCGATCTCGGGGATCTCGCCGGCCCGCTCCTCGTCGACGATGTAGTCGGGGTGGGCTATCTGGAGTTCGGAAGCGTAGCCGTTGGGCCGTTCGACCTTGCCGCTGACCGCGCGGCGGGCCCCTTTGGGATGCTGGCGCTCCAGGTGCGGACCGTGCCCCTTGAACCAGATCAGCGTCAGGAAGCCCGTGCCGTCCCAGGCGCGGATCTTCCAGGGCTGGCTGGGGCGTTGCGAGGGGTAATGGGCGTCGATGGTGACGACGAAGGTCTGGACCTGGTCCTCGACGGCCTGGTCGACCGTGGTCACCGACCGCCGGATCAAGCCGGTCGGCGCGGTGAACAGCACGTCTCGCGTGATCGGCCCCGCCAGCTTTTCGAGCAGCGGCGCGACACGAGGGCCCACGCCCTTGAGCGTGGACACCGAGGTGAAGAGAGGAAAGAGAATCTCCGGGCGCATCTGACGGGACCTTAGCCGCGTCCGCGCCCGGACAGCAGACCCTAGTCCGCCTTATTCATGATCGGCTGCAGGGCGATCACGATGTCGGAATATTCGTCGGCCCGCGAGGCGCCGGACACGTTCAGGCGCGTGTACAGCCAGGTCGCGCCATGACGCGAATAAGCCTCGGACCAGCGACCCTTGGAGTCGATCAGGTTGTTGGCCTCGCCCGCGTAGATCACGGTCCCCTTGGAATCCACATAGACGTAGTTGCCGGCGATCGTGGTGTTGGGGTCACCATTCTCAGCCAGCTTGTAGCGGTAGACCGCGCCAGAGGCGCCCTTGAGTTCGATATAAGGCTTCACGCTGTCCTCGCCATAAAAGCCACCCGGCGTAGGGCTTTGGATTCAAATATTTAGAGCGCGTGTGAGCAGCGAGGCTACCTACGCATTCGCCTTACGCGCTAGCAGGAGGTGCAGCGCGCCGTGGGCCAAATTATGGCTGGAGCACACCCGACCTGGCTAGGAACCGACGGGTCCGTTCCTCGCGCGGAGCGGCGAGAAGCTGACGTGATGGTCCTTGCTCCACGATGACGCCGCCGTCCATGAAAATCGTGCGGTCGGCCACATCTCGCGCGAAATCCATCTGGTGAGTGACGATCACCAGGGTGCGTTTTTCGGCCGCCAGGTCGCGGATCACGGCCAGCACCTCGCCGACCAGTTCGGGGTCGAGGGCCGAGGTCGGCTCGTCGAACAGGATGACTTCCGGATCCATGGCGAGCGCCCGGGCGATGGCGCAGCGCTGCTGCTGGCCGCCCGACAGCGCGGCGGGATAGGCGTCGGCGCGGCCGCCAAGGCCGACCTTTTCCAGCAGAGCCAGGCCCTTGGCGCGCGCCTGGGCGGGATCGGCCTTGCGGACGACGATCGGTCCCTCGATCACGTTCTCCAGCGCCGTCTTGTGCGGGAAGAGATTGAAGTTCTGAAAGACGAAGCCGACTCTGCCGTTCAACGCCTTGGCCAGTGGGACCTTGCCGCCCGCCGTGACACCCGCGATCGTCACTTCGCCGGCATTGATGGCTTCCAGCCCGGCCAGGCAGCGCAGCAAGGTGCTCTTGCCCGAGCCGCTGGGGCCGATGATCGCCACGACCTCGCCCGGCGAAACGGTCAGGTCGACGCCGGCCAGGACAGGGGTGTCCCCATAGCTCTTCTTCAGGCCCTTGGCGTCGATCGCGCTCATCGGCGGCCCTCCGAGGCGCGGCGTTCGAGGCGCGCCTGAACGGCGGCCAGGGCGGTGGACATGACCCAGTAGATGGCCGCCGCGGCCAGATACATGGTGAAGATCTCGTAGGTCCGCGCGGTGATCAGCTGGGCCTGGCGGAACAGCTCGGGCACCTGGATCGTGGCGGCCAGGGAGGTGTCCTTGACCAGGCCGATGAAGCTGTTCGACAGCGGGGCCACGGCGGTGCGGGCGGCTTGGGGCAGGATCACGCGGCGCAGGGTCTGGCCGCGGCTCATGCCCAGCACGCTCGCGGCTTCCCACTGACCCTTGTCGACGGCGGCGATGGCGCTGCGCAGGATTTCGCAGCTATAGGCGGCGACGTTGAGCGAGAAGCCGATGCCGGCGGCGACCAGCGGCGGCATCTCCAGCCCGAATTGCGGCAGGCCATAGTAGATCAGGAACAGCTGCACCAGCAGCGGCGTGCCCCGGAAGGCAGAGACATAGACGCTGGCCGGCCAGCGCAGCAGCGGCGAGCGCGAGAGCCGCATCAGCGCCAGGCCAAAGCCCAGCACGACGCCGACGCCCATGCCGATGACGCTGAGCAGCACCGTATAGCCAGCGCCCTTGGCCAGCAGCGGCGCCGATTGGCGCAGAAGATCCAGGCCGGTCTCCATGGGAACCTAGTGCGTCACGTCCTGGCCGAACCACTGCTGCGAGATGGCGGCCAGCTTGCCGTCGGCGCGCAGGGCGTTGATGGCCTGGTCGATCACGACCTTGAGGCCCGGATCCTTCTTCATCGCCACGCCCGCGCCCTGGGCCGCGAACGGCGGGCCCGAGGCGACGAATTCCGGCGAGGTCTTGACGAAGTCGGCGGCGACCAGGCGATCGTTCAGCACGACGTCGGTGCGGCCGGCCTTCAGGTCCTGGTACTTGGTGGGATCGTCATCATAGGTGCGCACGTCGGCGGTCGGGACGTTGGCGCGAATCCACTGCTCGTAGTTGGTGCCCAGGCCGACGCCGACCTTTTTGCCGGCCAGGTCCTCGGGCTTGTCCAGGCCCGGCTTGTCCTTGAGCTTGATGATCTGGATGCCCGAGACGGTATAGGGCTCGGAGAAGTCGTACTTGGCCTGGCGGTCGGGGGTGATGGTGATCTGGTTGATCACCACGTCGACGCGGCCCGACTCCAGGGCGCCCAGCAGGCCGGCGAACGGCGCGGGGCTGAACTCGACCTTCAAGCCCATCTGGGCGGCCAAGGCCTTGGCGAAGTCGACCTCGAAACCAGTCAGCTGGCCGGCCTTGTCCTGGAAGTTGAACGGCGGATAGGTGCCTTCCAGGCCCACGCGCAAGGTCCCGGACGCCTTGATCCGGTCCCAGCCGCTGCCGGCTTCCGGCTTCTTGCCGCAGGCGGCCAGCAGGGCAAGGCCAAGACCGGCGACGACGGCGCGGCGGGCAGGGAATCGCATCGGACGACCTTCAGACGAAACAATCCTGCGCAGTTCTATACGCGCGTGCGCGGTTCGCCAGCCCTGAACGTCGCCCGGTCAGCCGGCCACGGAGCATGAGCACGATTTAAGCTGCGCGGATCGCGGACTCGGGGCTAGCTCGTCGGCGCAATCTCCGGGGGAGGAGACCCATGGCTCAATCGTTCGATCCCGCGGCCGCGACGGCTGCCTATCTGGCGCAACTGCCGCCGGAGGCCCACGCTAAGGCCCAGCACTACACGCAAGGCGGCCACTGGCTGCTGCTGTGGGGTTTCATCGTCTCGGTGCTGGTCGCCTGGATCGTCATCCGCACGGGCGTGCTGACTAGGCTTCAGAATGGCGTCGAGAAGACCAAGCCGCGGCCGTTCCTAGCCAGCCTGGTCGTGGCGTCGGTCTATGTCGGCTTCAGCTGGGCGCTGGAGCTGCCCTGGTCGGTCTACGCCAACTGGTGGCGGGAAAAGCAATACGGCCTGACCAGCCAGGCCTTTGGGGGCTGGCTGGGCCAGAACGTGATGGCGACGACGATCTCGGTCGTGTTCACGGCGCTGTTCCTGGCCCTGCTGTACCTGCTGATCCGCAAGGCCCGCCGCCTGTGGTGGCTGTGGGCGGGCGGTCTGACGGCCGGCTTCATCATCTTCGGCATGCTGATCGCGCCGATCTATATCGAGCCGCTGTTCAACAAATATACGCCCGCGCCGCCTGGGCCGGTCCGCGACGAGGTCGTGGCCATGGCCAAGCAGGTCGGCATCCCGCACGACAAGATCTTCGTCTATGACGGCTCGCGGCAGTCCAACGCCTATACCGCCAACGTCTCGGGCCTGGGCGGCTCGGCGCGGGTGGCGATGAGCGACGTGATGTTCAAGAAGGGGGCGGACATCGCCGAGGTGCGCGGTGTCGTGGGCCACGAGATGGGCCACTACGCTCACCAGCACAGCCTGTGGATCACCAGCATCTTCTCCGTGCTGGCGGTCGTGGCGTTCTTCATCGCCGACCGCGTGTTCCCGTGGTTCGCCACGGCCCTGAACGCCAAGGGCGTGACGGGCATCGCTGATCCGGCCGGCCTGCCGGTGCTGGCGGTGATCATGGCGGTGCTGGGCCTAGTCGGCGGTCCGATCACCAACACCCTGATCCGCGAGGTCGAGAGCGACGCCGATCGCTACAGCCTTGTCCATTTCAACGAGCCCGATGGCCTGGCCAAGGCCTTGGTCAAGACCATCGAGTACCGCGCCGCCACGCCGTCCAAGTTGGAGGAGGTGCTGTTCTACGACCACCCGGCCGTGAGCGTCCGCGTGCGTCGGGCCATGGACTGGAAGGCGACGCATCCCAAAGCGCCCGACTAGTCCGATCTCCCCGGCTTTCGCCGGGAAGATCGGGAGTAGGGTGTTCTACCGCTTGCGCACGAACACCGTACCCGCCGAATAGCCCGCGCCGAAGCTGCAGATCAGGCCCGTCTCGCCGGCGGCGAAGTCGTCATTGGCGGTGTGGAAAGCGATGATCGAGCCGGCCGAGCTGGTGTTGGCGTACTCGTCCAGGATGATGACGTTCTCGCCCGGCGCCGGATCGCGACCCAGCACCTTGCGGCCGATCATCTCGTTCATGTTGATGTTGGCCTGGTGGAGCCACAGGCGCTTCAGGCCGGTCGGGTCCAGGCCCAGGTCGCCGGCATGCTCGACGATCATCTCGCTGACCATCGGCACGACCTCGCGGAACACCTTGCGGCCTTCCTGGACGAACAGCTTGTCCTTGGCGCCTTCGCCTTCCGGCGCGGCGCGGTTCAGGAAGCCGAAGTTGTTGCGGATGTTGTTCGAGAACTGGGTCTTGAGGCGTGTGCCCAGGATCTCCCAGCCACCGGTCGCCTGATCGGCGTCCTCGACGATCACGGCCGTGGCCACGTCGCCGAAGATGAAGTGGCTGTCGCGGTCCTTGAAGTTCAGGTGGCCCGAGCAGATCTCGGGATTGACCATCAGCACGGCCTTGGCGCTGCCGGTCGTGACGAAGTCGGCGGCGGTCTTGATGCCGAAGGTGGCCGACGAGCATGCCACGTTCATGTCGAAGGCGAAGCCTTCGATGCCCAGAGCCTGCTGGATCTCGATGGCCATGGCCGGGTAGGGGCGCTGCATGTTCGACGCGGCGCAGATCACCGCGCCGATCTCGCTGACCGGCTTGCCCCAGCGTTCGATGGCCTGCTTGGCGGCCTCGACGGCCATCTCGGCCAGGATCGACAGCTCGTCGTTCGACCGCTCGGGGATGATCGGGCGCATCAGGTCGGGATCGATGATGCCGTCCTTGTTCATCACGAAGCGCGACTTGATGCCTGAGGCCTTCTCGATGAATTCGGGCGAGGACGGGGCCAGGGCGACCACGTCGCCGGCCGCGATGGCCTCGGCGTTGGCGGCGTTGAACCGCTCGACGAAGCTATTGAAGGCCTCGACCAGCTCGGCGTTGGAAATGCTGTGGGGCGGGGTGAACAGCCCCGTGGCGGCGATGACGGCTTGCGGCAAGACGGCGGTCCCGATGATACGCGCGGGCTTCGTGAGTCCGCGTTCTGACGCTTGTTTGAACCCGTAGATAACACGGAAGGCGGCGCCGTCATCCCCGAGGCTTTTGGGCGTGGCTTTTCGGCAACGACACGCAACGGCCTCAAACAGGGCCGTGAACCGCCCCATGCCCGCCGCGTTATCCGCCTAGCCCTAGGCTGGCTGAGGGAGCTGAAGACTACGAGTAGAATTGGAGTACAACAATGAAGACTCTCATCGCCACTACCCTGATCGCCGGTTCGGTTCTCGCGGTCCCGTTCGTTGCACAGGCTCAGAATTCGACCGAGGTCTATGGTTCGGTGAACTATGGCCAAACTCGGACCCGTGGCGCTGACACCGGCGCCATTCAAGGGCGCGTGGGCGCCAAGTTTACGCCTAATTTCGGCGTCGAGGCCGAGGTGGCCGGCGGCGTCGACGGCGACAAGACCTACACGCCCGGCGGTCCGGCCAATGTGAAGATGGAACATCAGGCCGCCGCCTATGCCGTCGGTTTCCTGCCGGTGACGCCCAATCTCGATCTGATCGGTCGCGTCGGCTACGGCACGACCAAGTTCGAGACCAAGAACCCGGCCGCCACGGGGTTCGATGGCAGTCGCGACAGCTGGAACTACGGCGTCGGCGCCGAGTACAAGTTCGACGACAAGAACGGCATCCGCGCCGACTACACCAAGTCGGAATATACCAAGAGCGATCTGAGCTCGAACACGATGTCGGTGGGCTACGTCCGCCGGTTCTAGGCTCGGCTCAACGAGCAAAAACGCGGCGCGCTCCGATCCGGGGCGCGCCGTTTTTTAATAGGCGAAGGTCGCCGGCGCCTTGGGATCGTCGCCATAGCGATTTGGGCCAGTTGAACCGGGGACCAGCGCCAAGCCATACAGGGCCAGATCAACCAGCGGCGCGAAGTGCAGCAGCGTCAGCCAGCCTGTCATGCCGATATCGTGCAGCCGGCGCGCGGTGACGGACATCAGCGCGATGGACACCCACAGCATGTAGACGCCCCCGCCCACGATCATCGCGCCGCCAGCCGGAATGGCGGTCTCATCGCCCATGTTCCCAGCGTAGCTCAGCATGCCAAAACCGCCGAAGAAGGCGACGAGGCCGATCCAGCGGGTCGCCCACGCGAAGATAGCGAACGGCCAGAACTCTTCCCGCCGAGAGCGGCCGTGGAAATCGGCGAAGTGACGCATGGAATAGAAAAACATGAGCGGCTTCTGTCTCGAAAGGCGCGGAAGCTCATGCCTACAATCTAAAGTTTTCCAAGATTTGAACGGCTTGACGGCGGCCCCGCGCCCGGCAATCTAAACGGCAATAAGTTACGGGGGATGCGTCGGTCTTGGACAAGGCGCTGTTGATTCAGTTGGGCGGCTCGATCACGGCCGTCGCTTTGCTGGTGGCGTTCGCGGCGTGGCTGGGGGTGGCGAGGGCGACCCCGCCGCTCGATGCCGAGTCGGCCCGAGCGCTACTGAGCCTGGAATTTCCCGATCACAAGCCGGACGCCGTCTGGATCGCCGCCGACGGCGCCGCTCTGATCGCCCGCGACGGCGCGCTGGCCCTGGTGCTGTACCGACGCGGCGACGGCTATGTGGCCCGCGACCTGCCGTGGAGCACGGTCGCCGCCCTGAAACCGACCAATGGCCGGCTGACCCTGCGCCTGTCCGACGCCCGTCCCGTCTTCGCCGTCAATGACGACGCCTGGCCGCCGAAAGAGCTCGCCTGATGCTGAAAGCCGCCTTCGATCCCGTCCAGCTGGCCATCCCGTTCTTCGTGCTGGCCATTATCCTGGAGATCCTGCTGGGGCGCTTTGGCAAGGCCAAGGCCAACTACGAGACGCGCGATACGGCCATGTCGCTGAGCATGGGTTTCGGCAGCACGGTCGCTGGGCTGCTGTTAGGCAGCGTGATCTTCGCCACGACGGTCTGGATCTGGAATCACCGGATCTTCACGATCCCGATGACGGCGATCTGGGCCTGGGTCGTGCTCTTCCTGCTGGAGGACCTGACCTACTACTGGTTCCACCGGCTGGCGCACGAGCGCCGGATTTGGTGGGCCAGCCATGTCAACCACCACACCTCGACCCACTACAACCTGTCGACCGCCCTGCGTCAGACCTGGACCGGCGGCGTCGCCGGCACCTGGCTGCTGTGGCTGCCGCTGACCTTCTTAGGGTTTCCGCCGGCCATGGTGGCGATCCAGAAAGGCGTCAGCCTCGTCTATCAGTTCTGGATCCACACCGAGGCCATCAAGCGCATGCCGCTCTGGTTCGAGGCGGTGTTCAACACGCCGTCGCATCACCGGGTGCACCACGCCCGCAACGCCCGCTACCTGGACGCCAACTACGCCGGCATCCTGATCATCTGGGACAAGATGTTCGGCACCTTCATCCCCGAGGTCGACGAGGAGCCTTGCAGCTATGGCACGGTCAAGAACCTGGGAAATTTCAACATCCTGCACAACGTCTTCCACGAGTGGGTCGGCATCGCCAAGGACGTCGCCGCCTCGCCGCGCCATGCCCTGGGCTACATCTTCGGCCCGCCTGGGTGGAGCCATGACGGCTCGCGCGACACCTCGCACACGCTGAAGGCCAAGTGGCGGGCGCGAGTCGAGGCGGAAAGCGGTGATCAGGCCGGCGTCGGCGCTCCGTAGCGGTTGTGGCTGGGATGGCCGTCCATCAATCCCATCTCAACGCAGCCCCAGCTCTTTAAAGCCGCAGCCGTTATGCAGAGCGCCTGACCCCACGGCTGAGCATCGTATATCGATACGCCGGCATAGCCGATAGGAAATGGCCCCAACGTCACCAGTAGAAACCAGAGGATGCCTCGGTTGCGATCATGGGCGCGGCGAATGCCGTTACAAAGCGCCGCGAAATAGGTAAGCCCGAGAACGAGCACCAAGGGATATCCATAGTATCCGGCCGCCATCATGACGAAGAACGACACGAAATACAGAACGATACACAATCCGATCAAACGCTTCTGGATGTTCCAGTAGTTGTTCCGGGGGGCGCGCCGGTTGATATCGAAATAGTCGAGTAAGTGCATCCGCGGGGCTCACCATGGTGTTCGGTGATGCTAACCGTCTTCAACTTAAGATTTTATTGGTCGCTCGTAGGTGTGGGACTCTTTCTGGTCAACGCCACCATGCTGCCGTTCTTCTCCCGGACCCCGGCGATCGACTAGCGAACCGTCAGGTCGACCGTGATCCGTCGAACGCCGCCGTCAGGCGAGGAGCCTTGCAGCACCATCCGGTCATGGCCCGTATAGCCGGCGGCGGCGGTGTAGTAGGCCTGATGGCCCGGCACCTTGCGGGTGTTGCAGGCCGAGCGTGGATTGGCGGCCGGGAAGGCGGCGTAATAGGGCTCGTCCTTGATGCTCGCCACGCCGTGGGCCGGCTGTTCCAGCACGGTCAGCGTCGCGCCGGGCTGATGCTCGGAGCAGTCGGGATCGATGGCGGTATTGGCCCAGACCCGGATCGGCGTGGCGCCGATGGCGGCCTTCTCGACACGGACCTTCTGGTAGCCCGAGGCCTTGGCGGCGGGTGACACTGTCACCTCGTAGCGCCGGGTTTGAGCGACGGCGGCTGTCGCCACGGCGACGCCCAGGCATGTCAGGATAAGGAGTTTGGATCGCACGACCAGTCTCCGACGGTGAGGACTACCGGAGGCTGCGCCGCCTTTGTTGCGGGTCTATTGCGACGCTGTCATTCGCAGACGTCCGACCACTTCTGTTCGAGGGCGTCGGTGCCATCGACCTCCTCGATCGTCAGGCCGCCCTCCGAGAAGACGTAGCGCTCCTCGCCGTCGAACGAGTCTTCCTTCTCGACGATGTCGACCCGGCCGCAGACCGACGGAACCTCGCCGTCCCAGTGCACGAAGGTCTGGCCGAAGGTCAGCTGGGCCTCGGGGAAGCGGTTCTCGATCGCGATCTTGGCGCCGGCGATCTGCAGCGGATCGTCCTTGTTGTCGGCCGTTTCCTCGCTGTCGGCGTCGCGCAGGACATAGACGCTAAGGCCCACGCCGATCCCGCCCAGCACGACGGCCGCCATGGCGCCCGCGATGATCATGATCTTCTTGCTTGCCATCTTGGGGCGAGCTTAGGGCGAACCTCGTCCCTCTATCAATCCCGCAGCAGCGGCAGTGACAGGCCGGTCGCCTGGCGGGTCGCCAGCATCTCGCGGCGGAAGCGGAACAGCTCGGCCGGGCGGCCGCCGGTCTCGGCGTCCAGGCGGCCCAGGCCCTCGACCAACTCCTCGCGCTCGACCACGCGACGGAAGTTCTGCTTGTGCAACTGCACGCCGGCGATGGCCTCGACCGTGCGCTGCAGGGTCGAGAGGGTGAACTCTTCGGGGGTCAGTTCGAACACGACGGGGCGGTACTTGATCTTGCCGCGCAGGCGCGACAGGCCGGTGGCCAGGATCCGCCGGTGATCCGAGATCATCGGCTCGCCCAGCGCCGCCGACAGGGCGGCGGGCTCGGCCGGGTCGTAGCCGTCGGCGCGGGCCCGGTCGCGGGCCGCCTCGGGCGCCAGGCCGGCCTCGTAGAGCAGTTCGTAGCGCTCCAGCACCCGTTCCTCGTTCCACGGCGCGCTGTCCAGGGCGAAGGCCAGGCGCGCGCGCGACCACTTGGCGGCGTCGTCGCCGGCCCAGCGCTTGAGGGCAGGGGCGATGGCCTCGTCCAGCAACGCGGGGCGGCCGGCCCGCCAGTCCTCCCATGGGAAGAACCGGGTCCACGGCGCCCAGGCGGTGTCGGGGGCGTCGGTGTCGATGGCCTTGGGCGTCAGGCCCAGATAGCCGACCGAGACCACGCGCGCCGCGCCGGCCCCGACCTCGGCGCGCGGGGCGTCGCGGCCCTTGTCGCCGAAGGTGTAGAGCTGCTCGACATAGCCCGGCTGGAACCGGGTCTGGGCGGTCACGAAGGCGCGCAGGCCCAGCTCGAAGGTGCGGTGCGCCTCGGGATCGAAAGGGCCGAACGGCAGGCCCGATAGCGAGGAGGCGACATCGGTGATCGCATCGTGCGGCCGCACGGTCAGCACGACGGCCTCGCCATCGCGGATCGCGACGACCACCGCCGACAGGCCGATGACGACCGAACTGGTCATTCGGTCTCGAACGCCGCGCCCGGGGCGCTCTCGAAGCCGGCCGCGCGCGACAGGACGTGGAAGCGCTGGACGTAGCGCGCCTGGGCCTCGAACGGCGGCTGCGGCGTGATCTTCAGGTCGTAGCCAGCCGGCGGCGCGCCGAAGATCGACAGCGACTCCGCGTGCTCGAAGCCCGCCAGTTGGGTGGCCTCGAAGAAAGCGCAGGCGCGATCGGCCTGCTTGATCAGCTTCTTGATCGGGGCGGGAGTCTTCACCGGCAGTCCGAAGCGGATGTGGATGGCGTCTTCCAGCCTAGCCTCGAAATCCTTGTAGCTCACCCCCAGCGCCGCCTTGAACGGGCTGATCATGTCGCCGATCACGTATTCGCTGGCGTCGTGCAGCAGGGCGGCCAGGCGCCACTTGGGCTCCAGGTCGGGCTTGATGTGCGCGGCGATCTCCTCGACCACCAGGCTGTGCTGGGCCACCGAGAAACCGTGATCGCCGACCGTCTGGCCGTTCCAGCGCGCGACGCGGGCCAGGCCGTGGGCGATGTCCTCGATCTCGATGTCCATCGGCGACGGATCGAGCAGGTCGAGCCGACGTCCGGAGAGCATTCTTTGCCACGCGCGGGGCGGTGCGCCCCTATGCAGCCCTTTGGCCACGAGATCGTTCCTTACGGTGAAGGTGGTTGACTGGCCCATGGATTGAGAAAGATCAATGTGGCCGTCGCCGTCATCTGTGGAAATGCCCTTGAAGGGAGTTCGATCATGAGTTGGGCGAGAATTATGGTTCCGCTGGCCGGAACCCCGAACGACAAGGGTGTTCTGACCTCCGCCGCGGCGCTTGCCGGGGCCTTCCAGGCCGAACTGGCCTGTGTCCACGCTCCCGCTGACATGGCCGACCTGATGCCCTGGATGGGCGAGGGGTTCATGGGCGGCGTGCAGGTCACCGCGCTGGAAAGCCTGAAGGAAGCCGCCCAGGAAGGCGCGCGGGCCTGCGGCAAGCTGGCGGCCGAGACCGGCTATTCGCGCACCCGCGTAATCAGTCTGGATTCGCCCGTTTGGGCGGGCTTGGCGATGGAAGGCCGCCTGTCCGACGTCATCGTCTTCGACGACGCCTCGGCGCGCGGGAAGGGGCCTCTGGCCGAGTCCTTCCAGCAGCTGGTCGCCGACGAGCAGCGGCCGACCCTGGTGGCCCGCCCGGGTTTCCAGGTTGACGGTGTGGCCCTGGTGGCCTGGGACGGCGGCAAGGAGGCCAGCCGCGCCATGCGTACGGCCCTGCCGCTGTTGCAGAAGGCCGGCTCGGTGATCATCGCCGGCGCCCCCGGCGCCTCGTCGCGGGCCTTCGAGCTGGACCGCCTGGTCGAGTTCCTGGCCGCGCGCGGCGTGAAAGCTACGGTGAAGACGCTGGAGGGCAACGGCGACGCCGCCGGCCTACTGCTGGGCGCGGCGAAGGACACGGGGGCGAACCTCCTGGTCGCGGGCGCGTTCGGTCATCCCAGGCTGCAGGAATTCATCTTCGGGGGCACGACCCGCACGCTGCTCAACAGCGACGGTCCTTCCCTGTTCCTGTCGCACTAACAGGCTGAAGTTTCATTAGAAGGGAGACACTGGATGTCCCTGTCCCGCATCGTGATGCGCCTTGCGCGCAATCCGGGCACCGAGTTCGCTGGCGGCGACGACCATCGCGGCTACGCCCTGACCGCCCCGCTGACCGAGGACGGCCATATCGACGAGGGCGCCTACGCCAAGGTCAAAGGCGCGTGCAGCGTGCGTCGCTTCGCGCCCGACGAGGATGCGGTGGATGGCCGCCTGAACAAGCGCGGGACGCGTTGGTTCTTCGACTATGACGACGAGGATGTCGCCGACGACGAACCGCTGCATCGCCTGGGCGAGCACCGCTTCGCCCTGGGCGAATACGTGACCGTCACCGACGAGGATGGTCGGCCGTTGACCTACAAGGTGATGCAGGTCGAACCGGTCCCGCAGTAGGGCTCGCTAGCCGCCCACGTTGTGGCGGACCAGGGCCTTCATGTCGCGGAAGATGTCGTGGTCGTCGGTGTCGCGGGTCTTGGCCTTGACGACGGCGACGGCCAGCGGGCCGCCCTTGGGACCACGGGCCTCGTAGCCGGCCAGGCGATAGCCTTTCGGGGCTTTGTCGTTCGCCAGGATCAGGGTCGAGCGGACGATGTCGCCCTTCTTCTGGGTGCGGATCTCGGCGCCATGATCGTCGGCCTTGATGGTGACGTCGCCCTCATGCTCGTCATTGGCCGAGACATTGACCGCGCCGTGCGCGTCGTCGCCGCGGATGTTGACGTTCTTGTTGACCTTCACCTCGGCCGCGCCGCCGTCGCTGTTGATGGTCAGGTGGCCGATGCGGATGTCGGCGCCGCCGTCGCTGGCGTTGATCTTCACGCCGGGCAGGTTGATGGAGGTCTGGTTCTTGCCGGACTTGCCCTTGCCCTCGACAGGCTTGGGCGAGGCGGGTGGCGTCGGCATGATCTGCTTCAGCTCGCCCTCGATCGGGGCCAGGGCCGCTTCGGCATCGCCGCCATTCAGCCGCACCAGCCGCAGGTCGACCGTGGCCTCGCCGGATTGGTAGCTGCACGACTGGCCATCGGCGGCGACGCTGATGCGCTTCAGCTCACCCTGGCGTTCGGGGCAGTCCAGCTTGTCGATGACGTGGATCGGCTCGCGGCGGCCAGGTCGGCGCTCGGATTGGCCTTGGTCGGACTGGGTGCGGTGGCAGGCGGTGAGCGCGCTCGCGCCGACGCCGATCATCAGCGCCGCGGCCAGCCATTTCGAATGACGCATGGGTATCCTTGGGGCCTTCCCTCGATGCGCGGGAAGGTGGGCGCACGCCTAGCGCGCGTCCAGTGAAATCAAGTTAACGGCCAAATCGTCGCAGGCGCTTACTGGCCCGGACGCGCCCCAGAGCCCTCGCGACGGGCCAGGAAGGCCAGGCGCTCGAACAGGTGCACGTCCTGCTCGTTCTTTAGCAGGGCGCCGTGCAGGGGCGGAATCAGCTTGGTCGGGTCCTTCTCGCGCAGAACCTGATCGTCGATGTCCTCGACCAGCAGCAGCTTCAGCCAGTCCAGCAGCTCGGACGTCGAGGGCTTCTTCTTCAGGCCCGGGACCTTGCGCATGTCGTAGAAGATGCGCAGCGCCTCGGCGACCAGCTTCTGCTTGATGCCGGGGAAGTGGACGTCGACGATGGCCTGCATCGTCGCTTCCTCGGGGAAGCGGATGTAGTGGAAGAAACAGCGGCGCAGGAAGGCGTCTGGCAGTTCCTTCTCGTTGTTCGAGGTGATTATGATGATCGGCCGAACCTTGGCCTTGATCGTCTCGTTGGTCTCGTAGACGTAGAACTCGTTGCGATCGAGCTCCTGCAGCAGGTCGTTCGGAAACTCGATGTCGGCCTTGTCGATCTCGTCGATCAGCAGCACCGGGCGCTGCTCGCTCTCGAACGCCTCCCAGAGCTTGCCCTTCTTGATGTAGTTCTTGACGTCCTTGACGCGCTCGTCGCCCAGCTGGCTGTCGCGCAGGCGGGTGACGGCGTCGTATTCGTACAGACCCTGCTGGGCCTTGGTCGTCGACTTGATGTGCCAGGTGATCAGCGGCGCGCCCATCGCCTTGGCGACTTCGTAGGCCAGCACGGTCTTGCCGGTGCCGGGCTCGCCCTTGATCAGCAGGGGACGCTCCAGGGCCACAGCGGCGTTCACCGCGACCTTCAGGTCGTCGGTCGCCACGTAGTCGGAAGTGCCTTCGAAGCGCTGGCTCATGAGTCGGATCCGGTTCGAACAGTTGTTCAAATTGAGCGGATCACACTATCGGCGCCGACGCGCTTGGCAAGCCTAACGATGGGGGAGGGCGCCTTCAGGCGGCCCGGGATGGGGCCGGCGGGATGTCGAAGCCCTTATCGCGCAGGCGCTGGGCCATGGCCTCGCGCTGCGTGGCCCAGTCGGAGGCGAGCAAGCCCAGGCCGACCACGTCGACCTCATGGCCATTCTTCATCACGTGCTCACGCAGCAGGGCCTCGCGCTTGAAGCCGTACAGCTCATGCAGGCGCCACACGCTTTCGTTGGAGATCAGCACCTCGCACCACAGCTTGTTCAGCGCCAGCTCGCCGAACACGTGCTCGATGACGGCGAACTCGACGAAAGAGCCGACGCCCAGGCCGCGAACGTTCGGGCTGGCGAGGTAGTAGGCCCAGGCGCAACGGCGATGGGTCATGTCGATGTCGGCCAGGTTGGCCAGGCCCGCCGGCTCACCGTCGGCCTCGATGATCCAGTAGCGGCGGCGTTTATCGTGGCGCACGACATCGAACCAGTGATCGTGCTCATCGGGACCGATCTTATGGTCGGAATACATGTAGGCGGCGACCTCGGCGCTGTTGCGCCAGGCCAGCAGCCGCTCGCGGTCGTCCTCGCGCACGTCGCGCAACCGCACTTCCGTTTTACGCATGCCCGTCGTCCCGCTCCGGAGCACGCAAAGCTCCGGTCAAGGTGTGCAACTAGACCGTGATCGGCGCAGAAATGCGACTGAAGCGTTTCTTGGCCGCAATAAATGCGGATAAATGCAACTATTCGGCGACGAAATCGGCCAGGGCCTCGGCCATGTTGGCCATGGCCTCTTCCCAGTGGCCGTACTGCTGCGTGACGAAACAGCGCACGCTCGGATACCAGGGGTAATAGTCGGTGCCCAGGCGGGTCCACGAGGCGGCGCCGGTCAGCATGAAGCTGGTCGTCCCGACCGCGCCGGCCAGGTTCATGGTGGCGTTCGAATAACCGACCACCAGATCAACGGCGGCGCACAGGGCCATGACGTCGTCCAGGTCCTTCTTCAGGTCGATGCCCGGCGGCTGCCAGATTTCGATGCCGAAGGTCTCCTTGGCGAAGGCGATTTCCTTCTCGCAGTCGCCGTACTGCAGGTTGACGAAGGTGACGCCGGGCGTCTTCAGCACCGGTTCCCACACCTCGAAGGCCGAGAACTGGCGGGCGCGTTCCGAGGTCAGGTTGGCGCTCTTCCACAGCATGCCGACCTTGGGCGAGGGGCCGAGTTTTTCGAGTTCGCCCTTCCAGTGGGCGACGCGTTCGGGATCGGGCGTCAGATAGGCGCGGCGGTCCGGGAACGACTCGACCGTGGGGCGCAGGCTGGGCAGGAAGTCGCCCATGGCCGCCCAGTAGTCGATCTGGCTGTAGTCGGTGATCTCCGGGAAGGTGCGCCACACGCGGCCTTCATACTGCACGGTGCGGTGCCGAGTGACCTCGATGTCGGGGTAAGAGCGCTGGAACAGCGGGATCAGGCGCGGTTCGACCCCCAGGGTCAGCTTGCCCTCAGGACCCAGCAGGGCCCGAGTGTCGGCCAGCATGTTGGCCAGCATGACCTCGTCGCCCAAGCCCTGTTCGGCGCTGAGCAGCAGGTGCTTGCCGTTCAAGTCCTGGCCGGACCAGCGCGCGCCGCCGACATAGAACAGCGGCGCGTCGGTCAGTTCGCGCGAGAAACGCGCTTCATAGGCTTTCCACCCTTCCTCCAGTCGGCCCTGGGCCAGCAGCAAGGTGGAGTAGGCGAACTCCATGATCGCGTGATCGTGCGGCGTGCCGGGGCGTTTCAGCGCCTCCAGGCAGTCGGTCAGGGCGCCCTCGACGTCGCCCATGTCGGACTTGGCGAAGGCGCGGTTGTGCAGGGCCTTGCTGTACTGAGCGTCCAGGCGCAGGGCTTCGTCAAAGAAGACGATCGAGCCGGCGGCGTCGCCGGTGTTGCAGATCACCGTGCCCAGGGTGTTCCACAGCGCGGGGCTTTCGGGGTGAGTCCCGATGGCGGCTTTCAGCACATCGATCGCCTCGCTCTCTCGATTCAGCTCTCGCAGCGCGGAGGCCAGGTTGTTGGCGGCTTCCAGGTCGTTGGGGCGGGAAAGGCGGAAGTGGCCGAAGAAGCCGGCCGCCAGTTCGGGCATGCCGATTCGCAGGGCCAGGCGACCCAGGTCCCCGGCGACCGAGCCATGGTCGGTCAGCAGGGCCAGCGCCGCCTCGTACGCGCGCAGCGAAGAGGCGTAGTCGCCCTTTTTCTCGCGCGCGATGGCCAGGACGTGCCAGGCCAGGCCCAGCCGGTCGTCGGTCGCCAACAGCTTCAAGGCCAGCTTGTCGGCCTTGTCGAACTCCTGCTGGTGCACCGCCTGGATGGCGCGGTTCAGAAGTTTGCTGTTCTCGGCATTCTTAACATCCTGGGTGGCGCGCTTGAGGCGCTCCAGGGCTTCGTTGGACGCCGAATCGCCGATGGCGGTGTTCATCTGCCCGGCGTGGATCGGCCCAGCCCCGACTACGTCGGCCTGTGCGAGGGCGCTGGCGGACATTTCGAGGGCGCGTTTACGGGACATGGAGGCAAACCTTACGCTTGGCGTTAACCATGTTTTGAGGCGCTATGCTTAATCGAGTCCTAAGCTGCGTCTCACGGTCGCAAGGGCGATCATGGGGCGGCAAGACAGCGTTAACACGTGCGCGTCTAGCTTTCCGCTCGAACCGTCGACATCGGCGGATTCCGGGCGAAGCGACGTCAACAAAGGAGCGGCCTTAGTGCCTTTGAAGCTGTCGCTGAAGCCCGGCGAGAAGTTCGTCCTCAACGGCGCCGTGGTCCAGAACGGGGATCGGCGCGGTGTTCTGGTTCTCCAGAACAAGGCCTCCGTCCTTCGCGAGAAGGACATCATGCAGCCGGACCAGGTCACGACGCCTTCGCGTCGGATCTATTTCCCGGTAATGATGATGTACCTGGAGGAGGGCAGCGCCGAGAAGTTTTATGAGGAATTCGCTACTCGCCTTAACGATTTTATGGGTGTTGTGCGTAATCCTGCGGTCCTTCAGGACTGCATCGCCATTTCGAAGCACGTGATGGCGCGTGAGTACTACAAGGCTCTGATGTTGAGCCGTAAGTTGATTGAATACGAAGACGAGAGGTTGGGGCATGTCTCTTCGGGCGTATCAGCAGGCGGCGACGCGGGCTGAGAATCCCCGTGAAATGGAGTACCGCCTGTTCGGGCAGGTGACGCGCGCCCTTATGGACGCGTCCCAGGCCCCGGTGGACGACATTGCCACGCGGATCGACGCATTGGATTGGAATCGCAAGGTCTGGTCGGCCTTGGCGACCGACTGCGCCTTGCCCGAAAACCAGCTGCCGATGCAGCTGCGCGCCAGCATCATCTCGCTGAGCCTTTGGGTCGGCCGTCACTCCAGCGCCGTGATGCGCAAGGAGGAAGAGTTCGAGCCGCTGATCGAGATCAACCGCATGATCATGCAGGGCCTGTCGGGACGCGCCGACGCCGCCTGATTCTTCGGTTTTCGCAAGACTGAACGTCTTGCCTACCAGCTCCGGAAAAACCTGCCGCCCGGCGAATGTTGCATTCGCCGGGCGGTTTCGTTTTGCCCCTGGCTGATTCAATAATTTCAATAAAACCAGTATCTTACGCGATGGCGCCGAACGCGGTTCGGTTGGCCCGCCGCTTGCGATGGTTCACGCGGGCAAAACGCCCGCCCGGCAATACGCCGGACAAATCCCACCAAAACGGTAGGTATCAAATGCTGAATTCGATCAACACGAATCCGGGCGCGATGATCGCGCTCCAAAACCTGAACTCGACCAACACGGAGCTCGCCACCACCCAGAGCCGTATCAACACCGGCAAGAAGGTCGGAAGCGCTAAGGACAACGGCGCGATCTGGTCGATGGCCAAGATGCAGACTGCGAGCGCCAGCTCGTTGAATGCCGTGAAAGACTCGCTCTCTCGCGGTCAGTCGACGATCGACGTTGCTCTCGCGGCCGGCGATACCATCACCGATCTGATCTCGAAGATGAAGGAAAAGGTTCTCGCCGCTTCCGACACTTCGCTGAACACCGCCTCGTTCAACGCCCTGAAGGCTGACTTCGTCTCGCTCCGCGACCAGATCCAAAAGGCCGCGGACAATGCGAAGTTTAACGGCGTGAGCCTCGCTGACGGCAAGACCGCTCAGCTGGCTTTCCTGGCCAATTCGGACGGTGGCACCTTCACGGTCGCCGCCCAAGATTTGAGCCTCGCAGGCCTTGGCCTGACGTCTGCCAACACGAACTTCACGACCGCCGCCGAAGCCAAGTCGCTCATCACGAACCTGACCTCGGCGTTGCAAACGGCAACGAACAAACTGTCTTCCCTGGGCACTGCCTCGACCGGTCTGGATACTCACCTGACCTTCGTGGGCAAGCTGCAGGACAGCCTGGACGCCGGCGTGGGCAACCTCGTCGATGCGGATCTGGCGAAAGAAAGCGCCAAGCTGCAGTCGCTGCAAACCAAGCAGCAACTGGGCGTGCAGGCTCTCTCGATCGCGAACCAGACGCCGCAGTCGATCCTGTCGCTGTTCAAGGGGTGAGCCCGATACGCCGGGCGGCCGTCAAAAGCCGCCCGGCGCCTCTTTCCTGCTGGGTGCGCATTATGTGCCCGGCAACAATTGCCTATGTCGAAAGCCTCCCGGCAAAAATTGCCGGGAGGCTTCGTCGTTAATGGATCTATAACGCAGTAATTTCAGTTATTTAGCCAGATTGTCGCGGCTCGGCAGAATTGGCCCGGCAATTGCTACAGACCTTTTCGAGCAAAACGCTCCCGGCAGCCAAAATGGCGTCGGATACCTTGAAAAGGATCTACTCGTATGCCGCTGAACAGCATCAATACGAACGCGGGCGCCATGATCGCCCTGCAAAACCTGAACACGACGAACAGCGAGCTTCAGGTTACCCAACAGCGCATCAACACCGGTAAGAAGGTGGGCAGCGCCAAGGACAACGGCGCCATCTGGGCCATGTCCAAGAACCAATCGGCCACGGCCTCGTCGCTGAACGCCGTCAAGGACTCGCTGCAACGCGGTCAATCCACCATCGACGTGGCGCTCGCCGCCGGTGACACCATCACCGACCTGCTCGGCAAGATGAAGGAAAAGGCCCTGGCCGCTTCCGACACCTCGCTGAACACCGCCTCGTTCAACGCCCTGAACGCCGACTTCGTCTCGCTGCGCGACCAGATCTCGAAGGCCGCCGCGAACGCCAAGTTCAACGGCATCAGCATCGCTGACGGCACCACCAACAGCCTGACCTTCCTGGCCAACACCGATGGTTCGGGCTTCACGGTCAAGGCGCAGTCCCTGACCCTGGCCGGCCTGGGTCTGGACTCCGTCGTCCCGGCCTTCACGACGGCCAGCGCGGCCAAGGCGATGATCGCTGAGATCGACACCGCCATCGGCACCGCCACCAACAAGCTGGCGACCCTGGGTACGTCTTCGACGGGCCTGGACACCCACCTGACCTTCGTCGGCAAGCTGCAAGACAGCCTGGACGCCGGCGTCGGCAACCTGGTGGACGCGGACCTGGCCAAGGAAAGCGCCAAGCTGCAGTCGCTGCAAACCAAGCAACAACTCGGCGTGCAGGCGCTGTCGATCGCGAACCAGTCGTCGTCGTCGATCCTGAGCCTGTTCCGCTAACGAACGGGAGGGGGCGGGTCCTGGTGGCCCGCCTCCATCTTTCGTCCCGCTTAGTCAGAAGCGTTTTTCCAAACCAAAGAGGAGGGGCCGACTAACGCGTCGGCAAATAGAAAATGGAACCAAAAGCCGCATTGTCGGCCATCAGAGACTTCATCGCTCCCGTTTCTCCCGCCAACGCCCCGGACCCGTCCGAGGGCGCGAACGTCGTTTCGGGGCAAGCTCAGGCGGCCGCGCCGCAACAGGTCCACGAGACCGAAAAGGCCGAGAAGGCCAAGCCGGTCGACGATGGTCCCCAGCCGGGCGACCTGCGTCTGGTGATCGAGCAGGATGATGACTCGGGCGACTACATCTACAAGACCGTCGATCGTCGTACGGGCGAAACGCTGAATCAGTATCCGCGAGAGCAGATCCTGAAGCTGCGCGAAGAGGCCCACTACGCTTCGGGCGACGTCTTCGACGGCCAGGCCTAGAAGCGCACGCGCTGAAGGCGGACTCGATCGGGAGAAGGGTGGGTGCGACCGCGGGCCGCACCGGTAAATAGATATGGTTTATGCGCGTTAACCATAATCTTACCTTCTGAACCCAACTTGGGCGGCGAGTAGATCGCTCGCCGAATCGCGCGCGGTCGCAACCAACGGCAAAAGCCAGTCGGAGGCCGCGCATGACGCTGAGCGTCAACACGAACCAGCCCGCGCTGATCGCGCTGCAGAACCTGAATCGCACCAACGATCAGATGCAGGCGACGCAAACCCGCATCAACACGGGCGAGCAGATCTCGACCGCCAAGGACAACGCGGCCATCTGGTCGATCGCCCAGGAACAGCGCGCCGACATGAGCGCGCTGGGCGCGGTCAAGATGAGCCTGGACCGCGCGACCTCGATCGCCGACGTGGCCCTGGCCGCGGGTGAGTCGGTCTCGGACCTCCTGAAGCTGATGCGCGAGAAGGTGGTGGCCGCCAAGGACACCTCGCTGACCTCGACCTCGCTGCAATCGCTGAATGCCGATTTCCAGGGCCTGCTGAAGAACCTGCAGCAGGTGATCAGCAGCGCCGTGTTCGACGGCGCCAATCTGCTGGACGGCAGCCAGGCGGCCGACATGACCTTCCTGGCCGACGCCGATGCGGCCCAGGCCATCACGCTGAGCCTGCAGAACCTGACGATGGGCGGCGGGATCAACGCCCTGGCCCCGACCGACGACATCCTGAACTCGGCCAACGCCACGTCCGTCCTGACGCGCCTCGACTCGACGATGAGCGCGATCAACCAGGCCGTCGGCAACATCGGCACCCAGTCCAAGCAGATCGACGCCCACAACAGCTTCGTCTCCAAGCTGACCGACGTGCTGGAAACCGGCGTCGGCAATCTGGTCGATGCGGATCTGGCCAAGGAAAGCGCTCGCTTGCAGGCCTTGCAGGTCAAGCAGCAGCTGGGCGCCCAGGCCCTGTCGATCGCCAACGGCGCGCCGCAGATCATCCTGTCGCTGTTCAAGGGCGGCTAAGGCTAGGTCCATGAGCGTCGCCGGGCTAAGCTTCCCTGGGGTTTGCTTGGGATTCGGCGACGCGCATGATCGAACTGCGAGACTTGCGGGACGAGGACGAGGCCGTTCTCTTTCAGTGGCGCTCCGAGCCCGAGGTCGATCGCTGGATGTCGGACGCCGACCTGCCCAGCCACGAGGCGCACGCCGCCTGGTTCCAGGCGCTGCGCACCGATCCCGACATGCGAGGCTGGATGATCACGCGTGGCGGCGTGCCGATGGGCCTGCTCACCTTGACCGGCCTCAACAGCCATCATCGCCGCGCCAGCTGGAACTGGTTCCTGGGCTCGGCCGAGGCGCGGGGCAGGGGCGTGGGCCGCGCCGCCCAGGTGCTGGGGCTGGACCGCGCCTTCGGCGAGCTGGGCCTGCACAAGGTGTTCGCCGAGGTGATGGCCGACAACGACGCGGCCCTGAAGGCCCAGTCGGCCGCCGGTTTCCGCCGCGAGGGCTATCTGCGGGGGCACGTCCTGAAGGATGGCCAGCCGCGCGACGTGGTGCTGCTGGGCATCCTGGCCGACGAGTGGCGAGAGCTGCGCGACGACGCTCGCAGGGCCTTGTCGGACGCCAACCTTATCGCCGCTTAACCCAAGGTCTTAACGAGTCGTCAGCGAACCTCTGGCACAGGTACCAGCGGGGGATTTTGAGTCCCGCACAGGATTGGCCGTGATTTCGTTCGATTCGAACATTCTGCTCAGCTACTATCAGGCCCGCGCGGGCGTGACGGGTGCTGCCGCGTCTGCGACGACGACGAGTTCCTCGAATTCCAAGGTCGTGGTGCCCAAGGCGCCGTGGCTGTCCGACGCCGCCCCGGCCAGCGAACTGGTCCGCTCGGCGCTGAACGGTCGCAAGCTGGTCGACGAAGGCGCCAACACCTCGGCGCTGAAGGGCGTCAGCCCCGACTACAAGAAGCTGTTCGCCACCTATCAGGCCCTCAACACCCTGTCGGCCCTGGCGTCCCGCGCCGGCGAGAAGGGCGTGACGGATGGCGAGATGACCAAGCTGCAGACGACCCTGACCAAGGGCCTGGGCGAGATCAGCAGCTATGTTCAAGGTCTCTCGCTGGATCAGCTGCGCCTGACGACGGGCCAGGTGATGACCAGCGACAAGTCGACCGTGGGCGTGCCCAAGGCGACCTATTCCTACACCACCGACACGCTCTACAGCGGCCAGGTCGACGACGAGGTGCCCAAGTTCCAGGGCGACGTCTCGTTCAGCGTCGCGGTGAAGAGCTTCGGCGTCACCACCAACGTGACCATGGATCTGTCCGAGATGGGCTCCAAGCCCCGGACCATGTCCAACGTCGTCAGCTACATGAACGACAAGCTGAAGACGGCCGGCTTCAACACCAGCTTCTCGGTGCAGCGGACGGCGGGCCAGGAGCGCACCGTCCAGGTCAACGGCAAGCCCGTGACCCTGCCGGCGACCGGCGACGACTTCGCCCTGAAGGTCAATGGCGACTCGGTCGAGCAACTGACCTTCAGCGCCCCGACCGCCGCGCCGGCTGTCTATGTGACGACCAAGGCCGGCAATCCCGATCCGGACAAGAATTCGCTGACCGACGACGGGGTCTATGAAACGACCCTGACCAAGTACAGCGCCGCGGGGACCAATGGCGGCGCCAACGCCGGCGCGCCCGGCGGCAAGGTCTTCACCGAGACCTTGCAGGGCACGATCAACACCGTTCGCAAGTCGGTGACCGGGGCCGACGGCTCGGTCTACATGCTGGCCGACGTCGACACGGCGGTCGATGGCAAGACCGACATCAACGGCCAGGTCATCAAGGGCGAAAGCGACGTCGCGCTGCTGAAGTACGACAGCGCCGGCCACCTCCTGTACGCCCGCACCCTGGGCGCGACCGACGAGGCCAACGGCCTGTCCCTGGCCGTCGCCGACGACGGCAGCGTCGCCGTGGCCGGCTCGGTCAGCGGCCGCCTGCAAGGCGCGGTCAACGGCCCGATCAACAACGGCGACAGCTCGACCACTACCGACAGCTTCGTCACCCGCTACGACGCCAAGGGCGACGAGCAGTGGACGGTGCGCCGCGGCGGCTTGCAGGAAGACGAAGCCACGGCGCTGGCCTTCGGCTCGGACGGCGTCCTCTATGTCGGCGGCCGGGCCAAGTCGGACCTGCCGGGCAGCACGGGCACGGACCCTAGCGGCGGCTACGACGCCTATCTGTCGGCCTTCGCCACCGACGCCCAGGGCCAGCCCAAGGCGCTGTTCACCCAGAAGTTCGGCACGGCCGAGAACGACAGCGTCTCGGACATCGTCGTCAACGGCTCGCAGGTCATCGTCGGCTCGAAAGAGAACGGCGAGGCGATGCTGCGCAGCTTCGACATCACGCCCAACGTCGTGACCGAGAACGTCACCAAGCTGGACCAGTACGGCGCTTACCAGACCGTGCCGGTGACCTACACCAAGACCGCCAACGTCACCGCCGGCGCGATCCGCGACCTGGGCACGCTGAAGGGCGGCGACCTGGTCGGGCTGAAGATCGACGGCGGCCAGCTGTATGTCGGCGGCTCCACGGCCAATGGCGGGATGTCGATCGGCGGCGCGAACTCGGCTTCGGGCGGCATGGACGCCTTTGTCGGCCGCGTCTCGCTGGACCTGTCCGACACCAGCGCCGACGCGCTGACCTACTACGGCGGGACGGGCGACGACACGGTCACCGGCTTCGACGTCAAGAACGGCACGGCCTGGGTGGTCGGCTCGGCCGGCGCCAACCTTGATGGCCAGGCGACCGTCGGCAGTAAGGACGGCTATGTCGCCCAGCTGAACGTCGGCACGGGCGCGGTCGACTGGAGCCAGCGCCTGACCGGCAAGGATGGCTATGCCACTCCGACCTCGGTCTCGGCCTCGGCGTCGGGCGCCTCCAGCCTGGACCTGTTCGGCCTGCCCAGCGGCAAGATGGACTTCACCCAGTCCGACCGCATCGTCTCGGCGACGGCGGCGCGGGCTGGGGACACCTTCCAGATCCGCACGCGCGAGCGCGGGACCCTGACCTCGATCAAGATCGAGGCCAACGACACGCTCGAGACCCTGGCCGACAAGGTCAAGAGGGCCTCGGGCTACCGCGCCAAGGTCGAGGTTGTGTCCAGCGGCAACAGCCGCGTGCTCAAGATCAGCCCGGCCTCGAACACCTCGACCATCGAGATCGTGGCCGGCAAGGGCGGCACCGACGTGCTGACTTCGCTGGGCCTGGCCGGCGGCGTGGTGCGCGCCACCAAGACCGACGATGGCAAGACCGTCTCGGCCGATGGCAGCGGCCCGATGTACGGCCTGCAGCTGCCGCCCGAGCTGGATCTGACCACCGAGGCGGGGCGCAAGAACCTCAACACGGTGATCCAGCGGGCCATGTCGCAGATCCGCACCGCCTACCGCGAGGTCTCTGACGCGGCGATGGGCGTCAAGAGCGACACGGGCACGGGCGCGGGCAAGACCGGCGGCACGGTGCCGGCCTATCTGACCGCCCAGATCTCGAACTATCAGGCCGCGTTGGATCGCCTGACGGGCGGCGGGTAACCCTTTTCCGAGGTCGCCGAGCTTGAAAGCGTCATCGACGCGTCGTAGCCAGTGGCCATGGACTTTCTGAAAGATCGACGGATCATCATCGGCGGCGGCGCGACGCTCGCGCTGCTGGCTGGTCTGGGCATCGCCGTGGCCCTGATGTCGGGCCATGACAAGAAGCCCTCCGAAGAGCCGCCGGCCTCGCGCGCGGGCCTGATCGTCGAGACCGGACGCGACGACGACGCCAAGCTGGACCCGGCGCGCCCGCTGCGCTGCTTCGTGGGCGGCAGTTTCGTCGGCGAGATCACCCTGGCCGAGTGCGCCAAGAAGAACGGTGTGGCCACCGGCGCCCTGGACGTGGGCGTCGACGAGACTGGCGCCCTGGCCGCCGCCGACCAGGCCGGCACCGTCCTGACCCCGCTGCCGCCGACGCCTACCGTCGCCGCGCCGGCCGCGACCACGCCGTCGAACCCGGCGACGCCTTCGGTTCCGAACGCTTCGGCCAACACGCCGCTGGCCGCCTGCTGGCGCTATGCCGGCAACGAGTGGCGACGCCTCCCGGGCGACATCACCCTGAACGCCTGCGCCCAGCAGCTGTTCGGCGGACGTTGCGAGAAGACCGGCGGCGCCACCTATGGCCGCTGGGGCGAGGAAACGCTGCGCCTGGTGCCGGGCCGTGTTGAGATCTCGGCGGACAATCGCAGCTTCCACACCGCCTTCGACCAGGGCCCGAACTGCTCTATCCCGAACGGCTGATTGGTTTATAAGTGTAATCCATGAGCAAGACCGTCCTCGCCGCCGCCGCCGTTCTGACCGTCGCCGCCTTCGGGCTTTCGGCCTGCGAGAAGCAGACGAAGGCGCCGTTCGAGCAGGGCGTCTGCTTCCAGGTGGCGACCAACAAGGACGGCACGCTGCGCTACAATCCGGTGGAGCGGAACGTTCCCCAGATGGAGCTGTGCGCCGCCGCGCTGGAGGGCATGCGCGTGCGCTTCGTGCGCATGGGCCAGTCCAACAGCAAGGGCATGATCGGGGCCTACCAGGGATCCTTCATCTTTATCGAGAAGGAAGGGATCTATGTCGGCCAGACCTATGAGGGCCCGCGCTTCATGTCGCTGGTCCGCACGGGCGACGGCCGCCTGGCCGTGCCGGGCGCCATTCGTCGCGAACCCGCCCAGTAAGGCTTGATGGAAGAGGGCGGGGCGCTTCGTCCGTCCACAGCCCTCTTTCCCGTCCACAAGAACGTTCCGGGAACAAAACTTGCTTCCGGGCTAACGTCTCGTTAACGTCCGCTCTCAGATTCCGGCGCAAGGGTCGCCGGGCGAGAGCAAGGTCGTACGATGGCGGGCAGCGTCAACAAGGTCATTCTGGTGGGCAATCTTGGGGCCGATCCCGAGATCCGCAGCCTGGGTTCGGGCGACCGCGTCGCCAATCTGCGCATCGCGACGTCGGAGACCTGGCGCGACCGCAACAGCGGCGAGCGCAAGGAAAAGACCGAGTGGCACCGCGTCGTGATCTTTAACGACAACCTGGTGAAGGTCGCCGAGCAGTACCTGCGCAAGGGCTCGACCGTCTACATCGAGGGCGCCATCCAGACCCGCAAGTGGACCGACAACACCGGCGTCGAAAAGTACTCGACCGAGATCGTGCTGCAGAAGTTCCGTGGCGAACTGACCATGCTGGGCGGTCGCGGCGACAGCGCCGGCGCCTCGTCGGGCGGCGGTGACGAGTATGGCGGCGGCTACGGCGGCGGTGGCGGCAACTTCGGTGGCGGCGGCGGTCAGCGCAGCCAACCCAGCGGCCCGCGCGAGAGCTTCTCGGCCGACCTGGACGACGAGATCCCGTTCTAGAAAAACGGCTATTTCACCGAATGTGCGGATCGTCACAGTCCGATCCGCGCCTCGGTCTTAGACGAAATCGGTCTGCTTCTTGTGGGAGTCGGACCGGTGGGGACAGTGGAGAGCCCGGACGGCGGCCTTGAGCCAATGACGGAGAGCCCTCCACGGGGGCGACGGCGAGCGGACCTCGGACGGTCCCTCGCCGTTTTCTTTTGTGGGCTCTAGCGGAGCAGGGCGGCCGGATCCGCCCACCGATATCGCACCGTATCGACCTCACGGCCGCCCGGCACAGTCTCTCGATACCGCGCGACCTCGGCCCCGCCCTTGCGGACATAGAAGCCCAGCGCCGCTTCGTTCGGCGCGTAGACCTCCAGATGCAACGCTGCGCCGCCATGGTCCTGGATCAGCCAGCGCGCGGTCTCAGCCAACAGAGCCGAGCCCAGACCGCCGCTCTTGCGCTCGGGCGCGACGTGCAGGTTGTCGACCAGGCAGCCGACCTGCGGATTGATCCGGAACGAGGCATAGGCGAGCGCGATGGGTTCGGCGCCGTCCATGGCCGCCAGGATCAGGTCGGTCGCCGGATCGAAAGTCTTGAACCGCGCTCGCCACGTCGCCCGCGAGACTTCGAAGAGCTCGTGATCCAGGAAGGCGTCGCCATAGAGGCCGCGATAGGCGATCTGGCGACTGCGGGTGTGCAGATCGGCGATCCTGTCCGCGTCGTTTTGGGACGTCTCCGTGGCGTGGCCGAGTCGGACGATGTGCGGATCCATGCACACATGGAAGCGTTTTGCGGTGCGAAGACAACCCGCCCCAATCGTCCGGTTCCGGCTCAAGTCGCGGGTTTGCGGCGCGGATGTCCGAAATCTGGCCAAGCCTGTCGGGCGGACAACGTTGTCATTGGAATTATTTGCCGAATTCTCATGTTAAGTCCCGGAACGCGAAGCGCCAGTGGACGCGTTCTTGGGCGAAGTGCTACTGAGACGCCCGGATATTGCACTGCGGGATCACGACATAGCAGTGCTGTTCCAGGGCGAGACGACCTCCAAAGAGAGGCGCGGCCTTCTTCACTTACTCGCAGGGTGAGAACAAATGCCGGTTGAGACGTTGACCAAGGCCCGTTGGGTGTACGCTTTCGGTGGGGGCGGCGCTGACGGCGACGCCTCGATGAAGAACCTGCTCGGGGGCAAGGGGGCCAATCTCGCGGAGATGTCGGCCCTGGGCCTGCCCGTGCCGCCGGGCTTCACGATCACCACCGAGGCCTGCGTCCACTACTATTCGAACGGCAAGCAGTACCCGGTCGAGCTGGCCGATCAGGTCAAGGCTGGCCTGGCCAAGATCGAAGAGATCACCGGCAAGAACTTCGGCGACGTGGCCAACCCGCTGCTGGTCTCGGTGCGCTCGGGCGCCCGGGCCTCGATGCCGGGCATGATGGATACGGTGCTGAACCTGGGCCTGAACGACGAGACCGTCGAGGGCCTGGCCAAGCTGTCGGGCGACCGGCGCTTTGCCTATGACAGCTATCGCCGCTTCATCCAGATGTACTCGAACGTCGTGCTCAATCTGGAGCACCATATGTTCGAGGAGATCCTGGACGACCACAAGGATCGCCTGGACGTCCATGTCGACACCGGCCTGACGGCCGACGACTGGGCCGAGGTCATCAAGGACTACAAGAACGCCGTCCGCGACCAGCTGGGCAAGCCGTTCCCGCAGGACGCCCAGGAGCAGCTGTGGGGCGCCGTCGGCGCCGTGTTCGCCAGCTGGATGAACGACCGCGCCAAGTTCTATCGCCGCATGCACGACATCCCGGAAAGCTGGGGCACGGCCGTGAACATCCAGTCGATGGTGTTCGGCAATATGGGCGACACCTCGGCGACGGGCGTGGCTTTCACCCGTAATCCGTCGAACGGCGACAACCGCCTGTACGGCGAGTTCCTGATCAACGCTCAGGGCGAAGACGTGGTGGCGGGCATCCGCACACCGCAGTCCCTGACCAAGGCCGCCCGCGAAGAGATGGGCGACGTCGCCCCCTCGATGGAAGAGGCGATGCCGGAGGTGTTCGCCCAGTTCAAGTCGGTCGTAGAGACGCTGGAGCGTCACTACCGCGACATGCAGGACATCGAGTTCACGGTCGAGCGCGGCACGCTCTACATGCTGCAGACCCGCAACGGTAAGCGCACCGCCAAGGCCGCGCTGAAGGTCGCGGTCGACATGGCCGCCGAGGGCGTGATCAGCAAGGAAGAGGCCGTCGGCCGCGTCGAACCGGCTTCGCTGGACCAACTGCTGCACCCGACCATCGACCCGACCGCCCACCGCGACGTGATCGCCGTCGGCCTGCCGGCTTCGCCCGGCGCGGCGACCGGCAAGATCGTCTTCGACAGCGACGCGGCCGAAAAGGCCGCCGCCAATGGCGAAGCCGTAATCCTGGTGCGGGAAGAAACCTCGCCGGAAGACATCCACGGCATGCACGCCGCGCGCGGCATCATCACGGCGCGCGGCGGCATGACCAGCCACGCCGCCGTCGTGGCGCGCGGCATGGGGCGTCCTTGCGTCTCGGGCGCCGGCGACGTGTCGATCTTCGCCAAGGAAGGCCTGTTCCGCGTCCGTGGGCGCGAGTTCAAGGCCGGCGAGATCATCACCATCGACGGCTCGACCGGCGAAATCCTGGCGGGCTCGCCCAAGATGATCGAGCCCGAGCTGACCGGCGACTTTGCCACCCTCATGGGCTGGGCCGACCAGGTCCGCCGCCTGAAGGTGCGGGCCAACGCCGAGACGCCGCTGGACGCCAAGACCGCCCGCCAGTTCGGCGCGGAAGGCATCGGCCTGTGCCGCACCGAGCACATGTTCTTCGACGACACCCGGATCGCCGCCGTGCGCGAGATGATCCTGGCCGACGACGAGAAGGGCCGCCGCACGGCCCTGGCCAAGATCGCCCCGTTCCAGAAGGCGGACTTCGTCGAGCTCTTCACGATCATGGAAGGCCTGCCGGTCACGATCCGCCTGCTGGATCCGCCGCTGCACGAGTTCCTGCCGCACACCGAGGAAGACGTGCAAGCCGTGGCGACCGCCACGGGCCTGGACGCCGCCAAGCTGCTGCGCCGCGCCAAGGAGCTGCACGAGACCAACCCGATGCTGGGCCACCGCGGCTGCCGCCTGGGCGTCTCGTATCCCGAGATCTACGAGATGCAGGTCCGCGCCATCCTGGAAGCCGCCTGCGAAATCGCCAAGTCGGGCAAGGCCGCTCCTGTGCCGGAAATCATGCACCCGCTGGTCGCCAAGGGCGAGGAGATGAAGTACCTGCGCGACCTGACGGACCGCGTCGCCAAGGCGGTGCTGGAAGAGCAGGGCGTCGATCTGAAATACACGGTCGGCACCATGATCGAGCTGCCCCGCGCGGCTCTGCGCGCCGCCGATCTGGCCGCCAATGCCGAGTTCTTCAGCTTCGGCACCAACGACCTGACCCAGACGACGTTCGGCATCAGCCGCGACGACGCCGGCAAGTTCCTGGGCGCCTATATCGACAAGGGCATCTTCGAAAAGGACCCCTTCGTCAGCCTCGACCAGGAAGGCGTCGGTGACCTGATCCGCCTGGCTGCCGAGCGTGGCCGCGCGGCCCGTCCGGACGTCAAGCTGGGCATCTGCGGCGAACACGGCGGCGACCCGGCCTCGATCAGCTTCTGCGAGAAGGTCGGCCTCGACTACGTGTCGTGCTCGCCTTACCGCGTGCCGATCGCCAGGCTGGCGGCGGCGCAAGCGGCTCTGGCCAACAAAGCCTAGAACTCAGAGAGGGGCCTCGGACTGGACAGTCCGGGGCCCTTTCCCTATCCGGGGTCAGGTATCTCGGGGGAACTTCATGGCCTATCTGCGCTGGCGCCGGTTCACGGAACTGATGTCCCTGGACCGTCCGTGGCTGGGCGAGCTGTTCATGCGCAAGCGGAACAAGCCGATCGTCGCCGCGCCGGTCGAGAAGTGGGACGCCGAGTACCAGGACGGCGTCTATGACCGCCTGAACCGCTCGGACCAGCGCCACCATCACCGCCTGCTGGCCGCCGTGATCGCCGACCGCTGGCCCAATCCGCGCGTGCTGGAGATCGGGGCGGGCGAGGGCGTGTTCTACGAGGCCCTGCGCGCCCATCGGCCGGCGCGTTATGTCGGTGTCGACTTCTCCAAGCCCGCCATCGATCGCGGCGAGACCCGCCTGGCGCCCGAGATCGCTATCGGCGAGGTCAAGATGCTGCTGGGCGACGGCCGCACCTTCGAGACCGACGAGACCTTCGACGTCGTGGTGTTCTCTGAATGCATCGAGCACCTGGGCGAGGTCGAAGACCTGGTCGCGCACTACGCCCCGAACCTGAAGCCCGGCGGCGCGGTCGGCCTGACCATGTGGCTGGCGCTCAAGCCCCTGCGGCTGTGGCATCGCCTGAAGGCCATGGGCGAGGTGTTGGACGAGGCGGTGATCAACACCCCGTGGGGCGGCGGCTGGCTGATCGCGCTGGTGCGGCCCAAGGGCTGATCATCTGCATTATCCAATTTTCGATTTTGGCTAGACCAATTTTCGGCGCGCGCTATATCCGGAAGCAAGACTTCTGGGAGGAAGCACGATGCTGGCGATCCTGGCCTTTGCCGCGAGTGTGGCGTCCGAACCGCTGACGCTGCCGACCGCGATCGACCTGGCCAAGGCCGCGATCGACGCCTGCGCCGCCAAGGGCGCGCATGTTTCCGCCGCCGTGGTCGACGCGAAGGGTAACCCGCTGGTCGTTCTGCGCGATGAGCAGAGCCCCAAGCCCCCGATCGCCGCGCCGCGCAAGGCCAACGCCGCCGTGGTCTTCGACCAGCCGGGCAGCGTCATGGAGCCGCGCGAGAAGAGCGACCCCGACTTCGCCGCCAAGATCAAGGCTGACCCCGACCACCTGAACCCGCACGCCGGCTCGCTGCCGCTGCATGTCGGGACGACCGTCGTCGGCGGGCTGGCGATCGCCGACACCACGCACGAAGGCGCCGATGCCTGCGCTCGCGCGGCCCTGGCCAAGTTCCCGCAATTCCACTGAGGCGTTCCCGATGATGAAGACCCTGGTCCTCGCTTCCGTCCTGGCCCTGTCGATGGGCGCTGCCAACGCGCAGGAACATGCGCCCGCCACGCCGCTGGCCAAGCCCGACGCCGAGGGCCAGAAGCCTCGCGCGGCCGTCACCCTGGCTCCGTACCGCTTCAACGACATCCTGTGGGAGAACGACCGCACCGCCCATCGGATCTACAGCCGCGACCTGGAGAAGGCCGAGCCGCCGTCCACCTCGGGCATCGACGCCTGGGGCAAGAGCGAGCGCTGGCCCTATATGGACCGCCAGCTGCGCACTGGCGACCAGCACGCCAACCACGGCGAGGGTCTGGACTTCTACGACGTCGGCACCGGCCGCGGCGCGGGCGGGCTGGGGATCTGGCAGGACAACAAGCTGTGGACCTCGCGCAACTGGGCCAATTGGAAGGTGCTCAAGAACGGGCCGGACGTCGCCTCGTTCAGCGTCGACTACGCGCCGTGGCCGGTCGATGTGGATCGCAAGGTCTGGGAGACGCGGACCTTCACCCTGCCGCTGGGCACCAACTTCACGCGGATGGTCTCGATCATCAGCTCCGACAAGCCGGGCCCGCTGGTGGTCGGCATCGGCATTTCCAAGCGCAAGCGCGCCAGCGGCAATGGCGTGTTCAGGAAGGACCTGGCGCCGGGTCGGGTGACGTTCTGGGAGCCGGCCGATCCTGAGAAAGGCTCGATGGCCATCGCCCTGATGGTGGATCCTGCCTCGGTCGTCGAGGTGCGCCAGGACTTCGACAACTACTTGGTCCTGATCAAGGTCGAGGCCGGCAAGCCGTTCGTCTACTATATGGGCGCGGCCTGGGATAAGGGCCTGGACTTCCATACGCCGGCCGAGTGGGACGCCTATGTCACGGCCCAGAAGCCGGATTTCGACCCCAAGCACTAGAGTAACCCCAATCCCGTTTCCCCGGCGAAAGCCGGGGCCCAGATCCCACCCGCTGGGGCTGACGGGATAAAGGCTGAGTTTGTGGCGTTCACCCCAGCGCTCTTCCAGCTGGGTCCCGGCATTCGCCGGGAAGATCGGGTGAGGGGGATTTGAACGAAATCCGCCCCGAGGCTGGGAGGGAAGCCTCGGGGCGGTTCGTGGCCGTCCGCCTTGGGGGAGGGCGCGGACGGTCAGCTACGGCTGTTGGGGATCAGCCGTGCAGCTTGATGGCGGTCTCGGCGACCTTGCGGCCCTGGTAGCGGGCGCCGACCAGCTCGTTCTCGCTGGGCTGACGCGAGCCGTCGCCGCCGGCGATGGTGGTGGCTCCGTAGGGGCTGCCGCCGGTGACTTCATCCAGAGTCATCTGGCCGGCGTGGCCATAGTCCATGCCGACGATCACCATGCCGAAGTGCAGCAGGTTGGTGATGATCGAGAACAGGGTCGTCTCCTGACCGCCGTGCTGGGTGGCGGTCGAGGTGAAGGCCCCGCCGACCTTGCCGTGCAGCGCGCCACGGGCCCACAGGCCGCCGGCCTGATCCAGGAACGCGGCCATCTGCGAACTCATGCGGCCAAAGCGGGTGCCCGTGCCGACGATGATGGCGTCGTAGTCGGCCAGATCCGCGATGGCGGCGACCGGCGCGTCTTGATCCAGCTTGAAGTGGGCGTTCTTGGCCACCTCCAGCGGCGCGGTTTCCGGCACGCGCTTGATGTCGACCGTCGCGCCGGCTTCGCGGGCGCCTTCGGCCACGGCCTTGGCCATGGTCTCGATATGGCCGTAGGACGAGTAGTAGAGAACCAGAACCTTGGCCATGACGGCCTCCTTGATGAATGTCGGGAAGGTCGGACGCGAGGCTAGGCTGGCCTCGCGTCCGTTTCTTGAACGCTTAGGATTGAGCTGCGTCGACGAAGACCAGCTCGGCGTCTTCCAAGGCGGTGATCGTGACCACGTCCTCGTCCTTGATGCCGGCGCCGTCGCGGGCGTCCAGCTTGACGCCGTTGACTTCGACGACCCCGACGGCCGGGACCAGGTAGCCGATGCGGTCCTTGCCCAGGGCGTAGGTGGTGCTCTCGCCGGCCTTCAGCGTGGCGCCCAGAACGCGGGCGTCGGTGCGGATCGGCAGGGCGTCGGCGTCATCGGCAAAGCCCGAAGCCAGAGTCACGAACTTGCCCGAGCGATCGCCCTTCGGGAACGGCTTGGCGCCCCACGAGGGAGCCGCGCCGAAAGTCTTGGGCTCGATCCAGATCTGGAAGATCCGGGTCGTTTCCGGCTCGAGATTGTACTCCGAGTGACGGATGCCCGTGCCCGCGCTCATCACCTGGACGTCGCCGGCCTCGGTGCGGCCCTTGTTGCCCAGGCTGTCCTGGTGGGTGATCGCGCCGTCGCGGACATAGGTGATGATCTCCATGTCGCTGTGCGGGTGCGGCGGGAAGCCGGTGTTCGGAGCGATCTCGTCGTCGTTCCAGACCCGCAGCGCGCCCCAGTTCATGTTGCTGGGATCGTAGTAGCTGGCGAACGAGAAGTGGTGCTTGGCCTTCAGCCAACCGTGGTCGGCGCCGCCAAGCTTGTCGAACGGTTTGCGGTCGATCATGGCTCTAACCTTTCTTTCCCTCTGGGCCTTGGCCCTCTGGTGCGCCGCCTCGGCGCGTCCTGTTGAGGAGAAGATAGGGGATCTGTCGGGATCTGAAATGGAAACTGTTGAAACTCATTGTTTCCAAAACTAAGCTAAGGCGATGTCCAAGCTTCCCGATCTCGAAGGCCTCGCCGTATTCGCCAAGGTGGTGGAGCTGCGCTCGTTCGCCGCCGCCGCCGATGACTTGGCCATGTCCAAGGCCACGGTCTCCAAGGCCGTCACCCGGCTGGAGGAACGGCTCGGCGCGCGGCTGTTCAACCGCACCTCGCGGCGCCTGGCCCTGACCGACGCCGGCCAGTCCCTGGTCGAGCGCGCCACCCGCGTGCTGGCCGAGGCGCAGGCGGCCGAGGAGGAGGCGTCCAACCAGTCCTCCGCCCCGCGCGGTCTGGTGCGGATGGCGGTGCCGATGTCGCTGGGTATCACCAGCTTGGCGCCGGTGCTGCCGGGCTTCTTCGAGCAGTACCCGGACGTCTCGATCGACTTGCACCTGTCTGACGCCACTATCGATCTGGTCGGCATGGGCTTCGACCTGGCTCTGCGCGTGGCCTCGTTGCCGGACAGCTCGCTGGTCGCCCGCCGCCTGCGGGCCGTGAAGCGCCATGTGGTGGCCTCGCCGGGCTACTGGGACCAGCATGGCCGCCCGAACCATCCGGCCAGCCTGGCCGAGCATCGCGGCCTGACCTATGGCCATCAGTCCGCGCCCGAGACCTGGCGCTTCCAGAGAGGCGGCGAAGAGGCCTCGGTGCGACCGAAGTCGGTGATCCGCGCCAACAACGGCGACGTGCTGGTCCCGTCGCTGGTCGCCGGCGTCGGCGTTGCGGTGCTGCCGGACTTCATCGTCGGCGCGGCCGTGGCCGATGGTCGCCTGGAGGAGATCCTGACCGACTGGGTCGCCTCGCCGATCGCCCTGCACCTGGTCATGCCGCCCGGCGGGCCCCGGCCGACGCGGGTGGAGGCCCTGGCCAACTATCTGGCCAAGGCGCTGGGGCGCTAGCTACTTCACCCGCTTGAAGGTCAGGCTCTGGTCCGGCGGGCCGGGCTGGCCGTCGACGTCTTGCTCGACCTTCAAGGTGTCGGGGTCGGCCAGCCAGACCTTCATCGACTGCTTGCGGCCGGTCTTGTTGCTGGTCACGGCGGTGACGCCGTGCGGGCCGTCGCGATGGACGCTGATCATCACGATCTGGGTGTTGACCACGGCCTTGGTCGGCGTGCCGTCCAGCGGAGCGTCGGCGAACTGGATGGCGGCCAGGCCCTCGGCGTCCTCTTCGATCAGCGTCCAGGCCAGGCTCTTGCCGTCGTCCTTGGTGACGTCGACTTCGGCGGTCAGCGGCGCGGGGCCGGTCAGGGCCTCGTTGAAGTTCGAGGCCTTGAGGTCGATCGTCCAGCGCCCAGCGGCCCCCAGGGGCGCGTTCTGAGCGAGGACTGGAGTCGCCGCCAACAGGCCGGCGGCGATCAGGAAGGGAAGGGCGGAACGGGTCATGGAGCGCCTTTCGTGCAGGCTTGCATCAGACGCCCGCAAGGCCTGGTCGTCTAGAAGATTCCCTACAGGCTCTCCACCTGGGCCGGGGTGAACGCGCCAACCTGCATCGGCGTCATGGCCGCGAGGTTCGTCGTCGACAGATAGTCCAGCTGGTTGATGGTCAGGCCGGGGATCTGGGCGGGCAGGATGTAGCCGATCTGCGTCGTGGTCAGGGCCGCGATCACCGAGGTCGACAGCGAGCCCAGCTGGGTGGCCGTCAGCCCTTGCACCTGGGTGGCGTTGAACTGGGCGAAGGCGGTCGAGGACAGGCTGCGCAGCTGGAAGGCCGAGAAGCCCTTCATGGCCGAGGGCGACAGCGAACCGATCTGCTCGGCCGCCATGGCGGCCAGATTGGTCACCGAGAACGCCACCACCTGTGACGCCGTCAGGGCCGCGACCTGAGTCGTGGTGAACTCGCCGATATCCGTGGCCGACAGCGCGCCCAGCTGGGTGGCGCTGAGGCCGGAGACCTGACTGCTGCTCAGCGCCTGGAAAGCGGTGGCGTCCATCCCGCTGATGCGGCTGGCCGAGAAGCCGCCGATCTGGGTCCCCGACAGGGCGTAGACCTGCGCGGTCGAGAACTCGGCGAAGTCGGCGTCGGTCAGCCCGCCCATCTGGGTGGCGGTCAGGCCGGCCAGTTGTGTCGCGGTCAGGGCCGAGATCTGGCTCTGGCTCAGGCTGTTGAAGTTGGTCGTCGACAGCGCGCCCATCTGCGTGGCGGTCAGGTTGGCGATCTGGCCGGTCGTGAACTTGCCGAAGTCGTACTCCGACAGGCCGTCGATCTGGGTGGTGGTGATCGCAGCCTGCTGGCTGGCGGTCAGGGCCTGGACCTGGTCGTGGTCCAGGCTGTTGAAGTTGGTGGTGCTGAGAGCCGCGAACTGCGTCGGGTTGAGGGCCGCGACCTGGGTGTGGGTGAAGCGGGCGAAGTCGGACGGCGACAGCGCGGCGATCTGGGTCGTGGTCACGCTGGCCAGCTGGGTGGCGCTGAAGCTCTGGATCCGGTCCCAGCTGATGGCGCTGAAGGCCGTATTTGAGAGGCCGGCGATCTGGCTGGGCCGCAGCTGTTGGATCTGCTCGGCCGTGAACTCGCCCATGTCGGCGTCGGTCAGGCCGCCCATCTGCGTCGTGGTCAGGGCGGCCAGCTGGGTCGCGCTCAGCGCCTGGACCAGGTCCCAACCCAGGCTGTTGAAGCTGGACGTGCTCAGCGCCGCTACCTGGGAGGTGGTCAGCGTCTTCACCTGGGTGGGCGAGAGCGACGAGAGGCCGGTCTGCGACAGGCCGCCGATCTGGCTGGGGCTGAGGCTGCTGAGCTGCGTCGAGGCCAGGCTCTGGATCTGCAGGTCGCGGAAGGCATTCAGCTGCGTCGGCGTCAGCGCCGCCAGCTGGGTGGTCTTCAGCAGCGCGATCTGCGACGTCGCCAGCTCGGCGATCTTGGTCTCGGACAGACCGCTGATCTGGGTGGTGCTGAGCGCCGCCATCTGGGTGGTGTTCAGAACCTCGATCTGCCCCTGGCGCAGGGTGTTCAGCTGGTCGCTGGTCAGCGCCGCCACCTGGCTCGCCCCGAACAGCTTCACCTGATCGGGCGTGAACAGGCCCAGGGTGGTCTCCGACAGGCTGCGGATCCGGGTGGTGTTCAGCGTGGCCACCTGAGTGGCGGTCAGCCCCTCGACCTGGAACTGGCTGAGGCTGTTCAGCAGATCGGTGGTCAGGGCGTTGATCTGGCTGGTGGCGAAGTTGCTGACCTGATCGGCCGAGAACTCGGCCAAGTCGCTCTGGCGCAGCTGGCTGAGCTGGGTGGTGTTGATCGCCGCCAGCTGGGTCTCGTTCAGGCGGCCGATCTGGAAGGCCGACAGTCCGCCAAAGCCCTCGGCGCTGAGGCCGGCCAGCTGCGCGGCGCTGAAGTTCTCGACCAGGCCATCGGCGAAAGCGGCGGTCTGGGTGGCGCTCATCGCCCCCAGGCGGGTCGCAGACAGCATGCTCAGCTTGGTGTCGAGATTGGCGATCTGGGTCGCCGACAGCGCCTGCAGCTGGGTCGTCGTCATGCCGCTGACCTGGGTGGCGTTCAGCGAGGCGATGCGCGTGCCTTCGAACGACTGGACTAGGTCGCTGGAGAGGCCGGACAGCTGCGTCGAGGTGAGAGCCTCGAACTGTTCGCGCGACAGCTCGCCCAGGTCGGTGGCGTCGAACGCGGCCAGCTGGGTGGCGGTCAGCTTGGAGGTCTGGGTTACGTTCAGGCTCGAGACCTGGACCGCGTCCAGGCCTTTGAAATGGGTGGCGTCCAGACCGCCGACCTGGGTGGCGGTCAGCACCTGCAGCCGCTCGGCGTCCAGCTTGGCCAGCTGGGTCGAGGTCAGGGCGTTCAGCTGGCTGCCGCTGAACGAGGCCAGTTGCTCGGCGTCGAAGATCAGGGTCTGGGAGAAGGCCGGGATCTGGGTGGTCTTCAGGCCCTTCACGGCCGTGTTCGACAGCGCCGAGACCTGGGTGGCGTCCATGGCGCCCACCGAGGCTTCCGACATCGCGCCCAGTTGCGTGCTGGTCAGCTGTTCGACCTTGGTGGCCGAGAGGCTCTTGACCGTCGTGACCGACAGGGCGGCGATCTGGGCGGCGGAGAGGTACGAAATCGGCACTGGATTCGTTGCCCTGCAAGGTCGCGACGCGAATCGATCGCGTTAACCATAGGGCAATGTCGCCAGCACGACCATGCGGCGAACTGGCTAGCTTGCCCGCATCGTCCAGAGATCCAGGTCCGCTTCGCGGCCGATCAGGGCCAGGCCCGAGGCGATGGACTCGAACTCACCGCCGCTTTCGATCTTCTCCGCCCCGAAGCGACGCAGGAAGATCTCGCGCACGGCTGGCACGAACGAACTGCCGCCGGTCAGGAAGACGCGGTCGACGCCGGCCTCGGTCAGGCCCGCGCGGTCCAGCGCCTCGCCGACGGCGGTCTCGATGGCGGTCAGTTCAGGGTTGATCCAGCTCTCGAATTCGCTGCGCTGGACGGTCTTTTCGATCTCGACCGAGCCGGCGTGGAAGTGGAAGGTCGCCTCCGTCTGGGCCGACAGCGCCTCTTTCAGCGCCGAGACCGACTTGTACAGGGCGTAGCCGTGGTTGCCGTCCAGCACCTCGATCAAGGCGGAGATCTTCTCAGGCTCCAGGGCCGTGCGCTCCAGGGCGCGGATGTCGCGCATGTCCTTGGAGGCGCGCAGCAGGGCCAGCTGGTCCCAGCGGGCGAAGGCGGCGTAGTAGCGCTGCGGGATCGGCAGGGCGTTGGAGAACGACTTGTATTCCGAGCCCTTGCCCAGCTCGGGCGAGACCAGCTGGTCGATGATCCGGTAGTCGAAGGCGTCGCCGGCGATGCCGACGCCCGAGCGCGACAGCGGCGTCGAGCGCAACGTGCCGTCGGCGTCGCGTTCGAACCGCACGAGCGAGAAGTCGGACGTGCCGCCGCCGAAGTCGGCGACCAGCACGGTGGCGTCCTGCTTCAGCTGTCGGGCGAAGAAGAAGGCCGCTCCGACGGGCTCGTAGGCGTAGCGGATGTCCTCGAAACCCAGGCGCTTGAAGGCCTCTTCATAGCGGGTCAGAGCCAGGGTCTCGTTGGGCGAGCTGCCAGCGAAAGTCACCGGGCGACCGACGATGATGCGCGGGGGAAGCTGGTCCAGCTGGCCGGCGGCGTGCTCCTTCAAGCGCAGCAGGAAGGCCGCCAGCAGGTCCTCGAACAGATAGCGCTTGTTCAGGATCCGCGTCTCGGTAAAGGCCTGCGAGGCGGCGAAGGTCTTGAACGACTGGATGAAGCGCGTCTCCAGCGGATCTTCCAGATAGGACTCGATGGCCCACGGGCCGGCCTCGACCACACGTTCGTTGGCCGCGCCACCGACGCCTTGCACGCTGTGGAAGCTGAGCGCCGAGCGGAAGGCGAACAGGTCGCGATTGTCGATCGAGAAGCGGACCAGGCGCGCGTTGTCGTCGCCGTGCGTCAGCGAGACGACGGTGTTGGTGGTGCCGAAGTCGACGCCAATGGTCGGCGCAAGAGGGGCCGTCATGGGATGGCTCGATATGGTCGGAACGGGGAGGGGCGTGCGTCGTAACGCCTCCCTCGGGAAGGTCAAGCGCGATGACCGGGTTAAGCGCTCATTTACGGTCGGCGGACGACTGTTCAGGCCAATTGAACCGGAGAACGACGATTCGTCTGACACCGGTGTCGCCGAAGCGCGAAAACTCGATTGGACGCAGTGTTGGGGCGTCCTGTGTATTTGGGGGAACGCTGTGAAGCTCGACGATCTGAAGGTCTCGTCCAAGGTCCTGCTGCCGGCCCTGGTGCTGGCTGTCGCCACCGTGGCCTGCGCCGGTCTGGGCGTGTGGCAGCAGAAGCGCGCCGACGCGGCGACCGAGGTGCTGGTTAAGCACCGCTCGCCGGCCGAGGTGCAGTCGGCCCGCTTCCTGCGTCGGATCAGCATGATGGGCTATGCGGCCCACCGCACGGCGACCTATGAGGGCGCCTCCGAGCAGGCCAACGCCGCCTCCCAGGAAATGGACAAGGTCTATGCCGAGGGTGTCGAGAGCCTCGACAAGATCACCGCCGCCGATCCCAAGACCGCCGACTACACCGCCGGCATGAAGGCCAAGCTGGACGCGGCCTATGCCGACGCCCGCTCGGCCGCCGACCTGGCCTTGAAGAACGACGACGCCGGCGCCGTGGCGGGCCTGACCAAGGTCGATCCGGCCATCGACGCCATGGCCAAGGAAGGCAAGGCTTGGGGCGACGTCTACAACAAGGAAACGGCGGCCATGGTCGCCAGCGCCAGCAAGTCGGCCGCCGCCGGCTCGTGGCTGACCCTGCTGTTCGGCCTGGGCGCGGCCGCCTGTGGCATGGGTTTCGCGCTCTATATCGGCTCGTACAAGATTTCGCGCCCGGTGCGCTCGCTGTCGCGCAGCATGACGGATCTCGCCGCCGGCCAGCTGGACGTCGACGTGGTCGGCGCCGGCCGCAAGGACGAGGTCGGCCTGATGGCTCGCGCCGTCCAGGTGTTTAAGGACAACGCCGTGGCCCTGCGCTCGTCGGAAGCCGAGCAGGCCCGGATCTCGGCCGCCAGCGAGAGCGAGCGGACGCGCAACGAGCAGGTCTCGTCGACCGCCGCGCGCGAACAGGCCTTCGTCATGGAACGTCTGGCCGGCGCCCTGTCGCGCCTGTCGAACGGCGACCTGACCGTGCGTATCAACGACGCCTTCCCCGCGGGCTACGAGGCTATCCGCAACGACTTCAACGGCGCCATCGTCCAGCTGGACGAGGCCATGAGCGGCATTGTCGGCGTGGTCGGGACCGTAGGCTCCAGCGCCGACGAGATCGCCGCCGCCGCCGACAACACCGCCCGCCGCAGCGAGCAGCAGGCCGCCAGCCTGGAAGAGACCGCCGCCGCCCTCGACGAGATCACCGCCACCGTCCGCCGGGCCTCGCAGGGCGCCGGCGAAGCCAGCCGCGTCGTCACCTCGACCCGTACGGACGCCGAGAAGTCCGGCGAGGTCGTGCGCGGCGCCGTGGCGGCCATGAACGGCATCGAGCAGTCCTCGGCCAAGATCGGCAACATCGTCGGCGTCATCGACGAGATCGCCTTCCAGACCAATCTGCTGGCCCTGAACGCGGGCGTGGAAGCGGCTCGCGCCGGCGAAAGCGGTAAAGGCTTCGCGGTCGTCGCCCAGGAAGTGCGGGCCCTGGCCCAGCGCTCGGCCGAGGCGGCCAAGGAGATCAAGGGCCTGATCAGCGCCTCGACGGCTCAGGTCGATGAAGGCGTGCGCCTGGTCGGCCAGACCGGCGAGGCCCTGGACGGCATCGTGCTGAAGGTCGGCGAGATCGACGCCCTGGTGTCGGAACTGGCCGGCTCGGCCCAGGAACAGGCGCGCGGCCTCAACGAGGTCAACACTGCCGTCAACCAGATGGACCAGGGCGTGCAGCAGAACGCCGCCATGGTCGAGCAGGCCACGGCTGTCAGCCATTCGCTGAAGAACGACATCGGCGGTCTCGTCCAGATGGTCGGCCGCTTCAAGGTCAGCCAGGCGGCCCAACGCCCGCAGGTCGCCTCGCGCCCGGGCTATCGTCGCGCGGGCTGATTGACTTCCTCGGCTTGCTCCGGTCGAAGAGGCCGGAGCAAGTAGCGGGAAGACCTTGGAAAACTTCGACGTCCTGGTGATCGGCGCGGGCGCGGCCGGCATGATGTGCGCCATCGAGGCCGGCAAGCGCGGGCGCTCGGTGCTGGTGATCGACCACGCCAAGGCCCCGGGCGAGAAGATCCGCATCAGCGGCGGCGGGCGGTGCAACTTCACCAACACCGGCGCGTCGATCCATAACTTCCTGTCGGCCAACTCGAAGTTCGCGCTGTCGGCCCTGCGTCGCTATCGCCCCAAGGACTTCATCGCCCTGGTCGAGCGGTACGGCATCGCCTACCACGAGAAGGCCCTGGGCCAGCTCTTCTGCAACGGCTCGGCCATGCAGATCATCACCATGCTGCTGACCGAGATGAAGGCCGCCGGCGTCCAGCTGCGGCTGGAGACCGGCGTCGAGAAGGTCGCCAAGACCGAGGCCGGCTTCGAGGTCTCGCTATCGTCCGGCAAGGTCCAGTGCGCCTCGCTGGTCGTGGCCAGCGGCGGCAAGTCGATCCCGAAGATGGGCGCGACCGGTCTGGGCTACGACATCGCCAAGCAGTTCGGGCTGAACATCATCGAGACGCGGCCGGCGCTCGTGCCGCTGACCTTCGAGGCCGGCATGCTGGCGCGCCTGACGCCGCTGTCGGGCGTGGCCCTGGATGCCGTGGTCGCCCACGGCAAGACCAAGTTCCGCGAAGGCATGCTGTTCACCCACCGAGGCCTGTCGGGCCCCTCGATCCTTCAGATCTCGTCCTACTGGCGCGAGGGCGACGAGATTCGGGTAGACATGGTGCCCGGCGTCGACGCCCTGGCGGCGCTGAAGGCGGCCCGCACCGCCACGCCGCGTCAGGCGGTGGCGACGGTGCTCTCGACCCTGGTCCCCAGGCGGGTGGCCCAGCTGATCGCCGACGAGGAAGCGCCCGGCAAGGGCAATATCGCCGACTGCTCGGACAAAGTGCTGGGCCCGCTGGCCGCCGCGGTCAACGCCTGGACCTTCAAGCCGGTCGGCTCGGAAGGCTACCGCACGGCGGAAGTGACCCTGGGCGGGGTCGACACCGATGCGCTCGACTCCCGCACCCTGGAGGTCAAGGCCGTCCCGGGCCTGTTCTTCATCGGCGAGGTGGTCGACGTCACCGGCTGGCTGGGCGGCTATAATTTCCAGTGGGCCTGGGCTTCGGGCTGGAGCGCAGGCCAGAGCGCCTAAGAAAAAAGCCCCTCCGGTGAGGGAGGGGCTCTTCGTCATCTACTTCTTCTTGAACGGCTTACCGGCCGGCTTGCCGCCGGGCTTGGCGTCGAAGCTCTTCTTGAAGGGCTTGGGACCCTTGAACGGCTTGCCCGGACCCGCGTCGTCACGCTTGCCGGCATAGGGCTTCGCGTAAGGCTTCGGGCCGGCGGCGTTGTCGGCGAAGCTCTTCTTGAAAGGCTTCTTGGGCGCGTCGCCATCCGCACGCGGGGCGCGGGGTTTGTACTCACGCGGCGCATCGGCGCCGGCCTCGTGGCGCGGCTTGAAGGCGCGCTTGGGAGCGCCCTCGGAGTCCTGCGGCGAGTACGGACGCGGCGCGTCGTTGTCGCGCGGGGCGCGGCGCGGCTTGTAGTCGGCCTTGGGCTCTTCGCCACGCGCATAGGGCTTGGCATTGCTGAATCCGTCGTCGCCGAAGCTCGGACGCGGCGTATGATCGCGCGAGCCCGGAGCGTTGGCGCGCGGCGAACGCGGACCATCGCGATCTTCACGCGGCGGGCGCGGCTTGTACTCGCGCGGACCGTCGTTGTCGCCACGCGGAGGACGCGGGGTGAATTCACGACGCGGACCGGCTTCGCGAGCGGCCGGGGCCGTGGTCGGGGTGATCGAGACGTCTTCACGCACCGTCGTCTGGACCGCCGCGCCGAACTTCACGGACGCCTCGGCCGAGATCTCGAACTTGGTGTCGTAGTCGAAGATCCGGATCGAGCCGATGTCTTTCTTGGTGATGTGACCCAGGCGGCAGATCATCGGGATCAGCCACTTGGGGTCGGCATTGCCGCGACGGCCCACGCTGATGCGGAACCATTCCGAGCCTTCCATGTCCGCGCGCGGCTCGCGCACGGGGCGCTCGCCCGGCTCACCGGTGCGCAGGCGCGGACCCGGATCGGCGCCGTGGCGCGGATCGTCATAGATGTCTTCCGGCGACGGCAGCTTGGCGCGGCGAGTGCGGATCAGCGCGGCGGCGATCTCGACCGGCGTGCGCTTGGCCAGCATGGCCTCGGCCAGGGCGATGTCCTCTTCGGTCGAGACTTCGGCGAAGATCGGATCCTCGAGCAGGCGCTCCTGGTCCTTCTCGCGGATCGAGTCGGCGCTGGGAGCGCCGCCCCAGTCGGCCTCGACGCCGGCGGCGAACAGCAGCTGCTCGGCCTTGCGGCGACGGGTATAGGGCACGACCAGGGCGCTGACGCCCTTCTTGCCGGCCCGGCCGGTGCGGCCCGAACGGTGCAGCAGGGTCGCCTTGTTGATCGGCAGTTCGGCGTGAATGACCAGGCCCAGGTCGGGCAGGTCTAGGCCGCGGGCGGCGACGTCGGTGGCGACGCAGACGCGGGCGTGGCCGTCGCGCAGGGCTTGCAGGGCGTCGGCGCGTTCACGCTGGCTCAGTTCGCCCGACAAGCCGACGACGGCGAAGCCGCGCTCGCGCAGCTTGGCGTGCAGGCTGCGGACGCTCTCGCGGGTGTTGGCGAACACCAGGGCGCCGGGGGCTTCGAAGAAGCGCAGCAGGTTGACGACGGCGTGCTCGACCTCGTTGGGGGCCACGCGCACGGCGCGATATTCGATATCGCGGTGCGGCTCGTTGCGGCCGATGGTGTCGATGCGCAGGGCGTCGTTCTGATAGCGCTTGGCCAGTTCGACGATGTCACGGGCCAGGGTGGCCGAGAACAGCAGGGTGCGGCGCTCGGGCTGCGCGGCGTCCAGGATGAATTCCAGGTCCTCGCGGAAGCCCATGTCCAGCATCTCGTCGGCCTCGTCGAGGACGGCGACTTGCAGCTTGGACAGGTCCAGGTGACCGCGCTCGATGTGGTCGCGCAGACGGCCGGGGGTGCCGACGACGATGTGGGCGCCGTAGTTCAGGGCGCGCTGTTCACGACGGGCGTCCATGCCGCCCACGCAGTTGACGACCACGGCTTTGGCTTCTGCATAGAGCCAGGTCAGCTCGCGATTGACCTGCATGGCCAGTTCGCGGGTCGGGGCGATGACCAGGCACAGCGGCTCGGCGGCGCGCTCGAAGGTCTCGGCCTCGCCCAGCAGGGTCGGGGCGGCGGCCAGGCCGAAGGCGACGGTCTTGCCCGAGCCTGTTTGAGCCGAGACCAGCAGGTCGCGATCGGCGGCGTCGGCGGCCAGAACGGCGGCCTGGACGGGGGTGGGCTCGGCGTAACCTTGAGCGGCAAGAGCCCGCTCAAGAGCGGGGTGGGAGGCGGGGAAGGGCATATGGGTCCAGTTCACATCTGCGGCCGCGCACACAAACACGCGCGGCTCGCGCCAATGACCAAATCGGGCCCCTGTTGAAGCTCTAGGCTTCCCTCGGACCGCTTATTGGTCAAATTCCAACGAAAATAGCCCCCTCCGCGACGGAAGGGGGCTCACGAGAAGTCTTATGCGCTTGTTGCAGTGCAAAAAGCAAGGGCGGAGCGAAATTTAGCTCGCCAGCGCCTGATCGATCGCCTGGACGATGCGTTCCGGCGTCTCTGCGCCGACCACGGCGACCTTGCCGGCGAAGATGGCGAACGGCACGCCGGTCACGCCGCCCTGGACGGCCATGGCGTGCTCGCGGGCCACGGCCTCCTTGTCGGCGCCTTCGGAGAGCAGTTGCAGCACCACGGTCCGCTCCATGCCCGCCGCTTCAGCGATGTCGGCCAGCACGACGGGGTCGCCGATGTCGAGGCCCTGCTCGAAATAGGCCTTGAACAAGGCTTCGACGACCTGGTCCTGGACGCGCGTCGTCAGGGCCCAGCGGATCAGGCGATGGGCGGCGTTGGTGTTGGGCGACAGGGCGATGGCCTCGAAGTCGAACTTGATGCCTTCCTCGGAGCCGCCCTCGACCAGGGCCGCGTGCACGGCCTTGAGTTTCTCGGGATCCTTGAACTTGTTGGCCATGTAGGCCTTGCGGTCGACGCCTTCCTCGGGAAGCGTCGGATCCAGCTGGTAGGGGCGCCAGATCAGCTGAGCCTCGACATCGGGGCGCAGGGCCACGGCCGACTTCAGGCGGCGCCAGCCCAGATAGCACCAGGGGCAGACCACGTCGGCGACGACGTCGACGATCAGTTGCTGGGCCACGGCGCACTCCTACGAACGATGTCCGCTACAGGACGTGTTCCATATAGGGGCTGCCGCTACGGCGCCCAAGCGTGAAGCTTAGCCGGCGTCGCGCTTGAGGGCGCTGGCGGCGGCGCGTTCCAGGGCCTTGACCGCGCCTTCGCCGCGCTGGACCTCGGCCACGCCGATGTCGAACTCGCAGACGAACGGCGGACGGTCCTCACCGGCGTCGAAGGCCGTGCAGCCGATCACGGCGGCGATCCGCTCGGCGGCGGCGCGGGCGGCGTTCTGGTTGGTCGCCGGCAGGGCCAGGGCGAAGACCTCGGTGGCCAGGCGGGCCGGGGTGTCCTCGACGCGGACCAGGCGGCCGACCATCGAGCCGATCTGCGGAATGGCGCGGTCCAGCCAGCCGTTCTGGCGAGCCCAGACGGTTTCGGGCTTGTCGGCGATGCGCAGGACGCAGATCGACAGCGGCCGGGCGCGCTCGGCGGCGGCCTTGGCCAGGCGCGCCAGGTGGGCGGCGAATAGGTCGCGGGTGAAGAGGCCGGTGGCGGCGTCCATCAAGCCCGAGCTGCGGGCCTTTTCCAGAGCGCCGCGGATGGACTCGCCGCGGCGGAAGCTGCGGGCAAGCTCCATGACTCGCATGGCGGTTTCGGTTTCGGGCGTCTCGGGCGAGGCCACGTCGGACACGCCGCGATGGAACGCCTCGGACATGGTCACATAGCTCTCGGCCTTCAGGTACAGCAGGGCCGGGATGTGGAAGAGGCGGGTGTTGCGGCGCATGCCGGCCGCGATCGACAGGGCTTCCTGCTGGCTGTCGCCGGCCCACAGGACCACCGAGTCGAAGGCCCGCTCGTGCAGATAGTCGAAGGCCGTGTAGGCGGTGAAGGCGCCGACCACCTCGGCGCCGCTGCCTTGCAGGGCGTTGGCCAGGGCCAGGAACTGCGGAGCCGGTTCGCCCACGGCCAGGATGCGGAACGGCGTCTCGGCGTTTTCCGGCAGGTCCAGGCGACGGCCGCGCTCGCCGAAGGTCTCGAGACGCAGCTCGAACTCTTCCTCGGCGATGGCGGTGCGCACCAGGCTTTCCAGGCGCAGGGCGGCCTGGGACGGATGCAGCGGCGGCGACAGGGTCAGGTCGAAGGCCTGGTTGCGATAGTCGCCGTCCGGATCGCCGATGGCGATGACGGGCAGGCGGCGCGGGGCGACGGCGGCCTTGAGGCGGCGGGCCAAGGTCTGGGTCTCGGGACCGGCGCTGGCCAGGTCGACGATGACGGCTTCGATCGGCAGATCGCCAAGCGCGGCGAGGGCGGCGTAGGGACCGCGCGCGGTGATCGTGCGCCAGCCCAGCCGGTCCAGCCCTTCGGCCAGCGGTCCGGCGCGAACGTCGTCGCGCGCCACGATCAGGATCCGGGCGTCAACCGCCAAAACAACCTCCGCCCGAAACCCCGTGTGGCCAGTCCCACAACCGACCCTGAGATTCGACGCTGCAACATAGCAGAGGCGTTGCGACGTCAAAGGTACGGAACGCCGCAGGCAGGGGATGAATCCGTAAGGGCTTGCCTGACCGAACGTCAGGGTCGTTCTAGTGGCCGAAACCGGTGTCGAAAGAGCGCCGAAAGGGAGACGCGTCATGGGCCAGGGGCCGCTTTCGGGACTGAAGATCGTCGAGTTCGCCGGCATCGGTCCGGGACCGTTCTGCGGGATGCTGCTGTCGGACCTGGGCGCGGACGTCGTGCGCATCGACCGCAAGGGCCAGGGCAGGGGCTCGCCGGCCGATGTCACGGCGCGGGGGCGGCGTTCGGTGGCGCTGGATCTGAAGCACCCCGAAGCCATCGAGACCTGCCTGAAGCTGCTGGAACAGGCCGACGGCCTGATCGAGGGCTTCCGACCAGGGGTCATGGAGCGGCTGGGACTGGGGCCGGACGCGGCGCTGGCCCGCAATCCCAAGCTGGTCTATGGCCGCATGACCGGCTGGGGCCAGACGGGCCCCTATGCCAAGGCCGCCGGCCACGACATGAACTACATCGCCATCACCGGGGCGCTGGACGCCATCGGGACCTCGGACAAGCCGGTGCCGCCGCTGAACCTGGTCGGCGACTTCGGGGGCGGGGCGCTGTACCTGGCCTTTGGTCTGCTGGCCGGGGTGATCCATGCGCGATCCACCGGCCAAGGCCAGGTGATCGACTGCGCCATGAGCGACGGCGCGGCCTCGCTGATGGCCATGTTCTACGGCTTCAAGGCCGGCGGCATGTGGAACGAGGGACGGCGGACCAACCTGCTGGATGGCGGGGCGCACTTCTACGACACCTACGAGTGCGCCGACGGCAAGTGGATCTCGATCGGCTCGATCGAGCCGCAGTTCTACCTGCTGCTGCTGGAAAAGACCGGCATCACCGACCCGCAGTTCCAGCACCAGATGAGCCGCGAGGAGTGGCCGGAGCTTCGCCAGAAGCTGGCGGCTGTGATCAAGCAGAAGAGCCGAGACGCGTGGTGCGCGATCATGGACGCCACCGACGTCTGCTTCGCGCCGGTCCTTTCCATGGACGAGGCGCCCAAGCACGCTCACAACGCCGCCCGCGAAACCTTCGTCGAGGTGGCCGGGGTGATGCAGCCGGCGCCGGCGCCGCGTTTCTCGGCCACGCCAGGCGTCATCCAGGGACCGCCGCCGAAGATCGGCGCGAACAACGACGACGCCCTGGCCGACTGGGGTTTCTCGGCCGAGGCGATCGCCGGCTTGAAGGAAAATGGCGCCCTCTGACACCTGACGACTTCGTTCAGATTGGGTTCAGGCGGCGGGTCCTAGGTTGCGGGTGTCGACCGGTCGCTGCGCCATCCGTCCCTCGATGTGGCGATCGGTTCACAGGTACATCCTGCGGAGGCGCGTCGCTTTTCCCAAGCGGCGCGTCTTTGACTCTGGGTCCCCGCATCGCCATGGTCCGCCGGATGCAAGACCCGCAGCATCATATCCGCTGGCGCGACCTCGACCTCGATCCGATCCACTGGGCCCGCGAAATCCTGCGCGTGCTGGGGCTGGCCCTGTCGCGCCTGTGGGGCCGCGACGTCATGCTGTACGTGGGCGGCGTCTCGTTCTTCGCCCTGCTGGCCGTGTTCCCGGGCCTGGCGATTCTGATCGGCCTCTACAGCTTCTTCCTGACGCCCGAGACCGCCGCGCGCCAGGCGACCAAGCTGGCCGAACTGATTCCCTCCGGCGCCCGCTCGATGTTCCAGGACGAGTTCTCGCGCCTGGCCCACGCGCCGGGCCAGACCATCTCGCTGCAGAGCGCCGTGGTGCTGATCGTCGGCGCCTATGCCGCCCATCGTGGCTTCAAGGCGCTGCTGGCGGGGCTGTCGTTCATCCACGACGAGGAAGACCAGCGCGGCTTCGTCGGGTTCAACCTGATGGCGCTGTTCGTGCTGATCGCCGCGTTCGGCCTGCTGTTCTTCATGTCGGGCATCTTCCTGACCTTGCGCCTGCTGGGCACGGCCCTGGACCTGCGGCCGCTGGCCGGCGTGTCCTGGATCCAGTCGGAATGGACCTGGGCCAGCTTCGGCATCGTGGTCGGCATGAGCCTGGTCTACCGCTACGCCATGTCGCGCGAGCCGGTCGGCTGGCGGGCCTCGATCTCCGGCGGCGTCGCGGCGGCGGCCCTGTGCGTGTTCATGTCGTGGGCCAGCGCCTTCTATGTCGAGAAGATCGTCCACCTGGGCGCGACCTATGGCTCGATCTCGGCCGTGATCATCTTCCTGATCTGGCTGTCCTGGAGCGTGAACGCGATCTTCTTCGGCGGCGCCCTGGCCACCGAGGTCGAGATCGCGCTGGACGAGCGGCCGCGCGCCCTGCTGGAAGGCCCGCGGGCGATCCCGCTTAAAGCGTCTTCCGAATACGAAAACGGATGACGCCGGCGTCCTGGTCGGTGACCTCCAGGACCTGCGCGCCGATCTGACCGGCGAAGTGCGGCACGTCGATCCGGGCCATCGGATCCGTGGCCAGCAGAACGAGCTCGGCGCCCGGCGCGGCGGCCTCATGGGCCTTGCGCAGCTTCAGGGTCGGGACCGGGCAGTGATGGCCGCGGGCGTCGACGAGGATCGGCTCAGACATCGAACACCGTCTCCGCCTCGGCGGCCGGCAGGATGCGATGCTGACCCGGCTCCAGGTCGGCAGGCAGGGTGAGCCCACCGATCCGCTCGCGGTGCAGCGTGACCACGTGATTGCCGACGGCCGCGAACATGCGGCGCACCTGATGGTAACGGCCCTCGGTGATCGTCAGCCGGGCGGTCTTGTCGTTAACGACGTCCAGCTCGGCCGGCAGCAGCGGCTTTTCCTCGCCGTCCAGCATCAGCGTCCCGGCGGCGAAGATTTCGCCCTCGGAGCCGTTGAGCGGCCGGTCCAGCGTCGCCAGATACGTCTTCGGCACATGGCGCTTGGGCGAGATCACCCGGTGCAGGAAGTCGCCGTCGTCGGTGATCAGGATCAGGCCGCTGGTCTCCTTGTCCAGGCGTCCGACCGTGGACAGGCCCGGATCCCGGATCTGCCAGCGGCGCGGCAGCAGATCGTAGATCTTCTGGCCGTCTTCCTTGTGCGAGCAGGTCACGCCCAGTGGCTTGTGCATCAGCAGCACCAGCGGCGCGGGCGGATCGATGGCGACACCCCGGATCGTCATGCGCTCGGGCAGGGTCGCGTCGACGGCGATGCGAGCTCCGGCGTCCTTAAGGACCTTGCCGTCCAGCACCACCTTGCCGGCGGCGACCAGGGCCTGGACGTCCTTGCGGCTGCCATAGCCCAGATTGGCCAGCAGCCGGTCCAGGCGGGCCATCAGCGCCTTGGCCATTACTTGCGGGCCTCGAACACCTTGTACCCACCGCCTTCGGCGACCAGGCGGACCTTGGCGAAGCTCTCGCCCAGGATCGCCTCGTACGGCAGATGGCGGTTGGCGACGATCCACAAGGTCCCGCCTTTGCGCAAGCTGGCGGCGGCCGAGCTGATGAAGGCCTGGCCCAGCGTCTTGTCCTCGCCGCCGCCCTCGTGGAACGGCGGGTTGCTGACGATGAAGTCCAGATCCTTCAGGCCGCCCAGATCATGGCGGACATCGCCCCAAACGAACTCGGCGCGCGGATCGGTGACGTTGCGCCTGGAAACCTCGACGGCCCGACGGTCCAGCTCGACCAGGGTCAGCTTGGTCACCTTGGGCGAGGCCAGGACGTTCAGCGCCAGGATGCCGATGCCCGCGCCGAAGTCGGCGCCGACGCCGGCGAACGGCGGCAGGACCTGCAGCAGGGCGTTGGTGCCAGCGTCGAGGCGGTCCCAGCTGAACACGCCGGGCTGGGTCCAGAGGCCATCGTCGCTAATCCGGCGCGGCGCGCCCGAGGCCAGGGCTTCCTTCAGGCCGGTGATCTGCGCCGGACGGACGACCAGGCAGATGCGGTTGTGACGCCGAGCGCTCTCGCCGACCTCGCAACCCAGGGCCTGGAGTTCCTTCTTCAGGCGCAGACCGCCCCGATCCTTGGGGGCGAAGGCGGTGAGCCGGCCGCCGGGCGCCAGAATTCTCAATGCTTGGGCGAGGACAAATCGTCGCTCCACCGCTCCGGCAGGCGCGCGAACGGTCACGGCGTTAAAGGATTCGTCCGCCACCGAGGCCAGATCCGTCGACCCGACGATGAACGGCGACAGCTGAACGGCGTCCGGCGCGGACGGCGCCAGGTCGTGATCGGCCTGGCCATAGAGCGCGGTGGAAGTCGCCGACATGCTTGTCCTGAAAGGGTTTTTCGGGATTTCGAAAGTGTGGCGGACAGGGTGGGATTCGAACCCACGGTAGGCTTCCACCTACGGCGGTTTTCAAGACCGCTGCCTTAAACCACTCGGCCACCTGTCCGGAGCAGGCGGCTATATCAGCGCTCCAGCTCCTTAACCAGACTTCAAAACAAACGAGTGACGATGTGGACTCGGAAGGGGTGTGGGCCCGTCTGGACACTTGAGCGGAATGAACCAGCGTATCGATCAGGCTTGGCGGACCTTGCGCACGATCGGCCTCATGGCCGTCGCGGCCCTGAGCCTGGCCGCCTGCGCCACGCCAAAGTACCAGACCGGCAAGGCCGGCTATACGGCCACGGCTCGCAACGACACCACGCGAGGTTCCGCGCCGCGCGCCGGCTCGACGGTCGGCAAGGACGGCAAGCCGCTGCGCGGCACCGAGAAGCCCTATCAGATCAACGGCATCTGGTACTATCCGAAGGCCGATCCGGACTACAACGTGGTGGGCGTCGGCTCGTGGTACGGCGACCAGTTCCATAACCGCCGCACGGCCAACGGCGAGCTGTTCGACATGAACATCCCGTCGGCGGCGCATAAGACCCTGCCGCTGCCCAGCCTGGTCGAGGTCACTAACCTCGACACCGGCCAGAAGATGATCGTGCGGGTCAACGACCGCGGGCCGTTCGTCGGCGATCGCGTCATCGATCTGTCCAAGGCCGCCGCCCAACAGCTGGGCTACTATCGCCAGGGCGTGGCCCGGGTCCGCGTGAAATATGTCGGCCCGGCGTCCAAGAGCGTCTTCGACGCGCAACGTCAGTACGCTCGTGCTTCGACCCCGCCGCCGGCGCCGGTGCGAAACGCGCCGCGCAGCTTCGACGACATCAAGGAACCGCCGCAGCGTGTGCAGGTGCTGCCGTCGCGTCCCGAGCCCGATTGGGCGCAGACCGGCGCGCCGATCATGCAGTCGGCTCCGCAGATCAATCCGCCCGATCCTATCTACGCCTCGGCCAGGTCGGCCTTCCGCGTCCAGGCCGGTTCGTTCTCCAGCCGCGAGAATGCCGAGAAGGCCGTGCGCCAGCTGGCCAGCGCCGGCCGCGCGTCGATCGACACCATCGAGCGGGCCAACGGCACGCTTTATCGCGTCACCGTGACCGCCGGCCAGGACGAGAGCTCGGCCTGGAGCCTGCGCGATCGCGTGGAGTCGCTGGGCTATCAGGGCGCGACGGTTCTTCGGCCCTAGACACAGCTTGGAAACCGGTCGAATGGAGACCGGTGACCCAGGGTTCTTTCATCAGTTTCGAAGGCGGCGAGGGGGCTGGAAAGTCCACCCAGATCCGCCGTCTGGCCGAGCGGCTGCAAGCGGCCGGCCATGACGTCGTCGTCACGCGCGAACCGGGCGGCAGCCCCGGCGCCGAATCCATCCGCGACCTCTTGGTCAACGGCTCGGCCGATCGCTGGTCGCCCGTGACCGAGACCCTCCTGATGTACGCCTCGCGCCGCGACCACGTGGAGCGAGTGATCCGTCCGGCTCTCGCTGAGGGCAAGGTCGTGCTGTGCGACCGCTTCGCCGATTCCACCCGGGCCTATCAGGGCGCGGGCGGCGATGCGCCGGCCAGCCTGATCGCCTCGCTGGAAGAGCACGTGCTGAACGGCACGGTTCCGGTGCTGACCCTGATCTTGGACCTGCCAGCCGAGATTGGCCTGCAACGCGCCGAAGCTCGCGGCGGCGCGGCGCGGTTCGAGTCCAAAGGCCTCGACTTCCACCAGCGCCTGCGCGCCGGCTATCTGGAGATCGCTCGCCAGGAGCCCGAGCGCTGCGTGGTGATCAATGCCGACGCCGAGATCGACGCCGTAACCGCCGCCATCGCCGAGGCGGTCGCCCAGCGACTGGATCTCTAGGCGATGCCCGCCCATCCCCGCGATGTCTACCAGCTGGACGGGCAGTCCGCCGCCGAGGCCGCGTTCATCGACGCCCTGGAGCGCGGCCGGCTGCATCATGCCTGGCTGCTGACCGGTCCCGAGGGCGTGGGCAAGGCGACCCTGGCCTACCGCATGGCGCGCCGCCTGCTGGGCGCGCGGCCTGAGCCGGGCCTGGGCCTCTTGGGCGCGGCGCCGTCCGATGTGGTCAGCCGCCAGGTCGCCGCCCGCTCGCATCCCGACCTGATGGTGCTGGAGCGCCTGACCGACGACGGCAAGGCGCGCAAGTCGATCCCGGTCGACGAGGCCCGCCTGCTGCCGGAGTTCTTCTCCACGACGCCGGCGATCTCGCCTTACCGCGTGGCGATCATCGACGCTGCCGACGACCTCAACGTCAACGCCGCCAACGCCGTGCTGAAGACGCTGGAGGAGCCGCCGCCGCGCGGGGTGATCCTGCTGATCAGCCATGCGCCGGGCAAGTTGCTGCCGACCATCCGCTCGCGCTGCCGCCGCCTGGCCGTGCCCGCGCCGGGCGTGCCGGCCGCCGCCGAGATGGTCGAACGCATGGCCGATGTCTCGGGCCGCGATGCCGAGCGCCTGGCTCGCATGGCCCATGGCGCGCCGGGCAAGGCGCTGCAGCTGGCCGCCGCCAAGGCCATCGAAATGGACGACGCGGCCAACGACATCCTGCGCGGTTTGCCCAAGATCGACGAGGGCGCCTTGCTGGCCATGGCCGACACCTTCCGAGGCGCGGAGGGCATGGCGCGCTTCGAGCTCCTGATGGATCGCCTGGCCGACCAGGTACGAATCTTCGCCACTCAGGTGGCCGCTGACGGCAAACAATCGCCGGGCCTGGACCGCTGGGCGGCGGCTTGGGAGCGGCTGTCCCGCGTCTTCGGCGAGGTCGAAGCGGTGAACCTGGATCGCGCCGACGCCTTCTGGAGCGTCATCTCGGACTTGCGCGCGGCGGCCAAGACGGCGATTTGAGCGGCATGCTCATCGACAGCCACGTAAATCTGCACGCGCCCCAGTTCGCCGAGGACAAGGACGCCGTCATCGCCCGCGCCCGAGAGGCCGGCATCGCCCTGATGGTCACCATCTGTGACAAGGTCAGCGCGTTCGAGGCCGTGCACGCCATCGCCATGGCCGAGCCGGATATCTGGTGCACGGTCGGCACCCACCCGCACGAGTCCAAGGAAGATCCGGACCTGACCGCCGCCCGCCTAGTCGAGCTGGCCCAGCGTCCGCGCGTCATCGGCATCGGCGAGTGCGGCCTGGACTTCCACTACGACCTGTCGCCGCGCGACGTGCAGGCCAAGGTGTTCCGCCAGCACTGCATCGCCGCGCGCGAGAGCGGCCTGCCGCTGGTGCTTCACACCCGCGAGGCCGACGAGGTCATGGGCCAGATCCTCGAGGAGGAGCACGCGGCCGGGGCCTTCAAGATCCTGATGCACTGCTACACCAGCGGCGCCGAGCTGGCCGCGCGGGCCGCGGCCCTGGGCGCCTGGTTCTCGGTCTCGGGCATCGCCACCTTCAAACAGGCCGAGGACGTGCGGGCCGTGATCCGCGACATGCCGGCCGACCGGATCATCGTCGAGACCGACTGTCCGTACCTTGCCCCGGTGCCGATGCGCGGACGCCGTAACGAGCCGTCATATCTGCCGCATATCTACGACAAGCTGGCCGAGATTCGCGGCTGGAGCCGGGCCGAAACCGAACAGCGGACCGAGGACGCCTTCTTCAACCTGTTCGACCGGATCCCCCGTCCATGACCGGACCGCTGGAGTTCACGATCCTGGGCTCCGGCTCCTCCGGCGGCGTTCCGCGCGCCGACGGCAATTGGGGTGACTGCGATCCGGCGGAGCCCAAGAACCACCGCTCGCGCTGTTCGCTGCTGGTCCGGCGGCTGGGGCAGGGGGCTCAGCACGAGACCACGGTCGTGGTCGACACCTCGCCCGACCTGCGCTTGCAGACCGCCACGGCTGGGGTGAAGCGCGTCGACGCGGCGCTGTTCACCCACGACCACGCTGACCAGGCCCACGGCATCGACGATCTGCGGCCGTTCTTCCTCAATCAGCGCCAGCGCATCCCGACATGGATGGACCAGGCTACGCACGACGGCCTGCTGACCCGTTTCGAGTACATCTTCAAGACGCGCGGCGGTTATCCGGCGATCCTGGAGCCGCGTCTGATCCCGCCGCTGGGCGAGGACTTCGCGATCGACGGTCCCAGCGGGTCGATCCCGGTCCACACCTTCGATGTCGACCACGGCGAGATACGCGCGGTCGGCTACCGCTTCGGCGGCGTGGCCTATACGCCGGACGTGCGGGCGATCCCCGACGGCAGCTGGGCGGACCTGGCCGATCTGGACGTCTGGATCGTCGACGCCCTGCGCTGGACGCCGCATCCGACCCATGCCCACGTGGAATTGGCGCTGGAATGGATCGCCAAGGCCAAGCCCCGCCGCGCCATCCTGACCAACCTGCATATCGACCTGGACTACAACGCCCTGACCACGAGGCTACCGCCCGGCGTCGAGGCGGCCTATGATGGGATGCGCTTTACGCTTTAGGTCCGCCGAGTGACGGAAAGTCGCCGGCCGATCGTCGTGACAAGGAACCAGCGAGACAGGCGAATGTTAGCCTTGATCGCAAGTTCGCCCAAGTTTGTCGAAAACTTGGCTGTACGTAACAGCGTTGAAATAAGCTTGCCCAACAACACCGTCATAGGGACGCGCTAGAGTCACTTTCCCGTGCGTCACTGACCAGACTTACCATGGCCGAAACCGTCACCGTTTCCCGAGAAGTCTTCCTGAGCCTGCGAGCGCGGCTGCCCGCCGTGACGCGCGAGCACCTGTTCGACTGCTACGCCATCAGCGAGACCACCTGGACCAAGCTGCGCGACGGCAAGCCGGTGAAGCGCTCCACGCTGGACCGCATCATGGTCAAGCTGGCCAAGCTGGACGCTCGCGTCGCAGCTTAAGCTGACGATCTTTATGCCGCCCTTATGCGGCGGCTCAGCTTCGACATAGAGCCCTTACGCCCACAAATGGTCTGTGGCCTCCGACACCAAAGGAGGCCGTTATGGCTGATCTTATCTACGGGGCGCTGGCCTTGGGCCTGTTCGCCCTGTTCGGCGCATTCGTCGCCGCGCTGAGGCGCGTGTGACCATGCTCGTGAACCTGCTGTGGGCGGCTGGGGCCATCGTGGTCGCCGGCTACATGGTCGCCGCGATGATGCGACCCGACAAGTTCTGACGGAATTCCTCAAATGAACTGGCAAGGATGGGCGGAGATCGCCCTGACCCTTAGCCTGGCGGTCGCCGTGGGCTGGCCGCTGGGCGTTTTCATGTCGCGCGTCTGGAATGGCGAGCGCACCTTCCTCGATCCGATCATGCGTCCGGTCGAGGCCCTGTTCTACACCGCCTGCGGCGTCGATCCGAAGAAGAGCCAGAGCTGGCACGCCTATGCTCTGGCGCTGCTGGCCTTCAACCTGATCGGCTTTGTCATCACCTACGCGGTGCTGCGCCTGCAGGGCGTGCTGCCGATGAACCCGCAAGGCTTTGCCGGCCTGTCGGGGCACCTGTCGTTCAACACGGCGATCAGCTTCGTCACCAACACCAACTGGCAGAGCTATGCGGGCGAGACGACCATGTCGACGCTCAGCCAGATGGTCGTGCTGACCGTGCAGAACTTCGTCTCGGCCGCCACCGGCGCGACCGTGGCCGCGGCCCTGGCGCGGGCGTTCATCGCCAATCGCGGCGAGGGCGTCGGCAACTTCTGGGCCGACCTGATCCGCACCACGCTCTACGTGCTGCTGCCGCTGTCGTTCGTCGTCGCCGTGCTGCTGGTCGCCCTGGGTATCCCGCAGACGCTGGCTGCCGGCGTCACCGCCCACACCCTGGAAGGCGCCGACCAGAAGATCTCGCTGTATGCCGTGGCTTCGCAGGAAGCCATCAAGATGCTGGGCATCAACGGCGGCGGCATCTTCAACGCCAACTCGGCCCACCCGTTCGAGAACCCCACGCCGCTGACCAACCTGATCACGGCCGTCTCGATCAACACCCTAGGCTGGGCCGCCTTCTTCGCCTTCGGCCGCATGGTCCTGGCCAAGAAGGACGTCCACGCCCTGGTCATGGCCGCCTTCGTGCTGCTGTTCGCCGGCGCGGCGGGCGTCTACGCCACCGAGACCCAACCGGCTCCGGCCCAGGTCGCGGCCAAGGTCGACACGACGGTGAACATGGAAGGCAAGGAGGTCCGCTTCGGCGCGCCCGCCACCGCCGCCTGGGTCGCCGCCACGACTGGCGCCTCGAACGGCTCGGTCAACGGCATGCATTCTAGCCTGATGCCCCTGGGCGGCGGCATCGCGATGTTTCTGATGCAGCTGGGCGAGATCCTGCCGGGCGGCATCGGCTCAGGCATCGCCATCATGGTCGTCATGGCCCTTCTGTCGGTGTTCGTCGCCGGCCTGATGGTCGGCCGCACCCCGGAGTATCTGGGCAAGAAGATCGAGGCCCGCGAGATCCAGTTCTCGATCCTGGCAGTTGTGATCATCCCGCTGTCGATGCTGGGCTTCTCGGCGCTGGCCGCCGTGCTGCCCGAGGCGCTGAAGGGCCTGATGCACTCAGGGCCGCACGGCCTGTCGGAGATCCTCTACGCCTATGTCTCGGGCACGGCCAACAACGGTTCGGCCTTCGCCGGCCTGACCGCCAACGCCCCCTGGTGGGACGTCACCCTAGCGATCGCCATGGCCTGCGGCCGTTTCCTGCCGATCGTGGCCGTCCTGGCCATCGCCGGCGCCCTGGCCGCCAAGCCCAAGCTGGCTCCGACCGCCGGCACGCTGCCGACTGACGGCGGCCTGTTCGTCGGCCTCCTGATCGGGGTGATCCTGATCCTGGGCGGCCTGCAATTCTTCCCCGCGATGGCGCTGGGACCGATCGTCGAGCACTTCCAGGTGCTCGGCGCGGTCGCGGCCCTTCGCTGAGTGGTGATCCTATGAGCGCTATAGACATCCGCGCCGGCGGTCTTTCCGGCCCCGTCCTGGCCCGCGCGGCCAAGGACAGCTTCCTCAAGCTCGATCCGCGCAAGCTGACGGGTAATCCGGTGATCTTCGCCACCTGGATCGTGGCCCTGCTGTCGACCGTCTCGGCGGTCGCGGCGGTCGCCAACCACCAGGCGGCGGGCTTCGCCATCCAGGTGTCGCTGTGGCTGTGGGCCACGGTGCTGTTCGCCAACCTCGCCGAAAGCGTCGCCGAAGGGCGCGGCAAGGCGGCGGCCGACAGCCTGCGCGCCACCCGCGTGACGACCAAGGCCAAGCTCATAATTGACCCGACGACGGGCGCCTACGTCCCGACCCCGGCCCATAAGCTGGGCGTCGGCGAGGTGATCCTGGTCGAGGCCGGCGACGTGATCCCGACCGACGGCGAGATCATCGAGGGCATGGCCAGCGTCAACGAGGCGGCCATCACCGGCGAGAGCGCGCCCGTGATCCGCGAGAGCGGCGGCGACCGCTCGGCCGTCACCGGCGGCACCACGATCGTCTCCGACTGGCTGAAGGTCCGCGTCACGGCCGAGGCCGGCAACACCTTCCTCGACCGCATGATCGCCATGGTCGAGGGCGCGGACCGCCGCAAGACGCCGAACGAGATCGCCCTGGCCGTGCTGCTGGCTGGCCTGACCCTGATCTTCCTGATCGCGGTCGTGACCCTGCTGGGTCTGGGTAAGTTCTCGGGCGTCGTGCTGGATCCGTTGGTGCTGGGCGCGCTGTTCATCACGCTTATTCCAACAACCATTGGCGGACTCCTGTCCGCAGTCGGCATCGCCGGCATGGACCGCCTGCTGAAGGTCAACGTCCTGGCGACCTCGGGCCGGGCCGTGGAAGCCGCTGGCGATGTCGACACCCTGCTGCTGGACAAGACCGGCACCATCACCTTCGGCAACCGCATGGCCATCGAAGTGATCCCAGCCCCGGGCGTGCGTCCGGAAGCGGCGATGCGCGCGGCCCTGATGGCCTCGCTGGCCGACGAGACCCCGGAAGGCCGTTCGATCATCGAACTGGCGCGTAACCAGGGCCTGACCGTCGAGCAACCTGCCGGCGCCACGGCGATCCCGTTCACCGCCCAGACCCGCCAGTCGGGCCTGGACCACGAAGGCCGCAGCTGGCGCAAGGGCGCGGTGGACGCCGTCTACCGCTCGCTGGCCCTGGAGCCCAAGGCCGTCGCGGCCGAACTGACCGGCGCCGTGGACCGTATCGCCCGTTCAGGCGGCACGCCGCTGGCCGTCAGCGAGGACGGCGTCCTGGTCGGCGTCATCCACCTGAAGGACGTGGTGAAGCCGGGCGTGAAGGAGCGCTTCGCCGACCTGCGTCGCATGGGTCTGCGCACGGTGATGATCACCGGCGACAACCCGGTGACCGCCGCCGCCATCGCTTCGGAAGCCGGCGTCGACGACTTCCTGGCGGAGGCCACGCCTGAGGACAAGCTGCGCTTGATCCGGGAAGAGCAGGGCAAGGGCCGCCTGGTGGCCATGTGCGGCGATGGCGCCAATGACGCGCCCGCGCTGGCCCAGGCCGATGTCGGGGTGGCCATGCAGACCGGCGCTCAGGCCGCTCGCGAGGCCGGCAACATGGTCGACCTGGACAGCGACCCGACCAAGGTCATTGAGATCGTCGAGGTCGGCAAGCAGATGCTGATCACCCGCGGCGCCCTGACGACCTTCTCGATCGCCAACGACGTGGCCAAGTACTTCGCCATCATCCCGGCGATGTTCGTGGTCTCGCTGCCGGCCCTGGGCGCGCTGAACGTCATGCACCTGCACAGCCCGCAGAGCGCGATCCTGTCGGCGGTGATCTTCAACGCCCTGGTGATCGTCGCCCTGATCCCGCTGGCCCTGAAGGGCGTGAAGTACCGCGCCATCGGCGCCGGCAAGCTGCTGTCGCGCAACCTGACCCTCTACGGCATCGGCGGCCTGCTGGCTCCGTTCGTGGGCATCAAGCTGATCGACATGATCGTCTCGGCCTTGGGGCTGGCCTGATGCTCCGCCCGATCGTCCGAGATTTCACATTCGGTCTGGTGGCGATCGGGCTCGTCTTCCTGGCGGCCTATTCCGCCGAACTCTTCTTCTGAAAGACCTCCAATGACTTCCCGCATTTTCGCCGTCGTCTCGGTTCTGGCTCTGTCGGCTGGCGTCGCCCAGGCCCAAGAGGGGCCGAAGCTGAGCTACAATCTCGGCGTCGCCTCGGACTACGTGTTCCGCGGCGTCTCGCAGACCCAGGAAGACCCGCAGCTGTTCGGCGGCGTCGACCTCTCCGCCGGCAAGGTCTACGCCGGGACCTGGGCCTCGAACGTCGACTTCGGCGACAAGACCGACGCCGAGATCGACCTCTATGCCGGCTATAAGCCGACCCTGGGCGCGGCCTCGCTGGACCTCGGCGTGATCTATTACGGCTATGTCGGCGCGCCGAAGGGCGCCGACTACGGCAATGTCGAGTTCAAAGCCGCTGGCTCGGTTCCGGCCGGCAAGGGCGCCCTTGGCGCAGCCGTGTTCTACAGCCCCGACAGCTTCGGCGCCGCCGACGAGGCCGTCTACTACGAGCTGAACGGCAGCTATCCGATCGCCGCGAAGTGGTCGGTTTCGGGCGCCATCGGCCGTCAGACCTATGAAGGCTCGGGCGACTATACGACCTGGAACGTCGGTGCCGCCTACGCCCTGACCGACAAGCTGTCGCTCGACCTGCGCTACCACGACACCGACGAACACGGCTTCGGCAAGGTCTACGGCGCGCGCGCCGTGGCGTCGCTGAAGGCGGTGTTCTAAATAAGGGAGCACAAAGCCATGCTTTCACATCTCCGTCCCGCTCTGGTCTCGATGGGCCTGTTCACCGCGCTGCTGGGCGTGGCCTATCCGCTGGCCGTCACCGGCGTCGCCCAGGCGGCGTTCCCGGCCCAGGCCGGCGGCAGCCTGGTCCGCGACGAGGCCGGCAAGGTCGTCGGCTCGGCCCTGATCGGCCAGGTCTTCGCCGCGCCGGAATACTTCCACGGCCGCCCGTCGGCCGCGGGCAACGGCTATGACGCTTCGGCTTCGAGTGGCTCGAACATGGGCCCGCTGAACGAGAAGCTGATCGAACGCGAGAAGACCGACGCCGTCAGCCTGCGCGCCGAGAACCCCGGCGCGGTCATCCCGGCCGACGCTGTGACCACCTCGGCCTCGGGCCTGGATCCGGACATCACGCCGGCCAACGCCCGCTTCCAGGCGCCGCGCATCGCCAAGGCGCGCGGCGTGCCTGAGAAGGCCGTGCTGGCCACGATCGACCAGCATCTCGACCAGCCGCTGCTGGGCTTCATCGGTCAGTCGCGCGTCAATGTGCTGGCGCTGAACCGGGCGCTGGACGCTCGTTTCCAGAAAGGCGGATAGTTGCCGGTCGACGAACCAAATCGTCCCGACCCAGAGGCGCTCCTGGCCGCCGCCAACAAGGCGCGCCGGGGGCGCCTCAAGGTGTTTCTGGGCATGGCCCCCGGCGTGGGCAAGACCTACGAGATGCTGCGCGCCGCGCGGCGTCGCAAGGCCGAGGGCGTCGACGTCCTGATCGGCGTGGTCGAGACCCACGGCCGGCGCGAGACCGAAAGCCTGCTGCGCGGCATGGAGGTCCTGCCGCGCAAGCCGATCGAGCATCGCGGCCGCGTCCAGATGGAGTTCGACATCGACGCGGCCCTGGCGCGCAAGCCCAAGATCCTGCTGGTCGACGAATACGCCCACTCCAACGCCATCGGCTCGCGTCACCCCAAGCGCTGGCAGGACGTCGAGGAACTGCTGGCCGCTGGCGTCGATGTCTGGACCACCCTGAACGTCCAGCACCTGGAAAGCCTGGTCGACGTCGTCCAGCGCATCACCGGCGTGCGCCAGCGGGAGACCGTGCCCGACAGCGCCCTGTCGCGCGCCGACGCCATCGAGCTGGTCGACATCACGCCCGAGGAACTGCGCGAGCGGATGGCCGCCGGCAAGGTCTATGTGCCGGAGACCGCGCGCCTGGCCTCGGAGAACTTCTTCAAGGTCGAGAACCTGACGGCTTTGCGCGAGCTGGCCCTGCGCCGGGCGGCCCAGACCGTCGACGACCAGCTGGTCGCGGCCATGCGCGAAAAGGGCGTTGAGGGGCCCTGGGCGGCGGGTGAGCGGATTCTCGTTCTGGTCAGCGGCGACGCCATGGCCGGCGCGCTGGTGCGGGCAGGGCGGCGGCTGTCGGACATGATGATGGACGCGCCGTGGATCGTCGCCCACGTCGAGCGCACCGATCGGCCGGCGGCCGGGGAGGGCAGCGCGGCGCGTCTGCGCGAGGCCTATCGCCTGGCCGAGCAGTTGGGCGGAACGACCGTGGCCCTGACCGGCGGCGACATCGTCGCGACGGTGATGGCCTATGCCCGGCGCGGCAATGTCACCCAGATCGTCATCGGCAAGTCGCTCGAGAGCCGCTGGCGCGAGATCCTCGGCCGTTCTTTAGCCGCCGCCCTGCTGCGGGAAGCGCGCGGCGTGGCGGTGCACGTCGTCACCGACGCCGCCCATGAGCGCGAGCCCAAGCCGGCGCGGCCGCTCAGCCTGGGCCCATGGCAAGGCTATGTCGTCGGCGCGCTGTTCGTGGCCGCCGCGACCCTGACCGCCTGGGGCCTGGACGTGGCCTTCGACCGCGTCGATCTGGGGATGATCTTTCTGGCCGCCGTGCTCGCGGCGGGGGTGCTGCATGGCCTGAGACCCGCCCTGGCGGCGGCGACCGTGGCCTTCTTCGTCTACAACTATCTCTTCCTGGCCCCGCGCTACAGCCTGGCGATCGGGGCGCCGACGGACTTCATCACGCTGGTGGTGTTCTGGGCGGTGGCCATGGCCTCCGGCGGCCTGGCGGGCCGGGTGCGCGACCAGGCGATGGGCTCGCAGCGCCGCGCCGCCGCTGTCGCCACCCTACTGGCCGCCAGCCGCACGCTTTCAGCGGCCACGGGCAAGGATGCTGTCGCGCGCGCCTTGGCCGAACAAGTCGCGGCGGCGGCTGGCGGTCGCTCGCTAGTTCTCCTGCCCCAAGGCGAGGAAATCGCGCCGGCCGCCGGCTCGCCCAGCCTGGAGCCGCTGGATGCTGCCCAGATGGCCGCCGCGCGCTGGGCCTGGGAGAAGGGCGAGGCGGCCGGGTTCGGCACCGGCACCCTGCCTCAGGCCCGCTGGACCTTCTGGCCGCTGGAGGGCGTGCGCGCCCGCACCGGTGTGGCCGGAATTGAGGCCGGCGCCGCGCCGCCCGGCTCGGACCTGGAGCGCTTGGTCCTGGCTCTGCTGGAGCAGGGCGCCGTGGCGTTGGAACGCTCGCAGCTTGCTTCCGAGGCGCTGGAGACCGAGACCCTGCGCCGCGCCGACCGTTTCCGCTCGGCGCTGATGAACTCGGTCAGCCACGACCTGCGTACGCCGCTGTCGACGGTGCTGGGCGCCTCGACCACGCTGCTGGACTATGGCGACAAGATGCAGAAAGCCGTGCGCCACGACCTCCTGCTCAGCATCCGCGAGGAGGCCGAGCGTCTCAGCCGCTATGTCGCCAACCTCTTGGACATGACCCGGCTGGAGGGCGGCGGCCTGAAGCTGCGCAGCGACTGGACCGACGTCCGCGATGTGCTGAACGCCGCCGCCGAGCGCGTCACCCGCCGGCTGGGCGAGCGGATGCTGGCGCGCGACTACCCGCCGACCCTGACCCTCGTCCAGGCCGATGCGAGCCTGCTCGAGCAAGTCGTTGTGAACATTCTGGAAAACGCCATCACCTACAGCGGCGACGGCAGCCGGATCGAGCTGGCGGTCTATGAGGATCGCGGCAATGTCGTGATCAGCGTCGAGGACGAGGGCAGGGGCGTTCCGCCGGCCGAGCTGGAGCGGATCTTCGACAAGTTCCGCCGCATGGAGGAGCCCAGCGACCGCCACCAGGGCGCGGGACTGGGCCTGGCCATCGCCAAGGGTTTCGTCGACGCCATGGGCGGCCGGATCGCCGCCGCCAGCCCGATCCACGACGGACGCGGCACGCGCATGCTGATCAGCCTGCCCAAGGCGATCGCCACGCCGCGTGATCTGTTATGAGCGTCTCCATGAACGCCGACCGCCAACGTATTCTCGTCATCGACGACGAACCGCAGATCCACCGGTTCCTGGGGCCGGCCCTGGACGCCGCCGGCTACGAGCCGCTGCGCGCTGACAGCGGCCAGGAGGGCCTGCGCGGCATCGCCCTGTGGTCGCCGGACGCCGTGGTGCTGGACCTCGGTCTGCCCGACATGGACGGCAAGGACGTGCTGGAAAAGGCCCGCGCCTTCTACGAGGGGCCCATCCTGATCCTGTCGGCCCGCGACCGCGAGATCGAGAAAATCGAGGCCCTGGATCGCGGGGCCAACGACTATGTCGAAAAGCCCTTCGGCGTCGGCGAGCTGCTGGCCCGCCTCCGCGCCGCCTTGCGTCAGACCGGCCGCGCTCAGGCGCCCAGTGGCCCGATCCGAGCGGGTGAAGTCGAGATCGACCTGGAGAAGCGCCGCGTCACCCGCGCCGGCGAGGCCGTGAAGCTGTCGCCGCGCGAATACGACGTCCTGACCCGCCTGGCCCTGGGCCACGGCAAGGTGCTGACCCACAAGGAGCTGCTGACGGCGGTGTGGGGCCCAGCGCACGCCCAGGACACCCAGTATCTGCGGGTCTTCATCGGCCAGCTGCGCCAGAAGCTGGAGGCCGATCCGGCCACGCCCAGGATGCTGCAGACCGAGCCCGGCATTGGCTATCGTTTCGTCGGCGACGACGAGGCTTAAGGCGTCCAGCCCAGGCGTCGGCTGACCGCGGTCGCGGCCTCGGCGACCTGGCGTCCGGCGGCATCCATCTGGTCGGCGGACATGTACTGCTGGGCGCTGGACAGGCTGAGCGCGGCGATGATCTCGCCGCTGGCGTCGCGGACGGGCGCGGCCACGCAGCAGATACGCTCGCCATCCTCGCCGATGTGGCGGGAGAAACCCTCTGCGATCAGAGTGTCCTGGCTCTCGGCCGGAAAGCTGGCGCGCCAGACGGCCGACGGGGCGTCCATCAGCAAGGCCCGCCCCAGGGCCGTGGCGTCGACGCGGTTACGGTCGCCCAGCTGGTGACGAACGGCCAGCAGGCGTCGGCTAGGCGCGCGGCCGACATAGACGATGTGCTCGCCGTCGCGGATGGCCAGGTTCGTCGCGTCGCCGGTCTCCAGACTCAGCGCGTCCAGCGACGGCTGAGCGATGGCGATCAGATCGGCGCTCTCGTGCGCCATGGCGCCCAGGGTGAGGATGCGAGGGCCGAGCTGATAGCCCTTGCGCGGGTCGTGCCGTAGCAGGCCCCGATCGACCAGCGCCGAGGCCAGGCGGTAGGCGGTGCTGCGCGTCAGGCCGAGGCGGGTGGTGATGTCGACCAGGCTGATCGGGCCGGTGCTGACGGCGTCCAGGATATCCAGCGCGCGCATCAGCGAGCGGCTGACATCCGTCCGTTCACCCAGAGGGATCGACGGTGACAGGGTCATCTGAATGATCTTGCGCGGACGGGACGCTCGCCTTCCCGGGCTGGGGAGGGCGAGCGTCCTTGACCACTAAAACTTGGCGCGCACCCCGAAGAAGAAGCGCGAACCGAAGGTCTCGTTGCCGATCCGGCGGACGGCGTTGTTGTTCTCGATCCGGACCTCGTCGGTCAGGTTCACGCCTTCCAGGAAGAAGGTGATGTGCTCATTGAGGTTGTAGCTGGCCGAGGCGTCCAGCGAGCCATAGGCCTCGTTGAACTCGGGCAGGCTGCCGCGGCCGGCGGCCGTGATCAGCCACGCATCACGCCAGTTGTACGAGGCGCGAGCGCTGAACTTCTCGTTCTCGTAGTAGAGCGAGACGTTGTAGCTCTTCCGCGACAGGCCCGGGAACGGCAGGATCTCGCCGGTCAGCAGGTTGGCGCCCTTGAAGCCCTCGTCCTTCTGGTAGGTATAGTTGGCCAGCATGCCGAAGCCGTTGAACGGCGCGGGCAGGAAGTCGAAGGCGTACTGGCCGCCGATTTCCAGGCCGTTGATGTTGACCTGGTCGGTGCCGTTGATCGGACGGGTGATGTTGTAGGTCGTGCCGTCGATCACTTCGGGCGCGGCCTGGTTGATGATGAACGACGAAATCTCCTTCCGGAAATAGGTCGCCGAGATGAAGCTGTTCTTGTTGAAATACCACTCCAGGCCCGCGTCATAGGCGGTGGCCTCGAACGGCTGCAGGTCGGGGTTGCCGCGCGAGCCGGTCAGGCCGACGACGTCGACGCTGCGGCGCAGGGCCAGCTGGCTGGGCGCCGCGCGGGCCATCACCTTGCTGGCGGCGGCGCGGCCGATCAGCGTATTGGGGATGAACTCGAAGCGCAGGTTCAGCGACGGCAGGGTCTTGGTGTAGCCGCCTTCCTGCGAGCCCTTCACGAAGTTGACGATCGGGGCGGCCGCCGTGCCGGTCTGGACGCGGTTGTAGCCGGTCGAGACGGTCTTGGTGTCGACCACCCGCACGCCCAGGGTGCCGCTGATCGGCACCGGCAGGCTGGCGAAGTCGAAGGCGGCCTGGACGTAGGCGCTCTTGGTCTTTTCCTCGACCGACCAGGTGTCGAGGAAGGTCTGGAAGCTGCCCGAACCGCCAGCCTTCTCGGCGGTGTTGGCGTTCGGGTTGACGCCGTAGACGTCGTTCTGCAGGCCAGCCGCCGCCAGGGTGGCGTTGTAGGTGGCCAGGGTGTTGTCGTTCCAGTAGCGGACGCCGCCGTCGTAACCCAGGTCGCCGGTCTTGAAGAACGGGATGCTGTTGGTCACCGAGTTGGTGTTGACGATGCCTTCGATGGTCGCGCACGAGGTGGCGACCGCGACGGCCGCGGCGCTGCTGGCGTCGCCACGGCAGTTCAGGCGGGTGGTGCGCTGGTACAGGACCTGGTCGGTCTTGAACTGACGGGCCTGCACGCCGCCCTTGATCTGGGTCAGCCACGAGTCCGTCGGCTTGTAAGTGACGTTGAACTGCTCGGCGGTCTCTTCGGAGGTGTTGTTACGCGGGTTGAACACCGCGTCCAGGCGGTTGACGCCCTGGCCCGTGGTGACGTCCAGACCCGGGAACGAGAAGTTCGGGGCGCGCTGGCTGCCGGTGTAGTCCACAACCGCGCGCGGAACACCAAAGACCGTGGCGGTCGAGTTGATCTCGTTGTTCTGGACCTCGGCGTTGGAGTAGTCGAGGCGGGCGTCGAACACCCAGTTGTCCAGCTTCCACTCGCCGCCCAGGGCCGTGGTGTACTGAGTGCGGGTCAGGTCGCCCAGGATGTTGCGATAGGCCAGGTCCATCGGGAAGGCGGCGCTGCTGGTCAGCTCGATGTGGTTGACCGTGTTGTCCGGGCCCAGCGTCGTCTTGCTGTAGTCGATCAGGCCGCCCGAGGCGCCCAGCTGCAGCAGCGTGCTGTTCACCTTCTCGGTGGCGGTGGCGTAGGTGCCGTCCAGATAGGCCTTGAAGCTGTCGTTGGGACGCCATTCCAGGATGCCGTTCAGCGCCTTCCGCTTGGTGACGCGGCGGTCGATGATCAGGCGCGGGATTTCCGGCGCCCAGTCCAGCGTGCCGTCGCCATTGACGTCGGTGCTGCGCCCAGGCGTCGCGCCCGCGCCGGTGGCCGTGGCCGCGCGGCGAATCCAGCCGGTGGTGCGGGCGTTGTTGCTGTTGAGGTGACGGTTCTCCCAGGTGCCCGACAGCAGCACGCCCAGGGTGTCGTTCAGGAAGGTCTTGGCGCCGATCAGCGCGAACTTCGGATCGTATTCCTTGGCCAGGTTCGAATAGACGCCCTGGACCGAGCCGGCGATGAAGGGCTCCTTGCTGTCGAACGGACGGCGGGTGATCACCCGCACGGTGCCGCCGATGCCGCCTTCGGCCATGTCGGCGGTCGGCGACTTGACGACATCCAGGCGCGAGACGAACTCGACGGGGATGTCGCGGAAGTCGACGGCGCGGTCGCTGCCGCCCACGGTCAGGGACAGGGCCGACGAGCCGTTGATCTCGACGCGGTTCAGGCCCGGATCGGCGCCGCGGATGCTGACGCCGCGGCCTTCGCCGTCCTGGCGGCTGATCTGCACGCCGGTCACCCGTTGCAGGGCTTCGGACAGGTTCTTGTCGGGGAAGTCGCCGATGTCCTCGGCCGAGATAGTGTCGACCACCTGCAGCGAGTTGCGCTTCACGTCCATGGCGCTACGCAGGCTGGCGCGGATGCCGGTGACGACGATTTCGTCGACGACGTCAGAAGAAGGGGCGGGGGCAGGGGCCGTCTGGGCGGCGGCTGCGCCGGCGACCGAGGACAGCAGGACAGTTGCGACCGCAAGGCGCGAGGCGCCCGACCGCCATTGCGTACGCAGAGACGTCTTCATGGTTTTCCTCTCCATTGTGCGAACCCACCGTTGCTCAGCACCCCTGAGGTCGATGGTCTCATATTTTGGTATTCTATCCCGAATATGGGGAAGATATCGTCATTTCTCTGTTCGTGTCGAGAGGGGCGTAGTGTTTCAGCGCCGAAACCCGCCCGGCGACCGGGGCTGCATGAACCATGCGGGGGCCCGTGGAACGGGGCCGCAGTTCAAATAGAAACTTCCCGGCGGACCCCTACGATGCCCAAGCTGTGCTGAGTTTTAAGGACGCCATTGATGTCGGCTGAGAACCTCGCGGAACCGAATCCGCAACGCCGTCGGCTGACGTTTTCGGCGGCGGCCCTGGCGCTGATTCCGGGGCTGCCCGCGACGGCTGCTACCGACGAGGCGGTCCGACTCACCACGATTTTCGATGCGCTGCGCGCCGAGGGGCGCGGTCGGCGATCCCAATCCGTATGTCATCTCGCAGAATGCCGGCGTCTATCGCGGCGTGCCGGAGGGCCGGTGCAAAAGCACGGATTCTATGGTCAGCTAGGTGAAGAGGGCCGCGCCGAAGAGCCCGGCGACGACCAGCCAGACGCCAAAAGCGATCGCGACCAGGGTTTTGCCGACAGCCGCTGACAAACCCCAGGCGGCATGCGGCGCATGCCAGGCATTGGCCAAGCCCGCCAGGCCTAGAACCATCGAATGACAACCTGGGACAGCGGCAGGATGAGCCTAGAGGTGCTGGTTATGCGGGTGCGCGTTGGTCGGTCACGTGATCGTTGTCGCGGGCGGCGTTTGTGGCGCACGGGCGAGCGACGGTGCGGAACTGCCCGGTGTTTTCGTGTATCTATTATTTCCGATAATATATCTTAGACGATAAACGGATCAGCATCTCCTATCGCCGTTATTCCGCCCCGTTATGTCGCTGACTTACGATCCAGCTAGGTTCGCCGCGACGCGCGTTCAGGAGAAAACCAATGGCTCGACCGACAGCGGCGCTTCTGATCGGCGCGGTCCTGATGGTCGCGGCGCCGGCGCGCTCTCAGGACATGGTCAATGTCTATCTGATGGACGGCGGCGCATTTAACAACGCGCTGAACGCCAGCACGATCGTATCGCGGACCAAGGCGCTGCTGGGCGACCAGGCCAGATGGCCAGCGGGTCGCCCGGTCAGGACGCCGCCGCGCTCCGGGCCGGCTTCCGCCAAGAGCCTGCGGTTCGTATCGACGCCAGGCGCGACCGCGATCCCGGCCATGGCGGCCGCTTATCCCGCTTCAAGAAGAACTGAGATTGCATCGGTTTTTCAACAACTTCTGGGGAAGTTCGGCGGTATCGAGCGCATGTTCGGACAACCCGATCACGACTTGCCGACCGCCCTATCGCTGTATGTCGCCACGGCTTACGAGGCCGTCACGGGCACGCAGGTGACGCCGCAGCAGGCTCGCCCGCTGATCGCCCAGATGCGCGGCCTGCTCCAGGGCGAGCCGGGCGTCGCCAGCGCGCCCGACGCCGAGAAGCAGAAGCTGTACGAACAGCTGGCTGTCATGGGGATGTTCACCTCGGTGGCGACCATGGAGCTGAAGCAGAAGCCCAACCCCGCCGCCAGCGATCGCCTGAAGGCCTCCGCACGCACAAACCTGGCTCAGCTGGGCCTGGATCCCGATCGGATCCGCTTTAGCGAGGCCGGTCTGTCAGCGCGGTGAGCTGACCGACTGGCGGTGCATCAGCGTCAGGTCGATCGGTTCCTGCGGCCAATTCAGCCGTTTGCCGTTGATCATCTCCAACAGCCGCTCGGTGGCGGCCTGGGCCATGTCGACCAGCGGACGGCGGATCGTGGTGAGAGCTGGCGTGATGATCGAGGCGATGTCGCTATCGTCGAAGCCGACGACGGACAGCTGCTCGGGAATGGCGACGCCGCGCTCGCGGGCGGTCTTCACGACGGCGGCGGCCATGATGTCGTTGCCAGCGAAGATCGCGGTCGGCGGCTGGTCGAGCGACAGCAGCGCTTCGGCCGCGACCAGACCGCTTTCGAAGCCGTAGTCGCCCTTCTGGAGATATGCCTCGGGCATGGCGCCGCCGATGCCTTCCAGGAAGCCGGCCTTGCGCTCCTGGGCCGAGCGGAAATGCGGCGGTCCCTCGATCATGGCGATGCGCTGGTGGCCCAGCGCCTTGAGATGCTGGCCAAGCGCCCTACTGGCGCCCCGCTCGTTGCTGACCAGCATGCAGGGATATTCCGGCACCGAGACCGAGGCGATGCCGACCGACGGCACGCCCAGGCGTGTCAGGCGCTCCGGGATGGCGGCGATCTCGGAGGCCGGCGGCAGGACGATCAGTCCGTCCACCCGCGAGCGCCGCACGAAGGTCTCGACGTCGGCCGCGACATCGGGATTGTCGAACCGCACCGGACGTACGACCAGTTCGTAGCCGTGCGAGGAACAGGCCTCGACGATGCCCCGCTGCAAAGGGCCAATGACGTGGGCGTTGGGGTCGTCCTGGACCATGGCGATCAGGAACGAGCGGCCCGAAGCCAGCGCTCGGGCCCGCGTGCTGGGCGCGTAGCCCAGGCGCGCGATAGTCTCGAGCACCCGCTTGCGGGTCTCGTCGCCGACATTGGGTGACTCGTTGAGCACGCGGGAGACGGTGCGGATCGACACCTCCGCGGCCATGGCCACGTCGTCGATCGTCACGGACAAGGCCGCGCCAAAGTCCCCTACCCCCACGCGAGTCTCCCTGTTCCCATCATGTGGATATAACGCGATTTGTCTGGGCACCATCGTTAGCAGATAGTGTGCCAGCGCTGGCAAATTTGATGCTACCTACAGGCCCGATCATCCGCGGAAACGCCTCGCCATGCTCGTGAGCAGTGAAACCAAGACCGAGAAGGTCAGCCAGACCCTGATGCGCGCCCTGGACATCCTGGATGCGGCGCGCGGTGGGCCGGTGGCGCTGACCGAGTTGGAACGCAAGCTGGGCCTGACCCGCAGCACGGCGCACCGCCTGGCCTCGGCCCTGGTTGACCGCCGCCTGCTGACCCACGATCCGCGCAAGGGTTATCGCCTGGGCCCGAAGCTGATGGACCTGGGCTTCCAGGCCCAGGAAGCGACCAGCCTGGCGGTCGTCTCCCAGCCGTTCCTGGATGGCCTGGCCCAGCAGATGGACGACGCCACCAACCTGGGGATCCGCGACGGCGACGACGTCGTCTATATCGCCCGCTCGCCCAGCCGCCGGCGTGTGGCCGTGCGCCACCAGGTCGGCGACCGCAATCGCATCGCCAACACGGCCCTGGGCCGCGCCCTGATGCTGGATGCGTCGGAAGACGCCTGGTCGGCCTATTTCCCGGATGAGGATCAGCAGACGGCGCAAGGCCAGGGTCTGGGCCGCCACTTCGACGAGGCTGGCGACTGCATCCGCTGCGTCGCTGCCCCGATCCGCGACGCCAGCGGCGCCATCGTCGCGGCCATGAGCCTGTCCAGCATCCCGCAATATATGGACGAAGAGCGGATGGAGCAGGCCAGCCAGGGCGTCATCGCCGCCGCCGACGCCATCAGCCGCCGCCTGGGCTGGGGCTGGGGCTGGGAGACCTGAGGCCTCCCAGCTTGAAGCCTACCAGGTGAAGGTGCCGGCCGCGCGGGCCGGCAGGGTCGCCTTGAAGGTCTGCTTGCCCTCGGCGATCACGAAGTCGGCCGGCTTCGTACCGACGTTCAGCACGATCAGCACTCGGCCGCCGTCCTTGTTCTGGAAGGCCACGCTGCGCAGGTCGCCGACCTTGGCCGGCGAGCCGATGCGCGTCGCGCCCGGCTTCACGAAGCGGCTGGCGTGACCGAAGGCGTAGTACTCCTGCGTCCGGGTGATCGCGCCGGTCTGGCTGTCGATCGTCACGAACGGCCGGCAGTCCTTGCAGCCGCCGGCGTGCGGGCCGAACTGCTCGTCCAGCGCCAGGTTCCACATCAGCACGCCGCGCGAGCCGCCGCGGACCGAGCCGATGATCAGGTTCTCGACCATCCACGCGAAGCTGTCGTCGAACTTCGGCGCCCACTCCCCGCCCGAACATTCGGTCAGGAAGACTTCCTTGTCCGGGTTGGCGTCGGTCACGGGCTGCTGGGCCGAGACGTCACCGGCGTAGCAGTGCCAGGCCACGCCCGCCATGAAGGCGCGGGCCTTGGGATCGGCCAGCACGGTCGTCGGCTGCTGCGGCTGGTCCCAGTTGTGGTCCCAGTCGAGCACCTTGGTGGTGATCTTGGCGCGCTTGAACGCCGGGGCCAGGTTCTCGCCAAAGAACTTGGCGCGGTCCTTGGCGTTCCAGCGCATGCCCGGATAGCTGTCGGGCTCGAAATCCGGCTCGTTCTGGATGCTCAGATAGTCGGTCGGCACGCCGACCTTCTTGGCTTCCTGGATGTAGCGGGCGAAGAAGTCAGCATAGACCGGATAGGCCTCGGCCTTCAGCTGCCCCTGGACCAGCGAGCCGTTGGTCTTCATCCAGGCTGGCGCGCTCCACGGCGAGGCCATGACCTTGAGCTCGGGATTGATCTTCAGCGCCGCGCGGACGGTCGGGAAAACGAATTCCTGCGGGCGCTTCAGCGAGAAGTGCTCGAGCTTGGGATCCCCTGCCCCACCCGGCGCATCATCCAGGCTGTAGTGGTCCAGCGAGAAGTCGGACGCGCCGATGGTGATGCGGGTGAAGCTGAAGCCCAGGCCGCTCTCCCCTCGCCCGTACAGCTCCTTCAAGAGCCTGTCGCGCTGGGCCGGGTTCAGCTTGTTCTGGATCAGCCAGGCCGAGGCGTCGGTGATCGCGCCGCCGAAGCCGACCATGGTCTGGTGGCGCTCCTTGGCGTCGACGGCGATGACTGGCAGGCCGGCGACGGCGCTGGCCGCCACCGCGCCCGAAGGCGTCTGAGCGGCCAGCAGCTGGCTTTTGTCGCCCGTCGTCACCCAGCTCTGCAGCTTGGGCGCGGCGACCGCCGGGGCCGCCGCGACAAGCGCGGCGGTGGCGAAGAGGACGGAGCGGATCACGGCTTGCGCGTCCAGGCCTTGAGGCTGGCCTTGCCGGTCAGGGCCATGTCGCCGGCGTGGCTGCCGACGTACAGCGGATAGGACCCGGCCGGGATCGTCCAGCCCGGCTTGGCGACGTCGTAGTCGGCCAGCAGGCGCGGCTCGACGGTCAGGGTCACGCGCTTGGTCTCGCCGGGGGCCAGATCGACCTTCTCGAAGCCCGCCAGGCGGACCATCGACTTGCGCTTGCCGGCCGTGACGTAGAGCTGCGGCGTGTCGGCGCCGGCGACCTTGCCGGTGTTGGTGACGTCGAAGCTGACCTTCAGCCCCGCTGCATCCTCGACCTTGAGGTTCTTGTAGCCGAACGACGTGTAGGACAGGCCATAGCCGAACGGATACAGCGGCTGGCGCTTCTCCTGGGCGTACCAGCGGTAGCCGACGGCGGCGCCTTCCGGATACTGCACGGCAAAGCCTTTGATGGGACCAGCCTTCTGGCCGGCGCGGCGGGCGTCGTCGATGGCGGCCTGTTCCTCGAAGCCCGGAGCGCTGGCGCGCGGCGCCTGGTCGGCCGACTTCGGGAAGGTCATGGCCAGACGGCCCGACGGGTTCACGTCGCCGAACAGCAGACGGGCGATGGCCTGGCCGCCGCGCTGGCCGGGATACCAGGCCTGCAGCACCGCGCCGACGCGGTTCAGCCACGGCATGGTCACCGGACCGCCGGTCTCGAGCACCACGATCGCGTTCTTGTTCGCCGCGGCGACCGCGTCGATCAGGGCGTCCTGGTTCTCGGGCAGGACGATCGAGGGCGCGTCCTGGGCTTCGGTCTGCCAGTGCCAGGCGAAGACGATGGCGACGTCGGCGTCCTTGGCGGCGGCAGCAGCGGCGGCGGGATCCTTGCCGTCGATATAGACCACCTCAGCGCCCGGCGCGGCGGCCTTGATCGCTTCCAGCGGCGACGACGCATGCCAGGTCACGCGGACGAACGAGGCGGCCTCGCCGCCGTTCAGCGGGATCTCGACCGGCGCGCCGCCGACCGAGCGCACCTGCGACGAGCCGCCGCCGGAGATAACGCCGACATCGGCATGGGCGCCGATCAGCACGATCTTCTTGGCGGTCTTGGCCAGGGGCAGCAGGTTGGCGTTGTTCTTCAGCAGCACCGAGCCGCGCTCGGCCACCGCCTGGGCGACCTTGGCATGGGCGTCATAGTCGATCGGCTGGGCGGTCGTCGGGGTCGGATTGTCCATCAGGCCCGAGGTGATCACCCCGTGCAGAATGCGGCGGACCATGTCGTCCACGCGCGCCTGGCTGACCTCGCCCTTGGTGATCGCGGCCTTCAGGTCGTCGCCGAAGAAGATCTGGGTGTCCAGCTCCTGGCCCGACTGCTGGTCCAGGCCCGCCAGCGCCGCCTTGACCGTGCTGTGCACCGCGCCCCAGTCGGACATGACAAAGCCCGGATAGTTCCAGTCGCGCTTGAGCACCTTGTTCAGCAGGAAGTCGTTCTGGCACGCCCAGTCGCCATTGACCTTGTTGTAGGCGCACATGACCGAGGCGGGATTGCTCTTCTCGATGGCGATCTGGAAGGCCAGCAGGTCACTTTCGCGCAGGTCCGCCTCGCCGATCTGGGCGTCCATCACGTGGCGGCCGGTCTCCTGGGCGTTCAGGGCGAAGTGCTTGATCGTCGAGACGATGTGGTTGGACTGCACGCCCTTGATCTGCTCGCCGGCCATCTCGCCCGCCAGCAGAGGGTCCTCGCCCAGATATTCGAAGTTACGGCCCGCCCACGGGTCGCGGGTAAGGTTGACGCCGCCGGCCAGCAGGACGTTGAAAGTCTTGGCGCGGGCTTCCGAGCCGATCATCGCGCCGCCGGCATAGGCCAGCTTCGGCTCGAAGGTCGAGGCCAGGGCCAAGCCCGACGGCAGGGCCGTGGCGACGTCGCCCTTGCGCTGCTCGACCTGGTTGGCCACGCCCAGGCTGGCGTCGCTTTCACGCAGGGTCGGGATCTTCAGGCGCGGCACGCCCGGCACGTAGCCGGCCGACGGGATCATGTCGGCCGGCGCCGGCTTGGTGTTCGGCGGGAACAGGCCGTGCAGGTAGGTGATCTTCTCGTCCAGCGTCATCTGCTTGACCAGGGCGTCGGCGCGGGCCCAGGCCGGGTCGTTGGCGCGCGGAGCCAGCGGGGCGCTGTCCTTGGTCGGCATGGTCTGGGCCAACGCGCCCGAGACCGGAGTCAGGGCGAGCAACGCCACGGCGGCAGTGGTCCGGCACAGGATCCGCAAGGCGGATGAAGGCTGGGCGGCGGTCGTCATGGCGTTACTCCGTATGAACAGGTCTAAGGGGTTGGAACGAGAGGCGGCATGGCCGCGAGCGGTGGGGCCTGGCACGTCTTGGCCACGAACTCGGCGTGGCTGGGCATCACGTTCAGGCACTTGCCGATGACCGTCTGGATGTTGCCGAGGTGCTTGGCGATGGCCTCGTCCGAATGGACGCGGACCAGCGGGTCGTAGCTGCGCGGGATCACGCCCTGGCCCAGGAACACCTGGATCCAGCTCTCCTCGGTGAAGAGCTCGTCGTCCTCGCGGAACACCCGGCCGTTGGCGGCGAACAGGTCCATCTTCCGCTGCAAGGTCGCGGGGACCTCCATGTCGCGGCAGTAGCGCCAGAACGGCGTGTCGTCGCGGGCGGTGGCCTTGTAGTGCAGGATGATGAAGTCGCGGATGCGCTCGTATTCGAAGTCGCTCTGGCGATTGAACTCGTCGATATTAGCCTGGTCGAAGCCGCCGTCGGGCAGCAGGCGAACCATGCGGATCACGGCTGACTGGATCAGGTGCAGGCTGGTCGACTCCAGCGGCTCCATGAAGCCGCTGGCCAGGCCGACCGAGATGCAGTTCTTGTTCCAGATCTTCTTGCGTTTGCCGGTCGTGAAGCGCAGCCGCATCGGGTTGGCGCGCTGGGCGCCGTCCAAGTTGGCCAGCAGGACGCGCTCGGCCTCGTCGTCGTCGATGTACTTGGACGAATAGACGTGGCCGTTGCCGGTGCGGTGCTGCAGCGGGATGCGCCATTGCCAGCCGGCGTCATGGGCGGTCGAGCGGGTATAGGGCGTGAAGTGCTCCGAACGCTCGGACGGCACGGCGATGGCCCGGTCGGCGGGCAGCCAGTGGGTCCAGTCGTCGTAGCCGGTCTTCAGGGCCTGCTCGATGATCAGGCCCCGGAAGCCCGAGCAGTCGATGAAGAAGTCGGCGGCGATCACGGCGCCGTCGTCCATGGTCACCGACTGGACGAAGCCGTCCTCGGGCCGCAGCGTCACATCGACGATCTTGCCCTCGCGCCGCTGGACGCCGCGCGCCTGGGCGTAGGTCGACAGGTGCTTGGCGTAGAGGCCGGCGTCGAAGTGGAAGGCGTGGGCGATGTGGCCGATCGGCGAGTCCGACATGTCGGCCCGGGCGCGCATGAACTTGTCGCCCAGCGCCATGGCGTTGTTGATCGACAGGTCGTTGAAGTCGCCGGCCTGCCCCAGCTCGCGCATGCGCAGCCAGTACTGGTGGACGCGCAGCCAGCCCAGGTCCTGGCCCAGCACGCCGAAGCCATGCAGGTAGCTCTCGCCCTTGCGATACCAGTTACGGAATTCGATGCCGAGCTTGAAGGAGCCCTGCGTCTTGCGCAGGAAGTCGTCCTCGTCGATGCCCAGCAGTTCGTTGAATTTCTTGATGGCGGGGATGGTCGCCTCCCCTACCCCGACCGTGCCGATCTGCTCGGACTCGATCAGGACGATCTCGTAGAGACCCTGGAACAGGCGCGCGCACAGCGCCGCCGTCATCCAGCCTGCGGATCCGCCGCCGGCGATCAGTATTTTCTTGAGCGGTTGCAACCACCCGCCTCCCGTTGATCAAAGGTCGGGGCCGCACTGGGCGGCCCCGCCTCCGTTGGTTCTTGCCTGGCGAGCCTTAGCCGCGGGGGAGCGCGGCCAGGCTCAGCCTCTCTGCTTAGAACCGATAGTTCACGCCGAACAGGATCTGCCGGCCGTACTTCTCGTAGGTTTCCGGCAACGAGGCGCCGTTGCTGGTCTTGGTGCCGCCGCCGTCCAGACCCAGGCGCGTGCGGTACGGCGAGTCAGTCAGGTTGTTGACCTGCAGCAGGAAGCCCAGGTTCTGCAGCGGACCGTCCTCGAAGGTGTAGCCGATCTGGGCGTCGACCTGCTTGTCGGCCAGGATCTCGGTGTAGCCGCGCGTGGCGAACAGCTGCACCACCTCGCCCTTGAAGGCCGAGCGGTAGCGCTGGCTGATCCGCGCCTGGAAGCCGCCGCGCTCGTAGTAGCCCGTGATGTTGTACACGCGCTTCGACAGGCCCGGGATCCGGACGGGGTCGGCGGCGGTCGTCGGGTTCAGGTTCGACTTGGTCAGCGACAGGCTGCCCTGCACGCCCAGGCCCTTCAGCAGGCTGACGACCTCGCCGAAGTCGAGCGCGCCGCTGAACTCCAGCCCCTTCAGATTGCCGCCGTTGCCGTTGGCGGGCAGCGTAATCTGGCCGGTCGGGTTGATGTTGGTGCCGGCCGGGATGCTGGCGCCCACCGGGATCGGGATGCCGGTGAAGTCGAACGTGCCGGTCTGCGAGTAGATGTAGGTGTCGAGCTTCTTGTAGAAGCCGGCCACCGACAGATAGGTCGCGGGGCTGACGTACCACTCATAGGCCAGGTCGGCGGCCTTGGCTTCCCACGGACGCAGGTGCGGGTTGCCGCCCGAGGCCGACCACGGGTTGACCGTCGTGCCTGGACCGCAGGGTTGGCTGGAGCAGACCAGCGCGTTGAAGCCCGGCGTGACGTTGGCGCGCATCTCGTCCATGCGCGGACGGGCCATGGTCTTGGACACGGCCGCGCGGATGCGGTGGCCGCCGCCCAGGTCGTAGATCAGGTTCAGGCTGGGCAGGACGTCGGTGTAGCTGTCCTTGGCGTTGATCTTGGTCGGCACGATCGGCTGGCCGGCCGTGGTGCCGTTGATCACCACGCCGCTGGACGACTGCTCCTGCTTGACCACCTGGACGCCGACATTGCCGCGCAGGTCGCCGACCGAGAAGTTGGCGCGACCGAAGAAGGTGGTGACCTCTTCGCTGATGTCCCAGTTCTTGTCGTAGTAGTTGGCGTCCAGGATCGGCGCCCAGTTGTAGTACTTCTGCCAGACGTCGCCGATCTTGACGCTCAGTACGCCGCCGAAGCCGGCGAAGCCCAGCTTGGTCGGATCGACCAGGTCGGCCGCCTCGACATAGACCTGCTGGCGACCGTTCTTCAGGAACAGGTCGTTGTCCGAGACGGTCTTGCCCTTCTCGCGCTTGGTGTAGTTCACGCCGCCCGACAGCTGGGTGATGAAGCCGTCCATCTCGTGCTCGAGGTGAATGTCCACCGCCGTGACGTCTTCCTTGACGTGCGGGAAGCGGATCGAGCCGTCGTGGCCCCAGCCACCCCAGGGGGCGCGGTCGCCCAGGGTGACGCGGCTGGCGTCGTCGTAGCTCAGGCCTTCCTGGTACTGTGAGAAGCCGCCGTCGTCGGCGACGTGGAAGCGGATGCCGTCATAGGTGCGGCCCACGTCCGGCGTGCCCGGGGTGACGCCGCCGACGCCGCGGCCATAGCCCGCATACGTCTCCATGATCTGTTCCTTCCGCTTGTTGGACGAATAGGACAGGTCGGCGACCAGCTTGGTCTTCTCGCTGATCTGGAACTCGTTGTTCCAGCCGGCCGAGAACAGCTGGTCCATGCGGGTGTTGTAGTCGTTGCGCAGCTGCAGGACGGCATTCTGGATGACGCCGTCGGTGGCGAACTTCGAGCCGCCCAGGTCCTCGGTCTTCACGTCCGAGAAGGTGACGCCGTCGGCGAACGGGTTCGAGAACCACTGGCCGCCGCGCGTGACCTCCTTCTGCTTGAAGGTCGAGTAGTACATGTCCAGCGTCGAGTGGAACCGGTCGTTGGGCTCGTACTCGAGGATGCCGATCCAGGCGTCGCGCTTGTTGTTGCGCGAGGTGGCGAACACTTCCTGGCCGTTCAGCATCAGAGCGCCGTCGGCGCTGTCCGGGCTGGTGGCCGTGGCCGGGAAGGCCTCGTAGCCATAGGCCTTGTAGTGCTTCACCTGCGAGGGCGAATCCAGGTGGGCGTAGCCCAGGGCGACGCCGATCGTGCCGTCGGCGAACTGGTTGATGTAGCTGGCGCTGAAGCGGCCGCCGGTGTTCTTGGAGTCGTCGTTCAGCTTGTGGCCCGACGTCTTCTCGCCGCGCAGGTTCACGGCCAGGGCGCGCTTGCCGTAGGCCAGCGGGCGCACGGTGCGCAGATCCGCGGTGCCCGACAGGCCCATGCCCGAGACCTGGGCGTCCGGCGTCTTGTAGATCACGACGCTGGACAGCAGTTCCGACGGATACTGGTCGAACTCGACGGCCCGGTTGTCGCCCGAGCTGGCCTGCTGGCGGCCGTTCAGCAGCGTGGTGGTGAAGTCCGGCGCCAGGCCGCGGATCGAGATGACCTGGGCGCGGCCGTTCACGCGCTGCGCCGCCAGACCCGGCAGGCGGGCGATCGACTCGGCGATCGACACGTCCGGCAGCTTGCCGATGTCTTCGGCCGAGACGGCTTCGACGATCGAGGTCTGGTTCTTCTTGATGTTGATCGAGTTCTGGATGGCGGCGCGGATGCCGGTCACCACGATGGCGTCGACGGTGTCATCGCCCTGCGCGGGAGCCGTTTGGGCCCAGGCCGAGCCGCCGAGCGCCAGCGTGATCGCGGCGGCGGAGGCTGTGCCAAAAAACGCATGGAATGGGAATTTCTGGACGGTCGGACGCGCGCCGCGCGGAATGCGGTTTCGCATAAGCTCTCCCCTCTGAGACCCGCCCCTGCGCGGACGAGTTATCGTTCTTGTTGTACGGCGCAACCTTGGCCGTGGAAGCGCTTCCATGGAAGCGCTTCCAATTGCCGGCAACGCGACAACGTTGTCAAGGCGGAAACAAACTCAGTTCGGAGAGCCTAGGCCAGACCTGTCGTCTGACGGGACACGACCGCGTGTTCCAATTGCTGGAAGATCGGTTCCGGGGTCGAATTCACCCCATTCAGGCGGGAAACCAGCAATTCCACCGCACGCTGCCCCAGCACCTTCACGGGTTGGTTCACGGTCGTCAAAGGCGGCCAGACGATGGCGGCGACGGGGGCGTCGTCGAAGCCGGTGATCGACAGGTCGCCAGGAATGTTGAGGCCCCGCGCGTGGGCGGCCGACAGCACGCCGGCGGCCATGTCGTCATTGGCGCAGACCAGCGCCGTGGGCTTCAGCGGATGGTCCAGCAGCTGCGGCGCCAGGTGGGTGCCGGAGCGGAAGGTGAAGTCGCCGCGCAGCACCACGCAGTCGCGCTCGCCCAGTCCCTGCTCTTCCAGCGCGCGCCAGAAGCCCTTCAGGCGACGATCGGCCGACAAGTGCCCCTCCAGGCCGGCGATGAAGCCGAATCGGCGGTGGCCCAGGCGCAGCAGTTCGCGCGTGAGGTCGTAACCGCCAGCCTCATCGTCGACGCCCACGCCGTCGGTCGTCCCCCTGCCCGGCCCGCCCGGCGAGACGGTGACGACCTTGCAGCCTTGCGCCAGCACGGCCTCGATCAGCCCGACATCGTCGCTATAGGGCGGCGACAGGATCAGGCCCTCGCAGCGCTGAGTGGTGATCAGGTCCAGAACCCGCTTGCGGTAGTCGGGGGTCTGGTCGGGCACGTTCTGCACCAGCACCTGGTAGCCCAGCGCCAGGCAGGCCCGCAGCGCGCCCAGTTCCAGGGCGGACTCGTAGTACGAGTTCGGATCGTTCTCAGGGTCCGAGGCGAAAACGAAGGCCAGGAGGCGGCTGGCCCCGCCCGCCAGACTGCGCGCCTGCGGATTGACCTTGTAGTCCAGCTGCTCGACCGCCTGCATGACGCGGGCGCGAACCTCGTCACGGACATTGGGGCCGCCGTTGAGCACCCGAGACACCGTCACGCGCGCTACGCCCGATACGCGGGCGACGTCGTCGATGGTCGGTCTCTTGCTCGTCAAAACGCACTCCCCACAACGGCCGGAAGATGATCAGGAAAACCGCGCAAGACAAGCGATGTCCCATCAGGTCGGACCAGTTCGTCATATTGGCATGACCAATAATTGACAAGCTTGCATATTGGCCAGATATCTCGCTGCAACACTCGCCGCGTAAGGCGGGTGACAAGCTTATGGGGAGATCGCCTTGAAGACCGCCTGGTTCGCCGCCTGCGCCCTGATCACCGTCGCGCCCGCGGCCCACGCCGCCGACTACGCCCTGCTGGGGCCGTCCTTCGGCAAGGGCGCCGTCGCTCCCGCCCTATCCGAACAGATCATTTCGCGCGCGACGGCCAATCTTGAACGCCCGCCCGGCGCCATTCCCCACGCCCACACCGAAGGCACCCTGCCCGGCAAGGGCATCCGCGAGATCAGCATCAAGGCCCGCGAGGACCAGCCGATCGTGCTGAACTTCGCCATCGCCTACCGCCTGACCGGCGACCGCAAGTTCCTGGACGCCACCGCCCGCTATCTCGAGAACTGGGCCGACATCTACCAGATCTCGTTCAACCCGATCGACGAGACGGGTTTCGACACCCTGCTGATGGCCACCGACCTGACGGAGAGCGACCTCCCCGCCCCCATCCGCGCCAAGGTCGACGCCTTCTGGCGCAAGATGGCCGTCGGCTATCTGGACGCCATGGACGCGGGCCCGAAGAACGCCGAGACCAACTGGCAGAGCCATCGCATCAAGCTGGCGACCATGGCCGCCTTCCAGACCGGCGACGTCAAGGTCATCGACCGCGCCCGCAAGGCCTATCAGAAGCAGGTCGGCGTCAATCTCTACGCCGACGGCTCGACCTTCGACTTCCATGAGCGCGACGCCCTGCACTACGTCACCTACAACCTCGATCCGCTGCTGATGGCCGTGCTTTCGGCCAAGGCGCATGGCCAGGACTGGTACAGCTGGAAAAGCCCTGCCGGTTCCAGCCTGCCCCACTCGCTGGACTGGCTGACCGCCTTCGCCACTGGCCAGAAGGTCCACATCGAGTTCGCCAACTCCAAGATCCAGTTCGACCGCGACCGGGCCGGCGCGGGCCAGAAAGAGTACGCGCCCCATCCGTGGGACGTGGGCAACGGCGTTTCGACCTACACCCTGGCCAGCCTGGCCGATCCCAAGTTCCTGGCCCTGCGCGACGAGCTGGTGACGAAGACCGGCCGCCGCCCGCCGGTCTGGGCCGAGATCCTGCGCGCCTCGCAACCCCTTGCCCGCTAACGGTCAGGTTGACCGAGCCTCCCCCGTCTGTCCCAATCGGCGGGGGAGAACTCGATGACTCGCAACAACCGTATCCTGATCGGCGCCGGCGGCGTTGTAGCCGTGCTGCTGATCGCGCTGTATTTCGCTTCGCCGATCCTGGCGCTGCACAGTCTGACCGCCGCGGCCAAGGCCGGCGACAAGGTCGCTCTGGAGCAGAAGGTCGACTTCCCCGCCGTGCGCGAGAGCCTGAAGGCTCAGCTCAAGACGGCCATGACCCGCAAGTTCGAGGAAGACCCCGAACTGCGCGACAACCCCTTCGCCGCTTTCGGCCAGCTGCTGATGGCCAGCGTCGTCGATAAGGCCGTCGACTCCTTCGCCACGCCCGACGCCATCGCCAATATGGTGGCCACCAACGAGCCGCCCAAGGCCGTCTCGAACGCGCCCGGCGGTCCGGTGCTGGAGCCGGCCAAGCCGAAAGCCAAGTCCGAAACCAAGGTCGACTACGGTTATGAGGGCCTGGACCATTTCCGCGTCCGTTACGCCGATGTGAAGGACGGCGAGCAGCTGGACCTGGTGCTGAAACGTCACGGCATTTTCGGCTGGAAACTGGTGCGGATCGAGTTGCCGGGCCTGACCAAGAGCTAGAGCCGCCAGTCGATCGCGGTCCCTTCGAAGGCGTACACGCCGCGCCCGATACTGGCGATCGCGCGGCTCATGGCGCCGTCGCGCTGCAGGATCGCATCGGCCAGGGCGACCATCAGCGGGTTCGGCGTCGCCTCCGGGCACAGCGACCGCAGCTGGGCTGCCAGGGCTTGCTCATCTCCGCCATGCGCGCAGGCCAGGATGTAGGCCGCCGCCGTCGAGCGGCTGACGCCAGCAAAGCAGTGGATCAGCAGCGTCGGCGTTCCGGCCAGGCTCAAGATGGTCTCGATCATCGCCGCCGAGGGCGCGACCAGGCCTTCACGGTCTTCGGCGATATCGTTGAAACGCAACAGGGTTCGAGGCCGCGCCACGACCGGCGCCCGCGCATCCGGCGAGATCAGCGACAGCGCATGATCGGCCTCCCCAGCCAGACGCTCGACCGCCGAGATCGGACCGACCAGCAGCCTCACAGCAGCGCCGCCGCGCCCAACAGGAACCCGACCTCGAACAGCTGCTCGACTGCGCCCAGCACGTCGCCGGTATGGCCGCCGATCAGCCGCCGGGCCAGCAGCGCCATGGCGATGGCCAACGCCGCGCCGCCCGCGAGACCCAGCAGCGCAGCGCTGGGCGGCAACAGCACCAACGGCCAGGCGGCGATCAGCAGGGCGACCAGAACCTCGCTGGTCCGAACGCCTTGCGGCACAGGCTTCCACTTGCCGGCCTCGCCGCTAGGGGCATAGGGCGTGACCCGCATGACCACTACGGCGGCGGCGCGACCCAGGCCATGGGCGACAAACAGCAAGGTCGCGGCCATGGCGGTTGAGGCCAGCACGGCGGCCTTCAGGAGCAACACCAGCACCAGGGCGCAGACGCCGTAGGTCCCGATACGACTGTCCTTCATGATCTCCAGCCGTCGCGCGGGGGTCTGGCCGCCGCCCAGGCCGTCGGCGGTGTCCGCCAGACCGTCCTCGTGGAAAGCGCCGGTGACCAGGAGCCCGACCGTGATCGCCAGCACGGCGGCCACGCCGCTTCCCCAGGCGCGTTCGCCCAACAACAGCACCAGAGCGCTGACCGCCCCGACGCCCTGCCCCACCAGGGGGAAATAGCGCGCCGAACGGGTGATCCATTCGGGCTCGAAGGTCTTCAGCGCCGGCGTCGGCACGCGGGTCAGGAACTGGATCGCGCAGACCAGCAGCCGAACCTGATGCCGCGCCCAGCCCATGGTCAGATCCGCCCGTTAAGCACGTCGTCCAGGCTGGCGACGTCGCTCAGCAGCCGCGAGGCGGCGCGCACGATCGGCAGGGCCAGCAGCGCGCCGGTGCCCTCGCCCAGGCGCAGGCCCAGGTCCAGCAGCGGCTCGACCTCCAGGGCCTCTAGCATGCGGCGATGCCCCTGCTCCGCGGAGCGATGGCAGAAGATGCAGTAGTCCCGCGCGGCCGGCTCCAGCCGGATCGCCGCCAGCGCCGCCGCCGAGCCGATGAAGCCGTCGACCAAGACCGGAACCTTCGCCGAAGCCGCGCCGAGGATCGCGCCGGCCATCATGACGATCTCCAGTCCGCCAAACTGGGCAAGCACTTGGGCCGGATCGGTCGCGTCCGAGCGCGCGGCGGCCCGCTCCAGCACCGCCAGCTTGCGCGCCAGGCCCTCATCGTCATGACCCGCCCCGCGACCTACACACTCAGCCAACGGCGCCGGCGCCAGGCGGTGCATGATCAGGGCGGCCGAGGCGGTATTGCCGATGCCCATCTCGCCGAGTGCGAGGATCTCGAAACCTTCCTCGACAGCCTCACGGGCGATCCGCGCGCCGCGCTCCAGGGCGTCGGCAACATCGGCTTCGGTCAAGGCGGCCTCGACGGCGGCGTTGCGTGTGCCGCGTCGGACTTTCTCGGCCAGCAACGCCTGATGCGCTGGCAACTCGGCGTCGACCCCGGCGTCTACCACACGCAGCGCCGCCCCGATCGCCGTCGCGAAGGCGTTGGCGCTGGCCTTGCCCGACAGGAAGGTGGCGACCATCGCCTGGGTGACGGCCGACGGATACGGCGACACGCCCTCCGCCGTCAGGCCGTGATCACCGGCGAACACCAGCAGCAGCGCCTTGTCGAAGGTTGGCGGCGTCTCGGCGATCAGGCCGAGCTGAACGGCCAGGTCCTCGACCCGTCCAAGCGCCCCCAGCGGCTTGGCCTTGCCGTCGATCGTCGCGCGCAGAGCGGCCGCGCGGGTCTTGTCGACGGGTGTGACGGTTGGAAGGGTCATCGGGAAAACTCCAGGCCAGCCAGGGCCGCGAGGGCGGGAACGTCGAAGCTCTGCTCGAGCATGGCGGCGATCTCGTCGAGGGCCTGGTCGACGCGGATGGCCTGGTCGAGACCGTCGGACGCCGCGCCCAATTCGGCCAGGAGCGCCGTCCGCGCCTCGGCGCGGTCGAACAGACCGTGGACGTAGCAGCCCTGCACCCGGCCGTCGGCGGAGACAGCGCCGTCGGTGACCCCATCGTCAAAGGTCAACATCGGCGAAACCGCGCCGGTCGTGCGGCCGACATGCATCTCGTAGCCTACGAAACGCGCGCCGCCAGCCAGCCGACCTGTGACCGGCCGCAGGGTCTTGTCGCCGGTCATCACGGTCTCGACGTCCAGCAGGCCAAGCCCCTCTGCGCTTTCCGGCGCGCCTTCAATGCCGTCGGGGTCCGAAACGCGCCGGCCCAGCATCTGGTAGCCGCCACAGACGCCCAGCACGCGACCGCCCCGACGGACGTGCGCGGCCAGGTCGATGTCCCAGCCTTGGGCGTGCAGGAAGGCCAGGTCCGCCAGCGTCGCCTTGGTCCCAGGCAGGATGACCAAGTCGGCGTCGCCCGGCAGGGCCGTGCCGGGGGGCACAAAAGCGAACTCCACCTCCGGCTCTGAGCGCAGCGCGTCGAACTCGTCGAAATTGGCGATCCGCGACAGCATCGGCACGACGATCCGCACCTTGCGGCCGTCGGCGGCGATGGCGCGGTCCAGCACAACGGCGTCCTCGGCCGGCAGGCGTCGCGCGGCCGCCAGCCAGGGCGCCATCCCTAGGTCCGGCCAGCCCGTGCGACGAACGATCTCGGCGCGGCCGTCCTGGAACAGGCTGGGATCGCCCCGGAACTTGTTGATCAGGAAGCCCCGGATCATGGCGCGATCTTCGTTGTTCAGCACCGCATGGGCGCCGACCAGGGCGGCGATGACGTGGCCGCGATCGATGTCGCCGACCAGCACGACCGGGACATCGGCTGCGATCGCGAAGCCCATGTTCGCGATGTCATTGGCGCGCAGATTGATCTCGGCGGGGCTGCCGGCGCCTTCGACGATCACGAGGTCGCTTTCGGCCTCCAGCTTGCGGAAGCTCTCGATCACCGTGCCCAGCAGCGCGGCCTTGCGCTCCTGATAGCCGCGCGCCTTCCAGGTCCCGGCCATCTGGCCGCGCACCACCAGCTGGGCGCCGACATCGCTCTGGGGCTTGAGCAGCACCGGGTTCATGTCGACGGTCGGGGCCACGCGGCAGGCGATGGCCTGCAGGGCCTGGGCGCGGCCGATCTCGCCGCCATCGGCGGTGACGGCGGCGTTGTTGGACATGTTCTGGGGCTTGAACGGGCGGACCGTCAGGCCGCGATTGGCGAACAGGCGGCACAGGCCCGCGACCAGCACCGACTTTCCGACGTCGGAGCCGCAGCCCTGGATCATCAATGCGGCCATGCGACTCCTCCTGCCGCCAGCATCAACCAGAGGATCGCGCAGGCGACCAGATAGACCCTGAGCGCGCGCGGCACATCAGCGGCCTCGGGCGCCCGGCCCTCGCCCAGCACCGGACGCTTCGACAGCATCCCGTCGTACCAGGCAGGCCCGCCCAGACGGACGCCCAGCGCACCAGCCATGGCCGCCTCGGGCCAGCCGGCGTTGGGCGAAGCGTGCTTGCCGGCGTCGCGCAGCATCACCTTCCAGCCGCCCAGACCAGCGCTGGCGACCAGCACCCCGGCCAAGCGCGCCGGGACCAGGTTCAGCAGATCGTCGCATCGCGCCGAGGCCCAGCCAAACGACCGCCAGCGCGGCTCGCGGTGGCCGATCATGCTGTCGGCGGTGTTGACGGCCTTGTAGACGAACAGCCCCGGCAGCCCCCCGACCACGAACCAGAGCAGCGGCGCGACGACGCCGTCGCAGAAGCTCTCGGCCAAGCTCTCGATGGCGGCGGCGGCGATGTCGCTTTCGTCCAGGCGGGCGACATCGCGGCCGACGATCATGCCGACGGCGGCGCGGGCGGCATTGAGGTCACCGGCGGCCAGCGGCTTGGCCACGACCTGGACGTGGTCCCACAGATTGCGCTGGGCCAAGCCCAGCCAGCCGACGGCGATCACGGACCACGGACCGCCGTAGCGGGTAATCAGCAGGCCCGCGCCGGCGCTAATCGCGACGATGGCCAGCAGGGTCACGACGCCCAGCAGCCGCCGCAGCGGCTCGCCGAACGAGCCCTGGTTCAGCATCCGCTCCAGATGTCCGATAACCGCGCCGACCCAGACCACGGGATGCGGAAAGCGCCGATGCAGGGCGTCGGGGTAGCCGACGACGGCCTCCACACCGGCCGCCGCGAGCACGATCCAGGGACTAGCCGGCACGACCCAGCACTTCGATCAGCGGCCCGGTTTCGCCCGCGTGGCGACGAACGATGACGCCATAGACTTTGGACAGCAGCTCGGGCGTCAAGGCGGCTTCGGGGGCGGCGTCGGCGACCAGCTGTCCCTCGTCCAGCACCAGCACCCGGTCGGCGAAGCGCGCGGCCAGGTTCAGGTCGTGCAGGGTGACGATCACGCCCTTGCCCTGGTCGTGGGCCAGGCGGCGGAACAGCGACAGCGCGTCCAGGGCGTGACCGGGATCCAGGCCGGTCAGCGGCTCGTCGGCCAGCAGCCAGTCGGTCTGGCCGGCCAGGCCTCTGGCGATCAGGGCGCGGGCGCGCTCGCCTCCGGACATCCGGGTCACGGCGCGATCGGCGAAGGCTTCCAGATGCGCGTCGGCGATGGCGGCCTCGATCGCCGCCTGGTCCTCGCCGCTGGCCCCGAAAGCGCCCAGGTGCGGGGTGCGACCCAGACCGATGAAGGTGCGGACGTCGACGTCCCAGGCGATCTCGGGTGTCTGGGCCAGGAAGGCGATCCGCCGTGCGCGCTGGCGGCCGTTCATGGTCGTGACGGACGCGCCGTCCAGCAGGGCAGCGCCGCGCTCGGGCCTTAGCAGCCCCGCGAGACAGGCCAGCAGGGTCGACTTGCCCGCGCCGTTGGGACCGACGATGGCGATGACGCCGCCTTGCTGGAACTCAGCGGAGATCCCGCTCAGGACCTGGCGGTCGCCGAACCGGACGGCGATGTCTTGCGCTTGCAGGCTCATGCCAGCCTCCGTCTCATCGAGATCAGCATGGCCAGGAAGAACGGCCCGCCCAGGGCGGCCATGGCGACGCTGAGCTTCACCTCGCTGGCCGCTGGGGTCATACGCACGAGGATGTCGGCCGCCAGGGTCAGGACCGCGCCGCCCACGAACGACGGCAGCAGCACGGCGCTGGGTTTGGAGCCCAGCAGCGGCCGCAGCAGGTGTGGGGTGATCAGGCCGATGAAGCTGATGACACCAGTCACCGCGACGCTCGAGCCGACCGCGATGGCCACGCCGATGGCCATCAGCAAGCGCGTGCGCGAGAGGTCCACGCCCAACGACTTGGCGCCCTGCTCGCCCAGGGTCAGGGCGTCCAGCGAGCGGCCCAGGACCAGCAATAGCAGGCTGCCCAGGATGACACCCGGCGCGGCCAGCTTGACCTCCTCGACGCTGCGATCGGCCAGCGAGCCCATCAGCCAGTTGACGATCTCGTTCACCGCCCACGGGTTGGGGGCGAGGTTCAAGGCCAGGGCGATCATGGCGCCGCAGACCGTCTGGATCACGAAGCCGGCCAGCAGGAAGGTGACGATGCTGGAGCTGACCCCGGATAGGCCCAGCAGGATGGCGACGCCGATCCCGGCCCCGACCATGGCCGCCAGCGGCAGGATCCAGGTCGCCTCGCCGGCCGCGCCCAGATAGAGCGTCAGCACCGCGCCCAGCGCCGCCGAGGTTGAGACCCCCAGCGCGGCCGGATCGGCCAGCGGGTTGCGGGTGTAGCCTTGCAGCGCCGCGCCCGAGAGGCCCAAGGCCCCGCCGACCAGGATGGCCAGGATGGTGCGCGGGAGCCGCAGGCCAAAGACGATGGCCCAGCGCGGGTCCTCGCCGTGCGAGAGCCAGGCGCTCCAGGGCGTCCAGACGCGTCCGGCGCACAGGCTGGCGACGAACAGCACGGCCAGCAGCGCCAGCAGAACGCCGCAGACTAACCAGGGGGATCGGGGCTTGGTCATGCGCCCTCCTTCAGCGCCTGGGCACGGGCCCGGGCCATGGCGGCGGCGGTCTCGATCAGCACCGGACCGCCGCAGTACAGAAGCTTCTCAGGGATCCGCACCTGCCGCATGCGGTGCGAGACGGCCTTGAGCGCCGGATGGGTCATGACCCGGTCGGCCCAGCTGCGCGCGCCGGGCGCGGGCTCGCCGACCAGCAGCACCTGCGGCGGATCGGCCAGCAGACGCTCCAGCGCGACATTGCCCCAGGTCTTCAGGCCAAAGCGCCGGGCGACATTGTCGAAGCCGGCATGCTCCATCATTTCGTCGACCAGGGTGCCGGGCCCGGCCGCGAAGCCGTTGGGCTGGTAGATCAGGGCGCTGAGGCGTCGTGCGCCCGGCGCCGGCGTGGCGGCCGCGATCGCGGCGTCGATCCGGCCGACCAGCGCCTCGCCGCGGTCGGCATGGCCGATCAGCCGCGCCAGCTTGCGGACTTGGCCCCGGCTTTCGTCGATCGACTTGGGCACCTTGAAGCGCTGCACCGGCACGTCCAGGCGTTTCAAGGCATTGCGGGTCGCCAGGGCCGAGTGCTGGCTGGCCAGGACCAGATCAGGCCGCAGGGCGATGACCTCCTCGGCGCTCTCCCAGGTATAGGGCAAGGTCTTGGCCTGGGCCGCGACGGTCGAGCCGTGCGCCTCGCGGGCATAGTGGCTGAGGGCCGCGATCTGCCGGCGGTCGGCCAGGTGGACCAGCATGGCGTCCAGGCAGCTGTTCAGCGATACGATCCGCTTCGGAGGCGGCGCCGAGCCCGCCGTCAGCGCCAGAGCGCCGGCCACGATCTCACGCCGGTTCATGCCTGAAGCGCCTTCTGGAAGCGGTTGAAATCCTTGATGGAAGGCAGGCCGAAACGAAGTCGGTCTGGACGATCCGCGAACGGTCGCGTCAGTACGCCCTGCTCGCACAGCCGGTTGAACACCGTATGCGCGTCCGGGACCTCGACCCAGCGGAAGAGATCGCAGCCGCCAACTGTCGTGAAGCCGGCCTGCGCCAGAGCCGCATCGACCTTGGCCGCCTGTTCGGAAAGCCAGATCCGCGTCGTCTTGCGCCAGACCTCGTCGGCATAGGCGCCCTGCCCCAACGCGATCGCGTCGGCGCTGACCGGCCAGTCGCCGAGCAGCAGGCGAAATTCTCTTGAGAAGATCTTGTTTCCAATCAGGAAACCCAGCCGAACACCGGGCAGTCCATAGAACTTGCCGAACGAACGCAGGGTGATCAGGCGGTCGATCTCCAGGTCGGCGACGCTGAGCGCGGGCGCGACTTCGGCGAAGGACTCGTCGACCACGGTCCAGCGGCCCTGGTCAGAGCGTTCGGCGGCGAGAGCGGCCAGGATCTCACGATCGATCCGGCGGCCATCAGGATTGTTCGGATTGACCAGCACCAGCACGTCGGCATGGAGCGTGCGTGGGTCGTCCAGCGAGACCAGCCGGTTCGGCGTCCACGACGCCCAGGCCTCGGCATGGCCGCCATAGATCGGGTCCAGCAGCGCCACCGCCCCGCCCCCGATCAGGCCGGGCAGCAGCCGCAGAGCCGCCTCGGCGCCGGAGACGGCCGCCACGCGTCCGGAGTCGTTGACGCCGAACGCGCGAGCCGCCACGGCCTCCAGCTCGGCCAGGCCTTGCGGATCCGGCAACCGCCGCAGGTCGTCGTCGCAAGCGCGAGGCCCCGACCACGGATGCGGATTGATGCCGGTCGACAGGTCCAGCCAGGGGCAGGGCGCGTGCGGGTGGGCGGCCGTCGCCTCGCGGAGACGGCCGCCGTGCCGAAAGGCGCCGAGGGCTGAAATCGACGCCACCCGGCAGCCCTAGAAGCGCGCGCGCAGGCCGACGAACGCCCCGCGACCCGGCGTCCCGTAGTTCAGGATGGTCTGGTAGTCCTTGTCGAAGGCGTTCTCGACGCGACCGAAGACCTCGTAGGTGTCATTGATCGTGTAGGCCGCCCGGAAGTCGACCAGGGTGTAGCCCTTCACGACCTGGGTGTTGGTGTCGTTGTTGAAGGTCTTGCCCACGTAACGCGCCGCTACCGTGGTGGTCAGGCCCACCGGCCAGCGGTAGCCGACCGACAGGTTGCCCATGTTCTTGGGGCGACGGGTCAGCTGCTTGCCCTTGGTGGTCCCGGAGTTCGATTCCGCGTCGGTGTAGGTGTAGTTGGCCGTCACGGTCAGGCCGTCGACGGGCTTGACTTCACCAATCAGTTCAACGCCTTGCGCCTTGGTCTTCTGGACGTTGTTGTAGTAGCCGAAGCGCGCCTGGCCATTGACCGCGCACAGCGGATCGGGCGCACCGGTGCACGAGAAGAAGCGGATCTCGTTGTCGGCTTCACGCTGGAACCAGGTGGCCGAGGCGCGGGCCTTGCCGCCGAAGAAGCGCTGCTCGATCCCGGCGTCCCAGCTGTCGAACTCTTCGGGCGACAGGGTCAGGTTGCCGTATTCGCTGTACAGCTCGTACAGGCCCGGGGCGCGGAAGCCCTGGCCGAAGCTGGCGCGCAGGACGGTATTGCCCTGGTTCAGCGCCCAGGCGGCCGAGGCCTGACCCAGGGTGTGCGAACCATAGGTGTCGTGGTCCTCGTAGCGGACGCCGGCGGTCAGGGTCAGGCCCTGGACGACCTCGGCCTGCAGCTGGCCATAGACGCTGTCGACGCCGACGCGCCCGGTGCGGAACGGCGGGTTGGCGGCCGTGGCCGACGGCGAGCGCGTGCGCATGCGCGACTTCTCGTGCTCGGCGCCGAAGGTGGCCGTCACCGCGTCCGAGAAGGCGAACACGCCCTGGTACTCGATGCGCTTGTTCTTGCCGGCGGCGTCGAAGGTCAGCGGCACGGCCGGGCGGGCCGGGTTGATGTTCTCGCGGTCGGTGTCGGTGTAGGCGTAGCCCAGGCGGTTGTTCCAGCGGCCGTCCAGCAGGGCGAAGTTCAGGCCGCTATAGACGACCAGTTCCTCGGTGCGGGCGTATTCGGGACTGTCGCCGTTGAAGGCGTCGAAGTCGTTCTTGCCCTTCGAATAGACCGAGCGGACCTCGGCCGAGACGTTTTCGCTGAACCGATAGCGCAGGCGACCCGACAGGCCCTTGTTCAGATAGCCGTCGGTCTCCTTGCCGGTCTTCCAGGCCGAGACGCCGTCGGTCGAGTAGTAGCCGCCCGCCAAGCGCCAGACGAGCTTGTCGCTCGCGCCGCCGATGCCGGCGCGCAGGTAGCCGGTCTGACGGGCGCCGCCCTCGACGTCGACCGACGTCTGGAACGGCGTGGTCGGGTCAGCGGTGACGATGTTGACCACGCCGCCGATGGCCTGGCTGCCCCACAGGGTGGACTGGGCGCCGCGCAGGACTTCGATGCGCGAGATGTCGCCGACCAGCAGGTTGCCGCTGTTGAAGCCCCCTTGCGTCGAGGACGGATCGTTGAGCTTGACGCCGTCGATCAGCACCACGGTGTGCTGGCTCTCGGCGCCGCGGATGTTCAGGCTGGTGCTCGTGCCCGGACCGCCGTTGCGGGTGAAGCTGACGCCCGGTTGCTGGGCCAGGAGTTCGGTGACCGAGATCGCCTGGCTGGCCTCGATGGCGCCTTGCGTCAGGACGGTGACCGACGCGCCGATCTTCTCGATCGGGGTGGCGGTGCGGGTGGCGGTGACGACCAGTTCGGCGACGCCGTTGGCGCCGGTGGCGCCCGCGACGTCGGCTTCGGGAGCCTTCTGGTCTTCGGCCGATGCGGCGCCGGCGATCAGGATGCTGGCGAGAGCGGTTGAGCTGAGAAACGCTCGGATCATTTTTATCTTCCCCTGTTGAAACGACCCACGCGCCAGCCAACGCACTCGCGAACACGCGTACGCTGGACCGCCGCGCGATCCTTTGACTGTCGTTTCTCGGGAGATCCCGTTCGTTCGGCGCACCCCGGCCGAGCGATGAACGACCGCGCCGGGCAGGTCTCCTGGCTCGCGGGTCGTCGCTCTTGGCGTCGCCTTCCCAGGCCTTGGGGACCCAGTGGCATGTGACGCTAGAACTCGCCGCTTACAGTTGCGGGGGCAGCCGAGGTCTTGAACCTCGTTCCCTTTTAATCCTCTTTCGAGGAGCCTGACGCGCGGCCAGCCCTATATGTTGCGCCGCAAACGGTCAATGTGGAGCTCTTATGACATCGACCCTGGTGCTGGGCGGGGCCCGTTCCGGCAAGAGCGCGTTCGCCCAGAAAGCGGCTGAAAGCGTTGCTTTGGACGGGCGTGCGGTGATGATCGCCACCGGCCAGGCATTCGACGACGAGATGACCCAGCGCATCGCTCGCCACCAGGCCGACCGGGGCGAATCGTGGACCACGCTCGAGGCGCCGCTGGCGTTGCCGGAAGCGATCGCCGCCCTGCCCGCCGACGCCGTGGCCGTGGTCGATTGTCTGACCCTGTGGCTGTCGAACCTGATGCTGGCCGAACGCGACATCGAGGCGGCGGCCAGCGAGCTGGTCGCGGCCGTGGCCGCCTGCCCTGCCCGGCTCTGGCTGGTCAGCAACGAGGTGGGCCTGGGCATCGTGCCCGAGACGCCGCTGGGTCGCCGCTTCCGCGACGAGGCCGGACGGCTACATCAGAGGTTGGCCCAGGTCGCCGACACGGTTTACTTCGTGGCGGTCGGATTGCCGCTGCGGATGAAACCGCAGGGCTGACACCAGGAGGAAGCGCCAGTGACCGACCAGCCGATCAAGGGCCCCGCGTCCTACTTCCCCTCCATCGAGAAGAAGTACGGCCAGTCCATTTCCGCCTGGAAGGAGAAGGTCCGCGCGCGCTATCCCGCCAAACACATGGAGCTGGTGGCCATGCTCAAGGACGAGCACCAGATGGGTCACGGCCACGCCAACGCCATCGTCGCCCACACCCTGGCCGAAGACGGCCTGAAATAGGAGGATCTCGCATGTCGTCCTTCGATCGCCGCACCGTGCTGTCGGGCGCCCTCGCCGCTGGCGTGGGAGCCTCCGCGGCAGCCGCCGAAACCCCTATCGCCCCGATGATCCACCACGTCTTTTTCTGGCTGAAGAATCCGGGCTCGAAGCCCGACCGCGACGCCCTGATCGCGGGCCTGAACACCCTGCGCGGCATCGAAGTGATCCAACAGCTGCACATCGGGGTACCGGCCTCGACCGAGAAGCGCGACGTCGTCGACAACAGCTACGACGTCTCCGAGCTGATGTTTTTCAAGAGCGTCGCCGACCAGAAGCTCTACCAGGACCACCCGCTGCATCTGAAGTTCGTGAAGGACTGCTCGCACCTGTGGGCGAAGGTTGTCGTCTACGATTCCATCGCGCTCTAGCGAGCGTGGGAAGGAATAGACCCCTCTCTCTAAGAGAGAGGGGGCTTTATGGGGATTGGCGAGGCTGTGTCCTCGGAATTCACGAAGTCGATCTCAGCAAAATCAACGCCTTGTCGATATTACGCAGCCCTGAATGATCCGCACTCAGATCTGCTGGACAATGATGCCACCTCGTCGCGAGGAAAGGGCGCGTGGCCAGCGACCGAACGTGGCGGCGGGGTGTGGTCGAGCGGTGAAGGTCCGAGGGGGATACTCGGACGGTCCGGGGACCTGGTTCGCTGCCAGGCCCGCCCGCCGTCGGCGTGATTGGGGGAAAGGGCTCGTCCCTCTCTGATCCCCGGGCTTTTCCGGAAACGGAAGCGTCCGGATCCCGGTAAGGCCTGAATAGGGCCACCTTCCCGGGACGCTGGCGAGCAACGACCGCGCGGAGCGTCGGGCTTCGTCGAAACGGTATTTCACTTCCTTGCTCCGGACGCTGTCCGGCGCTCCGCATCCCTTTCCATCCCTTCAGCGGCCTGCCGCGTGAAGCGGCGAAGCCGTGCGACTGCACGAAGAGGCTGGCGCTCCGCGACCAATACCCCCACACTCATTCAAACGGCCGTTCAGCGGCCCGGCGTCCGAGCGCGATCAACAGCGCGGGGAGATGGAGTAACGGCATGACCAACCGACTTTCGTCCGGGTCGATGGCCAGGTTCGCGGCGCCCGCCGTGCCGATCGCGGCGATGGGCCTGCCGCTCGTGGTGTACCTGCCCGAATACTACATCAACTCCCTGGGCCTCCCCATGGCGACGGTGGGCGCGGCCTTCCTGATCGTCAAATTGCTGGACATGCTGCTGGATCCCGTCCTGGGCGGCATGATGGATCGCACCCGCACCAAGTGGGGCCGCTTCCGCCCCTGGCTCGCCGCCGGGACGCCGGTGATCGCCATCGGCACCTTCGCCCTGTTCATGGCCCAGCCCGGCGTCGGGCCGATCTATCTATGGTTCTGGCTGAGCGTCCTCTATGTCGGCTATTCGATGGTGGTGCTGTCGCAGACCGCCTGGGGCGCGGTGCTGTCCAGCGACTATCAGCAGCGCTCGCGCGTCTATGGCTGGTGGCAGGGCGCCAATGTGGTCGGCATGATCCTGGTGCTGTGCCTGCCGCCGATCGTCACCGGCGTGTTCAAGGGCGATCACCTGGATAGCATCAGCGCCATGGGCTGGTTCATCGTCCTCTTGGCGCCGCTCACCGTCCTGCTGGCCGTCACCACCGTGAAAGAACCCGCCCCGCCGCCGCGCCATGGCGACACCGGGCTGAAGCAGTATCTGAAGCTGCTGGGACGTCCGTCTGTGCAGCGCCTGCTGATGGCCGACCTGCTGATGGGCCTGGCGCCGGGCATCACCGGTACGCTGTTCCTGTTCTTCTTCGAGCGCATGAAGGGCTTCGACAAGACCCAGGCCGGTGTCCTGCTGCTGATCTATTTCATCGCCGCCCTGGCTGGCGCGCCGCTGTGGCCGGCCCTGGCCAAGCGGATCGGCAAGCACCGGTCGCTGCTGGTCGCTTCCCTGCTCTATGCGGCCGTGCAGCTGGCCGTTGTCGTCACCCCGGCCGGCGATGTCGTCATCGGCATGGTGGTGCTGGTCCTGGCCGGCCTGCCCTACTCGGCCGCGCCGCTGCTGGTGCGCGCCATGATGGCCGACATCGGCGACGAGGAGCGGCTGGAGAGCGGCGTCGACAAGACCGGTCTGCTGTATGCGATCGTCACCGGCACCATCAAGCTGGGCTACGCCCTGGCCGTCGGGGTGTTCATCATCCTGGGCGCGTTGGGCTTCGATCCGAAGGTCTCGACGCCCACGGGTGATGCGGCCCTAATCGGACTCTACGCTTTTGCGCCAGCGTTCCTGGGACTGGTGGTCGCGGCGATCATGTTGCGCTATCCGCTGGATGCGGACCGTCTCGCCGAGATCCAGCGCCAGCTCGCGGCGCGGGATGCGGCGCAGGGGGACGCCAAGCCCGCAGCCGAGCCGGAACCGCATGTCCTCCCCGATCAAGTCCCCGCCCCCCGCCCCGCCGAGTGAAGTCTCTCAAAGTGAAGAGGGGCACCCGATCTCCCGCCTCGTGGAGATCATGGCCAAGCTGCGCGATCCGAACGGCGGCTGCCCCTGGGACCTGGAGCAGACCTTCGCGACGATCGCGCCCTACACGGTCGAGGAGGCCTACGAGGTCGCCGACGCCATCGAGCGCAACGATCTGCCGGAGCTGAAGGAGGAGCTGGGCGACCTGCTGCTGCAGGTGGTCTTCCACTCGCGGATGGCCGAGGAGCAAGGCGCGTTCGACCTCAAGGACGTCGCCGCGGCCATCAATGACAAGATGATCCGCCGGCATCCGCATGTGTTCGGCGATCATGCCTACGACGATCTGTCGGCCCAGGTCGCCGGCTGGGAGCAGCTGAAGGCCGAGGAGCGCAAGGCGAAAGCCAAGACCGGCGTGCTGGACGACGTGCCGGCCGGTCTGCCCGCCCTGACCCGCGCCGTGAAGCTGACCAAGCGCGCCGCACGCGTCGGCTTCGACTGGCCCTCGGCCCGCGAGGTGCTGGACAAACTGCGCGAGGAGACCGCCGAGATCGAGGTCGAGATCGAGGCCGGCGACATGGCCAAGGCTCGCGAGGAGCTGGGCGACATCCTGTTCGTCTGCGCCAACCTGGCCCGCAAGCTGGACGTCGACCCCGAAGACGCCCTGCGCGCCACCAACGCCAAGTTCACCCGCCGCTTCGCCTTCGTCGAGGCGGGTCTGGCCGAGCGTGGCAAGACGCCTGACCAGTCCGACCTCGAGGAGATGGACGCCCTATGGAACGACGCCAAGGCGGCCGAGAAGGCCAAGGACTGACGCTTCGGGCGCTGGCCGCTCTCACGACCGCCTGCATCGCCCTGAGCGGCGGCGCGGCCTTTGCCGGCTGCGATGGGCTGGTCGATGTCGGCGGCTACAGCCTGTGGGCCAAGACGCAAGGGTCAGGCCCGGTCACCGTCGCCTTTGAGGCTGGCGGCGGCGCGACGTCAGCGGCCTGGTCGGAGGTCGAGCCACAGGTCCGAGCGCTGGGCGTCACCACCCTGCTCTACGACCGCTCGGGCCTGGGGCAGAGCCAGCTGGCGCCGACGCCCTATTCGATCGAGCAGGAGACCAAGGCCCTGGCGGCCGTGCTGGACCGATGCGGCGTCCAGGGGGCGCGCATCCTGGTCGGCCACTCCTATGGCGGCTACATCGTCGAGCGGCTGGCGGCGCGGGATGCCAAGGTGAAGGGCCTGGTGCTGGTCGACGCCAACCTGCCCCGCCTGATCGATGCGGCTTGGGCCGCTCGGATCCAGGCCCGCTATCGGCCGCAGTACGGCGAGCTGAAAGCCAAGGCGCCGAACCTGGCCAAGGCCCTTATCCCGATGATGGAGGCCTATGCCGACACCGCCGGCGCCATGCGGGACGTGGCCCTGCCCGCCGCGCTGCCGGTCGTCGACATCGTCGCCGAACGCTCCTGGAACGAGACGCCCGCCGAGGGCGAGGCGATGCGGGCGGCGCACAAGGCGTTCGTCGCGCAATCGCCCAACCGCCGCTCGGTGCTCGCGACCGGCAGCGGCCACAACGTGATGCAGGATCGCCCCGACGTGGTGGTCGAGGCGATCAAGAACGCATTGCTTGAGACGGACTAGTGGGCTTCGCCCACGACCGCGCCGGGGTATTGGCGCTCGAAGCGACCCAGGGCCTGACTGTCCAGGCGCGTGACGATCGTGACCTCGCCGTCCGGACCGTCGTAGCGGCTGAGCACCCGGCCATTGCGGTAGATCCAGGCGATGGCTTGGCCGTCTTGGGCCTGCAGCTGAATCTCGACCGGCGGGCTGTCGTCGATCAGGCCGCTGATCCGGCGCAGCAGGGCTTCGCAGCCCTCGCCGGTGACGGCCGAGACCGCCGAAGCGTCCTTGCGACGGGCATGGCCTTCGACGACCTCGCGATCGTCCTCGGGCAGCAGGTCGATCTTGTTCCAGACCTCGACGACGGTCTTGCCCTCGTCGAACGTCACGCCCAGCTCGCCCAGCACCGTCTCGACGTCACGGGCCTGGGCCTCGCTGTCGGGGTTGGCCACGTCGCGGACGTGTAGCACGACGTCGGCCTCCTGCACCTCCTCGAGGGTGGCGCGGAAGGCCTCGACCAGCTCGTGCGGCAGGTCGGAGATAAAGCCGACGGTGTCGGACATGATCGCCGGCCGCCCGTCGGGCAGCTTCACGGTGCGAAGCGTGGGGTCCAGGGTCGCGAACAGCATGTCCTTGGCCAGGACCTCCGCCTCGGTCAGGCGGTTGAACAGCGTGGACTTGCCGGCGTTGGTGTAGCCGACCAGGGCGACGGTCGGGTACGGGACCTTCTTGCGGGCGCTGCGATGCAGGGTCCGCGTGCGGCGCACCTCATCCAGCTCCTTCTTGAGCTTGATGATGTTGTCGCGGATCAGGCGGCGATCGAGTTCGATCTGGGTTTCGCCGGGGCCGCCGGTCGAACCAGTGCCGCCCCGCTGGCGTTCCAGGTGGGTCCAGGTGCGGACGAGGCGCGAGCGCTCGTATTCAAGCCGGGCCAGCTCGACCTGCAGGCGGCCTTCACGCGTGCGGGCCCGGCGGGCGAAGATCTCGAGGATCAGGCCGGTGCGGTCCACGACCTTCACCTTCAGCGCCTTCTCGAGATTGCGCTGCTGGATGGGCGTGAGCTGGTCGTCGAAGACGGCGACGTCGATGTGCTCGACCTCGCAGATCGCCGCGAACTCCTCGACCTTGCCCTTGCCGAACAAGGTCGCAGGCGTCACCGCGCGCAGCGGCGCGATCATCGTCTCGACGACTTCGAGATCAAGCGCGATGGCGAGGCCGACGGCTTCCTCGAGCCGGGCATTGGGATCCCGGGCCTCGAGGGCCGCCTGGCCGCGCAGCTGCCGCGCCGGATGGATGACAAGCGCCTTCAGGATCGGCGCGGCGTGGTCAATCGACCGGGAAGTAGACTTGGACAAATGTCTCTAAATTCAGTCGTCGGAATCGGCGCTGGGCTCGTAGAGCTGCACAGGCTGAGCCGGCATGATGGTGGAGATGGCGTGCTTGTAGACCAGTTGCGACTGGCCATCGCGACGCAGGAGGACGCAGAAGTTGTCGAACCAGCTGACCACGCCTTGCAGCTTGACGCCATTGACGAGGAAGATGGTGAGCGGCGTCTTCGACTTGCGCACGCTGTTCAGGAAGGTGTCCTGAAGGTTCTGTTTCTTTTCGGCGGACATATCGGGGGTTCCCCTCTCATTGTTCTCGGAGGGCAACACGCCCCCCACACAAACAAGACCATGCTAGATGATTTTTCGCCGAAAGCGACAAGCCCTCAGTGAAAATTTCCAACTGGTCGCGCTACCGCAAGCCGCCCCTGTCGAATATTGCTCCGACTTCAGACGGCTTTTTGACGCGCCCGCTCAATATAGAGACGCCGTAGCCGCGTCGCCACCTCGCCCGGCTTTCCATCGCCCAGTTTGACACCGTCGACTTGTACGATCGGCGTCAAAAGCGAGCCGGCGCCGGTGATGAAGGCCTCCTTGGCGCCTTGCGCCTCGGCGATCGTGAAGGGCTTCTCGCTGATCGGCAGGCCGCTCTCGCGGATGACGTCCAGCAGGGTCGAGCGGGTCACGCCGCGCAGGATGTTGGCGTTGGTGTCCCGCGTGCGCAGCACCCCTTCCCCATCGACGATCCAGGCGTTGGACGAGGCGCCTTCGGTGACCAGGCCCATGTCGTCGACGAACCAGGCCTCGATGGCGCCGCGCTCGCGGGCCGCCTGCTTGGCCAGGGCGTTGGGCAGCAGGCCGATCGACTTGATATCGCAACGGCCCCAGCGGTTCTCGGGAACCGAGATCACCGAGGCGCCGGTGGCGGCTTTCTTGTCGGCGGCGGCGCGATCGACCGATTTGGCGGTGATCACGACCGCCGGCAGGACAGCCGGGTTCGGGAAGGCGTGATCGCGCTTGGCGACGCCGCGGGTGACCTGCAGGTAGCACAGGCCCTCCTTGACCTTGTTGCGGCGCACGGCTTCCCGCAACACCAGCAGCAGCGAAGCCTCGCTCATCGGATGGGCGATGCGCAGTTCGTCCAGGCTGCGCCACAGGCGGGCGAAGTGGCCCTCGGCGTCAGCCAGCTTGCCGTCAAACACGGCCCACACCTCGTAGACGCCGTCGGCCAGCTGATAGCCGCGATCCTCGATGTGCACGGCGGCCTCGCCGTGACGCACGAAGCGGCCGTTCACATAGGCGAAACGCGACATCTACTCTTCCTCTTCCGCCCGGGCGCCAGCCACGCCCAGGGACTTGAGCTTCCTGTGAAGCGCCGAGCGCTCCATGCCGATGAAGTTGGCCGTGCGCGAGATGTTGCCGCCGAACCGCAGGATCTGGGCGTTCAGATATTCGCGCTCAAACAGCTCGCGAGCCTCGCGCAGCGGCAAGGCGATGATCCGCTCGGCCCCGATGGCGCCGGCATTGCCGGCGCTGGGCTGATCCGAGCCCGACAGCATCTCGGCCGTGATCAGGTCGCCCGGTTCGCCCGAGGCCAGGATCAGCATGCGTTCGACGTTGTTGCGCAGCTGGCGGACATTGCCCGGCCAGGTCTGGACTTGCAGCGTCGCCAAAGCGTCCTCGCCCAGACGGCGGCGTTGCAGGCCAGTGGCCTCGCTGATCCGCTCGACGAAGAAGTTGATCAGCTCGGGGATGTCCTCGCGGCGCTCGGCCAGGCCCGGCACGCGGACCGGGACCACGTTCAGGCGGTGGAACAGGTCTTCGCGGAAGCGCCCGCCGGCGATCTCGTCGCGCAGATCGCGGGAGCTGGACGAGATGACCCGCACGTCGACCTGCACGTCGCTGTCGCCGCCCACGCGGCGGAAGCGCTGTTCGACCAGCACCCGCAGGATGCGCCCTTGAGTCTCGCGCGGCATGTCGGCGACTTCGTCGAGATAGAGCGTGCCGCCGTGGGCGCGTTCGAACACGCCAATCTTGCGCGGACGACCGCCCTCGCCTTCTTCGCCGAACAGTTCGACGTCCAGGCGCTCGGGGGCCATGCCGGCGGCGCTGACCGCGACGAACTCCTGCTTGGTGCGAGTGCTGGCGCCGTGGATCAGGCGCGCCACCAGCTCCTTACCCGAGCCGGGCGGACCCGAGACCAGCACGCGGCTGTTGGCCGGCGCGACCTTCAGGATCAGCTGGCGCAAAGCCTGGGCCGGGGCCGACTTGCCGATCAGGCTGTCGGGGGCCAGCGTCTGGGCGCGCAGCCGGCGGTTCTCGCGACGCAGCCCCGCCGCCTCCAGCGCTCGCTCGACGATCAGCAGCAGCCGGTCGGACTTGAAGGGCTTCTCCAGGAACTCGTAAGCGCCGCGCTTGATGGCGCTGACGGCGGTTTCGATGTTGCCGTGACCCGAGATCATGATCACCGGCAGGTCGGCGTCCAACTGCTTGACCATGTCCAGCAGCTCAAGGCCGTCCATGCCCCCGCCCTGCATCCAGATATCCAGGACCAGCAAGGCCGGCTTGCGCGCCCGGATGGCGGCCAGGGCCTGGTCGGAATCGGCGGCCGTGCGGACCGCGTAGCCTTCATCCTCCAGGATGCCGGCCACCAGCTCGCGGATGTCGGCTTCGTCATCCACCACAAGAACATCGGCGCTCATATCATCTCCTCAACGCCACTTTGGTCCGCGCTATTGGGGACCGCGGCGTGCAGTCTCGCGGTCGTCGGAAACTTCAGGATCACGCGGGCTCCGGGGAGCGCGCGTGCGTCGATCAGGGCCAGGCTGCCGCCATGGTCCTCCATGATCCGCTTGACGATGGCCAGGCCAAGGCCCGTGCCCTTCTCGCGGGTGGTCACATAGGGTTCGGTTAGGCGATCGCGGTCCTTGGCCGGCAGGCCCACGCCATTGTCCTCGATCGTCACGCACAGGTCGTCGGGGTCCGAGGTCAGGATCGCGGTGATCCGGCCCGGCAGCTCGGGCTCCAACGCCCGCCGACCGCCGACCGCCTCACCGGCGTTCTTCAGGATGTTGGTCAGAGCCTGGCCGATCATGCGCTGGTCGCAGGTGATCCAGACATCGCCCTCGCCCGGCTCTTCCATCTTCACCTCGATCTCGGCGTCCTGGAAGCGCTGGGCGAAGACCGCCTGACGCAGCATCTCGGTCAGGTTGGCCGGCTCGAAGCGCGGCGCCGGCATCCGGGCGAAGGCCGAGAACTCGTCGACCATCCGACCGATGTCGCCGACCTGGCGGATGATCGTGTCGGTGCAGCGGTCGAAGGTCTCCAAGTCGCTGGCGATCTCCTTGCGGTACTTGCGGCGCAGGCGTTCGGCCGATAGCTGGATCGGGGTCAGCGGGTTCTTGATCTCGTGAGCGATGCGGCGCGCCACGTCCTTCCAGGCGGCATTGCGCTGGGCGGCCATCAGGCGCGTGATGTCATCGAAGGTGAGCACCAGGCCCTCGGCCACGTGACCGGCGGCGCGGACCCGCAGGCGGCGGGTCTCGCCTTCGCGCATGATGTCGACCTCGACATCGGTGTCTGGGCGGCTCTCCTGGAGGGCTTCCATCACCGTCTCGAACTCGGGCGCCAGCTCGACCAGATCGACGCCCAGAGCGTCGTCAGGCAGGCCCAGCAGCGTCACAGCACGGCGGTTCACGGCCGAGACCTTGCCGCGCTCGTCCAGGCTGACGACGCCCGCGCTGACGCCCGACAGCACGGTCTCGATGAACTGGCGGCGGCTCTCGGCGTCCAGGCTGGCAGCCCTCAGCGCGGCCTGCTGCAGCTGCAGCTCGCTGGTCATCATGTTGAAGGCGTTGGAGAGCGCGCGGATTTCCTCGGGTCCGGTGTCGGCCTCCACGCGGGCGTCCAGATCGCCGCCTGACACGCGGCCCGCCGCCTCGACCAGTCCGGCCACGGGACCGGCGATCGAGTTGGCGGCGGCGATACCGACCCAGATCGCGGCCACCAGCACCAGCAGCGCCGTCTCCAGATAGCTGAGGCCGAAGATCGCCTGGATCCGGCCGCGGCTGCGCTCGGCGTCGCGGTACGAGACCAGAGCGTCCTGGGTCTCGATCAAGTGGTTCAGGATGCCCTTCTCGATCGGTCGGACCACATAGAGATAGGCGTCGGGGTAGGCGTTCAGTTTGTAGAGCGCGCGAAAGAGGTCGGCGGACACAAAGCGTTGAGCGGTCACCTCCCCGCTGTCCGTCGCCGCGAAGCTGGACGGCGGCGGCGCCAGAAACGGCGGCGTTTCACCGATCTCGGCCCTAGCCAGGATGCGGCCGTCACGGTCGAGCACGTAAGCGGCGGCGAAACCTGCGTCCTTGGTCTGCTCAGCCAAGAAGTGACCAAAGGCCACCGGCGATTGAGCCAGCGTGGGCGCAGCCTGATTAAGGATCGTGGCCATCGGCCCGATGTGCTCGGAGATGTATTTGGTCTGCTGTTCGACGTACGAGTTGGCGACCTTGGCCGAATTGCCTACCACGGTCTGGACCCGCTGGCTGAACCAGCCATCCACGCCTCGGTTGACCAGCACGCCGAAAAACAGCGCCACGATCACCGCCGGCGCCACGGCCGCCAGCGAGAACAAACCCACGAAGCGAAGGTGCAGGCGGGCGCCGGCGTCGCTGGCCCGGGCGTCGATCAGGTCGTAGAGGCGCAGGCCCACCACGGTGGCCACGCCCAGGATCAGCACCAGGTTGAAGCTCAGCACCACCAGGATGACGGTGGAGGCCGTGCTGATCGAATCGGTTCGGGGCGGCGACGACGCCAGGGCGACGCCCGCGACGGTGAGGATCACCGCCAGCGCATAGCCCCCGCCGATCAGGTAGCGCGACCGCAGAAGCTCCCGCCACCAGGCCCGGCTGAACCGGGCCGGCGGGCTCTCCGATCCCGTCGCGTAAGCCACTGAAGACATCGCCGGAGAGTTTAGGAGCGTGTGTCCTAAATTCAACAGCTATGTGCTGATAAAGCTTCAGCGCTAGCGACGCCCGCGAGTCATCTCCACGCCCAGGTCCTGGATCTTCTTGCGCAGGGTGTTGCGGTTAAGGCCCAGGATCTCGGCGGCGCGGACCTGGTTGCCGCGCGTGGCCGACAGGGTCAGCTGGATCAGCGGACGCTCGACCTCCTGCAGGACGCGGTCATATAGGCCGGCCGGCGGCACGCCGTCGGGCTGGTCGGCGAAGTGAGAGGCCAGGTGACGCTCGACCAGGGTAGCCAGGGTGACCGGCCCCTCTTCCGAACGCACCGCCGGGGTGTGGTCCTGCAGCTCGCGATCGACGATGCGGGCGGTGATCAGCTCTTCGGCATAGAGGGCGCACATCCGGCGCATCAGGTTCTCGAGCTCGCGGACATTGCCTGGCCACGGATGGGTCTTCAGGCGGTCCAGGGCGCTCTGGTCGATGGTCTTGGCTGGCAGGCCCTCACGAGCGGCGCGCAGCAGGAAGGTGCGGGCCAGGTCCGGAATGTCCTCGGCGCGGTCGCGCAGCGGCGGCAGGCGCACCGGGGCGACATTCAGGCGGAAGAACAGGTCTTCGCGGAACAGGCCCTGCTGGATCAGGCCGCGCAGGTCGCGATTGGTGGCGGCGATGATCCGCACGTTCGGGCGACGGCCGGTCTTGGGATTGATCACCGGCTCGGTGCCGTCGATCACGCGAAGCAGGCGGGTCTGGGCGTCCAGCGGCATGTCGCCGATCTCGTCCAGGAACAGGGTGCCGCCATCAGCCTCGACGAGGCGGCCGTTGTCGCCCTCCCCGCGTCCGAACAGCTCGGCCTCGACACGTTCACGCGGCACGGCGGCTAAGTTCAAGACCACGAACTTGCCGTCACGACGGCGACCCAACTCGTGCAGGGCGCGAGCGACCAGCTCCTTGCCGGTGCCGCTCTCGCCCAGGATCAGGACGGTCAGATCGGCCCCGACCAGGCGGGCGATGGTGCGATAGACCTCCTGCATCGGCGCCGAACGGCCGATCAGCGGCAGGCGCTCGTCGCGCATGGCGCGGGCCTGGGCCTTGGATGCCTCGGTGTCGGCCGGACGCGACAGGGCCCGACGCGCGGCGGCGGTGACGTCGTCCAGGTCGAAGGGCTTGGAGACGTATTCGAACGCGCCGGCATCGGCGGCGTTGACCGCCGTCAGCAGGGTGTTCTGAGCGCTCATCACGATGATCGGCAGCTTGGGCCGCTCCTTGCGGATGCGCGGCAGCACGTCGAACACATTCTCGTCGGGCATCATCACATCGGTGACGACCAGGTCGCCCTCGCCGTCCGTGACCCACTTCAGCAGCGTGGTGGCGTTGCCCGTGGCGCGGACTTGATAACCCAGGCGCGTGAAGGCCTGGCTGAGCACCAGACGCACCGAGCTGTCATCGTCGGCGATCAGGATCTTCTTGCTCGCGGCGTTCATGCTCAGGCGTCTCCGGTAGGTTCAGGCGCAACCGGCAGCAGCACGCGGAAAACGGTGCGGCCGGGTTCGGATTCGAAGTCGATCAGGCCGCCGTGGGCGGTCACGAGCTTGGTGACGAGCGCCAGGCCCAGGCCCGTGCCGTTGGCCTTGGTAGTGACGAACGGCTGGAACAGGTGGTCGCGCAGAGTGGACGGCACGCCGGGACCGTTATCGATCACCTTGACCTCGATCGGCGCGCCGCTGGCGGCCTTGCCATTCGCGCCGCGCACCCGCACGCCGGGACGCCAGGCGGTGTGGATCGAGATCACGCCGCGATCGTCGCCGCGCATGTGAGCGGCCTCGGCGGCGTTCTTGGTCAGGTTCAGGAAGATCTGGATCAGGTGATCCTCGTCGCCCCAGACCGGCGGCAGTGAGGGATCGTAGCTTTCCTTCAGCTGCAGGCCGTCGGCCACGCCGTTGGCGACCAGGGCCCGGACGCGGTCCAGAACCTGATGGATGTTGACCGGCTCGCGCGGGGTCGGAACCTCGTCGGAGAAGGCCTCCATGCGGTCGACCAGCCGGCGGATGCGGTCGGTTTCGTCGACAATCAGCTGGGCCAGAGGCTGGTCGACGGCGCTGGCGCCGGTCTTCAGCAGTTGGGCGGCGCCACGGATGCCGGCCAGCGGGTTCTTGATCTCGTGGGCCAGCATCTTGCCCAAGCCTACGACCGAGCGCAGGCCGGCGGCGTCGGCCGCCTTGTCGACGCCCAGCACGCCCTTGACGTGCAGGGTCAGCAGCACCGAGCCGTCGCCCAGGGGGGCGGCCGCGCCGTCAGCCTCGAATGGCGGCTGGCCGAAAAGGTTGACCTCGACGCCATGCTCGCGAACCAACGCCCCTTCGAAGATCGCCCGGTCCAGCAGCGAGACTAGCACTGAGCCCGGCGGCAGGGCGGCGCGGAAACGGCCGCGCGCCAACAGCGACAGGCCATGGCCGAACAGGGCCTCGGCGGCCTCGTTGACCGCCACCAGTCCGCCTTCACGGTCGACCACCAGGGCCGGCTCGGGGCTGAGGTCGAAGGCGGCGGCCTTCAGGGCGTCGGGCGTAACCCCTCCCAGGACGCGGGCGCGGTCGGTCATGCGGCTATTCTCCCGCCCGCCAGCCACAGGTCGCGCAGAGCGACCTCCACGGCGGCGGGATCTTCAAGACGGCACAGGCTCGCGCGAGCCGCCCGACGCGCCTCGGCCGTTTCCGGCCCGGGCGCGGCCTCGATGTACGAGGCCAGGTGCTTGCGGAACATCTTCAGGCCCAGCCGCTCGCCATAGAACGAGAGGCTGCGCCGGAAATGGGTGAGCGCGATGGCCAGGCGCTCTTCGGCCTGCGGCTCTTCGAAGCCGCGACCTTCAAGGGCGGCCTCGATCGCGCCGGCGATCCAGGGGCGACCATAGACGCCACGACCGATCATCACGCCGTCGGCGCCGGACTGCTCCAGCGCGATGCGGGCGCTGTCGCCATCCGTGATGTCGCCATTGACCAGCACCGGCACCGAGACGGCCTTCTTCACCGCTGCCACAGCGGTCCAATCGGCGACGCCCTTGTAGAACTGATTGCGGGTGCGGCCGTGCACCGTGATCGCCTTGGCCCCGACGGCCTCGGCGCGGCGCGCGATATCGGGCGCGTTCAGGCAGTCGACGTCCCAGCCCAGGCGCATCTTCACCGTCACCGGGATATCGACGGCCTCGACGGCGGCGGCGACCAGGGCCTCGGCCAGGTCAGGCTCGCGCATCAGGGCCGAGCCACAAGCCACGCCTTTGGTCACTTCCTTGGCCGGGCAGCCGAAATTCAGGTCCACGATCTGAGCGCCGGCATCCTGAGCCATGCGCGCGCCCTGGGCCATGAAATCGATGTCACGGCCAACCAGCTGGATCACCGTCAGCGGCATCCCCTCGCCCACCGCGGCGCGGCGCACGACATCGGGTCGCCCCTTCGCGAACTCCGCGCTGGCCACCATTTCCGTTGCCACATAAGGCGCGCCGAGCGCCGTGGCGGTTTCTCTGAAGGGCAGATCCGAGACCCCGGTCATGGGCGCGATCCACACCCGACCAGGGACCTCGACCCCGCCGACCTCGAGCTTGTTGCTCATTTTGTGATCATCCCCGTAGCTACCTTTTTAGGCATATTGTTGCAGCGCCGTAAAGCCCGCTTCGACTGGACATCGTTGGCCACCGGACTAAACAGCCGCCATGACCTTTTCCGCCGTGATCGTCGCCGCCGGCTCGGGAACCCGCGCCGGACCCGGCCAGGCCAAGCAATGGCGGCCTGTCGCCGGCAAACCGGCCTTGCGCTGGTCGGTCGAAGCCTTCTTAGCGGGCGGCGCCTCGGACATTGTCATCGTAACGACACAGGATGGCGAAAAAGCGCTGAGCGAGATCCTGCGGGGGCTCACAAGTTGGCGCACCGCGCCGGGCGGCGCGACTCGAGCGCAGTCGGTGCAGTCCGGCCTGGCTGCCCTTGCCCACCGTCCTGGCGATGAGCCCGTTCTGATCCACGACGCCGCCCGTCCCTTCCTGACCGGTGCGACCATTCAAGGCGTGCTGAAGGCTCTGGAGACCGCCGACGCTGCGCTCCCTGCCCTGCCCGTCGCCGACACCTTGAAGCGCGCCGAGCCCGGCCAGAACCCGACGACCACGTCGCGCGAACATCTCTGGCGCGCCCAGACCCCACAGGCGGCGCGCCGCGACACATTGCTGGCCGCCTACGCCGCCTGGACCGAGGGTGAGCCCACCGACGACGCCCAGGTGGTGGAAGCCGCCGGGGGGCACGTGGCCATCGCGCCGGGCGATCCGCTTTTGATGAAACTCACCTATCCCGAGGACTTCGCCATGGCCGAACGGCTCGCCGGCGCCGCGCGCATCACCCGAGTCGGCCAAGGCTTCGACGCCCACCGCTGGGGGCCGGGCGAAGAAGTCTGGCTGTGCGGCGTGGCGATCAAGCACAACGAGACCCTGATCGGCCACTCCGACGCCGACGCCGGCCTTCACGCTCTGACCGACGCCATCCTGGGCGCCATTGGAGAGGGCGACATCGGCGACCACTTCCCGCCGACCGTTCCGAAATGGAAGGGCGCGGCCTCGGACCAGTTCCTGATCCACGCCGCCGACCTGGTGACCGCCAAGGGCGGGTCGATCATCAATGTCGACGTAACCCTGATCTGCGAGCGCCCCAAGATCAAACCGCACCGCCAGGCGATGCGCGAGCGTCTGGCGGAGATCCTGGGCCTCCCGCTGGACCGGGTCAGCGTCAAGGCGACCACGACCGAGAAGATGGGCTTCACCGGTCGCGGCGAAGGCCTGGCGGCGTCTGCTGTCGTATCGGTCGAGACACCGGCCTAAGCTAGGTCCACGAATCCGGAGGCTTCGATGTTCCCGCTGGAAATCCAGACCCTGGCCCGACTGCTGATCGACGAGGCGCGCGGCAAGTCGCTGCGACTGGTCGCCGCCGAGAGCTGTACCGGCGGCCTGGTGGCTGGCGCGATCTGCTCGATCTCCGGCGCGTCTGACGTCTTCGAGCGTGGCTTCGTCACCTACACCAACCGCGCCAAGTCCGAGATGCTGGGCGTGCCGGGCGACCTGATCGCCGACCACGGCGCGGTCTCCGAACCCGTGGCGCGGATGATGGCCGAGGGCGCGCTGGAGGCCAGCAACGGCCATGTCGCGGTCGCCATCACCGGCATCGCCGGCCCGGGCGGCGGCACGCCGATGAAGCCCGTCGGCACGGTCCACTTCGCGGTCGCCCGCGCCAACCGGTCGGTCGTCCACCGGCACGAGCGCTTCGACGGCGAGACTCGCGAAGCGGTGCAGCTGGCGGCAGTACAGACGGCGCTAGAGATGCTTCGCGAGGCGGTGGCCTAGTGCCCGAGACCGCGCCCAGCGACTGGAGACGCTTCGCGGGCGTTGGTCTTTCGCAGAAGGCGCTGAAAGCCGCGGCCGCCCGCAAGACCGAGATCCGCCACGCCATCCGCGTCTCGGCCGCCGTCGGCGCCGCCTTCACCCTCGCCACACTGCTCCGCCTGCCACAAGGCTATTGGGCCGTCTTCACGGCCGTGATCGTGGTGCAGGCCAGCCTGGGCGCGACCATCACCGCCTCGATCGAGCGCTTCATGGGCACCGTTGTCGGGGCTTTAGCCGGGGCAGCCGCGGCCTACCTCCATACGAAGTGGCCCGAGTTCGGCGGGATCATCCTGTGCGTGACCGTGGCGCTGCTGGCGTTCGTCGTCTCGGTGCGGCCGGCGTTGAAGGTCGCGCCGGTCACGGCTGTGATCATGCTGATCGGTCAGGCCACCCACATGGATCCGCTGATCGCCGCCAGCCTGCGCGTGGCCGAGATCACGGTCGGCAGCCTCGTGGGTGTCGCCGCCACCCTGCTGATCTTCCCGGCCCGCGCCCATGCCTCGGTGGTCACCAGCGTCCAGAAGATCGCTGGCCTGCAGGCGCACATTCTCGATAGCCACGTCCTGACCCTGCGTGGCACGCCGGGCCCGACCGACTACCTGAAAGCCCAGGACGACCTGCGCGCCGCGCTGGCCAAGCTGCAGACCGGCATGACCGAGGCCGATCGCGAGAACGCTAGCAAGCTCAGCGAGCGCTCGGTCTCGGAGGCGATCCCCCGCACGCTCTGGCGCCTGCGCAACGACACGGTGATGGTCGGCCGCACCCTGCATGAGCCCCTGCCCGCTGCGAGTCTAGCGCCCGCCGCCGCAGACATGCTGGAGGCGAGCGCCAAGTTCCTGCGCGCCACGGCCGACCTGCTGGCCGGCGGCCCTCGTCCGGATCGCGTCGCCTTCGCGGAGGTCCATCAGACCTTCCAAACCTGCGTCGAGGGCCTGCGTAAGCAGGGCCTGACCCGCGAACTGGAGTTCGACGACGCCGCGCGGGTGTTCGGCCTGGTCTTCGCCATCGAGAACCTGTTCGGCAACCTCGGTGACTTCGAGGAGCGGATCGAGGAAGCGCTGAAGAAGGACTAGGCCTTTACGCCGTAGACCTGCCTGGCCCGATCCTCGAAACAGGCGATCAACTTGTTCGCGGCCTTGTCGATATTGGCGGCCAGCATGGCGTCCAACAGGGCGGCCTTGAAGGCGAAGTCGATCACGAACTCGACGCGGGTCGCCTCACCTTCAGCCACGAACCGCCAGCCGTTCGAAAGGCGCTTGAACGGGCCGTACAGCAAGCTGACATCGATGCTCAGCGCCTCGCTGTCACGGCGCACGCGGGTCGCGAACTTCTCGCGCAGGAACGAGAAGCCGACCTGGGCCTCGGCGTCGACCGTGCTGACCGCGCCATCAATGCGGCCGTTCCAGGTGCGCATGGCGGTGATCCACGGCACGAACTTCGGATAGGCCTCGACGTCGCCGACGAGCTCGAACAGCTGCTCGGGCGCGTACGGCAGCACGCGCGTCACGACATGACGATGCACAGCGTTTACGCCGTGCGGGCGTCGAGAGCGCGGCGGGCGGCCTGTAGCTTGGCGAAGTCCTCGCCCGCGTGGTGCGACGAGCGGGTCAGCGGGCTGGACGAGACCATCAGGAAGCCCTTGGCGCGGGCGATCGCCTCATAGGCCTTGAACTCTTCCGGCGTCACGAAGCGGTCGATGGCCGCGTGCTTGCGGGTCGGCTGCAAGTACTGGCCGATGGTGATGAAGTCGACGCCGGCCGAACGCATGTCGTCCATGACCTGCATGACCTCCTCCTTGGTCTCGCCCAGACCGACCATCAGGCCAGACTTGGTGAACTGGGAGGGATCGCGCTGCTTCACGCGGTCCAGCAGGCGCAGCGAGTTGTAGTAGCGGGCGCCCGGGCGGATCTTGAGATACAGCCGCGGCACGGTTTCGAGGTTGTGGTTGAAGACGTCCGGGCGGGAGTCGATGACCACGTTCTCGGCCCCTTCCTTGCGTAGGAAGTCGGGCGTCAGGATCTCGATGGTGGTGCCGGGCGACATGGCGCGGATCGAGGTGACGACCTCGGCGAAGTGACGAGCGCCGCCGTCCAGCAGGTCGTCGCGGTCCACCGAGGTGATGACCACGTGCTTGAGGCCCATCTTGGCGACGGCCTCGGCCACGCGGCGCGGCTCGTCCGGATCCAGCTGTGTCGGCAGGCCGGTGGTGACGTTGCAGAAGGCGCAGGCGCGAGTGCAGATCTCGCCCATGATCATCATGGTCGCGTGCTTCTGGCTCCAGCACTCGCCGATGTTCGGGCAGGCGGCCTCCTCGCAGACCGTCGTCAGCTTGTGCTCGCGCACGATACCCTTGGTCTCGTTATACTGGCCCGAACCCGGGGCGCGCACGCGCAGCCAGTCGGGTTTGCGGAGCACCGGGGTATCGGGGCGGTTCTGCTTTTCGGGATGGCGCGCCGCCCGGTCTTCCGAGCCGCGAGCCTTCAGCGTGTCGATCACCGTGGCCATGGCGCCTAAATCGGTCTTCTTGGCCTCCGGATCAAGCGCTTGATCTTGCTTAAGGCGACGATGCGCGAAATGACTGTTCAGGTATGCGTCGCCGCCTTCTTGCTATCACCCTGGCTTTGGCCGTTTCCGCCTGTGGCGACGGCGGCTCGCGCGCGCCCTTTGCCGACACCCGGACGCCGCCCTCATTGGGCGCGCGTTTCTATCCGCCGCAGGGCTGGAGTTGGGGTTATGTCCGCAGCGGCGAAGGCAAGGTGCAGCGCTACGGCGTCGCCGCCCCGCCGGTGGCGCCGCGCGCTACGCTGCTGATCCTGACCGGCTATGGCGAAAGCGCCGAGAAGTGGTTCGAGACCGTCTCGGAGCTGAATGCCCAGGGCTTCACGGTCTGGGTCCTGGAACGCCAGGGCCAGGGCGGCTCCGAGCGCTCTACGCCCTGGCGGGATCTTGGCCACGTCGACAGCTTCGATCCCGATGTCGCCGCCGTCCGCGCACTGACCCGGGGCGTCATCCGACCGGCAGGCGATATCCCGTTCGTTATCATCGGCCACTCGGAGGGCGGCCTGGTCGCGTTGCGCGCCGCCGAGCAGGGCCTGGGCATGGACGGCCTGGTCCTGACTTCGCCGGCTTTCGGCCTCAGCGCCCTGCCCCGCTCGCGCGCCGACTTCACGCGGTTCACGCCGGCCATGCGGACCTTGCGCCTGGGCTGGATCCGCACGCCAGACCAGGCGGGCTGGAAGCGCGAAGGCCCTGATGGCGTCCAGTTGGGGCTGACCCACGACCAGCAGCGCGGCAAGGTCCAGGCGGCCTGGATGCAGGCCAATCCCGACCTGCGCATGGGCGGACGCAGCCTGGGCTGGTTCGCCGCCTTCTTCGACGCCTCCGAAGCCGCCGCCCGCGACATCCGCAAGACCGCCGTCCCGACCATCATGCTGGACGCCGGCCAGGACAAGGTGGTCACCGCCACGCCCCAGAGCCGCCTCTGCGCGGCGATGATCGACTGCAAGGAGACCCGCTATTCGGCGGCGGGCCATGACCTGCACATGGAATCGGACGCCGTTCGCGGGCCCTGGCTGACCGCCATCGTCGATTTCACCCGCGCCCGGATGACCGCCAAGGCCTTGCCCCGCAAGGGCTGAGCCTCACGCATTGTGACTCTTTCTTGCAAAGCCGGACCTTCCTCGGCAGACTCGACGTTTAGGAACGAGAGCGCGCTTTCGCTCTTCGGGGAGGTTTCGCCGGGATGCCGGTAGCTTACGACGTGCAAGCTGGTCAGAAGGCCATCTTCGACGCCCTCATCGACGCCCGCGACAAGTACGGCGCCAAGAAGCCGATCCTGGAGGACCAGGATCGTAATCCGCTGACCTATACGGACCTGATCCGGGCCAGCTTCGCGCTGGGCCGCAAGATCGCCGGCATGACCAAGCCGGGCGAGAACGTCGGCGTGCTGCTGCCGTCGGGCTCGGGGTCGGTGGTGACCTTCTTCGCTCTGCACGCCTTTGGCCGCGTGCCGACCATGCTGAACTTCACGGCGGGCCTGCGAAACATCAAGGCCGCGGTGAAGCTGGCCGGCGTCAAGCGCGTGCTGACCGCCCACAAGTTCATCGAACTGGGCAAGCTGCACGACATCGTCGACGCCATAGGCGAACACGCCGAGATCACCTATCTGGAAGACGTGCGTGGCACGATCGGTCTGCCGGACAAGCTGTTCGCGGCCGCCGCCGGCCTGTTCCCGCGCCAGTTCCGCGCCCCGGCCAAACCGTCGGACAAGGGCGTCGTCCTGTTCACCTCGGGCAGCTTCGGCGCGCCGCGTGGCGTAGTCCTGACCCAGGCCAACCTAGTCTCCAACGCCCAGCAGATCGCCGCCCATATCGCGCTCGATCCGGCCTGGGTGTTCTTCAACCCGTTGCCGGTCTTCCACTGCTTTGGTCTGACCGCCGGGGTGATCCTGCCGATCATGACCGGCATGAAGGCGTTCCAGTACCCCTCGCCGCTGCACACCAAGCAGATCCCGCCGCTGATCAAGGATGTCGGCGGCTCGGTGCTGCTGGCCACCGACACCTTCGTCAACCAGTACGCCCGCTCGGCCGAGAGCGACGAGCTGTCGGGCCTGAAGTTCATCGTCTGCGGCGCCGAGAAGGTCCGCGAAGAGACGCACAACATCATCGCCGAGAAGTTCGGCGGCGTGCCGGTGCTGGAAGGCTATGGCGCGACCGAGGCCTCGCCGGTCATCGCGGTCAACAAGCCCGAAGACAATCGCCGTGGCACGGTCGGCGGCCTGCTGCCGGGCCAGGAGTGGAAGATCGAACTGGTCGAGGGCATCCCCGAAGGCGGTCGCCTGCTGGTGCGTGGTCCCAACATCATGTCGGGCTATCTGCGCGAGGACGGCGGCGTCGACGCCCCGGAAGGCGGCTGGCACGACACCGGCGACGTGGTCACGGTCACCGACGACCTGTGGATCACTATCAAGGGCCGGGTGAAACGCTTCGCCAAGATCGGCGGCGAGATGGTCTCCCTGACCGCCGCTGAGGACCTGGCCTCGGCTGTGTGGCCCAACGGCCGTCACGCCGTGATCTCGATGCCCGACAAGAAGAAGGGCGAGAAGCTGATCCTGGTCACCGACTGCCAGGCGGCGGCCGTCACCTCGCTGGTGGCGCACGCCCAAAGCGTCGGCGCGCCCGAACTGGCCGTGCCGCGCAAGATCCTCAAGGTGCAGGAAGTGCCCGTGCTGGGCAGCGGCAAGACCGACTATGTCGCCATCCAGCGCATGGCCGAGACCGACAGCGCCGCCGCCTGAGATATCTGAATCGTATCCCTCGATAGGTTTGGCTAGCGTGGTCGAGAACTCGACTCACGCTGGTTCAAAGAGGGAAGAAGAAATGGAACGTCTCGCCGTCTGGTCGCCGCGCGTCCTCAGTCTACTGAGGATCATCACCGCCCTGCTCTTCATGGAGCATGGGCTGATGAAGCTGTTCCACTTCCCCGCCGCCCAACCCGGTGCGCCCAGCCCGCTTCCACCGTTGCTGGTGGCCGCCGGCGCACTGGAGATCTTCGGCGGCGCTCACATCCTGCTGGGCCTGTTCACCCGCCCGTTCGCCTTCCTGCTGTCGGGCATGATGGCGGTAGCCTATTTCATGGCTCACGGCAGCCAGGGCTTTTGGCCAGCGCTGAACGGCGGCGAGCCTGCGATCCTGTACTGCTTCATCTTCCTGTACCTGGTCTTCCAGGGCGGCGGCGAATGGAGCATCGACGCCCAGATCCGCAAGAAGCCTTAGAAGCTGCCGCCCAGGGCTTCCAGCTCGGCGCGGAAGCCCTGCTTGCGGCTGTGCATGGCGCGCAGATCCGCCACGAAGGCCTGATGGTCGGGATATTCGCCGAAGTCACCGATCATCACCGACAGCGACTCCGCCTCCAGCAGCTGCCGGGCGGCCTCGGCGTAGCGCGTGGCCACGCCATACGTCAGCACGTACTGGATCGAGGCCCGCAGCAGCAGGCTCGCGGCCATCGGATAGCCGCCTTCCAGCCGGCGGGCGGCTTCGGTCATCAGGGTGTCGTCGGCGCCGTTGATCTCGCCGGCGCGGGTCAGCACCAGGCGTGAAGCGGCCGGCAGGTCTGGCCAGGAGACCAGGAACGCCAAGGCGCGATCGAACTGCGGAAAGCGCTTGGCGACGGCCTTGGCCTGGTCCTCGGCCTCGACATCGTCGAAGTCCGGCAGGCCCTTGAGATAGGCCCGCAGACGCGGGATCGACAGCGTCCGCTCAAACTCGGCCCAGCGGCGCTTCTGGGCCTCGTCGTGATGGCCGGTGGCCTCCAGGGCGTCCAGCATCGCCTCTTCCCAGGCCGAGCGCTCTTCCAGCGAGCTTTGATGGCGACCGCCCTTCTCGCTTGGCGCGCCAGCGTGGAGTGTGGCCAGTGCGTCTTCAGGGCGACCGGCCTCAAGCAGGCGGCGAGCGATCTCGGCCGAGACCAAAGGCGTCCTGCGCAATTCTGGCGCGAAGGTAGCCTCGAAGGCGTCGACATCGCCGCTGGCGTCGGCCAGGCGGCGTAAGGCGTCGCGATAGACCGCCGTGCGGGCGTCGCGGACTGTACGGGCTGCCAGCAGTTGCTCCAGGGTCTTGCGCAGGTGCTCCTGGCCCCTCTTGCCCAGCGCGGGGCTGAGGGCGTTCACGACCGGTCCGAACTGGGTGTAGTCGTCGCGGCGCAACAGCCTGGCGATGCGGTCGGCCAGAACGATGGGATCCGGCAGGGCCTGGGCGGCGATCGCGCCGATGCCGTCGCGAGCAGCCAGGAAGACGTCGCCGATCGGCCCTTCGGCCTGGCTGAGGCGATCCAACGTGGGTGTCGCCAGATCCAGGAGATCCAGCATCAGGTCGAGGGCGGCGTTGGCGTCGTCTTGCGCCAGCCGCTCGATCATCCCGCGATGCAGGTCAAGGTCTTTGGCGAAAGCCGCGCGCTTGCGCCAGTTGATGCGCGACGAGGACTTGCCGACCGTCGCAAAGCGTTTTGCGATCTCCAGCGCCAAACCTTCGGCGTTGGACTCGGCGAACAGCTCTAGCCGCAGCACGCGCTTGACGTGGCTGTCGCTGGAGAGGTCGAGCAGGATGGCGGTCAGACGCTCGGGACCCAGGTCGACCAAGTTGGCCTCGGAAAGGGTCGTCTTGGACCCCTTCCGCGCCTTTGGCTTATCACCCGTCGTCGTCGCGGCCTTGCGCGCCATCCAATCTCCTAGGCTACCCTAGATGTGCAGGACGCGGCCGTAGGCGTCCAGCGCGGCTTCGTGCATGGCTTCCGACATGGTCGGATGGGCGTAGACGATGCCGTGCAGGTCTTCCTCGGTGGCTTCCAAGGTGATCGCGGTGACGAAGCCCTGGATCATCTCGGTCACTTCGTGGCCGATCATGTGGGCGCCGATCAGGGCGCCGGTCTTGGCGTCGAACACGGTTTTCACGAAACCTTCGGTCTCGCCCGCGGCCACGGCCTTGCCGTTGACCTTGAACGGGAAGCGACCCGCCTTGACCTCGATGCCGGCCGCCTTGGCGCCAGCTTCGGTATAGCCGACCGAAGCAACCTGCGGGTTGGCGTAGGTGCAGCCCGGGATCGGCGAGTTGACGTTCGGGGTCTTGTAGCCGGCGATGGCCTCAGCGGCGTGGATGCCCTCGTGGCTGGCCTTGTGGGCGAGCCAAGGGCCGCCGGCGATGTCGCCGATGGCGTACAGGCCCGGGACGTTGGTCTTGCAGTGCTTGTCGGTCACGGCGTGGCCGCGATCCAGGTTCAGGCCGACGGCGTCCAGGCCTTCGCTGTTCGGAGCGATGCCGACGGCGACGATGCACTTCTCGGCGGTCAGCTGCTCGATCTTGCCGCCGACATCGACGGTGACCGAGACGCCGTCCTTGGTCTTCTCGACCTTGGAGACCTTGGCGCCGATGCGGAACTTGATACCGCGCTTCTCGAACGCCTTCTGGGCGGCCTTCGAGACCTCTTCGTCTTCCACCGGCATGATGCGATCGATGGCTTCGACGACGGTCACCTCGGCGCCCAGGGCGCGGTAGAAGCTGGCGAACTCGATGCCGATGGCGCCCGAGCCGATCACGACCAGCGACTTGGGCATGGTCTTGGGCGCCAGGGCGTCACGATAGGTCCAGATCTTATCGCCGTCCGAGACCGCGCCGATCGCCGGGATCTCGCGAGCGCGGGCGCCGCTGGCCAGGATCACGTTCTTGGCCTGGACCGTACGGCTGCCGCCGGCCTTCAGGGCGATGACCAGCTTGGGAGCCGGATTGCCCTTCTCCAGCTTGGCTTCGCCCTCGATCACTTCGATCTTGTGCTTCTTCATCAGGAAGGCGATGCCGCCCGACATCTGCTTGGCCACGCCACGCGAGCGCTCGATGATCTTGGTAAAATCGAACGCGGCGCCCTGCACCGATAGGCCGTAGCCGCCCAGATGCGACAGCTGCTCGTAGATCTCGCCGGACTTCAGCAGCGCCTTGGTCGGGATGCAGCCCCAGTTCAGGCAGATGCCGCCCAGGTTTTCACGCTCGACGATGGCCGTCTTCAGGCCCAGTTGGCTGGCGCGGATCGCGGCCACATAGCCGCCAGGACCGGCGCCGATGACGACGACATCGAATTCCGTGGACATGTCTTCTAACCCCTAGCTTTGGCGCCCTTCCGGGGGAGCGGAGAGCGCCGATCGACCGGTCTTGGGGCCGGTCTGGGAGAAACTAAAGCAGCGCCTCGACCGCGACCTTGAGGTCCTCGGGCTTCACCGTGGGCGCGAAACGTTCGACGACCTCGCCATCCTTGCCGATCAGGAACTTGGTGAAGTTCCACTTGATCGCCTCGGTGCCCAGCAGGCCCTTCTGTTCCTTCTTGAGGAACTTGTAGAGCGGGTGAGCGTCAGCGCCATTGACGTCGATCTTGCTCATCACCGGGAAGGTCACGTCGTAGGTCAGCGAGCAGAAGTTCGCGATCTCCTCGGCGTTACCCGGCTCCTGAGCGCCGAACTGGTTGCAGGGGAAGGCCAGGACCGTGAAGCCACGGTCCTTGTGGCTCTTGTAGAGCGCCTCGAGGCCTTCGTACTGAGGCGTGAAACCGCACTTGCTGGCGGTGTTCACGATCAGCAGCACCTGGCCGCGATAGTCGGCCAGGCTCACGTCCTGGCCGTCCAGCGTCTTGGCGGAGTAGTCGTAGACCGACATCGTCCCTCCCCGCTCCCGATCAGACGATCAGGGTCAGCGGCTCTTCGATCAGCGGCTTGAAGGCCGCCAGGAACTTGGCGCCGACCGAGCCGTCGACCACGCGGTGATCGCAGGTCAGGGTCACGGTCATGACCGTGGCGACCTTGATCTCGCCGTTCTTGACGACCGGACGCTGCTCGCCCGCGCCAACGCTCATGATCGCGCCTTGCGGCTCGTTGATGATCGAAGCGAACGACTTGATGCCGAACATGCCTAGATTGCTGATCGAGAAGGTGCCGCCCTGGAATTCCTCGGGCTTCAGCTTCTTGTCCTTGGCGCGCTGGGCCAGGTCCTTCATCTCGGCCGAGATCTGGGCCAGGCCCTTGGTTTCGGCCTTGCGGATGATCGGGGTGATCAGGCCGCCTTCGACGGCCACGGCCACCGCGATGTCGGCGTTGTGGTGCATCGCGATGCCTTCCGGCGTGTACGAGGCGTTGGCTTCCGGCACCTGCTTCAGGGCCACGGCGGCGGCCTTGATGACGATGTCGTTGACCGAGACCTTCACGCCCTGCTTCTCAAGCAGACCGTTGATCTTGGCGCGCGCCGCCAGCAGCGCGTCGATCTCGAGATCGATCTGCAGCGGGAAGTGCGGCACGTCGCGGAAGCTTTCCGTCATGCGGCGCGCGATGGTCTTGCGCATGCCGTCCAACGGGATCAGGTCGTACGAGCCGGCCGGGATGCCCATCTGCTCCAGCGACTGGACCTGACGCGGCGCGGCGGCGGCCGGAGCGGCAGCGGCGGGCGCAGCGCTCGGAGCGGCCTTGGCGGCCGGAGCGCCCGACTTGGCGGCTTCGACGTCGGACTTGATGACGCGGCCGTGCGGGCCGGTGCCCTTGATACCTTTCAGGTCCAGGCCGGCGGCCGAGGCCAGGCGGCGGGCCAGCGGCGAAGCGAAGACGCGCGAGCCGTCAGCCGCGACCGGAGCGGCTGGCGCGGGAGCCGCCGGGGCAGCCGCGGCCGGAGCCGGCACAGCGGCGGCAGCCTTCGGCGCTTCGGCCTTCGGAGCCGGCGCGGGGCTTTCGCCCTCGCCCGCCAGCTTGGCGATCAGGGCGTTGACCTTGACGTTCTCGGTGCCGGCGTCGACCAGGATGGCTTCCACCACGCCTTCATCGACGGCTTCGACTTCCATCGTCGCCTTGTCGGTCTCGATCTCGGCGATCACGTCGCCGGCCTTGACGGTGTCGCCGACCTTGACGTGCCACTTGGCGAGGGTTCCCTCCTCCATGGTGGGCGACAGGGCGGGCA
>NZ_JAGIBH010000070.1 GCF_017744445.1 Caulobacter sp.
AGATGCCACCGGCCGAGCCGCCGACCACCGTCACGTTCCTGGGATCGCCTCCGAAGGCGGCGATGTTGCGCCGAACCCAGGCCAGGGCGGCCATCTGGTCCATCAGGCCGTAGTTGCCGGTGGCCTCGTCGGGATGTTCGGCGCTGAGCGCCGGATGGCCGAAGAACCCGAACCGGCCCAGGCGGTAGTTGAAGGTCACGAACACCAGGCCGCGCCGGGCCATGGCGTCGCCCCAGGTCTCTGGCGAAGACGATCCGCCGTTGGTGAAGGCCCCGCCATGGATCCAGACCATGACCGGCAGCCTGGAGTCAGCCTTGGCGCTCGCTGGTCGCCAGACGTTGGCGAACAGGCAGTTCTCCGACTGCGGCGCGGGCGGAGGCGACCCCGGCATCCGGCCCTGGACGCAGTCCGCCCCCTTTGCAGAGGCGTCGCGGGTTCCGCTCCACCGCGCGGCTGGCCGGGGCGCTCGCCAACGCAGATCTCCTACGGGGGCGGCCGCATAGGGCACGCCCTTGAAGGCTGTTACGCCGTCGGCTGTGACGCCCCGCAACGCGCCCGCCTCGACCCTGGCGACCGGCCCCGCCAGGGCCGCCGCCGCCAACAGGACCGTCAGGCTCATCGGCCGCCCGCCTTCAAACTGACCTTGGCGACCAGATCGCGAGAGCCCGCGGCCTTGCCCACATAGACATCATAGGCGCCGCCCGCGCGCCGCCAGGCGCCGCCCTTGACGTCGTAGGACGCCAGGAGACGCGGATCGGCGGTGATGGTCACTTGGCGGCTCTCGCCGGGTTGCAGGGTCACGCGCGTCCAGCC
>NZ_JAGIBH010000071.1 GCF_017744445.1 Caulobacter sp.
CCGACCGGCCGCTTCGCTTCGACCGCGCGGTTGAAGCCGTGGATGGCCGCGTCGCGGCTGCCGACCACCGCCAGCACGTCGCCGGCATGCACGTCGGTGACCACCATGCCGGCTTCGAGCGGCGGCCGCTTGCCGGTCTGCAGCGCCTCGGTCGCCCGCGCCACCGCGCCCTCGGCATAGGCCTGCGCCGACGGCGACATGCCGGTCAGCACGGTCAGGCCGGCGCCCTGCAGCGCGCTTTCCGGATAGTCGTTGGCCAGCTGCCGGCGGACCAGGTCGATATAGGCGGGGAAACGGTTGGCCGCGGCCGCGCCGGGCTGCTCGGTCACGCCCAGCGGCGCCTTGCGCGCGCGCCCGAACTCGGCGGCCAGCCCGAGGGTGACGAAGCTCATCCCCATCTTGGCCAGGGTGTAGCCGGTGTGCGGACCCCACCACTTCGGATCCAGCGACGGCGGCGGCGCCAGGGTCAGGATGTGCGGGTTGGGCGCCTGCAGCAGGTACGGCAGGCAGGCCTGCGCGCACAGGAAGCTGCCGCGCGCGTTGACCTGCTGCATCAGGTCGAAGCGCTTCATCGGCGTGTCCAGCGTGCCGCGCAGCCAGATCGCGCTGGCGTTGTTGACCAGGATGTCGATGCCGCCGAAGGCGTCGACCGTGGCCGCCACCGCCGCGTGCACCTGGTCCTCCTCGCGGATGTCGCATTTCAGCGCCAGGCCCTGGCCGCCGGCCGCGGTCACCGCCTCGGCCGCGCTGTGGATGGTGCCGGGCAGTCGTGGATTGGGCACCGAGGACTTGGCGGCGATGGCGACGTT
>NZ_JAGIBH010000072.1 GCF_017744445.1 Caulobacter sp.
CAGCTTGACCATCTTGTGGCCGAGCGTCTTGATGATCCGCCAGCCGCCGGAAGCCGTGCCCGCCGCCATCACCACCGCACAGGTCAGCACGATCCACATCGCGATCTGCGGGCCGTCGCCCGTGCCCGGATGCAGGAACGACAGCCAGCCCGGCAGGTTGTCCAGCTGCCCGCTCGACTCGGCGCCGATCAGGGTCAGGGCGATGATGCCCATGGTCTTCTGCGCGTCGTTGTGGCCGTGCGCGTAACCCATGTACGCGGCCGACAGGATCTGCGCCTTGCCGAAGAACGCGTTGACCCAGCGCGGCCGCGCCAGCCGCCCCAGCACCCCGCCGGCGCGGGCCATGCCGGCGATGATCGCCCACAGCAGCAGCATCATCGCCACGCCGAGGACGAAACCGGCCAGCGGCGAGGTGACCATCGGCAGGAACACCTTCCACAGCAGGCCCTTGTTCTTGACCCAGTTGCCGACCGGCTCGGACCAGACCAGCGCGTTCCAGTCGTTGTGCGCGGCGGCCAGCGCGGCGCCGCACAGGCCGCCGATCAGCGCGTGCGAGGACGAGGACGGCAGGCCGAACCACCAGGTCAGCAGGTTCCAGGCGATGCCGCCGAGCAGCGCGCACAGGATCACCTGCGAGGAGGCCTCGACCACGTCGGTGTTGACGATGCCAGTCGCAATCGTCGCCGCCACCGCGGTGCCGGTAAGCGCGCCGACCAGGTTCATGCCCGCCGCCAGCGACACCGCCGCGCCCGGCGACAGCACCTTGGTCGCCACCACCGTGGCGATCGAGTTGGCGGTGTCGTGGAAGC
>NZ_JAGIBH010000073.1 GCF_017744445.1 Caulobacter sp.
GTCTATGCCTGCGAGAACCCGTTCCTGCTGGGCAAGGTGCTGAAGGGAGACTGGAAGTATCCCGGCTGGGTGATGTCGGATTGGGGCGCTTCGCATAGCCTGGCGCCGGCCCTGCAGGCGGGCCTGGACCAGGAGTCGCCGCAGGACGACCCGTACTTCGGCGGCCTCAAGGCGGCGGTAGAGCGTGGCGAGGTTTCGGCCGAGCGCGTGCGCGACGCAGCCTATCGCATCTTGCGCAGCTTCTACGCCGCCGGCGTGGTGGACGATCCGGCCAAACCGGGCGGCGCGATCGACAAGGACGCTCATGCCGACGTCGCCGAGAAGGTGGCGCTGCAGGGCATGGTGCTGCTGAAGAACGACGGCGTGCTGCCCCTGGCGGCGACCGCCAGGAAGATCGTCGTGATCGGCGGTTTCGCCGACAAGGGCGTGCTGTCGGGCGGCGGCTCCTCGCAGGTGATGCCGTACGGCGGCCACTTCGTGGACCGGCGCGGCCGCGAAGGCATCGCGGCCATTCTGGCCCCGGTCTATGGTCTGTCCTCGCCGCTGGCGGCGCTGAAGGACCTGCGCTCGGACGCCGACATCCAGTTCGACGATGGCTCTGATCCGGCGCGCGCCGCCGCCCTGGCCAAGGGCGCGGACGTGGCTATCGTCTTCGCCGTGCGGCCGGAAGAGGAGGGGATGGACGCCATCGCCCCCAGCCTGCCCAACGGCCAGGACGAGCTGATCGCCGCTATCGGTGCGGCCAATCCTCATACGGTCGCGGTGCTGGAGACCGGCAACCCGATCCTGATGCCGTGGCTGTCGAAGGT
>NZ_JAGIBH010000074.1 GCF_017744445.1 Caulobacter sp.
GGCCTTCACCGACCAGACCGGCGACACCTACAACCTGGCCATCACCAGCAGCCGCCGCGAGGAGCACACCGTCTCCTACAACAGCGACAAGCCCACCATCGTGAAGATCACCTGGAGCGACTGACGCCCGGTCGCGGAAGCGGGCGGCGCGGCGCCCGCTTCCTTTCCCGCTGCGTTTGTCCCGGGGCGCGACACATGCCAGGGTGGCGCCGGCAGCCACCGACCGGAGAACCTCCAATGGCCTTGCGTCGTCTGACGACCCTCGCGCTCGCCGCCTTAAGCCTGTGGGCCTGCGCCGGTCCCAGCGATCCCACGGGACCCGGACCCAACCCGCCGCAGCAGGGCGGCCGCACGCCCGTCGCCGAGGGCGGCATGTGCGGCGGCTTCGCCGGCTTCCAGTGCGCGTCGGGCCTAGTCTGCCAGATGCCCGACGGCCAGTGCCACGTCGCCGACGGTTCGGGAACCTGCCGCCGCCCGCCTCAGGTTTGCCCGGCGATCTATGCGCCCGTCTGCGGCTGTGACGGCAAGACCTACGCCAGCGCCTGCAACGCCGCCGCCCAGGGCGCGGCCGTGGCGGCGAAGGGCGAGTGCAAGGCGTAAGACCCGTCGTGGCCGGGGATGTCCAGCGACGCGTCGTCCTGGCGACGGGCCTGGCCGTCGGGGGCCAGGTTATCGCCGGTCAGGCCGTCGCAGGCCTGGTTGTTCAAAACGTGGAGAAGAGCCGGGGCATGTACGGACTGATCGGCCAGATGATGGCCGCGCCCGGCAAGCGAGACGACCTGATCGCGATCCTGACCGGGAGCGCCG
>NZ_JAGIBH010000075.1 GCF_017744445.1 Caulobacter sp.
GCTGGCCGGCGCCGGCGCCGAAGACGAACTGATCTACTAGGGGGATGGCTGAATGACCGACATGACCCCCCGCCGCTTCACCTTCGACACCGTGTTCGACGACCACGGCGGCATGACCGCGCCCGCGCGGGTGAAGAAGAACTTCACCCTGGAGGAGCTGGAGGCCGCCAAGGCCGAGGCCTACGCCGCCGGCGAGCAGTCGGCCGTCGCCCAGGCCGAGCGCGAGGCCGCCATGGCCCTGAACGCCATCGGCCAGGCGATCCACGGCGCCTTCACCACCCTGACCGCCGTGGCCCACGAGCACCGCGAGGGTTCGGCGATGCTGGCCCTGGCCTGCGGCCGGGCGATCGCCGACGCGGCCCTGGACCAGTTCCCGGCCAGCCCGGCCCAGGCGGCCCTGTCGGCCCTGGCCCGCGAGGTCGAGGCCAGTCCGAAGCTGACCGTGCGGGTCGCCCCGCACCTGGTCGAGCGCACCCAGGCCGCCCTGGAGCAGACCGCCGACGCGATCGGCTTCCCGGGCCAGATCCTGGCCCGCGCCGACGCCCACCTGCCGGGCGCCGCCTTCGTCCTCGACTGGGGCGACGGCCGCGCGGCCTTCGACCCGACCGACGCGGCCGCCCGCGTCACCCAAGCCCTGGAAGCCGCGATCGCGGCCGAAGGGCTCCACGCCGAACCCCTTCTGCCTAGCGAAAGCTGACCGCCATGTCCGAAGACAACCTCACCCTCGACGAATTCGGCGGCACGATGCTGGCCTCCGAGATGCCGGTCGAACTCAGCGACAAGATCGCGTCCGACCGCGATCTTC
>NZ_JAGIBH010000076.1 GCF_017744445.1 Caulobacter sp.
ACAGGCCTGGTCTACAAGCTCGTCCGCAGCGGCCAGGTCCGGGTCAATGGCGGCCGGGCCAAGGCCGAGCGCAAGCTGGCGGCCGGCGACGAGGTCCGGATCCCACCGGTCCGGCTGGAGGGCGAGGCCGAGCGCGGTACCCCGGCGCCGGGCCTGCTGCAGCGGATCGAGGCGGCGATCGTGTTCGAGGACGCCCGCCTGCTGGCCCTGGACAAGCCTTCCGGCGTGGCCAGCCACGGCGGCAGCGGCATCTCCTTCGGCGCCATCGAGACCCTGCGCGCGCTGCGCCCGGGCCACACCCTGGAACTGGCCCACCGCCTGGACCGGGACACCTCGGGGCTGCTGATCGTGGCCAAGAAGCGCTCGGCGCTGGCCGAGCTGCAGGCACTGATGCGTGAAGGCGGCGCGGGTGGCGGCATCCGCAAGCGCTACCTGACCCTGCTCACCGGGCGCATGCCGGACGGCACGATGAGTGTGGACGCAGCCCTGCACGTGGGCCTGCGCCAGGGCGGCGAGCGCCACGTCCAGGTCGACCCGGCGGGCAAGCCGTCGCTGAGCCACTTCCGGATGCTGGAACGGCGTGGCGGGCAGTCCTACTGCGAGGTGCGGATCGACACCGGCCGCACCCACCAGATCCGCGTCCACGCCCAGCACATCGGCCATCCGGTGGCCGGCGACGACAAGTACGGTGATCCGGAGGCCAACAAGCGCCTGCGCGACAAGGCGGGCTTGCGGCGGCTGTTCCTGCACGCCGCCTCGCTGGAATTCGCCCTGGACGACGGACGCACGCCGTACACGCTC
>NZ_JAGIBH010000077.1 GCF_017744445.1 Caulobacter sp.
GGCCCGGATCTACGGCGAGCGCTATCCGATCGACGAGGATTTCCTGTCGGCCCTGGAGCACATGCCTGAGGCGTCCGGCTCGGCCCTTGGCTTCGACCGGCTGGTGCTCTTGGCCACCGGCGCGCGGCGGATCGAGGACGTGGTCTGGACGCCGGTCGCCGGCTAGAGCGGGTCGACATTCAGCGGGAAGATTATTCCCATCACCGACTATCCCCGCGAAAGCGGGGATCCAAGCCGAGTCGAAGGGTCACACTCGGTCTCACCTCATCCTGAAAGTCAGCTTGGATCCCCGCTTTCGCGGGGATAGTCGGGTTTGGGTTAGTTCAAAGCTGAATGTCGATCTGTCCTTAGCCAATTTTAACAGGGAACGGATTGCCCACGGCAACGTTTACGCCCGCTGGGGCGGCGTATCAGTGGGATGCGCGAGAGTTGGGGCGTTCTTCTCATGTCTTTGGCGTGTAGCGCGATCGGAGCAGCGGCGTCGGCTGCCCGACCGTCGGTTCTCCCGAATCCCCGGCCCCATGCCGCCGCTTGCCGCCGAGGACGCCCCCATGCCTAACCGAGTGAATGCCGCCCTCGCGGCCTCGACGCGGAAGTCGTCGTTTCTGGATCCGAAGACCTTCCTGGGCCTGGCCCTGGCCATCGCCTTCTTCGTCGGCAGCGGCCTGGTGGCCCATCGCAACACCAACATCCTGCGCGACGACGCCCGGCGGATCTTCCACTCGCACGAGGTCATCGTGGCCATCGGCGAGCTGCGCTCCAGCGTCCAGGACGCCGAGACCGGCCAGCGCGGCTTCCTGC
>NZ_JAGIBH010000078.1 GCF_017744445.1 Caulobacter sp.
ATCCTGGGCTACTCGGCCAAGGCCGCGGCGGAGTAGCTGATTTCCTTCTCCCCTTGCGGGAGAAGGTGTCGGCGAAGCCGACGGATGAGGGGTCGCATCGGCGAAAGCCGTGCGGCCCCTTCTTCGTTGATGGGCTCAAATCTGGCGCGGGACGGGTGTCCACTCGAACACCGACGCGTAGAGATCCTCCCAGCGCGGGTTGTCGCGTTCGATCAGGTTGATCTTCCACTGCCGTGGCCAGCGCTTGAGCGAGGTTTCACGTTGGATCGCTCCGGTCATCAGGTCGTGCTCCTCGTACCAGACCAAGCGGGTAAGGCCGTATCGCTTGGTGAAGCCGGACTGGAGTTCGCGATGCTCCGTGATGCGTGTCCAGAAACGCGCTGTCACGCCGGTGTAGAGGGTGCCGCGATAGCGGTCGGCCATCATGTAGACCGCAATCCAGGCCTCACGCGGCACCATGGTTCCACCCTCCCGTTTTGCGGGAACAATATATGAACATATAAGCTTCGTCATTCCCGCCCTTGTGGCGGGAAACCCTGGTTCAGCTAGCACGTGAGGAGCCGTGGCGCGCCAGCGCGCCAACCCGCTGCCCTTGCGGCGGACAGAGGGGTTCCCGCCACAAGGGCGGGAATGACGGTTGAGAGGTGAGGGGACGAGAAAAAGCTTTTCCGCTTCCCCAAGCGGAAACCTTGTCGCGCCTTCCGCCAGGGCGCACGCTCGCCTGAACAACGATAACCGAGGGAGATAGACCATGACGCCGGCCGACGGCGCGTCGACCCCGCGCGACGCCAGCACCGCCCCGTTCAAGCCCCTGGCCATGCGGGGGCCCGACGTCCGTGTCGACCGGCGGCCCGA
>NZ_JAGIBH010000079.1 GCF_017744445.1 Caulobacter sp.
CTCCTGAACTTGCCCAAGGCGTGCGGCCGGATCGCATTATCCTCGTAATCGCCCAGCATCGTCCGGATGTCGCGCTTTTCGGCAAGAATGTTAAAGTGGTTGGACCAGAACCACGTCATCTGTTCTTGCAGTTGGGCGGGAGAGTAGAGATCGCGAAGTAGAGATCTTGTGGTGATTTCTTCCCGAAGAGCGCGCATCGCCATTTGATAGGCCTTTTGCGCCGATTGCCGCTTGGGCGGATCTTGGATCAGCGCCGCCGCCTTGTTTTGAGCATCCATCTCCGCGGCGAGTTGCGCGATTGGCATGCGTGAAATCCGTAGCGCGTCGATCTGAGCTTGTACGGATGGAGGGAGTTGCGGCGACGAGTTCGATTGAAGTTGGGCATCGAGCCAGCGATCGATCCCCAAGCTCGTGGCGGACGCAACGCTCTCGGTGGTCCGCCCCCACGTGATCCGATCGACGAACGCCTCAATGGAAGGGCTCTGTCTTGCGCTCGCGGCCTGGGCTTCGCCAGCACAGGTTAGAAGTAGGAAAGCGGATATAAGCAGCGATCGCATCGTGACGCCTGTCGATGAGGGCGTCCTTAAGGATGGCGGCCTTCCGGGCCTTTTGAAGGCGTTGGGCGTTTATAGGGTAAGGAAAATGGGCCGGTGGATCGACCCGCCAGCCCCTTGAGTTCTAGCCGAACAGCGGCACGGGCCCGCGGCCGCCACCATTCCAGTTGGCCCAGTTGGGGAAGATGTAGGGCATGTCGGCGGGGCTGACGCCGT
>NZ_JAGIBH010000007.1 GCF_017744445.1 Caulobacter sp.
CACCGGCGCCAAGGTCGACATCAACGACGAGGGCACCGTGAAGGTCTCGGCCTCGGACGGCGCCAAGATCAAGGCCGCGATCGATTGGATCAAGTCGATCACCGACGAAGCTGAAGTGGGCAAGATCTACGACGGCAAGGTCGTGAAGGTCGTCGACTTCGGCGCCTTCGTGAACTTCTTCGGCGCCAAGGACGGCCTCGTCCACGTCAGCCAGATCAGCAACGAACGCGTCGCCAAGCCGTCGGACGTGCTGAAGGAAGGCCAGATCGTCAAGGTGAAGCTCCTGGGCTTCGACGATCGCGGCAAGACCAAGCTGTCGATGAAGGTCGTCGATCAAGAGACCGGCGAAGACCTGTCCAAGAAGACCGAAATCGCTCCGGAAGACGCCGTCACGACCTGAGGTCTGACGCTCTCCTAGCGAGATGACGTAGCGAGCGGGCGGTTCCGAAAGGGACCGCCCGTTTTGCGTTTGGGGTTGCTCTTGTTCTCTGTATGTTCCATCCTGGGTTGCGGAATGGAGGCGAGCCATGGCTGATCAGGTCGTGCAGTGCGGCGCTTGCCGGGTCGACGTCCGCGTGGTGCATGGGGACGGCGGAGATGTCGTGAGGTGCCCCGCCTGCTCCCGCACCGCGCCCAAGGCCGAGGCGATCCAGATGGCCCGCAGCGCCCTGATCGACGTGGTCATGCGCGACCTTCCCGAGGACTTGCGCCAGGTGGTCCGAAACAACGCGGCGCTGGGGTACAGGGCGTCCGACCGCTACGACTGGGTGTTGCGGTAGATTATCGAAACGATGAGTTTCGATCATTTCCATATCCGCGCCAATCTGTCGCGGGCACAGTCTCGTCATCAAACGGCGGTAACGGCCTGATGGGGGCCTAGCCAAGCGAGGGATGACGGACATGAGCAGCGGTTTCTTCACCACCAACGACGGCGTGAACATCTTCTTCAAGGACTGGGGTCCCAAGGACGCCCAGCCGATCGTCTTCCACCATGGCTGGCCCCTGTCGTCGGACGACTGGGACGCCCAGATGATGTTCTTCGCCCTGAAGGGCTTCCGCGTCATCGCCCATGACCGCCGCGGCCACGGCCGGTCGGACCAGACCGATGCCGGCAACGAGATGGACACCTACGCCGCCGACGTGATCGCGCTGGCCAAGCATCTGGACCTCAAAAACGCCGTCCACATCGGCCACTCCACCGGCGGCGGCGAAGTCGCCCGCTACGTGGCCCGCAGCGAACCGGGCCGGGTCGCCAAGGCGGTGCTGGTTGGCGCGGTGCCGCCGATCATGCTGAAGACCGACGCCAATCCGGGCGGCCTGCCCAAGGAAGTGTTCGACGGCTTCCGCGCCGCCCTGCTGGCCAACCGCGCCCAGTTCTTCCACGACGTGGCCGCCGGTCCGTTCTACGGCTTCAACCGCGAGGGCGCGAAGGTCTCGCCGGCCACGGTCGAGAACTGGTGGCGCCAGGGCATGGCCGGCGGCGCCAAGGCCCACTACGACTGCATCACCGCCTTCTCGGAGACCGACTTCACCGAGGATCTGAAGGCCATCGACGTCCCGGTGCTGATCCTGCACGGCGAGGACGACCAGATCGTGCCGATCGACGACAGCGCCCGCCTGGCCATCAAGCTGGTCAAGAACGGCAAGCTGATCACCTATCCGGGCTTCCCGCACGGCATGGCGACCACGGAAGCCGAGACGATCAACAAGGACCTGCTGGCCTTCATCGAGGGCTAGGATTTCATCCCTCTCCCCTTGCGGGAGAGGGTGGCCACCGAAGGTGGTCGGGTGAGGGGTTGCGCGGCCTGTCCGGCGCGACCCCTCATCCGTCGCTTTCAGCGACACCTTCTCCCGTAAGGGGAGAAGGGGATCAGCCTTTCGGCGTGACCTTCACGACGGCCGCGTCCGGCGCGCCGTTGCCGCCGCGGCAGGCGGCCCACTTGTACTTGATGTCCATGCAGACCCAGACCTCGGTCAGGCGGCCGTCCTTGACGCGGACGTTCAGGCCCTCGGGCCGGACGCCGCGATTGCGCGTGAGGAAGGCCTTGCGGATCTCGCCGGCGGTCATGACCTGGTCGGCGCCGGCATCCAGGTCCGGCACGTTCAGCTTCTCGCGGATCTTGCGGGCCTTCTTGAAATAGGCCTCGGGGCTAGCCCAGTTGCACGTGCCGTGCGCCTGCCACTCGTGCTGCAGCAGCCAGGGCGAGGGGGTCATGCAGAGGTTGGCCTTCACCGTCGCCGGGCTCATCGGCGGGCTCGGCTTGCAATAGCGCGGATGGACCTTGTCGGGGCCGTTGGGCCACAGGCCATGCACCGTGAAGCCGAAGCTGTTGGTCTGGCACTGGATCTTCTTGTCCGACTCCGGGATGCCGGCGCGGCAGGCCTCGGGCGACCAGAAGAGCGCCAGCAGATAGGCCGCGATCGGCACGTCGGGATGGATTTCGTCGGCCGGCGGGATCTCGGCCGGGGCCGGGGTGACGGCCGGCGGGATCGCGCATGCCTTCAGGCTGGAGGCCTGGGCGCCGCTCGCCAGGGCGACGAGGGCGAGAGCGGTGGCGAGGGCGGTCTTCATGTCTGACTCCGGACTACCGGCCGGATAGACCCCCGCGCCACCGCCTCGTCAAGACAAGGTCTAGCGACGCGCCTCGGTGGCCATGCGCACGGCCAGGCCGCCCAACACGGTGGCCATCAGCCAGCGCTGGATCAGGGCGAAGCTGGGGCGCGTGGCCAGGAAGGTCGCGATCGAGCCGGCCATGAAGCAGATGATCCCGTTGACGCTCAGCGAGACGGCGATCTGGCTCAGGCCCAGCACCAGCGACTGGGTGAAGACCCCACCGTGCTCGGGCTTGATGAACTGCGGCAGCAGCGACAGGTACAGCATGGCCGCCTTGGGGTTCAGGATGTTGGTCACGAACCCCATGGTGATCAGCTTGGCGGGGCTGTCCTTGGGCAGCTCGCGCACCTGGAACGGCGAGGCGCCGCCCGGCTTGATCGCCTGCCAGGCCAACCAGGCCAGGTACAGCGCGCCGCCGAACCGCAGCACGTCATAGGCGATCGGCGCGGCCATCAAGAGGGCGGTGATGCCCAGCGCCGCGCACAGCAGATAGACGATGAACCCGGCCGCCGTGCCGATCAGCGACACGATCCCGGCCCAGCGGCCCTGACAGATTGAGCGGCTGACCAGATAGAGCATGTTCGGACCCGGGGTGAGGGCCATGCCCAGGCAGACGAGGGTGAAGGCGATCCAAGTCTTGGCGTCGGGCATGGGCGGGCTCCGTGGGGGTGGCGGAGCTTTAGCATGTTGAACGCATCGATGGGGACGGGGATTGGACACCCTCTCTTATGGAGAGAGGGAGGGGCCCGCGCCGTAGGCGTGGGAGGGTGAGAGGATAGGCGAAGCCCCGTCCAGGTTCGCGCATCTCGCTGGTTTTTCAGGACTATTCGGTGAGCGGCGTAACCTCTCACCCTCCCATGCTGCGCATGGGCCCCTCCCTCTCTCTATGAGAGAGGGTGATGTGAGGAATGAGCGCTCAGCCCAACTTATCCCCGGCTCCAAAACCTGCCGTATTCTCTACCCACCTCGTCGCGAGGAAAGGGCGCGTGGCCAGCGACCGAACGTGGCGGCGGGGTGTGGTCGAGCGGTGGAGGTCCGAGGGGGATACTCGGACGGTCCGGGGACCTGGTTCGCTGCCAGGCCCGCCCGCCGTTGGCGTGGTTGGGGGAAAGGGCTCGTCCCTCCCTGATCACCGGGCTTTTCCGGAAACGGAAGCGCCCGGATCCCGGTAAGGCCTGAATAGGGCCACCTTCCCGGGACGCTGGCGAACAACGATCGCGCGGAGCGTCGGGCTTCGTCGAAACGGTACTTCTCCACCTTGCTCCGGACGCTGTCCGGCGCTCCGCATCCCTTTCCACCCGCCCTTCGCAGCCCTCCGGCGCGAGGCGAAAGCCCCGTGCGTGGGCGCCTTCCGCAATAAAGCGTCGCTTTTCGGACACATCCCGCGCAATTGCGAACTATTATCATTGCGACAGCTTCGCAACGTCGATAAGAACGCCTCGCAATTTCAGGAGGGGCCTGCTCAACACGCGCCCCCGGGGATAGGATCAAAGATGCGTAAGCTGAACTCTTCCGGCGTTGTGAGCCGGCCCCGTCGCGCCCTGGGCGCCGTCGCCGTCGCTGGCCTGGCTGGCCTGGGCCTGGCGCAGACCGCCTCTGCCGCCGACATCGACGCGCCGGTCGCGACCGCCGCCGCGGCCGCCACGGCCCCGGCCGCCGACAGCACCGAAGTCTCGGGCGTCAAGATCGACGCCAAGCGCACCGCCGACCCCTCGTCGAGCAAGTTCACCGCGCCGCTGCTGGACACCCCGCGTTCGATCACGGTGATTTCGTCGCAGATCATCGAGCAGACCGCCGCCACCTCGCTGCAGGACATCCTGCGCACCTCGCCGGGCATCACCTTCGGCGCCGGGGAGGGTGGTCAGCCTTTGGCCGACCGGCCGTTCATCCGCGGCCAGAGCTCGGGCAACAACATCTTCGTCGACGGCGTCCGCGACACCGGCGGCCAGACCCGCGAAGTCTTCAACCTGGAACAGGTCGAGGTCATCAAGGGTCCGGACTCGGTCTATAGCGGCCGCGGTTCGGGCGGCGGCAGCATCAACATGTCGTCCAAGAGTCCCAAGACCACCAGCTTCCTGGCCGGTTCGGCCGCCGCCGGCACCGACAGCTACTATCGCGTCACCGCCGACGGCAACTACGCCTTCGCCAAGAACGCCGCGTTCCGCCTGAACCTGATGGCCACCGGCGGCGACACGCCCGGCCGCGACACCGTCGACTTCAAGCGCTGGGGCTTTGCCCCGTCGGTCGCCGTCGGCATCGACACCGACACCCAGGCGACCCTGAGCTACTATCACCTGGATACCGACCAGGACCCGGACTACGGCATCCCGCTGGCCAGCAAGCGCACCTGGGGCGTGGCCGGCACCGACAGCCGCACCCGTCCGGCCAGCGGCATCCTGGACGTCGATCGTTCGGCCTATTACGGCCTGGACCGCGACTTCATGAAGACCAAGGCCGACATCGCCACCTTCGCCGTCCGTCACGAGATCAACGACAACCTCGCGATCCGCCAGGTCTTCCGCTACGGCAAGACCCTGAACGACTACTTCGTCACCAACCCCGGCGACGGCGGCGCGGCCCAGTTCGTGGCCGGCGAATGGTGGATGCTGCGCGGGACCAAGTCGCGCTGGAACGAGGCCACCAGCACGGCCTTCACCACCGACATCACCGGCAACTTCATGGCGGGCTCGTTCAAGAACCGCTTCAACGTCGGCATCGAGCTGTCGCGTGAAGTCAACGACAACACGACCTACACCTTCTTCACCACCAGCGGCTCGGCCTGCCCGACCGGCTTCACCGGCGCCACGGTCGGCTGCACGCGTCTGTACGCGCCCAACCCCAGCGACGCCTGGACCGGCGTGATGAACCGCGGTCCGCTGTCGACCTCGAAGACCCGCAACGGCTCGATCTACGCCTTCGACACGATCGACCTGACCGAGAAGCTGCTGCTGAACGTCGGTGTCCGCTACGACGACTATTCGACCCAAGGCGTCAACGCCACGGCGACCACGGCCAACGGCGTCGTCACCGGCGTGACCTATACGACCCTGCCCAAGGGTGGCTGGGACTTCGTCAACTATCAGGTCGGCCTGAACTACAAGCCGACGGCGTCCAGCAGCCTGTACGTCTCGTACGCCACGTCCTCGACCCCGCCGAACATCGCCGGCGGCGACCAGAACACCGCGGCCACGCCGGCCCAGGTCGTCCTGGATCCGGAAGACACCACCAGCATCGAGGCCGGCGCCAAGGCCAACGTGTTCGGCGAAAAGCTGGCCCTGTCGGCCGCCGTCTTCCGCACCGAGCGCAAGAACGCCCAGATCGCCCTGAGCGCCACGGAAGTGGCCCAGGCCGGTGAAGTCCGCGTCCAGGGCGTCGAGATCGGCGTCTCGGGCTACGTGACCCGCGCCTGGCAGGTCTTCGGCGGCTACACCTACATGGACAGCGAGCTGGTGAAGGGTCCCTACACCAGCGTCAATATCGGCGACCCGCTGGCCAATACGCCCAAGAACACCTTCAGCCTGTTCACGACCTATCGCGTGATCCCGGCCCTGTCGGTGGGCGGCGGCGTCTACTACGTGTCCAAGAGCTTCGGCGGCAACCAGGGCGGCGCCGGCGGCGGGACCAACAAGGTCTTCGCGCCCTCGTACACTCGCCTGGACGCCTTCGCCTCGTACAAGATCAACGACAAGATGAACCTGCAGCTGAACGTCCAGAACCTGACGGACAAGCAGTACATCCTGCGCACCAACGGCGTGCACCACGCCGACCCGGCGCCGGGCCGTCAGGCGATGCTGAGCCTTGCCGTGAAGTACTAGCCCTCCCCCTACTGGAGCTTCACGACCGCGCCCCGCTCGATCGGACATCGAGCGGGGCGCTCTATTTTTCCGGTCTGATCCGGGTCAAAGAAGGCAGACCTTGCCCGGGCTAAGTCCGGGCCAAGGAAAAGGAGCCGCCCGCATGATGCTGCAGATCCCGCAGGTGCTGACCAAGGCCCAGGTGGCCGAGCACCGGGCGATCCTGGACGCGGGTCCCTGGGTCGACGGCAACCTGACCTCGGGCCACCAGGCCGCGCGGGCCAAGACCAACGAGCAGCTGCCGCAGGACAGCGAGGCGGCCCGCACCGTCGGCGCGGCGATCCTGCAGGCGCTGGAGGCCAATCCGCTGTTCGTCTCGGCCGCCCTGCCGCAGGTCATCCTGCCGCCGATGTTCAACCGCTATGGCGAGGGCATGGGCTTCAAGGACCATGTCGACAACGCCATCCGCCGCGATCCGTTGACCGGCCAGCGCCTGCGCACCGACCTGTCGGCGACGCTCTTCCTGGCCGAGCCCGAGGACTATGACGGCGGCGAGCTGGTCGTGAACGACCTCTATGGCGACCACGTCGTCAAGCTGGAGGCCGGCGACATGATCCTCTATCCCAGCTCCAGCCTGCACCACGTGACCCCGGTGACCCGGGGGCGGCGCACGGCCAGCTTCTTCTGGATCCAGAGCCTGATCCGCGACGACGCCAAGCGCACGATCCTCCTGGAGATGGACGTGGCCATCCAACGCCTGGCCCGCCAGGTCGAGGCCGACGACCAGGGGATCCTGTCGCTGACCGGCGTCTATCACAATCTGCTCAGGCAATGGGCGGAGGTCTGACGCCAAAGTACCCGTTCACGGAACATCGCTCTGCGTTTGGAACCATAAGTTTACGGTTGCGCTCCACGATCCGCCCAACCTCGCGGAGACCGGATGTCCACGGCGTCGAGCAATGCTGCGAATCCCAGCGCCCCCACGCCGTTCGGCGAGGAAGAGGCGGCGCGCTGGTTTTTCGACAACGCCAGCGATCTTTTCACGATCGTCTCGGCCGAGGGCCGCTTCGTCACCGTCAACGCCGCCTGGACCGCCCTGACCGGCTGGACCACCGAAGAGACGATCGGCCAGCCGACGATCAAGTTCGTGCATCCCGACAGCCAGCCCGAGCTGCTCGACATCGGCGACCGCATGCGCCGGACCGGCGCGACGACCACAGACCTGCAGGTGCGCTGTAAGGACGGCCGCTGGATCTGGCTGCGGGGGCGAGGACGGCTGGGGCCCAACGGCGAACTCGTGGGCATGCTGCACGACGTCTCGGCCGAGATCGAAAACCGCGCCGAACTGGAGGCGGCTCGCCACACCCAGCAGCTGCTGGCCGAGGCCGCCGGCATCGGCGTCTGGACCTATGAGCCCGACGGCGAGCGCATCGATTGGTCGCCCGACACCCTGGCCCTGCTGGGCCTGAAGCCGTCAGACGTCGACACCACCGGAAAGTTCCTGGCTCGCCTGGCCGAGGACCAGCGCGAGGCGGTGCACGACGTCTTCCGCCGCGCCGTGGCGACGGGCGAGGGCGGGGCGATCGAATTCCGGCTGCGCGGCGACGACGGTCGCTGGCAGACCTTCCGCAGCACCTATCGCGCTGAAGCGGGGGCGGGGCCGCCGTTCGCGCTGAACGGCGTCACCCAGAACATCACCGACGTGGCCCGCAGCCGCGACAAGGCCATCTGGAGCGAGCGCCGGGCCCGCCGCCTGGTCGAGGACGCGCCGTTCGCCGTGGCCGTCTACGACCTGGACATGCGTTTGCGGCTGGTCAGCCCGCGCTTTCTGGAAATCTTCCGCTCGACCGAGGCTCAGGTCATCGGCAAGACCCTGACCGAACTGACCCATGGCGGCCGCAAGCGCTTCGTGGCCGGGGTGACCCGGGCGCTGTCGGGCGAGGTCGTCGCCCGCCGCGAAGACCGCCTGGACGACGCCGACGGCGTCGAGCGCACCTTCCGCTGGGAGGCGCGACCTTGGCGCAACGAGTCTGGGGAAGTCGTCGGCGTCATCACCTACATGGACGACGTCACCGCGCTGGTGGCGGCGCGGCGTGAGGCGCGGATCAATGCCCGCCGGCTGAAGGTCGCGCTGGGCGCGGCGCGGGCCGGGGTCTACGAGATCGATCACGAGGCCCAAGGCTTCTGGGGCTCGCCCGAGTTCCACCGCATGATGGGCCGCCGCGTCGCCTACGAGGACGTCCGGGAAGCGGTCTGGCCCATGATCCATCCCGAGGATCGTGAGCAGCTTTACGCCGCCGCGGCCGAGTGGCGGCGCACCGGCGCCTGGGGCTCGCAGGAATACGACGTGCGGCTGCTGAGCCCGACGGGCGAGTCGCGCTGGGTGCGAGTCTTCCACGAAGTGCGCCGCGACGCCGACGGCCGGGCCCGCAAGGCCTTCGGCCTGGCCCTGGACATCGACGAGAGGAAAAAGGCCGAGCTGGCTCTGGTCGCCGCCGAGCGCGCCGCCCAGGCGGCCAATGAGGCCAAGGCCCAGTTCCTGGCCAACATGTCCCATGAGATCCGCACGCCGATGAACGGGGTGCTGGGCGTCATGCACGTGCTCAAGCGCGAACTGCCGCCGGGCGACAGCGCCGAACTCCTCGGAGAGGCCTTGGCCGCTGGCCAGATGCTGTCGACCCTGCTGGACGATGTCATCGACATCTCGCGCATCGAGGCCGGGCGCCTGGACCTGCACCACGAGGCGGTCGACCCGGGCGAGCTGGTGCGCGGCGTCGCCCGCCTGCTGGCCGGCCAGGCCTCGCACAAGGGCCTGCGACTGGAGCTGGACATCGCGCCGGACCTGGGCTGGATCAAGACCGACCCGACCCGCGTGCGCCAGGCGCTGTTCAACCTGATCGGCAACGCCGTGAAGTTCACCTTGCGCGGTTCGGTGACCGTGCGGACTCGCAAGGCTGAAGGGCAGCTGGTCTTCGACGTCATCGACACCGGCGTCGGCGTGCCGCTGGAGGCGCAAGCGCATCTCTTCGAACGCTTCCAGCAGGCCGACGCCAGCACCACCCGCCGCTTCGGCGGCTCGGGCCTGGGCCTGGCCATCACCCGCAAGCTGGCCCAGATGCTGGGCGGCGAGGTCTCGTTCAGCTCGGTCCCGGGCGAGGGCTCGACCTTCACCCTGGCCATCGCCGCCCACGCGGTCGCCGCGCCGGAGGCCGTCGGCGCCTATGACGACGACCTGCTTGCGGGGCTGAAGGTGCTGGTCGTCGAGGACAATCCGACCAACCAGCTGGTCGCCCGCCGGATCCTGCAGCAGCTGGGCGCCGACGTCAGCGTCGCCGACGACGGCGCCTCGGGCGTCGAGGCGGTTCGCGACGGGGCCTTCGACCTGGTCCTGATGGACGTGCAGATGCCGGGCATGGACGGGCTGGAGGCGACCCGTCGCATCCGCGCCCTGGCGGGTCCCGCCGCCCGTGTGCCGATCATCGCTCTCACCGCCAATGTCATGGCCCACCAGCGGGCCGCGTACCGCGCCGCCGGCATGAACGGCGTCGCCGCCAAGCCGATTGCGCCGGCCGCCCTGGTCGGCGAGATCGTCCGCCTGTCGCAGGCGGGGCCCGACGAACAAGGGGCTGTCGCCTAACCCCGTTCCCCGAAGCGTGGAACCACGCTAAGCAGGGCCAAAGAACGGGGGAAATTCGGAATGGCCGGCGGAAGTCAGCAAGGCGCCTCGATGCGCACGGTGGTCGCGGCTTCGTCGGCCGGCACAGCCTTCGAGTGGTACGACTTCTTCATCTTCGGCAGCCTGGCCCAGGTCATTTCCAAGACCTTCTTCACCGGCCTGCCGGATGCGGCCGGCTATATCGCGGCGCTCGCTCTCTTTGGCGTCGGCTTTGCCTTCCGGCCGCTGGGGGCGCTGGTCTTCGGTAAGATCGGCGACCAGGCCGGCCGCAAGGGCGCGTTCCTGGCCACCGTCCTGCTGATGGGCGGCGCCACCTTCGCCATCGCCTTCCTGCCGACCTACCAGCAGGCCGGCATCATCTCGCCGATCCTGCTGATCGTCCTGCGCTGCGTCCAAGGCTTTGCCTTGGGCGGCGAGTACGGCGGGGCGGCGATCTATGTCGCGGAGCACTCGCCGCCGGACCAGCGCGGCCGGTCGACCTCGTGGGTGCAGACCTCGGCCGCCTTCGGCCTGTTCGGCGCGCTGATGGTCATCCTGATCACCCGCGCCGCCGTCGGCATCGAGGCTTTCGACGCCTGGGGCTGGCGCATCCCGTTCGCCGTCTCGATCGGCCTGCTGGGCGTCTCGGTCTGGATGCGCATGAAGCTGACCGAAAGCCCCGCCTTCGCGGCCATGAAGGAAGAGGGCAACGCCTCCAAAGCCCCCTATGCCGAGGCGTTCGGCCAGTGGAAGAACCTGAAGCTGGTGATCCTGGCCTTCCTCTCGATGATGTGCGCCCAGGGCGCGGTCTGGTACACCAGCTTCTTCTACGTCCAGACCTTCATGGAGAAGTTCCTGAAGGTCGACCCGGTCACCATCAACGAACTGATGATGACGGCCACGGCGGTCAGCGCCGTGTTCTACGTCGTCTTCGGCTGGCTGTCGGACAAGGTCGGCCGCAAGCCGGTGATGCTGGGCGGCATGACCTTGGCGCTGCTCTTCTACTTCCCCGGCTTCCACCTGCTGGAAAAGGCCGCCAACCCGGCCTTGGCCGAGGCTTCGGCGAAAGCGCCCGTCGTCGTCGTGGCCGATCCCGCCGATTGCTCGCTGCAGTTCGACCCCGTCGGCAAGGCCGCGTTCGTGACCTCGTGCGACATCGTCAAGGGCGCGCTGGCCAATGCCGGGGTCTCCTACACCAACGAAAAGGCCCAGGCCGGAACCACGGCGGTCATGAAGGTCGGCGGCGTCGAGGTCGTCTCCCAAAGCGCGAAGGGCCTGGCCAAGGCTGAGACCAAGGCGGTGAAGACCGGGGTCGAGAAGCAGATCAAGGCCGCCCTGGCCAAGGCCGGCTATCCCGCCAAGGCCGATCCGGCCCGGATGAACAAGCCGCTGATCCTGGGTGTGCTGTTCGTCTTCGTGATCGCCGCCACGGCGCTGTTCGGCCCATTGGCTGCCTGCCTGGTCGAGCTGTTCCCGACCCGGGTCCGCTACACGGCTCTGTCGCTGCCCTATCACATCGGCACCGGCTGGGTCGGCGGCTTCGTGCCGTTCTTCGCCTTCGCCATCGTCACCGCGGTCGGCGATATCTATGCCGGCCTCTGGTACCCGGTTGTCTTCACCCTGATCAGCGTGCTGGTCACGGCGTTCCTGCTGCCGGAGACGAAGGGCAGGCCGCTCAACTAGCTGGCGGCCGGCACCACCTCGACGGCGACCTCGGCCTGGGTCAGGGCGTGGATCAGGGCCGGGTCGACGGCATGGGTGATCAGCCGGACGATCTGGCGGCCTTCGCGGGCCAGCTGGATCAGGTGCTCGGCATTGGCCTCCGCTGCGTCCATCCGCTCGACGTCGCGGCGGGCCATCTTCACGACCTCGGGATCAGCGTCGGCTTCCAGCACCAGCACGTCGGCCGCGCCGAGAGCCCGGGAAGCGCGCAGCGTCAGCAGGTCCACAGGGCCCTTGCCGGCGATGAAGCGCACGGTCCCCTTGCGGGCCGAGCCCTTGGCCAGGGCCTCGCGGAACAGCTGGCCGGCCTTGTCCATGTCGCCGGCGCGGGCGGCGGCGGCGGCCTCGCCCAGCACGGCGTCGCGCAGGAAGGCCCGGCGCTCGTGCAGGGCCGGCAGGGTCCCACGCACCTCGCCCTGGAACTTCTGCAGCAGGGCGGCGACGCGGCCCATGCCCTCCGGGACCTGGGCCTCGATGTCGTTGCGCAGCATGGTCGCCAGCACCGGGGCCGAGCCGCCGGTGCCGACAGCCGCCACCACCTCGCCGCGGTCGATCACGGCCGGGGTGTTGAAGTCGCACAGCGCCGGCCGGTCGACGACATTGACCAGCACCCGCGCCGCCCGCGCCGCGCTGGCGGCGGCCTGGACGAACACCTCGTCGGGACTGGCCACGAAGGCCAGGATCGCGCCGGAATAGGATCCCGGCAGATAGGCGTCGTGACCCTCGAGCCGCACCAGGGTGGCGGGCGAGCCGTCGAACAGCCGGGCCTTGGCCTCGGCCGCTTCGCCAACGCCGGCGATCACCACCTTGCGGCCGGCCAGGGGGAAGTAGGCGGGAAAGGAATCCAACGCGGGACCTCGACTTACTGCGAACGGCAATCGGCGTAAGGGCCGCCGGGGAAACCCTTGAGCATGGCGTCGGCGCCCTTGCTCCAGAGCTCGGCGTCGTCAGCGGTGTAGCGGGCGCCGGACGCCGAGCGGGCCAGCTTCAGGGTCTTGGTGACGCCGCCGGCGGTGACCACGACCTTCTTGCCGTGCAGGGCGTACGAACTGGTGAACCGCTTGCCGCCCTTGCAGCTGTAGCGGATCGGCGCATCGGTCGAGTCCATCGGGGCGACGGTGGCGCAGCCGGCCAAGGTCACGGACAGGATGGCGAGAGAAACGAGGACGCGGCGCAAGACGAAAGCCTCCGGGCGGTTACGATGCCGAGCATAGCGGGCCTTCGCAGGTGCGGCAGCGATTTTCAGCCGCCAGGCGTTTGCTGCCCAACGGCGCCGCTCAAATTCTCTCTGGCCAAGCCCGGTGTGAACGGTGTTAGGTTTCGACCAGGGCGCGGGGCGTCCTTCTTTCGTTGGAGGCGAAGACGCATGGCCGTGACGCTCGACATCAACGGTAAGCCCACATCCGTACAGGCCTCGCCCGACACCCCTCTGCTGTGGGTGCTGCGCGACGAGCTCGGGATGACGGGCACCAAGTTCGGTTGCGGCATGGCCCAGTGCGGGGCCTGCACCGTGCATCTGGACGGCCAGGCGATTCGCTCGTGCGTGACGCCGATCGAGGCGGTCGGGGCGGCCAAGATCACCACCATCGAAGGGCTGGGCGGCCAGCATCCGGTGCAGCAGGCCTGGGTGCGCCATGACGTGCCGCAGTGCGGCTACTGCCAGTCGGGTCAGATCATGTCGGCCTGCGCCCTGCTGGCCCAGAAAGCCAAGCCCAGCGACGAGGACATCGACAACGCCATGGCCGGCAACATCTGTCGCTGCGGCGCCTATCAGCGGATCCGCGCGGCGATCAAGGACGCGGCCGACACCGGTCCGCCCCTGGGCGAGCCGCATGCCGACATCGACGAGGCCATCGTCGCCGGCTCCGGCGCCACCCATCGTGGAGCCGGCCGATGAACGCGCCCTTCAAGCCCATTGAAGGCCCCAGCCGCCGCGACGTCGTCGTCGCCTCGGCCCTGGTCGGCGGTTCGCTGCTGGTCGGCTGCTCGCCGGCCGACATCATGAGCGCCGGCTCCAAGGTCGAGGTCGGCGCCTTCGGACCCTTCATCAAGATCGCGCCGGACGGCGTGGTGACGGTGATCTCCAAGCACGTCGAGTTCGGCCAGGGCAATCACGCGGGCCTGGCCGCCATCGTCGCCGAGGAGCTGGACGCCGACTGGACCAAGGTCCAGGTCGAGCAGGCCCCGGCCAACGCCAAACTCTACGCCAACGGCGCCCTGGGCGCGCAGCTGACCGGCGGCTCGTCGGCGATCTCCAACTCGTGGGAGCAGCTGCGCAAGGCCGGGGCCGGCGCGCGGGCCATGTTCGTCCAGGCCGCCGCCAACAAGTGGAACGTCCCGGTCGGCGAGATCACGGTCAAGGACAGCGTCGGCACCCATACCTCGGGCAAGACCGCGACGTTCGGCGACCTGCTGGCCGACGCCGCCAAGGTCCCGGCCCCGACCGACGTCAAGCTGAAGGACCCCAAGACCTTCACCCTGATCGGCACCGACCGGGTGCGCCGCAAGGACGCCCAGGTCAAGAGCGACGGCACGGCCCGCTACACCCAGGACGTCCGCCTGCCCGACATGCTGACGGCGGTGGTCGCCCACGCCCCGCGCTTTGGCGCCAAGGTCAAAAGCTTCGACGCCGCCGAGGCCAAGAAGGTCGCCGGCGTGGTCGACGTGTTCGAGATCCCGACCGGGATCGCCGTCGTCGCCCAGACCACCTTCGCCGCCCGCATGGGCCGCGAGGCGCTGAAGCTGGAGTGGGACGAGGAAAAGGCCGAGAAGCGCGGCTCGGCGGCCATCGCCCAGCTGTTCAACGACGTCGCTGCCGGCAAGAACACCGACACCAAGTGGGAGCCCTTCGACCAGCGCGGCGACGCGACGGCGCTGAACTCCGCGAAAGGCGCGAACGTCTTCGAGACGACCTACGAGTTCCCCTATCTGGCTCATGCGACCATGGAGCCGATGAACTGCGTGGCCTCGGTCGACGGCAACAAGGTGAAGATGGTCTTCGGCTCGCAGGGGCAGACCCTGGATCAGCTGGCGGCCGCCAAGATCGTCGGCTGCCTGCCGGGCTCGGTCGAGATCGAGACGATCTTCGCCGGCGGCTCGTTCGGCCGTCGCGCCAACTTTCAGTCGGACTATGTCGCCGAGTGCGTCCACATCGCCAAGAAGGTCGGCAAGGGCCGGCCGGTGAAGCTGGTCTGGACCCGCGAGGATGACATGCAGGCCGGCTATTTCCGGCCGCTGACCGTCCATGCCGTGAAGGTCCAGCTGGACAAGGATGGCTATCCCGCCGCCTGGCGTCACCGGATCGTCAGCCAGTCGATCATGAAGGGCTCGCCCATGCCGGCGGGCAAGGGTCCCGACCAGACCGCGATCGAGGGGACGGCGGGCTCGCCTTACCTGAAGGCCACGCCCGTGGTCGACGCCCAGGTGGCCCTGCCCGACGTCGGCGTGCCGGTGCTGTGGTGGCGCTCGGTGGGCGCGACCCACACCGCCTTCGTCATGGAACATACGATCGACCAGCTGGCCGCCAAGGCCGGCAAGGATCCGGTCGAGTATCGCCGAGCGCTCTACACGAAGGCTGGCGCGGACAGGCACCTGGCCGCCCTGAACCTGGCCGTCGAGAAGGCTGGGCCCAAGGCGGCGGACGGCTGGACGCGCGGCGTGGCGGTGCATGAGAGCTTCGGCTCGGTCGTGGCTCAGGTCGCCGAGGTCAAGGTCGAGAACGGAGCCCCGCGCGTCGGCCGCGTGGTCACCGCCATCGACTGCGGCGTCGCCGTCTCGCCCGACCAGATCGCGGCGCAGATGGAAGGCGGGACTTGCTATGGCCTGTCGGGCTTCATGTTCGGCGAGGTTACCCTGACCGACGGCAAGGTCGATCAGACCAACTTCGATCGCTACCGCGTGCTGCGGATCAACGAGGCGCCGACGGTCGAGACCAACATCGTGCCGTCCGGCAATCCGCCCAGTGGGGTAGGCGAGCCGGGCACGCCGGTGATCGGTCCGGCCGTGGCCAACGCCCTGCTGGTTCTGAACAAGACTCCCACCAAGCGCCTGCCGTTCGTGCGCTCGGAAAACTGATTGTTTCAATTTACCCGTTCTGCTCGCTAGACGGGAGCGCGGCGGCCGATCATGTTGGCGCGCATGGTGGATCGCGTCAGTACCGCTTTCGAGAAGCTTACCCCCCGCGAGCGGGAGATCCTCCGACTCATCGCGGCGCATCTCCAATCCAAGGAGATCGCGCGGGCGCTCGGCCTGTCACCCAAGACCGTCGAGATGCACGTGCTCAGCGCGCGCCGCCGACTGTCGGGCATGAGCCGCCGCGACGCCGCCCTCGCCTTCGTGGCGTGGGAAGGCGGCGACCCCGGTAGCGACTACCGTAAGCAGCCAGACGATCTGGCAGCGCTTCCAGATACGCCGCCTTCTGATCGCGAGATCGGAAACATCCATGGGCGCAAAACATCAACAATATCTGACGTTCGGCCGAGCCCCGCTCAAGGGTCAGGCAGTTGGTCGGCCGCTCTGCGGGACCTCGTCGCCGGTCCGGATGGCGACGTTCCTGCCGGGACGTCGACGGCGCGTCGGGACTGGCGGCATGAGCTGACCAATCTCCAGTGGCTGGGGCTGGTGCTCGGGATCACGGTCCTGATCGCTGTCTCGCTCGCTGTCATCGCGATCAGCGTCCACGAGTTCATCCTGGCGATCCAGCGCATCACCCATCGCTGATCGCCCTCGGGGCCGATCCCATCATCATCGTAGCGTTCATCAACGAGCGGCGTGAGCCGCGCGACGGAATCCCTTTGCATGAAAAGAGCATGCGCTACATCGTCGGAAAGGGGTGCGACCGCGCGTCCTGATCCGCGCTACGTAACGGGCACGCCGTGGCTCGTATCGAGGTTCGATGTTCCCCGAGTACCTGTTTCCCTACGTCGTCTACCTCATTTCCCTTGTGGTCTTCGGTATGGCGTTCTGGAAGGGCGACCGACCGCTGAAGCTGGTGGCTCTGACGCTTCTCGTCGGCTGGACGCTCACGCCGATCGTCAATCGGGGCGACAGGTACATCCTGAACTACCCGATCACGACCATCGATACGAACTGCGCGCTGATCCTCGTCTGGATCTCATTGCGGTGGCGACGGGTCTGGTGCGCCGTCCTGGCGGCCCTGACGATCTTGATCGTAATCGTTCCGCTGGTGCACGTCTTCGACCACGACATCCATCTGTACAATCGCTACGCGGCCAACAACATCCTGTCCAATCTCCAGCTGGTCGTCATCGCCATGGCGACCAGGCGCGTCATCCGCGACCGGAGACGGGCCGATGAAGGCGCTGTTCGACCCTGATCTCGACGTCATCGCCGACGAGGAGGATGTCGCCGAGTTCCGGCGCGGGCTGGATGCCGTGAGCGAGGACCATCGTCGCATCCTCATGATCCTGGTGCCACGGCTGGTGGCGCTGCAGGAACGCGGCGATTCCGCAGGCGCGCTGCGATTGATCGCCGAGATCAAACGCATCGTGGTCCAGGGTGAGGTCGCCCCGCACTGAGTGAGCCCGCCGTCGCGCTTGGACACGCGACGTGTCGCGTGCCAAGTAGCCGTGTGCTTGTCGGGATCCGGGCTTGGCCAATCTGTTTTACATCGGGCTGGTCCCGTACGGGCTCTATCTTCTCGCCATGGCGATCTGCGTGCTGGCGGTCTGGAAAGGCGACCGGCCGCTGCGGCTGGCGGCCGCCATTCTGTTTGTAAGCTGGATGCTGTCCGCCCTTCCGAGGGGGCGGGACATGAACGGCATGAACTATCCGATCACCGTCATCGACGCCACGTGCTGCGTGGCGTTCGTCTGGATCTCGGTACGGTGGCGCAAGATATGGTGCGCCGTGCTTGCCGCCCTCATGATCATCGAGACCAGCATTCCGTTCGTCACTTTCTTCAGTGGCGATATTCGTCGGTACAATCAGATCGCTTCCCACAACATCGTGACCGTCATGCCTCTGGCGGTGCTGGTCGTCGCGATCTGGCTGGCGGTCAGAGATCGAAAACGCATCGACGCGGCGGTGCCGCCAGTCTGACCCCTAGGGGCGACCTTCGACGGCGCGAGCGAGGTCCTCGGGGCGATCCACGTCGAGATGGATGCCCGGATCCTCGACGGGAATCCGCGCCAAACGAGCGCCCGCGGTCTCCAGCAGGACGCGGGCGCCTTCGTCTCCGGAGAGGGCGCGCAGGGCGGGAAACCACGAGGCGCCGAACAACACCGGATGACCGCGCCGGCCCAGATAGGTCGGGGCGACGATGTCGTGCGGGCCGGTCAGGGCGCGAGCCAGGGTCGTGACGGTGGCCGGATCGATGCGGGGCATGTCGCCGAGGAGCACGAACACCCCGGCCGCGTCGTCGGGCAAGGCGCGGGCGGCGGCGCGCAGCGAGGCGCCCATGCCTTCGGCGGCGTCCTCGACGGGGACGATGGTCAGGCGGTCGCTGGCCGCCAGCCGCTCGGCGGTGGCCTTGACCACCTTGCGTACGGCGTCGCTGGCCACGGCGACGTGGACCCGCCGGACAGGCGACAGGAAGGCGGTCAGCAGGGCGCCGGCGATCAGGGGCGCGCCGTCCAGCCGGGCCAGCAGCTTGGCGCCGCCGAAACGGGCGCTGGCCCCCGCCGCCAGCACGATCGCTTCCAGCGACGTCGTATCCCTTTCCGTCATCGGTCTCAGCGCCTATTCTTAGAGACGGATATGACGCCTTATGACGATAGCCCCGCGCAAGCGGTTCATGCCGCTCCCCGTCTGATCGACGGGTTTGGGCGCGCCGTCACCTATCTGCGCGTCTCGGTCACCGACCGTTGCGACCTGCGCTGCCTCTACTGCATGTCCGAGCACATGACCTTCCTGCCGAAGGCGCAGGTGCTGACCCTGGAGGAGCTGGACCGCCTGGCCTCGACCTTCGTCGGCCTGGGCGTGCGCAAGCTGCGGCTGACCGGCGGCGAGCCGCTGGTGCGCAAGGGTTTCATGGATCTGGTCGCCGGCCTGTCGCGCCACCTGCGCTCGGGCGCGCTGGACGAGCTGACCCTGACCACCAACGGCACCCAGCTGGAGCGCTACGCCGCCGACCTGGCCCGTCATGGCGTGCGGCGGATCAACGTCTCGCTGGATACGCTCAAGCCCGATCTCTTCCGCAAGCTGACGCGGGGCGGCGACCTGACCCGGGTCATCGCCGGGATCGACGCGGCCTTGGCCGCAGGGATCGCCGTGAAGATCAACGCCGTGGCGCTGAAGGCCGACAACGCCGCCGAGCTGCCCGACCTGATCCAGTGGGCCCACGCCCGTGGATGCGACATGACCCTGATCGAGACGATGCCGATGGGCGAGGTCGACCAGGATCGCACCGACCAATATCTGTCGCTGCAGGACGTCCGCCGCGACCTGTCGTCGTTCTGGACGCTGGAGGACATCCACCACGCCACCGGTGGGCCTGCGCGCTATGTTCGGGTGGCCGAGACCGGCGGGCGGCTGGGCCTGATCACCCCGCTCAGCAACCACTTCTGCGACACCTGCAACCGGGTGCGGCTGACCTGCACCGGCACCCTGCACACCTGCCTGGGCCGCGACGACGCCAGCGACCTGCGGGCGGTGATCCGGGGCGGGGCCAACGACGCGCAGTTGCGCGAGGCGATCTTCGCGGCGATTGGGTCCAAGCCCAAGGGCCACGACTTCCAGATCGCCCACCCGGCCGTCGCGCGCCACATGTCGACGACCGGCGGGTAAGATGGCTCGCGTGCTTCTTTTCGGACGCTTGGCCGACCAGGCCGGCTGGCGTGACCGCGTGGTCGAGGCGGGCGACCTCTCGGCCTTGCGCGAAATCCTGTCGGCCGAGCTGGGCGACGCCCTGACCGCGCCCGGCGTCCAGGTCGCCGTGGACAAGGCCATCGTGCGAGGCGAGGCTGTCCTGACCGCCGCGACCGAGGTCGCCTTCCTGCCGCCGATGAGCGGCGGATGATCGTTACGCTCACGGACCAGCCGTTCGAGCCCGGCGCCCTCGTCACCGCCTTCTGCGCCGGCCGCGAGGAGACGGGCGCGGTGGCCACCTTCGTGGGTTTGGCCCGCGCCGAGAAAGGACAGGCGGCGGCATTGGAGCTGGAGGCCTATCCAGGCTTCACCGATGCGGCGATCGGCGAGATCGCGGCGCAGGCCATCGAACGCTTCAAGCTGCAGGACGTCCATATCGTCCACCGTACCGGCCGCATCGCGCCGGGCGAGGCGATCGTCTTCGTGGCCACCGCCGCCGGCCATCGCCGCGAGGCCTTCGAGGCCTGCGACTTCCTGATGGACTATCTGAAGAGCCGCGCGCCCTTCTGGAAGAAGGAGCACGGCCCGGACGGCGCGCGCTGGATCGAGCCGACGGACCGCGATAGGACCGACGCGCAACGCTGGGACTAGGAGATACGGGAATGTCGGAAGGCCTGAAGCCGGGCGGCGGGATCAAGGCGGAGCTGCCGTTCAAGCCGGTGCGCATCGCCGTCCTGACCGTGTCGGACACCCGCGACGAAAGCACCGACACCTCGGGCCAGATCCTGATCGACCGCGTCCGCGACGCCGGCCACGAATTCGCCGGCCGCGCCGTGATCCGTGACGACATCGAAGCCATCCGCGCCCAGGTCCGCGAGTGGGTCGACAGCAAAAGCGTCGACGCCATCATCAGCACCGGCGGCACCGGGCTGACCGGTCGTGACGTCACGGTCCAGGCGCTGGAGCCCCTGTTCGACAAGAAGATCGACGGCTTCTCGGTGATCTTCCACCTGGTCAGCTACGCCACGGTCGGCCTCTCGACCCTGCAGTCGCGGGCCACGGCCGGCCTGATCGACGGCGTCTTCGTCTTCTGCCTGCCGGGCAGCAATGGCGCGGTGAAGGACGGCTGGGACAAGGTCATCGCCGCCCAACTCGACAGCCGCCACAAGCCCTGCAACATGGTCGAACTCATGCCGAGACTGCTCGAGCAATGAGCAAGCTGACCCACATCGACGACCAGGGCCGCGCCCGTATGGTCGACGTCTCCGACAAGCCGGCGACGGCGCGCGAAGCGGTGGCGACAGGCTTCGTGCGGATGAGCGCCGAGACCCTGGCGCTGGCGGTGTCCGGCTCGGGCCGCAAGGGCGACGTCCGGGCGGTGGCCGAACTAGCCGGCGTCATGGCCGCCAAGCAAACATCAAACCTCATCCCGCTGTGCCACCCGCTGGCCTTGTCGAAGGTGGTGGTCGAAGTCGAGCCGGCCGAGGGCGGCCTCGCCGTCACGGCGCGGGTCAAGACCACCGGCCCGACCGGCGTCGAGATGGAGGCCCTGACGGCCGCCTCGATCGCCTGCCTGACGATCTACGACATGCTGAAAGCCGCCGAGAAGGGCATGGTCATCGAAGCCGTGCGCCTGCTGGAAAAGACGGGTGGGAAGTCGGGGGATTGGAAGGCGGACTAGGCTCAGGCCTAACCCTATCTCCGTCTCCCCGGCGAAAGCCGGGGCCCAGATTCAGCCTGTGCGGTTGCGGATGACCCGAGATGCGCCCTGCCAAGCTGACGGGCGTTCGTGGGTTCGACCTGGGCCCCGGCTTTCGCCGGGGAGACGGGTTAGATTAAGCCGCGCGGCGCTGGCCACCATCCTGCGCGATCCGCAGCTCGCCCATGCGCTGGGCCAGGCGCGTAGCCTCCTGAGCCAAGGCGTGTGACGCGGCGGTAGTTTCCTCGACCATGGCGGCGTTGCGCTGGGTGACCTGGTCCATCTGGTTCATGGTCGTATTGACCTCGGCCAGGCCGCGGGCCTGCTCCTGGGTCGAGGCGGCCATCTCGCCGACCAGGCCGTCGATCTGGTCGACCTCGTCGGCGATGGCGCGCAAGGCTTCGCCCGCTTTACCGACATATTCCACGCCCTGGCCGACCTCGGCCGTGCTGGCGCTGATCAGGGTCTTGATCTCCTTGGCGGCCTCGGCGGAGCGCTGGGCCAGGGCGCGGACTTCCTGGGCGACGACCGCGAAGCCGCGACCGGCCTCACCGGCGCGGGCGGCTTCGACGCCAGCGTTCAGGGCCAGCAGATTGGTCTGGAAGGCGATCTCGTCGATGACGCCGATGATCTGGCCGATCTGTTCGGAGGACTTCTCGATGGCGCCCATGGCCTCGACGGCCTGGCTGACGATCGAGCCCGAGGCGTCGGCGGCGGTGCGGGCGCGTTCGACCACCTTGCGGGCGCGGCTGGCGCCTTCGGCGGTCAGGCGCACGGTGCTGGTGATCTCGTCCAGGGCGGCGACGGCTTCTTCCAGGCTGGCGGCCTGGCGCTCGGTGCGGCCCGACAGGTCGTCGGCGGCGGCGGTGATCTCGGCGGTGCCGCCATGGATCGCGGTGACCGCGCCCAGCGAGGCGGCGATGACGCTCGACAGCTTCTCCACGGCGACGTTGAAGTCGACGCGCAGCTTCTCATAGCCGGCCGGGAAAGGACGCTCCAGGCGGTGGCTCAGGTCGCCGCGCGACATGTGCTGCAGCGCCTCGGCCAGGCTCTCGACGACCGCCTTCTGGGTGGCTTCAGCCTCGTTGCGGCGTTGCTCGGCCTGCTGGCGCTCGATCTCCAGCGCGTCGCGCACGTCGGCGGCCTCCAGCTCCTTGCGACGAGCCTCGACGGTGTCGTGGAAGGTCTGCAGGGCGTCGGTCATCTGGCCGATCTCGTCGTTGCTGGTCTTCTTGGGCAGCACCACCGACAGGTCGCCAGCCGACAGGCGGCGCAGGGCGTGGGTGATGGCGACCAGCGGCGAGACCAGGCCGCGCTTGGCGGCGACCATCAGGGCGACGGCGAACAGGCCGGCGGCGACCAGCAGGGCGCCCATCACCACTTGGCCCAACAGGCTCATCGACTTGGCGGCTTTGGAGTCGCGGACGGCGGCGGCTTCGATCTTGGTCGAGGCCTCTTCCATCTTGCCTTCCAGGACCGAGAACTGCTGGGCGAAGCCGGGCAGCTTGGCGCGGGCGCCGGGGATGTCGGTATCGGCGCTGCCAACGATCTCGCCGGCGGCGGCGATGTAGGCGGCGAGCGGGGCCTCGACCTCGGACAGGGCGGCCTTGACCGCCGGGTCCTGGGCCAGCTTGGCGCTCTCGGCGATGTCGGTCTTGAAGGCCTCGGTGTGTTCAGCGAGGTCGGCGCGGACCGCTTTCAGGTCGACGCCCAGGGCCGGATCGGAGGACATGATCCCGCCCATGACGTCGGCGCGCAGCGCGTCGTGCATCATGTCGGCATGCATGTGCAGGCGCAGGATCTTGGCGGAGGCTTCCGACCGCGTCAGCGCGCTATCCAGGCTCATAGCCACCCACAGGCCCGTGCCGGCCGTGGCCGCGCACAAGAGCGCCGCACCGGCGGCCGCACCCATGACCTTCTGACCCAAGGACGCCATGTCGATCTCTCCCTGCGGACGGTCCGCAAAATCGGGAGCAGAATGCCGTGTCAGGTCTCTAACGGGTCTTAACCGTAACCGTGTCGGACAAGCGACATAACGTCGCTATCGGGGGATCTCGGCCGTCTTCACGAGCGCCACTTGCCGATAAACGGCGGCGATCTCGAAATAGCGGCCGAAGGCGGCGTGGAACTGGTCCACGGCCTGCTTCACGCCCGGCCCGCCGATCTCGCTGATGTCGTGCCAGTAGTCGTCCAGCACCATCATGCCGCCCACGCTGAGCAGGCTGGCGCAGAAGCACAGGTCGATCAGCACGGCCAGGGCCGTGTGGCTGCCGTCGACATAGATCAGGTCGAACTGCTCGTTCCGCTCCAGCATCTGGGGCAGGACATAGGTCGAGAAGCCCTTGTGGGTGTCCAGGCTGCGGAAGCCGCACTTGGCCATGTTGCGGCGGAAGCGCGGCTCGACGGCGTGGTACTTCTCTTCCGGGTTCAGGGCCTCGTCGAACCAAGGGTCGATGACGGCGACCGCCAGGCGGCTGGGCAGCAGCCAGTCCATGAAGGCCAAGTTCCGGCCCTCATAGGCGCCGATCTCCATGTAACGGATCGTCTCGCCCTCGGGGCGCTTGGCGGCGAAGTCGCGCAGCAGCGGGGCCACGAACGGGATATTGTTGCTGGCCCAGGTCGAGGTGAACTCGAAGCCGGCGGTTTCCGCATGGGCGTTGAAGGCGTCGACCACGGCCGGGTCGCGCTGGCCGCCCAGCATGGTCTTGGCCAGGTTCGGGGCCAGGCGCGGATTGATCTTGGTCAGCGAGCGCAGCTTGGCGAAGCCCGCACGGTGGGTCACCGCCTCGGCGTCGAAGTGCATGTCGGTCATGACCGGTTCTCCGCAATCGTTCGCGCGGAGCGTAGGGGAAAGGTCTTAAGCGACGATGATCTGGCCGTCGCGGACCTCGACGGGCCAGGGAAACAGCGTCTCGTTGGGGCAGGGACCGGCGACGCAGGCCCCGTCCTCGATCTTGAACAGGGCCGCGTGGCCGGCGCACAGGATCAAGTCGTTCTCGCGGGTCAGGTACCGGCCGGCGAAGCCCGCCAGCGGCCAGCCGGCGTGCGGGCAGCTGTCGACATAGCCGACCACCAGGCTGTCCTTGCGCACCACGAAGCCGGCGAACATCGCGTCGCCCTCGCGATATCGGAAGCCCTTCGAGCCGGGCGAGGGGATCTCGTCCAGGGCGCACAGCACCGTGCCGGCGGCCGGGCGGGCGGGGTTCTCGCGGTCGAGGTTCATGACGCCGGAACCGCGTCGATCCCGACCGGCCACTCGTGGATCTCGACCCGCTCGAACAAGCCCGCCTGCACATAGGGATCGGCCGCCGAGAAGGCCCGCGCGGCGGCGAAGTCGGCGACCTCGACCGCCATCAGCGAGCCGCGCATGACGCCCGCCTCGTCCTTCAGATAGGCCCCGAACCGGTAGTCGGCCCGCGAGCGCACGAAGTCCAGGTGCGCCGGGCGCGTGGCCTGGCGCAGGTCTTCGGTCCCGGGTCGGTCCAGGCAGTGCAGGGCAAACAGCGGCAAGAGGATCAGCCGATCGAGCCGACGCCCACGCGCCAGCCGTCGATCGAGACGCTCTCGAACAGACCGGCCAGGGTGTAGGGATCGTTGTCGACGAAGGCCTGCACGGCGGCGCGGTCCTCGGCCTCGACGATCAGCATCGAACCGATCGGCGAGCCGGCATCGTCCAGCAGCGGGCCGGCGGCCTTCACCACGCCCGCGCCGTTCAGATAGTCGAGGTGGGTCGGGCGGGTCGCCATGCGCGTCTCGAGGGCGCCGGGCTTGTCCTTGCAGTAGACGACGAAGAGGGCCATGCGGTGGTCCTTACCTTAAGCTTCGGATTTGAGGGGGCGCGAGAGCAGGCCCGCGATGGCGGCGTCGACCTTGACCTCGCCGGCCAGGATGGCGGCGACGGCCTCGCAGATCGGCACCTCGACCCCGACCTTGCGGGCCAGGGCGCGGACGGCCGGAGCCGAGGCGACGCCTTCGGCCACCGAGACCTTGCCGGCCAGGGCCTGTTCCAGGGTAAGGCCTTGGCCCAGGGCTAGGCCCACACTCATGTTGCGCGACTGAGGGCTGGAGCAGGTCAGCACCAGGTCGCCCAGGCCGCATAGACCGGCGACCGTCTCGGGCTTGGCCCCGAGGGTGACGGCCAAGCGGGTCAGTTCGGCGAAGCCGCGGGTGATCACCGTGGCGTGGGCGTTGCGGCCCAGGCCCTTGCCCTCGACGATGCCGCAGGCGATGGCCAGGACGTTCTTCACCGCCCCGCCGGCCTCTGCGCCGATCAGGTCATTGGCCGTGTAGGGGCGGAAGGTCGGGATGGCGATGGCCTCGGCGATGGCGCGGCCCAGGGCCTCGTCCTCGCAGGCCAGGGTGACGGCGGCCGGCAGGTTGCGGGCCACTTCGCCAGCGAAGCTGGGACCCGACAGCACGGCGATCGGCGCGCCGGGCAGGCTCTCGGCGGCCACGTCGGTCATCAGCTTCAGCGAACCCTGCTCGACGCCTTTGGAGCACAGCACCACCGGCGCGCTGGCCTTGTGGTGCGGGGCGAAGGCGGTCAGGGCCGCGCGCAGGTGCTGGGCCGGGGCGACCGCCAGGATCAGGTCGCACTCGGACAGATCGGCCAGGTCCGTCACCGCCTTGATGCCGGGCTCCAGCGTGATGCCCGGCAGGAACACCGCGTTCTCGTGTTTTTCGTTGACCGCCGCCACCACCTCGGGCTCGCGGGCCTGCAGCGTGACCTGGAGACCGGCCCGAGCGGCGACCTGGGCCAGGGCGGTGCCCCAGGCTCCGGCGCCGATAACGCCTACATGCTTGAAGGTCATGCCTTGGCTCCCTTGCGTCCGTAGGCGTTGGCGGGGTTGGCCAGCGCCGCGGCCTCGTCCAGCGGCCAGCGCGGGCGGGCGACGGCGTCGAGGTCGTCGCTGATCCCCAGGGCCAGCCGCTCGGCCCCGGCCAGGGCGATCATGGCGGCGTTGTCGGTGCAATAGGCCAGCGGCGGGGCGGCGAAGCTGAAGCCGTTCTTCTCGCAATCGGCCAGCAGCGCCGCGCGCACCGCGCCATTGGCGGCGACGCCGCCGGCGACGACGAAGCGCAGCTCATCCGCGCCGTGCCCTTCTTTGTAGAGCTTCATCGCCCGGTCGACCCGTTCGGACAGCTGGCGAGCTATGGCGAACTGGACGCCGGCGGCGAGATCGCGGCGTTCGTCGTCGGTCGTCAGGGTCTCGGCGATCCGCGCCGCGGCGGTCTTCAGGCCCGAGAACGAGAAGTCGCAGTCCTTGCGGCCCAGCAGGGCGCGCGGGAGGCTGTAGCGGGTCGCGTCGCCGCCGACCGCCAATTTCTCCAGGGCCGGACCGCCCGGGTAGGGCAGGCCCAGGCTCTTGGCGATCTTGTCGAAGGCCTCGCCGGCCGCGTCGTCGATCGTGGTGCCCAGGCGCTTGCAGGCGCCCACGCCCGAGACCTCCAAGAGCTGGCAGTGCCCGCCGGAGACCAAGAGCAGCAGGAACGGATAGGCGATGTCGGCGCCCAGGCGGGCCGAGACGGCGTGGCCTTCCAGGTGGTTCACCGCCACCAGCGGCACGCCGCGGGCCAGCGACACGGCCTTGCCGAACGCCAGGCCGACCATCACGCCGCCCACGAGGCCCGGACCGGCCGTGGCGGCTACGCCGTCCAACTGGTCGAAAGAGACGCCCGAGGCGCGGATGGCCTCGGCGGCGATGGCGTCGATCGCCTCGACATGGGCGCGGGCGGCGATCTCGGGCACCACGCCGCCGAACGGCGCGTGCTGCTCGAACTGGGTGCCGATGATCGAGGACAGCACCGTGACCGTCCCGTCCGCCTCACGGCGCACGACCGAGGCCGCGGTCTCGTCGCAGCTGGTCTCCAGGCCGAGGATGGTGAGCGCCGAGGGCTTAAGGGTGGTCATTTCTTGCGGGCTTCCCGCCGCTCCTGTAGCAGCGAAGATGAAATCTCGTCTCCGCAGGTAACGTTCCGACCGTGTCCCGGCAACCTCCCATCCGCATCGGCGCGCGCGGCTCCAAGCTCTCCCTGGCCCAGTCGGGGCTGATGCAGGCGCGGATCGCGCACGCGCTGGGCGTGCCGCAGGGCGCCTCGAAGGAAGAGATCGAGGCCGCCGCCCCGCTGATCCCGATCGTCACCAGCGGCGACCGCATCCAGGACCGCCGCCTGATGGAGATCGGCGGCAAGGGCCTCTTCACCAAGGAGATCGAGGAAGCCCTGCTGGATGGCCGCATCGATTGCGCCGTCCACTCGCTGAAGGACATGCCGGCTGAACTGCCGCCGGGCCTGATCCTGGCCGCGACGCCGGAACGCGAAGATCCCCGCGACGCCTTCATCAGCCATGTCGCCGAGCGGCTGGAGGACCTGCCCAAGGGCGCGCGCCTGGGCACCGCCAGCTTGCGCCGCCAGGCCCAGGCCCTGCACGTGCGGCCGGATCTCGAGATCGTCATGCTGCGGGGCAATGTCGACACCCGCCTGGCCAAGCTGGAGCGCGGCGAGGCCGACGCCATCCTGCTGGCCCAGTCGGGCCTGAACCGCCTGGGCCTGGGTCACATCACCCGCAGCTGGCTAGACCCTGACGCCGCCCCGCCCGCGCCGGGCCAGGGCGCCCTGGTCATCGAGACTCGCCTGGAAGACGCCCACGCACCGTGGCTCCAGGCCGTCAGCTGCCGCCAGACCACGATCGCCGTCGCCGCCGAGCGTGGGGCGCTCTACGCCCTGGAAGGTTCGTGCCGCACCGCCATCGGCGCTCGTGCGGTGCTGGACGGGACGCGCCTGACCATGATCGTCGAGGCCTTGACGCCGGACGGCGCCCAACGCTTCCGCCGCCACGGCGAGACGACCCTGTCGGGCGCGAACGACATCGACGAGGCCCGCGAGCTGGGCCTGAAGCTCGGCGCCGAGATCCGTATCGAAGGCGGCGACGCCATCCTGTTGCCGGAATAGGCGATGGAAACGGGCGCGCCGGTCTGGATCACCCGCGCTCGTCCCGGCGCCCTGGCCACGGCCGAGCGCGTGCGGGCCCTGGGTTTTGAAGCCATCGTCGATCCGCTGCTGGTCGTCGAGACTTTGGACGCCCAGATCGACCTCTCCCACATCGCCGCCCTGGCCTTCACCAGCGCCAACGGCGTCGAGGCTTTCGCGCGACTGTCGGACGAACGCGGCCTGCCGGTCTTCGCGGTCGGCCGAGCCACCGCGCGGGCGGCGGAAGGGCAGGGGTTCGTGTCTGTCTCCAGCGCCGACGGGGATGTCGAGGACCTGTGCGACCTGGTCGCCGCCGGGGCCGCTGGACCGGTGCTGTGGGCCGGCGCCAAGGAGCCCGCTGGCGACCTCGTCGGCATGCTGCGCGGCTGTGGGGTGATGGCGAAGGGCGTGGCTGTCTACGAGACGCTGGAGCGCGCCCCGTCCGACGAGACCCTGGCGCGGCTGGATGCTCCGCTCACGGCGCTTGTCCACTCGCCGCGCGGGGCGCGGATCCTGGCCAAGGTCCTGAGCGAAAAGCCCACGCCGCATCTGCGTGCGCTGTGCCTTTCCGAGGCCGTCGCCCAGCCCCTGCGGGATCTCGTCGAACCGGGGTCTGTGACCTTCGCGCCGCGTCCGGACGAAACCGCGCTGCTGGACCTGCTTACAGCTTAAGCGCGACGTTGCGCGGCGCGGCCGTGTGGGGCACCAATGGACGCCATGAACGCCGCTCCCGATCCCGCTGAAATCGTCGCGCCCAGCGATCCGGCGCTCTATGCCCGCCGACGGGTGATGGGACCGGGCGTGTGGCTGTGGCTGGCGCTGTGCGTGCTGTGCATCGCCCTGGGCGCCGGCGTCGCCCACTACGGCCCGAGCCTGTTCAAGTCCAAGGACAAGCCGGCCGACGGCGCGGTCTTGGCCGCGCCCAGCGCGCGTCCGGTCGCTGATCGTGTCGCTTCCGGCTCGGCCCTGCCGGTCGAGAATGGCGACACGGCCGTCGCCCCGCCCGCCGCCGATGTCGAGCGCCTGGACGGCCGAATCACCGCGCTGGAAAGCGGTCAGAAGAGCGTCACCGACGCCGCTGTCGCCGCCCTGGCCGTTTCGGCCCTGGCCGAGGCCGCCGAGACCTCGCGCCCGTTCGGCCAGGAACTGGCCGGCCTGCAGCGCGTGCTGTCGCCGTCGCCCGACCTGCGCGCCCTGGAGAGTCTGTCCGAGCGCGGGGCTCCGACCCGCGCGGGCCTGGCTATCCAGTTCGGCAACCTGGCCGGCCGCGCCGCCAGCGCCGCCCGTAATCCCGGCCCGGACGCCGACCTTTTCTCGCGGATCCGCTACGCGCTTGCCAGCATCGTCTCGATCCGCCATGTCGGCTCGACCAAGGGCGCGACGCCCGACGCCATGCTGGCCCGCGCCCAGGCCCTGTTGGATGACGGCGACATCGAGGGCGCGGTCCAGGCGCTGGACGCCTTGCCGGATCCGGCCCGTGAGGTGCTGGCCCCGTGGTTCAACGCCGCCGGCCGCCGCATCGAGATCGACCGTCACGTCGCCGCCATACGCGCCGACGCCCTGGCTGGCCTGTCGCGCGTCTCGCGGACGGCGCCATGACACGCGTCGCCTTCGCCCTCTTCCTGGTCGCCGCCGTCGCGGTCGGGGTCCTGGCCCTGACCGGCGAGCCTGGCCGCGCCATGCTGGACTGGATGGGCTGGCGCATCGAAATGACCGCCGCCACCGCGGCTCTGCTGACCCTGTTTTCGGCCCTGCTGTTCACCCTGCTGTGGCGCGGGATTATTTGGATCGTCGAGGCCCCCCGCCGCGCCGCCCGCGCCCGCGCCGAGGCCAAGCGCAAGCAGGCGATCGAGGCCCTGTCGCGCGGTTTCCTGGCCGTTGCGGCTGGTGATGGCTCAGAAGCCCGCCGCCTGGCCCAGAAGTCTGCCGAACTGGCCGAGGACGCCCCGGCCCTGGTTCGCGTGCTGGCCGCCCAGGCCGCCGAGGCCGCCGGCGATCGTGGCGCGGCCAAGAGCGCCTACAACGCCATGCTGGGCTTTCCCGAGATGCGCCTGGCCGGCCTGCGCGGCCTGATGCAAGCCGCCCAAGCCGAAGGCGACAAGGCGACCGCCGTCCGTCATGCCGAGACCGCCTACGGCCTGGCCCGTACCGCCCGCTGGGCCTGGCGCGCCTTGCTGGAAGCGCGTCTGGAAGCCGGCGACTGGGCCGCGGCGCTGGACCTGGTTCAAGGCGCCCTGGAGCGCAAGATCGTCTCACCGGCCGTGGCCGAGCGCAGCCGCGCGGCGCTGCTGGCCGCTTCGGCGGCGAGTCTCGAAGAGTCCCACGATCCGAAGGCCCGCGCCCAGGCGCTGGACTTCGCGACCCAATCAGTGAAGCTCAAGCCCGACTTCGCGCCGGGCGTCGTCATGGCCGCCCGCCTGCTGGCCGACGACGGCAAGGTCGCCAAGGCCGGCCAGCTGATCGAGGCCGCCTGGAAGGCCGAGCCGCACCCGGCCCTGTGGCTGGCCTATCGCGACCTGAAGACCAACGAGCTGCCCAAGGCCCGCGCCCAGCGCCTGGCCGCCCTGGCCGCCATGAAGCCCGAGGCCCGCGAGAGCCGCATGCTGCGGGTCGAGAGCGCCCTGATCGGCGGCGACCCCATCGCCGCCCGCGCTGCCGCCCGCCTGCTGGACCAGGAAGCCCCGACCGCCCGCTTCGCCGGCCTGATGGCCCGTGTCGCCGCCGCCAACAGCGACGCCGACGAGGCCCGCGCCTGGATCGCCCGCGGCGTCGAGGCCCCGCAGGAGCCCGACTGGTCGGACCTGGACCCCGAAGGCCGCGCCTTCGCCTACCAGCGTGAGGACTGGGCCCGCCTGGCGTCCAGCTATGCCGAGACCGGCCAGCTGATCCATCCGCGCCACGAGCGGCGCGAGCGGACGATGAACGACCTGCCCGAGATCCCCTCGGCCTATTCGGACTACGCCGAATCGACGCCATTCATGCGCGCGGCCGAGACCGGCGGACCCATGATCCCCATTCCGGACGACCCTGGAATCTTCGACGCACCGCCGATTTCCGAGCCTCCGGAAGGCGGTCCGGCGCCAAGACGCAATTCTGGTGCAAGACGACGCTTGGCAAGTGGCTCGCGTACCGCTAAGTAGGCGCTCCTCGCGGTCGGACCCCGGTCCGAAGCGACGTGGGCCGCTTTAGCTCAGCTGGTAGAGCACATCATTCGTAATGATGGGGTCAGGTGTTCGAGTCACCTAAGCGGCACCACTTTCTTCTCCTCCTTTCGAAATCCGGAACTCTCGACGCGACGGCTCCGTTCGTCTGTCGAAGGAGTTTCCCATGGCCAAGTCCGTCGACAACGACACCGCCCTCGAAGAGGTGATGACCTTCCTCGATTCGCCGCCCGAGCAGGGTTCGGCCGATGACGAGCGGTTCGGGGAGCGGTTGCGGCAGGTGATCGCCGCGTCGATCCCGCTCGACGAGGGTGAGGACCCGGAGGATGCGCCGACCTTGCAGTTGGACGACGCGTTCCGCAGCCGGCTGGAGAAGGTGGCTCGCGATCGGGGCGGCAGTTACTTCGGCGACCATCCGGACGGCATCGGCCCCACGCTGGGCATGGACGTGAGCAAGAGCTAGTCGTCCCAGCCCTTGCGTTTCTTCTTCTTGCCCAGGGCGAAGATGCCCGGATAGGGGCCCTTGCCGGTGCGGTAGAGGCACCAGTCGTCGTCCTTGGCGCAGTCGCCGTCGAAGGCGGCTTTCTTGTCCGGATCGATGGCCGCGTACATCGGGGCGGTGCGCGAGCGCTGGCCGTCGGCCTCGGCGCAAGCGGCTTTCTGGTCCCGGTTCAGGGCGACGGTCTTCTCGTGTCGGCAACCGAGGCTTTCGCGCAGGCTGTCGCGGGTCTGGTCGCTCTGCTCGACCAGCTTGCGGGCCGTGAAGCCGGGCGGGGCGACGATGGCCGGCGGGCCTGAGGGTCTGGCAGCCACGGGCGGCGCCGGGATAGCGGCAAGCGGTGGCGGAGCGGCGCTGGGGCGAACAGGCGCCGGCGTCGTGGGAGCGGCCTTTGGCGTTTCCGCTCGCGGCGAGGGCGCATCGAGCAGTTCGGCTTCGATAATCGGAGGCTCGACCAGCTGGGGCATCCAGTGCGCGCCGGAGACCAGGGCCAGCAGCACCAGCGCATGGGTCGCCAGGATCAGCGCCAGGATCGCCAGATCCCGCCGATGGGGCCGTCGCCACGAATCGTTGGCGATCGCCATGCCCAATGTCGCTACTCCGTCACGCCGGAGAGGTCGGTACGCGCGGGGTGCGGTGCAAGCACGGCCGTTTCGGACAAGAAAAAGGCCCGGTGTTTCCACCGGGCCTTCTCTTTGGTCAGCGGTCAGGGGCTGGCTTTACGCCGCCGCCTTCGCCTTGACGCCGAAGCGGCCATAGAAGGTCTCGCCCTTTTCGGCCATCTCGCGCAGCAGGGCCGGCGGGGCGAAGCGTTTGCCGTACTGCTGGGCCAGGCGATCGCAGGTCTCGACGAAGGCCTTGGCGCCGACGCCGTCGATCAGGCTGATCGGGCCGCCGGTCCAGGGCGCGAAGCCCCAGCCCAGGATGGCGCCGACATCGGCTTCACGCGGATCGGTGATGACGCCTTCCTCGAAGCAGCGGGCGGCTTCGACGGCCTGGCGGTACAGCAGGCGGGTGCGGATCTCCTGGATCAGCGTCTGGTCGGCTTCCGTGGTCGTCACCGGCATCAGGTCGGCGAGACCCTTCCAGATCGTCTTCTGGCCGTTCTCCGGATAATCGTAGAAGCCCTTGCCGTTCTTGCGGCCCAGGCGGCCCAGCTCGACGACCATCTTCTCCAGGACGGGGGCGAACGGACGCTCTTCGTACTTGTCGCCGAGGTCCTTCTTGGTCTGCTCGCCGATCTTGTAGGAGAGGTCCAGAGCGACGTCGTCGTTCATCTCCAGCGGGCCGCGCGGCATGCCCGTGGCGCGGCCGACATTGTCGATGATGGCGGGCGCGATGCCCTCGGCCATCATCTCCAGGCCTTCCTGCACGAAGGTGCCGAAGCAGCGGCTGGTGTAGAAACCACGGCTGTCGTTGACGACGATCGGGGTCTTCTTGATCTTCAGGACATAGTCGATCGACTTGGCCAGGGCTTCCTGGCTGGTCTCCTCGCCCATGATGATCTCGACCAGGCCCATCTTGTCGACCGGCGAGAAGAAGTGGATGCCGATGAAGTTCTTCGGATGCACGGACGCCTTGGCCAGGCCGGTGATCGGCAGGGTCGAGGTGTTGGAGCCGAAGATGGCGTCCTCGGCCAGCTGGGCTTCGGCGAGCTTGGTGACGCCGGCCTTCACTTCGCGGTTCTCGAACACGGCCTCGATGACGAGGTCGCTGCCCTTGACCTGATCGTAGTCGGCGGTCGGGTGGATCAGGGCCAGGATGGCCTCGCCCTTCTCGGCCGTCAGCTTGCCGCGCGAGACGGCCTTCTTGACCAGGCCTTCGGCATAGCCCTTGCCCTTGTCGGCGGCTTCCTGGCTTTGGTCGATCAGGACGGTCTCGATGCCGGCCATGGCTTGGACGTAGGCGATGCCCGCGCCCATCATGCCGGCGCCCAGCACGGCGACCTTCTTGGCTTCCGACGGCGGCACGTTGGCCGGACGGCCCGAGCCCTTGCCCAGCTCTTGGAGGCTGAGGAACAGGGTGCGGATCATGCCCTTGGCCTGCGGCGACATCATCGTCTTCAGGAAGTAGCGGGTCTCGATGCGGATGGCCGCGTCGAACGGCACCTGCGTGCCTTCATAGACCGCCTTCAGGATGTTCAGCTGGGCGGGATAGTTGCCGTAGGTCTGCTTGCGCAGCATGGCGTTGCCCATGATGAAGACCTGGCTGCCGGTCGGGGTGTAGGGACCGCCGCCCGGGAGCTTGAACTCCTTCTTGTCCCAAGGCGCGACCGGGTCGCCCTTGGTCTTGACCCAGGTCTTGGCGGCCTCGACCTCGGTCCCGGCCGGGACGACCTCGTGCACGACCTTGTTGGCCAGGGCCTCGGCCGGCTTCATCGACTTGCCTTCCAGCAGGTACGGCGCGGCGGCCATCACGCCCATCAGGCGCGGCAGGCGTTGCGTGCCGCCGGCGCCCGGCAGCAGGCCGACCTTGGCTTCCGGCAAAGCGAGCTGGATCTTCGGATTGTCGGCAACCACGCGGTAGTGGCAGGCCAGGGTGATCTCCAGGCCGCCGCCCATGGCCAGGCCATTGATGGCCGCGGCCACCGGCTTGCCGCAAGTTTCCAGGGCGCGGAACGCCTTGTTGAGCGCGAAGCCGGCTTCGAAGGCAGCCTTCAGACCTTCTTCGCCCGGCTTGCCGCCGCCCAGACCGCCCGAGCCACCCAGTTCACCCAGGTCGGCGCCGGCGCAGAAGCCGGTCGTCTTGCCCGAGGTGATGACCGCGCCCTTGATGGCTTCGTCGGTCTTGATGCGTTCGACGACGTCGCCGATTTCCTTGATGACCGAAGCGGTCAGGGTGTTCATCGAGCGGCCGGGCACGTCGAAGGTGACCAGGGCCACGCCGTCGGAATCGACCTCGATCTTGAAGTTTTCCATAGGAGTCAGGTCCTTAAGTCTTAGACGCGTTCGATGACGGTGGCGGTGCCCATGCCGGCGCCGACGCACAGGGTGATCAGGGCGGTTTCCTTGTCCGAGCGCTCCAGCTCGTCCAGGACCGTGCCCAGGATCATCGCGCCGGTGGCGCCCAGCGGGTGGCCCATGGCGATGGCGCCGCCGTTCACGTTCATCTTCTCGTGCGGGATATCCAGGGCCTGCATCATGCGCAGTACGACCGAGGCGAAGGCTTCGTTCAGCTCGTAGAGGTCGATGTCGTTGACCTCCATGCCCAGCTTCTTGAGCAGCTTCTCGGTGACCAGCGACGGGCCGGTCAGCATGATCGAGGGTTCCGAGCCGATCGAGGCCGCGCCCTTGATGCGGGCGCGAGCCTTCAGGCCCAGGGCCTCGCCCATTTCCTTGGTGCCGATCAGGACGCCGGCGGCGCCGTCGACGATGCCCGAGCTGTTGCCGGCGTGGTGGACGTGGTTGACCTTCTCGACCTGCGGATAACGCTGCTGCACCACCGCGTCGAAGGCCATCTCGCCCATGCCCGTGAACGACGGGTTCAGCGAGGCCAGGGTCTGCATGGTGGTCGAGCCGCGGACGGTCTCGTCATGGTCCAGGATGGTGATGCCCAGCTGGTCCTTCACACCCACGACCGACTTCTTGAAGCGGCCATCGGCCCAGGCGGCGGCAGCGCGCTTCTGGCTCTCGACGGCATAGGCGTCGACGTCGTCGCGGCTGAAGCCGTACAGGGTGGCGATCAGGTCGGCCGAGACGCCTTGCGGGGCGAAATAGGTCTTGAAGGCCGAGGACGGGTCGGTCGGCCAGGCGCCGCCGTCGCTGCCCATGGGCACGCGGCTCATGCTCTCGACGCCGCCGCCGATGGCCAGCTGGGCTTCACCCGAAGCGACCTTGGCCACGGCCATGTTCACGGCTTCCAGGCCCGAGGCGCAGAAGCGGTTGATCTGCACGCCGGCGACGCTCTCGGCGTAGTCGGCGGTCAGGACGGCGGTGCGGGCGATGTCGCTGCCTTGTTCGCCGACGGGCGCGACGCAGCCCAGGACGACGTCGTCGACCTTGGAGGTGTCCAGGTTGTTGCGGTCGCGGATGGCTTCCAGGACCTGGCTGGCCAGCGACAGGGCGGTGATCTCGTGCAGAGATCCGTCCTTCTTGCCCTTGCCGCGCGGGGTGCGCACGGCGTCGAAGATGTAAGCGTCAGCCATGGAATGGCTCCTTCCTGCGAAGCGATGTTCGTGTCGTTGAAAGCGGGCTGTGGGCCCGGCCTATTGTTTCCAGTTGCCGATCGGATAGGTCCCGATGGGCTCGCACTTGAGGCCGCTGGCGGCGGCCTTGGCGCGGTAGTAGACGCGCTTGCCGAAGGTCGGCGGCGGCAGCGAGCAGGCGGTGAAGCCCGAGGTCGTGACCTCCAGCTTCCACTCGGCGATCTTGGAGCGCAGCAGGGTCTGGCAGATGTCCTTGCCGGCCGGCGTCAGGGGCAGCTTGAACGCGCCCGGCAGGGGCCGCTTGCCGACCAGTTCGCCGGAATAGGTGAGGGGGCGAGGCCCCTGAACGGCGCGCACGCAGACGACGGCCGAGCGGTCTTCCGCGGCGGCGGGGCCGGCCAGCAGCGCGATCAGAGAAAGTACGATCACAGCGTCCTCGCGATCAGGAGTTTCATGATCTCGTTGGTGCCGCCGTAGATGCGCTGGATGCGGCTGTCCTTGTACATGCGCGCGATCGGGTACTCGTTCATGAAGCCATAGCCGCCGAACAGTTGCAGGCAGCGGTCGACGATCTTGTTCTCCAGGTCGCTGACCCAGTACTTGGCCATCGAGGCCGTGGCGGCGTCGAGCTTGCCCTCCAGGTGCTGGCCGATGCAGTGGTTGACGAAGACCTTGGCGACGGTCGCCTCGGTCTTGCATTCGGCCAGGACGAACTGGGTGTTCTGGAAGTCGATGATCGCCTTGCCGAAGGCCTGGCGCTGCTTGACGTAGTCGATGGTCAGCTCCAGGGCGCGCTCGATCGTCGCCATGCCCTGCACGGCGATGTTCAGCCGCTCCTGCGGCAGCTGACCCATCAGCTGGAAGAAGCCCTGGCCCTCGTCGGTCCCGAGCAGGTTCTCGGTCGGCACCTTCACGTCGTTGAAGAAGAGCTCAGAGGTGTCTTGGGCCTCGTGGCCCAGCTTGTCGAGGTTGCGGCCGCGCTCGAAGCCTTCGGTTCCGTCGGTCTCGACGATCATCAACGAGGTGCCGCGAGCGCCTCCGGTCGGGTCGGTCTTGGCGACGACGATGATCAGATTGGCCGTCTGGCCATTGGTGATGAAGGTCTTGGAGCCGTTGATGACGTAGCCGTTGCCGGACTTCTTGGCGGTGGTCTTGATGCCTTGCAGGTCGGAGCCGGCGCCCGGCTCGGTCATGGCGATGGCGCCGACCAGTTCGCCGGTGGCCAGGCGCGGCAGCCAGCGCTGCTTCTGCTCTTCCGTGCCGTAGTGGAAGATGTACGGCATGACGATGGCGTTGTGCAGGCTGGCGCCGAAGCCGTCGACGCCCTTCAGGCCCAGCTGTTCCATCAGCACGACCTCGTGCCGATAGTCGCCGCCGGCCCCGCCGTATTGGTCGGGCGTGGAGAGGCCCAGCAAGCCGGCCTCCCCCGCCTTGGTCCACATGTCGCGATCGACGCAGTGGTTCTTGCGCCATTTCGCGACCGTCGCCTCAGGCGCGTGCTCATCGAAGAACTTGCCCACCGCGTCCTCGAAGATCGCGATGTCCTCTTCGGCCATGAAGGCGGGTTTTTCGACGTTGAGCACGCTCATGATCAGAAGGCCTCCGCGGGCAGGGTCATCAGGGTCGCCGAGCCGGTCTTCAGCTTGGCCAGGTGTGCCCCGGCGTCAGGCAAGATGCGTTCGATGAAATAGCGGCCGGTGACCAGCTTGGTCGTGAAGAACGGGTCGGACGAGCCGGCCGCGATCCTGGCGTTGGCCGCCTTGGCCATCAGCGCCCACATGTACGCCAGGCCCGTCAGGCCGAAGAGGTGCATGTAGTCGGTCGAGGCCGCGCCGGCGTTGTCGGGGTTCTGCAGGCCGTTCTGCATCAGCCACAGGGTGCCGTCCTGCAGCTGGGCCTTCACGCCCGACAGGGCGTCGATGAAGGGCTTCAGCTCGGCGTCGGCGTCGTTCTCGCCGATGAACTGATCGACTTCCTGGAAGAAGGTCATGACCGCGCGACCGCCCTTGGCGGCCAGCTTGCGGCCGACCAGGTCCAGCGCCTGGACGCCGTTGGTGCCTTCGTAGATCAGGGCGATGCGGCAATCGCGCATGAACTGGCTGACCGGGAAGTGCTCGGTGAAGCCGCTGCCGCCGTGCACCTGCACCGCGTTCGAGCAGACCTGGAAGCCCTTGTCGGTCAGGTAGCCTTTCAGCACCGGCGTCATCAGGCCCATGTAGTCCGACGACTTTTCACGGACCGCGGCGTCCGGGTGGACGTGCGACAGGTCGCCGTGCAGGGCGGTCCAGAACAGGAAGGCGCGGCCGCCTTCGATCAGGGCCTTGCTCTCCAGCAGCATGCGGCGGACGTCCGGGTGGACGATGATCGGGTCGGCCGGGCCGTCGGCGTTCTTCGGGCCCGTCAGCGAACGACCTTGCAGGCGGTCCTTGGCGAAGGCGACGGCGGCCTGGTAGGCGGCCTCGCCCTGGGCCACGCCCTGCATGCCGACGCCCAGGCGGGCTTCGTTCATCATGACGAACATGATCCTGAGGCCCGAATTCTCCTCGCCGATCAGATAGCCCTCGGCGTCGTCATACTGCATGACGCAGGTGGCGTTGCCGTGGATGCCCATCTTCTCTTCCAGGCCGACGCACTTGACGCCCTGGTTACGGTCGCCGACCGAGCCGTCGGCCTTGGGGAAGAACTTCGGCACGATGAACAGGCTGATGCCCTTCACGCCGGCCGGGGCGCCTTCGATGCGGGCGAGCACCAGGTGGACGATGTTGTCCGACATGTCGTGCTCGCCGGCGCTGATCCAGATCTTCTGGCCGGTGATCTTGTAGCTGCCGTCGGCCTGCGGGACCGCCTTGGTTCGCAGCAAACCGAGGTCCGTGCCGCAGTGCGGCTCGGTCAGGTTCATGGTGCCGGTCCATTCGCCGGTCACCATCTTGGGCAGATAGGTCTGCTTCTGCGCGTCCGTGCCGCCCGTGTGGATGGCGGAGTAAGCGCCATGCGCCAGACCCGGATACATCGAGAACGCCATGTTGGCCGAGCTCGACATCTCGCTGAAGGCCAGGTTGACGACGTGCGGCAGGCCTTGGCCGCCATAGGCCGGGTCCGACCCCAGGCCGGTCCAGCCGCCTTCGCACAGCTGCTTGTAGGCGTCCTTGAAGCCCGGCGGGGTGGTGACGACGTTGGTGACCGGATCCAGCTTGCAGCCGTTCTTGTCGCCGACCGTGTTCAGCGGGGCCAGCACCTCGCCGGTGAACTGGGCGGCGGCGTCCAGGATCTGCTCGACGACGTCGAACGGCGCGTCCGAGAAGCCGGGCAGATCGCCGTGTTGATCGATGTTGAGCACGTCGCGCAGGATGAACGCGTGATCGCGAACGGGCGGCTGGTAGGTCATGAAACGGTCCTGGCTAGGATCGGGAGGAGGAACGGATGTGCGTCCGCCCTCTGCCGCGCGTCTTGCACGTAAGAGGGCGTCGCGAAGGTCTTACTTGCCCAGCATCGCTTCGGCGTGACCGTCCAGGCGGGCGCGCAGCACCTGCTCGTAGTCGGCCGCGCGGGGCAGCAGGTCGGGGCGGATCTCGGCGAGGCGCTTTTCAAGGCGGTTGCAGGCCTCGCGCAGCTCGATCAGGGCATTGTCGATGTCTTCGCGCTGCTGCTCGAGAGCGTTGGCGCGTTCGCGGAACTTCTTCAGCGAACGGGCCATCTGCGCCGCGCCCTCGTCGTTCTCGTCATAGAGGTCCAGCAGTTCGCGGATCTCGGTCAGCGACAGGCCCACGCGCTTGCCGCGCAGGATCAGCTGCAGGCGGACGCGGTCCTTGTGGGAATAGACGCGGTTCAGGCCCTCGCGGGCCGGATTCAGCAGGCCCTTGTCCTCGTAGAAGCGCAGGGCGCGTGGGGTAGCCTTAAATTCGTTGCAGAGCTGGCGGATCGTAAAGGTCCGCTCGGGGCGTCGCAGGTCGGCCATGGGTTGAAACCTCCCGGAAATTGGGCCCGGCTACTGCGGCCGGGCCGCTTGGTTATCGACGATCACCCTAAACCCGATATCGGGCGACCGTCAACGCTTACGTAAACGTCAACTTGTTCGCAGCCGATAGGTTTACTTTCCTAGGTTGCGCGGCGTATTTTCCTTGCCGAAGGCCGACCCAGGAGGAGGACGCCGATGGCGACCCTGTCTCACGGCGAAATCTGGCGGGCGATCGACGCCCTGGCCGAGCGCTTCGATATGACGCCTTCGGCCATGGCCCGGATGGCGGGCCTGGATCCGACCAGCTTCAATCGCTCCAAGCGCGGCTCCACCGAGCCCGACAGCCGGCCACGCTGGCCCTCGACCGAGAGCCTGGCCAAGCTGCTGGAGGCGACGGGGGTCAATTTTTCGGAATTCGCGGCCCTGACCGAGCAGGCGCCAGTGCGCACGCCGGGGCGGCGTGGCGCGCCGCTGATTGCGCTGGACCAGGCGGGACGGGACGGTTTCTTCGACGACGCGGGAATGCCGGTCGGCGCCGGCTGGGACGAGGTTTCCGCGCCGGATCTGGGCGAGGGCCTCTTCGCGCTGGAGGTGTCGGGGACGGCGCTGGCGCCGGTCTATCGCGACGGCGACCGGCTGCTGGTCTCGCCCACCGTCGAGCCGCGCAAGGGCGACCGCGTGGTGGCGAGGACGAGTGCGGGCGAGGTTCTGGTGCGGGAGTTGGGCCGGGTGACGGCCAGGACGATCGAGCTTCTGCCGTTTAGCCGGTCCGGCGACGATCGCCTGCTGTCGCGGGACGAGGTCGCCTGGATCGCTCGGATCGTCTGGGTCAGCCAGTAGGGCCGACCCTCGACAGATCGTTTAGGTGCGCGGGCAGCTGGCGTGGGTGTCGAGCAGCCAGGCGATCAGCGGACCGGCCGACGGATCCTCGCACGACACGTCCAGGCGATAGGACGCCCAGGTATCGTTATGCGCGGCCTCGACGTGAGCATCGGGGAACTGTTGGACGATGCCGCCCAGCAAGGAATCGAATTCGGTGCGGTCGGTAGGGCGAAGCGTGAACGAAGCCATTGGAATAACCTTGATGACTAATCTTGGTTCTGATGGTCCGATCCTAGACTCCGAAAGGTGGGCGGACCCTTAATAGCGAATTCAGACTTCGTTCATTTGCGGAGACATGGTGTCGCAGGTCGCGAGGATTCATCCGTCGCGGGTTTCTCCTTCTCCCCTTGCGGGAGAAGGTGTCAGCAAAGCTGACGGATGAGGGGTTGATAGCCGGGTCCGCCGCGCGACCCCTCACCCGACCCACTGCGTGGGCCACCCTCTCCCGCAAGGGGAGAGGGAAACCTCGAAGATCAGCCCAACTTCTCTTCGATCAGGGCGATCGTACGGTCGATGCCGAAGATGGCCGCGAAGGAACCGAAGCGCGGGCCCTGGCTCTGGCCCAGCAGCACTTCGTACAACGCCTGGAACCAGGCGCGCAGCGGGTCGAAGCCGTGGGTCTTGCCGACCTCGAACACCTCGTTCTGGATCAGCTCGGCGTCCGGGGCGTCGGCCGGCATGGCCTTCAGCTTGGCCAGCAGATCCAGCATCGCGGCGCGCTCCTGGTCGGTCGGGGCGCGGAAGGTCTTCGTCGGTTTGACGAAGTCCTCGTAGTAGTTGATCGCGTAGCCGGCCAGGCGGTCCAGCAGCGGCTGGGTTTCCGGCGAGGCGCCCGGGATGTAGCGCGACAGGAAGCCCCAGAGGATTTCCTTGGTCGAGGCGTCGGCGGCCGACACCAGGTTCAGCATCAGGCTGAACGAGACGGGCGAACCCTGCTCCGGCGGCTTGCCAGCGTGGATGTGCCACACCGGGTTGTCCAGCTGCTTGGCCGGCTCCTGGCGACCATAGGCGTCCAGCTGCTGCAGATATTCGTCCGTCGCCTTGGGGATGACGTCGAAATAGAGCTTCTTGGCCGACTTGGGGCTCTGGAACATGTAGTACGACAGGCTCTCGGGCGCGCCGTAGCGCAGCCAGTCCTCCATCGACAGGCCGTTGCCCTTGGACTTGGAGATCTTCTGGTTGTTCTCGTCCAAGAAGAGCTCGTAGTTGAAGCCTTCCGGCGGCACCCCGCCCAGCGCCTTGCAGATCGCGCCCGAGGCCTTGACCGAGTCGATCAGGTCCTTGCCCGACATCTCGTAGTCGACGCCGAGCGCGGTCCAGCGCATGGCCCAGTCGGGCTTCCACTGCATCTTCACGTGGCCGCCGGTGACCGGGACCTCGACCTTGGAGCCGTCCTCGTCCTCGAAGACGATCGTGCCCTTTTCGACATTGCGCTCCAGGGTCGGGACCTGCAGCACCTTGCCGGTGGTGGGGCTGACCGGGAGGAACGGCGAATAGGTGGCGCGGCGCTCTTCGCCCAGGGTCGGCAGCATGACCTTCTGGATGGCGTCGAAGCGCTCGAGCGCCGTCAGCAGGGTCGCGTCGAACAGGCCGCCCTTGTAGCAGTCGGTCGACGAGACGAACTCGTACTCGAAGCCGAAGCCGTCCAGGAACGCGCGCAGGCGGGCGTTGTTGTGGGCGCCGAAGCTGTCATGGGTGCCGAACGGGTCGCGGACGACGGTCAGCGGCTTGCCCAGGTCCTCGATCAGCGGCTGCTTGTTCTCGATGTTGTCGGGAACCTTGCGCAGGCCGTCCATGTCATCGCTGAAGGCGATCAGGCGGGTCGGGATATGGTCGTCGACCAGCGCGCGGAAGGCTTGGCGCACCATGGTGGTGCGCGCGACTTCACCGAACGTGCCCAGGTGCGGCAGGCCCGACGGACCGTAGCCGGTCTCGAAGATCACGGCCTTGGCCAGCGCCGGATAGGCTTTCACCGCCTCGTCCGCCTTGCCGGCGTCGATCAGGGCTTTGGCGGCCTCCTGATCGGCGCGATCGGGGAGGCGCACGCGCAGGACGCGGGCGATGGTGGCGCGCGCCTGCTCGAACGGCCAGGAGCGGGCTTCGCGGGCGAGGGGGGAGAGGCCTTCAAACATGGCCGCGCGTATAAACCGTGCGGGGACGGAGGGCTACCCCGCCAGCGCGCCGGCCACGACCTCGCGGGCCTCGGCCTGCACCTGCTTGAGGTGATCGGGACCCCGGAATGACTCCGCATAGACCTTGTAGACGTCCTCGGTGCCGGACGGCCGGGCGGCGAACCAGGCGTTCTGGGTGCAGACCTTCAGGCCGCCGATCGCCTCGCCATTGCCGGGGGCGTTGGTCAGGATGGCGGTGATGTCCTCGCCGGCCAGGGTCGTCGCGGTGACGTCGGCGGGGCTGAGCTTGCCCAGGCGGGCTTTCTCCTCGCGGGTCGCCGGAGCATCGACGCGGGCATAGGCCGGGGCGTCGTACTTTGCCGTCAGGTCGGCGTAGAGCTGGCTGGCGCTCTTCCCCGTCTTGGCCTGGATCTCGGCGGCCAGCAGGGCCAGCTGAAGGCCGTCCTTGTCGGTGGTCCAAACGCTGCCGTCGTGGCGCAGGAAGGCGGCGCCGGCCGACTCCTCGCCGCCGAAGCCGACCGAGCCGTCCAGCAGGCCGGGCACGAAATATTTGAAGCCCACCGGCACCTCGAGCAGGCGGCGACCCAGCCCTGAGACCACGCGGTCGATCATCGACGACGAGACCAGGGTCTTGCCGACGGCGACATCCGCGCCCCAGCCCGGACGGTGGGTGAACAGGTAGGAGATCGCCGCGGCCAGGTAGTGGTTGGGGTTCATCAGCCCGCCGTCGGGCGTGACGATGCCATGGCGGTCGGCGTCGGCGTCGTTGCCGGTGGCGACGTCATAGGCCGCGCCGCCCTTCATGATCTCGATCAGGTTGGCCATGGCGCTGGCGGACGAGCAGTCCATGCGGATCTTGCCGTCGGTGTCGAGCGGCATGAACGCCCAGCGCGGGTCGACGGTCTCGCTGACGACCGTGAGGTTCAGCTTGTGGCGTTCGGCGATGGCGCCCCAGTAGGCGACGGCCGCGCCGCCCAGCGGATCGGCGCCGATGCGCACGCCGGCCGCGCGGATGGTCTCCATGTCGATGACGCTGGGCAGGTCGTCGACGTAGCGGCCCAGGAAGTCGTAGCGGCCGGCGGCCTGCAAAGCCTCGTCGAAGCTCACGCGCTTCACACCGGTCAGATCCTGCGCCAGCAGTTCATTGGCGCGGGCGGCGATGGCCGAGGTCGCACCACTGTCGGCGGGACCGCCAGACGGCGGATTGTACTTGATGCCGCCATCGCGCGGCGGGTTGTGCGAAGGCGTCAGCAGCAGGCCGTCGGCCTGGGCGGCGTTCGCGCGGTTATAGGTCAGGATGGCGTGCGATACCGCCGGGGTCGGGGTGTAGCCGTCCTGAGTGTCGATCAGCGCCGTGACGCCGTTGCCGGCCAGCACTTCCAGCACCGAGCGGAAAGCCGGCTCCGACAGGCCGTGGGTGTCGCGGCCGACGAAGATCGGGCCGGTGACGCCTTGGGCGGCGCGCTGCTCGACCACCGCCTGGGTCACGGCCAGGATGTGGTTCTCGTTGAAGCCGCCGTCCAGGCTGGAGCCGCGATGACCGGACGTGCCGAACACCACCTTCTGGGCGGGGTTCGCAATGTCGGGCTTGGTCTCGTAGTAGGCGCCGATTAGCGCATCCAGGTCGATCAGATCCTCGGGGAGAGCCCGAAGGCCGGCGCGGCTATGCATCAAGACACCTGGATAAAGTTTGTCGACGGAGCGCAACGGGCCAATCCCCTAGTCGGGTTCCATGTCGATTTCATCAAGTATCTCGGCGATCGGGTGGCGGCGTTCGCCGGAGAATTTTTTTCGCGCTGAGGCTGCGGCTGAACCGCGCGGGTGACGTCTACACGACAGTACAACGTGGAATATTCGCCAGAAAATTGTAACCTGGGGGCGAATTCCAACTGCCAACACGACGCATAAGGGCGACGCGAAGTGACCTACGAGACCACCGAAGGACGCCGCACCAGCGCGGTCGACACCCACGTCGGCGAGCGAGTCCGCATGCGGCGCAAGCTGCTGGGCGTCAGCCAGGACCAACTGGCCGACAATCTGGGCCTGACCTTCCAGCAGGTGCAGAAATACGAGCGCGGCGCCAACCGGATCAGCGCCAGCAAGCTGTTCCGCATCGCCGAGATCCTCAGCGTCGACGTCGCCTATTTCTTCGACGGTCTGCCGGACCCGATCGAGGGGACCGGGCCGGACGGGACGACGCTGCGCGTCCAGGAGGTCATGCAGACCTTCCTGCAGACCTCGGAAGGCGTCGAGCTGGCCGAGATCTTCCCGCGCATCGCCAGCGGCCGGGTTCGGCGCCAGATCCTGGACCTGGTCCGGACCATGGCCGCCGAAGAGGACAAGTAGCTAGAAGGCTTGGCTGATGATCGCGCCGTCCGGGAGCAGGGCGGCGCGCTTCAGGCCGCTGGACGCGAAGGGCATGGCGATATTGCCGTCGCGGTCCACCGCGATCAGGCCGCCATGGCCGCCCAGGTCCGCGACGCCCTGAATGGCCGCGCGGGCGGCGTCTTCCAGACTTTCGCCACCGAACCGCACCCGGTGGGCGATCTGGGCCGCGACGGCGGTGCGGATGAAATACTCCCCCTGACCCGTGCACGAGACCGCCGCATGGCCATCGGCCCAGGCGCCGGCCCCGATGATCGGACTGTCGCCGACCCGGCCCGGCCGCTTGCCGAACACCCCGGCCGTCGAGGTGGCCGCGGCGAGGCGTCCTTCAGAGTCACGAACCACGCAGCCGACCGTGCCGACGGGCAGCGCGTCCGGCGGGTGATTGTCCTCGAAGGCCCCGGCGTGGGTGAACCAGCTGGCCGGATCCTCGACCGTCTCCAGCCCCTGGTCGCGGGCGAAATCGATCGCGCCCTGGCCGGCCAGCATCACGTGCGGCGTCTCTTCCATCACCGCGCGGGCGGCCAGGATCGGGCTCTTGAAGCCTTGCAGCGCGGCCACCGAGCCGGCGCGCAGGGTCGAACCACACATCAGGCTGGCGTCCAGCTCGTACTCTCCCTCGGCATTGGGCGAAGCGCCCTTGCCGGCGATGTAGAGGCCGCTGGCCTCCAGCCCGACCACGGTCTCGACGGCGACATCCAGGGCATCGGCGCCGGCGGCCAGCCGGTCGCGGGCGGCTTCTACCAGGCCGCGCATGTGGGCGATCTCGACACTGTAGTCGTGGCCGCGCTTGGCGCCGGCGCCGCCGTGCAGGGCGAGACTAAAACGTTTGTTTGACATTCTGCTTCCTTGGTCGAACGCCCTGCGCTAGCGTCCGCGCGTCATAACCAAGAACCGCGGGAGAGGCGATCATGAAGGCAGTGCTCAGCAAGGACGTCGGCGGTCCCGAGACCCTGGTGCTGGAGGAGCTGCCTGATCCCGTCGCCGGTCCCGGCCAAGTGCTGATCGACGTCAAGGCCTGCGGGGTGAACTATCCCGACGTCCTGATCATCGAGGACAAGTACCAGTTCAAGCCGCCGCGTCCGTTCGCGCCGGGCGGCGAGGTGTCGGGCGTGATCTCGGCGGTCGGCGAGGGCGTGACCCGCTTCAAGGTCGGCGACCGGGTCCTGGCCTCGACCGGTTGGGGCGGCTATGCCGAGAAGCTGGCGCTGGAAGAGCAGCGCTGCACGCCCATCCCCGACAACATGCCATTCGACGAGGCGGCGGCCTTCGTCCTGACCTACGGCACCTCGTACTATGCGCTGAAGGACCGGGGACACGTTAAGCTTGGCGAGACTCTACTCATTTTGGGTGCGGCTGGCGGCGTCGGCCTGGCGGCGGTCGAGCTGGGCAAGGCGATGGGGGTGCGCGTTATCGCCGCAGCCTCCAGCCAGGAGAAGGTCGACCTGGCCATCAAGCACGGCGCCGACAGCGGCGTCGTCTATCCGCGCGGACCGTTCGACAAGGACGGCCAGAAGGCCCTGGCGACCCTGATCAAGGACGCCTGCGGACCCAATGGCTGGGATGTCGCCTATGACGCGGTGGGCGGGGATTACTCCGAGGCGACCATCCGCGCGGCGGGCTGGAACGGCCGCTTCCTGGTCATCGGTTTCCCGTCGGGGATTCCGAAAATCCCGTTGAATCTCACGCTGTTGAAGTCGTGCGACATCGTCGGGGTGTTCTGGGGCGCGGCCGTGGCGCGCGATCCCAAGGGCCACGCCCAGAACCTCCGCGAGCTGATGGATCTGTACGCCGCGGGCAAGATCAAGCCGTACGTTTCCGAGCGCTTCCCGCTGGCTCGCGCGGGCGAGGCGATCGCCCATCTGTCCAGCCGCAAGGCCATGGGCAAGGTGGTGATCACGGTTGACTAGAATGGTTACCGGCGATCGTGGTTAAATCCCGCTAAGTATCCTTTTTAGCAAAGGAAAAACGACAACTCCGCAATGTGTCTCCTCGAGACTAGGAGACTCTGCGGAGATGTACGTCCCACAAGAGCAGAGCGTCGCCAACGAAGCGGCGCCCGCCGCGCCGCGGCGCCCCTACCGGCTGACGCGGCGCCCGGAAGAGCGCGTCCGCGTGCTGGGCGGGACCATGGACCTGGTGCGTCCGGAGGAAGTGTTCCACTTCGTTACGGGCAAGCTGGAAGCGCGTCAGAGCGCCATCGTCGCCAACCACAATCTCCATAGCCTGTACCTGATCGGCAAGGACCACCAGATCGGTGAGTTCTACAAGGAAGCCGACCTGATCGAGGTCGACAGCGTGCCGCTGATCTTCTGGGCGCGCCTGGTGGGCCGCGCCAGCCGGCGCTTCCATCGCTGCACCTATCTGGACTGGCGCGACGACTTCTGGGCGCTGGCCGTCGAGAAGAACTGGAAGGTCTTTTTCGTGGGCGGGGCGCCGGGCGTGGCCGACAAGGCCATCGCGCGCATCCACGAGGACTATCCGACCGCTCAGATCGCCAGCCATCACGGCTATTTCGACGTGACCCAAGGGTCGGCCGAGAACATCGCGGTGGTCGAGAAGATCAAGGCTTATCAGCCCGACATCGTCCTGGTCGGCATGGGCATGCCGCGCCAGGAGGTCTGGACCCTGGAGAACCACAAGGCCTATGGCCCGGCGGTGACCTTCACCGTGGGCGGGGCTTTCGACTACGAGGCCGGCGTCCAGCTGGCGGCTCCGCGATGGATGGGGCCGATGGGCATGGAATGGCTGTTCCGGCTGATGAACGATCCCCAGCGACTGTTCTCGCGCTATTGCGTCGAGCCCTGGTCGCTGGTCGGACCGGCCTGTCGCGACGTGACAAGGGCGCTGTCACGACGTCTGACGGAAGGCGACTCGCGAGCGGCTGACACCGCCCGCTGGGAGCAAATGCGCGCAAGAAACGAAGCGGCGCGCTAAAATGGCTATTCTAGTGGGGGCCGCATGCGGCGAGGTCGTGCAAAACACGGCCTGGAATAGGGGGCGCGGGTTCTGATGGGCCTGGATATTCGAGTGATGACGCTGGAGGCCAAAGAGCGCTCCAGCTTCGGGCATCGCGCCGTGGCGGGCGTGGGCCTGGTGGGGCTGGGCCTGGCGTGGGCGGTGCTTCTGCTGCCGTGCATGCTGTGGCTGGCCGCCAGCCATCTGGGCCGAGCCTTGCAGCCGTTGACCCGGCGCACGGCCTGAATCTTCTCGGCTAGAGGGCGCAAGCCCTCTAGCCAACATCTGTTTGCTCCGCGAATATGATCATTGATCACTGACCCACGAAGAGGTCGGGGACGCGGAGGGAATTTCCATGGTCGGACGTCTGGACGGTAAGGTCGCCGTCGTCACCGGGGGCTGCTCGGGCATCGGGCTGGGCGCGGTCGAACTGTACGTGGCCGAAGGGGCGTGCGTGATCGCCGCCGACCTGCAGGACGAGAAGGGGCGGATGCTGGAGAAGCGTTTCCCCGACAAGGTCCGCTTCTCGCGCTGCGACGTCACTTCCGAAGACGACCTGGCCAAGACCATGGCGCTGGCCGAAGAAGCGTTCGGCGGCCTCGACATCCTGTTCAACAACGCCGGCCACGGCGGCACGCCCGCCTCGGTGCCGGAGCTGACCGTCGAGGGCTGGGACAAGACCTTCGCCCTGCTGGTGCGCGGTCCGGCCATCGGCATGAAGCACGCCCTGCCGCTGATGCTGAAGCGCGGCGGCGGCTCGATCATCAACACCGCCTCGATCGCCGGCCTGCAGGCGGGCTTCGGCCCCTTGGCCTATTCGGCGGCCAAGGCTGCGGTGATCCATATGAGCCGGTGCGCGGCGGCCGAGCTGTCGCCGCTGAAGATCCGAGTCAACGCCATCTGCCCGGGCCTGATCGCCACCTCGATCTTCGGGGCGTCGATGGGCCTGCCGCGCGAGGTCGCCGACCAGATGGCCGCCCAGATCGCCTCGATCGGTCCCAAGATCCAGCCGATCCCCAAGTCGGGCCTGCCCGAGGACATCGCCGCCGCCGCCCTCTACTTGGCCAGCGACGACTCCAAGTTCGTCACCGGCACGCACCTCGTTGTCGACGGCGGCATCACGGTGGGACCGCGTTCGGCCTGGGATAAGAACACGCCCTCGCCGATCCTGGCGGCCATGGGCATCAGCCCAGAGCAGGCCGAGGCGATGCGCGCCCAGCTGGTCGCCGCCGGCGCGGCCGGGTGACCCTGACGCCCAACCTGCGCGGCGCGCTGTGGATGCTGGCCTCGGCGGTCGGCTTCACGGCGATGACGACCCTGATCAAGTTCCTGGGGCCCGGCTATCCGGCCGCGCTCCAGACCTTCTACCGGCAGTTGGCGGGGGTGATCGTGCTCCTGCCGCTGATTGCCCGCGACCCGCGCGCGGCGTTTCGGACCACGCGGCCGGGGATCCTGATCTTCCGCTCCAGCGCCGGGGTGCTGGCCCTGATCATGGGCTTCTACGCCTATCAGAAGCTGCCCCTGGCCGACGCCAACGCGCTGTCGTTCACCCGGACGCTGTGGCTGGTCCCGCTGGCCGCCTTCGTGCTGCGCGAGCCGATCGGGCCGTTGCGGATCGGCGCGGCCCTGGTCGGGTTCCTGGGCGTGCTGATCATGCTGCGACCCGGCGCCGGCGGGGTAGGCGCCTGGATCGGCTGGCCGCAGGCCTGCGCCCTGGCCTCGGCCTTCCTGTTCGCCCTGACCATCACCGGCATGAAGGTGATGACCCGCGACCACAGCCCGTTCGTGCTGCTGGTCTATGCCGCCGTGCTGGGCTTGGTCTTCGCCGTCCCGCCGGCGCTGTTCGTCTGGAAGTGGCCGACCTGGCCCGATCTCGGGCTCCTCGCGGCCATGGGCGTGATCGGCACCTTCACCCAAGGGGCTTACATCAAGGGCATGGAGGCGGGCGAGGCGGCGGTCATGGCCCCGATCGACTACACCCGCCTGGTGTTCGCGGTCGGCGCGGGTTTCCTGCTGTTTCACGAGGTCCCGAAACCGGCGGTGATCCTGGGCGCGGCGGTCGTGGTGGCCTCGACCCTGTTCATTTCCTGGCGCGAGCACCAGGCGGCCAAGCAGGCTCAGCCCGCGTAGGTCTTCCGCCACGCGACGAAGCGCGCCAGGCCCTCGGCCAGCTTGACCTTGGGCTTGTAGCCGCACAGGGCGTGGATCTTGTCGATATTGGCGAAGGTGGCCGGCACGTCGCCCGGCTGCATCGGCAGGAAGATCTTCTGGGCCTCGACGCCCAGCGCCGTCTCCAGCGTGGTGATCATCTCCATCAGGCCGACCGGGTCGTTGTCGCCGATGTTGTAGACCTCGTGCCCGCCCTGGGCCGGCGGATGGTCCAGCACGCCCAGGATGCCGTCGACGATGTCGTCGATGAAGGTGAAGTCGCGAGCCATCTGGCCCTCGCCATAGACGTCGATCGGCTGGCCGCTCAGCATCTTCTCTGTGAAGCCGTAATAGGCCATGTCCGGCCGGCCCCAGGGGCCATACACCGTGAAGAACCGCAGGCCCGACTGCGGGAAGCCGTACAGCGCCGCATAGCTCTGGCTCAGCATCTCGCACGAGCGCTTGGTGGCGGCGTACAGCGAGACGGGCGTGTTAGCCGGATCGGTCTCTCGAAAGCCGTCGCCGTTCAGTGGGCGGTCGCCATAGACGGACGACGAGGACGCATAGACCAGGTGCTCGACGCCGGCATGGCGGCAGGCTTCCAGCACCGACAGGTGGCCGGCCAGGTTGCTGCGCTCATAGGCGAAGGGGTTCTCGATCGAGTAGCGTACGCCCGCTTGCGCGGCCAGGTGGATGACCTGCCTGGCGCCCGAGGACTTCACGAGCTCGGCCAGGGCCTCGTGCTCGGCGATGTCCATCCGGACCATCGTGAAGCCGTCACGGCCTTCCAGTCGGGCGGCGCGGGCCGCCTTCAGGGCCGGGTCGTAATAGTCGTTGAAGACGTCGACCCCGATCACCGCCGCGCCGCGATCCAGCAGGCGTTCGGCCACGTGCATGCCGATGAAGCCCGCCGCGCCGGTGACGATGATCGGAGTCGCCATGGCTCAGCCTCGCCCGATGCTGGCGTAGGTGAAGCCGTGACGGACCATCTCGACCGGCTTGTAGACGTTGCGCAGGTCGACGACCGTCGGCGACGTCATCAGCAGCTTCAGGCGGTCGAGATCCAGCGCCCGGAACTGGTCCCACTCGGTGATGATCACCAGGGCGTCGGCGCCCTCGGCGGCCTCATAGGCGCCGGACTTGAACTCCACGCCGGCCAGCATGTGAGCCGCTTCCTTCGCCCCTTCGGGGTCGAAGGCCTGGACCTTGGCGCCCAGGGCTTGCAGGGCCGGGACGATGTCCAGGCTGGGGGCGTCACGCATGTCGTCGGTGTTGGGCTTGAAGGTCAGGCCCAGCACGCCGATCGTGCGGCCGGTCAGGTCGTCCAATTGCATGGCCTTGGCGATCTTGGTGGCCATGGCCTTCTTGCGGGCGTCGTTGACCTCGACGGTGGTCTCGATCAGCCGGGTCGGGGCGCCGTAGTCCTGGGCGGTCTTGACCAGGGCGATGGTGTCCTTCGGGAAGCACGAGCCGCCGTAGCCGGGGCCGGCGTTCAGGAACTTCGAGCCAATGCGCTTGTCCAGGCCAATGCCCTTGGCGACCTGCTGCACATCCGCGCCGACGGCTTCGCAGAGATCGGCCATCTCGTTGATGAAGGTGATCTTCATCGCCAGGAACGCGTTGGCGGCGTACTTGATCAGCTCGCTGGTGCGACGGCCGGTGAAGACCAGCGGCGTCTCGTTCAGCGACAGCGGGCGATAGAGATCACGCATCACCGCCTGGCCGCGTTCGTCGTCGGTGCCGACCACGACGCGGTCGGGGCGCTTGAAGTCCTCGATCGCCGCGCCTTCGCGCAGGAACTCGGGGTTCGACACGACCGCGAACTGGGCGTTCGGGTTGACCCGCTTGATGATCGCCTCGACCTCGTCGCCGGTGCCGACCGGCACGGTCGACTTGGTGACTACGACGGTGAAGCCGTCGATCAGGCCGGCAATCTCCTCAGCGGCGGCGTAGACGTAGCTGAGGTCGGCATGGCCATCGCCGCGGCGCGTGGGCGTGCCGACGGCGATGAACACCGCGTCGGCGTCCTTGATCGCCTGGGCGCCTTCCAGGGTGAAGAACAGGCGGCCTTCACGCACGTTGCGGGCCACCAGGTCGTCCAGGCCGGGCTCGAAGATCGGGATTTCGCCGCGTTCCAGGCGCTCGATCTTGCTGGGATCCTTGTCGATGCACGTCACCACGTGACCGAAGTCGGCGAAACACGCCCCCGACACCAGGCCCACATAACCCGTGCCAATCATCGCTACGCGCATCGAAGCATCCCGATCCGAAATGAGCGTCGTTGTCCACGACGCTTCCGCCTAATCCGTCAATCACGGCGCCGAGGCAAGCCGGCCCAAACGCCGAGGGTCAAAACGCTCGGAGTAGTGACATCTTGATGACCCCCCGCTAGCAGGGAGCCATCTTGGCGCGGGAACACGGATGCAGACCGTTCTGGTGACCGGCGGGGCCGGCTATGTCGGATCGCACGCCTGCCTGGCCCTGGCGCAGGCGGGTTTCCGGCCCGTCGTGTTCGACGACCTGTCGAACGGTCACCGCGAGCACGTCCAGTGGGGACCGTTCGAGGTTGGCGACATCCGCGACGCCGCCCGGCTGGACGCGGTGTTCGCCGCCCACCGGCCCGTCGCCGTCCTGCACTTCGCCGCCCGCATCGAGGTGGGCGAGTCGGTGAAGAATCCCGGCGCCTTCTTCGACGTCAATGTCGGCGGGACCATCACCCTGATCGAGGCCGCGCGCCGGGTCGGCGTCAACGCCCTGGTCTTCTCCTCGACCTGCGCCACCTTCGGCGAGCCGGTGCGGATGCCGATGGACGAGACCCATCCGCAGGCGCCGCTCAATCCCTATGGCCGCAGCAAACTGATGGTCGAGCAGGCCCTGGCCGACTACGACCGCTATGTCGGCTTCAAGAGCACGGTGCTGCGCTATTTCAACGCCGCCGGCGCCGATCCCGAGGGCCGCATCGGCGAGTGGCACGAGCCCGAGACCCACGCCATCCCGCTGGCCCTGCAGGTCGCCCTAGGTCAGCGCTCGCACTTCACGATCTTCGGCGAAGACTATGACACCCCCGACGGCACCGCGGTGCGCGACTATGTCCACGTGCTGGACCTGGCCGACGCCCACGTCTCGGCGCTGAAACGCCTGCTGGCCGGCGGCAGCTCGACGTCGTTCAACCTGGGCAGCGGCGAGGGGACGTCGGTGCGCCAGCTGGTCGATGGCGTTGGCCGCGCGGTCGGCTCGCCCTTGAAGGTCGAGGTCGCCCCGCGCCGGACGGGCGACGCGCCGATGTTGGTCGCCGACAACAGCCGCGCCCGGGCCGAGCTGGGCTGGACGCCGTCGCGCGACCTGGACGCCATCCTGTCCAGCGCCTGGGGGTGGCACCGGGACCAGGCGGTTCTCCAAGGGGAAAACTTGCCGCGATAACCCGTCGCATCAGGCGTTATGTCGCGATCTCCCTTGGGGAAACGCTTTATTTGCAACTCTCGCTGTAGCTCTGAGGGGATGTGACCCTCGGGGGGCCGTGCGTGCTCAAGTTTCTGACCTGCCTGACGACGGAGCATGACCTGCGCCTGGTGCTTGTCGCCGGCCTCGTCTGCATCGCCGGCTGCTTCACGACCTTCCGCCTGTATTCGCGGATGCGTGGCGCCCGGGGCGTCGTGCGCGCCGCCTGGCTGCTGCTGACGGGCCTGGTCGCCGGGTCCAGCGTCTGGGCCACCCACTTCATCGCCATGGTCGCCTACACGCCCGGTCTGAAGACCGGCTACAGCCCGACCGGCACGCTTCTGTCGCTGATGATCGCGGCCCTGTTCATGGCCAGCGGCTTCGCCGTCGCCTCGGCCCAGCGCTCGACCACCAACGATTTCGCCGGCGGCGTCCTGCTGGGCCTGGGCGTCGCGGCCATGCACTACACGGGCATGTCGGCCTTCGTGACCCAGGGGCACCTCGTCTGGGAGCACGCCACGGTCGGCTTCTCGGCGATCCTGGGCGTCGCCGGCGCCACCGGCGCCCTGGTCATCGGCGGCAACGCACGCACGGTGAAGCAACAGGCGATGGGCGGCGGCCTGCTGTGCCTGGGCATCGTGCTCCTGCACTTCACCGGCATGTCGGCCATCACCATCGTTCCGGACGCCTCGATCGTGGTGCCTGACCAGCTGCTGTCGGGCTTCGTCCTGACCCTGGCGGTCGGCTCGATCACCGGCATGATCATCCTGGGCGGCCTGGGCGCCGTCGCCATCGAATCCCAGACCTCGCGCTCGGCCCTCGAGCGCATCCGCCGTCTGGCCAACGCCGCCTATGAAGGCCTGGTCGTGGTCCAGTCGGGCAAGATCAACGACGCCAACGCCGCCTTCTGCGAGCTGGTCGGCGTCGAACTGCCGGAACTGGTCGGCCGCCCGCTGGGCAGCGTCCTGACCTTCGACGACAAAACCACCGATCGCGAAGGCGTTCGCCGCGAGGGCAAGATCCAGCCGTTCGCCGGCCGCGAGATCCCCGTCGAGGTGTTCTCGCGCCTGATGGACGATGGTGCGCGCATCGAGACCTCGGGCCTGACCGTCCTGGCCGTCCGCGACCTGCGCGAGCGTCGCGCGGCCGAGGAGAAGATCCGTTACCTGGCCGAGCACGACGGCCTGACCGGCCTGCCGAACCGCAACTCGCTGCAAGCCCGTCTGGCCGCCGCAGTCGAGCGCGTCGAGGCCTCGGGCGAGAGCCTGTCGGTGATCTGCATCGACCTGGACCACTTCAAGGAAGCCAACGATCAGCACGGCCACGTGGCCGGCGACCTGATCCTGGTCGAGACCGCCCGCCGGCTGCAATCGGCGGTGCAGGCCCCGTCCTTCGCCGCCCGCCTGGGCGGTGACGAGTTCATCGTCGTGCAGGTGGCCGGCGGCGACCAGCCGACCGCGGCCGCCGAACTGTCGGGCCGCCTGATCGAGATGCTGTCGGTTCCGGTGCCCTTCGAAGGCCAGGAACTGGCCCTGGGCTCGAGCCTGGGCGTCAGCCTGTTCCCCGACGACGGCCGTACGGCCGAGGCCCTGATGGCCAATGCCGACATGGCGCTGTACCGCGCCAAGGAAAGCGGCCGCGGCGTCTATCGTTTCTTCAAGCGCGAGATGGACGACAGCATCCGCGAGCGCCGCAACCTGGCCCGCGACCTGCGCCAGGGCATCGCCGACGAGGAGCTGGTGGTCCACTACCAGCCGCTGGCCCGGGCGGCCGACGGCGAGGTCTGCGGCTTCGAGGCCCTGGTCCGCTGGAAGCACCCGACGCGCGGCATGATCCCGCCGCTGGAATTCATTCCGGTCGCCGAGGAAAACGGCCTGATCGGTCCGCTGGGCGACTGGGTCCTGCGTCGCGCCTGCGCCGACGCCGCCACCTGGGAAAAGCCGCTGCGCATCGCGGTCAATCTCTCGCCGATCCAGCTGCACAATCCCGCTCTGCCCAGCCTGGTGCACGAGGTGCTGATCACCACCGGCCTGTCGCCCGCGCGCCTGGAGCTGGAGATCACGGAAAGCGCCCTCTTCAAGGACTATCAGCGCGCGCTGGACAACCTGCGCCGCCTGAAGGCCCTGGGCGTTCGCATCGCCATGGACGACTTCGGCACCGGCTTCTCGTCGCTGTCGACCCTGCAGTCGTTCCCGTTCGACAAGATCAAGATCGACAAGAGCTTCGTCGAGAACATCCACCGTCACGACCGCGCCACCGTCATCGTGCGCGCCGTGCTGGGCCTGGGCCGCAGCCTGGAGATCCCGGTCGTGGCCGAAGGCGTCGAGACCCAGGAGCAGATCGTCTTCCTGCGCGGCGAGAACTGCACCGAGCTGCAAGGCTACGCCATCGGTCGCCCGACCCCGGTCGACTCGCTGGAAGCCTGGACCCTAGCCAGCGCTCAGCCGTCGGCCGCCGTACTGGGCGCCGAGATCGAAGATCAGACTGAAGTCCAGGACAAGCGCTCGGCCTGATCCCTTGCGCGGGCCCGGAACTGGCGTATTCCATGACACGTTAGGCGTCAGCCAAGCGGGGCCGTAAGACCCCGCGCAGTCATCGGGGACGAGTCGCGCGTGCTGGGACGGACGGCCATCAAGTTCGTTACGGCGGCCGGCCGGCGCGAGCTGCGCTACGGCCTGGCGCTGTTGGCCGTGCTGGTGGCCCTGGCGGCGCGGATGGCCGCCGTGCTGGCCACCGACGTCCCGCTGAACTTTCCGACCTTCTTCGTCGCCGTGCTGGTCGCCGCCATGGTCGGCGGGCTGGGACCGGGTTTCCTGGCCCTGGGCTTAAGCGCCGGCATCGCCTGGCGGTTCTGGATGGCGGCCGACGGGACCTGGCTGCTGCCGGCGCGCGAGACCGTGCAGCTGTCGATGTTCATCCTGTGCGGCGGGGCGATCGTGGTGCTGGTCGAGGCCCTGCGTATCGCGGTGCGTTCGGGCCTGGCCGCCGAGGAGCGCTTCCGCTCGGCCCAGGAGGTGTCGCTGGACGCCTTCGTGATCCTTGAGCCGGTGCGCGAGGCCGGCAAGGTCGTCGACTTCCGCTGGACCTATGCCAATCCGATGGCCGACTCGATGCGACCGGCGGGGGTATCGACCCTGCTGGGGCGGCGGGCCCTGGACGTGTTTCCCGACGAGACCGGCCGCGACATGGTCGAGCGCTTCAAGCGCCTGCTGGCCAGCGGCGGTCCCGACGATATCGACGTGCGGCGGGTGATCGACGGCGAGGAGCGCTGGATCCGCTCCAGCGGCGTGCGACTGGGCGGCGATCTGGCGGTGACCTTCCGGGACGTGACCCAGGAGCGGCGCGTCTCGGCGGCCTTGCGCAGCAGCGAGGAGCTGTTCCGGGGCGTGGCCAATTCGGCGCCCGTGCTGATCTGGGCGACCTCGGCCAGAGGGCAGGCTGACTGGTTCAATCAAGCCTGGCTGAACTTCCGGGGGAGAACCCTGGAGCAGGAGCTTGGCGCGGGCTGGCTGGACGGCCTGCACCCTGAGGACCGCGAGGCGGGCCTGGAGGTCGCCGACCGCGCCTCGGCCCTGCGCGAGCCATTCAATGTCGCATTCCGCATGAAACGCGCCGACGGGGCTTGGCGCTGGATCAACAGCGTCGGCGCGCCGCGCTTCGACGAAGCGGGCGACTACCGCGGCTATATCGGCAGCTGCTTCGACTTCACCGAGACGGTCGAAGCCCGCAAGGACCTGGAAGACCGCGTCGCTCAGCGCACCGCCGACCTCCAGGCCAGCATGGCCGAGACCGCCCACGCCCAGGCCGCCCTGGCCCAGGCTCAACGGCTGGAGACGGTGGGCCGGCTGACCGGCGGGGTGGCGCACGACTTCAACAACCTGCTGACCGTCATCGTCGGCGGCCTGGACATGATCCTGCGCCGGCCCGAGGACACGACCCGCGTCAAGCGCCTGGCCGAGGCGGCCCTGGCGGCTGGCCAGCGGGGCGAGCGCCTGACCCGGCAGCTGCTGGCCTTCTCGCGGAACCAGGAACTGAAGCTGGAGGTCGTCGACATCGGCGCCCTGCTGGACCAGGCCGAGCCGCTGCTGCGCCGAGCGGTGGGCGAGGCCATGGCCCTGACCATCCGGCACGGGGCGGGCGCGGCCAGCTCGCGGGTCGACGCGGCCCAGTTCGAGGCGGCTTTGCTGAACCTGGTGGTCAACGCCGCGGACGCCACCTCGGATGGCGGGGCGATCAGTATCGTTGTCGAGGCCGCAACCCTGGCCGAGGGGCAGGTCGCCGATACGATGCCCGGCGACTATATCCGCGTCGCGGTGAGCGACACCGGCGCGGGCATGGCGCCCGAGGTGCTGGCCCGCGTGTTCGAGCCGTTCTTCACGACCAAGGAGGTCGGCAAGGGCACGGGCCTGGGCCTGGCCCAGGTCTATGGCTTCCTGCGCCAGTGCGGCGGCGGGGTGGCTATCGACAGCGTCGAGGGGCGAGGGACCACGGTGTCGCTCTATCTGCCCGCCACCGATGAGGCTGCGACGCCCGCGGCGGCGCCCAAGCCGCCGTCGCGCGACCGGCTGAAGGGCGTGCGGGTGTTGCTGGCCGAGGACGACGCGGCGGTGCGCGAGATCGCTGGCGGCCTGCTGCGCGACCTGGGCTGCGAGGTGACCACCGCCGAGAACGGCGCCTCGGCCCTGGAGGCGCTGGAAGAGGGCGTGGCCTTCGATCTCCTGATGTCCGACATCGTGATGCCGGGCGGGGTCAGCGGCGTCGACCTGGCGCGCTCGGCCTCGGCCAACCGGCCTGACATGGCGGTGCTGCTGACCACGGGCTATGCGGGCGACCGCATGGACGTCGCGCCCGCCGACCTGCCGTGGCCGGTGCTGCGCAAGCCGTTCCAGGTCGAACAGCTGGCCGAGATCGCCGGCGCCCTGCTGGCGGGCCGCGAGGCTTCCCCGAAGAAGAAACCCCGCAAGCGCGGGGCTAGCGCCGCCGCCGACTCGTAGACCCACCGAGCAGACCGCCCAATAGGCCTCGCATCAGCTCGCGCCCGGCCGTCGAGGCGACGGTGCGCACCAGGGTGGTGGCGAAGGCTTCGGTCATGGTCTGGCGGTTGGAAGCGCGGGGGCGGCTGGCGCGCTCGCGCTGGGCCGCCTCGCGTTCGCGGATCTTGGCCTCGGCGGCTTCGCGCTTGTCGTCCTCGGCCTGCTCGCGAGCCTCGTCGGCCTGGCGCTGGGCCTGCTGGGCGCGGCCTTGCAGGATCTCATAGGCGCTGTCGCGATCTTGCAGCGTGTCGTAGACGCCGGCGACAGGGCTCTTGGCCTTCAGCGCGTTGCGTTCTTCGGGCGTGACAGGGCCCAGGCGCGAGGCCGGCGGGCGGATCAGGGTCTTCTGCACGATCTTGGGCGCGCCCTTCTCGTCCAGGGTCGAGACCAGGGCCTCGCCGACGCCCAGGGCCTGGATGGTCTCGGCGGTGTCGAAGGCCGGGTTGGTCCGGAACGACTGGGCGGCGGCCTTCAGGCCCTTCTGGTCGGCGGGGGTGTAGGCGCGCAGGGCGTGCTGCACGCGGGCCCCCAGCTGGCCCAGCACCGCGTCGGGAATGTCGGCCGGGTTCTGGGTGACGAAATAGATGCCCACGCCTTTGGAGCGGATCAGGCGCACGACCTGCTCGATCTTCTCCAGCAGCGGCTTGGGTGCGTCGTTGAAGAGGAGGTGGGCCTCGTCGAAGAAGAACACCAGCTTGGGCTTCTCCGGATCGCCCACCTCGGGCAGCACCTCGAACAGCTCCGACAGCAGCCACAGCAGGAAGGTCGAATAGAGCTTGGGCGACTGGATCAGGCGGTCGGCGGCCAGCAGGCTGACATAACCCCGGCCCGCCGCGTCGGTGCGCATGATGTCGGAGAGGTCCAGAGCCGGCTCGCCGAAGAAGTGCTCGGCGCCCTGGGTTTGCAGAGTCAGCAGCTTGCGCTGGATCGCGCCCACCGTGGCGGGGGCGACATTGCCGTATTGCGTGCCGATCTCGTCGGCGTGGTCGGCGACATATTTCAGCGCCGCCTGCAGGTCCTTCAGGTCCAGCAGCAGCAGGCCGTCCTGGTCGGCGACATGGAAGACGATGGTCAGCACGCCCTCCTGCACGTCGTTCAGCTCTAGCAGTCGCGAGAGCAGCAGCGGGCCCATCTCGGAGATGGTCGTGCGGATCGGGTGACCCTTCTGGCCAAACAGGTCCCAGAACATCACCGGCGGCGCGGACGGCGACAAAGCCAGGTCCATCGAGGCCGCGCGGGCCATCATCTTTTCGTTCGGGGTCCCGGCCATGGCCACGCCCGACAGGTCGCCCTTCACGTCGGCGGCGAAGACGGGGACACCCGCATCCGAGAACGCTTGGGCCAGCACCTGCAGGGTCACCGTCTTGCCGGTGCCGGTCGCGCCGGCCACCACGCCGTGACGGTTGGAGCGGTCGAGCCGCTGGGTCACCGGGCCTTCGCCCAGGCCAACCAGGATCTCGTTTTCACCGATCGACAGCGACATGGATACAAACTCCGACAATGCGCGCTTTGACCCTAACCGGGGCCTTGCGTCGCGCCAATCGGCGCGGTCAATGTCGGGTGCGTTTCTGGAGAAGTTTTACAAATGCCGGCCCCCGCTCCGCCCCCCGTCACCACCCGCAACGCGGTGGTGTTCCTGGCCGTGATCGCCGGGGGCGCGGCGATGTACTGGATGCAGGACATCCTGACGCCGCTGGCCCTGGCCGTGTTCCTGGCGGTGATGGTCGACAGCTTCGCCCGGGTGCTGACCATGCGGGTGCCGGGCTTTCCCAGGACGATGGCCCTGCCGGCGGCGGTGGTGATCTCGATCCTGCTGTTCGGCGTCTCGTTCTGGGTGGTGATCGACAACGGCCGCGGGTTCTTCGACCAGATGAAGGACTACGCCCCGCACCTGAACGGCATCATCGCCAAGATCGCCCACGCCATCGGCATCCAGATCGCGCCCACGATCGACAGCCTGATCAACCAGCTGAACCCCAAGGCGTTCATCGGCCAGGCGGCGCAGTCGTTCGGCAACTTCGCCTCCAGCGCCGTGCTGGTGCTGATCTATCTGGGCTTCATCATCGCCTCGCGGCGGGGGTTCGCGCGCAAGATCGTTTCATTGTTCCCGCATCATCCCGAGCGCGAGCGGAACATGAAGCTGTTCCAGAGCATCCGCGACGGGGTGGAGCAGTACCTGTGGATCCAGACGGTCACCGGCCTGATGATCGCCGTCGCCGCCTGGGTGGTGATGATGCTGGTGCGGCTGGACAACGCCTTCTTCTGGGCCTTCCTGATCTTCCTGGCCGCCTACATTCCGATCCTGGGCGGCGCGATCGGCTGCTTCTTGCCGCCGCTGTTCGCCCTGGTGCAATTCCCTGACAGCTTCTGGCCGGCGATCATCCTGTTCGCGGCGCTGCAGGCGATCTTCTTCATCGTCGGCAACGTCATCCTGCCGCGCATGCAGGGCGACAGCCTGAACATGGACCCGACGGTGGTGCTGTTGTCCCTGGCCGTCTGGGGCGCCCTGTGGGGCGTGCCGGGCATGTTCCTGTCCACGCCGCTGACCGTGGCGGTGATGCTGATCCTGGCCCAGTTCGAAGGCTCGCGCTGGATCGCCATCCTGCTGTCCGAGGACGGCGACCCGCAGGGCGAGCGAATGCTGTCGGGCAAGGGGCACGGACCCGCGCCGGACGAGCCGGCCAAGACGCCCTCTTCCGGCAAGAAGCACCCTTAAGGGTCAAAGAAATGCAGGCGCCCCTTACACTGCGATCCGTGGCTCCTATCTATGCCTTGTCCGGCTCCCCCCACCCGGACAAACCGCAGATCACGGCAGGCAAGGCCGCCGTCATCCTAGCGGAAAACGCCCGCCTTCCCCTGCGCGGGCCCGCGCCGCCGGCTTTCCCCCAGCCGGCGGCGCTTCCGTTTCCGGTACCATCCTGGAACGGCACAGTTTCTTTCCTATTTCGGACTTACGGGTTGAAGCCGCGCCTGAAAGGGCTAGGTTGCGACCAAAAATTCGCGAGGAAATCCTATGATCGGTGAAAAAAATGACCTCAAGTCCGCTGAGGCCCCGATCGGTCCGCTGGTAACCGCCTTCGCCCAAGCCCTAAGCGTCGCGGTCGAGGCTCTGCCGCCCGCCGCGCGCGGCTTCGCCGCCCAGGCCCAGGACGACTGGTCGGCCGAGGAACTGCCGGGCCTGGACGTCGCCGACGTCGCCCGCGCCCTGGCCGACTTCTGGCGCTTCGGCGAGAGCGCAAAGGATCTCTCCGAACCCGCCATCCGCCTGGTCCGCGCCCAAGGCGGCGAAACCCCCTCCGACCTGCTCGAGATCGTCCAGCCCGACCGGCCGTTCCTGGTCGACAGCATCATGGGCGAGGTGGCCGAGGCCGGCTTCTCGGTGCGGGCCATGTTCCACCCCGTGTCCGAGTGCGGCGGCGTCCGCCGCTCGATGATCCAGATCTGGCTAGCCCCTGTGGGCGAGGACCGCGAGGCGGCTCTGGTCGCCAGCGTTCGCGAGGCCCTGTCCGACGTCGGCCTGGCCGTGCAGGACTTCCAGCCCATGCGCGCCCTGATGCGCCGCACGATCAGTGAATTGCGCGACGCCAAGACCCCGGTCTCGACCGAGGTGAAATCCGAGGACCTCGACTTCCTCGACTGGCTCGAGAGCGACCACTTCGTCTTCCTGGGCGCCCGTGTCTACGAGTATCCCCGCACCGCCGACGGCGGCTACGCGGCCGAGGAGCCGCTGTACCAGCCGGAGGGCAGCCTGGGCGTCCTGCGCGATCAGGCCCGCACCGTGCTGCGCCGAGGCAGCGAGCCGGCCATCCTGTCGGCCCAGGTCCGCAGCCACATCGACATCGGCGACCCGATCGTGGTGGCCAAGTCGAACCTGCGCTCGCGGGTCCATCGCCGCGGCTACATGGATTACATCGGCGTGCGTCGGTACGGCTCCGACGGCAAGGCCTCGGGCGAGGTCCGCTTCGTGGGCCTGTTCACCGCCGAGGCCTATGAGACCCCCGCCCACGAGGTGCCGCTGGTCCGTCGCAAGGTCCAGCACGTGCTGACCCAGGCCGGCAAGGATCCCGACAGCCACAACGGCAAGCGCCTGCGCAACGTGCTGGAGACCTGGCCGCGCGACGAGCTGTTCCAGAGCAGCGAGGATGAGCTGCTGACCACGGCGCTGGGTGTGCTGCACCTGTACGACCGCCCCCGCGTGAAGCTGTTCGCCCGCCGCGATCCGTTCGATCGCTTCATCTCGGTGCTGATGTTCGTGCCGCGCGATCGCTACGACTCCGGCGTCCGCGCCCGGGCCGGCCAGATCCTGGCCGAGGCGTTCCGAGGTCGGGTGTCGGCCTACTATCCCAGCTTCTCAGACGCCCCGCTCGCGCGGGTGCACTACATCCTGGGCGTCACGCCCGGCGACCACGCCGAGCCGGACATGGCGGCCGTCGAGGCGGCCATCGCCGAGACCGCCCGCACCTGGGACGACCGCTTCGAGGCGGCCGTCCGTGAAGGCCAGGCCGGACGTGTCGTGCAGATCCTGAACCGCTATGCCGGCGCCTTCCCGCCCGGCTATCGCGACCAGTATGACGCCGATGAGGCCCTGGCCGACATCCAGGTCATCGACGACCTGGCCGAGGGCGAGGCCGTTCGGGTCCGCGCCTTCCGCCGCCAGGGCGACGACGCGGTGACCCTGCGCTTCAAGCTCTATCGCCCCGGCGCGGCCGCGCCGCTGGCCGACGTGCTGCCGATCCTGGAGCACATGGGCCTGAAGGCCCTGATCGAGGACGGCTTCAAGGTTTCGCCCGCCGGCCAGCCGGTCTGGGTGCACGAGTTCGTTCTGCGCGACGAGGCCGGCGAGCACCTGGTGTTCGCCGACGTGAAGCAGGCCTTCGAGGCCGCCTTCGTCGCCATCTGGACGGGCCGCGCCGAGAGCGACGGCTTCAACCGCCTGGTGCTGGAGCTGGGCATCGGCTGGCGTGAGGCCGCGCTGATCCGCGCCCTGGCCAAGTATCGTCAGCAGTCGGGCCTGGATCCCAGCCAGGGCGTGCAGGAGCAGGCCCTATCGGATCACCCCGGCGTCGCGCGCCTGATCCTGGATCTCTTCCAGACCAAGTTCGACCCGGCCGTCCGCGCCGATCTGAACCAGCGCAAGGAGCAGGCCAAGGCCGTCGAGGGCAAGATCACCGAGGCGCTGCAGGCCGTCGAAAGCCTGGACGCCGACCGCGTCCTGCGCCGCGTGGCCGCTCTGGTCGGGGCGATCCAGCGCACCAACTTCTACCAGCCGGGCGCCGACGGGCAGCCCAAGCCGTACATCAGCTTCAAGATCGCCTCGCGCGAGCTGGAAGACCTGCCGGCCCCCAAGCCCTATCGCGAGATCTATGTCTCGGCCCCGCACGTCGAAGGCGTGCACCTGCGCTTTGGTCCCGTCGCGCGCGGCGGCCTGCGCTGGAGCGATCGCCGCGACGACTTCCGCACCGAGGTGCTCGGCCTGGTGAAGGCCCAGCAGGTCAAGAACGCGGTCATCGTGCCGGTCGGTTCGAAGGGAGGCTTCTATCCCAAGCAGCTGCCGCGCGGTGGCGATCGCGACGCGATCCAGGCCGAGGCGATCCGCGCCTACAAGACCTTCCTGTCGGGCCTGCTGGACCTGACCGACAATATCGACGCCGACAACCAGGTCGTGCCGCCACCGTCGGTGGTGGCGCATGACGCCCAGGATCCGTACTTGGTCGTCGCCGCCGACAAGGGCACGGCGACCTTCTCCGACATCGCCAATGGCGTGGCCGAGTCTTACGGGTTCTGGCTGGGCGACGCCTTCGCGTCCGGTGGCAGCGTCGGCTACGACCACAAGGTCATGGGCATCACCGCCCGCGGCGCCTGGGAAGCGGTCAAGCGCCACTTCCGCGAGCTGGGCAAGGACATCCAGACGGAAGCCTTCACCGTGGTCGGTGTGGGCGACATGTCCGGCGACGTGTTCGGCAACGGCATGCTGCTGTCCAAGCAGACCAAGCTGCTGGCCGCCTTCGACCACCGTCATATCTTCCTCGACCCGAACCCGGATGTGGCCGTGTCGTGGGAAGAGCGCGACCGGATGTTCAAGCTGCCGCGCTCGTCGTGGGACGATTACGACAAGTCCAAGATCTCGGCCGGCGGCGGCGTCTTCGCTCGCAGCCTGAAGAGCATCCCGCTGTCGAAGGAAGTCCGCGAGCTGTTCGAGATCAAGGCCGAGGCCGTTTCGCCGGCCGAGCTGATGACCGCGATCCTGAAGTCCAAGGCCGAGCTGCTCTATCTGGGCGGCATCGGCACCTATGTGAAGGCCAAGGGCGAGAGCAACGCCGACGCCGGCGACAAGGCCAATGACGCCATCCGCATCAACGGTTCGGACCTGCGGGTCAAGGTCGTGGGCGAGGGCGCCAATCTGGGTCTGACCCAGGCCGGTCGCATCGAGTTCGCTCAAGCCGGTGGTCACATCAATACCGACGCCATCGACAACTCGGCCGGGGTCGACAGCTCCGACCACGAGGTCAATATCAAGATCCTGACCGGGATCCTGGAGCGCGGCGGCGACCTGACGCGCGAGAGCCGCAACACCCTGCTGGCCTCGATGACCGAGGACGTCGGCCATCACGTGCTGGAGCACAATTACGACCAGACCCTGGCCCTGACGCTGCTGGAAAGCGACGCGGTCAGCGAGGTCGACGCCCAGATCCGCTACATGGTCGACCTGGAACAGCGCGGCCGCCTGGACCGCCGCGTCGAAGGCCTGCCGACCAATACGACGCTGCTGGAGCGCAAGGCCGCGGGCAAGGGCCTGACCCGGCCCGAGCTGGCGGTGCTGCTGGCCTACGGCAAGCTGGATCTCTTCGACGAGATCGTCGCCAGCCAGGCGCCGGACGATCCGTGGTTCGAGACGACCCTGCGTGGCTACTTCCCCAAAGCGCTCGATAAGTACGCCGACGCCATGCAGAAGCATCGGCTGAAGCGCGAGATCATCGCCACGGTGGTCGGCAACCAGATGGTCAACATGTGCGGCCCGACCTTCCCGAGCCGTCTGAAGGCCGCCGCCGGCGCCGATATCGACGCTGTGGTCACCGGCTTCACCGCTGCCCGCGAGATCCTGGGCGTCGACGGCCTGTGGGATCAGGTCAACGCGCTGGATAACAAGGCCTCGGCCGATGGCCAGACGGCGCTGTACAAGGCCCTGGCCTATGCCCTGCGCAGCCTGGCCTTCTGGCTGGCCCGCCGCGCCCATCGCGACAAGTCCAGCGTCCAGCAGCTGGTCGAGGCCTATGGCCCGTCGGTGAAGACCCTGACCGGCATGGCCCCGGCCATCCTGTCGCCGTTCGAGCAGAAGACTGTCGCCAAGCGGGTGAAGGCCTATGTCGCCGACGGCGCGCCGGACGCTCTGGCCCAGGCGGTCGCGGCCCTGCAGCCGCTGACCACGGCCGCCGACCTCGTGGACCTGGCCAACGCTTCAAGCTGGAGCGTCGAGAACGTCGCCCGTCTGTATCATCAGGTCGGCGCGGCCTTCGGCTTCGATCGCCTGCGCGGCGCGGCTGGGGCCTTCGTCGGCGGCGACAGCTTCGAGCGCCTGGCGGTCCGCCGCCTGATCGAGGACATGCTGACCGAGCAGACCGCGATCACCGAGGCCGTCCTGAAGTTCGCCGCCAGCGCCCAGGCCGGCGACGACGAGCTGTCGGCCAAGGCCGCCATCGCGTCCTGGGCCGCCCTGCGCGGCGATCGCCCCAAGGCGGTCAAGCGCACGATCGAGGACATCGAGCAGGCCGGCGGCGGCTGGACCTTCGCCAAGCTGACCATCGCCAACGCCGCGTTGCGCGAGCTCTCGACCGCCGCCTAAAGACGCTGGCCCCTCCGCCTTCTCTCGCTTACGAGGGAAGGCGGAGAGGGAGCGTTAGCGTATGGACCAGGGTGATCGTCGGCGGGCCGCCTGGATCTCGTACGAGTGGGCGCAGCAGCCGTACTGGGCGCTGATCGCCACCTTCATCTTCACGCCCTATTTCGCCGCCGGCTTCGTCGGTGACGCCGCCAAGGGGCAGAGCCTGCTGGGCTATGCCGGGGCCATTTCGGGCCTGGCCATCGCCATCCTGAGCCCGCTGGTCGGGGCCAATGTCGACGCCCGCCGCAATCCGCGCGCCTGGCTGGTCGGCCTGGCCTTTCCGTTCGTCATCGCCAGCGCCGCCCTGTGGCTGGCCGTTCCCGGCGAGACCGCCCGCATCCCGCTGATCCTGGGCTGCCTCGTCGTGGCCGGCGTCGCCGCCGAGCTGGGCGTCACGGTCATGAACGCCCTGCTGCCGGTGGTCGCCAGGCCGGGGCAGCTGGGACGGCTGTCGGGCACCGCCTGGGCGCTCGCTTACGTCGCCGCGCTGCTGACCCTGTTCATCGTCCTCTTCTGTTTCTCGCTGCCCAAGGTCCCGATGCTGGGCCTGTCGAAGGCGCTGCACGAGCCCGATCGCATCGTCGGGCCGATGGTGGCCCTGTGGTTCCTGGCCTTCGCCTGGCCGCTGATGCTGATCGCGCCCAAGCCCTCCGAGGGCGCCGGCGAGAAGCCGCTGGCCGAGCTGTGGGCGACGCTGAAGAGCCTGCCCAGCCGCCCGCACATGGCGACCTTCCTGATCGGCCGGATGCTGCTGGGCGACGGCATTTCCAGCATCATCGCGTTCGGCGGCGTGCTGGCGGCGGGCCTGTTTGGCTGGACGACGACGCAGCTGGGCCTCTATGCGATCCTCCTGTCCATCGCCGCCGGCATCGGCACGTTCATCGGCGGCCGGGTCGACCAGAAGATCGGCTCGAAGGCCACGGTGCTGGTCGCCAGCGGCGTGGTCCTGTTCGGCGCCGTCGGCATCGGCCTGGTGGGCCAGGACACGATCTTCTTCGTCATTCCCGTCGCCCCGGCCCAGGCCGACCAGGCCCTGTTCGCCAGCATCCCGGAGCGGATGTACCTGTTCTTCTCGATGTTCATCGGCCTGACCTTCGGCACGGCGCAGTCCTCCCTGCGCGCCTGGATGGCCGAGCTGGCCCCGCCCGGCGAGACGGGGCGGTGGTTCGGTCTCTACGCCCTGTCGGGCAAGGCCACCGCCTTCCTGGCCCCGCTGGTCATCGCCGTCGGCACCAAGCTGGCCGGCGACCAGCGCATCTCCGTCGTCGTCTCGGCCGTGTTCATGGCCCTGGGCGCCATCGTCCTGGCGAAGGCGCCCCGAAAAGCGCCCTATCCGCAGGCCGCGAGCGCTCCGCTGAAATAGGTCCGCACCGTCTCGAACAGGTCGGGCCGATAGCGCGCCCGAGGGTCGTTGGCCTTGTTGTCGTCGAAGGCGTGGGTGGCGTCGGCCAGGAACATCTGGTCGACCGTAAGCCCGTCGCGGACCAGCCGATCCAGGGCCAGTTTCGGCGCCTTCCAGCCGACCACCTGGTCCTTGCCGGCCACTACCGACCAGACCGGCGGCGCGGCCCCGCTCCAGCCGTGACGAGTGGTCAGCGAAGGATAGCCGGCGAAGGGATAGACCAGCAGCGTCCCCTTCACGGCCTTCGAGAGGCGTTCGGGCGCGGCATCCGCCAGGCCGGTGATCAGCGGCGCGCGCGGCCCCATCGCGTAGGCGTCCATGATCGTCCAGCCGCCATGGCTCCAGCCCGCTAAGAAGACTTGAGAAGCGTCGGCCCAGGCCTGCCCCTCCAGCCACGCCAGCATGGCGAAGACGTCCGCCGCCCGCCGACTGCCCCGCACCCTCAGGCCTGTGCAGACGGTCAGCTTGGCGTCCAGCAGGGTCAGGCCGCGGGGCTTGAGGCTATCGACCACCACGGCCGCCCAGCCGGCCGCGACGGCCGTCCGGGCATAGTCCTCGAGGAACGGCGTCTTGCCGCCGCAGCCATGGAAGATCAGCGCCACCGGAAACGGCCCCAGGCCCGCGGGCTTGAAGACCCGCGAATGCTTGGCGACCTCGTTGCCCCAGGCGGCGCTGTCCATGTGTCCTCCGGGACGTGTGCTAGTGGCGGAACACTCGCACGCCGGTGAAGGCCATTGTAAGGCCCAGCTTGTCGGCCGCCTCGATCACTTCCGGATCGCGCATCGAGCCGCCCGGCTGGATGATCGCCGTCGCGCCCGCCTCGGCGGCCTGGATCAGGCCGTCGGCGAACGGGAAGAAGGCTTCCGAGGCGCAGGCGCAGCCCTTCAGGTCGAGGCCGAAATCGGCGGCGCGCAGCGCTGCGATGCGGGCCGAGTCCTTGCGGTTCATCTGGCCGGCCCCGACGCCCAGGGTCTGGCCGGCGCGGGCATAGACGATGGCGTTGGACTTGACGTGCTTGCCCACGGTGAAGGCGAACAGCATGTCGCGGATCTCGTCTTCCGTGGGCTGGCGCTGGGTGACGATCTTCAGGTCCGAGGCCTTGATCCGCGCGTCGTCGCGGGACTGCACCAGGAAGCCGCCGGCCACGCTCTTGAACGCATCCCCGGTCGAGAGCGGGTCGGGTAAGGAGCCCGTCACCAGCAGGCGCAGGTTCTTCTTGGCCGCGAACACGGCGATGGCGTCGTCGTCGGCCTCGGGGGCGATGACCACCTCGGTGAAGATCTCGACCATGGCCTCGGCCGCCTCGCGGGTCAGGCGCGAGTTCACCGCCACGATGCCGCCGAAGGCCGAGGTCGGGTCGCAGGCCAGGGCCCGCTCATAGGCCTCGCGCTGGCTGCCGCCGACCGCCACGCCGCACGGGTTGGCGTGCTTGATGATCGCCACGGCCGGACCCTGGGCGGGATCGAACTCGGCGATCAGCTCGAAGGCCGCGTCGGTGTCGTTGATGTTGTTGTAGCTGAGTTCCTTGCCCTGCAGCTGCTTGGCCGTGGCCACGCCGGCGCGCGGGTTCGGGAAGGTGTAGAAAGCCGCCTTCTGGTGCGGGTTCTCGCCGTAGCGCATGGTCTGGCGCAGCTCGCCGGCGATCGCCTTGCGGGCCGGGAAGTCCTGCTCCAGCGCCTGGGCGAACCAGGCCGAGATGGCGGCGTCATAAGCCGCCGTGCGGGCATAGGCGCGGGCCGCCAGGGTCTGGCGCAGGGCCAGGGTGGTCCCGCCGGCCTTCAGGGCTTCCAGCACTTCGGCGAGGTCGGCCGGATCGGTGCAGACGGCGACATAGCCGTGGTTCTTGGCCGCCGAGCGGATCATGGCCGGGCCGCCGATGTCGATGTTCTCGACGCACTCGGCGTAGCTGCCGCCTTTCGCGACGGTCGCCTCGAACGGATAGAGGTTCACGTACAGGATATCGATGCCGCCGATGCCGTGGTCGGCCATGGCTTGCGCATGTTCGGGCGCATCCCGAACGCCGAGGAGACCGCCGTGCACCACTGGGTGCAGGGTCTTCACGCGGCCGTCCATCATCTCGGGGAAGCCGGTCAGGTCCGAGACGTCCTTCACGGGGATCCCGGCCGCGGCGATCGCGGCCTTGGTGCCGCCGGTCGAGACCAGCTCGACGCCGGCGGCGTGCAGGACCTGGGCGGCTTCGACCAGGCCGGTCTTGTCGGAGACCGACAGCAGGGCGCGCTTGGGGGAAACGAGATCGGGGGCGGACGGATAGTCGGGGGCGGCGGGCACGGCGGACTCCTCGGGTTTCGTGATCGGAAATGGGAGCCCAGGCGCGCGGCTTATGAGGTCCGCGCTCCCCGGTGGTTTCCCACCTTCAACGCCAGTCACGCGAACGCGGCGGAAAATACGGGGGCGGGCGGGGGAGTCAATGAGGTGGACAAGATCCTCCCCCGCGATGCGGGGGAGGTGGCCCGGAGGGCCGGAGGGGGCGAGCTGGGCGGATGCCGTGCTAGCCCCCTCAGTCGCTCCGCGACAGCTCCCCCGTGACACGGGGGAGCATCCTCACGCGGTTTCACCGCTGAAGGCATGTGGGGAGGCGACGGAGCGGCCGGGCGAACCCGGAGACCGTGAGGTTTGTTTTACGTTTCGGCTCGTCGTCCGCTCCGCCAGGCTGTTCTTGTCCGTGAGGATGGCCGGCGTGAGCGTTATCTGCTCGGGCGTCCATTACCCCCGGACGGGCGCGGACCAACTGGATCGGCTACATCCGTCTCCAGCCCGACGATCCACGATAGGCGGCTTATACGATCACCGCCCTGTCGATCCGCTGATGGCTTGAACCCCGGCGCTGCCCAGCCGCCCGCCAATCCTCATCGAGGATGCGACGACCTTCGAACGACCGGGAACCGCCAGCGGCCCCGCTCAACCTAGCCCCGCCGCCGTTTTGGGCCGGATCCAAACGCCCTCCCCCGCGACGGGGATGGCTATGATTGTGCGGTGGCTTTTAGCGCGGATCATTCGAAGGCGCGTAAAATCGACAAGCGATTGATTTTGCTGAAGTCGAGTTCGCGAATTCCGAGGATAGAGCGCGCTCAATCCCCGTGCGAGGCGCCCCGCGATCACCCTCTCCCATAGGGAGAGGGAGGGACCCGCGCAAAGCGCGGGAGGGTGAGGGGCTACACCCTCGACCGTACGAAGCGCCGCCAAAGCCGCCGGGGATTTTCCGGCCACCGCCGAAACCCCTCACCCTCCCACCGCTACGCGGCGGGCCCCGCCCTCTCCCAGGGGAGAGGGTGATGGCTGCGCGACTCTCACATCCTCGGCTCCACGGTCGCCGGCCTGCCCGGCTTCCTCAAGGCATGCCCTCGGGCCGACGAAGTCGGACCCGGGGGACGGCTTCGCCGCCGCGCAGCGGCCGCCCGGAGGGCGGTCCTTGACCAACCCGGTCAGCCCGGCGCGCTGCTGCCAAGAGATATGGAGGGAATGGGGAGTGCCAATCAGCATACCATCGTCCGCACGGGCTTGTTGGAAGCTAAAGGTGTGTGTTCAGCTTAGATAAGCTGGGGAGCTTCGGCATGATTTCCATTAGGTTTGCTAATCGCGCTTGGTTGCGAGGTGTCGGGATCGGGCTGGCGGGCTTTCTTTCGCTTGCTGCGACACCCGATCAACCAATTAAACCCCAAAGAACTGTAGAGCCCTCTCGGTCAGAACTCTTTCAAAGAGCTGTCGGGCGCAAGGAAATATCCGCCTACGAACGGGAATCCCTAGTCGTTGATCGTCGGGCGAATGCCATTGCCGAGCAAGCCAACCTCATTGCAGAGGCTCAAAGGCGCTACGCCTTCTGGCAGCTTCTTCTCGGTGCCATAGGCGTAATCTTCACTGGTCTGGCGGCGTTCTTTGCTTATCGCGCCACTCATTGGGCCAAAGCTGCCGCAGAGGCTGCGAAACAAAGTGCGGGCGCTGATGACGCAGCTCTAGCTGAGACGCGTGCAGCTGCTGCGGATGCTAGGAGGGATGCTGTTCAGCACGCCAAGTGGTCAAAGGAGCAGCTTGGACTCATGGATCAGACCATGCAGTACACTGCCGAAAGCGCCCACGCGATGAAAGATGTCGCGCGGTCCATGGCCGCAAATACCAAGCAGATCGTTGAGTCTGTCGAAGTAAGTAAATCGGTAGCTGCAAGTCAAAGAATTTTCGGCAAGACGCAACTTAGAGCCTACGTTGCAGTCCTCATCGGTGACGCAATTTATCAAGATGGGAAGGGCCTGCGATTTGAAGCCAGGCCTGCTCTGATGAACACAGGCCATACCCCAGCCAGGAATCTGAGGTGGAGGATCCGTGCCGCTATTCTACCCGTTCCGCTACCTAAGGATTTTCGTTTCCCACTCGGTCCTCACAGGGAGGGGAACGCTCTTCTCCCTCCAGGTCATACATTTTCAATAAGCGCAGTTATTGATGGATTTGTGGATGAGAGCGAGATCGAGAATATAAAGAAAAATCATGGAAAAGCCCTATATGTTTGGGGTTGCCTTAGCTATCAAGATTTGTTCAAGCGGACTCACAGAACCACTTTCGCCCAGCAACTTTGGTGGAGGAAGGCCGGAAAGCCTGAAGAGAGCGGTGCCATACCCGAGATTATTCAAGGCTGGTATCTTTCCGAGCACAATAAAGCGAACTAGGTAGTCGATATCGAGTGGGGTGTATCAACCCTCCACCCGCTCCCGTACCGCCTTAAACACCATCGCCATCTCGATATGCGTGTGCACGTACCCGTGCTCGAACAGGTACGTCAGCATCCGGTCGTAGGCGTCGTCATAGTCCGCCATCGCCACGCTGCCGGGCGCCCGCGCCTCGCGCTCCAGAACGCTAAGGACCTCCGGCGCACCCGTCGTCAGGGCGGCGATCACCTCGGCGATCTCGTCGTCGGTATATTCCGGGGCGTGGTGCGTGCGGCCGGGGTCCTGGGGCAGTCGGCGGTTGAAGCCCATCGGCGCTAGCCCTCCGCTCGGGTCAGTTTCCAGCGGATCTTGGCCCCGACCTCCGGACGCACCTGGCTCTTGAGCACGATCTGGCCGGCCTTCCGCGCAAGCCCGTGGTCGAAGTGCGCCGAGGGGGCGATCTCGACGTCGACGGCGTCGTTGCGCAGCCACCAGCCGATATTGTTGGGCCCTCGGATCAGGACGCTCTTGCCGTCCCTCGCGATCGAGGCTCTCGCCTCGGGGTGCAGGTGGAAGCGCACGGCGAAGGGCAGGTAGCGCCTGGGGCCGTCCGCCGCGCCAGGGTCGGCGGCCAGGGGGGTGAGGCTGTCCTCGCCGCGCAGCTCGTCGGCGACGGCGTCGAGGAACAGGCGGCGGGCGTGGCCGAGGCCGACATGGCGCCAGCCGTCGTGGACGATGTCCAGCCAGACGCCGCCGACATCGTCGTGGCGCTTGGCCTCGACCTTGGTCGCGCCGTCGACCAGCCAGGGCCCCAGGGCCTTGGCGCGAAATCCGGAGAGCGGGCGGCCGGCCGAGCCGTCGCCGACGCTGACGGTCGAGGCCGCGTCGGAGAGGCGGAAGGCGTGGGCGCCGGCGGCCTCGGGGCTCCAGCCGCAGCTGGTGATCAGGCGGTCCTTGGCGCAGACGATCTCGACGGCGGCCGGCTGAGCGCAGGCGGCGACGCTGAGCGGGCCCAGCGGCGGGCGACCGCAGTCGGCGATGACCTCCAGGCTGCCGCCGACCATCTTGTGAAAGCCGCTGTGCGGGGCGGCGTTCAGCGGGCGCGGGCCGGCGTCGTCATGGGCGAGAGCCGCGGCGATGCGCTGCGGGCCGATGGCCTCGCCGCCGTGGAAGGCCGCCAGATGGCCATCGCCCAGGGTGAAGAACCGCGCCGCCGTGGAGAGGCGGTCGATGGCGCGCGAGAGGCTTTCCGGCGAGGGGCGGCCGCGCTGGCCCAGGGCGTCGTCCAGGGTCAGCAGGTCGAACAGCAGCTCGACGCCGGCCTCGGGGCTGCGGGTCGCGTGGCCGCCGTCGGGCAGGACCATCTGGTCGATGTGGCGGGTGACCTGCTTGAGGCCCTTGTCGATCAGCGCCTCGCTGGACTTGCCGGCCAGGGCGCAGCCGGCGACCGTGGCGGCGACGGCGCGCTCCAGGGTGCGTTCGGGGCTGGCCTTGATCTCCAGAAGGTGGCGGGCCTGGCGGGCCAGGTCCTGGGTCAGGTCGGCGATCTCGGCGTCGCTGCCCTCGGCGGCCAGGGTCTTGGCGGCGCAGGCCAGGTGGAAGACGCGGCGTTCGATGCAGTCGGCGCTCCACGAGAAGGCGTTCCACTTGCCGAAGACGCGGCGCCAGTCGTCCAGCAGGCGCAGGGACCAGCGGGCGCCGTCCGAGCCGGCGGCGATCAGGTCGGGCAGCCAGTCGAAGCGGTGCAGGCTGACGGCGAAGCGGCGCGAGGGGCTGGCGGTGTCGAACGGGTCGCCGTCGGGGCCCAGGCGCAGAGAGCCGCCGTCCAGGGTCAGGGTCCCGGCCAGCATCTTCTTGCCATGGTCCGGGTTGGTCGGACGCGGGTCGCGGGGACGGGCCGAGAGGCCTTCCGGGCGGGGCAGGGCGATGGCCAGGCGGTGCGGGCCCGAGCCGAACCACTCGCGTTCGATGTGGCCGGCAAGCTCGGCCGTGACGGCTTTCCATAGGACGCCGCCGCGCCGGGGCGCGTTCGAGGATAAGCCGTGGGCGGAACGCTTGACGGCCATCGCTTGGGGTCAGCCGCCCTTCAGCGCGCGGATGTTGTCGGCGTAGGCCGTGGGGCCGCCCTTGAACACCGCCGAGCCGGCCACGAGGGCGGTGGCCCCGGCGGCCACGCATTGCGGGGCGGTGACCGGGGTGACGCCGCCGTCGACCTCGATGATGATGTCGAGCCCGGCCTTGTCGACCATCTTGCGCAGGGCCTCGACCTTGCGCAGCTGGCCGGGAATGAAGCTCTGGCCGCCGAAGCCCGGGTTGACCGACATGACGAGGAGGAGGTCGACGTCCTCGAGGATCCACTCGACGTGGTCGAGGCCGGTCGACGGGTTGAACACCACGCCGGCCTTGGCCCCCAGCTCGCGGATGCGCTTGAGGGAGCGGTGCAGGTGCGGGCCGGCTTCGGGGTGGATGCTGATCAGGTCAGCGCCAGCGGCGCGGAAGGCCTCCAGGTACGGGTCTGCCGGGCTGATCATCAGGTGCACGTCGAACGGGATCTTGGCGTGCGGCCGGATGGCTTTGACGATGTCGGGGCCGAGGGTGATGTTGGGCACGAAGTGGCCGTCCATCACGTCGACATGCACCCAGTCGGCGCCGGCCGCTTCGATGGCGGCGACTTCTTCGCCCAGCTTGGCGAAGTCGGAGGCGAGGATGGACGGGGCGATGATCGGCGCGGTCATGGTCCTGGGATAACCGCGTCCGCGCGTCCTGTCAGCCCTTAGAGCTTCTTGAAACGCGCCGCGAAGAAGCCGTCCTGGCCGCCGTCCCGGTGATGGGGCAGCAGGCGCAGGGTCCCGCGAGCGGTCAGGCTGGCCTCGGGAGCGCCGCCTTCGCCGGGAGCGATCGGCTCCAGCGCCATGTCCTTGCGGCGCGCCAGGAAGGCCTCGACCTGGGCCTCGCCCTCTTCGGGCTCCAGCGAGCAGACGGTGTAGACCAGCTGGCCGCCGGGCTTGAGGCGGTCGGCGGCGCTGTCCAGGATCCGCGCCTGAACGGTCGCCAGCGAGGCGACGTCGCTGGGGCGGGCGGCCCACAACACGTCCGGATGGCGGCGGAAGGTGCCGGTGGCCGAGCAGGGAGCGTCCAGCAGGATGGCGTCGAAGGTCCGCGTGTCTTCCCAGACGGCGGCGTCGGCGGCGACGACCTCGGCGGTCAGCTGCATGCGCTCGAGGTTTTCGTCCACGCGCTTGAGGCGGGCGGCCGAGCGGTCCAGGGCGGTGACGGTCGCGCCGGTGGCGGCTAGCTGCAGGGTCTTGCCGCCAGGCGCGGCGCACAGGTCCAGCACCTTGTCGCCGGGCTTGATGGTCAGGAGGCGAGCCGGCACGGCGGCGGCGGCGTCCTGCACCCACCAGGTGCCGTCTTCGAAGCCCGGCCAGCCGGCCACGTCGCCCTTGCGGCGCACGCGCAGGGAGCCGCCGGGCAGCTCTTCGGCCTCGAGCGCTTCAACCAGGGTCGCGACATCGGCGGAGGGCTTCACCGACAGGTCGGTGGCCGGCTCCTGGGCGATCTGGGCGGCGATCTCGCGGGCGGTGGCCTCGCCGAACGCCGACACCCAGCGGGCATAGAGCCAGGGCGGGGCCAGCAGGGCCGGATCGTCGGCCGGCTGGCCGTCGCGCAGCAGGCCGCGCAGCACGGCGTTGACCAGGCCCTTGAACGGGCGGCTGGTCTTGTTGGCGCCGGCCAGCTCGACCGAGGTGGCGACGGCGGCGAAGGCCGGGACCTCCAGGTGGAAGGCCTGAGCGGCGCCCAGGCGCAGCAGGTTCATCACCCGGTCGGGCGGCGCCTTCTGCAGCTTGGCGGCCAGGGCGCGGTCGATGGGGCCCAGGTGGCGCAGGACGGCCATGGCCAGGGCGCGGGCGAACGCGCGCTCACGCGGCTCCAGGAAGCGGAAACCGTTGGCGGAGGCGGCTTCGTCGATGCCGCCGCGACGCGACAGGGCCGCATCGATAAGGTTCAGGGCGGCTTCCCGGGCGGGGAGGCCGTCGTTCAATTCTTGAGTCACCGCCTCGCCGTGCCCAATGGCGACGGCGAGCGCAAGCGATTTGACGAAATCACGCGGCCAAAGAGGGCTTCCGCAGCGCCGTCGTGACCGCCGTCAGGCCGAACACGAAGAAGCCGGACACCACCGACAGCCCGCCCACGGCCAGCAGCGGACCAAACACCGACGGCGGTCCCTTCTGGCCCAGATACAGGTACAGGCCGCTGATCATGCAGATCACCCCGACGTTCGACAGGGTGAAGTTCGTGATCTTCACCCAGTTGGGGACCCGCTGCCCCAGCAGGGCGTAGAAGGTCCCCATCAGCGCCATGCTGATCCAGCCCAGAAGATTGAGGTGCGCGTGCGCCGAATAGGTGCTGTGGTCCTTGCTGATGCTCATGGCTAGGCCCCACGAGACGCCGATCATGGCATAGAAGGCGGCCGCGCCGAAGAAGGCGTGCGGCCAACGACTGGCGGTCATGTTCAGATCTCCCCGATCGTAGAACGTTGATATTGAAGATCGAGGGTTGAACACTGCCAAGCTGGCGCCGGCAACCGCGTTGATGTTAAGCCTTCCGCCATGTCGCAGGATCCGCAGTCTTCGTCGCAACCTTCGTCGCAAACCGAGACGGAGACCCTTCTGGGCGCCGCCCCCGGCAAGGATCTGACCCCCGCTGCCCGCCGCGCGCTGGAGGAGGCCGCCGCTCGCCGCGCCGCTGAAGCCGCTCAGGCCTTGCCGACGGAAAAGGGCGGTCGCGACGGCCCCGAACCCACTCGCTTCGGCGACTGGGAGAAGAAGGGCGTGGCGGTCGACTTCTGAGGCTGTCAGGCTCCTCCGAAAATACGGGAGGAGCGGCTTTGGAAGACTTGGCCGAAAAGCGCATCCAGGTGGTGCGCGACCACATGGCGCTGGAGTGCGTCCACGACTGGGACGCGGTGATCGCCACCTTCCAGCATCCCCGCTACGAGATGTACGGCTCGGGCGCGGTGTTTGACGGCGAGGCCGCCGTGCGGGGCTATTTCGCCGCCTCGCGCACGCCGTTTCCCGACCAAGGCAACGAGGTCATCGCCATTGCCCACGCCGGCGACACGGTGCTGGTCGAGTTCTGGCTGACCGGCACGCACCTGGGCCCGCTGAAGCTGCCCGGCCGCACGGTCGAGGCCACCGGCAAGGCCTTCCGCGTCCGCATGGCCGCCAGCTTCGAGTTCGCGCCCGGCGCCGACAAGATCGTCTGCGAGCGGCCGTACTACGACCAGATGGCGGTGGTGCGGGCGCTGGAGCTGATGGTCTAAGTCAGCACGCCATCCTTACTTCGTCATCCCGGCTTTCCGCTTCGCTGCGGCCGGGATGACGAGTTTGATCTCGCCATAGCCGCGATCGGCATGCCAGCGCACGTCGGCCAGGCCTTCCTCCAGGGTGGCTGGGATGAAGCCGTTGCGGATAGATGGGCCAAGGGCTGTCGTCGTTGACGACATACAGCGGCGCGGTCGCGCTGGCGGCCTCGCCAGCGTCGGCCTGGCTTTTCCAGCGCGCCTTGCCGTCGGTCCAGGAGAAGCTCTCCTCGACCGCACCGCCCATCAGCGAGCTGCCCTTGATGACCTTTGCGGCGCGCGTTCGGCGGCGAGCATAGTCCATGCACGGAGGATGGCTTCCCTGCGCGCCGCAGCCGTGCCTAGCTGGGCTGTCCATCGCCTGGAGGCCCGCGCTTTGCGTCTGCTTGCTGCTCTCGTTTCTGTCGCTTTGCTGGCGACCGCGTCGCCGACCCTGGCCGCGCCCGCCAAATCGAAGGCCGCCGCCGCCCGCGCCCTGGACGCCGGGGCGGTGGCATCGCCGGACCGCTACGGGGCGCTGGCGGCGCAGGAGATCCTGAAGGCCGGCGGCAACGCCGTCGACGCGGCGGTGGCGACGGGGTTCGCCCTGGCCGTGACCTATCCCGAGGCCGGGAACCTCGGCGGTGGCGGGTTCATGACCCTGTACGTGAACGGCAAGCCCTACTTCCTGGACTATCGCGAGACGGCGCCGGCGGCGGCCTCGGCCGACATGTATCTGGGCAAGGACGGCCAGCCGATCGCGGACCTGTCGCTGTTCGGCAATCTGGCGGCCGGCACGCCGGGCACGGTGCGCGGCCTTGCCGTGGCCCACAAGCGGTTCGGCAAGCTGTCCTGGGCGCGGGTCCTGGCCCCGGCCATCCGCTATGCCCGGGAGGGCTTCCAGGTGAACGACCAGTTCGCCGGCGTTCTGCTCAAGGAGGTCCCGCCGCAGTTCGCGGCGACCAATTTCCGCGACTACTTCGCGCCGGTGAAGGCCGGGACGATGTTCAGGCAGCCGGAGCTGGCCGCGACGCTGGAGCGGATCGCCAAGGAGGGCGACAAGGCCTTCTACGAGGGCAAGACCGCCGACCTGATCGTCGCCCAGATGCAGCGCGGACCGGTGAAGGGGCTGATCACCAAGGCCGACCTGGCCGGCTACAAGGCCGTCTGGCGCGCGCCGGTCACCGCCAAGTGGCGCGGCTATGACGTCATCACCGCCCCGCCACCCAGCTCGGGGGGCATCGCCCTGATGCAGATGCTGCTGATGAAGCAGGACCTGTCGCCGAAGTTCAAAGGCGTGGCCCTGAACAGCCCGCAATATGTCCACCTGCTGGCCGAGATCGAGAAGCGCGTCTATGCCGACCGGGCCGAGTATCTGGGCGATCCGGATTTCGTGAAGGTTCCAGTCTCCAACCTGATCGACCCGGCCTATGTGGCGCGGCGGGCGCGGGAGGTGGATCCGGACAAGCCCTCGGTCACGAAGGCGGTGGCTCCCGGCCTGGAAAAGCCGCAGACCACCCACTATTCGATCGTCGACAAGTGGGGGAACGCGGTCTCCAACACCTACACCCTGAACGGCTGGTTCGGCTCGGGCGTGGTGGTCGAGGGGGCGGGATTCCTCCTCAACGACGAGATGGACGACTTCTCGGCCAAGCCGGGCGCGCCGAACGTCTATGGGGTAGTCGGCGGGGCGGCCAATGCCATCGCGCCGTTCAAGCGGCCGCTGTCGTCGATGACCCCGACCATCCTGGTCAAGGATGGGCGGCCGGCCATGGTCATCGGCACGCCAGGCGGCTCTCGGATCTTCACCTGGGTGTTCCAGGTGCTGGCCAATGTCTACGACTTCAAGCTCAGCCTGAAGGCGGCCCAGAACGCTCCGCGCTATCACCACCAGCTGCTGCCGGAGAACGTGATCTTTTTTGAGCCGGGGTATCCGCCGCCGGCGGCGCTGAAGGGCGCGCTGGAGGGGCGGGGCTACAAGTGGGTCGAGGACTTCAGCGGCGACATGGAGGCCATCCAGGTCGTGGGGCGCATGCCGGTTCCGGAGGCGGATCCGCGGGCGCGGGGCGTGGGGGTGGTGGTGAGATAAATCCTTCTCCCCTTGCGGGAGAAGGTGGCTGGCGAAGCCAGACGGATGAGGGGTTGAAAAGCCTGTCCGGACAGCGGAGCGCGACCCCTCACCCGGCCCTGCGGGCCACCCTCTCCCGCAAGGGGAGAGGGAAGCGGGTTACAGCCCCGCGATCTCCCCCACCACCTTCAGCGCCGCTTCGCGCGGGTCGTTCGCCGCCGTGATCGGGCGGCCGCAGACCAGGTGGCTGGCGCCGGCGCGGATGGCGTCGGCGGGCGTGGCGGCGCGGGCCTGGTCGTTCTTGGCCGACCAGTCGGGGCGCACGCCGGGGGTGACGATCAGGAAGTCGGGCTTCCCGGCCTCTTTGGCGATCTCACGCGCCAGCGCCGCCTCATGCGGAGACGAGACAATCCCGTCGACGCCGCATTCGATGGCCTGGCGCACGCGGCGTTCGACCAGGTCGCGGGCGTTGAAGCTGTAGCCCATCTCGACCAGGTCGGCGTCGGTCAGGCTGGTCAGCACGGTCACCGCCAGGATCTTCAACGACGAGTCGCCGCGCGCCTTCACCGCCGCCTTCATCACCTGTGGCTCGGCGTGGACGGTCAGCAGGTCGCAGCCGCTCTGGGCCAGGACGCGGGCCGAGCGCTCCACGGTCGCGCCGATGTCGTGCAGCTTCCAGTCCAGGAAGATCGACTTGCCGCTGGCCTTCAGCTCGTGGGCCAGGGTCATGCCGTCGCTCGCCAGCAGCTCCAGGCCGATCTTGTAGAAGCTGACGGCGTCGCCCAGCTGCTCGACCATGCGGCGCGCATCGTCGGTGGTGGGCAGGTCCAGCGGCACGATCAGGCGGGCGTCGGCGGTCATCTTTTGTCCCCTGGGGTTGGCGCGCGACATCGCCGGCTCTAGGAAGAACCGAACTTGGGCGCGATCTGAAAGGTAAGGACGTCGAATGACCGAGGCCAAACTCGCCGTCAACTTCTTCGTCGCTTTGTTCGCCCTGATCGACCCGATCGGCAACGTGCCGCTGTTCGCCGCCGCCACCCTGGGCGCGGCCGCGGCGGGGCGGCGGATGGTGGCCGTCTATATCGGCCTGTTCGTCGCGGCCTTCCTGATCTTCTTCTTCTTCACGGGGGTCGGGCTGCTGGCCTTCTTCGGCATCTCGATGCCGGCCTTCCGCATCGCCGGCGGCGTCATCCTGTTCATCCTCGGGCTGGACATGCTGCGCGACGACTTCACCACCATGTTCGCCGACGCGGCCGAAGGCATCGAGGGCCAGTCGGCGCGGGTCTACGCCCAGAAGCGCTTCGAGCGCCTGATCGTGCCGTTCGCCATGCCGCTGCTGATCGGGCCGGGCGCGATCTCGACGGTGATCATCTACGCCGCCGAGGCCAAGCCGTTCGGCTGGGCGGGCCTGGGCCTGGGCGTGGCGGTGATCTCGGTGGTGTCGCTGGTGATGGTGGCGGTGTTCTGGGCCGCGCCGCTGATCAGCAAGGTGCTGGGCCGGATCGGCATGAGCATCGTGGTCCGGGTGCTGGGCCTCATTCTCTGCGCCCTGGCGGTGCAGTTCGTGCTGATCGGCGTGGGCGACGCCACGCGCGGCCTGGTCCGCCAGGACGCCAAGGCCCCCTATGCGGAGACGAAGTAGCCATGGCTCACGACGCTGACGTCATCATCGCCGGCGCCGGCATGGCCGGCTCGACCCTGGCGCTGGCCCTTGCTTCGGGCGGGCTGAAGCCGCTGCTGGTCGACCCGCAGCCGTTCGAGGCCCAGCTGGCCCCGACTTTCGACGGGCGCAGCTCGGCGATCGCCTATTCCAGCTTCCGCCAGTGGCGCACGATCGGGGCGGGCGAGGCCTTGGCCCCGCACGCCCAGCGCATCGAGCAGATCCTGGTCACCGATGGCCGCACGCCGGGCGCGGCGGCGCGTAAGCCGCCGCCCGCCTTCCTAAGATTTGATTCCAGCGAGATCTCGGGCCGCATCGAGGGTGAGCCGCTGGGCTACCTGGTCGAGAACCGCCGCATCCGCCAGGCCCTGGCTCAGGCGGTGACCGAGAAAGAGATCCCCGTCATCGCCCCGATGGCCGCCAAGGCCCTGGCGGTCGACGCGGCCGGCGCCAAGCTGACCCTGGCCGACGGCCGGGTGCTGTCGGCGCCGCTGGCGGTCAGCGCCGAGGGCCGGGGCTCGGTCCTGCGCAAGGCCGCCGGCATCGGCGAGATCGGCTGGAGCTACGGCCAGTCGGGCGTCGTCGCCACCGTCCGGATGCAGCGCCCGCACGAGGGCGTGGCGCACGAATATTTCCTGCCCAGCGGCCCGTTCGCCATCCTGCCGCTGACCGACAACCGCGCCAGCCTGGTCTGGACCGAGAGCACCGCGCGCGGCGAGGCCCTGCGCAATGCCAGCCCCGAGGCCTTCCACGCCCACCTGATGCGCCGGTTCGGCGATTTCCTGGGCGAGGTGACGATCGAGGGGCCGACCTTCGTCTATCCGCTTTCGCTGAGCCTGGCCGAGCGCATGGTCGCCCCGCGCCTGGCCTTGATCGGCGACGCCGCCCACGGCGTGCACCCGATCGCAGGGCAGGGCCTGAACCTAGGCCTGAAGGATGCGGCGGCGCTGGCCGAGGTGCTGGTCGAAGCCCTCCGCAACGGCGAGGACATCGGCGCCGAGGCGGTGCTGGAGCGCTATGCCCGCTGGCGCCGGTTCGACACGGTCAGCAACGCCGTGGCCTTCGACGCCTTCGTGCGGATCTTCTCGAACGACAACCCGCTGATGCGCCTGGCGCGCGGCGCGGGCCTGGCGGTGGTCAACCAGATCGCCCCGGCCCGCCGGTTCTTCATGCACGAGGCCGGCGGCGGGGTGGGCGACCTGCCCAAGCTGCTGCGGGGCGTGGCGCTCTAGGCGGCCTTGCGGGCGCGCCGGATCGCCGTGGCGACAAGGGAGACGAGGCCCACGTAGAGCGCGATATCCGCCGCGAACATCAACACGATATCCCCCCTGGAAAGGCGCTGGTCTGGCCAGGGCCAGGTCGCGATGAGCGCGGCGTGCGCCGCGGCCATGCAGGCCATGGTGATCCAGAACCACGGTTCGCGCCGCAGGGGCCAGAAGTTCCGAACGGCGAACCCCAGGGAGGCCGTGGAAATCCACGCCATGCCCCCGATGGCCGGCAGGCCGAACTGATCGAAGATGATCAGCAACGACGCCGTCGGGTAAATGAACAGCAGGCCCCACCATTTGGGGAAGGGCTCGAAGATCGAGTCTGTCCGCAGATCGAAGGGCCGCTGGGGCATCGGCCGGAGCGCTAGGCGTCCAGCTCGCGGGCTTCTTCCGGCAGCATGATCGGCACGCCGTCGCGGATCGGATAGGCCAGCTTGGCCGAGCGGCTGATCAGCTCGCCCTTGGCGCGGTCGTATTCGAGCGGACCCCGGGTCACGGGGCACACCAGCACTTCCAAGAGGCGCGGATCGACGTCGACGGGAGGGGGAGCAGCTTGCGTCATGGGCCCTCTCTACTGGATCGAATGGGGTTCGTCATCGTCCCCGGCGGCGTCAATTTCCAGCAGGGCCGTCAGGGTCGCCTTGCGCTCGAAGATGGTCTCGGCTTCCAGCAGGGCCTGCTTTTCCAGCGGCTCGAACGGCAGGGCCATGGCCAGGCTGTTGATCAGGGCGTCCGAAGGCGCGCTCTCGGCGTCGCCCCAGTCGATGGCCAGGCCCCGGTGGTCGAGATAGCGGCGCAGGGCGACCAGCAGGCGATCGATGTCGGCCGCCGTGCGCGCCCCGCCGGCGTCCTCGCGCAGGTCGGGCTCGAACGGGGCGAAGTCGGCGCGGACCTGGCGGTAGGGCGTGCGCACCGGCAACTCGTCGCCCGCCCGGAAGCGGCAGACGCCGGTCAGGGTGATCAGGTAACGCCCGTCGCTGGTCTCGGCGAAGCTGGTCACCCGGCCCGCGCACCCCACCGGCGCCAGGGTCGGGCGCTGCTCGTCGCCGCCGGGACGGGTCTGGATCATGCCGATGATCCGCTCGCCCGACATCGCGTCGTCCAGCATGTTGAGGTAGCGCGGCTCGAAGATGTTCAGCGGCAGCTGGCCGCCGGGCAGCAGCAGGACCCCGTCCAGCGGGAACACCGGGATCACCAGCGGCAAGTCTGCGAGCTTGCGATAGTTCCCCTGCATGGACGCTCCCTGATTTAGCTAAAGAGGATCGACGACAGCTTGCGTCGACCTTGCTTGGCCGTTTCGGACGTGGGTCCCGCGGCCTCGAACACCGTCAGCAGCTGCTTGCGCGCCGCGTCGTCGTTCCACGTACGGTCGCGGGCGATGATGGTCAGAAGATGGTCGGCGGCCTCGTCCAGGCGTCCGGCGCCGGCCAGGGCCTTGGCCAACTCGAAGCGGGCCTCGTGGTCGTCGGCATTGGCCGCCAGACGCTGTTCGAAGGCTGCGGTCTCGGACGGGGCGCTTTCAGCGAGCGCAAGAGCGGCGCGGGCGGCGTCGAGGTCGGGATCCTTGGCGTCGGCCGGAGCCATGGCGACCACCTCGGCCGCGCCCTCCAGGTCGCCGCCCATCAGGTAGGCGCGAGCCATGCCGCCCAGGGCCTTGATGTTGGTCGGGTCGGTGTTCAGGGCTTGAGCAAAGGCCTGGGCCGCACCGCCGATGTCGCCGATCTCCAGAGATTCCTTGCCCAGGGCGATCAGGTCGTCGATGGCGCTGGGGCCGGCCGGACCGGTCAGCTTCTCGACGAAGACCTTGACCTGGCTCTCGGGCAGGGCGCCCTGGAACGCGTCCACCGGGCGGCCGTCGACAAAGGCGTAGACGGTCGGGATCGACTGCACGCGCAGCTGGCCGGCGAAGCCCGGATTGGCGTCGACGTCGATCTTCACCAGTTTCACCGCGCCCTTGGCGGCGTTGACGACCTTCTCGATCGTTGGCGTCAGGGTCCGGCACGGGCCGCACCAGGTGGCCCAGAAGTCGACGATGACGGGCTGGGTCTTCGAGGCCTCGATGACGTCGGCCATGAAGCTGGCGTCCGTGCCGTCCTTGATGTGCTCGCTCTTCGTCGGGGTCGCGGGCTTTTCGCCGATCAGGGACATCGGGTCTCTCGTGTACTCAAGGTAGGGAACGCTTCAGCCGCCAAGATGGTCCCTGGCGCGCATCTTCGCAACGGCGTGTTCGCCTGTTAGGCGACAACCTGCATCGCCTCGAAGTCGACGATCATCGGCTCCACGCCCAGGGCGGCGAGGAACTTCCTGAAGTCGGCCTGGCTGACCGCCGTGGTGGCGTCGTTGCCCAGCGGGTGGAAGTTGACCGGATCGCTTTCCGCCAGGGCCTTGTCGAGCACGAAGCGCAGGCGCTTGTCGCCGTCATTGATCAGGCCGAACGCCGTCACCGAGCCTGGCGTCACGCCCAGCGTCTCGACCATCATCTCCTGCGGGCCGAACGACAGCCGGCCCGAGCCGATCACGTGGTGCAGCTTCTTGAGATCGATCGTCGTCTCGCCCAGGGCCGAGATCAGCCACAGCTGGCCCTTGGCGTCCTTGAGGAACAGGTTCTTGGTGTGGCCGCCGGGCAGGGCCTTCTTGATCTCCAGCCCTTCCTCGACGCGGAACACCGGCGGATGGTCCAGGGTGCTGTGCGAGATTCCGTGGGCCTCGAAAAAGGCGAACAGGTCGGCTCTGGTCTTCATGCAGGCTGTTTAGGGAAAACCCGTTCGTCATCCAACCCAATCCCGTCTCCCCGGCGAAAGCCGGGGCCCAGATACATCCGGAGAGGCTTGGGTGATCGCGCCTTTCTCCAACGTCATCCGGCGAGCGCTCTGGGTTCGATCTGGGCCCCGGCTTTCGCCGGGGAAACGGATGATGGGGAAGCTGGACGTGCTCTGCCTTCGAGCGCTAGACCTGGGAGCACATAGGGCAGGAACACCTGAGCAAAGGACCGGCATGGAACTGGAGTGCTACCCCACCGAGAACCGTCCGCCGGAAATCGTGCCCGGCCGGCCGCAGCGCGCCTGGATGGACCGGTTCGCCGAGCGCCATCCCTATCGCTGCCTGCCGCTGACCATGGCCAACACCACCGGCTGGGACATCATTTGCCCGGTGGGCTTCTCGATGACCTGGGACGGCGGGGCCCACCAGGAGTGCATCAAGTTCCAGCCCGACCACCCGTATCCGGGCTTCACCGACTTCGTGAAGTCGCACTTCACGCGCGGCGTGGTGACCTTCCACACCGGCTATCTCTTCCGTACGCCGCCGGGCTGGTCGCTGATGGCCATGGGCCCGCCCAACCACGTCAAGGACGGCATCCAGCCGCTGGCCGGCGTCATCGAGACCGACTGGCTGCCGTTCCCGTTCACGATGAACTGGATCTTCACCCGCCCCGGCACGGTGCGGTTCGAGAAGGGCGAGACCTTCTGCTTCATCATGCCGATCCAGGACAAGCCGATGGAGGCCTTCCAGCCGGTGATCCGCTCGATGAACTCCAACCCCGACCTGCGCCGCCAGTACGACGTGTGGGCCGAGAAGCGGTCGGAGTTCAACGCGCTGATCTTCAAGCGCGACCCGGAAGCGACCAAGGAGGCCTGGCAGCGGTTCTACTTCAAGGGCGAGTACCCCGAAGAGATCCAGGCCGAGGCGCCCAGCCACCACGTCAACAAGCGGCGGATGAAGTCGCCGAAGGTCGGGGTGTAGGCAGGCGCGCCCTTGCGCAGAAAATCCTTCGTCATCCCGGCCGCAGCGAAGCGGAGAGCCGGGACCCAGGGGGAGCCGCGCTGCGTTGGCTCCTGAGTCCCGGATCGGCCTTCGGCCGTCCGGGATGACGAGATTGATTGGGGCCTTTTGCTACCCCCCGATCATGTTCCCATAACCGATGACGATGGTGGCGCCGACCAGCAGGGCCACGCCGGCCCAGACCATGTTGCGCACGGCGGGGCGGGCGTCCTTCCACTCCTTGAAGGCAAAGCCCCACAGGGTGCCGAAGATGATGATGCTGGCCATGTGCAGGGTCCAGCTGGAGAAGCCGAACTTGCCCATCTGGCTTTCGCCCATCGTGTAGAAGAAGAACTGGAAGTACCAGGCGGTGCCGGCCAGGGCGCACAGCAGGTAGTTGGCCAGCAGCGGAGCCTTGGGCTCGCCAGCGTCGGCTTCAACCGTCTTGCCCAGCCACTGGCCCGCCGACTTGTTGCGAATGATCAGGCCGGCGCACCAGACGCCGTTGGTGATCAGGCCGCCGAACATGACGAGGCACAGGGTCGGCAGGCCGGTCCACAGCGGACCGGCGCCGGCCGCGGCGGCCAGGGCCTTCACCGGTTCGCCGGCGGCCAGGCCGAAGGCGAAGCAGGCCGACATGATCCCCGAGAAGATCGCAACGGCGATGCCCTTCTTGAAGTCGAACTCGGCGACGGCGGCGGCCTTCTGGTCGGGCGACAGGTCGGCGTCCTTCTTGGCGCCGGCCATGGCCACCACGATGATGCCGGCCAGGGTCATGAGCAGACCCAGCAGGATGATCTTGCCCGAGGTCGAGCCCAGCAGGGTCTGGGCGAAGGTGCCACGCACCAGCGGCGGGATCAGGGTGCCGAACACGGTGCACAGGCCCAGCACGACGGCCATGCCCAGCGACAGGCCCAGATAGCGCATGGTCAGGCCGTAGGTCAGGCCGCCAAAGCCCCACAGCACGCCGAACAGCACGCACAGGCCCACCACGTCGTGGGGCACCTGGCTCATCACGCCCATCAGGTTGGGGGTCTGCAGCGAGGCGAACAGCCAGGGGGCCAGCAGCCAGGAGAAGATCCCCCCGGTCAGCCAGTAGATTTCCCACGACCAGCGCTTCACGCCGCGATACGGAACATAGAAGCTGGCCGAGGCCAGACCGCCCAGCCAGTGGAAGACGACGCCAAGCAGCGGGTTCATGCGCGCGCCTCGCTCGACGCTATTTGGGCGCAGGTTCCGATACGCTGCATGTCTTCCTCCATCACGTGGATCCCGAAATATGGGATCCTTTTCTACATGATGGAGGTTTTTGCGGGAAAGGCAAAGCCTTGAGTGTTTGGAGCGGGAGAGCGCCCCCTCCGTCTCGCTGCGTATCCGCAGCGATCCACCTCCCCCGTTTCACGGGTGAGGAGAAGGCGCTCCCTCCTGCCCCGCTTGCGGGGGAGGTGGCGCGGCGCCGATAGGCGACGTGACGGAGGGGGCGCTTTCCCGCCCTTAAACCGCCTTCACCGCCCCGACGATCGACTTCACCACCTTCTTGACCAGCGCCGGGTCATCGCCCTCGGCCATGATGCGGATCAGGGGTTCGGTGCCCGAGGCGCGCACGACGATGCGGCCCGAGCCGTTGAGCTGGCTCTCGCCGTCGGCGATGGCGTCCTTGACCGCCTTGGCCTCCAGCGGCTTGCCGCCGGCGAAGCGGACGTTTTCCAGGAGCTGCGGCACCGGTTCGAACTGACGGCCCAGCGCGCTCATTGGCTTGCCGGTCTCGATCATCACGGCCAGCACCTGCAGGGCGGCGATCAGGCCGTCGCCCGTGGTCGAGAAGTCCGACAGGATCAGGTGGCCCGACTGCTCGCCGCCGACATTGAAGCCGCCCTCGCGCATGCGCTGCATCACGTAGCGGTCGCCCACGGCGGTGCGTTCCAGGGTCAGGCCGAGGGTGGCGAGCTGGCGCTCCAGGCCCAGGTTCGACATGACGGTGGCGACGACGCCGCCGCCCTTCAGCGTGCCGGCCTTGTGCGAGGCGGCGGCGATAATGGCCATGATCTGGTCGCCGTCGACGACCACGCCCTTCTCGTCGCAGATCACCAGGCGGTCGGCGTCGCCGTCCAGGGCGATGCCGATGTCGGCGCGGTACTCGCGGACCATCTTGGCCATGGCCTCGGGATGGGTCGAGCCGCACTCCTCGTTGATGTTGGTGCCGTCCGGCGTGTCGCCCAGGGCGATGACCTCGGCGCCCAGCTCGTAGAGGGCGGTCGGGGCGACCTTGTAGGCGGCGCCGTTGGCGCAATCGATGACGATGCGCAGGCCCGACAGGTTCAGGTGACGCGGGAAGGTCGCCTTGACGATCTCGACATAGCGGGCCTGGGCGTCGTCGATGCGCTTGACGCGGCCGAGGTCCCGGGGGGCGGCGAGGCCCTCCTGCAGGCCCTCGTCCATCAGGGCCTCGATCTTCAGCTCTTGCTCGTCCGAGAGCTTGTAGCCGTCGGGGCCGAACAGCTTGATGCCGTTGTCGGCGAAATTGTTATGCGAGGCCGAGATCATGATCCCGAGGTCGGCGCGCATCGAGCGGGTCATCATCGCCACGGCCGGGGTCGGCAGGGGGCCAAACAGGCGTACGTCCATGCCGACGCTGGTCAGGCCGGCCACCAGGGCCGGCTCGATCATGTAGCCCGACAGGCGGGTGTCCTTGCCGATCACCACCAGGTGGCGGCGCTCGTCCTGCGAGCGGAACAGCTTGCCGGCGGCCAGGCCGACGCGCAGGGCGACCTCGGCCGTCATCGGATGCTTGTTGGCCTGGCCCCGGATGCCGTCGGTGCCGAAATAGGCGCGCTTGCTCATGGTCTTCTTATCGTCTCTTCAAGGCCAAGCTTCGGACGCGAAACGATCCGAAATGCAGATTTACGGGAGACGATGTTTAGCCGGTGCTAAAGGCCGCTCTCGAAATCCTCGCGTGGATAGGGATAGTCCTGTCGACGCGTTCTACAAGGGATCATGGCCCATGTGCGGCATTATCGGCATCGTCGGAAACAAGCCCGTCGCCGAGCGTCTGATCGAGAGCCTCAAGCGGCTGGAATATCGGGGCTACGACTCGGCTGGCATCGCGGGCGTGGTCGGCGGCAAGGTCGAGCGCCGCCGGGCCAAGGGCAAGATCAAGGCGCTTGAAGCCGTGGTCGCCGAGGACCCGCTGGTCGCGCAAACCGGCATCGGCCACACCCGCTGGGCCACGCACGGCGCGCCCAACGTCCAGAACGCCCACCCGCACACCGCCGGCCGCGTCACCCTGGTCCACAACGGCATCATCGAGAACTTCGCCGAGCTGAAGGCAGAACTGGCCGCCGCCGGCCGCACGTTCTCCAGCGACACCGACACCGAGGTCATCGCCCACCTGATCGACGCCGAGCTGGCCACGGGCCTGGCCCCGCTGGACGCCTTCAAGGCGACCCTGGACCGCCTGACTGGCGCCTATGCCCTGGCGGTTCTGATCGAGGGCGAGGCCAATCTCGTTTTGGGCGCCCGCCGCGGCAGCCCGCTGGTGGTCGGCGAGGGCCAGGGCGAGATGTTCCTGGGCTCGGACGCCCTGGCCGTGGGTCCCTTCACCAACCGCGTCGTCTATCTGGACGAGGGCGACTACGTGGCCCTGGACCACGACAGCTACCGCATCTTCGACGCCTCTGGCGTGGCCGTGACCCGGCCGGTGCGGGTGGTGCCGACCTCGGCGGTGATGCTGGAGAAGGGCAACTACCGCCACTTCATGGAGAAGGAGATCCATGATCAGCCGGAAGGATGCCAGCGGACGATCTCGGCCTATGTCGACACCCTGACCTCGCGCGCGTCGGTCCCGGGCGACATCGATTTTTCCAAGCTGGACCGGATCCAGATCGTCGCGTGCGGCACCTCGTTCATCGCGGGCATGGTCGGCAAGTACCTGATCGAGCAGCTGGCCGACCTGCCGGTGGACGTCGAGATCGCCTCGGAGTTCCGCTACCGCACGCCGGCCCTGCGCTCGGGTTCGCTGGTTGTGGCCATGTCGCAGTCGGGCGAGACCGCCGACACCCTGGCGGCCCTGCGCTACTGCAAGGCCAAGGGCATGAAGAGCGCGGTGGTCGTCAACGCCCAGGAATCGACCATGGCCCGCGAGGTCGATGTCGTGTGGCCGATCCACTGCGGTCCCGAGATCGGCGTCGCCTCGACCAAGGCCTTCACCGCCCAGGTCAGCGTGATGATCGCCCTGGCCATCGCCGCCGCCAAGGCGCGCGGGACGATCGACGCCGCCGAGGAACAGCGCCTCGTGAAGGTGCTGCTGGAGGCTCCCCGCCTGATCGCCGAGGCCATCGGCCTGGAAGACGCCATCAAGGAGATCGCCGCCGACGTCGCCAAGGCGCGGGACGTCCTCTATCTGGGCCGTGGCCCGATGTCGGCCCTGGCCCTGGAAGGCGCGCTGAAGCTGAAGGAAATCAGCTACATCCACGCCGAGGGCTACGCCGCTGGCGAGCTGAAGCACGGGCCGATCGCCCTCGTGGACGACCAGACCCCGATCGTCATCCTGGCGCCGCACGACAGCTATTTCGAGAAATCGGCTTCGAACATGAGCGAGGTCATGGCGCGGGGCGGCCAGGTGATCTTCATCACTGACACCGAGGGTGTGAAGCACGCCCCGGCGGGGGCCAAGGTGGTGGTCACGGCCCCGGCCAGCGACCCGCTGGTCTCGACCCTGGTGATGTCGGCCCCGATCCAGCTCTTGGCCTACCACGTCGCCGTGGTGAAGGGCGCGGACGTCGACCAGCCTCGCAACCTGGCCAAGTCGGTGACGGTGGAGTGATCTCTCTCCGTCTGGCCTGACAAAACTCCGATCTCCCCGGCGAAGCCGGGGCCCCAGATCGAACCCTGAGCCTCTGTGATCTTGGCATGGCGCGAAGGCGCGAGCACCCAAGACGCTCAGGATGAATCTGGGTCCCGGCTTTCGCCGGGAAATCGGGTTTATTGTTGGGCTTGGTTGAGCTGGGAATTCTTCCGCGAGTACCCGAAATAGATCGCGCAAGCCGCCGCCACCCACACCGCGAACAGCAGCCAAGTATCCAGCGGCAGGCCGATGATCAGGTAGCCGCAGAAGGCCACGCTGAGCGCCGGCAGCACCGGGTACAGCGGGACCCTGTAGCCCCTCGGCAGGTCCGGCTGGGTGCGGCGCAGGATGATCACGCCCAGCGAGACGATGGCGAAGGCGATCAGGGTGCCCATGCTGGTCAGGTTGACCAGCACGTCCAGCGGCACGAACGCCGCCAGCACGGCGATGAAGACCGCCACGATATAGGTGTTCAAGTCCGGGCTGTGGGTCTTGGGATCCAGGCGCTGGAACACCTTGGGCAGCAGGCCGTCGCGGCTCATGGCATAGAGGATCCGCGTCTGGCCGTACATGACGACCAGGGTGATCGAGAAGATCGACACGATCGCGCCGACGCACAGCACCAGCGAGGTCCAGGCCTGGCCCGTCAGGTTGCGCAGGATCACGGCGAGGCCAGCTTCCTGCCCCGCGAACGCGGTCCAGGGCTGGGCGCCGACGGCGGCCAGGGCCACCAGGATGTAGACGGCGGTGACGATCAGCAGGGAGAGCACGATGCCCAGCGGCAGGGTCTTGCGCGGGTCCTTGACCTCTTCGCCGGCCGTCGAGACCGCGTCGATGCCGATATAGGAAAAGAAGATCGACGAGGCCGCCGCGCCCACGCCCGCCACGCCCATCGGCATGAACGGCGTCAGGTTGCCGGCGTGGAAGCCGCTGAAGGCCACCACGACGAAGAACAGCAGGACGAGCAGCTTCAGCACCACCAGCACGGCGTTGATCGCCGCCGACTCCTTCACGCCCCGTAGCAAGAGGATCATGCAGGCCCCGACCAGCACCACGGCCGGCACGTTGACGATCCCGCCCGCGCCGGGGGCTTTCGCGATCGCATCGGGCATCTTCCAGCCGACCAGGTCGACCAGCATCTCGTTCAGATACTGCCCCCAGCCCACGGCGATGGCGCTGGCCGAGACGGCGTATTCCAGCAGCAGGCACGCCCCGACCAGGAAGGCGACGAACTCGCCCAGGGTGGCGTAGGCGTACGAGTACGAAGATCCCGACACCGGAATGGTCGAGGCCAGCTCGGCGTAGCACAGCGCCGTCAGCGCCGCCGTGATCCCGGCCAGCACGAACGAGACGATCACCGCCGGACCCGCCGCCGGCACGGCCGTGGTCAGGGCCACGAAGATGCCGGTGCCGATCGTCGCGCCGACGCCCAGCATGGTCAGCTGGAAGAGGCCTATCGAGCGGTGCAGGTTCTCGGGAGGATGCTCGCCCTCGACATTGGCGACGGGCTTGCGGCGCAGGAGGTCGGCGGCGCGGAACGGGGCCATGGCGGCTCCTTGGGACAGTCAGGCGGCGCTAATAGCCGCGCGGTTGGCCTCTAGCAACCAGCCTCCCACCCACCCCCGACTATCCCCGCGAAAGCGGGGACCCAAGCCGAGTCGGTAGATTGGAGTTGGGCCGCGCCACATCCCGAACGTCAGCTTGGGTCCCCGCTTTCGCGGGGATAGTCGGGGGTGGAGTTAGGTCGCGGCCTTGGCGAGCAGATAATCCCGCGTCAGCGGCACCGCGTCCCGCTTCTTGGCCAGCTGGATCTGGAAGACCATGTGGCCGCCGTGCCGGAAGCCCAGCTCGGCCCCGGCCAGATAGAACTCCCACATCCGCCGGAAGCGGGCGTCGAACATGGTCGGGATGTCGGGATCGGCCATGAACCGCTCGCGCCAGATGCGGCAGGTCTCGGCATAGTGCAGGCGCAGGATCTCGACGTCGGTGATCCACAGACCCGCCTGTTCGATGGCGGTGACGATCTCCGACAGGCCGGGGATGTAGCCGCCGGGGAAGATGTACTTCTGGGTGAAGGCGTTGGTCGCGCCCGGCCCGTGCATCTTGCCGATCGAGTGGACCAGGGCGACGCCGTCCTCGTCCAGCAGCTTGGCGATGGTCTCGAAATAGGTCCGGAAGTTCGGGGCGCCGACGTGTTCCAGCATGCCCACCGAGACGATGCGGTCGAACTTTTCATTCAGGTCGCGATAGTCGGTCAGGCGGAAGTCGGTCTTGTCGGCCAGGCCGGCCTTCTCGGCGCGCTCCTTGGCCAGGGCCAGCTGCTCGGTCGACAGGGTCACGCCCGTCATCTGCGCCCCGAAGTCCTTGGCCAGGGTCATGGACAGGCCGCCCCAGCCCGAGCCGATGTCCAGGGTCTTCATGCCCGGCTGGATGAGCAGCTTGCGGCCGATCAGGGCCTTCTTGGCGGCCTGGGCCTCCTCCAGCGTCATGTCCGGACGCTCGAAATAGGCGCAGGAGTACTGCATGTCGGTGTCGAGGAACCGGCGATACAGGTCGTTCGACAGGTCGTAGTGGTGCGAGACGTTGCGGCGCGAGGCGACCCGGTCGTTGACCTGCTGGATCCGCCGCTTCAGCGCCTTGCGGAACCGGCTGAAGCCCGAGCCGCGCTTGGGTTTGCGCCCGCCGCTCTCGCCGACGATGGTCAGGAGCTGGTCGATCGTACCCTGCTCGAAGACGATGTCGCCTTCCATATAGCCTTCGCCCAGGCCCAGGCTGGGATTGGCCAGGCGTCGCAGGCCCCGGCTATTGATGCGGATGGCGACAGGCGGGCCCGTGCCGTCTCCCGCCTTGATGACCCGGCCTCCCGGCAGATGCGCCGTGAAGTCGCCGGTCTTGATCATTTTGCTGAGCAGGGCTTCGATCATCCGACCAACTTAAGCACTGGTTCGTCCGCGACAACCTGTCGCACACGGAGGAAATCGATGTCGATCGTTATGACGCCGGTCGGGCGGGTCGAAGGCGGCCGCGATGTCCCGGAAGACGACGACTGGGGCCAAAGCCTGGCTCGCATCGTCCTGGACCCCGATCGCTTCGACGACGAGGCGCTGATGGGGCTGGAAACCTTCAGCCACGCCGAGGTGATCTATGTCTTCGACAAGGTCACCGACGCCCAGATCGTCACCGGCGCCCGCCACCCGCGCGGCAATACCGACTGGCCGCGCATCGGCATCTTCGCCCAGCGCGGCAAGAACCGGCCCAACCGCATCGGCGTCACGGTCTGCGAGATCGTTTCGGTGGCCGGCCGGGTGCTGGAGGTCCGGGGCCTGGACGCCATCGACGGCACGCCCGTCCTCGACATCAAGCCGGTGATGAGCGGCTTCGCGCCGCGCGGCGAGGTCCGCGAGCCGGCCTGGGCGCGCGAGATCATGGAGAAGTACTGGTGAGCCGGGACCTGGTCGTCGAACGCGCCGGCGCCGACGCGGCGCCGATCATCGCCAACCTGATGCAGCTCTACATCCACGACTTCTCGGAGCTGTGGTTCGACCGCGAGGTCGAGGGCGAGCTGGGTCCGGACGGGCTGTATTCCGGCTATCCGGGACTCGACACCTACTGGAGCGATCCGGCGCGCGAGGCCTGGCTGTTCCGGATCAACGGCCTGCCAGTCGGCTTCGCCCTGGTCAACGATGTGGCCCATTCCCGCAGCCCCATCGACCGGGCGGTGGCCGAGTTCTTCGTGGTCCGCAAGCATCGTCGGCGCGGGGTCGGCCTCGCCGCCGCCCACGCTTTGTTCGGCACGGCCTGGGGCGTCTGGGAGGCAGCGGTGGTCCGCCGCAATGCCGGCGCCCTGGCCTTCTGGCGCCAGGCGGCCGCCAGCTATCCGGGCGTGCGCGACATCGTCGAGGAGGACCACGACGACGCGCTGTGGAACGGCGCGGTGCTGCGGTTTCGGGTGGGATAGGTCTGGTTCTCGACGGACGGCGCGTGTTCCCTTATCTAAGGTTGAGCTATCAAGCTTGAGTGGCAAGGGGAGCGGCGTTGGCCAACTTCATCATCGGATCGGGTTATCTGCTGGATTTCTCGGACCTGGCGACCAGCGGTCCCAAGCTGTCGGCGCCGTTCGTGAAGACGCCGACGCGCTTCGAGATCGACGAAGGCGGCGGCATCCGCGAGGTGTTTGTCGGAACCGGCTTCACCTACGCCGCCAACGGTTATCCCAGCGGCGGCCTGGTCACCGAACTGACCGTCTATGACGGCTCGGATATCGTGGCGCGCTACACGGAACTCTCGGCATCGGCGGCGACGCTGAGCGGGTTCTTCGCCACCGGAAACTATCTGGGCATCCAGGCCTATCTCTTCAGTGGCGACGACGTGATAGTGGGCGGCGACGACGAGGACGTGCTGCACGGCTTCACCGGCACCGACATCCTGACCGGTGGTGACGGCGACGACGTCATCTATGGCGACGAGGGCAACGACCTGATCGATGGCGGCTCGGGGCGCGATGCGGCTGTCTATTCGAAAGCGATGAGCAACTACGGCATCACGCGGGTGAAGGGCGACCTCTGGACGATCTATGACAAGACCGGTCCCGAGGGCAGCGACATCCTCACCTACATCGAGACGCTCAAGTTCGCCGACAAGTCGATCACCCTGTTCTACATCGACCGGACGACCGAGACCGCCACAACCAATATCCTGCGGTCCGCGACGGCCTATACCGAGATCTCGGTCTTCGTCGCCAACAACGTCATGACCAAGGCCCAGGCCGTGACGGACCTGGTCAAGCTGGCCGACGCGACGACCTCGGTGGCGACGCTGTCCTATCAGTTCTTCACCGGAAAGATTCCGAGCCTGGGCGGCATCGACTACCTGGTCTCGGCGACGGGGCCGAACGCCAACAACCTCAACAGCGCCTACTACCAGAGCTTCAACCTGGAAAACCGCTACATCAATTTCGCGGTCAATCTGGGCAAGGTCGGCGAGGGGAACGCCAAGTTCACGGCCGAGTACGGGGCCCTGTCGCTGTTCGACGCCACCAAGAAGGCCTATGCGACGATCTTCGGCGGTACGCCGACGGACGCCAAGGTGCACGCCCTGATCGATACCCGCGTCGACTATTTCGCCAGCTATGGCGGTGACGGCGCAGGCGGCATCGGGACCAAGGCGGCCATGGTCGGCTGGTTGCTGGCCGAGGCCGCCAAGGCCGATGTCGGCATGTATTCCAAGGCCAACGACGCCTTCCTGACCGACCTGGCCGACGGGGCGACCTTCGCGGTCGACCTCATCGGGGTCTATGGCAAGGCCGCGTACGCCTATTACGGCTGATCGCTGGAGCGCGATTCGACGAAATAACGTTGGTATGTGATATTCTCGCCTGGGCTGAAAGTCGCAAAGACTTCTCGGGAGGCGCGCATGGGCAAGCTGACAGTAGGCGTCGACACCGCATTCGATCTGCTGACGACGGACGCCACGCCGCTGCCGACGCCGACGGAGCGGTCGCCGACCAAGTTCGTCTTCGATTTCGGGATCGTGTTCGGCTTCTCGGTGAAGCAGGAGGTCATCGGGACGGGCTTCACCTACGGCGCCGACGGTTTTCCGACCGGCGGCGTGATGACCGGCATGATCGGCTATGTCGGCGGCGTGGTCGCGACCAGCATCACCGAGGTGTCGGCCTCGGTGACCCTGTGGGTCGAATACCGCAAGGGCGACGCCCAGGCGGCGATCCAGCTGCTGCTGGCGGGCAACGACCAGCTGACCGGCGCCGCCGAGGACGACGAGATGCGCGGCGGGGCCGGCAACGACACGCTGCAGGGCGGGGCCGGCGACGACATCATGTATGGCGACGCGGGCAACGACACCCTCACCGGCGGCTCCGGATCCGATACGGCCGGCTTCACCGGCGCCGTCGCCAATTTTAAGATCTCCAAGAGTGGGACGGGCTGGGTGGTCGCCGATACCCGTACGACCGCCAATGTCAGCCAGGGAACGGACGCCCTGGCCGAGATCGAGAAGCTGAAGTTCGACGACCGCACCCTGACCCTGTCGCTGACCAACGGTCAGATCGACACCGCCACGGCCAATATTCTGCGCTCCAGCACGGCTTTCGAGACCTCGCTGCTGGTCGGCAACGGGGCCAAGACCGTTAGCCAGGGCATCGCCGACCTGGTCAAGGCGGCCGATTCCACCACCACCGTGGCGACGCTGGCCTATCAGTTCTTCACCGGAAAAATCCCCGGCCTGGGCGGCATCGACTACCTGGTCTCGGCGACGGGGCCGAACGCTAACAACCTCAACAGCGCCTACTACCAGAGCTTCAATCTGGAGAATCGCTACATCAACTTCGCTGTCAATCTGGGCAAGGTCGGCGAGGGGAATGCCAAGTTCACCGCCGAATACGGGGCCCTGTCGCTGTTCGACGCCACCAAGAAGGCCTACGCCACGATCTTCGGCGGTACGCCGACGGACGCCAAGGTCCATCTGTTGATCGACGGCCGCGTCGACTATTTCGCGGCCTATGGCGGCGACGGCGCAGGCGGCATCGGGACCAAGGCCGCCATGGTCGGCTGGCTGCTGGGCGAGGCGGCCAAGGCGGACGTGGGCATGTACGCCCGCGCCAGCGACGCCTTCCTGAACGACCTGGCCGACGGGGCGACCTTCGCGATCGATCTGGTGGGGGTCTATGGCAAGGCCGAGTACAACTACTCGGGTTGAGCCTATTGCGGGCTAGAGCTTCCGCAGCTCAGGACAGGCGTCGGGTTCGGCCGTCCAGCTGATGCTGGCGATCTTCCAGGCGCCGTCCTGTCTTGCGAGGGTGAAGACATCAATGCCGCAGTGAACGGTCTTGCCGTTCGCCGAGACCTCGTAAGGCGCGGTGACGGTGGCCAGGGCGCCGCGGCGGATGATCACCGGCGACCACATCCATTCCTTGACCCCGGTCGGCGGCTTGGCGCCGAAGCTTTCCTCGAAGCTGAAGCGGCGGGTCACGACGCTGCCGTCGGGTTTGGTGGTCAGGGACATCATCCGCATGTCCGGCAGCACGGCCGCGCGCATGGCGGCGGCGTCGCCCTTTTCCAGACCGTCGAAGAAGGCCTGGGCGACGGCCAGCACGGCCTTGTCCTCGGGATCGGCCTGCGGGGTGGGAGCCTGGACCAGGGCGGCGGCGAGCAGCAGGGCGAGCATGGCGGTCTCTCCGAAAGGTCTAGCTGAGCATGCCCCAGCAGATGGCCGCCTGTCCGCCCCAATAGAAGAACCAGACGGCCCAGGCCGTCAGGCGCGGCGAATTGAGCAGCTTGGCGCCCTTGAACAGGTCAAAGGACAGGATGGCGTCCGAGGCCATGAAGGCGAAGGCGCCGATCGTGGTCGCGATCGCGCGTTCGGGCAGCAGCAGACTGGAGACCACCATGCCGACGATGGCCAGCACATAGGCCACGACCGGAATCTTCAGCTTGCCCAGGCTGCTCCACAGCAGGCGCAGCATCAGGCCGGCGGCCGCGCCGACGGCGATCGCGCCCGGCCAGAACAGAACGGGCGGCGGGCTCTCATGCTCCAGGAACAGCGGGATATAGACCAGGTGCCCGACCAGGAAGGCGCCCAGGCCGAACGGCAGCCAGCGTTTGGGATCCCCGGCCAAGAAGGCGTCGCCCAGGGCGCAGAAGGCCAGGGCGACCGCCAGCAGCACCGAGCCGCCGTCCAGATAGGCCAGCACCGCGAGGGCCGCGACGGCGCTGGTTTTCACAACCGTCCGAAGGATGGACGGGGGTTGTTGGACGAAGACCAGGCCGTAGGCGAGGGCGCTACCGGCCGCGATCGCCCACAGGATGGTCTCAGTCATGAGACAGTTTCTGCAGGAAGGCCTGGGCGGCTTCCTTGTGGCGGGGTTTCACGGTCTTGCCCAGGATCGCCACCAGGGCCGCGAACACGGCGGCGTCATCGGTGAAGCCGATGGCCGGCAGGATGTCGGGAATGGCGTCGGTGGGCAGGACGAAATAGGCCAGGGCCGCGAAGATCATGCCCTTGGCCGCCGTGGGCGTCTCGGGGTCGCGGGCGGCCCACCAGACCGACAGGGCGTCGGCGGCGAACGGCACCTTGGCGGCGACCTTGCGGATCTTGGGCAGAAAGCCCTCGCGGACCTTCTCCTCGTTGACGCGCACGGTCACGGGCGAGAGCGCCTTCTTGGGGTCCAGCACCTCGTTGACGTTTACGTCGGGGGACGGTTTGGCGTCGCGGCTCATCGGGATAAACACCTCTTCAAACTCGATCCTAAACGCGAACTTTGGGGAAACGTCCATGAAACTCGACAACACCGTCGCCGCCGTCGTCACCGGGGGCGCTTCGGGCCTCGGCGAGGCCACCGCCCGCGCCCTGGCCGCCCAGGGCGTCAAGGTCGCCATCTTCGACTTCAACGAGGAGAAGGGCGAAGCGGTCGCCAAGGAGATCGGCGGCGTGTTCTGCAAGGTCAACGTGACCAGCGACGCCGATGTCGACGCCGGCTTCGAGAAGGCCCGCGCCGCTCACGGCCAGGAGCGGATCCTGGTCAACTGCGCCGGCACCGGCAACGCCGCCAAGACCGCCAGCCGCGACAAGGCCACCGGCGAGACCAAGCACTTCCCGCTCGACGCCTTCGACCGCATCATCCAGATCAATCTGGTCGGCACGTTCCGCTGCATCGCCAAGTCGGCCAAGGGCATGCTGGACCTGGAGCCGCTGGAAGACGGCGAACGCGGCGCGATCGTCAACACCGCCAGCGTCGCGGCCGAGGACGGCCAGATGGGCCAGGCGGCCTATTCGGCCTCGAAGGGCGGCGTGGTGGGCATGACCCTGCCGATCGCCCGCGACCTGATGAGCGAGGGCATCCGCGTCAACACCATCCTGCCGGGCATCTTCAACACCCCGCTGATGAACAATGCGCCCGAAGCGGTGAAGGCGGGCCTGGCGGCCTCGGTGCCGTTCCCCAAGCGCCTGGGCAATCCGGAGGAGTACGCCCAGCTGGCGCTCACCATGATCACCTGCGGCTACTTCAACGGCGAAGACGTGCGCCTGGACGGCGGCATCCGCATGGCGCCGCGGTAAACTGGAAAAGGAAAGGGGCCCCGGTCGGGGCCCCTTTTTGTTACTTCGGCTCCGGCCGCTGTATGCTGCTGGCCAGGTTGCTCATGATCTCGCGGGCGTCGTAGGCGCGCGGGTCGCCTTCCGGCTTCTTGCCCTTGTGCAGCAGGATCTCGGCGCCGGCCTCGAAACGCTCCACCGTGCGGATCTGAGCGCGGTCGGCGAAGAAGGGGTCACCCCAGAACGGGTCCCAGGTGCGCCAGCCATAACCGCCGCCGAAATAGCGCCAGGACGGGCGCCAGTAGCCGTACGGATAGCCATAGCCGAAGCCCGGGCGCGCGAACGGATCGGGCTCGATGTACGAGCGGGCGGTGCGGTCGGTGCGGTGGTCGGCGGTCTCGAACCAGTCGTAGCCCTGCTGCACGGTCAGTTCGGCCGACCGATAGAGCAGGTAGCGCTCGACCGTCTCGCGCGAGGTCAGGCTGTTGCCGGCGAAGCTGATCCGATAGCGGTCGCTTTCCAGCCGCTGCTCGGAGAAGCCGCCGGTGGTCGAGCCCGACGTGACGCGCGGCTGATACGGGGTAGGCGTCGCGCAAGCCGCTAAGGTCGCGGCGAGAGCCAACGACGCGGCGATGGCGACCTTCTTCATGGACATGACTTGCTCCTTCAAGCGGAGTCCTCGGTGTTTAGGACAACTCTGGCTGGGCTTTGTGGTTTCGCCAAGGCGCCGTTTGATGCAGCGGCGTAACCATCAGCCTCTGGATACGATCAATACGGCGGCCGTGATCAGCAGGACGCCTACCAGCATCGAAAAAGTTCGGCGGAAGCCCGGCTCGTTCATCCGGCTGGAAAGCGCCGCCCCGCCCAGGCCGTAGGAGGACATGCTGATCAGGTCCATGCCGATGGTGGCGCAGGCGAACATGATCAGCTGCGGGACCAGCGGGCGCTTGATGTCCAGGAACGGCGGCAGCACGCCCGAGAAGAACAGCAGGACCTTCGGATTGGCGATCTGGACCATGAAGCCGTCGAAGAACGCCGAGCGTCCTGCCCGCACGGTGGCCGAGGCATGGCTCTCGACGTTCTTGTACCCCGCCCACAGCGACTTCAGCCCCAGCCACACGAGGTAGGCCGCGCCGGCCAGGGCCAGGACGTGGAAGGCTTTGGGAAAGGCCAGGATCAGCGCGCCCAGGCCCAGGGCCGAGCAGGCGAACCACACCAGGGTGGCGGTGTTCATGCCCACCACGCTGATCAGGGCCGCGCCCTTGCCGCGCTCCATGCCGGTGGCGATGGCGAACAGGTTGGCCGGGCCCGGCGTGATCGCCATGACGAACATGGCGACCAGGAAGGCGCCATAGCGGGCGGGATCGACGGGCAGGTGGTCCATGGCGCGGATATAGGCCTCCGCGCCCCTCTCGGCAAAGCTTGGCCCGGCAAAGCTTCCGCTAGTTGCCGATGACCATCAGGATCCAGATCGCCCGCCCCAGGGCGCCGAAGAACAGCACCGCCGTCGCCAGCGCCTGGATGATGAAGCCCAGCTCGCGCTTCTTAGGGTCGGCGGCATAGCCCAGGGCGTAGATGATCCGCCCCAGCATCCACACCACGCCCAGGGCGGCGGCGATCAGGTCGTTCCAGTAGATGGCGAACAACCACAGCGAAGGCAGGTAGATGACCAGCCACTCGACGGTGTTGGCCTGGATGCGCAGATGCCGCTCCAGCTCGGGATGGCCGGTCATGGCCGGGGCGTCGATGCCCGAACGCCGGCGCGCGCCGGGAATGCGCAGGATCATCCAGAGATAAACCAGCAGCGACAGCAGGGTGACGATCGCCACGAGCGCGTGGGATTGATGCATGTTTCGTGTTCCTCCCGGCGGCTCTGACGGCCGCCCCCGAAGCGGAGCCTAGCGGGCTAACGCCGCCGCGCAAACTTCGCCTTGGGAACTCTCGGGCCGCTAAATCGCTCCTAGGACTGAACGATCCCCCGCGCGAAAGGCTCGATGGCCATGCATGTGGAATCCACGGCGATCCGAGAGATCGACTACGCTCCCGAACACGGCAAGCTGTTCGTCACCTTCCAGGACGGTGACGCGTACGTCTATGTCGGCGTCCCCGAACGCGTCGGCAGAGCGTTCTTCCGGGCGCCTTCGAAGGGCCGGTTCTTCCAGCGAATGATCCGCGATCGGTATCCGTACAACCGGGTGTGAAACCTATTCCGTCTTCCCGGCGAAAGCCGGGACCCAGATCTCGTGGTGCTTGGGCTGACCGGAAAGGCGCTGAGCTCCTAGAGTTCACCCCAGCATTCTTCCAGCTGGGCCCTGGCTTTCGCCGGGGAGACGGGAATAAGAAAAAGGCGCTGCAGGTTTCCCCGCAGCGCCCTTCTGATAGCTCAGTCCGAACCGACTAGCCGCGCTTGTCGCGCTTGGCCAGCACGCGCAGGCGCAGGGCGTTCAGCTTGATGAAGCCGCCGGCGTCGCGGTGGTCGTAGGCGACCTTGCCTTCTTCGAAGGTGACCAGGTCCTGGTCGTACAGGCTATAGGGGCTCTCGCGGCCGATGACCGTGACATTGCCCTTGTACAGCTTCACGCGGACGCGGCCGGTGACCTTCTGCTGGCTGTAGTCGATGGCCGCCTGCAGCATCTCGCGCTCGGGCGTGAACCAGAAGCCGTTGTACACCAGCGTGGCGTACTTCGGCATCAGCTCGTCCTTCAGGTGCATGGCGCCGCGGTCCAGCGTGATGCTCTCGATGCCGCGGTGAGCGGCCAGCAGGATGGTGCCGCCGGGGGTCTCGTAGACGCCGCGCGACTTCATGCCGACGAAGCGGTTCTCGACCAGGTCCAGGCGGCCGATGCCGTTGTCGCGGCCCAGTTCGTTCAGCTTGGTCAGCAGGGTGGCCGGGCTCATCGCCACGCCGTCGATGGCGACCGGGTCGCCCTTCTCGAAGTCGATGGTGATGATGGTGGGCGCATCCGGGGCGTCTTCCGGCGCGATGGTGCGCATGTGGACGAACTCGGGGGCCTCGACCGCCGGGTCTTCCAGGACCTTACCTTCCGAGCTCGAGTGCAGCAGGTTGGCGTCAACGCTGAACGGGGCTTCGCCGCGCTTGTCCTTGGCGATCTGGATCTGGTGCTTCTCGGCGAAGTCCAGCAGGGCCTCGCGGGACTTGAAGTCCCACTCGCGCCACGGGGCGATCACGTGGATGTCGGGCTCCAGGCCGTAGTAGCCGAGCTCGAAGCGGACCTGGTCGTTGCCCTTGCCGGTCGCGCCGTGGCTGACGGCGTCGGCGCCCATCTTGCGGGCGATCTCGATCTGCTTCTTGGCGATCAGCGGACGCGCGATCGAGGTGCCCAGCAGGTACTGGCCTTCGTACACGGTGTTGGCGCGGAACATCGGGAACACGAAGTCGCGGACGAACTCTTCGCGGACGTCCTCGATGAAGATGTTCTCGGGCTTGACGCCGGCGGCCAGCGCCTTGGCGCGGGCCGGCTCGATCTCTTCGCCTTGGCCGAGGTCAGCCGTGAAGGTGATGACTTCAGCGCCGTACTCGGTCTGCAGCCACTTGAGGATGATCGAGGTGTCGAGGCCGCCCGAATAGGCGAGCACGACCTTCTTCACGGACTTGTCGGCCATGAGGGGTCCTTCCCGGAGAGAAACACAAAGTCGCGCGCCTTCAACGGCGAAAGGGCGCGTTGGTCAAGAAGTTTAAAGATGACCCCTAAAGCTGCCCCTCATCCTGCAACGTCTTGATGACGAACCGCAGGTGGAAAAGCTGGCTCAGGGCCAGGCTGGCGGCCAGGGTGGCGCGGACCAGGAAGATGATCATCGCCCGGGTCGGATCGTCGGTGAACGTGGCCTGGGTGGCGGTGAACGACAGCAGGACCAGGATCGAGGCGATCGGAATGCTCAGCAGGGCGACCGGCTTGGGCGCGCGCCAGGTCGGCTTGCCGCCGAAGTCCCACTGCATGGGCACCGGCACGCCCTTGGGGATCCGCTTCCAGGCGCCCTGGGCGGTGGCGGCGATGATGGCCAGGGCGGCGATCGACAGACCGTCGCCCAGTACGCGCAGGGTCGTTTCCATAAGCGGCGATTGTACTCTCTAAACCGTGACTTGGGCGCCCAGCTCGACCACGCGGCCGGGGGGAATCTTGAAGAAGTCCGTCGGATTGGCCGCATTCTTCATCAGGTAGATGAACAGGCGGTCCTGCCACAGCGGCATGCCCGAATTGGCCGACGGCACGATCGACCGGCGTCCCAGGAAGAAGCTGGTGGCCATGATGTCGAACTTCAGCCCCTGCTTGCGGCAGACCGCCAGCGCCTTGGGAATGTTGGGACTTTCCATGAAGCCGTAGTTGACGATGACCTTCTTGAAGTCGTCGTTGACCTTCTCGATCTTGACCCGGTCTTCCTCGTTGACGCGCGGCGTCTCGGTGGTGCGGACCGTCAGGATGACGTTGCGCTCGTGCAGCACCTTGTTGTGCTTGAGATTGTGCATGAGGGCGACCGGGGTCATCTCGGGATCCGAGGTCAGGAAGATCGCCGTGCCGGGGGCGCGGTGCGGGGCGCGGGCGCGCAGGATCTCCATCAGGTCGACCAGGGGCACGCTGTCGCGGCGGGTCTTGGCGGTCAGGATCCCGGCCCCGCGCGTCCAGGTCCACATGATCAGCACCAGCACCGCGCCGAACACCAGCGGCAGCCAGGCGCCGTCCGGGATCTTCAGCATGTTCGAGGCGATGAAGACCAGGTCCAGGGCGACCAGCGGGATCAGCAGCAGGCCCGTCTGCCACAGGGTCCACTTCCACACGCGGCGGATGACGACATAGGCCAGCAGGGTGTCGACGAACATCGCGCCGGTGACGGCGATGCCGTAGGCCGAGGCCAGCTTGTGCGAGCTCTGGAACATGAACAGCAGCACCAGCACGCCGATCAGCAGGAACTGATTGACGGCCGGCACGAAGATCTGGCCGGCCTGGGTCTCGGACGTGCGCTTGATCTCGATGCGAGGCAACAGGCCCAGCTGCACGGCCTGTTGGGTCATCGAGAAGGCGCCGGTGATCACCGCCTGGCTGGCGATGACGGTGGCGACGGTGGCCATCAGCAGCACGGGCCAGTAGGCGAAGTTGGGCACCATCTCCCAGAACGGGTTGCGGCCGGCGGTCGGGTTGGCCAGCACCATCGCGCCCTGGCCCAGATAGTTCAGGGCCAGGCAGGGGAAGACCAGGCACAGCCACGAGGCCTGGATCGGGCGCTTTCCGAAGTGGCCCATGTCGGCGTACAGCGCCTCGGCCCCGGTCACGACCAGGAACACGCTGCCCAGGATGACGAAGCCGACGAAGCCGTTCTCCAGCAGGAAGCGGATACCGTACCAGGGATTGACGGCGCGGAAGATCGACAGGTCGTCGGTCAGGTGGAACGCGCCCAGCGCGCCCAGGATCAGGAACCAGGCCGCCGTGAACGGTCCGAACAGCGAGGCCATCTTGTGGGTGCCGCGCGACTGCACCGCGAACAGCAGGATCAGGATGCCGGCCGAGATCGGCACGATATAGGGCGACAGGGTGTGGCCGACGCCGGGCGCGTCCTTCAGGCCTTCCACCGCCGACAGCACCGAGATGGCCGGGGTGATGATGCCGTCGCCGTAGAACAGCGCCGCGCCGACCACGCCCAGGAAGAAGATCGCCATCGAGCGCTTGCGGCCGGTCTTGCCCAGCGCCTTCTGGGCCAGGGCCATCAGGGCCAGGGTGCCGCCCTCGCCCTTGTTGTCGGCGCGCATGAAGAAGATGACGTACTTGATCGTCACGAACAGGGTCATGGTCCACAGGACCAGCGACACCACGCCCAGCACCGCATGCTCGGTCGAGGCCGACGAGCGGGCGTGGCTCAGGGCCTCGCGCAGGGCGTACAGCGGGCTGGTGCCGATATCGCCGAACACGACGCCGATCGAGCCCAGCGCGAGAGCGAAAAAGCCATGGCCCTTCGCGTCGCCATGGCCGTGGCCATTGCCGTTGGAAGGGGGGGCTTCCTGTTGCGGAATGTCGGTAGACGCGGGCGCGCAGTCGGGACCAGCAGCGCTAGAGGCTTCGGAAGCCATTCAATCCCTCCGGGCCGCCCTCGCAAAATGCGGTCGGCCGACCCATATCGATCAAGCGCGGCGCGATACACCCAATCGGCGACGGGTTCAATCATCACGCAACGTCGCTTCGTCTCATCGTTGCGAGGATGAAACAGTTTTCAGTTGAACGCGCGAGCGACAACCTTACGTTCCCGGTTGAGATGTCTGACAGTCAGAAATTCCCTGTCGCGGCCCACGCCCTGGCCTACCTGGCGCACAAAGAGGCCTTTTCGGCCGACCGCGCCGTGGCCAGCGCCGAGCTCGCCGCCTCGGTCCCGACCAATCCGGTCGTGGTCCGCCGCGTCACCGCCATGCTGGGCAAGGCGGGGCTGATCGGCGCGCGCGCCGGCGCCAATGGCGGGGCGTGGCTGCTCAAGCCCGCCGAGACCATCACGCTGGATATCGTGCTGAAAGCCGTGAACGGCTGCGCGCACCTGGGCGTCGCGCCCAAGGGCGTGAAGGGATGCCCGGTCGGTGAGAAGATCCCCGACGCCGTCCGCTCGGCGATCCAGGCTGCTGACAGGGCCGCCCATGAGCGCCTGGGCCAGATCACCGTCGCCGACCTGCTGAACGGCGCCCACGCGGCCGTCGAGGGCTGCTAGCTACTCCGCCGCCGCCAGCGACAGCCGGCTCTGCTGGCGCGCATCGATCGCCGCGACCACCCAGATCATGAAGCCGCCCAGGGCCAGGGCGACGCCGACCCAGCCGGTCGACGCCCAGCCGTAGCCGGCGGCGATGGCCAGGCCGCCCAGCCAGGGGCCCAAGGCGTTGGCGGTGTTGAAGGCCGAGTGGTTCAGGGCCGCGGCCAGGGTCTGGGCTTCGCCGGCCACGTCCATCAGCCGGGTCTGCAGCACCGCGCCCAGCCCCCCGCCGCAGCCGATCAGGAAGACGACCGGGATCAGGCTCCACAGATTGCCGACGGCCAGCGGATAGAGGGCCAGGGCGCCGGCGCTCCACAGCAGAATGCCGCCGATGGCCGGGATCAGGGCGCGGTCGGCGGCCCAGGCGCAGGCCAGGGTCCCCACCGTCATGCCGGCCCCGAACACCGCCAGCACCACCGGCAGGGCGGCGGGCGAGGCGTGGGTGACGGCCAGCATGGTGTCGGCGAGGTACGTGTAGACGCAGAACATGCCGCCAAAGCCGATCGCGCCGATGCCTAAGGTCAGCCACACCCGGCCCTTGGCCAGGGCCGACAGCTCGCGCAAGGGGCTGGCGTCCGCATCGGCCGGCACGCGCGGCGCATAGAGCCAGACGGAGAGGGCGGTCAGGGCGGCCAGGCCGGCGACGATCACGAAGCCCCAGCGCCAGCCGATCCACTGGCCCATCACATTGGCCAGCGGCACGCCGACGATGGTCGCCACGGTCAGGCCGATCATCACCATCGCCACCGCCCGCGCCCGCTTCTCCGGCGGGGCGACGCTGGCGGCGACCAGGGCCGCGACGCCGAAATAGGCCCCGTGCGGCAGGCCGCAGAAGAACCGGAAGGTAATCAGCCAATTGAAACTCGGCGCAATGGCGCTCAGCAGGTGCCCGACCGCGAACACCGCCATCAGCACCGTCAGGATCACCCGGCGCGGCAACCGCGCGGCCGCCACGGCGATCACCGGCGCCCCGACCACCACGCCCAGCGCATAGGCGCTGATCGCATGGCCAGCCGTCGGCGCGTCGACGCCCAGGTCCTTGGCGAAATAGGGCAGCAGGCTCATCGACGCGAACTCGGTCGTGCCGATCGAGAAGCCGCCCAGGGCCAGGGCGGCCAGGACTAAGCCGGGATGGACGGTCTTGGTGGTCATGCGGACGCCTCACAAACACAAGGGCGGCGCAGCACGAACGCGACGCGGCGGAAAGCGACGCGTCTCGAGAGCATGCTGCATTGCAGAAGTCCATTTTCTCTAAGGAAATGACAACGTTGTCGCAAGCCTGAAAGGCATTTCGTCGTTCGCTCGGACGCGGCTTTGAGCGCCGCTGATTCCGACCCATAGAAAAATTGCACCCGATCTTGTTGCTGATCCTCTGGCGGCGTCGTTTAGCGATCTTACGTAATCGCTACCGTTTCAGTTTCTGAACACGAGGGAAGCCAAAATGACCACCGTCGCCATCGCCTACCATTCCGGTTACGGCCACACCGAAGTCCTGGCCCAGAAGGTCGCCGAAGGCGTCCGTGACGCCGGCCAGACCGCCGTGCTGCTGAAGATCGACAATGCCGCCCAGGACTTCGCGCCGCTGATCGAAGAAGCCACCAAGGCCGACGCGATCATCTTCGGCGCCCCGACCTATATGGGCGACGTCTCGGGCGTGTTCAAAGTGTTCGCCGACGCCACCGCCGGCGCCTGGTTCACCGGGGCCTGGAAGGACAAGCTGGCCGCCGGCTTCACCAACTCGCACAGCTTCGCGGGCGACAAGCTGCACGCCCTGAACAGCCTGGCGATCCTGGCGGCTCAGCACGGCATGAACTGGGTCAGCCTCGGCGTCTCGGCCCCGGCCGTCACCGCCGCCGAGCGCGGTCCCGACAGCCTGAACCGCGTCGGCGCGTTCCTCGGCCTGGCCGCCCAGTCGGACAACGCCTCGCCGGAGATCACCCCGCCCGCCGGCGATCGTGAGACCGCCCGCCTGCTGGGCGAGCGCGTGGCCAAGGCCGCCGTCCGCTGGACCGCTGGCGCGGAAGCCGCCGACTTGGCCAAGGCGGCCTAACAAGGTCCCCCAAGGCCGCGCGGTTTTTCCCTCCCCGCAGCGGCCTCGGAAGGGGCGCGCCCGACCCCATCGCGCGCCCCTTCCGCCCCTATTTCCGAGGGCTTCTTGTACCGAAGCGCGGACCGTGCTCGTCTCCGGCGAAGTTTCGTTTGACTGGACTTCGCACGACATGGCCCGCCGCCTCGCCCTGATCACCGGCGCCTCCGCCGGCATCGGGGCCGCCTCCGCCCGCATCTATGCCAGCCACGGCTATGACGTGGCCCTGACCGCGCGCCGGGTCGACCGCCTTGAGGGTCTGGCCGCCGAGATCAAGCTGCGCTCGGGCGTCGAGGCCTATGCCATTCCCGCCGACCTGGCCGAGCCGACCGGCGTGGATGCCGTGCTGGCCGCCATCGCCGAGCAGGGCCGCGTCGTCGACGCCCTGGTCAACAACGCCGGCTACGGCCTGCCGGGGACCTACGATTCCACCAGCTGGGCCGACCAGGCCAAGTTCCTGCAACTGATGCTGACCAGCGTCACCGAGATGACCCACAAGGTCCTGCCGGGCATGGTCGAGCGCAGGTTCGGCCGCATCGTCAACGTCTCGTCCCTGGCGGGCCTGGTCCCCGGCGCGGCCGGCCACACCCTGTACGCGGCGACCAAGGGCTTCCTCGTGAAGTTCTCCCAGAGCCTGCACCTGGAGAACCTGGCCACCGGCGTCCACGTCTCGGCCCTGTGCCCCGGCTTCACCTATTCGGAGTTCCACGACGTCAACGGCACCCGCGCCCAGGTCACCCAGGGCGTGCCCGAATGGCTGTGGCTGGGCGCTGACGAGGTCGCCGCCGCCGGCTACGAGGCGGCCGAGGCCAACCGCTCGATCTGCGTCCCCGGCGCCCCGAACAAGGCCATCGCCGCCATCGCCAAGATCGTCCCCGACGACTGGGCATTGGCGCTGATCGCCAACCAGGGTGGGAAGTTCCGGAAGGTGTGACGAGAGGTCCCCGGCGGGGTTTTTGGAAAACCGCCTCGGACCTGCTATATGTCCGCCTCGACCCCCGAGCATCCGGAAACCCCCTTGAGCGTCACCCTCGACCTGTCGCGCGTCTCCACCGACGCCGCGTCTTCCCTTAGTGCTTCTGGCACCCCCGTCGCCAAACCCATGGTCAACCTCTCGGGCCTCACGCGCCCGCAGCTGGTCGCGGCCTTGGTCGAGAGCGGTGTGGTCGAGCACGGCAAGGCCAAGATGCGCGCCACCCAGATCTTCCGCTGGATGCACCATCGCGGCGTCACCGACTTCGCCCATATGAGCGACGTCGCCAAGGAAACCCGCGCACGCCTGGCCGAGACCTTCACCATCGCCCGCCCCGAGATCGTCGAGCGCCAGGTGTCCAAGGACGGCACCCGCAAGTGGCTGATCCGCATGGCCCCGGGCATCGAGGTCGAGAGCGTCTATATCCCCGGCGTCGGTCGCGCCGGCGCCCTGTGCGTGTCCAGCCAGGTCGGCTGCACGCTCAATTGCAGCTTCTGCCACACGGGCACCCAGCCGCTGGTCCGCAACCTGACCACGGCCGAGATCGTCGCCCAGGTGCAGGTGGCCAAGGACGACCTGGCCGAATGGCCGTCGGACAAGGAAGACCGCGTGCTCTCGAACATCGTGTTCATGGGCATGGGCGAGCCGCTGTACAATCTGGGCCAGGTGGCCGACGCCATCGAGATCATCAGCGACAACGAGGGTATTGGCATCTCGCGTCGCCGGATCACGGTCTCGACCTCGGGCGTCGTGCCGATGCTGGAAAAGCTGGGCAACACGACCCAGGCCATGCTGGCGATCAGCCTGCACGCCACCAATGACGAATTGCGCGACGTCCTGGTGCCGCTGAACAAGAAGTACCCGATCGCCGAGCTGATGGCCGGCATCCGCGCCTATCCGGGCCTGAGCAACGCTCGTCGCGTGACCTTCGAGTACGTGATGCTGAAGGGCGTCAACGACAGCCCAGAAGAGGCTCGCGCCCTCGTTAAGCTGATCAAGGGCATTCCGGCCAAGATCAACCTGATCCCGTTCAATCCGTGGCCGGGCAGCGACTATCTGTGCTCGGACTGGTCGACGATCGAGGCCTTCGCCGCGATCCTCAACAAGGCCGGCTATTCCTCGCCGATCCGCACCCCGCGCGGGCGGGATATCCTGGCGGCCTGCGGTCAGCTGAAGAGCGAGAGCGAGAAGGTCCGGGCGTCGGCGCTGAGGAAGCTGTCGCTGGCGGCGATGGCCGGCGTGCTGTCGGATGATGACGAAGACGAGGCGGCTTAGGTCCTCTTCCTCCGCCGCACCCCAATCCGACTATCCCCGCGAAGGCGGGGATCCAAGCAGACTTTCGTGGTGTGGCGCGGCGTTAGACTAATCCGCCGACTCGGCTTGGGTCCCCGCTTTCGCGGGGATGATCGGTGTTTGGGGTTTCTCCACCACCTTCTTCAGCCGGCTCAGCATCCCTGCCGCATAGGCCGCGTACGGCCCGATCCACCGCTCGTGTATCGCGTGCACCGGCAGGGCGTCCAGGTGGTTCCAGCGTTCGCGGCCGCGCCGTTCGGCCACGACCAGGCCGGCCTCTTCCAGCACGCCCAGGTGCTGCATCACCGTGCAGCGATCCAGTTCCGGGAAGCGCGCGCATAGCATGCCGGTCGTCAGCGACTCGGCCTTCAGCAGATCCAGAATGCTCCGCCGCACCCGGTGGCCCAGGGCCTTGAAGATCAGGTCCGCTTCGTCCTCGCTTGACATGTTATAAGATTATAACACATGGTCGCCTCCAGCAAGTGAGGAGAGTGTCCCATGGCGCACGAATTCACCGTCAGTGGCCGGATCGGCAAGCCCGTGTCCGAGGTCTTCGAGGCCGTCGCCGATCCCAAGAAGCTGTCCGGCTATTTCACCACCGGCGGGGCGCAGGGGCGGCTGGAGACCGGCGCGACCGTCACCTGGGATTTCCACGACTTCCCCGGCGCCTTCCCGGTCGAGGTGGTCGAGGTCGTCCAGAACGAGAAGATCGTCCTGCGCTGGGGCTCGGCCGAGCCGAACGCCACCCACAACACCGAGGTGACCATGACCTTCGCCGACACCGGCGATGGCCGCACCCTGGTCAAGATCCACGAGGCCGGCTGGACCGACAGTGCGGCGGGCGAGAAGGCCGCCTTCGGTAATTGCGAGGGCTGGACCGGCATGCTGTGCGCCATGAAGGTCTTCGTCGAGCACGGCCTGAACCTGCGCGAAGGCTTCTACAAGTAGGCGCGTTTTCGCCAGGTGCGGGCGCCCCCTACGCAAATCTCGCCGACCCGTGTTAGTCAGGTCGACGAACACTTCCCAGGGTAGTCCGCGTCCATGCCGTCCCAGCTCCAGTCGCCCGAGGTCCAGGCCTTCGCCACCGGCTTCCCGGTCACCCTGCTGCACGCCAGCGTGACCCTGGTCATGCTGATCCTGGGCACGACGCTGTACGCCCTGCTGACCCCGCACAAGGAAATCGCCCTGATCCGCGAGGGCAATTCGGCCGCGGCGCTGTCGCTGGGCGGGGTGATGGTCGGCCTGTCGATTCCGCTGGCCATCTCGCTGACCGCCTCGACCTCGGTGATCGAGATCGGCATCTGGGGCGCGGCGACCATCGCCGTGCAGCTCTTGGTGTTCCGGGTCACCGACATGGTGCTGAAGGGCCTGCCCGAGCGGATCCAGGACGGCGAGATCTCGGCCGCGGTCCTGCTGGTCGGCGCCAAGCTGGCCACCGCCCTGATCCTCGCCGCCGCCGTGGCCGGCTGATCCGGCGCGGTCGGGGGACCTCCCAGTGCATTTCCCCAAGCTTCCCGATTGGCTGGTCTATGCCGCGGCGGTCAGCGCCCTGGTGATCGTCGCCGTTGGCCGCCAGGAGCGTTCCGACGCCCCGCCGCCCCCGCCGCCGGTGCCGGGCGAGGAAGGTTTGCCTTTGGGGCCGTCCTCGCCGTTCGATCCGTCGATCGTGGTCCAAGTGCCCGACCGTCCCGAGCCTGGCTCGGGCACGGCCTTCTCGGTCGGGGATGACGGCACCTGGCTGACCGCCCGCCACGTGGTCGACGGCTGCAAGTCCGCCGCCATCGTCGTCGCGGACGGCCGCGGCGTGGCGGCCAAGGTGCATGTCGATCCCAAGGCCGACGCCGCCATCCTGACCACCGAGGGCGGCGCGCCGTCGGTGCCGCTGGGCCTGGACATTCCGCTGCGCCGGGGTGCGCGGGCTTATCATCCGGGCTTCCCGCAGGGCCATCCGGGCGAGGCCGCCTCGCGCCTTTTGGGCCGCGAGAACCTGGTCGTTCACGGGCGCGGGGCGCGCACCGAGCCGGTGCTGGTCTGGGCCGAGGTCGGTCGCACCGACACCCTGAAAGGCACGCTGTCGGGCCTGTCGGGCGCGCCGGCCCTGGACGCCGCCGGCCGGGTGATCGGCGTGACCGTCGCCGAGGCCCCGCGTCGCGGCCGCATCTACACGACCGCGCCTGAGACCTTGAAGGTCCTGCTGGGCCCGCACCGCCGGCCCTCGCCTTCGGAGTTCGCGCCCAGCGAACCGATCACCACCGAGAACTACGGCCGGGTGGCCGATGGACTGCGGCGCGACCTGCGGGTGGCGCAGGTGGTGTGTTTGGCGGTCTAAGCCGCCGCCGCTTCCTCGACCTTCTCCTGCCGCGCCGCCACCATGAACGACAGCACGATCGCCACCACGCCGATCAGCGCCGTGTAGATGAAGAAGGTCGTGTAGCCCGCCGCCATGGCCTGGGCGCTGACGCCCAGCTTGGCGCCGGCGGCGGTGAAGCTTTCGGGCGGCAGACGGGTGAAGAGGCCCTTGAGCAGGCCGATCGGTCCGCCGTGCTCGGCGGCCTGGGCCGAGGCCTCGACGATCCGCCCCGACTGCGAGGCCACCAGCTTGCCGGGCAGGGCGTACAGCGATGAGAAGAGGGCGTACTGGGTGGCCGTGAAGCCCGCCGAGGTCAGGCTGGACATGTAGGCGATCAGCGCCGTGCCGGCGATGCCGCCGGCGATGTTGTCCAGGCAGATCGAGGTGAACAGCATCGGGATGCTGTGGCCGCTCATGGCCAGCAGGGCGAACATCAGGTTGCTGATCGGCTGAGCGAAGGCGCCGATGACCAGCGCCTTCATCAGGCCCAGGCGCGAGACGACCACGCCGCCCAGGAATACCCCGATCATCGAGGCGATGATGCCGAACACCTTGCGGATCTCGGCGATCTCGGTGAGCGAGAAGCCCATGTCCCGGTAGAACGGGTTCATGATGTTCAGCACGAAGTCCGAGACGCGATAGACGCAGATCGCCGCCAGGATCAGGCCGGCCACGCCGTGGAAGCGGGTCAGGAACTCGCCCAGCGGCTCGCCGAACGCCTTGGACATGTAGACGCCGGGCTTGGTGCGGACCTTGGGGATCGGCCAGGCGGCGACGACCACGATGGCCAGGCCGATGATCACGCCCAGCAGCTGCAGCCAGACGCCGTTGGGCTTGGCGGTCCAGGCGTCGGCCAGGGCTTCCCCGCCGACCAGCTTGGAGAGCAGGGACGCATCGCCCGCCAGGCCCGAGCCCAGCACCAGGGCGCCCAGCACCAGCACGGCCAGGCGGACCAGCCATTCGAAGACCTCGAGGGCTTTCGGCTGGTTGACGTCGTCGGTCGGGATCGGGCGGATGGTGTGCTCGGCCTCGCGCGGGGCCCACAGGGTGGCCAGCACGCCGATCCCGACGACCGCGCCCATCACCGCGTACGAGAAGTTCCAGCCGAAGCGCTCGGCCAGCAGCAGCGGGCCGGCGCCGGCCGCGATCATGGCGACGCGGTAGCCCCACTGGTAGGCCACGACCATCGGGCCCTGGTCTTCCTTGTCGGCCACCTCGATGCGCCAGGCGTCCAGGACGATGTCGTGCGAGGCGGTGGCGAAGCCGACGGCCACGGCGGCGGCGGCCAGCACGCCCAGCTGGTTGACCGGGTTCATGGTCGAGATCGCCCACAGGCCCAGGATCATCGCGCACTGGAACACCAGCAGCCAGGCGCGGCGATGGCCCAGGATGTTGTGCAGCACCGGCACCTTGGTGCGGTCGATCAGCGGGGCCCACAGGAACTTGAACGAGAACGACAGGGTGGCCAGGCTGAAGAAGCCGATCACCGCCAGCGACAGGCCCGCATCCCGCAGCCACAGCGACAGGGTGTCGAAGATCAGCATGAACGGCAGGCCGGACGCGAAGCCCAGGCCCAGCATCACCAGGCTGCGGCGCTCCAGGAAGAAGGCCAGGGTCTGGAGAAGGGTCTTCTTCTCGGGCGCGGCTTTCGCGTCGTCGGTCATGGCGGTTCCCCCTGCGGGGAAACCGACCCCGCCTGCTAGCCGGCGACCTTGGCTCGCGTCGCGGTTTTCGTCCAGCCGGAGCTGGCGCCGCCCGTGGTCCAGCGCTTGAGGGCGTCGCGCAGGGCTTCTTGCGTGAGGGGCTTCACCAGGAAGTCGTCCATGCCGGCGGCCAGGCAGGCGCGCTTGTCCTCGTCGAAGGCGTCGGCGGTCAGGGCGGCGATCGGGGCGGCGACGCCCTTGGCGCGAAGGGCCTTGGCCGCCTGCACGCCGGACAGGCCGGGCATGCGCAGGTCCATCAGGATCAGGTCGTAGGCCCCGGCCACGGCGGCGGCCACGGCCTGCTCGCCGTCGGCGACGCGGTCGACCTTGCAGCCCTCGCGCTCCAGCAGGGTGCGGGCCAAGAGGGCGTTGATCGGATTGTCCTCGGCCAGCAGCACACGCACGCCCTGGGCCACGGCCCCGGCGATGCGGTCGTCGTGGATGGGCGCTTCAGTCTGGGCGGTTTCGGTCTCGCCGGCCCGCAGCACTTGCTCGACCAGCGAAGCGGCGCGCAGCGGCTTGATCAGATAGCCCGAGAAGCCGGCGTTCTTCAGGCGGTCGATGCGGTCGCGCTGCTCGGGGGTGAGCAGCACCACGGCCTTGCGGCCCGCCGGGGGCTTGAAGGCGCCGCGGCCGGACAGGGCCTTGTCGATCAGCAGCACGGCGTCGGCCGGCGCGCCCGACAGGGCCGAGGCGATATCGACGGCGGCGAAGGCGCGGCCGCCGGCGGCCTCGATCTGGCGCACGGTGGCGGCGCGGACAATGGCGTTGGGCGAGGCGATGGCGACGCTCTTGCCTTCGAGGGGCGCCGCGCGAACGGCGGGAGCGGCGATCTCGAACGGCGCCTCGAACCAGAACTCGGCGCCCTGGCCCAGCTCCCCGCCGACCCCAACCTCGCCGTCCATGGCGTTGGCGAGGCGGGCGACGATGGCCAGGCCCAGGCCCGCGCCGCCCAGCTGGGTGGCGTGGGTGATGTCGGTCTGGACGAAGGCCTCGAAGATCCGCTGGCGAGCCTCGGGCGCGACACCCGGCCCGGTGTCGGCCACCGAGAAGCGGATGCGGCCGTCGGCGGTGGCCGTGGCGGTCAGCAGCACGCCGCCGGCCTCGGTGAACTTCACGGCGTTGCCGGCGAAGTTCAGCAGAATCTGGCGCAGGCGGCCCTCGTCGGCCTGGATGGTCGGCAGGGTATGGGGCACGGCCCAGGCGATCTCGACGCCCTTCTCATGGGCGCGGGGGCTCATCAGTTCGGCGACCTGGCGCAGCAGGCCCTCGATATCGACCGGGGCCAGCGACAGCTCGATCGAGGCCGCGCCCAGGCGGGCGAAGTGCAGGACGTCATTGACCAGCGACAGCAGGTGGTCGCCGCTCTCGCGCAGGGCGGTGACATAGGACCGCTGCTCGGCCGTCAGCTTGGTGTTCTCGAGCAGGCGCGCCATGCCCAGCACGCCGTTCAGCGGGGTGCGGAACTCGTGGCTCAGGGTGGCCAGCTGCTCGGGCGTGACGCCGGGTCTCTTTTGGTCGCTCATGGAGATCAAGGTTACCCGGCGCGGCTTAACGGGCAGTCAAACCCGGAACCCGCGTCGAGCGGCGCCGTTTTGCGTGGACAAGCTCAAATAGGGAAGCTCACGCCATGCGATCGATCCTTCTGATGCTCCTCGGAGTGCCGCTGCCGATCATCCTGCTGCTCGCCTTCTGCACTCACCATTTCTGAGAAAGGGGACCGCCATGGCTCTTTCCCCTGATATCGTCGCCGTCGACATCGGCGAGGAAAACCAGTCGGCCGTCAGCTGGGACGCGGTCCTGGCCGGCGCCGTCGCCACGATCGCCCTGCTGTTCGTGCTGCTGTCGCTGGGCGCGGGCTTTGGCCTGAAGATGTCGCCGCGTTGGCCAACTGGGCTGACGGCTAGCGACTTCACCCCGATGCTGGGCGCGGCCTTTGTCGCCTGCCAGGTCGTGGCCAGCATGCTGGGCGGCTATGTCGCCGGGCGGATGCGCACCAAGTGGCTGAACGTTCACGACCACGAGGTCCATTTCCGCGACACCGCCCATGGCCTTCTGGCCTGGGCCGCCAGCGTGGTGGGCCTGCTGGTTCTGGGCGCGCTCGCCGCGCCGGCCGCGCCCGCGCCGGTCGGTGAGCTGTCGCCGGCCGAGGTCATCCGCGCCGCCCAGATCGGCGCGCAGCTGTCGCTATTCCTCGGCATCGGAGCCCTGACCAGCGCCTTCGCCGCCAGCGTCGCCGCCGCCATCGGCGGGATGCGTCGCGACGACATGCACCGGCTGCACCGCACGAAGGCCTAGGCTGGAACGCCTTCTTCGCCGGGCGCATTGGCCCGCCGATAGGCCAGGGCCTCGGCGACGTGGACGCGCTGCACGCGATCCGCACCCTCCAGGTCGGCGATGGTGCGGGCCAGGCGCAGGGTGCGGGTCCAGCCCCGGGCGCTGATCCGGCGCGCCTCCGCCGCCTGGGTCAGCAGGGCGCGGCCGCGATCGTCCAGGGCGGTGATCTTCTCCAGGAAGGCGCCTTCCGCACGGCCGTTCAGGCCGTCCTCGGCGTCGAGCGCCTCGGCCCGCGCCTGCTGCAGCGTCCGCGCCCTGGCCACCCGCGCGGCGACCTCTGTCGAGCCCTCGACCGGCGGCGGCAGGGAGAGGTCGGCGGCGGTGACGGCGGGCATGTCGACGGCCAGGTCGATGCGGTCCAGCATCGGCCCCGACACCCGACCCTGATAGTCCAGCTGGCATCGTGGAGCCTTGCCGCACGCCCCGCGCCCGGCCCCGCCGTGGCCGCAGCGACAGGGATTCATAGCGGCGACCAGTTGCACCCGCGCCGGATAACGGATGTGGAAGTTGGCCCGCGCCACCATCACCTCGCCGGTCTCCAGCGGCGCGCGCAGGCTGTCCAGGGCCTGGCGACTGAATTCGGGCAGTTCATCCAAGAACAGCACCCCATTGTGCGCCAAGGAGACCTCGCCCGGCTTGGCCTTCAGTCCGCCGCCGGTCAGCGCGGCCATCGAGGCGCTGTGGTGCGGAGCGCGATAGGGCCGGGCGCGGGTCAGGGCGCCACGGGCAATGAGCCCCGCTACCGAATGGACCATCGAGGTCTCCAGCAGTTCGGACGAGGTCAGCGGCGGCAGCAAGCCCGGCAGCCGCTGGGCCAGCATCGACTTGCCCGAGCCGGGCGGGCCGACGAACAGCAGGTTGTGGCCGCCGGCCGCGGCGATCTCCAGGGCGCGCTTGGCGTGTTCCTGGCCCTTCACGTCGCGCAGGTCCTTGGCCGCCTCGCCCTCAACGATGGGGCCGGGCGCTGGAGCTGACAGGATCTGGCTGCCCCGGAAATGGTTGATCAGCGACACTAGCGAGCGCGGGGCCAGGATTCGGGTGTCGCCAGCCCAGGCCGCCTCGGGACCGGAAGCTTCCGGGCAGATCAGGCCCAGGCCCATCGCGCCGGCCGCCATGGCCGCCGGCAGGGCTCCAGCGACAGGCATGATGCGACCATCCAGTGAGAGCTCACCGATCGCGGCCCAGCCATCCAGCGCGTCCATAGGAATGACGCCCAGCGCCGCCATCACCGCCAGGGCGATCGGCAGGTCGAAATGGGCGCCTTCCTTGGGCAGGTCAGCCGGCGCCAGGTTGGCGACGATGCGCTTGCCGGGCAGCGAGAGGCCCAGGCCCGCGAATGCGCCGCGCACCCGCTCGCGACTTTCGGCCACCGCCTTGTCCGCGAGGCCTACAATGACGAACACCTGGGCGCCGGTCGTCAGCTGGACCTCGACGTCGACACGTCGAGCTTCCACGCCCTCGAACGCGACGGTGACCACGCTGGCGGCCATCGCAAACCCTCATGGACAATGAACTTTATCCACAAGTCACAGCATAGCTTGCGAAATGGAGCAAGAACAAAAAACGAACGTTTCGCGAAACGCTCGACTTTACGCAGAGTTACCCACCGTTCCGGCGAATGTCCTCGATACGATCCCAGAGTACGGCCGCGGCGTTGATACCGGTAAAGCGCTTCAGCTGTTGTGCGCCGGTGGGCGACGTAACGTTGATCTCGGTCAAGTACTCGCCAATGACGTCGATGCCGACAAAGATCAGTCCACGGCGCTTGAGTTCGGGGCCGATGATCTTGCACAGCTCCATGTCGCGGGCGGTCAGGGCCACGGCTTCGGCGCGACCGCCGACCCGCAGGTTCGAGCGCACCTGACCGGCCGCCGGCACACGATTGATCGCGCCCACCGGCTCGCCGTCGACCAGCAGGACGCGCTTGTCGCCCTTGCTGACGGCCGGCACGAACTTCTGGGCGATGACCTGCTCGCGGCCGATCATGGCGTGCAGCTCCAGCAGGGCGTCCAGATTGGGATCGTCCGCCAGCAGACGGGCCACGCCCGAGCCGCCGCCGCCATAGAGGGGCTTCAGGACGATGTCGCCGTGGCGGGCGCGGAAGTCATAGATCGCCTCGTGGTCCGAGGTGATCAGGGTCGGCGGCTGCACGCCGGGGAAGTCGGTGACGAACAGCTTTTCGGGCGCGTTGCGCACCTCGGTCGGGTTGTTCACCACCAGGGTGTGGGGGTGGATCTTGTCCAGGAAGTGGGTGGCCGTGATGTAGGCCATGTCGAACGGCGGGTCCTGGCGCATCAGGACGACGTCGATATCGTCCTTCATGTCCAGCACGACGGTCTCGCCCAGCTTGGCGTGGGCGCCCTTCTCGGCGAAGACTTCCAGCGGCCGGGCGCGGGCGAACACCCGGCCGTCTTCCTGCGACAGCTTGTCGGGCGTGTAGAACCACAGCTTATGGCCGCGCTCCTGCGCCTCCATCATCATCAGGAAGGTCGTGTCGGTGTCGATGTTGATCCCCAGCACGGGGTCCATCTGGACGGCGACTCTCAGCGACATGGGGCTCGATCCTTCGGCGTGTCTGTGCGCCGTCTAGTTAAGGCGATTTCCGGCGATTGCGAGGGGCTGAAAAGGCGACGCCCGCCCCGAGGGATGGGGCGGGCGTCTATACGCGGCGAAAAGAAGGGCGGCCGGTGGGGCAAGCCGCCCTCCTTCTTGTCCCTTTTTGGGGGGAGGAAACGCGTGTCCGGTTAGAACGCGATTTCGCCGCGAACGCTGAGGCTGTCGCCCGTGTCCAGGCCCTTGAACGAGCCGACCTTGTTCTGGGTCTTCCAGTGCACGAAGTTGGTCATCACCCGCGCCCAGTCGTTCAGATACCAGTTCAGGCCGACCGTGTAGGCGTCGCCCTCGCCGCCGTTGGCGACGTTGGTGAAGTCGATCTTGTCGTAGCGGGTGGCGATTTCGAACGCGCCCGTGCCGCCGCTGGTGACCGGGTGGTTGACCTTCACGCCGCTCCAGATGCCCGAGCGGGTCGAGAAGCCGGGGCGCTCGCCGGTCAGCAGGTAGCCGGCGTAAACCGACCTGGCCTTCTGCTTCACGTTCGGGCCGACCTGCAGGCTGATGTCGCGCGTGCCTTGCTCGCCGAAGATCCAGAACGAGCGATAGGCGCCGCCCAGCTCGAAGCCGTAGCCATTGTCATGCTCGGGATTGGCCAGCGAGCTGGCCGAGACCTTCAGGTTGTCGTTGAAGCCCGGGCCGATATAGCTGGTCTTGTTGATCGTGGCGGTGGCCGGGGCGAGGTCTTCCGAGAAGCCCCAGACGCCCAGGTGAACGAAGCCGTCCTTGGTCTTGACCGGGTTCCAGTGGGCGCGGCCGGCCAGGGTCAGCGGGCTGCGGTTGTCGCCGACCTGACCGATCGGGCCGCCGGTCAGCGAGACGCTGGCGTGCCAGTTGCCGCCATAGATCTTGGCCATGGCGCCCAGGCCAAAGAAGCCCTTCTGCGGGGCGGCCACATTGGCCACCACATTGCGCTCCATGAACGGCAGCGACACGCCCGAGGTCGAGCCGTCGATCGTGCGGTCGTTCAGCTTGTTGCCCAGATAGTACTCGACCACGTGGCCGGCGATGCTGGAGTCGTAGGAGATGTAGACCTCCTTCAGCGACACGGCCTCGTCGGCGAAGTCGGCTTCGATCTTGTAGCCCAGCTTGCCCATCATGCCCTCGGCGCCCAGGCGGACCGCCGGCGCCTCCGTGCCGCTGATGTTGCGGGCGTCGAAGTTGGAGCCATGGGTCGTCGAGGCGTCGATCTGGACGCGGCCGCGCGGGTGGAAGGTGAAGAAGCCGTTCGAGCTGACGAACTCGGGACCGCCGTCGGCCCACTTCACCTTGAGGGTGTCTTGCTGGGCGTCCTGCAGCTGGACGATCTGGGCCTGGGCGGCTTGCAGCTCGGCGGTGGTGGTCTCCAGGGCCTGGGTGTTGGCCTGGACGGCGGCCTGCGTCTCGGCCGGGACGGCCGGGGTCTGGGCCTTGGCCTCGACGGCCGACAGGCGCTGTTCCAGGGCCTCGATCTTGGCCTGCTGGTCCTTGACCAGCTGGATCAGGGCGGCGTTGGCGTCGGCCTTCTTGGTCGGGGCGGCCGAGGCGACGCCGCCGGTGGCGAGGGTGAGCGCGAGAGCGCTGATGGTCACGGCCAGGCCGGTCTTGAAGCTACGCTTAGGCATGAGTTTTCCCTTCGCGTCGGGCAGCCCCCCTGGGCCCGCCGGTACGCGTTCGTTTCGATTGGATGGATGGGTTTGAAGGCGGGGGCTGTTGGACCAGCCCGCTCGGTTTAGTCCGTGGTCGCGGCGCGGGCCGCGATGGCCTTGCCGCCGAAGAAGCCGTGCGACTTGGCCCAGTTGGCGAACAGGGCGGGCCAGCCGGAGGTCGGACCGCCGGGCACGCCCATGTTGAAGCTGTGGCCGCCCTGCTCGAACACGTGGAGCTCGACCGGGGCCTTGGCCGCCCGCAGCGCGCTGAACATGATCAGGCTGTTGTCGATGGCCGAGACGCCGTCATCGACGCACTGGGCCAGGAAGGTCGGCGGGGTTTTATTGCTGACGTGGGTCTCGACCGACATGGCCGCGCTCTCTTCGGGCGTCGGCTTCTCGCCGGCCATCATGCGGCGGGTCTGGGTGTTGTCGAACGGCGGCTTGACCGTGATGACGGGGTAGATCAGGCCGGCGAAGTCCGGGCGGGCCGAGACCTTATCGGCGGCGTCGATCGGGGCGTAGAAGGCCTCGTCCGAACGGCTGGAGATCATGCCGACCAGGTGGCCGCCGGCCGAGGCGCCGACCGCGCCGATCTTGGCCGGATCCACCGCGAACTCGGCGGCGCGGGCGCGCACCACGCGCACGGCGCGCTGCATGTCCTGCAACGGGGCCTGCGGGGCCCAGCCATCGACCGGCATGCGGTAATAGAGGACGAAGGCGGTGACCCCCATCATGTTCAGCCAGCGGGCCATGGCCTCGCTGGTGGCGCGGATGTTGATGCGGCGATAGCCGCCGCCGGCCACCACGATCACGGCCGTGCCGTTCGGCTTGGCGGCGCGGAAGACGCGCAGGCGGGGCTGGCTGACATTGGTCACCGAGCCGTCGTGCGAGCCGTCCTGCAGGACGATCTCGGCGCCGCCCTTGCCCTTGCCGGCGGCCGGCATGGCGCCGTTCCACAGGTCGATGACTTCAGGTTCGGCAGGCGGGGTAGTGGGGGCGGGGGTCTGGGCGGCGGCGACGCCGGCGGTCGAGGCGACAAGCGCCGCGCCGCCGAGCAGGGCTCTGCGATCGAGTTGCATGGGAGGTCTCTGAGCAGTGGGAGGAGGGGAGAGCGCCGCTAGGCGGCGCGTTGACCGGGGCGGGAAACGCTCGGTCTTGAGACCGATGGCGCGTCGCCGACCTGGAACTGGTTCATCAGGCGGGAAAGATCCTCGGCCTCGCGGGCCAGGGCGTGGCTGGCGGCCGTGCTTTCCTCGACCATGGCGGCGTTCTGCTGGGTCACCTGATCCATCTGGTTCACGGCGACATTGACCTGCTGCAGGCTGGCGGCCTGCTCCTGGGCCGAGGCGGCGATCTCGGCGACCAGGGTGTTGACCTCCAGCACCTGCCTGACGATGCGCTGGAGCGCTTCACCGGTCCGGCCGACCAGGGCGACGCCGGCGCCGACCTGCTCGGTCGAGCCGGCGATCAGCTGCTTGATCTCCTTGGCGGCTTCGGCGGAGCGCTGGGCCAGGGCGCGGACCTCTTGCGCGACGACCGCGAAGCCCTTGCCGGCCTCGCCCGCGCGGGCGGCTTCGACGCCGGCGTTCAGGGCCAGTAGGTTGGTCTGGAAGGCGATCTCGTCGATGACGCCGATGATCTGGGCGATCTGGGTCGAGCTGCCTTCGATCTGGGTCATGGCTGCCACCGCTTCGGCGGCGATGGTCCCACCCTGTTCGGCGTCGGTCTTGGCGGCCGAGACGATCTGGCGGGCGTGCAGGGCGCCCTCTGCGGTGCGCTTGACGGTGGCGGTGATCTCTTCCAGCGCCGCGGCGGTCTCTTCCAGGCTGGCGGCCTGCTGTTCGGTGCGCTTGGAGAGGTCGTCCGAGGCCTGGCTGATCTCGTGGCTGCCCGACTTGATGCCGCTGGTGTTGCCCGAGATCACCGACATGGCTTGGCGCAGGCGGGCGATGGCGGCGTTGAAGTCGTCCTTCAGCTGGCGGTAGTCGGCCGCGAACGGGGCCTCGATGCGGTGGGTCAGGTCGCCCTCGGCCAGGCGCGACAGGCCGCCGGCCAGCTGCTCGACCACCATGGCCTGCTCGCGGGCGGCCTCGGCGCGGGCGGCTTCGTTGCGGGCGCGCTCGGCCTCGACGTGGCGGCGGGTCTCGGCGGCTTCCGCCTCCATCCGCACCTTCTCGATGGCGGCGTCCTTGAAGGTCAGCACGGCGTTGGCCATCAGGCCGACCTCGTCGCGGCGCGCGGCGCCCGGAACCTCGACGGCGTGGTCGCCCTGGGCCAGGCGGGTCATGGCGGTGGTCATGCCCAGGATCGGACGGGCGATGACGCGCGACAGCATCCAGGCCATGCCGATGGCGATCAGGATGGCGGCCGCGCCGCCGATCGCTAGAGCCCAGGTCGCGCTGGCCAGGGCCTCGTCGCGCTCGGCCAGGCGGACGGCCGAGCGCTTGTCGGCGGCGTCGTTGATCTCGCGTTGCAGGGCGCGGATGCCGTCCAGGCCGCCGCGGCCGATCATGGCCAGGGCCTGCGGACGGGTGGCCGGATCGCGAGCCAGTTCGATCTGGCGATCGGCGCGGGTCGTCCGCCACTCTTGGGCCAGGGCCTGTAGATGCCTGGCGCGCTCGATCTGGTCGGCGCGGGTGCTGCGGCTGATGAAGGTGTCCAGGTCGCGGTCGAAGTTCGCCGCGCTCTCGCGATAGGCGCGGACAAAGCGCTCGTCGCCGGTGACCAGGAAGCCGCGCACGGCCGACTGCTGTTCCAGGACCAGGGTCTCGGTGTGGGCGGCGTACTTGGCCAGCTTGAAGCTGCGCTCCACGGCCACCGCGTTGTCGCGGATGACGCCCAGGCTGACGAACACGACCGTGCTGGCGACGGCGAACGCCCCGATCAAGGCGACGAAGGCCAGGACGATCTTCCCGGTGATTTTCAAGCGAAGCATAACGCCCCCATAGCGTTGAACGGCCGAGGCCGAGCAAGTGCAATCGAGGTTTCGTTTAAGCTGTACCTTATTACCTATTGGTTACTCGCCAAATCATCAAAAGTAATGGTCGAAATGAGCTAAAATATAGATCGAAAAATAGCTGTCGCATCCGCAAGGTAAATCGAGCGGATGTTCAATTTCGATTTGATTGATTGCCGCGCCAATTCTCTTCGTGGATCGCGAGGCGACCCGTGTCGGCGTCGAGCGAAATCCAACACGGACACGACCGGTCGAAAACGCCTTCAGTCGAAATCGTGAAGGGCGTTGATATTGTTGGATTAAACGAGATTTCGGCGCGTCACGGCGCGGGATGTTCGCGCGGACCGTCGCTCTCTCGAGGGGCATTTTGTGCGGAAAGCCGCTCAGATGCGGCTCAATCTGCGTCGAATCGATTCGATCAGCTGCTCTTCGTGCGTGGTCTCGCGCTGAAGGGCAGTTTTTTATCAGTTGAGGCGAAGGCGCATCCGCTCGCGGGCCGCGCGGGCGGCGATCGCGGCGCCGCCGTCGAGCGTCTGAGCGCGCGAAAGCGCCTGTAGCGCCCCCGCGAGCGCCCCCTGACCCTCGCGGGCGGCGGCGACGTCCAGCCAGGGGCGGTGGTCGGCGGGGTTGAGCAGGGCGCGGCGCAGGGCCGAGCGCTCGGCGCGGACCCAGTCCTTGGCCTGCTGGGCGCGGGCGAAGATGTTGTTCTGCAGGCGGATCAGCACGGCGCGATCCGAGATCGGCGCCATGAGCAGCTCCAGCCGCGAGGCGACGTCGGGCATCAGGCCGGTGCGCAGGGCCCGGCGCGACAGCTCGGACGGCAGCACCACCCGGCCTTCGCTGAACGGGTCCAGGGCCAGCGGGCCTTCCTCGGTCTCGATGCGCAGCAGGAAGTGGCCGGGGAAGTCGACGCCGTGCAGTTCCAGCCCCACCTGGCGGGCGGCGTGCAGGTAGAAGACGCCCAGCGCCACCGGCAGGCCCTTGCGGCGCTCGGCGATGGCGATGACGTCGGCGTTGTCGGGGTGGTCGTAGGTCAGGACGTCGCCGGTCAGGCGCAGGTCGCCGGCCAGGGTCTCGGCCACGGCCTCCTCGGGCGATTCGGCTTCGGCGCGGCGGCGCAGGCGCTCGACGGCGTCGCGGGCCAGGTTGATGGCCGGCGCGGTGTCGCGGCTGGGATCGTCGTGGACGGCGCAGGCCAGGGCCGCCTCGAACAGCGGGAAGTCCTGGTCGGTCCCTTCGCCGGCTTTCGTCAGGATCTCTTCGGCGTCCTCGCGGGTCATCGTCAGATCCCCCGCCAAGCGTCGGGGAGGTGGCGCGGCGCGCGGCCGGGGGCCAGGGCGATCAGGTCCAGGCGCACCAACAGATCGCGCAGGCTGGCGCGGTGCGCGCTGACATGGGCGGCGGCGCGGCGCAGGCGGTCGCGCTGAGTGGGCGTCACGGCGTCCAGGGCGTCCTCGATCGTCGTCCGTTGCTTGACCTCCACAACGGCCAGCACCTTGCCGCGTTGCGCCAGAAGGTCGATTTCGCCCAGCGGGGTGGCCAGGCGGAAGCCGATGATCCGATACCCCTTGGCCATCAGCCACAGCGCCGCCCACACCTCGGCCCGCCGTCCGACCTTGCGCGCGGTCGCGCCTCGGATCTGACGAGCTCCAATCGCCATCAGGCCTGCTCCTTCAGGGCCAGGGCCTGGCGGTAGAGGTCCTTGCGCGACAGGCCCAGGGCCTTGGCCACTTCCGAAGCGGCCTCGCCCAGGGGCAGGCGGGTCATGGCTTCGCGCAGGGCGGCCTCGGCGTCGTCGGCGGTGGCGACCTTCTCGGCGCCCGGGCCGACCAGGATGACGATCTCGCCCTTGGGGGCCTCGAAGCGCGGGTCGGCGGCGAGGTCGCTCAAGGGGCCGCGCACGCAGGTCTCGTACAGCTTGGTCAGCTCGCGGCACACCGCCGCCGGGCGGTCGGCGCCGAACACCGCGGCCATGTCGGCCAGGCAATCGGCGACGCGCGAGGCGCCTTCGTAGAAGATCAGCGTGGCGCGGGTGGTGGCGAATTCCTCGAAGAAGGTCCGGCGCGCGGCGCTCTTGGGCGGCGGGAAGCCGGCGAACAGGAAGCGATCGGTCGGCAGGCCGGCCAGGGTCAGCGCCGCGAGGGCGGCCGAGGCGCCGGGGATCGGAATCACGGCATGGCCCGCCGCGATGGCCTCCTTGGCCAGGCGATAGCCGGGGTCGGAGACCATCGGCGTGCCGGCGTCCGAGACCAGGGCCACGCGCTCGCCGGCCTCCAGCCGTTCCAGGATGCCGGGGATGGCGCGCTCGGCCACATGCTCGTCGTGGCGTTCCAGCTTGGTCTTGATCCCGTAGGCCGACAGCAGCTTGCCGGTCACCCGGGTGTCCTCGGCGAGCAAGAGGTCGCAAGCGGCCAGCACATCCAGGGCCCGCAGGGTGATGTCGCGCAGGTTGCCGATCGGCGTCGCCACCAGATAGAGGCCGGGCGCCAGGGGCGCATCGGACAGGGCTGGCGGAGGAAGCTGGCGGCTCAACGTGTGGATGTCCCTAGTGCTCGAATTGAAGGCATATCAGGTCGCGAGCGTTCCTGTCAGCCGGTCGAGGAGCAGGCGCCCCGCGCGAGTGACGCGCAAACGATTGGGGTCGTTAACCAGCAGGCCCGTATCCACCAGATCGCGCACCTTTGGCGCGTCAGGGGTCAGGCCCAGCGGCGTCATCTCGTCGAATCGCACGCCGTCGTCGATGCGCAGGCCCAGCACCAGGCGCTCCTCGGCGGCCTCTTCGGGGGTCAGGATCTCGCGCTCGAAGCCGACGCCGGTCGCGTTGACGGCGGCGATGTAGTCCTTGATGGCCCGGTGGGCGACCGTGGCGGCGCGGCCTTCGGGCAGGGCGAGGCGCCCATGCGCGCCCGGACCGACGCCAATATAGTCGACGCCCCGCCAGTAGACGAGATTGTGTCGCGACCGCGCGGCCTCGCCTTTGGCATGATTGGAGACCTCGTAGGCGTCGAAGCCGGCGGCCTCCAGCAGTTCCTGGGTGGTCTCGAACAGCGTCGCGGCCAGGTCCTCGTCGGGCACGACCAGGGTTCCGCGACCCACCGCCCGGTCGAAGGCGGTGCCGTGCTCGATGGTCAGCTGGTAGGGCGAGACGTGCTCGGGGCCCAGCGCGATGGCTTCGGCCAGCTCGGCGCGCCAGGCCGCGTCGGTCTGGCCGGGGCGGGCGTAGATCAGGTCGATCGACAGGCGCGGAAAGGCCTTGGTCGCCGCCGCGATCGCCCGCCGCGCCGCGCCGGCGTCGTGGTTGCGGCCCAGGGCTTTCAGGGACTCGTCATCGAGCGCCTGAACGCCCAGCGACAGCCGTTGCACCCCGGCGTCGGCCAGGGCGGCGAAGCGGTCGGCCTCGGCGTCGGTGGGATTGGCCTCGAGACTGATCTCCAGGTCGGCGACGGGCGACCACAGGCGCTTGGCCGTGTCGATCACCCGCGCGACCTGCGCCGGATCCATCAACGAAGGCGTGCCGCCGCCGAAGAAGATCGACAGCAGCTCGCGTTCGCCCGTCAGTTCGCGTTGGGCCTCCAGGTCGGCGACGATGGCGTCGGCCAGGGCCTGCTGCTCGGCGATCTTGCCCCGATCACGCACGACGTTGAAGTCGCAATAGGGGCAGATGCGCGAGCAGTAGGGCCAGTGGACGTAGATACCGAGGGGAGAGAGCATCTATCGACCTCCCCCATACCGCTCATCCCCGCGAAAGCGGGGACCCAAGCCGAGTTGGCCGATAGAAGCGCAGTTCTTTCGCGCTCGCCCGAGCTTCATCTCGAGAGTCAGCTTGGGTCCCCGCTTTCGCGGGGATGAGCGGATTTTATATTCAGTCAAACAGCGCCGCCTTCAGCTTGGCGAAGGCGCGGGCGCGGTGGCTCATGGCGTCCTTGGCGGTCGGTTCCATCTCGCCGAAGGTCGTGTCGTGGCCCTCCGGGACGAAGATCGGGTCGTAGCCGAAGCCGCGCGTGCCGCGACCGGGGAACACCAGGGTCCCGTCGACCCGGCCCTCGACCACCACGGCCGGACCGTTGGGCCAGGCGACGGCCAGGGCCGAGGTGAACCAGGCCGAATAGTCCTCGGTCCCGGTGGCCTCGATGCGCTCGGCGACCTTGTCCATGGCCATGGCGAAGTCCTTGCCCGGGCCGGCCCAGCGGGCGGAATAGATGCCGGGCGCGCCGTCCAGCGCCTTGACCGACAGGCCGCTGTCGTCGGCGATCGCCGGCAGGCCGGAGAGGTCGGCGGCGTGGCGGGCCTTCAGCAGGGCGTTGCCGACGAAGGTGCTCTCGGTCTCGTCCGGCTCGGGCAGGCCGAGCTGGCCGGCGGTGACGATCTCGAAACGGCCGTCCAGCAGGGCGGTGATCTCGGGCACCTTGCCGGGATTGTGGGTGGCAGCGACGAGCTTCGATCCCATTTCAAGCTTCAGCGCCATGTCATCACACTCCGGGGGAAATCACCTGATGCGGCTTCTTTACGCTCCAATTTCGCCGTTTGCCCGCAAGGTTCGTGTGCTGGCCTTCGAAAAAGGTCTGTTCGACCTGTTTTCCCTGGAGATCGCCATGCCGTTCCAGGACGAGACCCTTCGCGCTCAGAACCCGCTGTGCAAGGTGCCGGCCCTGATCCTGGAGGACGGCGAGGTCATCTTCGATTCCAGCGTCGTCGCCGACTATGTCGACGGCCTGGCCGAGCCGCGCCTGATCCCGGCGCAGCAGCCGGCCCGCCGCCGCGCCCTGACCTTCGAGGCCGCCGCCGACGGCATGGGCGACGCCTCGGTGCTGGTCGTGCGCGAGCGCATGCGGCCGCCGGAGGAGCATCGCCAGGACCTGTTCGAGCGCCAGCTGCGGGCGGTCAATGCGGCGCTGGATCTGTTCGAGGCGGCGGTCGCCGACGGCAGCCTGTCATCCGATCGGTTCGAGATCGGCGAGATCGCGGTGGCGGTGCAGCTGGCCTATCAGGACGTGCGCCAGGTCAGCGACTGGAGGACCGGTCGCCCGGCGCTTTCGGCCTGGTTTGAAAAGGTCTCGAAGCGCACCTCAATGGTCTCGACCCACGCCAGTGTGACCTAAGGGCAACTGTTCCAAACCCCTGTGCATCATTACGGTAGTTTAATATCGTTTTTCGATAATCGAGATTGGCGGAACGGAAAGCGGCTCCTATTTGTTGACTGTGGCGAGGGGTCGAATGGCTCGGCCCCAACCACGTCTCTCAAACTGGAAAACAAGATGTCCGCCGCCCGCCTGTTCCGCATCGCCGATAAGGTCGTCATGACCGCCATCACCGCCGCCCTGATCGTGGGTGTCCCGGTGTCGGCCGTGGCGTTCGTGGTGCAGACGCTTTAAGGCGAGCCAAGAGTTTCCAGGGTTTTCAAGCCCGAGCTTTTGACGTCTCCTCGCGACGCGGGGCATGTTTGAGCGTCGCTGTTGGGGAGCAGCCATGCGCGCGTTGGGGCCCGGCTCCGTATCGAGTTTCCTGAAGATCATCCTGGACGTCATCTACGTCGGGCTGTGGATCTTCGTGAGCCTTTTGTCGCTGTTCACGCTGGTCGCCCTGCTGTTCAGCTTCAATCCTGAACTCCTGGCCTCGATGTTGCCGATCAGCGACGCCGTCGAGGCCATCAGCCGCAACGGCGCCCTGTTCGCCGGGGCCCTGGCGGCCTACGCCCTGCTGCTGGGCGGCTGGATGATCATCGTCGAGCGGCTGCGTAAGATCTTCGCCACCCTGACGGCCGGCGACCCCTTCCATCCCGACAATGTGGTGCGCCTGCGCCTGATCGGCCTGGTCCTGGCCGGGCTGGAAGTCGGCCGCTACGTCTTTTCGGGCATGGCCCGCTGGCTGGCCCCCAAGGCCAAGGTCATCGACGACAGCTTCACCCTGACCGCCTGGTTCTCGGTGCTGGTCGTCTTCGTCCTGGCCGAGGTCTTCCGCGAGGGCGCGCGCCTTCGCCGCGAAGCCGAACTCACGATCTGAACCGGAGCGATCGCCGCATGCCTGTCCGCGTGAACCTCGACCGCGTTCTGCTGGAGCGACGCATGTCGCTGACCGAGCTGTCCGACCGCGTCGGCGTGACGATCGCCAATCTCTCGATCCTGAAGACCGGCAAGGCCCGCGCCGTCCGCTTCTCGACCCTGGACGCCCTGTGCCGCGAGCTGGAGTGCCAGCCGGGGGACTTGCTGACCTTCGAATACGGCCCGGCGGACGGGCACGACGAGGACGAAGCTTAAGTTTCGCTGGCGATGAAACCGCCGGGACGGCGAGGCGTTTCAGCGGGGAGGCGGGGGCGCCTCGACATCCCAAGGAACATCCATTGTCCGTGACACGCGTAATCTTCGCCTCGGTTCTCACCGTCGGCGCCATGGCCGCCGCTTCCGCCCAAGCCTCCAGCCCGGGCGCCTGGGCCGAGTTCAATCAGCGCGTCACCCGCAGCTGCATCGCCGCCTCCGGGTATCGCAACGCCCGGCCGTCTCCGATCATCGGCTTCGACGATCGTGTCGGTAAGGTCGCGGTGCTGGTGTCCGACAAGTCGCGCGGCTCCAACAACGCCAAGCTCTGCCTGTACGACAAGGTCAAGCGGAAGGCCTATATCGATAGCGCCGACGGCTGGGTCGCCCCGCCGCAGCGCTAATCGATCGCGAGGAGCGGCGGCTAGTTCAGCCGCCGCTTCTTCAGCAGGCTCGCCCGGTCCATCGATCGCACCTCCAGCTCGAAGGCGTCGCCTTCGCGGAGGATCTTCAGGGGCACGCTGACGCCGGCGTCGCCCAGGCTCCACATCCGATCGTAGAACTCGGCGAGGTCGGAGACCGGCATGCCGTCGACCGCCAGGATCAGGTCGCCGGCGCGCAGCTCGGCGCGGGCGGCCGGGCCCTTGGGCGAGATGCCGACGATGACGACGTGGTTCTCCATCTCCTGGGCGAAGATCCCCAGCCACGGACGCGGCGGATGCGGGCTGCGGCCGCGGGCTAGTTCGTCCAGGATCGGCGGCAAGAGCTCGGCGGGGACGAACATGTTGATCGGCTTGGCGTCGCCGTTCTGGTCGCGGCCTTCCAGGGTCAGCGAGCCCAGGCCCACGAGGTCGCCCTTGGGGCCGATCAGGGCCGCGCCGCTCCAGTGCGGGTGGGCGGGGCCGGTGATGATCGCGTCGTCCAGCAGGTATTCCCAATAGCCGGCGAAGGGCATGCGGGCCAGGACCTTGCCCGCCACGGCGTGGGCCCGGCCGCCGGCGCCGGCGGCGATGACCGGCGCGCCGACATCCAGGTCCTTGGCGCTGCCGATGGTCATGACCGGCAGGTCCAGGGGCTCCAGCGCCTGGACCAAACCGAGGCCCGAGCGGACGTCCAGGCCCAGCACATGGGCGGGCACGCGTCGGCCGTCGTTGCGGGTGAGGGTGACCTCTTCGGCCTCGGTGATCAGATAGGCCATGGTCAGGACAAGGCCGCCAGGACCGACCACCACGCCGTTGCCGACGCGCTCGGTTCCCAGGATCGACGCCGTATAGGCGTCGGCCGGGACCTGGGCCTCCAGCGCCACCATCGAGGCCAGCGCCTGGTCCAGGTCGAAGCGATACGCCTCGGCCGACGGGCGCAGGCGGGCTTCGACTTCATAGCCATCGAACGGGGTGGTCACGCGAAACTCCTATCTCAGGCTAGGAATCTGGGACCGTTACCCCGTTCGGACAAGTGCGGCGGTGTGGCTTAAGCCCCGATCGCCGCGCGTTGCATGGCGAACAGCTCGCCGATGCCCTTTTCGGCCAAGCCGTACAGGCTTTCGAACTCGGCGCGGGAGAAGCCGCGCTTTTCACCGGTGGCCTGGATCTCGACGATGTCGCCGCCGTCGGTCAGGACGAAGTTGCTGTCGGCCTCGGCGTTGCTGTCTTCCTCGTAGTCGAGGTCCAGCACCGGCACGTTGTTGAACACGCCGCACGAGACGGCCGCCACCTGGCCCAGGATCGGGTCGGTCTTCAGCACGCCTTCGTCCAGCAGGTACTTGGTGGCCAGGCGCAGGGCGACCCAGGCGCCGGTGATGGCGGCGGTGCGGGTGCCGCCGTCAGCTTGGACGACGTCGCAGTCCAGGGTGATCTGGCGCTCGCCCAGGGCCTTGAGGTCGACGACGGCGCGAAGGCTGCGGCCGATCAGGCGCTGGATCTCTTGCGTGCGGCCGGTCTGCTTGCCGGCGGCGGCCTCGCGGCGGCCGCGGCTGTGGGTGGCGCGGGGCAGCATGCCGTATTCGGCCGTGACCCAGCCGGCGCCCTTGTTGCGCATCCAGCCTGGGACGTTTTCCTCGACCGTGGCGGTCACCAGAACCTTGGTGTGGCCGAACGAGATCAGGCACGAGCCTTCGGCGTAGCGGTTGACGCCGGTTTCCAGCGTGACGGCGCGCAGCTGGTCGGGGGCGCGTTCGGACGGACGCATGGCTTATCTCCGGCTATTTGAATGTCTGTGGATGGCCGCTTATCCTATTGGGAGGCGAAGTTTAAAGAGGCCCACGCCTTTTGTTCGCCGACCGGGTCCCAAACGACACGCCATATGACGCATCTCTTTCCGGGTCCGATCGTCCGCGCGCCGGGCCTCACCGAACTGGACACCCGCGCCCGCGACATCTTCCGCCGGGTGGTGGAGTCGTATCTGGAGACCGGTGAGCCGGTGGGCTCGCGCACGCTGTCCAAGGCCGGGCTGGCGCTGTCGCCGGCCTCGATCCGCAACACCATGCAGGACCTGGCGCAGCTGGGTCTCTTGGACGCGCCGCACACCAGCGCCGGGCGGCTGCCCACCCATGCGGGCCTGCGGATGTTCGTCGACGGCCTGCTGGAGGTCGGCGACCTGGCCGAGGACGACAAGCGGGCCATCGAGGCCCGCCTGGCCGTGAAGGGCCGCTCGTTCGAGGAGGCGCTGTCGGAGGCCTCGTCCGTGCTCTCCGGCCTGGCCGGCGGGGCGGGCATCGTCGTCACGCCGGTCCGTGAGGGCGGGGTCAAGCATGTGGAGTTCGTGCCCCTGGGCGGCGGCCAGGTGCTGGCGGTCATGGTGTTCGAGGACGGCCAGGTCGAGAATCGCCTGATGCGCCAGGCGCCGGGCGTCACGCCCTCGGCGCTGCAGGAGGCGTCCAACTTCCTCAATGCCCGCCTGCGCGGCCGCACCCTGACCGAGGCCCGCAGTGAGATGGGCTCCGAGCTCGATGTAGCCCGCCGGCAGCTGGACGAGACCGCCGCCCGCCTGGTCGAGGACGGCCTGGCCGCCTGGAGCGGCGGGGAGGGCGACGCCCGCTCGCTGATCGTGCGCGGACAGGCCAACCTGCTAGCGGACGCGCGGGCTCGCGAGGACATCGACCGCGTGCGCCAGCTGTTCGACGACCTGGAGCAGAAGGGCCAGCTGATCGGCCTGCTCGACGACGTCCGTGACGCCGAGGGCGTACGCATCTATATCGGGGCCGAAACGCGCCTGTTTTCGCTTTCGGGTTCCTCGGTGATCGCGGCGCCCTATATGACGGGCCGACAGAAGGTGCTTGGCGCGATCGGCGTGATCGGCCCGGCGCGATTGAACTACGCCCGAGTCATTCCGTTGGTGGACTATACCGCCCGGGTGCTGGGGCGGATGATGGATGGATAAGGACTGTACGAGATGACCGACGAGCAAACGCCGGCTGAAGACGTGGCCTTCGAAGCCGATGACGCTTCGCAAGAGATCGAGGCGCTGAAGCTGGAAGTGGCCGCTCTGAAGGAGCAGGCCCTGCGCTACGCCGCCGAGGCCGAGAACACCAAGCGCCGCGCCGAGCGCGAGATGAACGACGCGCGCGCCTATGCGATCCAGAAGTTCGGCCGCGACCTCTTGGGCGTCGCCGACAACCTGTCGCGCGCCACCGCCCACAGCCCCCGCGAGTCGACCGACCCGGCGGTGAAGAACTTCATCATCGGCGTCGAGATGACCGAGAAGGAGCTTTCGGGCGCCTTCGAACGCAACGGCCTGAAGAAGATCGATCCGGCCAAGGGCGAGAAGTTCGACCCGCACCTGCATCAGGCCGTGACCGAGCAGCCTTCGACCGAGGTCGCCGCCGGCGGCGTGGTCGCCGTGCTGCAGGCCGGCTACGAGCTGATGGGGCGCCTGTTGCGTCCGGCCATGGTCGCCGTGGCGGCCAAGGGCTCGACGGGTCCGTCGACGGGGGAGCCTGCGGGCGCTTCGGCCAACCCTTATGCCGGCGCGGCTACGGACGGCGACAGCTCGGGCGGTTCGTTCGACACGAAAGCCTGACTTTAGGCCTTGAGGGCGCGGAAATGACCGCCGCGCCCCCTTCCCCCGTTCGCGCATTGCGATAATGTCGGCGGTCCATTCTCAACGGGGGTAGCGGTCGATTCCATCGACCGACCGCGCGATCTGGACCGACTATGAAGCTTACCATCGAACGGGCGGCGCTCCTGAAGGCGCTGGGTCACGTGCAGAGCGTCGTCGAGCGCCGCAACACCATCCCGATCCTGTCGAACATCCTGCTGTCGGCCGAAGGCGACCGCCTGGCGTTCTCGGCGACCGACCTGGACATGGAGATCATCGACGAGGGCTTCGCCCAGATCGACGTCCCCGGCCAGATCACGGCCCCGGCCCACACCCTGTACGAGATCGTCCGCAAGCTGCCCGACGGCGCCGACGTCTCGCTGACCTTCAGCGGCGATGATCCGCGCCTGGTGATCCAGGCCGGCCGCTCGCGCTTTAACCTGCCGGTGCTGCCGGCCGGCGACTTCCCGGTGATGAGCAGCGACGGCCTGTCGGGCCGCATCGCGGTCGACACCAACGAGCTGATGCGCCTGATCGACAAGACGCGCTTCGCGATCTCGACCGAAGAGACCCGCTACTATCTGAACGGCCTCTATATCCACACGGTCAACGAGGGCGGCGAGACCAAGCTGCGCGCCGTGGCCACCGACGGCCACCGGCTGGCCCTGGCCGAGATGCCGGCCCCCGAGGGCGCGGTCGGCCTGCCGGGCGTGATCGTGCCGCGCAAGACCATCGCCGAAGCCCGCCGCCTGATGGAATCGGCCGGCGAGACGGTCGACGTCCAGCTGTCGCCGCAGAAGGTGCGCTTCGAGTTCGGCGCGGCCGCCCTGACCTCCAAGGTCATCGACGGCGCCTTCCCGGACTATCTGCGCGTCATTCCGCGCGACAACGCCAAGATCCTGACGCTCGACAACGACCTCTTCGCCAAGGCCGTCGACCGCGTGGCCACCATCTCGGCCGAGAAGAGCCGCTCGGTGAAGCTGGCCGTCGAGCCGGGCCGCATCACCCTGACCGTCCGCAACATGGAAGCCGGCCAGGCCGTGGAAGAGGTCGAGGTCGATTACGACGGCGAGCCCTTCGAAATCGGCTTCAACGCCCGCTACCTGCTGGACGTCTGCGGCCAGATCGCCGGCCCGCAGGCCGAGTTCCGCTTCGCCGACCCGGCCTCGCCGACCCTGGTGGTCGATCCGGTCGATCCGGGCGTGAAGTACGTGCTGATGCCGCTGCGGGTCTAAGCAGACCTTCTGCCTCCCCATAATCCGCTCATCCCCGCGAAAGCGGGGACCCATGCTGAGGATCGTGGGGACGTGCGGCGCGAAATCCCGAGCTCGGCTTGGGTCCCCGCTTTCGCGGGGATGAGCGGTATTGGGTTGGAGGGGACTATGAAAACTGGCCTGTTCGTCGGCGCGGCTCTGCTTGCGCTTACCTTGACGTCACCCGTCCTCGCCCAGGCCGTCGATCGCCGCGAGATGGGCGCCCAGATTCTGGAGAACGTGCCGGTCGCCTCGCCCGCGATCCGCGAGAGCCTGTCGCGTTACCAGAACGCCCGCTCGGCGACGTTTGGCGACTGGGCGCCGGACGGCGGGGTGATCATCACGACCCGTTTCGGCAACACCAACCAGCTGCACACGGTGGCCGCGCCCGGCGCCGACCGCAGCCAGATCACCTTCTATGACGAGCCGGTCGGCGGCGCCCACACCCTGCCCGGCGGCCAGATCCTGTTCTCCAAGGACACTGGCGGCGACGAGTGGTTCCAGCTGTTCCTGCGTGGCCCCGACGGCAAGGCCGTCCAGCTGACCGAGACCGGCACCCGTAACGGCTCACCGGCATGGTCCAAGGACGGCTCAGTTCTCGTCTGGTCGCGGTCGACCAAGGGATCGGCCGATTCCGACGTCCTGATGCGCGACGCCTCGGGTCAGGCGAAGGTGATCTACAAGGGTCAGGGTCAGGTCTCGCCGCTGGCCGTGTCGCCCGACGGCAAGACGGTGCTGCTGGGCCGCTACTTCTCGATCTCGGAGTCCAAGCGCTGGCTGCTGGACGTGGCGACCGGCAAGTTGACCGAGCTCAATCCGTCCAGGACCAAGATCGCCTATGCCGGCGGCAAGTTCACGCCGGATGGCCGCAGCGTGCTGCTGCTTTCGGACGAAGGCTCGGACTTCCAGCGCCTGACGGAGATCGACTTGGCCACCGGCGCCAAGGTTATTCTTTCGGGTGAGCGTCCCTGGGATATCGAAGACTTCGCCCTGTCCGACGACGGCCGCATCCTGGCCTATGTCGTCAACGAGGACGGCTATTCGAAGCTGGTGGTGCAGGACTTCCGCACCCGCCGCGCCCTGCCGCAGCCGGAGCTGCCTGCCGGGGTGGTCAGCGATATCGCCTTCTCGCCCGATGGTTCGAAGCTGGGCTTCAGCCTGGCCACGCCCACGGCGGCCAGCGACGTCTGGAGCTGGGGCGTCACCGACGCCAAGCTGGAACGCTGGACGGCCTCGGAGCTGGGCGGGCTGGACGCCAAGGCCTTGGTCAGCCCGTCGCTGGTCCGCTACCCCTCGTTCGACAAGCGCTCGATCCCGGCCTTCATCTACAAGCCCAAGCTGGCCGCTGGCCAGCGGGCCCCAGTAATCATCGACATCCACGGTGGTCCGGAAGGCCAGTCGCGCCCGACCTTCAGCGCCCTGCATCAGCACACCGTGGCCGAACTGGGCGCGGCGGTGATCGTCACCAACGTCCGTGGCTCGACCGGCTACGGCAAGACCTACCTGAACCTGGACAACGCCGAGAAGCGCGAGGACTCGGTCAAGGACATCGGCGCCCTGCTGGACTGGATCAAGACGCAGCCGGACCTGGATCCGTCGCGGGTGGTCGTCTACGGCCAATCGTACGGCGGCTACATGTCGCTGGCCGTGATGACCCACTATTCCGACCGCCTGGCCGGCGGGGTCGAGCGCTACGGCATCAGCAACTTCGTCTCGTTCCTGCAGAACACCGAGGCCTATCGCCGCGACCTGCGCCGCGTCGAATATGGCGACGAGCGCGATCCGAAGATGCTGAAGGCCTTCGAGACGATCTCGCCGATGAACAATGTGGGCAAGATCACCAAGCCGATGCTGGTCATGCAGGGCTGGAACGATCCTCGGGTGCCCAAGTCCGAGTCCGACCAGGTCGTCGCCAAGTTGCGCGGCCAGGGGATCGAGACCTGGTATGTGCAGTTCAAGGACGAAGGCCACGGCTTCCTGAAGAAGGCCAACAACGACCGCCGTCGCGAGGTCGAAACCCAGTTCCTGCAGAAGGTGCTGGGAATCTCCCTGGCGAAATAGATGTTTACGCGGCATGCTTAGCCGTATGGATAAGCATGCCGCCGCCCTCGACGACACCTTCCTGGCCCTGGCTGACCCGACGCGGCGAGCCATTCTGAGCCGGCTGGGCCAGGGTCCCGCCAGCGTCGGCGAGCTGGCCGCGCCCTACGACATGGCGCTGACCTCGTTCATGAAGCATCTGAAGATCCTGGAACGCTCCGGCTGGATCACCAGCGCCAAGGCCGGCCGCGTGCGGACGTGCGCGATCGTCACCGACCGCTTCGCCGACGTCGGCGCCTGGGTCTACGGGCACCGGTCGCTCTGGGAACGTTGACCCTTACGCAAGGGTCATATTGCGGCAGCTCATAAGCGCGGTAAGGTCCGTTTCATATCGAAACGGGAGGCGGCCCATGGCCAAGGTGAACTATGTGACGGTCGGCTCGAACGACCTGGAGAAGGCCAAGACCTTCTACGACGCCCTGCTGGGCTCGATCGGTTTCAGGCCACTGTTCGAACACCCCTCGGGCGGCCGCCTCTATCGCGGCGAGGGCTGCATGTTCGGGGTGCTGGGTCCGTTCGACGGCAATCCCGCCTGCATCGGCAACGGCATGATGGGCGGCTTCGCCTTCGACACGATCGAGGAGGTCGACGCCTTCCACGCCAAGGCCATCGAACTGGGCGGCAAGGATGAGGGTCAGCCCGGTGCGCGGATGCCCAAGGCCTATTTCGCCTATTTCCGCGATCTGGATGGCAACAAGCTCTGCGGCTACAAGCTGGGCTAAAGCCTCACGTCGAAATTCCGCCCTGATCTGGGCCGCTTGCGGTCGCGATTGGGGCGCACCCACTCGTCCTCGCGATATGGAGACATGACATGCGTATCGCCTGGGAGCGCATCGGCGCCGTGCTGATGAGCGTGGGGTTCTGGACTGTCCTGCTGGTCTGGGGGCGACACGGCTTGCACCTGATGCGGGGCGAGGTCCACACCCTGGCCAACCTGGCACTGGCGCGGCGCGGGCCGCTCGCCTGAACTCGGGGGCTGCGCGACGGCGGCGAAGTGCTATTAGGCGCACATGGCGTCGGCCGCTTTGCTTTCCCTGACCCTGACGGACTTCCGCTCGTACGAGCGCGCGCGCCTCGAGACCGAGGGGCGCAGCGTCTACCTGTTCGGGGCCAACGGAGCCGGCAAGACCAATCTTCTGGAAGCGATCAGCCTGCTCACCCCCGGCAAGGGCCTGCGCGGGGCCAGCATGGCCGAGGTCGGCCGCCGGTTGCCGGGTGAGGCCGTGGGCCGGGCCTGGGCCGTGGCGGCTGAGGTCGAGAGCGGTGACGATGCGCCGATCCGCATCGGCACCGGGGTGGAGCAGGGCGGGGCGGCCCGTCGCACCGTGCGCATTGAGGGCGAGACCGTATCGCCAGGGCGCCTGGCCGACCATGTGCGGCCGATCTGGCTGACGCCGGCCCAGGATCGCCTGTTCCTGGAGGCCGCCTCCGAGCGCCGCCGGTTCTTCGACCGCCTGGTCTTCGCCGGCGAGCCGTCCCATGCCGCCAACGCCAACGCCTATGACAAGGCCCAGCGCGAGCGCATGCGGCTGCTGACCGACGCCGCCGACGCCGGGACCGCGCCGGACGCGACCTGGCTGAACGCCCTGGAGGCGCGCCTGGCCGAGGCCGGCGCCCTGATGTCCCAGGCCCGCGCCCGCACCCTGTCGGCCTTGCAGGGCGAGATCGACGGGCGCGGCGACCGACCCTTTCCGCAGGCGCGCCTGACCCTGACCGGCGAATGGGAGAAAATGGCCCTGGATGGGGCGCCTTTTGCCGAAATCGAGGAACGGTTAGCCGCGGCGCTCAGTGTTGCGCGCGCCCGTGACGGGGCTGCTGGGCGGGCCCTGACCGGCCCTCACCGAGGCGATCTGGCCATCTTCCACGTCGAGAAGGACCGTCCGGCGGCGGAATGCTCGACCGGAGAGCAAAAAGCGCTGATTTTGAACCTGGTTTTGGCCCAGGCGGCGCGACTTTCGCGTGCGGAATCCGCGCCGAATCCTGTAATATTGCTCGACGAAGTCGCCGCGCATCTCGACCTTACCCGTCGGGCCGCCTTGGCCGACGAACTCACGGCGCTCAAGCTCCAGGCCTTCCTCACCGGCACGGACGAGTCGCTGTTCGACCATCTCAAGGGTCGGGCATTAGGCGTTCGCGTGGGCGACGCCGGCCTGACTACTCTGGAAGACGAATGACCGAGAACACCGAAGACCAAGTTCCCGAAGAAGTCGTCGCCGCCGAATACGGCGCGGACTCGATCAAGGTGCTGAAGGGCCTGGACGCCGTCCGCAAGCGTCCCGGCATGTACATCGGCGACACCGATGACGGTTCGGGCCTGCACCACATGGTCTACGAGGTGGTCGACAACGCCATCGACGAGGCCTTGGCCGGTCACGCGACGAAGGTCCAGGTGATCCTGAACGCCGACGGCTCGGTGACGGTCACCGACGACGGTCGCGGCATCCCGACCGCCATCCACGAGGGCGAAGGCGTTTCGGCGGCCGAGGTCATCATGACCCAGCTGCACGCCGGCGGTAAGTTCGACCAGAACAGCTACAAGGTCTCGGGCGGCCTGCACGGCGTGGGCGTTTCGGTCGTCAACGCCCTGTCGGACTGGCTGGAACTGCTGATCCACCGCGAGGGCAAGGTCCACCAGATGCGCTTCGAGCGCGGCGACGCGGTGACCTCGCTGGCGGTCACCGGCGAGTCGCCGGTGCGCGAGGACGGCCCCAAGGCCGGCGAGATCCTCACCGGGACGGAAGTGACCTTCTTCCCGTCCAAGGACACCTTCGCGTTCATCGAATTCGACCGGAAGACCCTGGAACACCGCCTGCGCGAGCTGGCGTTCCTGAACTCGGGCGTGACGATCTGGTTCAAGGATCACCGCGACGCCGAGCCGTGGGAAGAAAAGCTGTTCTTCGAAGGCGGCATCGAGGCCTTCGTCCGTCACCTGGACAAGGCCAAGACCCCGCTGCTCAAGGCCCCGATCCTGGTGCGCGGCACCAAGGACAAGGTCGAGGTCGATCTCGCCATGTGGTGGAACGACAGCTACCACGAGCAGATGCTGTGCTTCACCAACAACATCCCGCAGCGGGATGGCGGCACGCACCTTTCGGCCTTCCGCGCGGCCCTGACCCGGATCATCACCGGCTATGCCGAGAGCTCGGGCATCATGAAGAAGGAAAAGGTCAATCTGGGCGGCGAAGACGCCCGGGAAGGCCTGACCTGCGTGCTGTCGGTCAAGGTGCCGGACCCCAAGTTCAGCTCGCAGACCAAGGACAAGCTGGTCTCGTCGGAAGTGCGTCCGGCCGTGGAAAACCTGGTCTCGGAAGGCCTGGCGACCTGGTTCGAAGAGCACCCTAACGAAGCCAAGCAGATCGTCAGCAAGATCGCCGAGGCCGCCGCGGCCCGCGAAGCCGCCCGCAAGGCGCGCGAACTGACCCGCCGCAAGAGCGCGCTGGATATCACCAGCTTGCCCGGCAAGCTGGCTGACTGCTCCGAACGCGATCCGGCCAAGTCCGAGATCTTCATCGTCGAGGGTGACTCGGCCGGCGGCTCTGCCAAGCAGGCCCGTAACCGCGACAACCAGGCCGTCCTGCCGCTGCGCGGCAAGATCCTGAACGTCGAGCGGGCGCGCTTCGACAAGATGCTGTCGTCCGACCAGATCGGCACGCTGATCACGGCCCTGGGGGCCGGCATCGGCCGCGACGACTTCAATCCGGACAAGGTGCGCTACCACAAGATCGTGCTGATGACCGACGCCGACGTCGACGGCGCCCACATCCGCACGCTGCTGCTGACCTTCTTCTACCGGCAGATGCCGGAGCTGATCGAGCGCGGCTACATCTACATCGCCCAGCCGCCGCTCTACAAAGCCGCCAAGGGCAAGTCTTCGCGCTACCTCAAGGACGACGCCGAGATGGACGCCTTCCTGGTGGACGAGGGTGTCGACGGCGCCGAGCTGGACCTGGCTTCGGGCGAGCGCATGACCGGCCAGGACCTGCTGGCCCTGGTGCAGACCTGCCGCTCGGCCAAGGGGAATATCGACCGCCTGGCGGCCCGCGCGCCGGCCTCGGCGATCGAGCAGGCGGCCCTGGCCGGCCTGCTGGGCGATACGCCCAATGTCGAGGCGGCCGCCATGCGCCTGGATCTCTACGCCGAGGAGGGCGATGGCCCCTGGAGCGGCGAGCGCGGCGACACCGCCTTCGTGTTCAGCCGCGTGCGTCGCGGGGTGTCCGAGCGGATCGTGCTGGACGACGTGCTGCTGCACGCCGCCGACGCCCGCCGCCTGGCCGAACGGGCCGTCAAGCTGGCCGAGATCTTCTCAGGCCGCGCTGTTTTCCGTCGCAAGGACAAGTCGACCACGGTTCGTGGTCCCCTGGACCTGGTGAACGCGGTGCTGGACGCTGGCCGCAAGGGCCTGACCATCCAGCGCTACAAGGGCCTGGGCGAGATGAACCCCGATCAGCTGTGGGAGACCACGCTGGACGTCGAGGCGCGCACCCTGCTGCAAGTGCGGGTGAATCATGCCGACGACGCCGACGACATGTTCAGCCGCCTGATGGGCGATCTGGTCGAGCCGCGCCGCGAGTTCATCCAGGAAAACGCCCTGGACGCCGAGGTCGACGTCTAGAACACTGTTCTAAGTGCTTGTTTTTGAAGCGCCGGGCGCCCGTTTCGCGGGCGTTCCGGCGCTTTTTCGTGTTTGGAGGGCCTTGCGGCTTGGGTGTGACCTTCGGTGTCATCGCGCGGACGTGACGAGGGCGTCATCTTGCTCGGATAGGGCCGATTCGCCCGAAAGTTTGCTTCGCTAGTTTGCGTGGGGGCGCGACAGGGATGGACCACGACGCCAGTCTCCGTCCGGAACGGATTCTCGACCTGTCCGAGCGGTTGTCCAGCGTGGCCGGGGCCAAGATCGGCGAGATCGCCCGGGTCAATCGCGCGGCCAAGATGCTGTCGATCAACGCCCTGATCGTGGCCGCCCGCGCGGGCGAGGCCGGCAAGGGCTTCGCCATCGTCGCCGAGGAGTTCAAGAAGATCTCGACCGAGATCGACGCGGTGGCCGCCGCCCTGGACAGCCAGGTGCGGGCAGACCTCGACGAGCTGTCGGCCATTGGCGGGGCCATCCTGGGCCACATGCGCGGCCAGCGCCTGGCCGACCTGGCGCTGAACGCCATCGAGATCGTCGATCGCAACCTCTATGAGCGCACTTGCGATGTGCGTTGGTGGGCGACGGACTCGGCCGTCGTGGCTTGCCTGGCCGACGACGACGCGGGCGCGACCCGTTACGCCAGCGAGCGCCTCGGCGTGATCCTCGACGCCTATACGGTCTATCTGGATCTCTGGATCTGCGACACGAAGGGGCGGGTGGTCGCCAACGGCCGGCCTGGCAAGTATCCGGGCGTGGTCGGCCAGTCGGTCGCCGACGCCAAATGGTTCCGGGACGGCATGCGCACGGCCACCGGCGACGACTTCGTGGCCTGCGATATCGAGAAGAGCCGGGCCTTGGGCGACGCTCCGGTCGCCACCTACGCCACCGCCATCCGCGAGGGCGGCCAGGCCAAGGGCAAGGTGCTCGGTGTGCTGGGCGTGCACTTCGACTGGCGACCCCAGGCCCAGGCCGTGGTCGACGGCGTGCGCCTGACGCCGGAAGAGCGCGAGCGCTCGCGCGTCATGCTGCTGGACCAGAAGGGCAGAGTATTGGCCTCGTCCGACAATCAAGGGGTACTCAGCGAGATCTTTCCGCTGGATGTCTCGGGGGGCGCGATGGGCAGCTACGCGGACGGCGACGTCACCATCGGCTATGCGCTCACTCCGGGCTACGAAACCTATGCTGGACTAGGCTGGTACGGGTGTTTGGTGCAGCGCCAGCAAGTTCCCGCGGCGACTTCGGCGGCGGCCTAGTCCTATTTCTGCTGAGTCTTAACCAAGCCGATTGCGAATTAATCGAACTATTTGGTCGCCTATAACGCGAAATCGACCAGATTCGCGGCATTAACCACGGATTCTACGCGAGCGGCGTTGCCATGCGCTGCCGTACATGGTTTTTTAGGCCTAACCAAACCGCCGATAAAACTCTGCGTACAGCCCACGGCGGGGCAGGCTCGTCATATTTCAAGTCTATAAGTCCGGTTGCGTTGTCTTATTCGCGCGAAGATTGCGGCGGTGTGTGATCTTCAAGAGACGCTCTCGCCGAGAAATCGACGAAAAAGCGTAATCCGGGCTAGAGCATTCGTTTACGTTGTCCTAAAGGGACCCCGTTCAATTGGAGGGAGCAATGGCTTCTAACCGCGTTCGCGCCATCGCCATTAGCCTGGCTGTTGCGCTCGCCCCGATCGGCGCTGGCGCCGTCTGGGCTCAAAACACTCAAGCCGCGCCGACGGCGCAATCGCTGCAAGCGACGATCCAGCAAGCCGCCGCTTCGGCCGCTGCTCAGCCGGGCTTCGCCCGCCTGTCGGCTCAAGCCAAGCTGGCCGCCATCCAGGCCGCTGTCTCGAACGCCCTGGCCGCCTCGGGCGCCTCGCCGGCCGTGATCAGCGCCGCCCTGGTGCAAGCCGTCGCCAGCGGCACGGTCAGCGCCGGCGTCGCCATCCAGGTCGCCGCGGGCGTGTCGCCGGAAGCTGCCCAGCAAGTCGCCTCGGCTCCGGCCGTGACGCAACAGCTGGCTCAAACCGGTCAATCGGCCACGGTCACCACGGCGTCGACCAACGGTGACGCTGGCGGCGCTCCGAGCGTGCTGGTCAGCCTGCAAGGCGTGTCTTCGACCGCTCCGGTCGACGGCGGCGCTGCTGCCGGCGCTGGCGCTGGCGGCAACACCCAGACGAACCAACCCGCGCCGTACGATCCGTGCGCCGGCGTTGTCGCTGCGTACTGCGGCAGCTAAGCGACTAAGAACCCGGGGTGGACCGGCGCGTCACGACGCGCGTCGGCCACCGCTTACTGGTGGGGATAACCATGCGAATTCTAACGTGCTCGGCCATCGCGGCCTGTATGGCGCTGACCGCGCCGCAACTTGCCCAGGCGCAAGATCTCGGCTCCAACTTCAAGCGCGACAAGAACGTCTCCGTTCGTCAGCGCCCGCGTCCGGACTACGAAGCGACCGGCCAAAAGGCTGGCGGCTTCACGCTGTATCCGCGCGTCACGGTCGACTTCGAGCATAACGACAACATCTACGCCGTCGCGACCGCCAAGACCGACGACAACATCTGGCGCGTGAAGCCGGAACTGGCCGTCCGTTCGGACTGGTCGCGCCACGCGCTCGGCTTCTTCGCCGGCGGCAACGTCATCCGCTACTCGGACAAGGGCACGGAAGACACCGAAGAGTACACCCTGTCGGCCAACGGCCGCCTGGACGTGGCCCGCGGCTCGAACATCACCGCGTCCGGCCAGTACCAGCGCCTGACCGAACCGCGCACGTCGATCACCGCCGGTTCGCCGGCCGGCGCGACGCCGAAGCCCGTGCAATATGACCTGGTCACCTCCAGCCTGGTCGGCACGAAGGAGTTCAACCGTCTGCGCGTCACCGCTCGCCTGGACGACAAGGACTTCAACTACAAGGACCAAGGCAGCCCGCTGTTCAATCAGAACACCCGGGATCGCAACGAGCTGTCGTACGGCGCCAAGGCCGAATACGCCGTCAGCCCGGACACCGCGCTGTACGTCTCGGCCACGGGTAACAAGAAGGACTACGACACCAACCTGGCCGCGTTCGATCGCAGCTCGGATGGTTACGTGCTGGGCGTCGGCGCCAACTTCGACGTGTCGGAGTTGGTTCGGGGCGACCTGCAGGTCGGCTACATGAAGCAGTCCTATGACCGCGCCGCGTTCAAGGACATCGACGGCGTCAACGTCCTGGGCCGCCTGGAATGGTTCCCGACCCAGCTGACCACGGTCGGCGTCAACGGTTCGCGGACCATCGAAGAGTCGGTCGCGCCGGGTTCGCCGGGCTTCGTGTCGAGCAACATCGGCGCGTCGATCGACCACGAACTGCTGCGTAACGTGCTCCTGTCGGCGTCGTATACCCACGGCAAGGATGAGTACGAGCAGATCGCTCGTGACGACAAGCGCGACAACTTCGCGGCCACCGCCACGTACCTGCTGAACCGTCGTGTGGGTCTGTTCCTGACCTACAACTACCTGAAGCAGGACTCGACGGGCGCCGCCAAGGGCGCTTCGTTCAAGGACAACAAGCTGATCGCTTCGGTCGCTCTGCAGTTCTAAGAGCTATCTAATTACGTCCACGAAACGGCAAGGTTTGCCGGATACTGAGAGTACCTATGGACGGCTCCGGTTTTGAAACTTCGAACGCTCCGGTGAATGACACCGGAGCGTTGTCTTTTGACCTGAACATCGCAATCGCGACCTTCAGGCGACGCTTCCGGCTATTCGCGGCCGTGGCTGTGGTGGTGTTCGCGGCCGTCGTGCTGTTCACCCTGCAGCAGACCCCAAAATACACCGCCGTGGCCCAGGTCATGCTGGACGTGCGGAAGGAACAGGTCACCGACATGAGCGCGGTGCTCTCGGGTCTGCCGGCGGATTCTTCCGTCGTCGACACCGAGGTCGAGGTGCTCAAGTCGCGCTCGCTGGCCAGCCGGGTCGTCAAGGACCTGAAGCTCGAGCAGGACCCGTACTTCAACCCCTATCTGCCGGACGCCAAGGGCGCTTCGGCCTGGCTGTCGTCGATCAAGAAGGCCGCCGCGCCGACCGCGACGACGGACCCGATCGAGCTGCAGCGTCAGCGCGAACGCATCGTCGACAACGTGCTGAACGGCCTGAAGGTCCGCCGCGCGGGCCTGACCTATCTGATCTCGGTCGAGTACACCCACACCGACGCCAAGCGCGCCTCGGAACTGGCGAATGCCTTCGCTAACCTCTACCTGACCGAACAGCTGGAAGCGAAGTTCGACGCGACCCAGAAGGCCAACGAGTGGCTGGACACCCGCGTGTCCGAGCTGCGCGGCCAGGTGCAGGAAGCCGACGCCGCGGTCCAGCAGTACAAGATCGCCAACAACCTGCTCAGCGCCGAAGGGGCGACCCTGACCGAGCAGGAGATCTCCGGCCTGAACCAGCAGCTGGCCCTCAGCCGCGCCTCGCAGGCCGAGACCGACGCCCGCCTGAACATCGCCCGCCAGCAACTGGCGCGCGGCAGCACCGGCGAAGACGTCGGCGAGTCGCTGAACTCGCCGGTGGTGCAACAGCTGCGCCAGCAGCGCGCCACCAAGAGCGCCCAGGTCGCCGATCTGGCCGGTCGTTATGGCGAGCGCCACCCCGACCTGCTGAAGGCGCGTCGCGAGCTGGCCGACATCGACGGTCAGATCCAGGCCGAAATCCGCCGGATCATCTCGAACCTCGAAGCCCAGGCCCAGGTCGCGCGTCAGCGCACCGGTTCGGTGGCGTCGAGCGTCTCGGCCTCGAAGGGCACCCTGGCCGGCAACAACCGCGCCGCCATCGGCCTGGCCGAGCTGGAACGCAAGGCCCAGTCGGTCAAGACGCTGTACGAAAGCCTTCTGGCCCGCTTCAAGCAGACCACGGCCCAGGACGGCATCGAGCAGGCTGACGCCCGCGTGGTGTCGCCGGCCAAGATCCCGACCCGTCCCAGCTATCCCAAGCCCTCGCTGAACCTGGCCCTGGGCCTGGTGCTGGCCCTGGGCGCGGGTGTCGCGGCGGTCGTGCTGGCCGAGATCCTGATGGCTGGTCTCTTCACCGAGGACGAAGTCGAGCGCCGTCTGGGCCTGCCCTATCTGGGCGCGGTTCCCAGCCTGGGCACCACGGTCGACGACTCCAAGACCCTGAAGGGCCTGACGCCGCCGGACTACCTGCTGGCCAAGCCGCTCTCCAGCTTCGCCGAAAGCCTGCGCAAGCTGCGTGCGTCGATCCTGTTCTCCAAGGTCGGCGAGCCGGTGAAGGTCATCGCGGTCACCTCGTCCCTGCCGGGCGAAGGCAAGACCACGACGACCTTCTCGCTGGCCCGCACCCTGGCGACCTCGGGCGCCAAGGTCATCGTGGTCGACTGCGACCTGCGCCAGAGCGCGATCAGCCAGTTCCTGAAGGAACCGGTTCCGGTCGGCCTGCTGGAAGTGCTGAACGGCGTCGCCACCCTGGACCAGGCGCTGATCAACGACGAAAGCGGCTGCCATATCCTGCCGCTGGCCAAGTCGTCCTATACGCCGCGTGACGTGCTGGGTTCTTCGGCCATGCACCGCCTGCTGCAGGAACTGCGTAACCGCTACGAGATCGTGCTGCTGGACACCGCGCCGCTGCTGGCGATCGCCGACACCCGCATCCTGGCGCCGCATGCCGACGCCGTGGTCATGCTGGTTCGTTGGAAGAAGACGCCGGTCAAGGCCGTGCAGTCGGCCCTGGCGCTGCTGCAAGGTACGCGGGCGTTCATCGCCGGTGTCGCCCTGACGCAGATGGACCTCAAGGCCCAGTCTCGCTACGGCTACGGCGACTCCTATTATTACTACGCCAACTATCGAAAGTACTATGCGGACTAGGACGCGGACGGGCGGGGGCGCGCCGTCGCCCGACGCTTCCAAGACACGCAAGTTGAAAGTCTCCGAGGGCGTCGCGATCGGCGCCCTCGTTACTTTGGTGCTGGCCGAAGTCGTCGCCTTCGGGGCCAGCGACGTGGCGGTGGCCGCCGTCTTCGGCGCTCTGCAAGCGGCCCTGCTGCTGGGTCTGTTGGCCTTCTGTGGTTGGGCCCGCAAGCTGCCCGGCAATCTCATCTCCATCTGGCCCAGCCTGATGTTCCTGGCCGTGCTGGTCGCGACCGCCTGGAGCCTGACCTCGTTCGGTCCCGGCGGCGCCCATCCGGTCTGGGCCTATGTCGGCCCGCATGGCGGTTCGATCACGGTCGACCGCTCGTCCCTGCTGCTGAACCTCCTGCGCCTGATCGGCCTGGCCTGCCTGTTCCTGGCCGCCCAGATCATCGGCGCCTCGGAAAGTCGCCGGCGGATTATGATCTGGTGGCTTCTGCTCGGCCTGGGCGCCTATGCGGCCCTGGCCATCATCGACCATGTCAGCCTGCGCGCCGGTCGCCGCCTGGTCGGCACCCTGCTCAGCCCTAACAGCGCCGCGACCCTGATGGGCATCGGCGTCGTCTTCGGCGCGACCTTCTTCTCGCAGGCGCTGCAACGGGCCGGCGGCTCGCTGCGGCTGGAGCGCTTGGGGCTGGACGCCAGCCTTAGCCTGGGCTTGACCGCTGTGTTCGGCGTCGCCCTGGCCATGACAGCGTCGCGCGGCGGCATCTTCGCCACGGTCGTGGGCCTGGCCATCCTACTGACCTGGCAGGTCATCGCCCAGGGTCGCAAGGCGCGGACCATCGCCATCATCGGCGGGGCCGCCGCCCTGCTGGTCGTGGTCGGGGTGGCCATGCGCAGCGCCGAGCTGACGGCCGCGCGCCTGGAGAACCTGGATAACGACGTCGCCGTCCGCCAGATGATCTTCACGACCCACTGGGAGGCCTTCAAGACCTCGCCGTGGTTCGGGTTCGGCCTGGGCTCGTTCCCGGTCGTGAACCAGCTCTTCACCAACACCGACAATCTGCGCGTCCTTTTCGACGTCCGCGCCACCCACAACCTCTATCTCCAATGGCTGGAGGAGGGGGGCATCGTCGGTAGCGTCTTCATGCTGGCCTGGCTGCTGGTCACGCTGTGGCGCGTCGGCGCCGAAGGGGTGAAGCCCGGCACGATTGGGGCCCTGGCTCGCGCGACCATCGCCGCGATGGTCCTGGTGCTGCTGCACGGCCTGTCGGACTTCGCCGTCCAGGTGCCGGCCCTGCAGGCCGTGTTCGCCGTGGGTCTGGGCGCCATGACCGCCACGGCCCCGCTGCGTCGTCGCGGCGCCAAGCCGACGACGCCGTGGGGCACGATCGCCTTCTCGAGCGTCGCTCTTCTGCTCTCGATCCTCGTCGCCACCCCGCTGGTCGCGGCGCGGTTCGGCGGCGACCTCTCGGCCATGCCCACCGCTTCCGCTGAAGTCCTGGCCACCAGCATCGAGGCGGGTCTGAACCGCAACGACGCCGATCCGGCCGCCAAGGCGCGCCTGGCGGCCCTGAGCCAACGCGAAGTCGCCATGCGTCCGGGCTCGGGCGCGGCGTGGTTGCGCAAGGCGGCCGTGGACTTCCAGCGTAACGACGTCACCGCCGCCAATGAGGCGCTCGCGCACTCGCTGTCGGTCGCGCCGCTGCAGACCAGCCTGTTCGTGAGCCGCGCCCGGCTGGCCTACGAAAACTGGCCGGCCCTGACCCCCGACGTGCGCCAGCAGGTCATGTACCAGGTGCGCGCGGAGTACGGGCGGCGTGGCGAACGGCCCCTAGCGATCCTGGCCAACAGCCTGAAGAACCCGTCGGGCCGCATGGGCCTGGCCTTCCTGATCGTGGCCGAGCGCAACACTCGCGCCCTGGCCAAGCTGCAGCCGACCCAGTAAGGCGCGACCGCGCCTAGTAGGCGTTGTCCGTGACCAGCAGGCTGGGAATAGTCAGCAGGACGATCTTGGCGTCCTTCAGGATCGACCAGGTCTGGATGTAGTCGATATCGGCCTCGACCCGCCGGCGCATGGCCTCGACCGTTTCGGTGCCGCCGCGCAGCCCCTTGACCTGAGCCCAGCCGGTCAGGCCCGGCCGGGCCTGGTAGCGGGCGTAATATTCCGGGATCCGCATGCCGTAATAGTCGTCATGGGCGGCCGCATGCGGGCGGGGACCGACCAACGACATGTCTCCGCGCAGCACATTCAGCAGCTGCGGCAGTTCGTCGATGCTGGTGGCGCGCAGGATGCGTCCGATGCGGGTGACGCGGTTGTCGCCGCGCTGGGCCTGGACCAGGTCGGGCCCGTCCTCGCGGCAGTGCATGGTGCGAAGTTTCAGGATCTGGAACCGCCCGCCGGCCAGGCCGCCGCGGGTCTGCCGGAAGAGGGCGGGGCCAGGCGACTCGAGCTTGATCAGCAGGGCCGCCAGCAGCAGCAGTGGCGCGAACAGGGCCAGCAGCAGCGCTGACGCAACGATATCAAGAGTGCGCTTGCGCAAGTCCACGGCAACCGGGGGGAGCGGTCTGCTCAATCCTGGCGCGAGAAGTTCGGTATACGATCCCCCGTCCACCAGATCACCCTCGTATTTCCCCACCACGTCGCGGACTGGTTTCCAGTTCCGACGGCGCCACGCTAGCGCAAATGACTCACAGCGTCGCGGGGAAAAATCCACAACCCGGCGGCTGTATGCTTAACGTGTAATAGACTCTGTTTATTCAGGCGTCCTTATTTGTAGTGACGTTACATCGGGGCATCAGGAGTGCTGCTCGATGATCGACGCCAAGATGTCCTTCGCCCAGATTGAAGTCGCGCCAGCTACGCGCGGCAAGCGCCTGCCGCCCCTCGTCGGGTTGGGCCTGGGCGCCATGGTCTCGATCGGCCTGTGGGCCGGCTTGGCCCTGACGGTCTCGCACCTCTTCTAAGATTTACGCCGGGCGGTTCGACCGCCAGACGAACATTCGACTTTCGCGCCCGCTCCGGTCCGTCCGGGGCGGGCGCGAACGCATTCGAGGATCGGTTTTCGGGGCTGGGTTTCGAGCAAGGAAAAGCCCCGGACCTCGGGTCCGGGGCTTTGGTCGTCGATCGGGGGAGCGATCGGACGAGTATCTGATCAGACCGTGGTCCAGAGGGCGGTGCCCGGGACCTGACGCTGAACCCAGCGGTAGTTCAGGTCTTCCCAAGGCGTGGCCCAGGGGGTCAGGTTGTCCAGCACCATGTCGCCGCTCTTCAGCGAGATCATCAGCACCGCGTGGCTTTCGCCGCGGGCGGTGACGGCGACGGCCAGCGACATCGCCGCTTCCGGAACGCCAGCCGCGATCAGGCGGCGGCGCTTTTCCAGGGCGTAGTCCTCGCAGTCGCCATACAGCTTGCCGTCGATCAGGCGGGGCAGCGACCAGTATTCGGGCATGCCGTACAGATCCAGGTCGCTGGCCTTCTTGACCTCGCGGTTCACCGTTTGGTTGACCAGGTTCAGAAGCTTCATCTGGTCGCGTTGGTCGCGCGTGCTCCAGGCCGACGGGGCCGGTTCGGCGGCGGCCATCTGCACCGGGGCGGCTTCGGCGTCAGAAGCCGTCAAGCTGGGCGCGCCGGCGGCGACGAAGTCTTCGACCTCGGCCACCACGATGGCTTGCAGGCTGTTAACGGAAACCAGGTTCAGACCGTCGTCCTCGGTCGCGGTCTCGGTGGTCTGGGCGACATGGTGCGGGGCGACGGCGCCGATCGACGAGGTCGGGGCGAAGCTGGCGCGCGGGCCCAGGCCCATCAGGGCCAGCTGGCTGCTCGGCAGACCACAGGTCTGGGTGTCGCGACGGCACAGTTCGGCAAAGCCCATAGGGGCCTGGACGCCTTCGCCGCGCGGCTGGAACGGCATCGAGCCGGCCTGGGCGTTGGCGCCGGTCATCATCGCGGCGGCGCTGATGATTCCGATAACAATGTTGCGCGTGTTGAACATGCTGACCCCGCTGTGTTCGTGGGGTCAGTATTCATTCGGGCGCCGAATTTGAGCTGAATTTAGATGGTTTAATTCAAATATTGAACCGTGGTTATTTCGGAATTAACTCAAATGACAACTAAATATACTTGGTAAATTGCAAGAAAAGGATCGTCCTAAATTGTAGGTTAACGCTCGCGGTCGCCGTTGAACCGCGCCGCTACCTGGGGCAAAATCAGGGAGTTCCAGTCCCGGCGACCTTTCGCCGCTTCGGCGAGTGCGATGTTCAAATCCCTGTTCCGTCCCAAGCAACAGCCCCGCCGCGCCTCGTCCACCGAGGGCCGTGTGGTTTACGCCGTGGGTGATGTTCACGGCCGGCTGGACCTGCTGGACGGCCTGATCGAGCGGATGACCGAGGACTATCGCGCCACCGGCCGCCAGGATCCGCCGGTGCTGGTGATGCTGGGCGACTATGTCGATCGCGGCGCCCAGTCATCGCAGGTGATCGACCGCCTGATCTCGCTGAAGGCGCAAGGCGCCGAGGGGCGCTTCGAATTCCGCGCCCTGATGGGCAATCACGAAGAGACCCTGCTGCACTTCCTGGACGACCCGATGGCCGGGCCGTCGTGGGTGGAATACGGCGGTGGCGAGACCATGGCCTCGTACGGCGTCCAGCGTCCCGTCGGCCGCGCCGAGCCCGAGGTGTGGGAACAGACCCGCCAGGCCTTCCGCGCCGCCTTCCCGCCGGCCCACGAGATGTTCCTCAAGCAGCTGGAGCTGCTGGTCGTCTATGGCGACTACGTCTTCGTCCACGCGGGCGTGAAGCCTGGCCTGCCGCTGGAGCGCCAGACGGCCGCCGACCTGCTGTGGATCCGCAACGAATTCCTCGATAACCCGCACGGCCTGCAGGCCACGGTGGTTCACGGCCACACGCCCACCGAAGAGGTGTTCGTCGGCCGCCAGCGGATCAATGTCGACACCGGCGCCTATGCGACCGGCGTTCTGACCGCCGTTAGACTTGATGGCGGCGAGCCGAAGATCATTCAGTTCAGTAAAGCGCGAGTGAGCTGAGACTTCGCCTTGTTCATCTCGCGGTCACGTGCGATGTGGCATTTCAACTTCCAAGATCGACAAGTCACTAAGGTGAGAAGCTTCGCCATGATCGGTGTCTCGAAACTCTCGCGCGCGCTGGCGATGCTGGCCCTGGCCGTCAGCGTGATGGTCGGCGCTTCGACCGGAGAGGCCCGCGCCCAGCAGGCCGCGATCGGCAACACGCCGGTCAGCGCGGCGGCCCAGCCGGCCGACTACCTGCTCGGCCCGGCCGACAAGGTGCGGGTGACGGTGTACGGCGAGCCCTCGCTGTCGGGCGAGTTCTTCATCTCGGGCAGCGGCGTGATGTCCCTGCCGCTGATCGGTGAGATCAAGGCCGGCGGCATGACCCTGGGCCAGTTCCAGACCGCCGTGCAAAAGTCGCTCAGCGACGGCTATCTGAAGGATCCGCGCGTCAGCGCCGAGGTCCTGACCTTCCGTCCGTTCTACATCCTGGGCGAGGTCGAGAAGCCGGGCACCTATCCCTATACCGCGGGCCTCACCGTGCTGAACGCCGTGGCCACCGCCGGCGGCTTCACCTATCGCGCCGACAAGAAAAACGTCTGGATCAAGCACAACGGCGAGACCACCGAGCAGAAGTCCGAGCTGACCCCGTCGATCGTGGTCGCCCCGGGCGACACCATCCGCCTGGGCGAGCGCTTCTTCTAAGCTTTCTCGCCGAGCGATGCGAAAAGAGGCCCGGCGGACATCCGCCGGGCCTTCTTCGTTTCAGCGCGCCTGAGCTAGGCCGAGCCTGGTCCAGAAGATCTGATTTTCAGGAGAAATGGCGCACCCGACACGATTCGAACGTGTGACCTTTGCCTTCGGAGGGCAACGCTCTATCCAGCTGAGCTACGGGTGCGTATCGCCCTGGTTGCCCAGGGCGGAAGCGGGTCTTAGCCGAAAGGCGGCCTATGCGCAAACGGGTTCACGCCGCCCCCATGTAGATGAAGCGGACCACGAAGAGGGCGGCCAGGACGAAGAGCAGCCAGTCGCCCGGCTTGGCCTGGCCGCGCACCAGCTTCAGCACGGCGAAGGCGGTGATGCCGAACGCGAGACCATTGGCGATCGAGAAGGTCAGCGGGATGGCGATCACCGTCAGGAAGGCGGGGATGGCCACGCCCGGGTCTTCCCAGTCGATGTCGGCCAGGGCGCCGATCATCAGCGAGCCCACGATGATCAGGGCCGGGGCCGTGGCGGCGGCCGGGATGGCCTGGACCCAGGGGGCGAAGAACAGCGTTAGCAGGAAGAGCACGCCGACCACGATCGCCGTGAGGCCCGTGCGGCCGCCAGCGGCGACGCCGGAGGCGCTCTCGATATAGCTGGTCACGGTCGAGGTGCCGGCCAGGGAGCCGCCGATGGTGGCGATGCTGTCGGCGGTCAGGATGCGGTTCAGGCGCGGGATCGTGCCGTCCGGCTGGACCAGGCCGGCCTTCTTGGTCACCGCGACCAGGGTGCCGACATTGTCGAACAGGTCGACGAACAGGAAGACGAAGATCACCTCGGCCAGGGCCATGCCCATGCCGCCGTTCAGGTGCAGGGCGGCCGGGACGTCCAGCTTGAAGGCGGTGGCGGTGAGGGCGGCCAGGCCCGACTCGCCGGGGACGATCTTGGCCAGGCCCAGCGCCCAGCCGGCGGCGGCGGCCACCAGGATGCCGATCAGGATCGCGCCCTTCACCCGCCAGGCCATCAGCCCGCCGATGATGACCAGGCCCAGGATGGCCAGGATCGCGGTCGGCTGGGTCAGGTCGCCCAGCGCCACCGTCGTGGCCGGATTGGCGACGATGATGCCGGCCTCCTTCAGGCCGATGAAGGCGATGAAGAGCCCGATGCCGGCGGCGATGGCCGAGAACAGCGGACGCGGGATCGCGCCGACGATCAGCTGGCGGATGCCCGCCACGGTCAGCACCAGGAAGGCGACGCCCGACAGGAAGACGCAGCCCAGGGCGGTCTCCCACGGCAGGCCCATGCCCTTGACGACGGTGAAGGTGAAATAGGCGTTCAGGCCCATGCCGGGGGCCAGGGCGATCGGGTAGTTGGCGATCAGCCCCATCAGGATCGAGCCCAGGCCGGCGGCCAGGCAGGTGGCGGCGGCGACGGCGGCGATCGGCATGCCGGTCTGGCCCAGGATCGCCGGATTGACGATCACGATATAGGCCATGGTCAGAAAGGTGGTGAAGCCGGCCAGCACCTCGGTGCGGACGCTGGTCCCCTGGGCTTTCAGCCCGAACTGCTTTTCCAGGAAACTCATCTTACGCCCTTATCCCCGATCCGAAGCGGGAGTGTTGGCGAGGGGTTTCCTGGAAGGCAAGCGTCTACCGTCAGTCCTTGGTCGGATCGGCCGCGTTTGGGTCGCCATAGGTCAGGGCCAGGAAGACGTCTTCCAGATCCGGGTCTTCGGTGGCGATGTCCTTGATCTGGACGCCGGCGCCGCGGACCGCCGCCAGCACCTGCTCGACGCTGGACTGGCCCGTGCGATAGCTGACCTGGAAGGCGCCGCCGGCCCGCAGCTTGGTGTCGAAGCCCGCCAGGGCCGGGGCGGTCGTCACCGGCGTCTCGGGCGTGACCACGACGTTGCGGCTGTCCATGCGGCTGAGCAGCTTGGGCGTCGGTTCGCAGGCGACCACCTCGCCGCGATTGACGATGGCGATCTCGTCGCACAGCTCCTGGGCCTCTTCCAGGTAGTGGGTGGTCAGGACGATCGTCACGCCCAATTCGTTGAGGCCCTTCACATAGTGCCAGAGCTGGCGGCGCAGCTCGACATCGACGCCGGCGGTCGGCTCGTCGAGGATCAGCACCGGCGGCTGGTGGACCATGGCTTTCGCCACCATCAGGCGACGCTTCATGCCGCCCGACAGCTGGCGGACATAGGCGTTGGCCTTGTCGCCCAGGCCCAGGGCGTTCAGCAGCTCGTCGGTGCGGCGCTCGTTCTTGGGCACGCCATAGAAGCCGGCCTGCACCTCCAGCGACTCGCGCGGGGTGAAGAAGACGTCGGCGGCCAGCTCCTGCGGCACCACGCCGATGGCGGCGCGGGCGTCGCGCGGTCGCTGGTCGATGTCGCGGTCCCAGATCTTCACCGTGCCCGAGCTCTTGCGCACCAGCCCGGCCAGGATGTTGATGAAGGTCGACTTGCCCGCGCCGTTGGGTCCCAGCAGGCCGAAGATCGAGCCGCGCGGGATCTTCAGGTCGACGCCGTTCAGCGCCTTCTTCTCCGGCGAGGTCTTGGTGGCGGCGTAGGTCTTGTACAGGCCTTCGGCCTCGATGGCGTAGGCGGGCAGGTCCATTGAGCGTCCAGATGGGGCTAGAAACGCCGGATGAGGCGCGCGTCGATTGACGGCGCCTTTCGGCGTCGCATAGGTATGCCTCGTTCGCGGCCGCGCCAAGGCCACGATCCGATTTAAGGACTCGCCGACAATGGCCAAGACCCCCGCCACCGCTCCGACCGCCATGGACATCGACGCGATCGCCGGCGCCGCGCCGGAAACCATCGCCGTCCGCTCGCACCGCATCGCCTGCGACGGCGTCGGCGGAGCCCTGGGCCATCCGCGCGTGTGGCTGGAGATGGGCGCGGCCGGCTTCGTCGACTGCTCGTACTGCGACCGCCGCTTCGTGGCCGCGACCGGCGAGGGCGACGAGGACGAGCGCCTGGCCCCGGGCGTCTACGAAGGCGCCGGCGGCCACTAAGTTGACCGACCAGGTTTCGCCGGCCCAGCGGGCCGAGACCCTCGCCAAGGCTTGGGAAAAGGCCGAGTGGCCGCACGAGGCGCCGGTGCTGCGCGCCATCGCCATGCCGTCCGACACCAACCCCGAAGGCGACATCTTCGGCGGCTGGCTGCTGTCGCAGATGGACTTGGCGGCCGCCTCGATCGCCTTCCACCGCGCGGCCGGCCGCTGCGCCACCATCGCCGTCGACAGCATGACCTTCATCAGCCCCGTCCTGGTCGGCGACGAGGTCAGCCTGTTCGCCCGCATCGTCCACACCGGCCGCACCTCGCTGAAGGTCCAGGTCGAGGCCTGGCGCCGCCGCCGCGACGCCGAACAGGCCCACAAGGTCACCGAAGGCGTCTTCACCTTCGTGGCCATCGGCGAAGACCGCAAACCGCGCCCGTTGCCGGTTTTCTAAAGGCGCGCCGCCGCGGCTTCACGCGGCGGGCCGCTGAAGGTGGAAAGGGACGCGGAGCGCCGGACAGCGTCCGGAGTGTTTGAATAGAATACCGTTTCGACGAAGCCTGACGCTCCGCGCGGTCGTTGTTCGCCAGCGTCCCGGGAAGGTGGCCCTATTCAGGCCTTACCGGGATCCGGGCGCTTCCGTTTCCGGAAAAGCCCGGTGATCAGGGAGGGACGAACCCTTTCCCCCAACCACGCCGACGGCGGGCGGGCCTGGCAGCGAACCAGGTCCCCGGACCGTCCGAGTATCCCCCTCGGACCTTCACCGCTCGACCACACCCCGCCGCCACGTTTGGTCGCTGGCCACGCGCCCTTTCCTCGCGACGAGGTGGCATCATTGTCCAGCAGATCTGAGTGCGGATCATTCAGGGCTGCGTAATATCGACAAGGTGTTGATTTTGCTGAAGTCGACCTCGCGAATTCCGAGCGCATAGGCGGCCCAACGCCCATAAAGCTCCCTCTCTCTTGGAGAGAGGGTTGGGGTGAGAGGTTACGAGGTTCGACGGCGTGCCGGCACTCCGGTTACCGCTGTAACCTCTCACCCTCCCACGCTTCGCGCGGGCCCCTCCCTCTCTCTATGAGAGAGGGATCTCATGGCGAGCCCTGCGACCGCTACCACCCGCGCGCGAAGCGACGCTGTGACGCGGTGCAAAAAGCTTCCGTAGGGTAGACTCCGTTAGGGTCTGGCGTGTTATGTTGCGATGCAACATCGCGGATGCGCCATGCTCTACGCCATGCATGAGGCGGCTTATTACGCCTCCACTCCGATGCGCCTCGCGGCGCTGGCGGCCCGGGACTTCTGGGGATCGCCGTTGAACCCGGCCGCGGACTCGGCCCTGGGGCGCCGCATGCACGCGGGCGCGGACCTGTTCGCCAACGTCACCCGGCGCTACGGCAAGCCGAAGTGGAACATCGACACGGTCAAGATCGGCCAGGTCGATGTCCGCGTGCGTGAGACCGTGGTCTGGCAAAGCCCCTGGGCGCGCGTGATCCAGTTCGATCGCGACATGGCCGACATGCGCCGGGCCGGCAAGTTCAGCCTGGACCCCGCCGTGCTGATCGTCGCGCCCCTTTCCGGTCACTACGCCACCCTGCTGCGTGGCACGGTCGAGGCGTTCCTGCCCGATCACTCGGTGTTCATCGTCGACTGGATCAACGCTCGCAACGTCTCGGTGCTGGAAGGCCGTTTCGACTTCCACGACTATATCGACCACATCATCCAGATGCTGGCCGTGCTGGGTCCGCGTCCGAACGTCGTGGCCGTCTGCCAGCCCGGCCCGCCGGTCCTGGCCGCCGCCGCCCTGATGGCCGAGCAGGATCATCCCTCGCGCCCGGCCAGCATGACCTTCATGGGTTCGCCGATCGACGCACGCCTGTCGCCGACCGTGACCAACCAGCTGGCCGAGGAAAAGCCGTTCACCTGGTTCCAGTCGAACATGATCTACACGGTGCCGCCGCCCTATCCGGGCGCGGGCCGGCGCGTCTATCCGGGCTTCGTCCAGCTGGCCAGCTTCATGAGCATGAACGCCGAGCGCCACCAGGAGGCCCACCGCCGCTACTTCACCGACCTGGTGAAGGGCGACGGCGACAGCGCCGACAAGCACCTGGAGTTCTACGACGAATATCTGTCGGTCCTGGACCTGACGGAGGAGTTCTATCTCCAGACCATCGACATCGTCTTCCAGCAGTACCTGCTGCCCAAGGGCGAGCTGATGCATCGCGGCGTGCGGGTAAAGCCCGAAGCCATCACCGACATCGGCCTGATGACGGTCGAGGGCGAGAACGACGACATCTCCGGCATCGGCCAGACCCAGGCCGCCCACGGCCTGTGCTCGAACATCCCAGGCAACCTGAAGCTGGACTATGTGCAGCCCGGCGTCGGCCACTACGGCGTGTTCAACGGTCGCCGCTTCCGCGAGGAGATCTATCCGCGCGTGCGCAAGTTCATCCGCAAGTGCGACCCGCACTTCGAGGAAGAGGCTTAGTTCCCCTCATCCGACCATCCCCGCGAAAGCGGGGACCCAAGCGGCCTTGCGGGCTTGGATGCGGCGCGAACTCACGGACTCGGCTTGGGTCCCCGCTTTCGCGGGGATGATCGTGGTGGGGTGAAGCAGCCTTGCGAGGTGGGACGATACACCCGATCTTAGGGCTCGATGTTCGCGCTCAAGGCCCAACGTTTTTCCGACGGTGATCGACTGGAGATCGGCGGTTGGCCCGTTCGCCTGAAGGTGGACGGCCGGGCGCGGCGCATTTCGCTGCGCGTCGACCGGGCCAAGTCCGAGATCGTCGCCCTGTCGCCCACCGCTCGCCGCCTGAACGAGGCCGTCGCCTTCGCCCAGGAGAAGTCCGGCTGGATCGCCAAGCAGCTGGCGGCCCTGCCCGAGCGGATGAGCCTGGCGCCGGGCGGGGTCCTGCGCCTGAACGGCGTTCCCTATCGCCTGGAGGTCGGGCCGGGCCGCGCCCGCATCGACGGCGCCAATCCTGAGGGACCGCGCATCGTCGCGCCCGATGACGCCAACTGGGGGATGAAGGTCGTGCGCCTGGCCAAGCGCGAGGCCCTGGCGATCCTCACTGAACGCACCGCCGTCCACGCCGCCGCCCTCAACCGGCCGATGCCGTCGGTGGCCGTCGCCGATCCTAAGGCCCGCTGGGGCTCGTGCCGCCCGGCGACGCCGCGCACGCCGGCGGCGATCCGCTACAGCTGGCGACTGATCCTGGCCCCGGCGGCGGTGGCCGACTATGTCGTCGCCCACGAGTGCGCCCACCTGATCGAGGCCAATCACGGGCCCCGGTTCTGGGCGCTGTGCGAAGAGCTGGTGGGGGATCCCGCGCCGCATCGGGCCTGGTTGCGGGCGCACGCGGCCGAGCTGCACGCGATCGGGGCTTAGCACTGTCGCGTAACGCGGGTATTTAAAATCTCCTCTTCCGGGTGTACTGGGATGGTGCAGCCGGGGGGCGAAGATGACCAAGAGCCGTTCGAACGTGGAGCGCTGGTCGCATAGCGTTGCGATCCTGGTGCTGGGCGTCGTGTTTCCGATCCTGGTGCTGATCCAGGCCTATGGCGCGCTCTCGAAGCTGACGCCCGCGATCGTGGGTTGGCGAGACGGCAACGGCGCCGAGGAGATCTTCGCCAAGGTTCAGCCTCAGCTCAAATCGGCCAACGACTACGCGCTCTATACGGTGATGCGGCTGGAGGCGACCAACAACGCGGTCGTCACCAACAAGCAGATCATGAAGGTCGTGATCATGCACCTGGGCTTCGCCGTCGTCAGCGTGGGCTTGATGTTCATCGTGCTGGGCATCGAGACCAAGGTGGGCGGCGGCGAGGGCGTCATCGAGGCGGTGGGCTTGAAGGTGGACTTCAGGACGGCCTCTACCGGCGTCCTGGTCTTCGTCGTCGGCGCGACCATGGTCACGCTCGGCGGCGTGCTGCGCAACGAATACAGCACCGTTGGGGTGCCGGGCTATGTCACGACGGCCGGGCCGGACGCCAAGGCCCAGGAGAGTCTGGCGCGGTTCAAGTTCTGCGAAAAGAACCACCCTCCGGAGGATTTGGCCGCCTGTTTCGCGCCCAGCTATTACGAGATCAACGAGGAGGCGCTGAAATGAGGCGTCTGGCCTGGATGGCCGCGGTCGCGGTCACGGCGTTCGCGACGCAGGCGGCGGCGCAAGGTCCTTTCGGCCCGCGCAGCGAAGCTTGCTATGTCTCCCTGGAGAAAGACCTCAAGCTCAGCCGGAGCGACTACCACTGTTGGGTGAACTCCAAGCGCGTGTGTCAGTGCGATCCGCGCGAAGGCGTCATCGGCAAGGAGCCCGTCACGACCACGCCGACGGACGGAGGGTGGAACCTGCATCCGTTGTCGCCGCGTTCGGATTTTGAGGCGTCCGAGAAGAACCTCGCCGTGACGCCGAGGCTCTCCAAGGACCTTTCCAAAGTCGCCGGGCGCAAGGCCGCCCGGGACTAGTAGGGCAGCTGATCCGCCGGCGGCGTGGTCCCGGCGGGCGTCTCGGCCGCGGGGCCTTCGGGCGTCGGGGTCGGGTTGATCAGGTCGCCGATCGGGTCCGTCGGCGCGACCGGCGGGGGCTCGACGACGCCGCCTGGGATCGGGGTGGCTTTCAGGCGGGGCAGGGCGGCGGCCATGAAGGTGCGCCAGACCTCGGCCGGGGCGCCGCCGCCGGTGACCCGCTTCATCGGGGTGTTGTCGTCCTTGCCGGTCCAGACGGCGGTGACGAAGCCGCCGGTGTAGCCGACGAACCAGGCGTCCTTGTAGTCGCTGGTCGTGCCGGTCTTGCCGGCGATGTCGTAGCCGGCGACCTTGGCGCGGGCTCCGGTGCCCGAGGCGACGACCTCGCGCATCATCTGGTTCATGTACTGCAGGGCCGGCGAGCCGATCACGGCCGCGCGGGCGGTCTTCTCGACGCCGTGGTCGTAGAGGACCTTGCCGCTGGCGGTGCGGATGCGCTCGATGCCGTAGCCCTTGGCCAGGAAGCCGCCGTTCGAGAACGGGGCGTAGGCCTGGGCCATCTCCATGGGGCTGACCTCGACCGCGCCCAGGGCCATCGACGGGTCCAGCTGGATCTTGGAGGTGATGCCCAGGCGGCGCGCGGTGGCGGCGACGTTGCTGGTGCCGACCTCGTTGGCCAGGCGCGCGGCGACGGTGTTGATCGACTGGGCCAGGCCCGTCTGCAGGGTCATCGGACCCAGGTACTTGTTGGTGTAATTGCGCGGCTCCCAATTGCCGATCTTGACCGGCTCGTCGACGACCATGACCGACGGATTGCGGCCGGCCTCCATGGCGGTCAGGTAGACGAACGGCTTGAAGGCCGAGCCGGCTTGGCGGCGGGCGGTGGTGGCGCGGTCGAACTGGCTGTCGGAATAGTCGGCGCCGCCGACATAGGCGCGGATGCGGCCTTCGCCGTCGATGGCGACCAGCGCGGCCTGCTGCACGCCCTGGGCTCCGTGACCCTCGACGCCCAGCTTCACGGCGCGCTCGGCCGAGACCTGGATCGGCAGGTCCAGCGTGGTCTCCACGACCAGGTCCTCGGTCGGTTCGCCGACCAGCGAGCGGACCTGGGCGTCGATATAGTCGGTGAAGTACTGGGCGCGCTGGTTGGCCAGGGTGGCCGAGACCTGCACCGGCGTCTTGAAGGCTTCGTCGCGCTCCTCGGCGGTGATGGCCTTGATGCGCACCATCTCGTCCAGGACGATCGTGGCGCGGCGGGCGGCGCGTTCCTTGGCCGAGACCGGCGAGTAGCGGGCGGGGCCCTTCATCATGCCGGCCAGCAGGGCCGACTCGCCGATGGTCAGCTCCTTGGCGGGCTTGTTGAAATAGCGCTGCGAGGCGGCCTCGATGCCGTAGGCGCCGGCGCCGAAATAGACCCGGTTCATATACAGGGCCAGGATCTGCTTCTTGCTGAACTTCAGCTCCAGCCAGACGGCCAGGATCAGTTCCTGAGCCTTGCGGCGATAGTTCTGGGCCGGGCTCAGGAACAGGTTGCGGGCCAGCTGCTGGGTGATGGTCGAGCCGCCGCGCTGGGGACCGTCATGGGTGGCGTTCCACGCCAGCGAGCGGATGATGCCCCAGGGGTTGAAGCCCAGGTGGTGATAGAACTGGCGGTCCTCGATCGCCACGAACGCGGCCGGCACGTATTTGGGCAGGGCGTCGATATCGACCGGCGGCGCGTACTGGCTGCCGCGTACCGCGAGCAAGGCGCCGGAGCGGTCCAGATAATTGATCGAGGGCTGGCGCTTGACGTCGTACAGCTTGGACGTGTCGGGCAGGTCGCTGGCGAACACCGCGAAGAAGGCGACGACGAAGATCAGGCCCCAGACGCCCAGGACCGTGCCCCAATAGACCAGGGCCTGGAGCGGGGTGCGCTGCGGCTTGGCCGCCTTGTTCCCGCCGAAGGGTCCGTTCGCCATGGTCGTCCTTGAATTCCTGAAATGCCGCGCGGACGCGCGTGCTGGCACACGTTCCGTTTAGCCGAAGCCCACAGAACGCGCGACAAGATTGACGAGAAGTGAACGCGCCATGCGGCGCTCTTGTGGCAGCGGTTTCTTGGCGCCATGTTGCCACCTGGAATTGAGGAAACAAACGGCGAACGACCATGGCGTTTCTGGCCGCGTCCGAGGATCCACCGTCACGCTTGGCCTCGCCGCTCCGGGCTGCCAAAAGAGCGCCCGTGTACGTTCCTCCCGAATCCCCCGAACTCGACCACGCCCGCGACGTTCTGCGGCGCACGTTTGGCCATGCCGACTTCCGGGGCATGCAGGCCGGGGTGATCAACGAGATCCTGGCCGGCCACAGCGCCATGGCCGTGCTGCCCACCGGCGGCGGCAAGTCGCTGTGCTATCAGATCCCGTCGCTGATCCGGCCGGGCGTGGGCCTGGTGATCTCGCCGCTGATCGCCCTGATGGCCGACCAGGTCCAGGGGCTGCGCCAGGCGGGCGTGGCGGCCGAGCGGCTGGACAGCAACGTCTCGATGGAGGAGCGCGGCGACATCTGGCGGCGCATCGACGCCGGCGAGGTCGACATGCTGTACCTGTCGCCCGAAGGCCTGATGCAGCCGTGGATGCTGGACCGCCTCTCGCGCACGCCGCTGGCTTTGATCGCCGTCGACGAGGCGCACTGCGTCAGCCAGTGGGGCCACGATTTCCGGCCCGAATACCGCATGATGGGGCGCCTCGCCGAACTGTTCCCCGACATCCCGCGCCTGGCGGTCACCGCCACCGCCGACGCCCGGACCCGCGACGACATCCGCGCCGAACTGCGCCTGCAGGGCGCGGCCGAGTTCGTCGACAGCTTCGCCCGCCCCGAGCTGGCGCTGAGCGCCGAGCGCAAGCGCGGCAAGGGTCATGACCGGGTGGTCGAGCTGGTGCTGGAGCGCCCCGGCCGCGCCGGCGTCGTCTATGCCGGCAGCCGTGACTCGACCGAGAAGCTGGCCGAGAAGCTCAACGCCGAAGGCATCCCGGCGCTGGCCTATCACGCCGGCCTCGACAAGGCCGTCCGCGCTCGCCGCCTGGAGGAGTTCCTCGAGGCCGACGCGGCGGTGATGGTGGCGACGATCGCGTTCGGCATGGGCGTCGACAAGCCCGACGTTCGTTACGTGATCCACGCCGATCCGCCGGCCGCCATCGAGGCCTATTGGCAGGAGGTCGGCCGCGCCGGGCGCGACGGCCAGCCGGCCGAGGGCATCACCCTGTACGGCTCGGCCGACATGGCCTGGGCGGGGCGTCGCATCGAGACCAAGGACGCGCCCGACGAGGTCAAGCAGGCCCAGAACCGCAAGCTGCGGCAGTTCTACGCCATGCTGGAAGGCGTCACCTGCCGCGCCGCCGCCGTCCGCCGGTATTTCGGCGAGGAGGGCGTGGCCCGTTGCGGGGTCTGCGACGTATGTGTCTCGCCGCCGACCGGGGTCGAGGCCACCGAGGCCGCCCAGAAGGCGCTGTCGGCCGTCCACCGCATGGGCGGCCGCTATGGGCGCGGGCGGATCATCGAGCACCTGATGGGCAAGACCAAGGACGTCACGCCCCAGGAGGCCCAGCTGCCGACCTTCGGCATCGGCCGCGAGTTCAGCCAGCCGACCTGGCGCGACCTGTTCGACACCCTGATCTTCGAGGGACTGCTGCGCGAGGACCCCAATGACGGCCGGCCGCTGATCGGGCTGGGCGATGTCGAGGGCGTGCGGCAGGTCTATCGCGGCGAACGCAAGGTCGCCCTGCGCCAGGCCGCCGAGGCCCCGGAGACCGGCCGCGCCAGCACGGCCCGCAAGCGCCGCGAGGGCAAGGCCCTGACCATCCCGCTGGAAAACCAGATGCTGTTCGAGGCCCTGCGCGCCTGGCGCAAGGAGCAGGCCCAGGCCCAGCACGTGCCGCCCTATGTCATCTTCCACGACGCCACCCTGGCCGAGATCGCTGCCGCGCGTCCGGCGACCCTGGCGGCCCTGGGTAAGTCCGGCGGCGTGGGTCAGGGCAAGCTGGACCGTTATGGGGAAGCGGTTTTGAAGGTCGTGCGGGAGAACTAATCCCGGTCCCGCGAGTTAGCTTCCGGTCAAGCCGAGGAGCCTCCCCCATGACTGACATCAGCAGCTTCACCCCCGACACCTCGTCCGCCGCCGCCGCGCTGGACGACGCCAAGAAGACGACCGCCGAAAAGACCAAGCAGGCCAAGGAAGCGGTCACCAAGGCCATGAAGTCGGCCCGCGAAACCGCCACCGAGGTGGCCGCCCAGACCCGCACCTTCGCCAGCGAAAAGGCCAAGGTCGGCGCCGCCTATGCGCGCGACAAGGCCCAGGTGGCCCACCACGTCGCCGAAGAGCATCCGATGGGCGTCGCGCTGGGCGCGTTCGCGATCGGGCTGGGCGTGGGCTTCCTGATCGCGCGGAATTTGGACTAATTCCGAAGCTCCCTCTTCCATAGGGAGAGGGAGGGGCCCGCCGCGTAGCGGTGGGAGGGTGAGGGGTTACACCCTCACCGATCGAAGCGCGGTCGTGCCTTGCGGGTCAGTGAATTATCCGGCCAAGGGTGAAACCTCTCACCCTCCCATCCCGGCTGCCGGTTTTCAGACCGCCAGCCGCTCGGCGTTCACGCCCGCCGCCCTGAGCGCCGCGAGGCGCGCGAACGCCAGGGTCAGGGCCTTGCGACGCGCCGGCGCCAGCGGCGTGACCGCCGCTTCGCGCACGACCGCGCCGCCGAAGGCGTCGGTGACCAGCAGCCCAGGCTCGTCCGGCAGGATGCCATCGGGAAAGTGCGGCGCCACGGCGAAGTAGAAGGCGTCGCAATAGGGCGCGTACTCGCCCCATTTGCGGTCGACGCGAAAGTCCTCCAGCCCCGACTTCACCTCGACGATCAGCACATCCCCTTTCGGCCCCAGCGCCATCAGGTCGGCCCGCCGTCCGTTCGGCAAGGTGACCTCGGCCAGCGGCGCATAACCCAGGTCCACGAGCAGCCGCGCGGCCCCACGGGTTACGGCCAGCGTCGTTTCCGGCCGGGTCTGAAGTTCGATGATCACGTCCATCGGCGCGATCATGTTCCAGCTTTGTTCGCGAAACAAGGTTAAATGACCGCCCGCCGCGCGAGTGGGAATCGCGCGGCGCGGGGATGGGTTTGCCCTCAACCTCCTGGCGACCTACCGCCTTGAGCGAGAGTTTCGCGAGAGGCACACTTTGCGACCCCGGACCCGCGCCCTGGCGCTCATGATCTTGATGGCTGCGCCCTCGACGAGCTGGGCGCAATCCGAGCCCGCCGCCGGTCCGGAGACGATCGCCTACACCCATCGCAAGCCCGCCGCCTTCGCGCTGGGCCAGGCCATCATCCCCGTGCAGAACAACGCGGGCATCCTGGGCGCCCTTGCGATCGTGGCCACCCACGCGGCGATCGCCCGTGTGGCTGGGGCCAAGGCCATCGAGCGCGGCGACATCAGCGACCCGGCCATCGCCCTCTCGCATGACCTGGCCCAGATCCTGGCCGAGCAGCGCGACGGGAACCTCGCCGAGCGTCCGATAGCCGTCGACCGCGAGAAGCCCAAGGCCATCGCCAAGGCCGCCGGCGACGCGCGCTATGTCGTCGATGTCCGGACCACCAACTGGGACTTCCGCAACGAATACGGCGCGCAGCCGAAGGTGGCCTACGCCGCCGAGTTCAGCGTCATCGACGGCCGCACCGGCAAGCTGGTCGTGCAGGATAACTGCTTCTGGACGCCGCCGCGCATCGACGCCAACGCCATGACAGCCACCGATCCGGAAACGCCTGTCCGCCGCTATTTCGCTGCGGCCAGCACGGCGTGCCGCGAGCAGTTCCGGGTGGCGATGCGCAATCTGGCGCTGGCGCCGCGCACGACCCTGGCCGCCGCCTCGCCGGTCGAGGTCCTGCGATCACCCGAGCCGATCTACACGCCGGCCGAGCCCGTCGTCGCCCCCGCGCCGCCGCCGGCTCCGGTCCATCTGGCCGAGGCGAAAGCGCCGATGCTGGCTGCTCCGATCCAGGCCGCTCCGATCATCGACTCCGCCCCGGTCCGGGCCCTGCCGCCTGAGCCTGTCCCTGCGCCGATGAAGCTGGCTCAGGCCGAGTTTGCTCCCTGGTCACAACCGACGCCGGAACGCTATCCGATGTTCGACCAGCGCCTGGCCGCGGCCTATTCCGAGCCGACGCCGGCGCCGACCTTCGTCGCGCAGTCGTCCAGTCGCCATGCCGCCGGCCGCGACGCCCAGGGCTACCTGACCTGGCCGGGCAAGCGCCCCTAGGGCGCGGGCTGCCTGGTCGGTCGCAGCAGGCTCGTGTCATAACCCAGCGCCTTGGCGCGCGCCGTCAGGGCCGCGCGGTCGGCGTCGGTCGGCGGCTTGCGCGACAGCAGCCACAAATACCTGCCCGAGCCCTCGCCGACGATCGACCAGCCGTAGTCGTCGGCATGGTCCAGCACCCAGTAGTCGCCGAAGAAGAACGGGCCGAAGAAGCTGACCTTCAGCTTGGCATTGGTGGCCGTGTCGGCGACTTTTGCCTTGCCTTCGGACACCTTCACCGGGCCGTCGACCGCGCCCTGATGGCAGGTGTTGAGCACGCGGATCAGGCCGTCGGGGCGCTTGGAATATTCGGCGGTGACGCCTTCGCAGCCCTTTTCGAACCGCATGTCGTAGCGGGCCACCTCGTACCAGCGGCCGGCATAGCGCTCGAGATCGACGCTCTTGGCGGGCTGCGGCGGGTTCGGGTTGCCGACCGGACCGGCGACACAGGCGCTCAGGCCCAGCGCGGCAAGGACCGCGAGGAGGGGAAGTCTCAAGCGCCGGCTCCTGGCGGATGTTGCGGGAATTCCAGCTTGGCGTAGCCCAGTTCCTTCACCCGCTCGAGGGCGATGGCCTTGGTGGCCACGGGCATGTCGGCGGTGCGCGAGATCAGCCAGACATAGTTGCCGCCGGGCGTGGCCATGATCGCCCACGAGCCGTCGGCGGCGCAGTCGAGCACCCAGTATTCCTGCTTCCGCAGTCCCCCCAGGAAGCTCATCGTGAAGCGGGTGTTCTGGCTGTTCTCGACGATCTTGCCGTTGGTCGTGAACACCTTCTCGGCGCCCAGGGGCGAGCCGCGGTGGCAGACCTGACGGACCTTGAAGGCGGCTCCCTGCAAGGTGAAGTCGGTGGTCGGGGCCTCGCAGTCGCGCTGGCCGGCATTGGGCGTGCGGGCGATCTCGTACCAGCGGCCCGAATAGAACTGCGCCGAGACCGGCTTGGCCGGCGGCTTGGCGGCCGCGAAGGCGCTGCCCGACAGCGTCACCGCGATCAGGCTCGTCAGGACGATCTTGGAAAAGCGCATGGGCGAACCTTTGCCTAGGTCCGCCCAAACGCTGTCGGTTGCGGCGAAGTTCCGCCTATTCGGCCGCGATGCTCACAGAGCTGGCCACTCTTTTCTCTTACTCGGCCGCGATCTCGATCGCGGCCGTAGGCCGGTCCTTGAAGTTGATGGCCTGCAGGTAGCGGATGCCTTCCTCGGCGATGTCGTCGCCGACCATGCGCTCGCCCTCGTTCTTCAGCTCGTTGAGGTCGACATACATGGCGTAGAAGGCGCGCGTGCGGTCGGTGATGATGCCGGCGTTGAGCAGGGTTTTCACCAGCACCCGGAAGATGTTGGTCTGCTCCTTCATGTTCTCCCGACGCAGGTCGTCGGTCATGATCTTCCCGTACTCCTCGACCACCTTGTCGGGATCCAGGCCGAACTCGGCATAGAGATCCAGCTGCTGGTGCGGCGAGACCAGGTTGAACAGCAGGGTCTGGAAGCAGTGCGCCGCCCAGTCCTCGATGATCGCGTGCTCTTCGGGGGTCAGCTTGGGCACGGTGCGGTCGGCCCAGATCTTCCCGAACTTGTGGTGGAAGGCCTCGTCGGTCATCACCAGCTGCAGCAGCTTCTTGCCGACGGGGTCATTGATATTGTTGAAGAAGGTGGCGAAGGCGCCCATGGCCAGGCCTTCCACCAGCATCTGCATGCCGATGATCTTCTTGTAGACCTCCGGCGCACCGATGATCTCGACCAGCAGGGTCTTCAGCGCCGGGCCGCACGCGACCGGGCGACCCCAGCGGGTGTTGATGTACTTGGCGAAGGCCGTGACGTGGCGGGCCTCTTCGCGCGTCTGGTTGGCGGCGTATTCCTGCGCGCCCTGGTCCTTGAGCACATGGCACAGGCTGGCCGACAGGTTCAGCGCGCCTTGCTCGCCATGCAGGATCGACGAGAAGCTGCGCAGCACCGACTGGTTGATGAAGCGGATGCGCTGCTTGGGGTCGGACAGATGGTTGGAGACGTAGTCGGTCGACAGGGCGATCACGAGATCCTCGGGCACCAGGGCCTGGTTCTCCATGTCGAACGGCTCGTCGAAATCGATATAGGCCTTGTCCAGCGGGTCCCAGAAGTGGTCGTGGGTCGCGGCGATGATCTTGTCGAAGGCGCTGGACCGGTTGCCGTAGCGGTCGAGTTCGAGCATCGACTCGAAGTCGTCCGGCGCGACCGCGTCGTACATGGCGTCCTTGGTGATGTTCTTGTCGGTCATTGCGGCGCTCCCTATCGGCCGGGTCGACGTCCATCAGCGGAGCCCGTCTTGCGCGGGTCTTCGGCTATCTAAACACTGTCAACTCAAGTGAGCGGGCGGGTCAAATGAAAAATGACGGCGGCGTCACCTTCAATCGTCTGGAGTCGGAATGAAGATCTTCGTGCTGACCGGGGCCGGCGTCTCGGCCGAGAGCGGCCTGGGCACCTTTCGCGACAAGGACGGGGTGTGGACGAAGTACGACCTGAGCGAGGTCGCCACGCCCGAGGGTTTCGCGCGCAATCCGGCCCTGGTGCGGGACTTCTACAACGCCCGCCGCGCGAACCTGGCGGCGGCTGAGCCGAACGCGGCGCATGTGGCGTTGGCGCGGCTGGAGGCGGCGCTGGGCGATGACCTCTTCCTCTGCACCCAGAACGTCGACGACCTGCACGAGAAGGCGGGGTCGAAGCGCGTGGTCCACATGCATGGTGAGCTGGCGGTCACACGCTGCCATCACTGCCAGGCGACCCGGCCGGATGTGGGGGCGCTGACCGCGGAGGCCGTCTGCGCGGCTTGCGGGCGCGACGGCGGCGCGCGGCCGCACGTGGTATGGTTCGGCGAGATGCCGCTGTACATGGAGGAGATCGAGGATGCGTTGGCGGAGGCGGACCTCTTCGTCTCGATCGGCACCTCGGGTTCGGTCTATCCGGCGGCGGGGTTCGTTTCCGAGGCGCGGGCGATGGGGATCGCGACCTGCGAGATCAATCTCGAACCCTCGGCTAATGCGTATGTGTTCGATGAGAAGCTTTACGGCCCGGCCAGCGAGGTCGTGCCGGCGTGGGTGGAGAAGGTGCTGACACAAGGCTGACAGCAGGTGCTGTACTGCCGCCAGATTGTGTCCGGAGATCGTCATGTCCAAACCCCTCAAGCCCCCCGCTGAGGAAGCCGAAGGCGCCTGCGCCTGTGGGGCCGTCCGCCTGGCGATCGGCGTGCCGGCCCGCTGGTCGTTCCACGACCACTCGGCCGCCAGCCGCCACGCCCAGGGCTGCGCCTACGTCACCTACACCGCCAGCTACCGCAGCCGTTTCCGCTGGCTGGAGGGCGAGGAGATCGTCACCCGCCACGAACATGAGGGAACCACGCGGGGCTTCTGCGGCCGCTGCGGCACGCCGATCTTCATGGAGCGCAAGCGCAGCCCCACCATGATCAACCTGCCGAGGGCCTTGTTCTCGACCCGCACCGGCCGCGAGCCGCGCTACCACACGTCGCTCGACCAGGCGCCGGACTGGGCCTATGGCGGCGGCAAGCTGGTCCCGCTGAAAGGCTATCCCGGCGTGATGTGGGAACGGCCCAAGCCGAAGAAGAAGCGCGCGGCGATCGACGACTTCCTCTAGCGCCCTTCCAGCGCCGCCAGCACCGCCGGCTGCACCCGCGCCAGTTCGGCCAGGCGTTCGATCAGGGCGTCCTTGCTGTCCAGGGCCAGACCGTCGCGCAGCTGGGCCATGCGGTCGCGGACCTTGGAGAGGTCGGCGCCATTGGCCGCCGTCACCACGGCCGCCTGGTGCTTGCAGGCGCCGAATTTCTCGAAGCCGGGGCAGGTGCAGGAGCCCTCGCCGGCCGGGGCGCGCAGTTCCACGACATAGAGGTCGCCGACGCTGCCAGTGACGTGGGCGGTGACCTTCTCGTCCTCGATCGCGACGAGGTCGACGGCGCCGGCTTCGGCCATGGCCGCGCCGGTGTCGAACCAGCGCTCATCCATGCGCTCGCGCCAGGCGTCCTGATCGAACAGCGAACTCATTCCTCGTCCTCGATGCGGTGGATGTCGTCGTCCGACAGGCCGAAATGGTGGCCGATCTCGTGGACCAGCACGTGGGTGATCAACTCGCCAAGGGGCACGTCGCCGCGCTCGGCCCACTCGTCCAGGATCGGGCGGCGATAGAGAAAGACCCGCGACGGCTCGGTTCCGTAGTCCAGCACCGAGCGACGGCCCAGGTCGACGCCCTGATAGAGGCCGGTCAGCTCGAACGGGTCCTCGATCCCCAGGCTGTCCAGCACCTCTTCGGACGGAAAGTCGTCGACCCGGATGACCACGTCGCCCGACAGCTTGCGGAAGTCGTCGGGCAGGGCGTCGAAGGCCTGCTTGGCCAGGACGGCGAAGTCGTCGAGCGACGGGGCGGAGCGGTCGGACCAGGTCATGACCCTCCAAATAGAGCGATTGGCCCGGGACGCCATAGCCCCTCTGGTCCATAGCCCTACTGGCCATAGCCGGACTAATCTGAAAATCTGATTCGAGGACCCGCTGGGCGCACTGATGACTTCGTACGACCTGATCCTCGCGGCGGCGGCCGGCGCGGTTTGCCTCGCCATTTGCGTGACCCTGTGGTCGCTGGGGCAGCGCCGTGGCTACGAGGATCGCATCGCCGCGCTGAAGAACCGGCTGACCCTGCAAGGCGGCGACGCCCTGGATGCGCCCGCCTGGGTCGAGGCCTTCGACACCGCCGTGCTGGCCGTCGAGGGCGGCCGTCCCAGCCTGGCCGCCGGGGCCGAGGGCCTGGCCGCCTGCGCCCGCGTGCTGGGCGTTCCCGCCGAGGTCGAGGCGGTGGTCGCCGCCGTCAGCGCCGTCGATCCGGCCCACGCCCAGAAGCTGACCGCCCTGTTCGAGCGCGGCGAGGCCTGCGTGTTCGAGGCGCGCGGCAGCGGCGGCTGGATCTCGGTCGAGGGCCGCGCGGCCGGCGCCCTGGCCTGGCTGCGCCTGGCGCCCGCCAGCGGCGGCGACGCCGGCCTGCCGTCGGCGGCCCGTTTCGCCGCCTTCGTCGACAGCGTGGCCGAGCCCGCCTGGATCGCCGGCGCCGATGGCCAGCCGGCCTGGGGCAACGACGCCTTCATCCGCGCGGTCGGCGCGACCTCGGCCTCGGCCGCGGCCCTGGCCGGCAAGAGCTTCGACCGCGCCGCCGACGCCCTGGTCGTCGAGGCCGTCGAGAAGGGCGAGCGCCGCGAGGCCCTGCGCTGGATCAACCTGGAGGGCCGCCGGCGGGCCTTCAGGCTTTCCGCCCAGCCGCTGGACGGCGGCGGGGTGGGCGTGTTCTGCGCGGACGTCACCGAAATCGAGGACGTCCGCGACGCCTTCCGCAAGCATGTCGAGGCCCACGACGAGACCCTGAACCACATCGCCGAGGCCGTGGCGATCTTCAGCCAGACGCGCCGGCTGTCCTACCACAACACCGCCTTCGCCGAGCTGTGGGGCCTGGAACCGGCCTGGCTCGCGGAACGCCCGACCCATGGCGAGGTGCTGGACCGCCTGCGCCAGCGCCGCCGTCTGCCCGAGAGCATCGACTATTCCGGCTGGAAGGCCGCCGAACTGGCCCGCTACGAGGACCTGGGCCCCCAGGCCGACGACCTGTGGCACCTGCCCGACGGCCGCACGCTCAAAGTCGTGCGCCAACCCCACCCGCTGGGCGGCATGCTGCTGATCTATTCCGACATCACCGGCGAGCTGCGCCTGAAGGCCCAGTACAACGCCCTGATCCAGGTGCAGCAGGCCACGCTGGACAAGCTGAACGACGCCGTCGCCGTGTTCGGTTCCGACGGCCGCCTGCGCCTGCACAACGAGGCCTTCGAGACCTTCTGGAACGTCAGCGCCTTCTCGCTGGAAGCGGCCGGCGACTTCGAGGGCGTGGTCGAGCTGTGCGTGCCGCGCCTGCACGACCTGGCCTTCTGGCGCGAGCTGAAGGGCCGGGTGGCTGATCCCGATCCGCAGATGCGCGCCCCGACCTCGGGCGAGGTCCGCACCTCCGACGACCGCATCGTGGTCTATCAAAGCCGGCCGCTGCCGGACGGCGCGACCCTGATCGCCTTCGCCGACGTCACCGACACCCGCGACCTGCAGAACGCGCTGTCCGATCGCTCCGCCGCCCTGGCCGAGGCCGAGCGCCTGAAGCGCGACTTCGTCGGCAATGTCAGCTACGAACTGCGCACCCCGCTGACGACGATCATCGGCTATTCCGAACTGCTGGAGCGGGCCGACGGTATTTCCGAGCGTGGCCGCAACCACGTGGCCGCCGTCCGCGCCGCCGCCACCCAGCTGGCCCGCTCGATCGACGACGTGCTGGACATGGCCCAGATCGACGCCGGCGAGATGGCGCTGGAGATCGAGGACATCCGTGTCGCCGACCTGCTGCTGAACGCCCAGGAACGCGCCCTGAAGGACGCCCAGCTGGGCGCCGTCACCCTGGCGGTCGAGTGCGAGGAAGATGTCGGCCTGATCCGTGGCGACGCCAAGCGCCTGGCCCAGACCATGGACCACCTGGTCGAGAACGCCCTGCGCCAGACCCCGCCCGGCGGTCGCGTCACCCTGCAGGCCCGCCGCGCCCTGGGCGAGGTGCGCCTGGACGTCTCCGACACTGGCCGCGGCGTGCCATTCCACGTCCAGGCCCACATCTTCGACCGCTTCGTCGGCCGCGACCGTGGCGGTCCGGGCCTGGGCCTGGCCCTGGTCAAGGCGCTGGTCGAGCTGCATGGTGGCTGGGTGGCGCTGGAGAGCGAGCCGGGCGCCGGCTCGACCTTCACCTGCCACCTGCCCGAGACCCAGCAGCCGGGCGCCATGCAGCCGGAACTGGGCTTCTAGTGCTGCGCGCGGCGGTCCTGCTGGCGGGATTGCTGCTGGCCGCGCCCGCCGTTGCCCAGGACGTGGCCATCAAGGACTGGTGGGTCGCTTGCGACAATGTCCGGGTCTGCACGGCTTACGGATTTCCGCCTGAAGACGCTTATGGCGTGGTGCTGCGGGTGCGTCGCGAAGCGGAAGCCGATGCGGCGGCCACGCTGGATCTCGGCATCGACGCCGAGACCGCCAAGGGCGTTTCGGGGCCTCTGACCCTGACGGTCGACGGCAAGGTGGTGGCGCGCACCGCGGCGCCCGAGGGAACGGACGACGAGTATCGCACTTGGTCGGTTTCGCCCGCCCGGTCGCCGGCCTTGCTGGAGGCGATCGCCAGGGGCGAGGTCCTGGAGGCCAGGGACGGCGGGCGCACCGTCGCGACCGTGTCGCTGTCCGGTGGTTCGGCGAGCCTGCGCTGGATGGATGATCGCCAGCGGCGCGTCGGCGGCGTCACCGCACTGGTCGCCAAGGGCGCGGCGCCGGCTTCCGCCGTTCCGTCGCCGCCGGTCCCGCCTTTGATCCGACCCGCCAAGCCGGTGAGCCAGGACGGCCTGACCGATACGCCGCCGCCCGCCGTGCTGGCGCGGATCAAGAGCCTGGACTGCCAGGCGGACGCGCCCGAAGACCCGACCTCGAACCGCTTGGCGCCCGACGTGGTGTTGTGGGTGATCCCGTGCTGGGTGGGCGCCTATCAGATCTCCTCGGCCCTGGTGCTGGCCGACGAGAAGGGCGGTCACGCCCGGCTGGCCGACCTGGGCGGGGCGGGCGACACACGGGCCATGGCCACCAACGCCGTATTCAATACCGACGACCAGAAGCTCTACAGCTATGCCAAGGGGCGGGGCTTGGCCGACTGCGGCGAGTCCCGCACCCATGCCTGGACCGGCAAGGGCTTTGTCCTGACCGAACGCTCCGAGCTGCAGATCTGCCGTGGCCTGCCCGAGGACTATTGGGTCACGATGTACCGCAGCCGCTAGAGCCTGTTCAAACAGGCCCTGGGGCGGATCGACATTCGGCGAGGAGCTTTCCCCATCACCGACTGTCCCCGCGAAGGCGGGGATCCAAGCCGAGTCAGAGGGCCATCGCTCGGACGCGCTGCATCCTGAAAGCCACCTTGGATCCCCGCTTTCGCGGGGATGATCGGGTTTGGGGTTGGCTCAAGACTGAATGTCGATCCGCGCTAGTCGGCGGCCTTGGCCGCCTTGGGCCAGGCGCTGACCTCCTTGTCGCCGCGCATCACCTGCACGTGGTCGATCCGGGCCGTGACGAAGCACTGCTGGTCCTTGACCCAGGTCGGCGTATTGCCAGTGATTTCCTTGAAGGTCACCGCGCCCCGCCAGCCGCCGCAGAACACCTGGGGCTTCTGGCCCAGGTCGGTGATCTCGCCCTCGACCACCAGGGTCAGGTCGCGGGCGAAGCGCTCGGCGTGGTCGCGGCGACCGCGCGCCTGGCTGACCTCCAGCGGGGCCATGCCGGCCGGCAGGGCCGAGGGACCGTTCTCTTCGTAGGGTACGGCCAGGCCGAAGCTGGTGGCCTTGCTCGAGTCCGCCAGGTCGAAGTTCTGATTCGGTGGCGGCGCGCGGAGCGGTACGCCGCCCGGGGAGCCCATCCGTGCGCGGGGCATCAGCAAAGAGACCGGCCGTCCAGACGCATCGAGCGCCTGGCCGCGCGCGACGTCGACGTTGAAGAAGAACGACTGCAGCGGCGGCAGCGCCGCCAGGCCGCTTTCCTTGAAAGCCCCGAAGTTGCGATCGGTGATCTCGCCGAGCCCCACCGAGGTGACCAGCGTCTGCTTGCGACGGTCATACAGCCAGCGGCCCGACTGCTTGAAGATGCCGTACTTGCGCGGCTTCTCCTCGACGAAGCGGGTGACTAGCCGGAAGCGCTGGCCGGTGAGGGGGCGAGCGCCGGGATTGGCGGCCGCCTCGGTCATGGCCTGGCGCAGGCTATCCTGATCCAGCGGCGGCGTGTCGGCGGCCAGCAGGGCGGCGGCGAGAAGCAATCCGGACATTGAGCGCTCCTGTGTACTCAATCATAGCGCGCGCAAACCAGTGATCTGTCAACCTCTGGCGGACATAAAGATATCTTTATGCGTTAATTGCTCGATAGGGCTCGGGGTTGTATAGACTGCGCCCAAGACCCTCCCTTCCACGACCCGACGCAGGAGCCGCACGTGGCCGACTACATCGTCAAGGACATCTCGCTCGCCGACTACGGCCGCAAGGAACTGGCTATCGCCGAGACCGAAATGCCGGGCCTGATGGCCACGCGCGCCGAGTACGGTCCGCAGCAGATCCTGAAGGGCGCCCGCATCGCCGGCAGCCTGCACATGACCATCCAGACCGGCGTGCTGATCGAGACGCTGACGGCCCTGGGCGCCGAAGTCCGCTGGGCCTCGTGCAACATCTTCTCGACCCAGGACCACGCCGCGGCCGCCATCGCCGCCTCGGGCGTGCCGGTGTTCGCCTTCAAGGGCGAGAACCTGGTCGAGTACTGGGAATACGCCCACAAGATCTTCGAGTGGCACGACGGCGGCTACCCGAACCTGATCCTGGACGACGGCGGCGACGCCACCCTGCTCTGCGTGCTGGGCCCCAAGGCCGAGAAGGATCCGTCGATCCTGAACAACCCGCAGAACGAGGAAGAAGAAGCTCTGTTCGCGGTGATGAAGAAGTACCTGGCCGAAAAGCCGGGCTTCTACTCGGCGATCCGCGCGGCCATCGGCGGCGTGTCGGAAGAGACCACCACGGGCGTGCACCGCCTGTACCAGATGGCCGCCAAGGGCGAGCTGCCGTTCCCGGCCATCAACGTCAATGACAGCGTCACCAAGTCGAAGTTCGACAACCTGTACGGCTGCCGTGAATCGCTGGTCGACGCGATCCGTCGCGGCACCGACGTCATGCTGTCGGGCAAGGTCGCGGTGGTCTGCGGCTACGGCGACGTGGGCAAGGGCTCGGCCGCCTCGCTGCGCCAGGGCGGCGCCCGCGTGATCGTCACCGAAATCGACCCGATCTGCGCCCTGCAGGCGGCCATGGAAGGCTACGAAGTCCAGACCCTGGCCGACGTCGCCGACAAGGCCGACATCTTCGTCACCGCGACGGGCAACAAGGACGTCATCACGGTTGAAGACATGCGCCGGATGAAGAACAACGCCATCGTCTGCAACATCGGGCACTTCGACTCGGAAATTCAGATCGCCGGCCTGCGCAACTTCAAGTGGGACGAGATCAAGCCGCAGGTCCACCACGTGGAATTCCCGGACGGCAAGAAGATCATCGTCCTGTCGGAAGGCCGCCTGGTGAACCTGGGCAACGCCACGGGCCACCCCTCGTTCGTGATGTCGGCCTCGTTCACCAACCAGACGCTCGCCCAGATCGAGCTCTGGACGAACAAGGACGCCTACAAGAACGACGTCTACACCCTGCCCAAGCACCTGGATGAGAAGGTCGCCTTCCTCCACCTGGAGAAGCTGGGCGCCAAGCTCTCGGTCCTGCGCAAGGACCAGGCCGACTACATCGGCGTGCCGGAAAAGGGCCCGTTCAAGCCAGACCACTACCGCTACTAAGCGACGGGTCGACGTCGCTATAAATTACGACGTTTCCGCTACGGAAATTGTCTGATTTTCCAAGGGGAAAGGCCTGCCAGCGATGGCGGGCCTTTTCTTTTCGTCTCTTGGGCGAACACGCCCTATTCAAGTCCGCAATGCTCGGCTAATCGCATTGGCATGCCGCTAGCCTTGATCCTTTCCAGCCACGTCGCCGGCAGCCAGGTGGGCGCGACGGCGCAGGCCACCGCCCTGGCGCAGTTCCGCATCGACTCGATGGTGGTGCCGACCGTGCTGTACGGCCGCCATCCCGGCTGGGGCATCCCCGGCGGCGCGCCCGTGCCGATCGAGGTGTTCGAAGGCATGCTGGACGGCATCGAGGCCAACGGCCTGTTCGGCCTGGTGGACCTGGTCATCACCGGCTACTTCGCCACCGCCGCCCAGGCGCGCGCCGCCGCGCGGGTGATCGACGCCGTGCGTGAAGCGCCTCGCCCCAACGGCGCGGCGACCCGCCGGCCGATCGTGGTGGTCGATCCGACCATGGGCGACGCCGGCAAGGGCCTGTACATCCCCACCGAGACCGCCGACGAGATCATCGCCGACCTGATCCCGCGCGCCGACGTGGTGGCCTGCAACTGCTGGGAGCTGCAGAAGCTGACCGGCACGGACGCCCGCGATCCGGTGTCGGCCATGAAGGCCGCCCGGCTGCTGGGCAAGACGACCCTGGTCTCCTCGGTCCAGCGCGGGGCCGAGATCGGCGCCGTGCTCGCTGATCACAAGGAGGCCTGGCTGGCCGCCCACGCCAAGACCGAGCGCGCGCCCAACGGTACCGGCGACCTGCTGACCGCCCTCTACGCCGCCTCGATCCTGGAGGGGCAGACCTTCTCGTACGGCCTGGCTCGCGCCGTCGGCGGGGTGGCCGAGACCATCACCGCCGCCAACATCTGGAACGCGCCGGAGCTGCCGATCGTCGCCATGGGCGCGCGGATCAAGCAGACCTCGCCGACGGTCCGCATCGAGCGCTTGGCATGACCGTAGACATCACCGGGGTCTGCCCCAACCGCTTCGCCCGCGTCCGCGAGGTCTTCGAAGCCAATTTCGACAACAATGGCGAGCTGGGCGCGCGTTTCGCCTTCGCCATCGACGGCGAGATCGTCGTCGACCTGATGGGCGGCTATGCCGACCGCAAGCGCGAGATTCCGTTCGGCCCCGACACCCTGACCGCCCTGTTCTCGACCACCAAGGCCGTGGCGGCCCTGCTGGTCGCGCGCCTGGTCGACGAAGGCCGCCTGGCCTACGACCAGCCCGTCGCCGACGTCTGGCCGGAGTTCGCCCAGAACGGCAAGGGCGAGGTCACGGTCGAGCAGGCCCTGTCGCACCAGGCCGGCCTGTCAGGCTTCCCGGACGAGACCGATCCGGCCCTGTGGTTCGACTGGGACGCCACCTGCGCGAAACTCGCGGCGATGGCCCCGCTGTTTCCGATCGGCTCGGCCAGCGGCTACCACCCCGTCACCTACGGCTATATCGCCGGCGAGATCTTCCGCCGCGTGGACGGCCGGACCATGGGCACGGCGCTGCGCGAGGACATCTGCCAGCCGCTGGATCTGGATATCTGGATCGGCCTGCCCGACAGCGAGCACGGTCGCGTCGCCGACCTGATGCGCCCGACCGCCATGCCGCAGTTCGGCGAGATCAACCCCGCCCTGACCGCCGCCTTCCTGAAGCCCTGGTCGTCGCCGGGCGGCAAGAGCGCGGCCGAGTGGCGGCGGGCCGAAATCCCCTCGGCCAACGGCCACGCCACCGCCCCGGCCCTGGCTCGCCTGATGGGCGCCCTGGCCAGCGGCGGCAGCCTGGACGGCCGCTCGCTGATCACGCCCGCCGGGATCAAGGCCGCCAGCGCCGAGCGCATCCGCGGCCGCGACCTTGTCCTGCCGTACGAGATCAGCTGGGGCGCGGGTTTCATGCGCAATGAGCCTAACATGTTCTACGGCCCGACGGCCGAGGCGTTCGGCCATTCGGGATGGGGCGGCTCGTGCGCCTTCGCCGACCCGACGCGCGGCGTCTCCGGGGCCTATGTGATGAACAAGCAGGGCGCCGCCCTGATCGGCGACCCGCGCGCGGTGACGCTGATCCAAGCGGCCTACGCCTCGCTGTGATCCGCGCCGCGCTCGCCTTTCTGGTCCTGGCGGGCGCCGCCCACGCTGAAGAGCGCGACTTCTGCGCCGATCGGCCCGGCAAGGGCTCGCCGCCCTGCGTCATGGACAAGGGCCGCTTCCAGGCCGAGCTCGGCGGTGTCGACGCGGCCTTCACGCGCGGCGGCGGGGTTTCGGTCGACGATGTCTCGTATGGTGGGCTGGAGTTGCGGCTGGGCCTGACCTCCACGCTTGAAGGCCAGCTCAGCTGGACCGCCCACGAGCGCGTGCGGACCAAGGATCACGGCGTCGTCGACACCGTCTCGGGCGCCGGCGACCTGGGCGCGGCCTTGCGGTGGTCGCTGAAGAACCCGGCCGGTGACGGCCTGTCGGTCGCCGTCCAGCCCTATGTCACCGCCCCGACTGGTTCGCGCGGGATCGGCAGCGATGTCTGGCAGGGCGGGGTTATGCTTCCAGTGTCGACCCCGCTGACCGGCGACTGGTCGCTGAACCTGTCGCCGCAGGTCGAGGCGCGGGAGAACGCCTCGGGCGCGGGGCGCCATGCGGGCTATGCCCTGGCCGGCGGCGTCGGCCGCGCGGTGGGGCCGGTGAACCTGGGCGCGGAGCTGTGGGTCGATCGCGACGACGACCCGACAGGCCATGTCACCCAGGCCAGCTTCGACCTGACCGCCGCCTGGACGCCCAAGACGCTGAAGGACATCCAGCTGGACGCCTCGGCCTATGTCGGCCTCAACCGCCAGACTCCGGACCTTGAGCTGGTCGTGGGTCTGGCCCACCGCTTCTGATCGTCGCGGCGCCGACCAGGCCGGCCACGATCGCCGCCGCCGCGCTGATGCCCATCACCCAGGGATAGCCGCCGCCGCCCGGCGCGAAATAGACGAGGCCCAGCACCGCCACGGCCAGCAGGCCGGCGATGCGGGCGACGGCGTTGTTGATGCCCGAGGCGACGCCGGAGTGGCTGGACGGCACGGCCGCCATCACCGTGCTGGTCAGGGGCGCGACGCTGATGGTCATGCCGAGCGCCAGCACCAGCAGCCCCGGCAGGACGCCGGTCCAGAAGCCGCTGGCGATCCACGGCAGGCCCAGCAGGGCAAAGCCCACGCCGGCCGTGATCGGTCCGACCGTCAGCATGGCCCGCGCCCCGACCTTGTTGGCCGCGCGGCCGGCGAGCCCTGACAGCGTCCCCATCACCGCCGACAGCGGCAGCAAGGTCGCGCCCGCCTCGGCCGCCTTGTAGCCGTGCCTGGCGATCAGCTCGTAGGGCAGGAAGAACATCGCGCCGGTCAGGCCGAAATAGAGGGCCAGGGTCAGCAGGTTGGCGCCGCTGAAGGTCGGCGAACGGTAGAGCGACAGCGGCATCATCGGATGCGCCTCACGGCCTTGCAGCACGACGAAGCCGACGAGGATCGCGGCGCCGGCGACGATGGCGCTCCAGACGGCGGGGCTGGTCCAGCCGCGCTCGCCGGCCGCCGTCAGGCCCCAGGTCAGGGCGCCCAGGCCGGCGGCCGCCAGGATCGCGCCGCGCCAGTCCAGGTGCTGGACGTCCGGATCACGGCTTTCCGGCACGGCCTTCAGAGTCAGCCAGACGGTGGCGGCGGCGATCGGCAGGTTGATCAGGAAGAGGGCGCGCCACGACACCGCGTCGACCAGCCAGCCGCCCAACACCGGTCCCAGCGCGGCGGTCACCGCCCCAAACCCGGCCCAGGCCCCGATCATCGGTCCACGCCGCTCTTCGTCGAAGGCCGCGCCCAGGATGGCCAGGCTGGCCGGCACGACCAGGGCGGCGGCGACGCCTTGCAGGGCGCGGGCGGCGATCAGCCAGGCGATGGTTGGTGCGAGGGCGCAGGCTAGCGAGGCGAGGGCGAACAGGCTCACGCCGACCACGAACACCTTGCGCCGACCCCAGCGATCGCCGGCCGAGCCGCCGATCAGGACCAGCGACCCGAGCAACAGCAGGTAGGCGTTGACGATCCACTGGATCTCTTCCGGGCGCGCGGAAAGCGCCTGGCGGATCGTCGGCAGGGCGACGTTGACGACCGAGCCGTCGATGAAGGCCAGGCTGGAGCCCAGCACGGTCGCGGCCAGGATCAGCCGGCCGCGACCTGTGGAGATGGTTTCGTCCATGGCGTCGACCATGGACCGGGCGTCAGGCTGGCGCCAGGGCTCGCGTCTTCTTCCAGGCCCCATAGGCGAAGGTCGCCACGCCCAGCCAGATGAACACAAACGACAGCGCCCGCAGCGGGGTGAAGGGCTCACCGAAGACCACGCCCAGGGCGAACTGCAAGGTGGGCGCGATGAACTGCAGGAAACCGACGGCGCTGAGCGGCAGGCGACGGGCCGACCAGGCGAACAGCGCCAATGGCGCGACCGTGGCCGGACCCGCCAGGGCCAGCAGGGCCGTGACACCCGCGCCACCGCCGAAGTGACCTTGGCCGCTCAATTGCAGGAACCAGACATAGGCCAGGCCCGGCAGCGCCAGATAGGCGCACTCGATGAAGAGCCCCGTCTGGGCGTCGGCCTTCACCTGCTTGCGCAGGATGGCGTAGGCGCAGAAGGTCAGGGCCAGACCCAGAGAGACGATTGGCAGATGGCCCAGGGCGATGGTCTGGATGGCGACGCCGACGGCGGCGAAGCCGATGGCGATCTTGCCCTCGGTTGTCAGGCGCTCGCGGAAGAGCAGGGCGCCAGCGGCCATGTTCATCAGCGGGTTGATGTAATAGCCCAGGCTGGCCTCGATCACGTGGCCGGCGTTCACCGCGAAGACGTAGATCGTCCAGTTGCTGAAGATCGCCGCTGTCGACAGCAGCAGTATCCCCAAGGTCTTGGGCTGGCGCAGCACCGCCGCGACCTGACCGCCCTGCTTGGCGATCAGGACGAGGCCCCCGGCCCACAGCACCGACCACAGCGAGCGGTGGGCGATCATCTCCCAGGACGAGACGCCCAGGTTCGACAGCAGGTGGAAATACAGCGGCAGGAAGCCCCACAGCACGTAGCAGCCGACGCCGGCGGCATAGGCGGCGCGGCTTTCCGTGGAGGGGCTGGAGCTAGGCGGCATGGCTCGGAGCGTTTCCCAGACGGGAGGATCACTGTCCGCCCGAAACTTGCGAAGCTTTCCCTAAACCCGATCTTCCCGGCGAAAGCCGGGACCCAGATCTCAAAGCGCTTGGGCTGATTGGAAGGGCGCTGAGCTCATAGCGTCAGCCCCAGCGCCCTTCCATCTGGGCCCCGGCTTTCGCCGGGGATACGGATATGAGTTAGGCCACGGCCTTGGACTTGATCAGGCCCTTGTCGTGCAGCAGCTGGGCGATCTGCACGGCGTTGAGCGCCGCGCCCTTGCGGAGGTTGTCGGCCACGCACCAGAGCGCGATGCCGTTGTCGACGGTCGGGTCGGTGCGGATGCGCGAGACATAGACCGGGAACTCGCCGGCGCTTTCCTTCGGCGTCATGTAGCCGCCGTCCTCGCGCTTATCGATCACTTCCACGCCGTCGGCGTCGCGCAGGATCTCGCGGACGTCTTCCTCGTCCAGCGGGGTCTCGAACTCGATGTTCACGGATTCAGCGTGGCCGACCATGACCGGCACGCGCACGGCGGTGGCGGTCAGCTTGATCGCCGGATCCAAGATCTTCTTGGTCTCGGCCATCATCTTCCACTCTTCCTTCGTGTAGCCGTCTTCCATGAACACATCGATGTGCGGGATGACGTTGAAGGCGATCTGCTTGGTGAACTTCTTGGGCGGCGGGGCGCCCAGGACGAAGACGCCCTTGGTCTGGTCCCACAGCTCGTCCATGCCCTCTTTGCCGGCGCCCGACACCGACTGATAGGTCGAGACGACGACGCGCTTGATCTTGGCTTCTGCGTGCAGCGGGGCCAGCACCACCACCAGCTGCGCGGTCGAGCAGTTGGGGTTGGCGATGATGTTCTTGGGCAGCTTGTCGACGGCGTTCGGGTTCACTTCCGGCACCACCAGCGGCACGTCCGGGTCCATCCGGAAGTGGCTGGAGTTGTCGATGACGATCGGACCGGCCGCGCCGATCTTCTCGCCCCAGGCGGCCGAGATCGAGCCGCCCGCGCTCATCAGCACGATGTCGACGGTCGAGAAGTCGAACTGCTCCAGGTCCTCGCAGTGCAGGATCTGGTTGCCGAACGAGACTTCCACGCCGATGGATTTGCGGCTGGCGATGGCGTGCATCTTGTCCACGGGGAATTTGACTTCCTCGAGGATGTTGAACATCTCGCGGCCCACATTGCCCGTGGCGCCGACCACGGCGACCCGGTAACCCATCGCGCTCTCCTGAAACTGTCGTCCGCGCACCCCGCGGAGCGTGGTTCCCGTACGCCTCATGCCAGGCGCGCGCAAGGCGAGGAAAGCTGGCGTGGCCTTTAGGGCTTGGCTGGGGGCGCGGGCGGCGAGGCGTCGCTGAGGGTGAAGCTCATCGGCACGGTGATGCGCAGGCCGTCGACCGTGTCGCCTTCCTTGGTCCAGGGGTTCATGCGCATGACCGCGGCGGCCTTGATCGCGGCGGCGGCGAAGTCGAGGCCGGCCGGCGCCTCGCGGGCGGCCTGACAGTCGGTCAGTTCGCCCGTGGCGGTGACGGTGCAGGTCACCGCGCCCTCGCCGGAGCGCACGCCGGCCTTGACCGCCGCCTCGGGATAGACCGCGACCATGGCTTCGGGACCCAGGGTGCGAACCCAGCGCGGCTTGGTCAGTCGGCGCGCGTCGGGCGTGGCCGGATCGCGGAAGCGGAACGGCACGTCGATCTTCACGCGCTTGACCGCCTTGGCGTCCTCGGGCGCGAAGGTCAGGTGGAAGTCTTTGGCCAGGACCTTGGCGGCCTTGCCGAAGCCCTTGCCGCGCGGCAACTCGGAGATGACCTCGCAGTCGTCCAGCCCGCCGGTCTTGTCCAGCCCGCAGCGCAGGGCGGCCTGGCCCGAGGCGAGGCCGGCGGCCTCCTTGGGCCAGGCGGCGTCGACCGCCGCCTGGGTCGGGACGCGGGTCCACGGCGGGTCCAGCACGATCGAGGTGCTGCCCAGCAGCATGGACGGATTGGGCGCGCCCCAGTTGATCGGGATCGTCACCTTGCCGCCGGTCACGACCTGGCCGCCGCGGATCTTGGGCGTCATCAGGAACTGCGGGGCCAGCTGCAGGCCGGCCAGGCCGAAGTCGTAGCCCGCCGGCGACTCGCTGCGCACGAAGCAGTTCTGCAGGAAGCCCTCGACGGTAACCTGGCACTGGATCGTGGCCTTGCCGCCGATCCCGTCCTCGATGGCCTTCTTGGGAAAGACGTTGGCGATCTGGGCGCCGGTCGGCTTGCGCAGCCAGTCGGGATTGGCGTCGCCGGGAGCCAGGAACTCGAAGCTGGTCCGTACGGGTCGCCCGACCACCGAGGCTCCGGCGTCGTCCGTCGTCTTGATCCGCTCATAGCCGACCACCGACAGCGCCGCCTGGCCAAAGCCCTGCCCGGCGGGATCCTCCTTGGCGATCTTGCAGTCGACCAGCTTGCCGCCCTGCGCCGCGACGCAATCCAGCGACGCCTTGCCAGTCACTTTCGCGCCCTTGGGGAAGGCGGCCTTCAGCTTGTCCTTGGGCGCGCGCACCTGGAAACGCGGTTTCCAGCCCTCGGTCTTGACCGGATCATCGTCGTCGTCATCGGCCCAGGCGGCATGGACGCAGAGGACGGAAAGGCCGGCGACAAGCAGCGTCGGCAGGAGCTTACGCGACACGGTGAAACCCTGAGCAGCGGTCGGCGCGCGACCCCTTCGACGCTCGACCTTAAGTCGAGCATATGTCAGCCATTCGAGCCTCGCCAGAGGGTTTCCGACACGCCCGGCGCCCCCTATGTTGCCGGCCATGACCGACGTCGCCGCGCCCCCGCTTCCGAACGCTTCCGAACTGACCCAGGACGGCCCCGCCGTCCGGCTCTTCCTGGTCGATGGCTCGGCCTATCTGTTCCGCGCCTATCACGCGCTGCCGCCGCTGACCCGCAAGAGCGACGGCCTGCCGGTGGGCGCCGTCCAGGGCTTCTGCAACATGCTGTGGAAGCTGATGCGTGACATGCAGGGCGACACGCCCACGCACCTGGCGGTGATCTGGGACCACTCGGAGAAGACGTTCCGCAACAGCCTGTACGACCAGTACAAGGCCCACCGTCCGCCGCCGCCGGAAGACCTGATCCCGCAGTTCCCGCTGGTGCGCGAGGCGACCCTGGCGTTTGGCGTGCCGGCCATCGAGCTGCCGGGCTACGAGGCCGACGACCTGATCGCCGCCTATGCCTGCAAGGCCCGCGAGGTCGGCGGCGAGGCGATCATCGTCTCGTCCGACAAGGACCTGATGCAGCTGGTCGGCGACGGCGTCTCGATGTTCGACCCGATGAAGGGCCTGCGCATCGAGCGCGAGCAGGTGTTCGAGAAGTTCGGCGTCTATCCCGACAAGGTCGTGGACGTCCAAGCCCTGTGCGGCGACAGCGTCGACAACGTCCCCGGCGCGCCCGGCATCGGCATCAAGACCGCCGCCCAGCTGATCACCGAATATGGCGACCTCGACACGCTGCTGGAGCGGGCGGGCGAGATCAAGCAGCCCAAGCGCCGCGAGACCCTGATCAACTTCGCCGACCAGATCCGCCTGTCGCGGGCCCTGGTGAAGCTGGATTGCGACACCCCGCTGCCCCAGCCGCTGGACGAGCTGAAGGTGCGCGAGCCCGACAAGGAAGTGCTGGCCGCCTTCCTCGAGCAGATGGAGTTCCGCACCCTGGCCCGCCGGGTCGGCGACGGCTCGGCCGCGGCGACGCCCGGCACGCTGGATCGCGCCCCGGCTGCCCAACCCAAGGCGCCGGTCACTACCGTCTCGTACATGGGCGCGGCCGCCCGCGCCGCCGCCAATCCGGTGGCTGAGCCTGTCACGATCGATCACGCGTCCTATGTCTGCGTCCGCGACCTCGACACCCTGAAGGCCTGGGTCGCCAAGGCCACGGCCAAGGGCGTGGTGGCGTTCGACACCGAGACCGACGCGCTGGGCTCGGCCACCGCCGGCCTGTGCGGCGTCTCGCTAGCCGTGGCGGCGGGCGAGGCCTGCTACATCCCGCTGAGCCACTGCGAGAAGGCCGACGGCCTGGCCTTCGAGGCTCCGGCCGACATCGAGCAGATCCCGCTGGCCGACGTAATCGCCACGCTCAAGCCGCTGCTGGAAGACCCTTCGGTGCTGAAGGTGGCCCAGAACGCCAAGTACGACATCGCGGTGCTGTCGCGGTTCGGGATCCAGGTGGCCCCGATCGACGACACCATGCTGATCTCCTACGTCTTGGAGGCCGGCCTGCACGGCCACGGCATGGACGAGCTGTCGGAGCTGTGGCTGGGCCACAAGCCGATCCCGTTCAAGCAGGTGTGCGGCACGGGCAAGGGCCAGATCAGCTTCAAGCACGTGGCCTTGCCCGAAGCGACCGCCTACGCCGCCGAGGACGCCGACGTCACCCTGCGCCTGTGGGAGATCCTCAAACCCCGCCTGGCGCGCGAGGGCCTGGCGACCGTCTACGAGACGCTCGAACGCCCGCTGCCGACCGTGCTGGCGCAAATGGAGAACAACGGCGTCCGCGTCGATCCCGAGGCGCTGCGCCTGCTCTCCAACGAGTTCTCGCTGCGCATGGCCAAGTTCGAGGAGCGCGCCCAGGAGCTGGTCGGGCGTCCGTTCAACCTGGGCAGCCCCAAGCAGATCGGCGACGTGCTGTTTGGCGAGATGAACATGAAGGGCGGCAAGAAGACCGCCACCGGCCAGTGGTCGACCGACAGTGATGTGCTGGAAAGCCTCGCTTTGGAGCACGAGCTGCCGCGCGTCCTGCTGGACTGGCGCCAGCTGTCGAAGCTGAAGGGCACCTATACCGAGAACCTAATCGCGGCCATCGCCGAGAGCACCGGGCGGGTGCACACCTCCTACGCCCTGGCCGCGACGACGACGGGCCGCCTGTCCTCGTCCGATCCCAACCTGCAGAACATCCCCGTGCGCACCGAGGAAGGCCGCAAGATCCGCAAGGCCTTCGTGGCCGCGCCGGGCAATGTGCTGATCAGCGCCGACTACAGCCAGATCGAGCTGCGCCTGCTGGCCCATATCGGCGACATCCCGCAGCTGAAGAAGGCCTTCCAGGAAGGCCTGGACATCCACGCCATGACGGCCTCGGAGATGTTCGACACGCCGATCGAGGGCATGGACCCGATGATCCGCCGCCGGGCCAAGGCCATCAATTTCGGCATCGTCTACGGCATCAGCGCCTTCGGCCTGGCCAACCAGCTGGGCATCGGCCAGGGCGAGGCGGGGGCCTATATCAAGACCTATTTCGAGCGCTTCCCGGGCATCCAGGCCTATATGGACGCGACCAAGGCCTTCGTGCGCGAGCACGGCTATGTCACGACGATCTTCGGTCGGAAGATCAACATCCCCGACATCGAGGCCAAGTCCGCCGCCCATCGCCAGTTCGCCGAGCGCGCGGCCATCAACGCCCCGATCCAGGGCGCGGCCGCCGACGTCATGCGCCGGGCGATGGCCCGCATGCCCGCCGCGCTGGAAGCCGCCGGCCTTGAGGCCAGGATGCTGCTGCAGGTGCACGACGAACTGGTCTTCGAGGCTCCGGCCGCCGAAGCCGACCGCGCCTGCGAGGTGATCAAGGCGGTGATGGAGAAGGCTTCCGAGCCGGCCGTCGCCCTGTCGATCCCGCTGACCGTCGAGGCCCGCGCCGCCGCCAACTGGGACGAGGCGCACTAAGGGATTGATCAGTATTCGGAGCGTGTGTCGGCCCGCGCCGGCCGCGCCCCGTTCGCGCGCAGGTATTGATCGAACGCCTGCAACTTGTACGCAAGTCCTTGGATTTGTGACGGATTCTCGAAGGATCCTGCGACGTTCCGCCACAGTACAGTTAACAGCCCAGCAACCTTGTAGACCTCAAAGATGGCGGTGTGTTCGGTTGCACGGAGCCCAGGGGGCTAGCCTGGTCCTGACCGAACCTCGCGAGAACCTTGGAGGCTGCGGTGAATTTCGGCAATTTCAGGATCCCCACGAAGCTGCTGGTCGTGTTCGGCGTGCTGCTGGCGACCATCGCGACGATGGGCGTGGCGTTGTTCATCAACTCCAAGGTCCTGGAGCACTCGGTCGCCCGCACCGATCGCGCCTACAAGGTGATGCAGGCGGCCGACACGGCCACCTTCCGCCTGACCCGCCAGGAAAACTCGCTGCGCGGCTACCTGCTCTCGGGCGACGACTATTACGTCAAGCGCATCGAGACCGTGCACAAGGTCAAGTTCTTCGGCGCCCTGGACAAGCTGGACCAGCTGGAAGCCGACAAGGCCCAGGTGCAGGCGATCCGCGACGCCTATGCCGGCTATCGCAAGGAAGCCATCGACCCGGCCCTGAAGCTGGGCGCCGATCCGGCCACCCGTCCGCAGGCCGTCGAGCTGGTGCGTAACGACGGCGTCGCCGACAAGGCCGTGGTGCCGGTCGAGGACGCCCTGGAAGCCATCCAGACCTGGGCCCAGGCCCAGATCGACGCCGAGGCCCTGGCCCAGAAGAAGGCCCAGGCGCTGTCGAACCTGGTGCTGACCGCCGGCATCCTGCTGAGCGCCGCCATCGCGCTGGGCGGTGGTCTGCTGCTGTCGACCTCGATCGCCAAGCCGGTCGCCGCCATGACCGCCGCCATGCGCCGCCTGGCCTCGGGCGACAACGCCATCGAGGTTCCGGCCACCGATCGCCAAGACGAAGTCGGCCAGATGGCCGCCGCCGTGATCCACTTCAAGGAAGCCGCGATCGCCAAGATCCGCGTCGAACAGGACGCCGAGAAGACCCGCACCGCCGCCGAGCGCGACCGCGCCGCCAATGACGACGAGCGCCGCGCCGCCGAGGCCGAGCAGGCCGAGGTGGTCGAGGCCCTGGCCTCGGGCCTGTCGCGCCTGGCCGGCGGGGACCTGACCGCCCGCATCGACGCGCCGTTCGCCGGCCGCTACCAGCAGCTGCGCGAGGACTTCAACGAAGCCGTCGCCAAGCTGCAGGACGCCATGAAGGCCATCGTCGCGGCCACCGGTGGCGTCAATGCCGGCTCGGACGAGATCGCCGAAGCCTCCAACAACCTGTCGCGCCGCACCGAGCAGCAGGCCGCCGCCCTGGAAGAGACCGCCGCCGCCCTGGACGAGATCACCGCCACGGTCCGCAAGACCGCGTCGGGCGCCAAGGAAGCCTCGCAGGTCGTGGCCGCCGCCCGCTCGGACGCCGAGCGCTCGGGCCGCATCGTCGGCCAGGCCGTCTCGGCAATGACCGAGATCGAGACCTCGTCCAGCCAGGTTAGCCAGATCATCGGCGTGATCGACGAAATCGCCTTCCAGACCAACCTGCTGGCTCTGAACGCCGGCGTCGAGGCCGCCCGCGCCGGTGAAGCCGGCCGTGGTTTTGCGGTCGTCGCCCAGGAAGTCCGGGCCCTGGCCCAGCGCTCGGCCGACGCGGCCAAGGAGATCAAGCAGCTGATCTCGACCTCGACCTCGCAGGTCGAGGCCGGCGTGGACCTGGTCGGCCAGACCGGCGAGGCGCTGAACCGCATCGTCGAGCAGGTCGCCTCGATCGACGCCCTGATGCAGGAGATCTCGGCCTCGACCACCGAACAGGCCACCGGCCTGAACGAGGTCAATACCGCCGTGAACCAGATGGATCAGGTCGTCCAGCAGAACGCCGCGATGGTGGAAGAGGCCACGGCCGCGACCCACTCGCTGAAGAACGAAGCCGGTTCGCTGGCCAGCATGGTGTCGCGCTTCAAGGTCGGCGCCGAAAACGCCGCCGTCGCGCCGGCCTCGCGTCCCGGTCAGCGCCCGGCCACGCCGGTCGTCAACCGCGCCAAGCCGGCGGCTCGCCCCGCGCCGGTGTCGCGTGGCAACACCGCCGTGGCGGTCAGCGAGGACTGGGAAGAGTTCTGATCGCCTAGCCGCGATCGTCGAGACTTGAAGGGCTCTCCGGGAAACCGGAGGGCCCTTTGCCTATCAGCCCTTGTTCAGGGCGATCGTCTCGAACGACGACTTGGTCGTCTGCGGCTGATGGCTCGCGCCAGGGGTCGGCAACGCCAGGCCGATGGCGGCGGCGATGAGGAGGGCGACGGCGAAGAAGGCCTTGCTGGCCATGGTCCTATCTCTGGTCTGCGTTTCTAAGGCGACGATCGCGGACGCTGACGCAGGCACAGATGGCCCTGCTCGCGCCGGGTTCAAGGCTTCGTCGACCAGCGTTCGCGTAAGTGCGACGAAAGCGTCCTGATCCGACAAGAAAGGCCGGAAACCGCCTTTGCGGTTCCCGGCCTTATTTCGGGGTCGAAATGGAACTTTCTACGCTGTCATCCCGGCCGCAGCGGAGCGGAGAGCCGGGATCGCGGAAAGCTCGGTGCTCCCTGCGGTCCCGGGTCTTCGCCCGGGATGACAGTTGTGGGCTAGAAGATCTCGAAGAGACCCGCCGCGCCCATCCCACCGCCGATGCACATGGTCACCACACCCAGCTTGGCCTTGCGGCGCTTGCCTTCCAGCAAGAGGTGGCCGGCGCAGCGGGCGCCGGTCATGCCAAAGGGGTGGCCGATGGCGATCGAGCCGCCGTTGACGTTGTACTTCTCCGGATCGATGCCCAGCTTGTCGCGGCTGTAGAGGCACTGGCTGGCGAAGGCCTCGTTCAGCTCCCACAGGTCGATGTCGTCGACCTTCAGGCCGTGGCGTTCCAGCAGGCGCGGCACGGCGAAGACCGGGCCGATGCCCATCTCGTCGGGCTCGCAGCCGGCGATGGCGAAGCCCTTGAACAGGCCCAGCGGCTCGAGATTGCGCTTGGCCGCTTCCTTGGCTTCCATGATCACCACGGCGGCCGCGCCGTCCGACAGCTGGCTGGCGTTGCCGGCGGTGACGAAATTGCCCGGGCCCTTGACCGGCTCCAGCTTGGCCAGCCCTTCCAGCGTGGTGTCGGGACGATTGCACTCGTCCTTGCTGACGACATAGTCGACCAGGCTCTCTTCCTTGGTCTCCTTGTTGACCACCTTCATCTTGGTGGCCATCGGCACGATCTCGTCGTCGAACAGGCCGGCGGCCTGGGCGGCGGCGATGCGCTGCTGGCTGCGCAGGGCGTATTCGTCCTGGTACTCGCGGCTGACATTGTAGCGCTTGGCGACGATGTCGGCGGTGTCGATCATCGCCATCCACAGGGCCGGATGGGTCTTGAGCAGCTTCTCTTCGGTGATGTGGTAGCGGTTCATGTGGCCGCTGGCGTTGACCAGCGAGATCGACTCCACGCCGCCGCCGACCGCGACGGGCGCGCCGTCGTTGCGGACATAGTTGGCGGCCGTGGCGATCGCCTGCAGGCCCGACGAGCAGAAGCGGTTGACCGTCTGGCCCGAGGTGGTCACCGGCAGGCCGGCCCACATCGCCGCGTTGCGGGCGACGTTCATGCCGGTGGCGCCTTCGGGGCCGCCGCAGCCCAGGACGACATCCTCGACTTCCGCGCCTTCCAGGCCGGCGCGCGACACGGCGTGCTGGATGGCGTGGCCGGCCATGGCCGCGCCGTGGGTGTTGTTGAAGCCGCCGCGAACGGACTTGGCCAGGCCCGTGCGGGCGTAAGAGACGATGACCGCTTCGCGCATTGAGGCGCACTCCCCGTTAAAACATTAGTTTGAATTGCCGCCACCCTAGACCGGCTTTTCGCGGTGCGAAAGATCACGTGCGCGTCAACGTCATGCAGTCCCTGTTCGGACCCACTTTTCATACGTCGATTTCGAAAGCTTCGGACACCGGTGTCTAAAACACTGATTTCTCGGCCTTTCGTTTCGCGTTGACTTTCCCCGATTCCAGGATGAACGCTGCGATTGTGTCGTGAGCTCGACCTCGCGACGCCAAAAAATGCCGTACGGGAGGTAAGAATGACCAAAGCTACATCGCGCCGTCAGGCGCGTCGCGCGCTGCTGGGCGCCAGCGCGCTCTCTACACTGCTGTTGCTGCCAGGTCTGGCCGCCGCTCAGCAGGACACCGCCGTCGAGGAGATCATCGTCACCGCCACCAAGCGCGACGCGACGATCCAGGACATCCCCTTCTCGATCAACGCCCAGACGGAAAAGGACATCCAGCGCTCGGGCGCCGTCACCCTGGAAGACCTGTCGCGCAACGTGGCCGGCCTGACGATCCAGAACCTGGGCCCGGGCCAGAGCCAGGTCTCGGTGCGCGGGGTCTCGGCCGGCCAGGTCGTCCGCGACCAGCCGGGCGTCAAGGAGCAGGTCGGGGTCTATCTCGACGAGTCCGTGATCTCGCTGTCGCTGTTCACGCCCGACATCGACCTCTTTGACCTGAACCGCGTCGAGACCCTGCGCGGTCCGCAGGGCACGCTGTTCGGCTCGGGTTCGGTCGGCGGCACGATCCGCTACATCACCAACCAGCCCAAGCTGGGCGTGAAGGAAGGGACCTTCGAGGCCAACGCCAACCTGGTGGGCGGCGACGACTTCGGCGGCCACGTGAAGGGCGCGGTCAACATCCCGATCTCCGACAAGGTCGCCATGCGCGCGGTCGGCTACCTGACCCGCTACGGCGGCTTCATCGACGCCCGTAAGGAAGGCGGCAAGGTTGAGAAGAACGTCAATGACGGCACGCGTCGCGGCGGCCGGGTGTCGTTCTATGTCGAGCCGAACGAGACCTTCAACTTCACCCCCCGCATCGTCTACCAGGAGATCCGGGCCCACGGCTTCAACCGCCAGGAATCGTTCAACCTCTTCGCCAATCCCAACACCACGACGCGGCCCAAGATCGCCCTGGGTGAGCGTGAACAGTACCTGCTGCTGGACGAAAGCTTCGCCGACGACACGATGCTGGCGGACCTGACCGCCAACCTCAATCTGGGCGGCGCGACCCTGACCTCGGTCACCAGCTATATCGACCGCAACATCACCGTGAACCGCGACGCCAGCGCGCTGTCGGGCAGCGTCTCGGTCGATCTGGGCTTCCCGGCCGCGGCGGTGACCCTGCCGTCCAAGCTGGTCGACACCACCGATCTCGAGCAATTCACCCAGGAACTGCGCCTGGCCTCGACCGGCGAGGGGCCGTTCCAGTGGGTGGTCGGCGGCTTCTATTCCAAGGTCGACCGCGTCTATGAGCAGACCCTGCCGACCCCCGGCTACGACGCCTATACCGACGCCGTGCTGGGCGCCGGCACCTCGGCGGCGGTGCGCAACGGCTTCGCGGCCAACTCACCCTACAACGCCTACCTGCCCTACAACATCAAACAGAAGGCGGTGTTCGGGGAGGTGAACTACACCCTGGGCAAGCTGACCGCGACGGCGGGCGGGCGCTACTACGACTTCAGCGAAACCCGGCAGTTCAAGTCCGGCGGCCTGTTCGCCAACGGCGACAACCGCACCGACAAGACCTCGTCGGACGGCTTCACCCCGCGCTTCCTGCTGAGCTACGAGGCGACCGACCGCGTCACCTTCAACGCCCAGGCTTCGAAGGGCTTCCGCCTGGGCGGCGTCAACGACCCGCTGAACCTGCCGCTGTGCTCGGCCCAGGACCGGGCGATCTTCGGCGGCTACCAGAAGTATGACGACGAGACGCTGTGGAACTACGAGGGCGGCGTGAAGTCGCGCTTCGGCGGCGTCACCTTCAACGGCGCGGTGTTCTACACCGACATCAAGAACCTGCAGACCACCCTGGACGCCGGTTCGTGCAGCTCGCGCGTGGTGTTCAACGTGGCCAAGGCCCACACCAAGGGCGTCGAGGGCGAGCTGACCGCGCGCCTGGCCCCGGGGTTGGACATCGGCCTGTCGGGCAGCCTGCTGGAAGCCGAGTTCGACACCACGGTGAAGGACGGCACGGGCGCGGTGATCGGCGGCATCCGCGAGGGCAACCGCCTGCCGTCGGTGCCCAAGTTCCAGGTCTCGTTCGACGTCACCTACAGCCGCGAGGTGTGGGATGGCGCGAACGGCTATCTGAAGGCTTCGGTCCAGCACGTCGGCAGCCGCTACACCCAGGCCAGCGACCAGGAGAACAACCCGCGCTCGTTCGTCTCGGGCCTGCCGTTCGGCGGGGCGACGGGGACCGTGCCGACGGTCGTGAACCTGCAGCTGCCCAGCTATGAGATCGTCAATCTCAGCGCCGGGGTCGAGATGACGGACGGCGTGGACATCACCCTCTACGTCAACAACCTGTTCGACGAGAACGCCCTGCTGTCCTTCGACCGCGAACGCGGCGGCCGGGCGCGCCTGGGCTATTCGGTGGGCCAGCCGCGCACTGCGGGCGTGACGATCCGCAAGTCGTTCTAATGGGTGAGGGGCGGTCGCTTTGGCGGCCGCCCCGCATCACGCCGGGACCTTACGCTCCCGCCTCCGCCAGAGGATCCGCATGGCGGTGGACCAGTTTCCAGCCGCCGTCCTCGCGGCGGAACAGTTCGGTGATCCGCAGGTGCATTTCGACCGGCTCGGGCTTGCCGGCCATGCGCACCTTGGCGTGCTGCAGCCCGGTCCAGTAGGCGAGGTCGCCGACGCTGTCGCTGTGCAGGATCTCCAGCCGCGTCTCGCCGCCCTCGCAGAAGACCTCGGCGTCGCGGGCATAGATGTTGGCCACCCACTCGGCGCCTTCCTCGTGCCCGCCGCGCGGTGGGAAGAAGCTGGCCGGGCAAGCGGTGGCGGCCATCACGCCCAGCGGTCCGGCATGTCCGTTCACATAGGCCTCGGCGGCCTGGCGGCGGATCTCGAGAAAGGCGTCGAAGTCGGACATGGCGGCTCTCCTGATGGTCATTCAGGCCTGATGGTCATTCAGGAAAGCGTTTTGAGACGGTCTAGGTTTCCCGAAAGTGCTACCGCTTGGGCAGGATCGTCAGGCCGTCGGGCAGTTCGTTGCGGTCGTCGCCGCGCGGGGGGACGTGGGCGGCCAGGATCGCGCCGGTGCGGGTGACGGCGGCGACGAAGCCGTCGGCGATCTTGCCTTGCTTGAGGCCGCCGACCAGGTCGGCCACCACCTCGTCCCAGACCGTGTCGGGCGCGGCCTTGTAGATGCCCTCGTCGGCGATGACCTCGACCCGGTGCTCGGCTAGGGCGGCGAAGATCAGCACGCCGGTGCGGTCACGGGTGACGTGCAGGCCGTGGCCCAGGAACTGCTCCATGGCCGCGCGGCGCACGCGGGCGGTCTTCAGCGAACCGGGGGTGAGGGCGCGGCGCACCGGCGGGATCGATACGACCAGGGCCGCGATCACGAACACCACCAGCTGCAGGGCGATATAGGTCGACAGCGCCGACAGGATCGCGCCGTCCAGGGCCGCCTGGTGGCCGATGCTCCAGCCGCCGAACAGCCGGGTCAGCATCTCGGGCCGGAAGCCGGCGAACAGCGCGGCGGCCGGCAAGACGAGCGCCGTGGCGGCGGCCCACACCAGCGGGGTCTCGCGATAGTCCGACACCTCGGGCGCCAGGACGCAGAAGATCTCGCCGGCGGTTGTCTTTTCCGCCTCGGCGACCGCGCCGGCGATGCGGTCGAGGTCCTGCGGGGTCATGCGTGTCGCCATCTCACCAGCTCCCCGAACTGCCGCCGCCGCCGAACGATCCGCCGCCGCCGGAGAAGCCGCCTCCGCCGCCGCCCCAGCCGCTGCCGCCGCCTCCGCTCCAGCCGCCTCCGCCGCGCCCGCTGTTGTTCAGCGCGCTGAGGATGATCCAGGGCAGGGCCGAGGAGAGGCCGCTGCGGCCGCGCCGGCCTCGGAACAGGCTCGAGAACACGAAGATGATGAACAGGAAGACCAGCAGCCCGACGATCGGCGAGCCCTGGGCCTTGTGCTTGGCGGGCTGGCTGGCCTGCGCGATGCGGGCCTTGGCCTGGTCGGCGGGCAGGCTCAGCTGCTCGACCAGGGCGTTGGTCCCCGCGACGATGCCGCCTTCCATGTCGCCATCGCGAAACTTCGGCAGGATGGCGCTCTGGATGATGACGCTGGACAGGGCGTCGGTCAGGACGGGCTCCAGCCCATAGCCGACCTCGATCCGCACCTTCCGCTCGTTGGGCGCGACCAGCAGGATGACGCCCGTGTTCTTGTCCTTTTCGCCGATGCCCCAGGTCCGGCCCAGCTGGTAGCCGTAGTCCTCGATCGGATAGCCCTGCAGGCTGGGGACCGTGGCCACGACCAGCTGGCGGCCGGTCGTGGTCTCGAGGTTCTCCAGCTTGGCCGACAGATCGCGCTCGGCGTCCGGCGACAGGATCCCGGCCCCGTCGACCACGCGGCCGGTCAGGGCCGGGAAGGTCGGCGCGGCGAGGGCGGGGAGGGCAAGGGTCAAGGCTAAGACCAAAGCCACCCAAAACCCGCTCATCCCCGCGAAAGCGGGGACCCAAGCGGCGTTGGCGGCTGTAGCGCCACGCGAAACCGTCATGCTCGGCTTGGGTCCCCGCTTCCGCGGGGATGAGCGGAGATAGAACAAGTTATTGGACTTTCGGCGGCGTTGCCGTGGGAGGCGCGCTGAAGTCCACCGTCGGCGCGCTCTGCGCCGAGGCCGAGGCCTGGAACAGCTGGGCCGGCTTCTGGCCGCTGTACAGGGTCTTGGCCCACAGCACGCTGGGGAAGGTGCGCAGCGTCGTGTTGTACTGCTGAGCCGCCAGGTTGTAGTCGCGACGCGAGATCGCGATGCGGTTCTCGGTGCCTTCCAGCTGGCTTTGCAGCGCCAGGAAGTTCTGGTTCGACTTCAGGTCCGGATACTGCTCCTGGATCACCATCAGGCGCCCCAGCACGCCGGACAGCTGGTCCTGCGAGGCGGCGAACTTCTGGAACTGGGCCGGGTCGGTGATGGTCGAGGCGTCGACCTTGACCTGGGTGGCGCTGGCGCGGGCGGCGGTGACGGCGGTCAGCACGTCCTTCTCCTGGGCCGCGTAGCCCTTCACGGTGGCGACCAGGTTCGGGATCAGGTCGGCCCGGCGCTGGTAGTCGTTCTGCACCTGGCCCCAGGCGGCCTTGGTCGCCTCGTCCTGGGTGGGGATGGTGTTGATCCCGCAGCCGGCCAGGGTCGCCGGGATGGCGACGATCAGGGCCACGCGCGCTGCGTTACGAGCCAGACGGTTCATCAAGTCCCTCCGCGAGAGCCTGCCCGCTTCGAAGAAGCGGATCAGCAGGCTCGTCCAACCAGAATGCGAACATGTATGCTCGCGTACCGCTGTTAGGTAGCGTTTCCGCGACACTACGCCAGGTCGCGGCGGATTAAACCTTCGACATGTAGAGGGTTCCGCCTCAGAGCTCGGCGAACGCCTTCTTGCGCGGACCCATGTAGCCGAACAGCCAGGCGGCGACCTTGCGCATCTGGATCTCCTCCGAGCCCTCGGTGATCCGGTAGCGGCGGTGGTGGCGGTAGATGTGCTCGAACGGCTTGTGGCGCGAATAGCCGATGCCGCCATGGATCTGCATGGCCCGGTCGGCGGCCTCGCAGCACAGGCGGTTGGCCCAGTAGTTACACATCGAGACCTTGTCGGAGAGGCGCTTTTCGACCTCGACCTTGGACATCTGGTCCATCTCCCAGGCGGTCTTGCGGATCAGCAGGCGCAACATCTCGGCCTGGGTCGACAGCTCGACGATCGGGAACTGGATGGCCTGGTTCTCGGCCAAGGCCTTGCCGAACGGCTTGCGCGCGCGTGCGTACGCGATGCTTTCTTCTATGCAGAACACCGCCGCGCCCAGGCTGGAGGCCGCCTGGCGGATGCGGTTCTCGTGGACGAAGTGCTGGGCGATCGACAGGCCGCCGCCCTCCGGTCCGAACATCGCGCTGTCAGGGACCCAGACATTGGTGAAGCTGACCCTTGGGTGATCGGTCGGCATGTTGAAGGTCCAGAGATACTCCTCGACCTTGACCCCCGGCGCATGGGCCGGGATCAGGAAGGCGGTAATGCCCCGCGCGTCGCCGTCCTCGCCGGACGTGCGGGCGAACAGGCAGCAGTGGGTGGCCGCGTGCATGCCCGTGGTCCACATCTTCTGGCCATTGATCCGCCAGCCGGCCTCGCCCTTGTGCTCCTCGCGGACCGCGCGGGTCTCCATGAAGGTGGCGTCCGAGCCGTGCTCGGGCTCCGTCAGGCCAAAGGTCGGGCGGAAAGCGCCCCTGTCCAGCATGTCGCTGATCAGGTGCTGCTGGTCGGGTCGGCCGAAGTCGCGCAGCATCAGCACGAACGGATTGTTGCCGACGATCGAGTGCTCGTTCTGCAGGTCGTTGAACAGGCCCAAGCCCTTGGACGCCAGGTGCTCGCGGATCACCGCCATCCAGAGGTTGGAACCGTCCTTGCCGCCATACTCCTTGGGCAGGGCGAAGCGATAGTGGCCCGCCTGATCGGCCAGCTTGCGGGCCTTGGCCAGCAGCTCCTCCCACTCGTGCCGGGGCAGGCCGCCCATGTCCCAGTCGGTGCGGGCCCATTCTCGGCGGTGGTCGAAGAACCGCTCGTTGTCGTCGCGCGCCTGCAGGGGCGCGATCTCCTTGTCGATGAAGGCGTCGAGCTCGGTCAGATAGGCCGTCAGCGCCGGCGGCAGATGGAAGTCCATGGCAAAGCCTCCCTCACGCACGTCTTATGGTTGGGGAGACCTTAGGCTCGACGGGCGGCCGGGGCCAACCGTGCCCCTTGGGAACGCGGTTTTAACCAGACCGGGCGTAGGGTTTCCGCCATGATCACCATGGCCGCCTTCGCGATCATCGGCGCCGCGCTCGGAGCATTCGTCCGTCCGCGCTGGCTGGGCGTGCTGCTGCCGGTGCTGCTCGCCGTCTCCGTCGAGGGCGGGGTCTACTGGGCCATCGGGATCATGGACCACCAACCCAATCGCGAAGTGCTGATCATGCGCCTGCAGGCGGTGTTCGGCGATGACCTGATCAGCATGGTCGGCCCGATCGCCGCCGCCGCCATCGGCGGCGTGGTCGCCGCGGTGCTGGGCGTCTTCACCGATCCCAAGACGGTCGACGTCTACAGCGCCGAGAACATCAAGCGCCGCGTCGGCAAGGACGGCCGCTACGCCCGCGCCGAAGGCATGGTCCAGGACCGCGCCATCCACGCCAAGGCCGAGAGCCGGATCGATCAGATCCTGGGGCTCTGAGTCCGCACCCGCAAACAATGTTTGCCTTCCTAGGTCTTGTGCCTACGACCCATCGTTCAGCGGTCGCTGCGCCAGGCTTGAGTGCGCCAACGTCGACCAAGCGCTTCTTTCACTGTCGAGCCCAGCTGCACCATGGGTCCTAGGCACAAGACCTAGGAAGGCGATCTTGGGGTGGTGGGGAATGGAAAAGGCGCCCCCGGCCCTCGCCGTTTTCGCGCACGCCTCGCCGCATCCGGCGCGGAATGCCCGTTTCCCAAATTATCGACGTATCGACGAAATTCCACTTGCGGAATTTCTGATCACTGATATCTAAGCGATGCTTAGTTCGGATCCGAAGCACCGGTGGGGATATCGGTGCGCCACGCCTAGATAGGGTGGTGGGAGCCGGGCGGCCAGTACCGCTTATCACCGATCAACGATCTGACCGCAACTTCCCCAACACCGGAGGGCTTTCTGATGAAGCTCCGCACCCTGGCGGCTGCCGCCGCCTTCACCATGCTCGCCACCTCGGCCTTCGCCGACGGCCGCATCGCCGCCGCCCTGGACGCGCCGGTCGCGGCCAAGACCAAGGTCGTCGCCGGCGGCGCCGTCTTCGTCTGCGAGGGCGCCGAGTGCGTCTCGACCCAAGCCCCCTCGCGGGCCCTCACCGCGGTGGCCTGCAAGGCCCTCGCCAAGGAAGTGGGTCGCGTCGCGGCCTTCGGCGGCGAAACCAAGTCGCTGGACGCCGATGACCTGACCCGCTGCAACGCCTCGGCCAAGGGCGGTTCCGCCCTGGCTTCGGCTAAGTAAGAACACGTATCGCTTTACCTGAGACCAGACGCTTTTGGGGCCGCCGTTTCTCCGGCCCGTCTGGCTGTTTCCTCGAGCATTCGCCTGAACGGGGCGGCGGATTTATTCCGCCGCCTCTTTTCTTTTCCGCAACCGTGATTAGTTGACCGACATGGACACGAGCTTGGCCGCCCAGCTGGAAACCGTTCTGCGCAAGGCCGCGGGCGACGGGACCGCCCTGGCCTCGATGACCGTGGACTATGCCGGCGAGGCTGGCGACGGCGTGCTGGAGCCCAAGGGCTGGGTCGAGCGGGCCACCCGCAGCCTGGTCTTCGCCCAGGGCGAACTGCGTCGCGCCGACGGCGCTCTGGCGGCTTCGGCCTCAGCCGTGTTCCGCCGCGCCGGAGACTGATCGCGCCCCTTTGGTTGCGACTGCGAAAGGCCCGTGTTATCAGGCGCGCGGCTTCGGATAGGGCGATGCGGACGCGTCGGCCTTCCATGTGCTTTTTACAAGCGCGCTCAAGCCTTTAAGCCGCGATAAGGGTTAACCTTCTTGTTCGCGGCCATTTGCAACGCACCGGGCGGATACCAAGTGGCGGACGAAACCAAGGCGACGGATGCGGGTCAGCGCTATGCGCAGTCCCTCTTCGAACTGACGATCGAGAACGGCAACCTGGCCAAGGTCGAGGCCGACCTTAAGAGCCTGAAGGCGATGATCGCCGACAGCGCCGACCTGCGCCGCCTGATCGCCTCGCCGGCGTTCTCGGCCGAGGACAAGGGCAAGGGCCTGGTCGCCGTGGCCGTGAAGGCCAAGTTCGACATGCTGACCACCAAGTTCCTGGGCCTGATCGCCTCGAACGGCCGCACCGGCGACCTGTTGGGCGCCATCTCGGCCTTCAGCGAACTGTCGGCCAAGCACCGTGGCGTCGTCACCGCCGAGGTGGTCTCGGCCACCGCCCTGTCGGCCGCCCAGCTGAAGGGCGTGCAAACGACCCTCGCTGAAGCCCTGGGCAAGACCCCCGAAGTTTCCACGCGCGTCGATCCGTCCCTGCTGGGCGGTCTGAAGGTGCGCGTCGGTTCGCGTCTCTTCGACGCTTCGCTCCGTTCGAAGCTCGATTCCCTGAAATTCGCCCTGAAGCGCGCTTAAGCCTTTAATTAAGCGCCTCGAAAAAAATTAGATCGCAGAGAGCCCAGAAGACCATGGACATCCGCGCCGCCGAGATTTCGGCCATCCTCAAGTCGCAGATCGCCAATTTCGGCGAGGAAGCCGCTGTTTCGGACGTCGGCCAGGTGCTGTCCGTCGGTGACGGCATCGCCCGCATCTACGGCCTGGACAACGTCCAAGCCGGTGAAATGCTGGAATTCCCGAAGGCCGGCGTGAAGGGCATGGCCCTGAACCTGGAGCGCGACAATGTCGGCGCCGTGATCTTCGGCGCCGACGCCGAGATCAAGGAAGGCGACGAAGTCCGCCGCCTGGGCGAAATCGTCGACGTGCCGGTCGGCCGTGGCCTGCTGGGCCGCGTCGTCAACCCGCTGGGCGAGCCGATCGACGGCAAGGGCCCGATCCAATACACCGAGCGTCGCCGCGTCGACGTCAAGGCTCCGGGCATCATCCCGCGCAAGTCGGTGCACGAGCCCGTGCAGACCGGCCTGAAGTCGATCGACACCCTGATCCCGGTCGGCCGTGGCCAGCGCGAGCTGATCATCGGTGACCGTCAGACCGGCAAGACCGCCGTCGCCATCGACACCATCCTGAACCAGAAGGCCGCCAACGCCGGCAAGGACGAGAGCGCCAAGCTCTACTGCGTCTACGTCGCCATCGGCCAGAAGCGCTCGACCGTCGCCCAGATCGTCAAGACCCTGGAAGAGCACGGCGCCCTGGAATACACGACCGTCGTCGTCGCCTCGGCCTCGGAGCCGGCCCCGCTGCAGTACCTGGCCCCGTTCTCGGGCTGCGCCATGGGCGAGTGGTTCCGCGACAACGGCCTGCACGGCCTGATCATCTATGACGATCTGTCCAAGCAAGCCGTCGCCTATCGTCAGATGTCGCTGCTGCTGCGCCGCCCGCCGGGCCGCGAAGCCTATCCGGGCGACGTCTTCTATCTGCACTCGCGCCTTCTGGAACGCGCCGCGAAGCTGAACGAAGACAACGGTTCGGGCTCGCTGACCGCCCTGCCGATCATCGAAACCCAAGCCAACGACGTGTCGGCCTACATCCCGACCAACGTGATCTCGATCACCGACGGCCAGATCTTCCTGGAAACCGACCTGTTCTACCAGGGCATCCGCCCGGCCGTGAACGTCGGCATCTCGGTGTCGCGCGTCGGTTCGTCGGCCCAGATCAAGGCGATGAAGCAAGTCGCCGGTCCGATTAAGGGCGAGCTGGCCCAGTATCGTGAAATGGCCGCCTTCGCGAAGTTCGGCTCGGACCTGGACGCCTCGACCCAGAAGATGCTGGCCCGCGGCGAGCGCCTGACCGAGCTGCTGAAGCAGCCCCAGTACGCCCCGCAGGCCGTCGAAGAGCAGGTCTGCGTGATCTACGCCGGCACCCGCGGCTACCTGGACAAGATCCCGACCAGCGCCGTGCGTCGCTTCGAGACCGAGTTCCTGGCGCGCCTCCACAGCCAGCACAAGGACCTGCTGGACGGCATCCGCACCAAGAAGGCCCTCGACAAGGACCTGGAGAACACGCTGAAGGGCGTGCTCGACAGCTTCTCGGCGACCTTCGCCTAAGGCGAGAAATGGCGAGCAACCCCAAATCCTTGGACGCCTGGTCCGGTGAGTTCGGCGACCGCTACACCCAGCGGAACGCCGTGACCGCCGAGGCCGTGAGCGGCCGCGCGAGGGTTTGGGGACAGGTGCTGCCGCGCCTGGCGGGCGACCCGCCGGCGAGCATCCTGGAAGTCGGCCCGAACGTCGGGCTGAACCTCCGGGGCCTGGCGGCCGTGTCGGACGCCGAGCTGTGGGGCATCGAGCCCAACGGCGCGGCCCGCAAGCAGCTGCTCGAGGACGGCGTCCTGCCGGCCGAGCGGCTGTTCGAAGGCTTCGGCCACACCATCCCGCTGGCCGACGGGGCCGTGGACATGGCGTTCACCTCGGGGGTGCTGATCCACGTGGATCCGTCCCAGCTCGAGGCGACGATGCGCGAAATTCACCGCGTATCGGCCAAGTATGTCTTCTGTGCCGAATATTTCTCGCCCAAGCCTGAGACTATTACGTATCGCGGCGAACAAGATCTTCTGTTCAAGAACGATTTTGGTTCGCTGTACTTGGATCTCTTCCCGGATCTGGTGTTGGTCGATTGCGGGTTCTTCTGGAGAAGGACGACCGTGATGGACGACACCACCTGGTGGCTGTTTAGGAAGGTCTGATAGGCGAATGGCAAGCCTAAAGGAAATGCGCAATCGGATCTCGAGCGTCAAGGCGACGCAGAAGATCACGAAGGCGATGCAGATGGTGGCGGCGGCCAAGCTGCGCCGGAGCCAGGATGCGGCCGAGGCCGCGCGTCCCTACGCCCAGCGCCTGTCCCGCGTCATCGCCAACCTGGCCGCTGGCGTGTCCGGCGCCGACGCGCCGAAGCTGCTGACCGGCACGGGCCGTGACGACCGTCACCTGGTGATCGTCGCCGCCGCCGACCGCGGCCTGGCGGGGGGCTTCACCTCGTCGATCGTCCGCGCCGCGCGCGAGCGGATCGACAGCCTGATCGCCCAGGGCAAGGACGTGAAGATCGTCTGCGTCGGCAAGAAGGTCACCGCCCAGCTGAAGCGCCCCTACGGCGACAAGGTGGTCGAGAACTTCGACCTGTCGGCCTATCGCCAGTTCACCCTCTCGGTCGCCCAGCCGATCGCCGACGTCGTCACGCGCCTGTACGAAGCCGGCGACGTGGACGTGGTCACCCTGTTCTACAGCCGCTTCAAGTCGGTGGTTCAGCAGGTCCCGACCGCCCTGCAGCTGGTGCCCGCCGTGGTCGACGGCGCCGAGGCCCCCGCCGGCCCGGCCGCGGTCTACGAGTACGAGCCCTCGGAAGAGGCCATTCTCGAGACCCTGCTGCCGCGCAACCTGACGGTCCAGATCCTGTCGGCCCTGCTCGACAACATGGCTGGCTTCTACGCCAGCCAGATGACGGCCATGGACAACGCCACGCGCAACGCCGGCGACATGATCAAGCGCTACACCCTCGAATACAACCGTTCACGTCAGGCTCAGATCACCAAGGAGCTGATCGAGATCATCTCCGGCGCCGAAGCCGTCTGATCCTGAATCCCCCATAAAACGCCCGCAGAAGACGCACACGAAAGATCCTGAACGCCATGGCCAAGACCCCTGCTAAGGCTCCCGCCGCCGCCAAGCCGGCCGCCGCCAAGACGACCGCCCCGAAGGCCGCCGCCCCGAAGGCCGCCGCGACCAAGGCTCCCGCCGCCAAGAAGCCGGCCGCCCCGAAAGCCGCCGCTCCGAAGGCCGCCGCCGCTTCGGCTCCGGTCGCCTCGTCGGTGAACCTGGACGGCGCCACCGGCCGCCTGGTGCAGATCATCGGCGCCGTCGTCGACATCGAGTTCGACGGCGCGCTGCCGGCGATCCTGAACGCCGTCGAAACCGTCAACCAGGCCACCGGCCAGCGCCTGGTGTTCGAAGTCGCCCAGCACCTGGGCCAGAACACCGTCCGCGCCATCGCCATGGACGCCACCGAGGGCCTGGTCCGCGGCCAGCCCGTCAAGGACACCGGCGAAGCCATCCGCGTCCCGGTCGGCCCCGGCACCCTGGGCCGCATCATGAACGTCATCGGCGAGCCGATCGACGAACAGGGCCCGATCCAGTCGGACATCTCGCGTCCGATCCACCGCGACGCTCCGACCTTCGCCGAGCAGACCAACACCGCTGAAGTGCTGGTCACGGGCATCAAGGTCATCGACCTGATGTGCCCCTACACCAAGGGCGGCAAGATCGGCCTGTTCGGCGGCGCCGGCGTCGGCAAGACCGTGACGATGCAGGAACTGATCAACAACATCGCCAAGGCTTACGGCGGTTACTCGGTTCTGGCCGGCGTCGGCGAACGCACCCGCGAAGGCAACGATCTGTATCACGAGATGATCGAGTCGAACGTCAACGTCGACCCGAAGGCCAACAACGGCTCGACCGAAGGCTCGCGTTGCGCCCTGGTCTACGGCCAGATGAACGAACCCCCGGGCGCCCGCGCCCGCGTCGCCCTGACCGGCCTGTCGATCGCGGAATACTTCCGTGACGAAGAGGGCAAGGACGTGCTGCTGTTCGTCGACAACATCTTCCGCTTCACCCAAGCCGGCGCCGAAGTGTCGGCTCTGCTGGGCCGCATCCCCTCGGCCGTGGGCTATCAGCCCACCCTGGCCACCGAGATGGGCAACCTGCAGGAGCGCATCACCTCGACGAACAAGGGCTCGATCACCTCGGTCCAGGCCATCTACGTTCCCGCCGACGACCTGACCGACCCGGCTCCGGCCACCTCGTTCGCCCACTTGGACGCCACCACCGTTCTGTCGCGTGACATCGCGGCCCAGGCCATCTTCCCGGCCGTGGACCCGCTGGACTCGACCTCGCGCATCATGGACCCGCTGGTCATCGGCGAAGAGCACTACACCGTCGCTCGCCGCGTCCAGGAAGTCCTGCAGCAGTACAAGGCCCTGAAGGACATCATCGCCATCCTGGGCATGGACGAGCTGTCGGAAGAGGACAAGCTGGTCGTCTCGCGCGCCCGCAAGATCTCGCGCTTCCTGTCGCAGCCGTTCCACGTCGCCGAGCAGTTCACCAACACGCCGGGCGCCTTCGTCCAGCTGAAGGACACGATCCGCTCGTTCAAGGGCATCGTGGACGGTGAGTACGACCACCTGCCGGAAGGCGCCTTCTACATGGTCGGCCCGATCGAGGAAGCCGTGGCCAAGGCCGAAAAGATGGCGGCCGAAGCCTAATGACCGAAGACGCCGATCTGGGCCAATTCTGTTGCGATGAGCTGGCGGAAGCGGTGTCTCCGGACGCCAGCGCCAGCCTCATCGAGCATGACAGCGGCCTGATCCTGCTGAACCTCGGCGAACGCGAGGAAGAGGGCGAAACGGGCGTGGTGCTGGCCACCATCCGCTTCTGCCCCTTCTGCGGCGCCGAGATCCAGACCGACGAAGACATCGAGGCCGCCCTGGGCGGCGTCGAGGAGACCTTCAACTGATGGCCAAGCTGCACTTCTCTCTGGTCGCCCCCGAGCGCGAACTGTTCTCCGGCGACGTGGACCTGGTCCAGGCCCCGGGCACGGAAGGCGACTTCGGCGTCCTGGCCGGCCACGCTCCGTTCATGACCACCCTGCGCGAAGGCAAGGTGACCGTGAAGGACGGCGCGACGACCAAGGTGTTCGACATCCAGGGCGGGTTCGCGGATGTGGGGCCCGATGGCCTGACCATCCTGGCCGAACACGCCGTCGAAGCGGCTTAAGCTTCGCCGACGCTGACGCTTTCGAAACGCCCTCGTTCCACCCGGATCGGGGGCGTTTTCGTGCGGCAAGCGAAAAAATTACACTTGTGACCCAATCTCCGCCTCAATCGGTAGCCATAAGGGTTGCGAGGGACCGCCTGTCGGTTTTAATGCCGACCTCTCGTCTTGTTGGGGATATCCAGCCTATGCGCCTTGCGCTCGTCAGCCTGATCGCCCTCGGTGCGGTCTCGACCGCCGCCGTTGCCCAGGAAACTGCTCCGGCTCCTGCCGCCGCTCCCGCCGCCGCTCCTGCCGCGGCTCCGGCCGATCAAGCTGCCCCGGCCGCTGCTCCGGCTGATCAAGCCGCTCCGCCCGTCGCCGCGCCGGCCGCCGGCGCTGCTCCGGCCGAGACCTACACCGCCCCGGTCCGTGGTCCGCGCACCACCGATCCGCTGTCGGTCCGCCTGATGGACGTGCTGGACAAGGTCTGCAAGCCGTCGGTCGCCGGCGGCGACTTCGCCCAGCTGGTCAAGGACTACGGCTTCAAGAAGAAGAAGGAACAGTGGGTCCTGGCGCTTGAGAAGCCCTACAACATCACCCTGGATAACCCCGGCTCGAACAAGAACGTCTGCACGGTCACCATCGACTACGCGCAGACCCCCGAGCAGGCCCAGGAACTGGCCAACGCCCTGCACGACTACGCGACCTGGGAAAACAGCCCGCAGCTGCGCCTGATCCGTAACGACCAGACCGTCGGCAGCGACTTCCGCCGCTTCACCGTGTCGTGGGACGACGCCTGGGCTGGCGGTCACGCCGGCCTGGTGTTCATGCGCCTGAAGAAGCTGGACGAGACCTCGGTCGGCAAGAACTTCGAGCGCGCCCAGATCCTGTACAGCACCACCAGCCGCTAACCGGTTGATCCGCCCCTCAGGCGGACCTATTTAAGCGAAGGCGCGAGGGACGACCCTCGCGCCTTTTGCTTTGTCCGGGGACGACCCCACCTGAAAAGGGGCTCGTCATGGCCTGGATCATTCTCTTCATCGCCGGTCTGTTCGAAATCGGTTGGGCCGTCGGCCTGAAATACACCGAGGGCTTCACGCGGCTTGTGCCAACGGTGCTCACCGGCGTCAGCCTGGTGCTGTCCATGGGCCTGCTGGGCTGGGCCGTGAAGACCCTGCCATTGGGCACGGCCTATGCCGTCTGGACGGGCGTGGGCGCGGTCGGCACGGCCATCGTCGGCATCGTGCTGTTCAAGGAGCCGGCGACCGCCGCGCGGCTGGTGTGCCTGGGCCTGATCGTGGCCGGCATCCTGGGGCTGAAGGTGTTTTCTCCGGCGGCTTAGACTGTAGGCCTTCCACTCCAAATCCGTTTCCCCGGCGAAAGCCGGGGCCCAGATTCATCCGGAGAGGCTGGGGTGTTCGCGCCACCAGCCTTTGCCGGTTCTGGGGGCGCTCAGGGTTCGATCTGGGCCCCGGCTTTCGCCGGGGAAACGGATTTGGAGGTTAGGCCGCGGCCCTGTCCTCGGCCGCGATAAACGCCAGGCATCGCTCCGCCACCTGCTCCCACCCCGGTTCCCCGGGCAGCCAGTGGCTCATCTGCGGGAACACCTCGACGGCGCCGCCCAGACGCGCGGCCGTCTGGCGGACCGTGGCCGGCGGATGGATCACGTCCTGGCCGCCGGCGATGGCCAGCACCGGGCAGCCCGGGGCTGAGACCGACGTCGTCATGAACGGGTCCAGCCACCAGTTCAGCGTCTCCCACAGCGCCCGGCCGCTCTCGGCCGTCATGCGGGCGAAGATCGCCTTGCGCTCGGGGCGGGCTAGCTTGTCGACGCTATAGCGGCGCACGACGCCGTAGTCGGGCGCGATGGCCTGCAGCCAGTAGGGGCCGAAGGTGTAGAGGCTGACGGCCGACACGGCCTCTTCCAGGCTGGCGCCGGACACGCCCCAAGGCGCCGAGGGAGCCAGCAGGATCAGCTTGGAAATCTTGGCGCGTGAAGCCGCCATCTGGGCGACCAGGCCGCCCATGGAGTGGCCGATCAGGATCGGCGGTGTTTCGCAGGTCTGGGCCAGGCGGGCGATCTGGCGGGCGTAGTCGTTCATCGACACGCCGGCGGCGCTGCTCGCGCCATCATGACCGATAAGGTCGGGCGCCAGCACGCGATGACCCGCCGCCTCGAAGGGCTGGCGGAAGGAGTCGAAGGTCCAGCCGCCGCAAAAAGCGCCGTGGACCATGATCACGGGTGCGCGCATGGACGCCCTGGTAGATACCCCGCCGGCGAAGCGGCCGGCGGGGTCAGCCTACACTTACTTCGCGGCCTTGGGCGAGGTTTTGGCGGGCGCCTTTGTCGCAGGCTTCTTGGCGGCCGCGGCTTTGGGAGCTGCCGCCGCCTTCGGAGCGGCGGGGGCCTTGGCGGCAGCCGGCTTAGCGGTGGCGGCCTTCGGGGCTGCCGCAGCCTTCGGAGCAGCGGCCTTGGCAGGAGCCTTCGCTGCCGGAGCCTTGACGGCCGGAGCAGCCTTAGCGGCAGCCTTCGGGGCGGGCGCGGCCTTGGCGGCCGGCTTGGCGGCGGCCTTCGGAGCCGGAGCAGCCTTGGCCGGGGCCTTGGCGGCGGGAGCCTTAGCGGCCGGAGCGGCAGCCTTCTTCGGCGCGGCGGCCTTGGGCGCCGGCGCGGCCTTCTCGGCGGCGGGAGCCTTGGCCTTCGGAGCGGCCTTCGCCGCAGGGGCCTTCTGAGCGGCCTTGGCCGCCGGAGCCTTCGGCGCGGCCTTCGCGGCCGGAGCCTTGGCGGCGGCCGGCTTGGCCTCGGCCTTCGGTTTGGCGGGCGCCTTCGGCTTGGCCGGAGCCTTCGCCGCCGGAGCTGGGGTCGGCGCGGGCGCCGGAGCCGCCGCGACCGGGGCCGGTTCGGCCGCCTTCACGGGTTCGGGCGCCGGGGCGGGCGCGGGTGTCGGAGCCGGTTCCGGCTTCGGGGCGGGAGCCGGCGTGGGGGCAGTCGCGGCGGGAGCCGCCGGCGTCTGCTTCTTGCCGCTCAGCCAGGCGATCAGGTCGGAGAGGATGCTCATCGTGTTCGGCTCATCTATGAGATAATGGGCGTTGTGGGGGTATTCGCGGTAGTCGGCGCCGGCGTACTTCTTGCCGACGAGGCGGACGTCCTCGACGGGAGTCGTGCGATCCAGCGCGCCCGCCATCACCAGTACTGGCACGGTGACCTTGCTGGCGTCGACATGGGCGGTCTTGTGGGGGTCCTTGTGCGGCCAGGCCAGGTCGGCCAGCACCTGTCCGCTGTCATAGACCATCTTGGCGTAGAGGCCGTCGTGGCGCTCGGCCGGCACGGCGTTCATGACGCCGAACTTGAAGCCCGTCTTCCACATCTTGCCCGCCTTGGTCTCGGGCTTGGATTGCAGGGCCATGTTCAAAAAGGTGAAGACCGGGGACAGCTTCGGCTTGCCGCGTGCGTCGGCGGGCGAGCCGGGCGCGAACAGGGCGATGGCGGCGGCGTGGCCGGCTTCGGCGATCTTCTGCGCGATCAGGCCGCCCATCGAGTGCCCGATGACGATCGGCTTTTGGCCGCCGTTCTCCTTGGCCAGGGTCTGGGCCAGGGCGCTCATCTCGGCGACGTAGTCGGCCAGGGTCAGGCCGGCCAGGCCCGCGCGGGGACCCTCGACCGTCCGTACGGCGGAGCGGATAGTGGGGGCCACCACGTGATAGCCTTCGGCGCGCAGGCGTGCGGCGACGGGGTCCCAGACGTCCCCCGCGCACCCGTAGCCGTGAATCAGCAGAACCGTATCCGCCATACCGTTCTCCCCCGCGCCACAGCGCCAGATCAGACGCCGCGCGCGTACCCCGCGAAGGCGGCGACCACTGCTTCGTAGACGCCACGCTTGAAGGGTACGATCAGTTCGGGCGTTTCGTCGAGCCTGCCCCATTTCCAGGCGTCGAACTCGATGTGTTCGTCAGCCTCGAGATCGATCTCGGACTCCGCGCCGATGAAGCGATAGGCGAACCAGACCTGCTTCTGGCCCAGCCACCCGCGCGAGTGTTTTTTGTCGGCCAGGATCTCGGGCGGGAAGTCGTAGGCGATCCAGCCCTCGGTGCGGCCAAGCAGCTCGACGGAGCTGACGCCGGTCTCCTCGGCCAGCTCGCGACGGGCGGCGGCTTCCAGGTCCTCGCCGTCGTCGACCCCGCCTTGCGGGAATTGCCAGTTGTATGGCGGGGCCTGCCGATAGCGCCGGCCCAGCCATACGCGGCCATCGGGATGGAACAGGACCACGCCGACATTGGGACGATGCTTGGGATACTCACGCTCGCTCATGACGAGCTTTGTTCCACGACTTGTCGTGGTGCGCCAGTTTTACCGGTGGGCGAGGGCCGAAGCCGGCGCCAGTTGCAGGCCCCGCGCTTGCAGGCCGGCGGCCCAGATGCGGACCTGGGTGATGGTCACCGGATAGGCGAAGCCCGAGCCCAGCGACTGGCCGCGACCGGCCGCGCCGTTCTCCAGCGCGCGCAGCTGGGTGTCGATGGCGCCGGCCGACAGCTCGTCGTCGATGACGCGATCGGCCGAGGCGCGGGGGATCGGACCGGCGCGACGCGCGGCCAGGCCGTCGTCGACAAAAGCCAGGCCGCGGGCCTTCAGCACGGCGTTGAAGGCGCCCATCGCCTGGTCGCTGTCGACGAAGCGGGCGCCCAGATAGTTCGACAGGCCGAAATAGCCGGTGGCGCGCGACATCAGCCATTCCAGCTTGCGCACGGTGTCTTCCGGCCGGTTGGCGGCGATCAGGGTGTAGGGGCCCGGGTCGTTGGCCGGATAGTCGGCCGGCTCCATCGGGGTCTCGAGCAGAACCTCGTGGCCGTGGGCGCGGGCCAGGTCGATCCAGCCTTGCAGGCCTTCGGCATAGGGCGCGAACGACAGGGTGATCTCGCCGGGCAGGGTCTCGATCGCCGCGCGGGTGGTCTGGGCGTTGAGGCCGAGGCCGCCGATGACCACCGACACCTTGGGGCGGCCATTGGGCTGGAACGGGCGGGCATAGGCCTCGGCGGCCGTGCGGCCGTCCGCGCCGATGATCGGCAGGGGGCCGCCGCCGGGACCCGGTGCGGTCAGACCGGCGATCGGGGCCTGGGCCAGGCCCGGACCCGGCTGGATTGGCGGCAGGTTCTGCGGGTCCGCGGCAAGCGGCGTCTCGCCCTCGGCCTCGGCCGGGACGGGCGCGAACGGATTGCGCGACAGGCCCATCTGGCCCGGCGTGAACTCGGCCTCGTGAGCCGGATCGCCGCCCAACGCCTCGCGCCAGCCGTCGGGGGCGTTCTTGGTAGCGCCGATCTTGGTCAGTTCCAGGCGAATCACCGGCGAGCCGGCGTGCGGGTCGCTGGTGATCAGCACCAGGGTCGCCAGCGAGGCCAGGAACAGCACGGCCGCGCCGCTGGCGGCGATATAGGGATTGCTGACGGCCGCCATCAGCTTGGCGCGCAGGTCGCCGGTCCCGCCCGAAGCGGGCGCGGCGGCGGCATAGGCGGGCTTGCGCGAGAAGGTGACGGCCATGACCCGCTCAGGCTAGTCGGGAAGCTTCGAACATATGGTTAACGAGATGCTGCCGAACCGCGTTGGCGGCGCGGCGCGACGTCGCGGCTAGCCGATGGCTTTGACGAGCAGGCGGACCGCCTCGTCGATCCGCGCCGCCTCGATCTGGCCGAAGCCGAGGACCAGGCCGGGCGGCGAGGCGCGCTCGGCGGCGTAGGTCTCCAGCGGGTCGACGGCGACGCCCAGGGCGGCGGCGCGGGCGACGATGGTGTGGGTGTCGGCGGACGGGGCCAGCAGGGCGGTGATATGCAGGCCGGCCGGGGCGGGGATCGGCTCCAGCCTGCCGCCGGCGTGGGCGGCCAGGGTGTCCAGCAGCGTGGTGCGCCGCTCGGCATAGACCCGCCGCATCCGTCGCACGTGGCGGGCCAGGTGGCCCTCGGCGATGAAGGCGGCCAGGGTGGCGTGCTCGATGGCCGGGCCGTGCCAGTCGCTGCGCTCGCGGGCGGCCAGCAGGGCGTCGCGGGCCCGCGCGGGAGCGACCACGAAGCCGATCCGCAGGGCCGGCAGCAGGCTCTGCGAGAAGGTGCCGACATAGACCACCCGTCCGTCGGGATCCTGCGCCCTCAGGGGCGGCTGGGGCGGGCTCTCGAAGCGGAACTCGCCGCCATAGTCGTCCTCGACCAACAGGGCGTCGTTACGGGACGCCCAGTCCGCCAAGGCGATACGGCGGGCGGGCGAGAGCGACGGACCCAGAGGGTACTGCTGCGAGGGCGTCAGGCAGACGAGGGCGGCATGTTCCGGCAGAGCCTCGATGACGAGCCCCTCGCGATCGACCGGCGCGGCCACGACCCGCGCCCCGGCGGCGGCGAAGGCCTCGCGGGCGGCAGGGTAGCCGGGATCCTCGACCACGACGGTCTTGCCGGGACCGGCCAGGGTGCGGGCCACCAGGTCGAAGGCCTGCTGGGCCCCGACCGTGACGATCACATCCTCGGCCGCGCAGGCCAGGCCGCGCGCGAAGGACAGGTGGCCGGCGATCGCCTCACGCAGCGCCGGGTGGCCGGCGGGCTCGCGATAGACCCCGCCCGCGCGGCCGAACTGGCGCAGCGCCCGGCCCGTCAGCCGCCCCCAGATGTCGAACGGAAAGGCGCTGGCGTCCGGACGCCCGGGGCGCAGGTTGAAGGCCGCCTCAGGGCGCGTGGCCGGTCCCAGCGGCGACTTCGTCGCGCCGCCGGCCACGAAGGTCCCCGCGCCGGGCTTGGAGACGATGTGACCCTCGCTCAGCAGCAGGTCGTAGACGGCCATGGCGGTGTTGCGCGAGAGGCCCAACTGCTCGGCCAGGGCGCGGCTGGCCGGCAGTTGCAGGCCGGGCGCCAGGCGGCCGTCCAGGATCGCGGCCTTCAGCTGCTCGTGCAGCCGGCGGCGCACGTCGCGCGACCCGGCGGGCGGCAGCTGCAGCGGCAGTTCCAGGACGACGCTCATCGGCTCTTTGTGCGCGTCGCCGGGCGAGAGCTCAAGCGGTCCCCGTTGGCGCCCCGAGGTTCGTCGGGATTGGCTCTCGTTCGCGCCCGGCAGCGGCTCCAAAACCCTCACCAGAGAGGGAGGACGCCATGAATCGATCGATCGCATTGGGTTTGCTGGCGGCTTTGCTGCTGGCCGCGCCGGCCTGGGCCGACCAGGACAACATCAAGCCCAAGGCCGCCGCCAAGCAGGACCTGTCCGGCCTGACTGCCTTCGACCTGCGGGTCGGCAAGTGGAAGGCCACGCACCGCCGGCTGAAAGAGCGCCTGGTCGGCGACACCCGCTGGGAGACCTTCACCGGCGAGCAGGTCTGGTGGAAGACCATGAACGGCCAGGGCAATGCCGACGACAACCTGCTGCGCCTGCCCGACGGCGACTACTGGGGCCTGACGACGCGGGCCTATGACCCCGCGACCGGCGAGTGGGCCATCTGGTGGCTGGACGCCCGCAAGCCCGGCGTCATGGACACGCCGGTGAAGGGCAGGTTCGTGAACGGCGTCGGAACCTTCTACGCCGACGACACCCTGCGTGGGAAACCGATCAAGGTGCGCTTCACCTGGTCGAACATCACCGCGACCGGCGCCCACTGGGAGCAGGCCTTCTCGCCCGACGGCGGCAGGACCTGGGAGGTCAACTGGTATACCGACTTCGAGAAGATCGGCTGATGGACCTGTGTCGCCGCGACTTGATGGGCCTCGTCCTGGCCACGCCGGGCCTGATCGCCGCCCGCGAGGCCTTCGCCGGTGAGGGCAGGGGCTCGATCCACGACTTCGACTTCTTCATCGGCGCCTGGACCGTGCGCCACCGCCGCTTACGCAAGCGGCTGGCGGGGAACAACGACTGGGAGGAGTTCGACGGGACCACGACCTGCCAGGCCCTGCTGGGCGGGGTGGTGAATCTCAACGAGAGCAAGGCTATGCGGGCCAGCGGCCCGACGGCGGGCATGGGCCTGCGGGCCTATGACGCCAACACCGACACCTGGGCCGACTGGACCCTCAGCGCCGCCAATCCGCACGAGATCGGTCCGCCGGGCATCGGGCGCTTTGCCAATGGCGTCGGGACCTTCCTGTCGGACGAGACCTTCGAGGGGCGGCCGATCAAGGTGCGCGGCCAGTTCCGCTCGCTGTCGCCGGGCGAGGCCCAGTGGGACCAGGCCTTCTCGCCCGATGGCGGGGCGAGCTGGGAGACCAACTGGATCATGCGCTATTCGAAGGTCTCGGCATGATCATCCGGCGCGCCCTGGCGGCGGACCTTCCGATCCTGGCCCCGCTGTTCGACCGCTATCGCCAGTTCTACGGCCAGCCCGCCGACCTCGAGCGGGCGAAGGCCTTCCTCAGCGAGCGGCTGGAGCGGGACGAGTCGGTGGTGTTCGTGGCCTTCCATGGCGGCGAGGCCATCGGGTTCGTGCAGCTCTATCCCGGCTTCTCGTCGGTGCGGGCAGCGCGGACCTTCGTACTCAACGACCTGTACGTGGCGGACGATCGCCGGCGTGGCGGCGTCGGGCGGGCGCTGGTCGAGGCGGGCGTCTCGCATGCTCGAGAGGCCGGGGCCGTGGGCCTTTCCCTGGTCACCGGCGTCGACAACCGCCGCGCCCAGGCGCTGTACGAAGGCCTGGGCTGGGCGCGCGAGACGGCCTTCGTCGAATACGGCCTCACCCTGGGAGCGGACACGAAAAACGCCGCCCCGGTCTCCCGGAGCGGCGCTGTTCAAGTCTAGGCCACGGAGCCTTACTTGTTCTCGGTGATCGGCTTGCCGGCCGCGGCGGCGGCCTTGGCGGTGACCTCGGCGACCTTGGCCGCCGGCTTGGGCAGCTTGGGCGTATTGGCCACGCCGCCGGACTTGAGCACCGCGATGGCGCGTTGCAGCTGGAAGTCCTCTTTCTTGTCGTCGAAGCCCGTCGGGGGCGCTTCGGCCGGCGCGTGCGGCGCGACGCGGGTCTTGCCCTCGTCGGCGTTCAGCGCGTTCTTGAAGCTGGCTTCGCTGAACCACACGCGGTTGGCAATGTCCTGGGCCTGGTCGCGGGTCTGCGCGACCTCGAGATCCGGGGCGATGCCGGTCTTCTGGATCGAGCGGCCCGACGGCGTGAAGTACTTGGCCGTGGTCAGCTTCAGGGCGCCGTCGGCCCCGCCGCGCAGCGGGATCACGGTCTGCACCGAACCCTTGCCGAAGCTGGTCAGGCCGACCAGCTCGGCGCGGTGGCGATCCTGCAGGGCGCCGGCGACGATTTCCGCCGCTGACGCGGAGCCTTGGTTGATCAGCACCACCATCGGCAGGCCGTTCAGCATGTCGCCCGCGCGGGCGTTGTAGCGCTGGATATTGCGCGGGTCGCGGCCGCGCTGGCTGACCACCTCGCCGCCGTCCAGGAACACGTCGGCCACGCCGACGGCTTGATCCAGCAGGCCGCCCGGATTGTTCCGGAGGTCGAGGATCAGGCCCTTCATCTTGGGGTTCTTGGTCTTCAGGTCGCTGATCGAGCTGACCAGGGCGTCGGTGGCCTTCTCGTTGAAGCCGGGCAGACGCACATAGCCGTAGTCGCCTTCCATCTTGGCGATGGCGGCCTTGGGCTTGATCACTTCACGGATCAGCTTCACGTCGAACGGGTCGGTCTTGTCGCGGGCGATGGTCAGGGTGACCGGCTCGCCGGCCGTGCCGCGCATCTGCTTGACGGCCTCGTTGACCGTCAGGCCCAGCACGCTCTGGCCGTTGACCGAGGTGATGTAGTCGCCGGCCTGGATGCCCGCGCGCGAGGCCGGGGTGCCGTCCATCGGCGAGATGACCTTCACGACGCCGTCTTCGCTGGTGACCTCGATGCCGAGACCGCCATACTCACCGCGCGTGGTGTCCTGCATGTCTTCATAGCTGTCGGGCGACAGGTAGCCAGAATGCGGGTCCAGGCTGGTCAGCATGCCGTCCAGGGCCGCCTCGATCAGCTTCTTGTCGTCGACCTCGGTGACGTACTGGTCCTCGACCGTGCCCAGCACGTCGCCGAAGAGCTCCAGCATCTTGTAGGTCTTGGTCTTGGGGGCGTTGTTCGCCTGGGCGATGGGACTGACATAGGCCATGGCCCCCGCACCGAGGACGAAGGCCGAAACTCCGATGAGCAGATACTTGCGCATTAAGGCCCAGAAGGCTCCCTGGCGACGCGCGGCGTCGCAAACCGTGTTTAGCCCCGTCCAACCACTAACAATGGCAGCCGGTAGAATTACGGCCACCATTACTGAAAAAGTCGTCTATCGCGACTCTTGTTTGAGCCAGCGCTCCGGGTCCGCCGGCTCGCCGTTCTCGCGGACCTCCAGATAGAGCTCCGGATCGGAAGATACATGATCCGGCATCTTCCCGATGGGGGCGCCCGCCGCGACAGATTGTCCGGGAGCGGCCGTTATCTGGTCGAGGCCGGCGAGGACCAGGTGGTAGGCGCCTTGTGATCGCAGGATCAGCACCGCGCCCCAGCCATTCAGCGCGCCGGCATATTCGACGGTGCCCGCGGCGGGGGCGGTGACGGTCAGGCCCTTGTCGACGCGCAGGGTCAGGCCGGGGGATTTGCCGCCGGCCGGCATCTCCGCGCCGAAGCGGCGAACGATGGCCCCGGCGACGGGGCTGCGCAGGTGCAGCGGCCCGGTGGCCTCCACGCGGCCCAGGCCGTCGGTCAGCACGCCCAGGGTGCGCAGCTCGTTTTCCTCGGTCAGGGCCTCGTGGGCGTAGGCGCGCTCCAGCTGGGTCTTCTCGATGATCAGGCGCTCGATCTCGCCCTTGCGGTCGGCGACCACGCTCTCGGCGGTGAAGAGCTCGGCCGAGGCCGCGGCGGCCTCGCGGCGCAGGGTCCCGACGGCGGTGGCCTGGCGGGCATAGGCGTCGGCGCGGCGTTGCAGGTCGGGCGTCATGGCCCGGATCAGGATCGCGGCCCGCACCGCGTCGCGGGCGTTGTCGGGCGCGACCAGCAGGGCCGGCGGCGGATCGCGGCGGAACAGCTGCAGCGCCGACAGCAGCAGCGACAGTCGCTGCCGGTTGACGCCCAGATCGGCCAGGATCGAGCGCTCGCGGGCGTTCAGGGCCTCCAGCCGCGCGCGCTTGGCGTCGACATCGGCCCCGGCGGTGATGCGGGCGTGGTCCAGGCGGTCCAGCTCGGTCCGCAGGTCCTGGATCTCGCGACGCGTATCGGCGGCGGTCTGGCGGTCCTTGGCGCGCTGGGCCTCGACCGCCCGGTCGGCGCGCTGCCAGCCGACCACGGCCGTGGGGACGGCGAGGGCGATGGCGATCAGGCCGATGGCGACAGGGCGACGAAGCATCAGGGCCTTACTGCCCTAATCGCGATGGTAGGGCGAGCCCGACAGGATGGTGGCGGCGCGATAGATCTGCTCGGCCAGCATCGCCCGGGCCATGGCGTGCGGCCAGGTCTGGATCCCGAAGGCCATGGTCTCATTGGCGATCGACAGGATCGAAGGATCCAGGCCGTCGGCCCCACCGATCAGGAACACCACGCGGCGATTGCCGTCGTCGCGCAGCTTGGCCAGGTGACCGGCGAAGGCGCGGCTCTTCCAGGCCTTGCCGTGTTCGTCGCAGGCGATGACATAGGCGCCCTCCAGATGCGGGCGCAGCACCTCGGCCTCGGCGGCCTTGCCGGGCTTCCTGGCCTCGACCTCGAGGATGTCCACGGGGCCCAGGGCCAGGGCGCGGCCCGAGGCGGTGGCGCGGGACGCATAGTCCACGGCCAGCTGCGCCTCGACCATGCGGCCGAGCTTTCCGACGGTGAGGATGGTGATCTTCATGGATGATATCCCCCAACTCCGCTCATCCCCGCGAAAGCGGGGACCCAAGCGGCGTTGGTGGGTTGATCGCTGTCGGCGCTACTGCCCGAGAGCCAGCTCGGGTCCCCGCTTTCGCGGGGATGAGCGGCTTATTTGGAAGATCAGTTCGCGGCCGTACGGTGCGGGGCGTCGACGGCCCAGATCTTCTCGATGTTGTAAAAGCTGCGCACTTCGGGACGGAACAGGTGGATGACGACGTCGCCGGCGTCAATCAGCACCCAGTCGCAATGCGGCAGGCCTTCGACCCGCGCCTTGCCGTAGCCGTTTTCCTTGAGCGCGCGCAGCAGGTGGTCGGCCAGAGCGCCGACGTGACGGTGCGAACGGCCCGACGCCACGATCAGGCTGTCGGCGACCGAGCTTTTGTCAGCCAGATCGATGTGGACGATGTCCTGGGCCTTGTCGTCGTCGAGGCGTTCCAGGATCAGGCGCTCCAGCGCCTTCAGGTCCAGGGGCAGACTCAGGCCCGGGGATTCAGTCGAGGACTCGGCGCCGGCCGGGCCTTCGTGCGCACTAAGCGCGGGGTCGCTACGCAGCGTATTGCTCCTTATGGGGTCGCTGTGGATATCCCCCATAGCACGGAATTGGGCGAAAAGTGAGAGGGTGATGGCCGAACGGCGATCGCCGTCGCTAGTCGAGGCTTTCGGGCAACGCCCAAAAGCTGCGCCGTGGGCTCTATTTGACGCCCTTTTGCCGTGCGCGCATCGCCGTCGAGGACGCGAAGTTCAGGGGCCCGGTCAGGTAGACCCAGGCCGGCGACTTGGCGTCGGGCAGCTTGGCCGCGGCGCTGGCGGGCCAGCGGGCGAAGGCGAAGCGGCGGGCGGCCGGGGCGGTGCGGGCCTTCAGCGCGATCCACGGGCGCGAGATCACCGCCACGGGCACTTCGCGCATGATCTGGGTCCAGCCGCGCCAACGGTGGAAGGTGGCCAGGCTGTCGGCGCCCATCACCCAGACGAACTTCACGCCGGGATAGCGCGCCCTCAGCACTCGCAAAGTGTCGATCGTGTATTGCGAGCCCAGGCGCGTCTCGGCGTCCGAGACGATCATCCCCGAACCGCGCGCCCAGCGGCGGGCATTGGCCATGCGCTCGGCCACGGGGCGAGTTTCATGCGAGGACTTCAGCGGGTTTTGCGGCGACACCAGCCAGATGACGCGGTCCAGCTCCAGACGGCGCATGGCCGTCTCGGCCACGTGGGCGTGGCCCTCGTGCGCCGGGTTGAAGCTGCCGCCGAACAGGCCGACGCGCATCCCGGGCTCCAGGTGGAACCCCAGGCGTTGTGCGCTCGGCCGGCCGGCCTCAGGGACGAGTCTGGCCGGTCCCGCGAACCACATATTTGAACGTCGTCAGTTGCTCGGCCCCCACCGGGCCGCGGGCGTGAAGCTTGTCGGTGGCGATGCCGATCTCGGCCCCGAAGCCGAACTCGCCGCCATCGGCGAACTGGGTCGAGGCGTTGACCAGGACGATGGCGCTGTCGACCTCGTTGACGAAGGCGTCGGCGGCGCCGGCGTCGTCAGTGATGATCGAGTCGGTGTGGCCCGAGCCGTAGGTGCCGATGTGCTGGGCCGCGCCCGCCACGCCGTCGACCACGGCCACGGCCAGGATCGGGGCCAGGTATTCGGTGGTCCAGTCCTCGACGGTCGCCTTCTTCATGGTCGGCTCGATGGCGCGCGCGGCCGTGTCACCACGGAGCTCGCAGCCAGCCTTGATCAGGGCGTCGGCGATGGGCGGCAGCAGCTTTTCAGCGGCGGCCTTGTCGACCAGCAGGGTCTCGGCCGCGCCGCAGACCGACACGCGGCGCAGCTTGGCGTTGACGACGATGTCGACGGCCTTCTTCACGTCGGCGCCCGCGTGGACGAAGACGTGGTTCAGGCCTTCCAGGTGGCCCAGCACGGGGGCGCGGGCCTCGGCCTGGACGCGGGCGACCAGGCTCTTGCCGCCGCGCGGGATGATCAGGTCGATGGCCTTGTCCAGGCCCGACAGGATGGCGCCGACGGCGGCGCGGTCCGGGGTCTTGACGATCTGGACGGCGGCGGCGGGAAGGCCAGCGGCCTTCAGGCCGCGCTCGATCGCAGCGTGGATGGCGAGGTTAGAGTGGATGCACTCGGACCCCCCGCGCAGGATCACCGCATTGCCCGAGCGCACGCACAAAGCGGCCGCGTCGGCGGTCACGTTGGGGCGGCTCTCATAGATCATGGCGATGACGCCGATCGGCGTGCGGACGCGGGCGATGTCCAGGCCGTTGGGCCGGGTCCAGCGCGAGGTGGCCACGCCGATGGGGTCGGGGATCGCGGCGACCGCTTCCACGCCGGCGGCCACGCCTTCCAGGCGCTTCTCGTCCAGCAGCAGGCGTTCCTGCATCGGGGCGGTCAGGCCGTTGGCGCCGGCGCGGGCCAGGTCCTTGGCGTTGGCGGCCAGGATGGCGGCGGCGTCCTCGCGGATCGCGGCGGCCATGGCCTGGATGGCGGCGGTGCGCTGCTCTGGCGTGGCGAGGCGGAGCGCGCGCGCGCCCTCACGAGCCGTCCGGCCCATCCCCGCCATCGTCGCCTGGAGGCTCGCGCCCGCGTCGTCCATAATCCTCGTCCCTGGTGGTAAGTTATGCTCAGGTTGAGGCTTACCTAGGCCCTTTCAGGGCAGGATGAAACCGGCTTCGTCTGAAAACGGATGGAGTTTCGCTGTGGGCAAGCTTGCGCGGCCATGGCTGATCGATCCCGCGCCCGAACGGCTACGAGTGGATTGGGGAGGCGACGGAACGGCCGGGCGAACCCGGAGACCGTAAGGTTTGTTTGTGTTTCGGCTCGCTTACCG
>NZ_JAGIBH010000080.1 GCF_017744445.1 Caulobacter sp.
GTACTGATCGGCTTCGCCGCTAACATCAAATCTACCCGGATCGCTCGGTTTGAATTCAACTATGAGAGGGTCGCAAGGTTGCATTTTCCGCGCGCACTTGGGCCGCAACATAGTTTGCGGTGACGGTGCGCTAATTATTTCTCTCGCGCTTAATCTGAACCGGGTCGTTGGAGGGAACGGAATTTCACTTTAAGCGAGCGTAATTCGGCGGCGAGGGTCACCTCTGGGCTTGAGTGATCGCTCTTCGTCCCGGCGCGTTTTGGCCCATTTCCGATTGCTATCGTTCGATTTGCGGTGATGAAGGTATGAATAGAGAATCGCGCCAGGGGGATGCGCGATGAAGGGGGCGCAGTGGCAGAAGAATTACGCCGAGACACGCTGTTCGTAGCGCTGACCCGCCCGCAGATGTTCGCGGGCGTCACCTACAGCTACTTCGTGATCAACGCGATCCTCACCGTTGAGCTGTTCCTGATGTTCAAGAGCTTCAAGGTGCTCCTCGCCGGCCTCGTGATCCATCTCGTCGGTGCGCTGGTATGCCTGCGCGAGCCGCGCTTTTTCGATCTGTGGATTGCGCGGGTACGCTACTGCCCGCGGGTCAGGAACTTCGCGTTCTGGCAATGCAATTCCTATCGTCCCTGAAGAAGCCGGCAGCGCAGCGTGAGCCCGCCGGGCCGGGCTCGCCCGGCTTTGCCCGGCGCGAGAAGCCTGCGGGCGCGCATCTGCCCTATGCGCGCCATGTCGATGACGTCACGCTGGAGACC
>NZ_JAGIBH010000081.1 GCF_017744445.1 Caulobacter sp.
GACTTTCGCAGACAGATGGCGGCGGCTGGCATAGACGGCCAGGATGGCGATATCGGCCATGTGGAAGTCGGGCATCAGCCGCACCAGCCGGCCAGTCCGCAGGTCATCGCCAACCAGAAACGTCGGCTGCGCGATCACGCCCCGTCCTCCCAGCGCCAGGGCGCGGGCCGTGTCGCCATTGTTCGTCCTGAGGGGCAGCCGCACCTTCACCGCGTGGGCCTTTCCATCAGTGTCGGTGAAACGCCATTCGTCGGCCGTGGACCAGTAGGCGTAGCCGATGCAGGCGTGGTCCTTGAGGTCTTCCGGCGCGCGCGGCGCCCCGTGCGCCGCCAGATAGGTCGGTGACGCGCATAGGACGTTGCGCGAAGTCGCCAACTTGCGCCCGACATGGCTGGAGGACCCGCTGCGCGAGATGCGGATGGCGAGGTCGTAGCCCTCCTCCACGATGTCGACCACGCGATCGATCAGGTCGACCTCGAGCTCCACCAGGGGGTAGCGCTCAAGGAACCCGGCCCATAGCGGCGCCAGATGCTGGACGCCGAAACTGAGCGGCGCGTTGATCCGCAGTCGGCCGCGCGGCTGGACCGAGGCCGAGGAAGCAATCGCCTCGGCCTCCGCGACCTCGTCCAAAATGCTTCGGCAACGCTCATAGAGAGCCTGGCCGCTTTCGGTCGCGGAAAGCCGGCGCGAGGTGCGGTTCAGCAATCGGGTTCCTAGCCGCGCCTCCAGCTCATTCACATAGCGGGTCACATTGGCCGGAGACGTGTCCAACGCCTCGGC
>NZ_JAGIBH010000082.1 GCF_017744445.1 Caulobacter sp.
GACAGCGACTTCCTGACCCTGAAAGCCCTGGTCGACGCCGGCGAACTGGGCGAGATCGTCCAATTCGAAAGCCATTTCGACCGCTATCGCCCCTTGGTGCGCGACCGCTGGCGCGAGAAGCCCGGCGCCGGAGCCTTGCTGGACCTTGGCCCGCACCTTGTGGATCAGGCCCTGCAGTTGTTCGGTCCGCCGCTGGCCCTCACGGCCGACGTCGCGATCCAGAAGGACGGCGGGGTGGCTCCCGACTGGTTCCACCTGGTCCTGCGTTATCCGCGCCTGCGCGTGCTGCTGCACGCCAGCCAGATGACCGCCGCCTCCGACCTGCGGCTGGCCGTGCACGGGACCGCCGGCAGTTTCATCAAGAACGGCCTGGACCCGCAGGAGGCCGCGCTCAAGGCTGGCGTCGTCCCGGGTGCGGAGGGGTGGGGCGCCGATCCCCGCCCAGGCGTTCTGACAAAGCCCGATGGCGAAGCCACAACCTCACAGACCATTCCGGGCGCTCCCGGCGACTACCTGGCCTACTACGCCGCCCTGCGCGACGCCCTGTCGGGCCACGGCCCCAACCCTGTGCCGGCGCGCGAGGCCCTGGCGGTTATGGAACTGCTGGCCCTGGCCCAACGCAGCGCCGAAGAACGCCGCGAGATCGCCCTGTGAGCGCCGCTCTGAACGCTCTGCCGCGCCTGGAGCCCGGCATGACCGACGTCCAGCGCCTAGAGGTCATCGCCGCACAGGAAGAGGC
>NZ_JAGIBH010000083.1 GCF_017744445.1 Caulobacter sp.
CGGCCTCGCTGATCAGACCCTGGCGCACGGCGGCCGGCAGCGTGGCGTATTCCTCGCCGCACTCCAGCTCGGTGCCGTTCTTCACGGCCAGCGCCGCCGCTGCCTCGCGGGTGTCGACGATCTTGTGGTGCTTCCACACGTCCACGATCGCCCAGCAGTCGGAGGTGACGTAGCCCTTGAAGCCCCACTGCTCGCGCAGCAGGTCGCGCAGCAGGAAGTGGCTGGCGCTGGCCGATTCGCCGTAGACGCGGTTGTAGGCGCCCATCACCGCGTCGACCTTGGCTTCCTTGACCAGCGTCTCGAACGCCGGCAGGTAGGTATCGTAGAGGTCGCGCTTGCTCGGCCGCGCGTCGAAGGTGTGGCGGTCGGCCTCCGGCCCGCTGTGCACGGCGAAGTGCTTGGCGGTGGCGTCGAGCTTGCGGTAGGTCGGATCCAGCGGCTTGCCGGTGGCCGGATCGTCGCCCTGCAGGCCGCGGACGAAGGCCACGCCCATGCGCGCGGCCAGGAAACCTACGGCGAAGATCGTTTCCTGGCCGCGGCCCCAGCGCGGGTCGCGGAAGATGTTGATGTTCGGCGACCAGAAAGTCAGGCCCTGGTAGCGGCCGTGCTGGTCCAGTTCCAGCGCGCGATGGTGCTTGGCGCGCGCCTCGTCGCTGATCGCGACGGCGACCTGGTCCATCAACGGCACGTCGAAGGTCGCGGCCATGCCGATCGCCTGCGGGAACACGGTGGCGCCGCCGGCGCGGGCGACGC
>NZ_JAGIBH010000084.1 GCF_017744445.1 Caulobacter sp.
CGGCACGTCACAATCCTACGAAGTCCTCAACGTCTACGGCCCAGGCTAAACTCGACAATCGCCGGGAGCCTGGACACGAGCGTACAAGATCCGATGGAAGTCTCGCCGCCCTCCCCGTTTCGGCGTGCCCGCCCAAGCCAAGCGCTGGCATTGGAACGTTGGCGAAGCAGGGGCGCGCGTCTGCTCGGCGCGCTCGTCATCCATCTCCTGCCGGTGGCCGGGCTGCTCGTGGCGCTTCCCTCAGAGCCGAAGGCGTCCGGCGCGGCCTTTGGCCAATCGGTCACGGTGACCTTGGTCTCGGGCGCGCCGACCCGGACCTCAACGCCAAACCCTTCAACCGCACGACATGACCTGGCCGCGCTTGAACAAAGGCTCAGCGACAAGGGCCTTGCCGTCGCCGAGCCGCTCGCGGCCGCGCCCTCGACCAAGCTGACCCGCCTTTCGGAGCTTTTTGACGCGCCAGCCGGAGGCGCTGGTCAGGTCGATGCCAATGCGCGCCCTCGCCTGTCGGCGGGCGGCGACGATGACCCATTCGCGCGGGCGTCGGTTTCGTACCGGGGCGATGATCCAGTCAAGGCCGCGCGCCTGAACGCCAAGGCGCGGCGTTGCACGCAAGGCGCGGGGGCGATGCGGCTTCTGCTCATCATCAACTCAGAAGGCTATCTGGTCGCCAAACCCCGACGGCTTGGTCAAGCCGGGTCAAGCAAAGCCGCCGCCAAGACGATCGACGCCATCGAGCGCTGCGCCCC
>NZ_JAGIBH010000085.1 GCF_017744445.1 Caulobacter sp.
GCGCCTGGGTGACCGGGTCGGCAAGTACAACCAGGAAATCTAGAGAACGCGATGACCAACGTCTTCGTCGATGCCGTGCGTCTACGCGATCGTCTGAAAAGCTGGGCTCTGGACGCGGCCTATCCGCTTTGGTGGACGATCGGGGCCGATCACGCGAAGGGCGGCTTCTTCGAGAAGCTGGACCTGGAGGGCGTTCCCGTCGATGGCCCGCGTCGCGGCCGGGTGCTGCCGCGCCAGATCTTCTCGTACGCGCTGGCCCGTGACTTGGGATGGACCGGCCCGTGGCGGGAGGCTGTCGAGCATGGTCTAGCCTACTATCTCTCCACATATCGACGCCCGGATGGACTGTTTCGCGCCCTGATCGGACCTAATGGCGAGAGCCTGGACGATACGGCGGAGACCTATGACCAAGCCTTCGCCTTGTTCGCCTTGGCGGCGGTGGCCAAAGTGCTGCCGGCTCGTGCTGAAGAGGTCAAAGGGATCGCTGTATCCGTGCTCGATAAGCTTTTTGTCGAACGCAAGCACCCGGCCGGCGGCTTCCACCAGACCAACCCGCCGACCGCGCCGCTGCAGTCGAACCCGCACATGCACCTGTTCGAGGCCATGCTGGCCTGGAACGAAGTTGATAGCGATCCGAGGTGGCGGGCCTTGGCCGACGAGATCGGTGATCTGGCCCTCGGCAAGTTCATCCAGACCGAGAGCGGCCAGCTGCGCGAGTTCTTCGACCTCGACTGGAACGCCGCGCC
>NZ_JAGIBH010000086.1 GCF_017744445.1 Caulobacter sp.
CGCCTATCTCGCTCTTGACGCTGGCTCCGTGGAGCCTGACGCTGGCGTCAAGTTTTGGGAGGAAGCGTCGTTGGACAAGGCGCTGTTGATTCAATTGCTTGGCTCGGCCGTCGCGGTCAGCCTGCTGGTGGCGCTCGCCGCCTGGGCGCGGATTCCGCGTCCCACGCCGCCGCTGGACGCCGACGGCGCGCGGACCCTGCTGGCCATGGAGTTCCCGGACGACCGCGTCGACGCCCTATGGATCGCCGCCGACGGGGCGGGCCTGGTGGCGCGCTCGGGCGATCGGGCCCTGATCGCCTGGCGCAAGGGCGACGGCTATGTGGCCCGCGACCTGGCGTTCGGCGCCGCCCTGGCCGCCAAGGCCGACAACGGCTTCCTGACGATCAAGACGGCCGACGGCGCCCCACGCCTGGCCTTGAACGATGGCCCCTGGCCGCCGCGAGAGCTCGCATGAAGACCGTCGACCCCGTCCAGCTCGCCATCCCGTTCTTCGTGCTGGCCGTGATCCTCGAGATCATCCTGGCGCGCCTGGGTAAGGCCGACGCCCGCTACGAGGCCAAGGACACCGCCATGTCCCTGACCATGGGTCTGGGCAGCAGCATCGCCGGCGCGATCCTAGGCGGTGCGATCTTCGCCGCCACGGTCTGGGTGTACGAGCACCGCATCTTCACGATCCCGATGACCGCCGTTTGGGCCTGGGTGCTGCTCTTCTTCGCCGAGGACCTGACCTACTACCTGTCT
>NZ_JAGIBH010000087.1:0-375 GCF_017744445.1 Caulobacter sp.
GGGTGTGGCGGTCTACAGCCTGGGCCTGTCTCTGATGGCCGCGACCGCCTGGATCAGCCGCTTCCCGCGTTTCCGGGTCGGGATCGGGGCGCTGATGTTCGTGGTCTCTGACCTGATCATCTTCGGCCGCAACGGCCCGTGGCCGGACAACTTCGCGACGGGGCTGGCGGTGTGGGGGCTGTACTACTTCGGGCAGCTGCTGATCTGCGTGGGGGTGGTGAAAGCACTCGAGGCGAAGGCCGGCGCCTGACAAGTTCCTCCCCTGTGGGGGAGGCAGCCGAAGGCTGGTGGGGGGAGTATTAGGATTGAAGGTCCGGGTTGCGGCCGCCTGCCGATCACTCCCCCCGTCGGCTGCGCCGACACCTTCTCCCGCAA
>NZ_JAGIBH010000087.1:385-740 GCF_017744445.1 Caulobacter sp.
CCTCCCCCACAGGGGGACGGACTGGGTGGGGCGGGGCTCGGCGTCAGCCAAACACCATCACTCCGTCATCCGGCTCCTCGGCGAACAGCCGCTCCATCTCGGCCGGCCTGCGCTCCCGCGCCAGGGCCTGGTTGATATAGCCCTTGTCGGTCAGCTCGCCGCTGGCCGCGTCCGGCGCGCCGTCCAGGATCAGGGCGCGGACCACCTTGCCGCCGCCCTTGGCCAGGCTGTTCAGGCGCTCAAGGCCCGTTCGGATCGCCGCCTTCACCGCGTCCGGATCGCCGATGCGCAAGCAGGCCTTGGGATCGAGGAACAGCATCAGCCCGACGCCCTCGCGCCCTTCGCCGCAGACCAC
>NZ_JAGIBH010000088.1 GCF_017744445.1 Caulobacter sp.
ACCCTGAAGCGCGGCGGCTGGTACCGAACGGTCGTGCACTTTCCCACGGCGGAGGAGGCCCGTGGCCAGGTGGAGACGATCGCCGCGGGTTCCGGCCGAAAACCCTATGTCCGCGCCCTTTCTGAATGGTGCCTGGACCTGGCGCGGGAAAGCGAAGACGTGCGCCGGTGCGCCCCGCCCGCCGCCGGCTAGGGCGCGAACTGAAGCCATACCTCGCCAGCCTCAGGGGCTTTTCGGCCTGTGACATTCCGTCGCTTAAGGCGTTCAAAGCCTTGCAGTTAACCGCGTTTTTACGGCGCTGGCCGTCTTTGATCTCAAGACCGGGCCCGTACCCGTTTTTCGGGCGCGACCGGACATGGGGTTTGCGATGAAGTTCGACGATCTGAAGATTTCGACCAAGGTGGCCTTGCCGGCCGTCATCCTGACCGTGGTCGCCCTGGCGATCACCGGCGTCGGCGCCTTGCAGTCGAGAGTGGCCGAATCCGCCACCAAGGTGCTGGTCGAGGAACGCGCCCCGGCCGAGCTGGAGGGCTCGCGCTTCAACCGCCGCGTGGCGACGATCGGCTACGCCGCCTATCGCAGCATCGCCAACGACGGCGCGTCGCCCGAAGCCAAGGCCGCCAGCGACGAGATCGACACCGCCTATAGCGAAGCCAAGGTCGCGCTGACCAAGATCCTGGCCGCCGACACCGACGAGGGCAAGCGGGTCGCCGACTACCGGACCCGCCTGGAC
>NZ_JAGIBH010000089.1 GCF_017744445.1 Caulobacter sp.
GGCGGCGCCGGCGCCCAAGAGGGCGACTACGAAGCCTAAGTCGGCCTCGTAAGAGCTCAGAAAAACTGGAAAAACGGCGCGGAGAAATCCGCGCCGTTTTTTTCTGCGTGGTCGTCAAGAATTGCTCAGCTTGCGGGCGAACGCACGCATTCCCATCCTTTCTCAAGGGGGAGACGGTCTCCTCCGCTTCCGGACAAAAAAGGCCTCAACCGCCACCGGGAGCAAAAGCGAGGGGATTCGCTATGCGTTTTAGACACTTCCTTCTGGCCGCCACGTCGGTCGCCGCCGTCGCCAGCGCGGCTCACGCCCAGGATGCGGCCGCGCCCGCCGCCGACGAGAGCACCGCCGTCGACCAGATCGTGGTCACCGGCACCCGCGTCGCGCGTTCGCGCCTGGACACGGTCTCCCCGGTCGACGTCGTCAACAACAAGGCCCTGACCCGGCAGGGCACGCCGGAACTGGCCCAGGCGCTCTCCAACGTGGCGCCGTCGCTGGACTTCCCACGCCCGGCCGTAACCGACGGGACCGACTCGGTGCGTCCGGCCACCCTGCGCGGCCTGTCGCCCGACCAGACCCTGGTGCTGCTGAACGGTCACCGGGCCCACACCGCCGCGCTGGTCAATATCAACGGCTCGATCGGCCGCGGCTCGGCTCCGTTCGACCTCAACACCATCCCGACCGCGGCCCTGGAAACCGTCGAGATCCTGCGTGAAGGCGCGGCCGCCCAGTAC
>NZ_JAGIBH010000008.1 GCF_017744445.1 Caulobacter sp.
ATGTTGGTGATGTTGCCGCCGGCGTCCAGTTCGGCCTGGGTCACCGCGTGGTTGGCCGTGTAGTGCCAGGTCTCGGTCACATCCAGGGCGTTGTCGTGGTCCAGGTCGCCGCTGTTGAAGCCGCCCACCAGCACCGGGGCCAGGTTCGACACGAACGGATCGGAGACGGTGACGCCCGTTAGAGTGACATTGCCAGTGTTCTGGACGCTGATCGTGTAGCCGATCAGTTCGCCGACCACGTTGGCCGTCCCGCCAGGGACGCTGGCGTCCTTGGTGATGTTCAGGGCTGGATTGCGGGCCAGGGACACCGTCTCAGGGTCGGTGTCGGTCGCCGTCAGCCCACTGGCCGAGACGCCCGTGGCCGTGCCTGTGTTGGTGTAGGTCCCCGCATCGACCTCGGCCTGGCTGAAGACGTGCGAAAGGCTGCCCGTGGCGCTGGCCCCAGGCGCCAGATCGTCCGCCTGGCCATCGCCGTCCCGGTCGGTCAAGCCCGACAAGGTGATGACCAGGTCGTCGCCCGTTCCCGGCGTGCCGTTGTCATCGACAAGGGTGACGTTGAGCAGGTTGACGGTCCCGGTGTTGGTGACCGTGAAGTTGAAGATCTGGCTGTCGCCGGCGCTGTCGCCATTGCCTGTGACGTCGGTGCGGACGCCCGCCGTCTTGACCACGTCGATGTGCGGCGGAATCGGCTGGTTGCCGATCTCGATGTTGTAGGTCTGCTGCTTGGACAGGGTGACGCTTTCATAGTCGCCCGTGGTCTGGGTCCAGCCGTCCTTGAGCACCTCGTCGACGCGAACCGTTCCCAGCGACAGCGGCATGCCGGTGAAGGCGAAGGCGCCGTTGGCGTCGGTGACCGTCGAGCGCTCGCCGGCGTCCAGCACGCCATTGTTGTTGCTGTCAACGAAGATCGTCCAGCCCGCCAGCCCGACCTCGCCGGCGTCCCTGACGCCGTTGCCGTTGGCGTCGAGGAATTTCACGCCCGCGATCGTGGCGGTCTTTTCGGTGTTGAATTCCTCGAAACCATCATCGGCGCCATAGGCCGTGCCCGGCCGCCCGAATTCGGCGTAGAGGCTGACATAGGTCGTCGTTATGTCGGCGCCGCTAAATAGCGAAACGGGGACGTAGAAGATGTAGTCGTCGTTGCCGCTGCCCGAGGCGTGAGCGTTCAGCAGCAGGGTCCTGTCCCCGCCGGCGTCCAGGTCGAACACCTTGGTGAAGCCTGCGCCCAGTTCCTGCGTTCCGGCGTTGTAGTCGGAGGCCACGGCGGGAGCCGACGAAAAATAGAGCTTCATGCTGTTGAGCGAGACAAGAGGATTGGCGTTGGTCTCGTTCAGGTCCAGACGGAACTCGAGATAGGATACGCCGCCGATCACCTTGACGGGCACATCGGCCACACGCAGGGAGCTGGTCTTGCTGGCGTCGGTGTCGAGAACGCCGGTGGCGTCAGTGTTGAAGCCCTCCTCCACCCCGATGTTGTCGTCGATGGCGAGGAAGGGGTCATAGATCCCGGTGCCCGAGCCGATCGGGTCGCCGTAGCTGATGATGACGCCGCCGATCGTCGTGCTGCTGCCCGCCGAGGTTAGATCGATGTCGGCCATGGCCAACTCCTGTCCGTTCCACCCACGGGCGCACCCGAGACCGCGGTCCAAGGTTTCTCGCAGGCGTACCCGCGAGCGCGCGCAATCGCCGGAAGGCGCTCAACGGAAGGGGCGGCGGAGCGGCCAGCAGGGCCAGGGGCGTCGCTCGGTCCACGTCGATTCACGGGAAATCGACGCACCTAATCAACACTGCACGCTAGAGAAGCTTTTGATCCCCCCGAAACGGAGCCGTGTCAACAGTATTACAGAGCGGAAACGTCAGAAATAATTCAATAATTCCAGATATATAATCAATAGTAGATAGAGAAAATTCAGCCCAGAACAACAATCGACAACTTAGGGAGCAGAGCCCCCGCCAGAACTTCAACTTCCAGTCCTGCGACGCCGAGCGCAGCGGTCGATGGAACGCCGATCGCCGTCCATTCAGTTTCCCTGTGGGCGACCTTCAGAATAATCCGCCCCAGCGACTGTTGCGAAACCGCCGAGCCCCTCCAGATATCGCCCTGAAGCCGGCGAAGGCCGGCCAGCTCAAGGGACGCTTTCATGCCCACACTGTTCGATCCGCTTCGCCTCGGCGACCTGAACCTGCCCAACCGGGTGGTGATGGCGCCCCTGACCCGCCTGCGCGCCGGCCCCGGCGCAGTTCCCACCGCCCTGATGGCCGAATATTACGCTCAACGCGCTTCGGCGGGCCTGCTCATCACCGAAGGCGTGCCCGTCTCGCCCCAAGGCGTGGGCTACGCCAACGTGCCGGGCGTCTGGAGCCAGGAGCAGGTCGAAGGCTGGAAAGCCGTGACCAAGGCCGTGCACGACAAGGGCGGCCGTATCTTCATGCAGATCTGGCACGTGGGTCGGATCTCCGATCCGTCGCACCTGAACGGTGACGCCCCCGTGGGGCCTAGCCCGATCGCCGCCAAGGGCCACGTCAGCCTGCTGCGTCCCGAACGTCCCTACCCCACCCCGCGCGCCCTCACGACCGAGGAAGTCGCCGGCGTGGTCGAGGACTTCCGTCGCGCCGCGCAGAACGCCAAGGCCGCCGGCTTCGACGGCGTGCAGTTGCACGGCGCCAACGGTTACCTGCTGGACCAGTTCCTGCAAGACGGCTCCAACCAGCGCACCGACCGCTACGGCGGCTCGATCGAGAACCGCGCCCGTCTGCTACTGGAAGCCACCGACGCAGCGATCTCGGTGTTCGGCCCCGGGCGCGTGGGCGTGCACCTGGCGCCCCGCGCCGACAGCCACTCGATGAGCGACAGCGACCTGCCGGCGACCTTCGCCTATGTCGCCAAGGCCCTGGGCGAACGCAAGATCGCCTTCGTCTCGGCCCGCGAATATGAGGCCGCCGACAGCCTGGCCGCCGATCTGCGCAAGGCGTTCGGCGGGGTCTACATCGTCAACGAGCGGTTCGGACGCGACAGCGCCGAGGCCGCGCTGAACGATGGCAGGGCCGACGCCGTCGCCTTCGGCAAGGCCTACATCGCCAATCCGGACCTGGTCGAGCGCCTGCGTGAAGACGCCGAGCTGAACGCGCCGGACCCGACCACCTTCTACGGCGGCGGTGCGCGCGGCTACACGGACTATCCGACCCTGGCGGAAGTCCGCGCGGTCGCCGCCGAGTAGACGCCCCAACCGCTCCGGCGGCATTTTCGACCAAGCCTGTATCCGCCGCCTCATTTGCGGCGTTGGGTCTTCACCCCGCGTCACGCAGCGGATACAGGCTTAACCATGACGACGCATACCCGTGATCAATGGAAGACCGTTATCGAGCGCGGCGTGGCGGCGCTGGACTTCCGGATCGACAGTCCTCCCCAGGCGGTGAAGCCGACCATGGTCAGCCAGCCCGCCCCGCAGAAGCGCGCGCTGCCGGTGCTGATCTTCAACGCCGTGGCGGCGGCGGCGGTCGTGGACACCTGGGTGGCAGGCGGCGAAGGCGAGGTGCTGATTGACCGTCCGGCCATCCTCGCCCGCCAGAAGCTGGTCAACGCCAAGGCGGCCGAACCGCCGGGCAGCTCCCAATCGCCCTTTTCGACCGGCTACGCAGCCTCGTATCGGCTGGAGCTGGCCCGCCTCCTGTGGTTGGCCATCATCGACGCCCCGGCCGAACGGCTGGAGACCCTGGCGGCTTCCTACGCCCCGCCGGAGCAACGCACCAAGCTGGTCTGAGGCCTACCAGACGCCGGTGTTGGGCATCGAGGCCCAGGGCTCCGCCGGTTCCAGATGGCCGTCCTGCAGCAGCTCGACCGAGATGTTGTCTGGCGAGCGGACGAAGGCCATGTGGCCGTCGCGCGGCGGACGATTGATCGTCACACCCATGTCCATCAGACGCTGGCACGTCGCGTAGATGTCTTCGACCTGGTAGGCCAGGTGGCCGAAGTTGCGGCCGCCCTGGTAGTCTTCCGGATCCCAGTTGTAGGTCAGCTCGACCAGCGGCGCCTTGCGCTCCTTGGCCAGTTCGGCATCGCCCGGAGCAGCGAGGAAGATTAGGGTGAAACGGCCCTTCTCGTTCTCCATCCGGTGCATCTCGGTCAGGCCCAGGCCTTCGCAATAGAAGCGCAGGGAGGCGTCGAGGTCCTTCACGCGGACCATGGTGTGGAGATAGCGCATTGCGGGCTCCTGAAACGGTTGCGAGGGTTCTAGCGCGATCCGGCGTCGACTATTTGGCGGCGGCTTCGCGGCCCAGAACCTTCTGGGCGCGCTCGACGGCTTCCAGAAGGCCGCTCAGCGCCACGCCCTCGGGGCTGTCGGCGCGATAGATCTCGCGCAGGGCCGGAACCCGTTCCTGGCAGGCGGCCATGGCTTCCAGGGCCCGATCGATCTTTCGCGTCAGCATGACAGTAACCGCCGTTTCGTTCTCATTTCGTTCTAGACGGCCGAGCGACGGTGTCAACGCCCGCGCTACTCGGCTGCTAGCGGCTTCTCGCGAGTCTGCCTCCGCCACAAGGCCGCATATTCGCCGCCCGCTTCCAGGAGCGCCGCATGGGCGCCGCGCTCAACGACCTTGCCTCGCCGCAGCACGATGATCTCGTCGGCGTCAGCGATCGTGGACAGGCGGTGAGCCACCACCAGGGTGGTGCGCCCGGCCCGCGCCTTGCGCAGCGTGGCCTGAATGGCGGCCTCGGTGCGGCTGTCCAGGGCGCTGGTCGCCTCGTCAAGGATCAGCACGCGCGGATCGGCCAGCAACGCCCTGGCGATACCCACCCTCTGGCGTTCGCCGCCCGAAAGCTTCAGCCCTCGCTCACCGACCTTGGTGGCCATGCCTTCGGGCAGGTTCCGGATGAAATCGCCCAGTTCGGCCGCTTCGGCGGCGGCCCAGACCTCGGCCTCCGACGCGTCGGGACGGGCGAAGGCGATGTTGGCCATCAGGGTGTCGTTGAACAGGGCCACATCCTGCGGCACCAGCGCCACGGCCTGCCGCAGCGAGGCCTGGCGCAGGGCCTTCAGGTCATGACCATCCAATGTGACGCGCCCCGCCTGCGGATCGATCATCCGAAGGGCCAGGCGCACCAGGGTGGTCTTGCCTGCGCCGGACGGGCCAACGATGGCCACGGTCGAGCCCGGCTGGGCGGTAAACGACACCTCCTGCAGCCCCTCGGATCGCGCGCCGTGGCGGAAGGAGACACTCTCGAAGGCCACGGCCCCGCCGCGACGGTCTGCCGGCGGCGGCAGGTCGATGGCGTCGGACGCGTCGGCCACGTCGGGCTGGGCCCGGCGCAGCTCCAGCATGGCCTCCATGTCGATGAACGACTGGCGGATCTCGCGATAGGCGAAGCCCAGGATGTTGAGCGGCCCATAGAGGTTCACCAGGATCAGCACGGCGGCGGTCACGTCGCCGGGACCGATGCGTCCGGAGGCCGCCTCCGCGCCCGCCAGGATCGCCATCACGCCCAGTCCCAGGCTCATCACCGCCGACTGCACCACATTCAGCACGGTCAGGGAGTTGGTGGCGCGGATGTTGGCCTGGCCATAGACGTGCAGCGCCTTGTCGTAGCCCGACACGGCCCGCTCCTCGGCCCCGAAGGCCTTGACCGTCTCGTAGTTCAGCAGGGCGTCGACGGCTCGGCCGGCGGCTTCGGCGTCGGCTTCGTTCATGGTCCGGCGGTGGCCGATCCGCCAATCCGAGATCGTGAAGGTCAGCACGCCGTAGATCACCACGGTGACCACGGCCGTCAGGGCGAAACGCCAGTCGTAGGCCTTGGCCAGCACGGCGGCGGCCATCAGCAGCTCGACGAACGTGGGCGCGATGTTGAAGACCAGGCCGCGCAGCAGGAAGTCCATCGACCGCGCGCCCCGGTCGATCACCCGCGAAAGGGCGCCGGTGCGCTTGGTCTGGTGGAAGTCGATCGACAGCGACAGGGCGTGGGCGAAGGTTTCGACGGCTGCCCGGTTCTGGGCCGCCTGGGCCACGGGGGTGAACACCGCGTCGCGCGCCTGGGGCGCGGCGGCGGCGATGAAGCGGATCAGCGCCCAGCCGGCGGCCAGGCCCGCGAAGGCGAAGCCGACCTGAACGGCCGCGCCTTGCCCCGCGCTCAATTCGTTGACCGCCTTGCCCAGCAGCAACGGCGCGACCACGCCCAGGAACTTGCCCACGAAGGTGAAGGCCAGCGCCAGCGTCACGCGCCAGCGCAGGCCCGGGGCCTTGGATCGCATGACCAGCCGCCAAAGATCCGCCATCGCTCTCCAGCCGTCCGGCTTGACTTCCGGAGCGGAGATTGCGCCCGAGACGGGCGCGCCGCGCGACGCCATCCCCCTCAACGTGCGCCGCCTTCCACCAGTTGGGTCGTCTGGACACCGCCGCCGGGCGTCATCCAGTCCACGCGCCAACCGATGGGCGTGCGGGTGGTCCGGACCGGCCCGCCGGTGGGCGGGGCCGGCGGCGCCACCTCGACGTCGACCTGCTGTTCCCCGCCCTCTCCAGCCACCTGGATCGTGCGCACACCGGCCTTCAGCGCCTGATTCAGCGACAAGGTGAAGCGACCGGCCTCGTCGGCCTTGCCTTCGGCGCGGGGCGCACGGTCGACGCGAACGCCCAGGCCCGCTCCGGGAGCGGCCACGCCCGAGATCACGCCGCCGCCGCTGCGGTCGTAATCGACGGCCAGGATCCTGGGCGCGTCGGACGCGGTCGCCGTCACCTCTGCGCCAGCGCCCGCGCGGAGCAGAACCAACTTTCCCTCCGGCGTAATCATCACATAGCCCTGGGCCTGGACGGTCCGCCCCTCCAACGTCATCGACAGACCGAACAAGCGCGGCGCTGCGGCGGGAGGAGCACGCAGCCGCCAGCGCCCATCGGCGTCGGCGCGCCCGACCAGGGCCTCGCCCGTCGGCGAACCCAGGCGAACACTGGCCTGCGGCGCGGCCTCGCCCTGCAATTCCACCCCGTCCGCCTGCAGCACGGCGGAGACCGCGCGCGGCGGCGTCAGATAGCCGGCCTGGGGACTGGAACGCTCAGTGTCGGAGCCGCCGGGATCGTGACGCCAGCTGCCCTTTCCCCCATCGCATCCGGTCAGGGCCAGCGGCGCGGCCAGGGCCAGGGCCAAGGTCGACTTGAAACGCCTGTCGCGAATCCTGTTCATTCCTGTTCCAAACCTCGCCAGGCTCGCCGAACGGCCTGGCGCGCCCTATCCCTCGTTTCACGTGCGGCGCGTCGGCCCGGTTCACAAGGGTCGGCGCGCGCATTCTTTCTGGAGTGGACGACGATGTCCGACCTGTCCAGCCGCACGGCGGCGCCGCTGACCTCGGTCTGTGTCTATTGCGGATCGTCGAACGCCGCGGATCCGGCCTACATGGAGGCCGCCTATCAGATCGGGGCCGATTTCGCGAAAGCCGGCCTGAAACTGGTCTACGGCGGCGGCGGCGTAGGCCTGATGGGCGCGGCGGCGCGCGGCGCGCACGAAGCAGGCGGCAAGGTGCTGGGCATCATTCCCGACTTCCTGCGCGGACGGGAACAGCCGTTCGACGACGTCGAGACCGTAATCGTGACCTCGATGCACGAGCGCAAGATGATGATGTTCGAGCGCTCGGACGCCTTCGTCGTGCTGCCTGGCGGCATCGGCACGCTGGAAGAGATCATCGAGCTGCTGTCCTGGCGGCGCCTGGACCTGCACCGCAAGCCGATCGTGTTTCACAGCCCGGGCGGCTTCTGGGAGCCCCTGTTCGCCCTGCTTCAACACACGATCGACCGAGGCCTGACCCCGCCCGCCCTGGCCGACGCCTGGCGGTCGGTGGAGGATGCGGCCGAGATTACGCCCACGCTACTGGCGTGGGAGGACGAAAGCGTGCAAACAGATGTTTCAGAGGCCGTTCGCCTGTTGACTTAGTTTCGAAAGGCAACGAACCTTGGGTTGGGCCGGCCTCCCGTTGTCGGCCCGGGGATATAGGAAACAAGCATGCGTATCTTCATCGCCGCGCTGGTCGCGGCTTCCGCCATTTCGTCCACGGCCCTGGCCGCCGAAGGCGCCGTCGTCAAGCTCAAGGCTCCCAGCAAGGTCCCGACCCTGATCCAGGACGGCGCGGCCTGGCGCTGCAACGGCGACGTCTGCGCCGCGCCGCAGGTCAAGGCCCTGCCCGCCGCCCGGGCTTGCCGCAAGATCGCCGCCGAGCTTGGCGCGATCGAGACCTTCAACTATCGCGGCGAAGCGCTGGACGCTGCGGCCCTGGCCGACTGCAACACGTCCGCCAAGCCGTAGGCCCGGCGACCTTTCCAGACGAACCAGGGGCGGCCGCTTCGCGGACCGCCCCTTTTTCATGCCCGCAAATCAGGCCTTGCCGCTTTGGGGCTTGGGCTGGGACGCAGGCGGCTTCTGCGGCGTCCTTCCGCCCACCAGCATCCCGCCGATCAGGGCGAAGGACAGCATGGCGTGGTTCATCTTCGATACGTTCATCGGCGGCGTCTCCCAGACAGGCCGTTGGACCAGGAGATGCGTGCGGCTCACAGGGGCTTCCACCCTCCCAGTCGTCAGCGCGTCGACGAAAAGAATGCGCCGAAGCCGAGTCCGCGCAACGAAAATAATCCGAACCCTGATCAATTCCGTCCACGGACGATCAGCTTTCTCCTTTCCGTGCAAAGCCTTGCCCGGAAAAGAAAAAGCCGTCCGCGGCGGCATGTCGCGGACGGCTTCGGCTTCAATCGTCAGTTGTCCGTAGGCGACCCTAGGCAGCCTTGCCGAACGACAGCCCCTCGTAGCGCTTCAGGTGATGGTCGACCGAGCCGAAGAGGCCTTCGATCAAGGTCGCACGCTTGAAGTAGTGCCCGATAGCCAGCTCGTCGGTCATGCCCATGCCGCCATGGATCTGGATGGCGTTCTGGCCGACGAACTTGCAGGCGCGACCGATGCGGACCTTGGCGGCCGAAACGGCCTTGGCGCGCTCGGCGTCGCTTTCGTCCAGTTTGATCGTAGCCATGTAGGTCATCGACACGGACTGCTCGACCTCGATGAACATGTCGACCATCCGGTGCTGCAGCACCTGGAAGTTCGAGATGGCCGTACCGAATTGCTTGCGCTGCTTGGCATAGTCCAGCGTGCCTTCATGCAGCTTGCGCAACACGCCCACGGCCTCGGCGCCGACGGCGGCGGTGGCTTCGTCGATCACCTTGTTGACCAGACCCAGGCCGTCCTCGGCGACCAGGGCGTCGGCCGGGATCGAGACGTTCTCGAAATAGACCTCCGAGGCGCGGTTGCCGTCTACGGTGGGGTAGTCGCGGGTGACGATGCCCGGCAGGGTCTTGTCGATCAGGAACACGCCGACACCCCCCGCATCACGCTGGCCGCCGCCAGTGCGGGCGGTAACCACCAGGTGGGTGGCGAACGGCGCACCAACCACGACAGCCTTGTGGCCGTTCAGGACCCAGCCCGAGCCGTCCTTCTTCGCCGTGGTCTTCAGGTCCTGCCAGGTGTAGCGCGCCTGGGGCTCGGCATAGGCGAAGGCGATCGTGGTCGTTCCGCCAACGATGCCCTCGACGACCGAGGCGGCCCCGGCATAGCCCGAGTGCTTCATGAAGCCGCCGCCGATGACGACGGTGCCCAGATAGGGCTCGATGACAAGCGCCTTACCGAACTCCTCCATGATGATCATGTTGTCGATGGCGCCGCCGCCCAGACCGCCCAGTTCCTCGCTGAACGAAGCGCCGAGAATACCCAGCTCCTCGGCGAAAGCTTTCCAGTAGTCCGGCCGCCAGCCCGCCTCGGAACTGACGATCTTGCGGCGGGTCTCGAAGTCGTACTTGTCCTGCAGGAAGCTCGCGACCGTGTCGCGGACCATCGACTGCTCTTCGGTGAAGTTGAAGTCCATGAGGGTGGTTTCCTCTTATGGCTCCCGTTTGGGAGTTGATTGTTCTGTTTCCGGACCCTTCGCCCCTTGCGGGAGGTGGCGTCCGAAGGGCGTGGGATGAGGGGCGCGCGGGATCGCGCCAGAAACCCCTCGTCCGTTGCTTCGCGACACCTTCTCCCGCGCGGGGAGAAGGCAAGACAGGATCAGAGCCCCAGCACCATCTTGGCGATGATGTTGCGCTGGATTTCGTTGGAGCCGCCATAAATCGACGTCTTGCGGACGTTGAAATAGGTCGGCGCGGCGCGGTGGGCCCATTCCGGACCGATCGGATGGGCGTTGTCGCCGTCCTTCGGGAAGCCACGGAAATAAGGCGCGCCGTAGTGGCCGGCCGCCTCCAGCACCAGTTCGGTGATGCGCTGCTGGATCTCGGTGCCCTTGATCTTCAGGACCGAGGATTCCGGGCCTGGCCCCTTGCCAGCCGCTTCGCCGGCCAGGGTGCGCAGTTCGGTGTATTCCAGCGCCGTCAGGTCGATCTCCAGGTCGGCGACCTTGCGCTTGAACATCGGATCGTTGATCAGCGCGTCGCCGTCATCGCCCAGTTCGGTCGAGGCGATCTGGCGGATCCGCTCGATGCCGCGCTTGCTGCGCGCCACGCCGGCGATGCCGCTGCGCTCGTGAGCCAGCAGGAATTTGGCGCAGGTCCAGCCCTTGTTCTCTTCATAGATGCGGTTCTCGACCGGCACCTTGACGTTCTCGAGCCAGACCTCGTTGACCTCGTGCTCACCGCCCAGGGTGATGATCGGGCGCACGGTCACGCCGGGCGACTTCATGTCGATCAGCAGGAACGAGATGCCTTCCTGGATCTTGGCGTTCGGATCGGTGCGGACCAGGCAGAAGATCCAGTCGCCGTGCTGGGCCAGGGTGGTCCAGGTCTTCTGGCCGTTGACCAGGTAGTATTCCTTGCCGTCGTCGCCGGTGAAGCGCTCGGCCTTGGTCTTGAGGCTGGCCAGGTCCGACCCCGCGCCCGGCTCGCTGTAGCCTTGGCTCCACCAGATGTCGCCCGACAGGGTCGGCGGCAGGAAGCGTTCCTTCTGCTCCGGCGTGCCGAACGTGTAGATCACCGGGCCGACCATGTTGATGCCGAACGGCAGGATCGGCACGCAGTCGGCGCGGGCGGTCTCTTCCGACCAGATGTAGCGTTGCACCGAGGTCCAGCCCGGACCGCCGAACTTTTCCGGCCAGGCCGGGGCGACCCAGCCCTTCTTGGCGAGGGTGCGGTGCCAGGAGAGGAAGTCCTCCTTGGCCATCTCCTCGCCCTCCTCCTGCTTCTCCCGCAGGCCCGCCGGATAGTTCTCGGCGATGAAGGCGCGGACCTCGTCGCGGAAGGCGAGGTCCTCGGGCGAGAAGTCGAGATTCATGGCGAGCTCCCGTTCAGCCGGCCTCTCTAAGGGAGGCCGTTATTTGAGTTTCGGGCGCCACGATAGATGTCGAACGAACGTTTGGAAAGATGACGTTAGCGTCAACGGAAGCGAATGTTATCCGCGTTCACTTAACGCCAACCCGGAGAGCCTCAGCGCACCTCGCAGGCCAGCTTGACGAGCGCCAGGGCCGAGGCGCCGCCGACCCCTTCCTCGTCCACCGTATCGAGCGTCAGAAGCGGACGCTTGTCGAGGATTTCGAGCAGTTTCGCGTGCCCCGTGGACGGGCTGACATGAGCGGCCAGGCAGTGGTCGATGGCGCTCGGCTCGACGGCGCGGACGATGGCGGCGGCGGCGCAGGCGGCGTAGCCGTCCAGCAGCACCGGGATCTTCTGGGTGCGAGCCGCCAGGATGGCGCCGACGACGGCGGCGGTCTCGCGACCACCCAGCTGGCGCAGGATTTCGAGCGGATCGTCGCCCATGCCCTCGGCCTGGGCGCGCGCCACGGCGGCGGCCACGGGCTCGGGATCATCCGACCAGTCCGAAGCCTCGCCGCCGAACAGGGCCAGGCAGACGGCGGCAGCCGTACGGGCAGGCTCGGCGACGATGACGCCGGGGATCAGCAGGTCAGGCTGCTTGGCCAGGGCCTCCATGCCGAAGGCCATGGTGGCGGCGGCTTCCTTCTCGCTCATCGAGGCTTGCCCGATGAAGTCGGGCGACGGCCGGTCGATGGCCAGGTCGAACGCCTCCAGGCCCGCGCCCTGCACGCCGGCGATGCGCGAAACGGTCGCCCCGCCCGAGGCGATGGCCTCTAGACGATCGCGAGCATAGCCGCGGGGCCCAACCTCCTTACGGGCGCCGGCATAGAGCGCCACGACCGGACGGTTCACCGCCGGCGGGCTCTTGCCGCTCCAGGCGGTCAGCCATGCCGAGATCTCGGCCAGACGCCCCCCTTGCTCCAGCACCGGAGATGGGCCCGGCGCGGGCGGCGAAACGGCGAGTTGGCGGATGTCGGCGAAGGGGGAAGCGGTCATGAGCGCGGACTTAAACCGGTCCGCGCCCAAAGCAACCCCGCAAGGACGAGAAAGGCCTAGGACGAAGCGCCCGAGGTCGCGACCGACGTGCCCAGATAGGCCTGGCAAGAGCCGCCCAGCTCGGCGGTCAGCTTGGCCTTCACCGCGTCATTGCGGGTCTTGCCGGCGCGACGGGCGTCGTCGCGCGTGCTGTCGCCGCGATCGCGCATCGAGATGTCGCGCCCCCGGCCCTGGTCCTTGATCTGGGCGGTCAGAGCGGTGGCGTCCACCGCGCCCAGGTCGGCCGATTGGGCCAGACCCAGGCAACGGTTGGCCTTTAGATATTCAGCGTCGCTCCAGCGATCGGCGGCGAAGGCTGGCGCGGCGGCGGCCGACAGAGCAGCGCCGGTCAGGACGATAGCGATGAGCTTGCGCATGGACGTTTATCCTTCTCTCTGGTGATCCGAGCACGACGGGGCCTTCGCCGCCGACGCTTGCGCTCGGGCGTTTGGACGCTCAGAACTCTTTTTGATGACTGCTCCCGCCGCCCCGCCTCGCCCGATCGTCACGCCCTGCGTGAAGGTCTGCGCGGTCGATGGAACGACGGGCTACTGCCTGGGCTGCCGCCGGACCCTGCCGGAGATCGCCGGCTGGGCCAGGCTGACCGACGAGGAGCGCGCGGCGATCATGGCCGCCCTCCCCGACCGCCCCGATCCAGTGGCCGCGCTGATGGCGGCCACCGGGGGCTAAGCCCGCTTACTTCGCGCCGCCCATATAGGCCGCGCAGGCGCCGTCACGTTCAGCCAGAAGCTTGGCCTTCTTCTCGCCGTCGGCGCCGTCGGCTTCCTTGGCGGCGGCCTGGATCTTCTTTTGCGCCGAGACGCGGATCGCCAGTTCGCGCGAACCGCCTTCGGCGCGCAGGAAGGTGTCGAGCGCAGCGGTGTCCAGCTTGCCCAGGTTCTCCGAACCCGCCAGCCCACGGCAGCGCGCGGCTTCCAGGAACTGCAGGTTCGTGACCGGGCTGGCGTTGGCGACGCTAGCGAACGACGCGATGGCGGCAGTCGCGATGATCAGCGATTTCATGGCGTTTTCCCTCGATAAGCCACTTTATTGTCTGAGGGACAGATAACGCCGAGCCAAAGTTTTCCGAAGTTAATTCGAGGACATGAAAAGCATTACGGCGACGTAATCTTTAATATTAAATCGATGTAATATGAACGTCGTTCAGTACATGAGTATACTTGTTATGATATTGATAACCATGGCGTGAAAATCGCCCTGCTGATTCACGCCTTGAAAACGCCTCCCTGCTAATGATTTAGGTAACGGCCGCAGAAGCGGTCTCAAAGCCGGTATGGCGAGGGTGTCTTTTATGTTGAGGTTCGCGGCGATCGCTTTCGTGGGCGCCCTGTCGGCGGTCGGCGCGGCCAAGGCCGTCGTCTCGCTGGACGACCTGCGTCACCCGGAGCTGCGCGCCCCGACCGCGGCCTCGGCCACCCTGGGCGGCGCCGAAGGCGGCGCGGCCCAGATCACCAAGGATCGTGACGGCCACTTCTGGGCCCAGGGCGCCGTCAACGGCAAGGCCGTGCGCTTCCTGGTCGACACCGGCGCTACCGCCGTCTCGCTCAGCATGGCCGACGCCCAGCGCCTGGGCATCGACACCAGCAAGCTGACCTACGACTACAACGTCATCACCGCCGACGGCCGCACCCGCGCCGCCTCGGTGCACCTGGCCAGCGTCGCCATCGCCGGCGCCAAGGTCCGCGACGTCGACGCCCTTGTCATCGAGAAGGGCCTCGAGAACTCGCTGCTGGGCATGAGCTATCTGGGCCGCCTGTCGCGGTTCGAGGCCACCCCGAACTCGCTGATCCTGCACCCGTAGCAAGCGCGACAGCCAAAGGTGGCCGCCGGTTTTGGCGGCCGTCGCGCGCCAAGAATTAAGACTAAGCGGCGGGCGCCTCAGCCCGCTCTTCGCGCGCCGCCAAGGCCGCGCGCACGGCGTCCAGCGCCCGATCCACAACCTCAAGACCCGCGCCTGCCTTGACGCCCTCGACCGTCAGGATGCGCCGCCACGCCCGCGCGCCCGGCAGGCCGTGGAACAGGCCCAGCATGTGCCGGCTCATCGCCGCCAGATGCGTGCCCGCCGCCAACTCGCGCGCCAGGTATGGCTTGTAGCGCTCGACGGCCTCGAAACTGTCTACATCGGCGACGTCCAGGCCGAACACCCGCCGATCCACCTCGCCCAGCAAACCCGCCTCATGATAGGCCGCGCGGCCCAGCATCACGCCGTCGACGCCGTTCGCCAGGTGCTCCAACGCCACCTCGATGCCCGGCACGCCGCCGTTGATCGCGATGATCAGGTTCGGTCGCTCACGCTTGAGCCGGTAGACCAGGTCATAGTCCAGCGGCGGGATGTCGCGGTTCTCCTTGGGCGACAGCCCCTGCAGCCAGGCCTTGCGGGCATGGACCACGAAGCTCTCGACCCCCGCCGCCGCGCTGCGATCGACCAGGGTGAACAGCGCCTCTTCCGGATCCTGGTCGTCGACGCCGATCCGGCACTTCACCGTCGCCGGGATCTTCACCGCGCCCTTCATCGCGGCCATGCACTCGGCCACCAGATCCGGCTCACGCATAAGGCAGGCGCCGAAGCGGCCACTCTGCACGCGGTCCGAGGGACAGCCGACATTGAGGTTCACCTCGTCATAGCCATAGTCCTCGGCGATCCGCGCCGCCTGCGCCAGTTCGGCCGGATCCGATCCGCCCAGCTGCAGCGCCACCGGGTGCTGGCCCGGGTCGTAGCCCAGCAGCTTCTCCCGATCCCCGTGCACCACCGCGCCGCTGGTCACCATCTCGGTATAGAGCAAAGCCTGGCTGGACAGCACGCGGTGCAGCGACCGGCAATGCCGGTCGGTCCAGTCCATCATCGGGGCGACGGAAAATCTATGTGGTTGAAATTCTTGCATCTTCGGAGCGGTATAGAGAAACCAGGTCGCTATATAAGCCAGACTTCCCGGTTTCGCGAGGACGCGCGCCAATGGGCCGCGGGCGCGAAGCGCCATTGATCTCGGCGCGACGCCCGACAAGACCCGGACCGCCAACAGGCCGCACGTATTCGAAGCCGCGAACCGCGGGCGCGCGAAAGCTTCACCAACTCCGACTACGGAGCTGATAAACAAGGAGAAATTTCAATTTCCAAGCTTCGCTAGAAGCTATTGATTGTTACGATATAACGTTGCATAGGCGAGCCTTGGGTATTTCGGGGATCGCCTCATGTCAATCAAGCACACCGCCGTGGCCGCCACAGCCCTCGCCGCCTCGCTCGCGCCCTTGGCGGCGCACGCCGACGCTCTGGCCGAAGCCGCCGTCGACCAAGTGGTCGTCACCGCCAGCCGCAGCGCCGAAAGTCGCCAAGACGTCGCGTCCTCGGTCGAGGTGGTCAGCGCCCGGAAGCTCGACGCGACGGTCGGCCTGGGCTTCATCGACCTGCTGAAGAAAAACGCCGGCGTCGACGTCATCCAGTATCCGAACGGCCTGGCGGGCGTGGGCCTGCGCGGCCTACGGCCCGACTTCGAGTTCTCGATCAATCCGCGCACCCTGACCCTGGTCGATGGTCGCCCGTCGGGCTCGACCAGCTTCACGACCATCGCGCCTGAAGGGATCGAGCGAGTGGAGGTGCTGAAGGGCCCCGCCTCCGCCCTCTACGGCGCCTCGGCGATCGGCGGGGTGGTCAACATCATCACCAAGCGTTCGAAGGGGCCGCTGAGCGGGATGGCCTCGGTGGGCTACGGCTCGTTCGACACCTGGCGGGCCGACGCCTCGGCCGGCGGCTCGATCACGGCGCGGACCGACTTCGACGCCTCGCTGGGCTATGTCGACCAGGGCGACAACTTCAAGACCGGCGACGGCAAGACGCGCCCCAACAGCGACTATGACCGCCTGTCGGGCCGCCTGCGCCTTGGCGCGGACGTCTCCGATATCGTCCGCCTCGACGCCTCCGTGGACGGCGCCCGCCTGCACAACAGCGCGCCGGGCCCCTACTCCTTCAATCCCCAGACGCCGAGCGACACGCAGCTGTCGCGCGTCGGCGGCGACCTGCGCCTGACCGTGAGCCCGGCCGACCACCGCATCGCCGTCGTCGGCTATGCCAGCCACGACGCCTATCAATACTTCACCATCGCGCCGGCCAGCGGGGCCAGCGCCCAGCAACGCTACCGGTCCTCGCGGACGGAGGCCGACTACAAGGGCGCTCAACTGCAGGACACCTGGAACCTGCGGCCTGACCTGTCGCTGACCTACGGCTTCGACTGGCAGCGGGTCGAGATCGAGCGTCAGTCGTTCCTGGCCAGTGGCGCGGGCAAGGCCCCCTCCAGCCCCAACGAGATCCGCGACACCAAGGCGCTCTTCGCCGAGGCCAGGCTGAAACTGCTGGACGACCGGCTGATCCTGACCGCCGGCGGTCGCCAGGACTGGATCACCGCCAAGACTCTGGCGACGCCGCTTCTGGCCACCTTCACGCCCGGCAAGACGGATTTCGAGGTGTTCAACCCGCGCGGCGGCGTGGTCTTCAAGCTGACCGAAGCCCTTCGCCTGCACGCCACGGCCGGTCGCGCCTTCGCGCCGCCCCAGGGCAACCAGATCGCCGGCCAGAGCGAGGAGATCGCCGGCGCCCAGCGCCGCCTGACCAACGGCAATCCCGACCTCAAGCCCGAGCGCAACACCACCTACGACGTGGGCCTGGGCTATGCGGATGCGCGCCTGGCCGCCGACGTCACCTATTTCGATTCCGAGACGCGCGGCACGATCGCCACCGTGGTGCTGACCAACACCACGACCCTGCGCCAGAGCACCTATGTCAACGCCAACCGCTCGCGCTACCGGGGCCTGGAAGGCGCGCTGGACGCTGACGCTGGCGCCTATCTGGGCCTGCCCGCCGGCCGCGTGACCCTGTCGGCCACGGCCACGCACCTGATCAAGTCCGAGGACCTGATCGGCGGCGTCCCGACCCCGGTGCGCAACGTCGCCGACTGGAAGGCGGACGTCTCGGCCACGGTGTCGGACGGCGCCCGGCTCTCGGCGACCCTGACCGCCCGCTACAACGGTCCGCGCTGGGACGGCGACAACACCCAGGGCTTCATCTACACGGGCGGCAAGGGCGGGACCTTTCTGTACGACCGCTTCACCGTGCTGGACCTGTCGGCCCGCTGGAAGGCCACATCGCGCGACACCCTGCGCCTCGACATCTCCAATCTTTTGGACAAGGCCTACTACGAGAAGGGCGACTACCCCATGGCCGGCCGCGCGCTCTATGTGCGCTATGCGCGGAGCCTCTGATCATGTGGGCCAAGGCGCTTCTCTCACAACTGGCCGGCGTGCTCTTCCTGCCGGTCACCTTCGCCCTGCTGGCCATCGTCGCCTGGCTGCTCGTGCAGCTGGGTGCGACCCTGCGTGAGGCCCTCGAACGGATGATCGGCCGCCGAGCCCGGCGCGACGCGAGCCTGGCTGACCTGACGCACGCCGCCGAAGGACCAGTCGATGGCCTCGCGCTGAGATTGGAAGCCCGCGTCCTTGACGCCGAGGCGGCCGCGCAACGCCGGCTCAACGCCGTGCGCTTCGCCATCAAGGTCGGCCCGTCCCTGGGTCTGATGGGCACGCTGATCCCGATGTCGGCGGCGCTGACGGGCCTGGCCAAGGGCGACCTGCCCTCGCTGGCCGGCAACATGGTCATCGCCTTTTCCAGCACCGTGGTCGGCATCGCCGCCGGCGTCGTGGCCTATGTCCTGACCCTGGTGCGCGAGGACTGGACCCGCCGCGACCTCGACGCCCTGCGCCTGGAAGCCGACCGGCGACTGCAAGCGGCGGAGGCTCGAGGATGAGGCGCCCGCGCTTCTCGCGTCGCCCGGCTCCGCCCGTCCACGACGAGGACCCTCTGTCGGGCGTGGCCAACCTGTTCGATGTCAGCCTGGCCTTCATCGTGGCGATGAGCGTGGCGCTATTTTCGATGTTCGGGGCGCGCAGCCTGTTCGATGAGAAGTCCGACTGGACCCTGACTCACACCGCCGCCGACGGCCGGCTGGAAATCGTCCAGAAGCAGGGCCGCCAGATCAAGGTTCAGAAGGTCACCGACAAGAAGCTCTCCGGCGACGGCGACCGGCTGGGCGTGGCCTACAAGCTGGCCGACGGCCGGGTGATCTATGTGCCCGAGGACAAGGCAAAATGATCCGGCGGTTGCTTCTTGGCCTGCTGACCCTGCTCGTGTTCGCCGCCCCGGCAGCCGCCCAGGAACGTCCGCTTCGCGTGGCCGTCGTCTCGATCGAGCTGGCCGCCAATCCGGGCCTGGCCCAGGCCGCAGCCCGGCGGGTTGCGGGCGAGATGACCGTCGACCTCTACGGCCTGGGCAAGGGTCTGCTGCCCAGCGTCGAGGACGCCGATCTTGCCGCTTACGACCTCGTCATCGTCGAGGGCGTTGGACCGCAGCTCCTGGGCTACGCGGCCAAGTTCGACGCGGCCCGCGCCAGGACCAAGCTGGTGGTCGTCAACGGCGAGCGCTGGATCAAGGGCAATGTCGACCCCGCCACCCTGCCCGACCTGCAGGCCTACTGGACCAACGCCACCGAAGAGAACTACGTCCGGCTGCTGGGCTATCTGAAGGTTCGGGTGCTGGGTCGACCGGGTCAGATCGCGCCGCCCATCGTCTATCCGGAGACCGCCTTCTACCATCCGCAGGCGACCGGTCCGTTCCAGACCTTGGGCGCCTATGAGACCTGGGAGCGCCAGCGACTACCGGATGGCGACAAGCGTCCGCGCATCGCCATCCTGTTCTATCGCAGCGTGGTGCTGGCCCGGAACGCCGGCGTCGTCGACGCCCTGATCGCCGAGGTCGAACGCCAGGGCGGCCTGCCCATTCCCCTGTGGCGCAAGGACAGCGCCGCCTCGCTGCGCCTGCTGGGCGCGGGCGGGGCAGACGCGCCCGACGCCCTGATCCTGTGCGGTTCGTGGATCGACTATCAGGACCATGCGGCCGGCGCGGCGGCGGCCAAGGCCCTCGGGTCGGTCATTCTGGGGTGCAACACGGACTACGCCCGCACGCCCGCGCAATGGGCGGCTTCCCCCGCCGGCATGGCGCCGTCGGGCCAGCTGGCGATGAGCGAGCTGGAGGGGTTGATCGAGCCGATGACCGTCGGCGCGCGAGAGATCGACGCCAGCGGCGCGGCGGTGATGACGCCGATCCCCGAACAGATCGAATGGCGCGTGGCTCGGGCCATGCGCTGGGCGCGGCTCAAGCGCCTGGCCAATACCGAAAAGCGGCTGGTCATCCCCTACTACAGCGAGGCGCGCGACACGGCCGATGTCGGCTCCGATCCCGACAGCTATCTGGACGCCCAGGGCAGTCTGGTCGTCCTGCTCCGCCGCCTTAAGGCTGAAGGTTATGATGTGGGCGCTGAGCCCCTGCCCGACCGCGACCAGCTTTCGGCGCTGCTGCGCGACAGGGGTTCGAACCCAAAGACCGCCGCCGAACTGACCTCGCGGGTCAGGGACGGCTCGGTCGCGCTCGTCCCGGAAGCCGACTACCGCGCCTGGTGGGGCGCTCTGCCCAAGGCGGCCCGTGACGCCCAGGTCGCCCAGTGGGGGCCGCCGCCGGGCGACCTGATGGTTCACACCGATAACCAGGGCCGCCGTTTCCTCGCCATTCCGGTCCTGAAATTCGGCAAGATCGCGCTCGCGCCGCATCCGATCTGGGGCATGCAGGAAGCTCGCGGCCTTGCCGCCCAGGGCGCGCTGACGCCGCATCACCAGTACGCGGCCTTCTATTTCTGGGCCCGCGAGGTCTGGAAAGCCGACGCGCTGCTGCCTCTGTTCACCCAGATCAGCCTGATGCCCGGCAAGCAGGAGGGCCCGGCCGCCACCGACTGGATCGGCCTGCTGGTCGGCGACCTGCCACATATCCAGCCCACGCCGCTACAGGCCAACGGTGGGGTGTCGAACAAGCGCCGCGCCAACGCCTTGACCATCGGCTTCATGCCCGAACTGGTCCGCGCCGGCCTGGCGCCGGAGCTCGCGGTGCTCAAGCGCCAGGTGGCGGCTAGCGACGAAGCGTCCGCGCGCAAGGCGGCCGGCCAACTGGGCCTGGGCGCGCCCCTGGGCCTGGATCCCGCCACCGCGCCCTGGTCGGCGCTGCGACCGGCGCTGGAGGCCTATCTGGACGAGATCGCTCGCGCCCCGGCCCCGCAAGGCGGCCACGTCCTGGGCGTCGCCCCGTCCGACGCTGTCACCGCCCGCATCGTCCAGGCGATGGTCGATGGCCCCGACCTTCCCACCGTCGAGGCGGTGCTGGCCGGCCGCCCTGGCGACCTTCCTCCCGATCAGCAAGCCCGCATCCTCGACTATGCCGACCGCGTGCGCGCCGCGCCGCGCGAGCTGGACGCCGTCATCGACGCCCTGGCCGGCCGCTTCGTCACGCCCGGCCCCAATGCCGACGCCCTTCGCAATCCCGACGCCCTGCCGGCCGGCCGCAATCCCTACACGCTGGACACCCGCGCCCTGCCCTCGCCCCAGGCTTGGGCGACCGGCGCGCGCTTGGCCGACGAGATGGTCGCCGCCTATCGCAGCCGACACGGCGGCGCTGCGCCTCGCAAGGCCGCCTTCGTGCTCTGGTCGGGCGAGACGGCGCTGAACGGCGGGGTGATGGAGGCGCAAATCCTGCGCCTGCTGGGCGTGCGACCGGTGTGGAACCCCAAGGGCCAGGTGGTCGATGTGGCGCTGGATGATCGCGGCGCGCTGGGTCGGGGTCGGATCGACGTGCTGGTCACCACCTCGGGAACCTATCGCGACCACTTCGGCGACAAGATCGCCCTGCTGGCCAAGGCCGTGCGCCTGGCGGCCGCGGCGGACGAGCCCGACAACGCCGTGCGCGTCGCCGTCAGCGCGACCCGCGCAAGTCTCCTGACCCAAGGCGTGTCGCCCGCCGAGGCCGACAAACGAGCTCTGCGGCGGATCTTCTCAACCGCGCCCGGCGCCTTTTCGCCGACCACCGAGTTCGCCGCCAAGGCAGATCCGGCGTGGAGCGACACCCAGATCGCCGCCCATTACGCCCAGCGCCTGGGTCATGCCTATGACGGCGGGCAGGAGGACGGCGCCGCCGATGGCGCGGCGTTTGCCGACAACCTGAAGACCGTGGATGCGGCCGTCTTCAGCCGCAGCTCCAGCGCCTACGGCCTGCTCGACACCCCGATGCCCGCCGCCTATTTCGGCGGCCTGGCCATGGCCGTGCGTCAGGAGACCGGCCGACGGATCGAGACCTATGTGGCCAACCTGCAGTCGCCGCAGGCCGCTCGCATCGAAACCGCGGATCGCACCCTGAACCGCGAGCTGCGCAGCCGCTATTTTAACCCCGACTGGATCAAGGCGATGCAGGCGGGCGGCTACAACGGCGCGCGTTATCTGTCCGAATTCACCGAGAATGTGCGGCTGTGGGAGATCACCGATCCGCGCCTGGTCAAGGATCGCGATTGGAACGAGGTGGCTGACGTCTATGTCCGCGACCGCTACGGGCTGGGCCTCAGGGAATACTTCGCTCGCAGCAATCCCCAGGCCTACCAGAACCTGGTCCGCACGCTGGTCGAGACCGCCGAGCAAGGCCGCTGGAAGGCCGACCGCGCCACGCTGTCGGCCCTCAAGCGCGAGCTCGCCGGCGCGGCGCCAGGCCCAGCGCCTTCTGGCAGGCCAACCGCCGCAGCTGCGGCCCCGGCGGCCAAGCCCGCCTTGAACGGCCTCGAGATCGAGACCGTGGCGACCCGCGTGCTCAGCGCGACACCACCGCCGGCCGCCGCCGCGCCCTCCTGGACCTTTCTGGTCGTCCTGCTGCTGGGGCTGATCGGCCTTGGCGGCATGATCGAGCCAGGACCCGGGCGGCGGCTCCACAACGCCTAGAAGACCCCGAGTTCCTTGCGGACGATCGCCGCGCCAGCGCACAGGGCGTTCAGCTTGCCTCTGGCTACATGACGCGCCAGGGGCGCCATGCCGCAGTTGGTCGAGGGGTAGAGCTTGTCGGCCTCCACGAACTGAAGCGCCCGCCGCAGGGTATCGGCGACCTCTTCCGGCGTTTCGACTGCGTCGCTGGCCACGTCGATGGCCCCGACCATCACCTTCTTGCCGCGGATCAGCTCGATCAGGTCCATCGGCACGCGGGAGTGGTGGCACTCCAGCGAGATGATATCGATCTTGGACTTCCGCAGGTTGGGGAAGGTCTGCTCGTACTGCCGCCACTCCGAGCCGAGGGTCTTCTTCCAGTCGGTATTGGCCTTGATGCCGTAGCCGTAGCAGATGTGGACGGCCGTCTCGCACTTCAGGCCTTCGGCCGCCTTCTCCAGGGTGGCGATGCCCCAGTCGTTGGCCTCGTCGAAGAAGACATTGAAGGCTGGCTCATCGAACTGGATGATGTCGACGCCGGCCGCCTCCAGCTCCCTGGCTTCCTCATTGAGGATCCTGGCGAATTCCCAGGCCAGCTTTTCGCGGCTCTTGTAGTGGGCGTCGTACAACGTATCGATCATCGTCATGGGCCCCGGGAGAGTCCACTTGATCGGCTGATCGGTCTGCGCGCGCAGATACTTGGCGTCCTCGACGAAGACCGACTTCGGGCGCGACACAGCGCCGACAACCGTCGGCACGCTGGCGTCGTAGCGATTGCGGATGCGGACGGTCTCACGCTTCTCGAAGTCGACACCTTCGAGGTGCTCGATGAAGGTCGTGACGAAATGCTGGCGGGTCTGCTCGCCGTCGCCGACGATCGTGATGCCGGCCTGCCGCTGATCGTCCACGGCCAGGCGCATGGCGTCCTGCTTGCCGGCGACCAGCGCCTCGTCCCGCAGCTTCCAGGGCGACCAAAGCTTCTCGGGCTCGGCCAGCCAGGAGGGCTTTGGCAGGCTGCCAGCGGTCGACGTCGGCAACAGCGTCTTCATGATAGGTGACCTCATACTCTTGGACTGATCAGGCGGAGACGCTGGCGGACCACTGCGCGAGGGCGGCGTGGTACGGCTTGATGAAGCGCTCTTCCGCGAACTTCCCCTGTTCCACCGCCAACCGGCTGCGCTCCTCCCGGTCATAGACAATCCGGGTCAGCGAATAGTCCTGATGCTTCAGGCTCGGCCTGTAGCGTTCAGAAGCAACGGAATTGGCGTTGTAGATCTCGGGACGATAGATCTTCTGGAAGGTCTCCATCGTGCTGATGGTGCTGATCAGCTCGATATTGGTGTAGTCACCCAGCAGGTCGCCGATGTGGTAGAAGGCGAAGGGCGCGACGCTGTCCCGAGGCATGAAGTAGCGAACCTTCATGCCCATCTTGGCGAAATACTCGTCGGTCGGAGAGAACTCGTCGTTCTCATACTCGATGCCCAGGATGGGGTGTTCGTTTCCCGTCCGGTGGTAGGTCTTGTTGCTCGACACGCTCAGGCAGATGACCGGCGGCTTCTTGAAGCGATCCCTGTAGGCGCTGGACCCCAGGAAGGACTTGAACAGGTTCCCGTGCAGGTCGCCGAACCCCTCGGGTGCGCCGCTCCCCGGATGGGCCTTCAAGTGCTCCAGCAGCACCACGCTGAAATCGTAGTCGCGGACGTAGGACGAGAAGTTGTTCCCGACGATCCCGTCGATGCGCTCGCCGGTCTTCTTGTCGACGATGGTCGTCTGAAGGATCTCGATCAGCGGAAACGCGTCGATCTTGCCTTCCGCCCCGACATTCAACTCGACCGAGATGATGGTCAGCTCGACGGCATAACGATCCCCCTCGGGGTTGTCCCAATGCGCCAGGGCGTTGAAGCGGTTATCGACCATCCGCAGGGTGTTGCGCAGGTTCTCTTCCCGGCTCTCCCCCCGCGCCAGATTGGCGAAGTTGGTCGTGATGCGCGTGTTGTCGGCGGGACGATAGTCCTCGTCGAAAGCAGTGCTTTTCAGGGTGAAACTAAATCCGCTGCTCGTCATGACCAATCACCTGCTTTGCCGGGCGATGGGTCAGAGGAAGAACGCGCAAGGGCATGGACAGGCGTGGTGGCGCTTAGGCCACGAGCCCTGCTTCAAGCGCGATCCACCGGAGGAACCCCCGTCCGAGGAACGTTATCGCGTCGAAGGCAGGTCTCCTGGCTTGCGGGTCATCGCGACGGCTCCGGCCTTCCCGAGCCTCGTGCAGGCTCAGTGACACAAAATGGAGCCGCCACTCGCCGCTTACAGTTGCGGGGGCAGCGCCGGACTCCGCCCCGAAAGGCGCCACCGGCTTCCCGTCTTAGCCCCATCGCCATGCCTGGAATGGGGAACCTCGACATGATGGTTGAACACCATCGCGAGGCGACCGTCAAGCATCATATAAAGATATCTTTATGTGATTTTGCGCCATGCATGGACGATGCGCCCACCGCGGCTTCCCCGAAACCGACTTTCAGGCGAAGTCGCCATTGCCCGCGCCTAGCTGGGCACGCCAGGTCCGCTCACAAACCGGTTGCCACGGCAGCGGAAGCGCAAGACCCGGTCCGGGTCCTAGCGTTGAGAGAGGCCGACCCTGACGCTCTGACCGATCTCGCCGACACCGCGCCCATCGTCGCCCAGCCACAGCGGACCATCCGCGAAGAAGTCGGGCAGCATCGGCGCCAGGGCTCGCACGCCGAAGACCGCCGAACAGGCCAGCCGGATCGGCCCTCGCGGAATCGCCGCCTTCTCCAGGATACGCGCGGCGCAGGCCAGGGCCGCCCTGCCACTGTCGGTCAGGGACAGCTTGCGGCTGTCGTGCGGGTCAGCAAGGTGGTCCGCAAGCGTGCTTCCAGCCGGGTCAGCGCCGCGGACGCGCTGGCCTTGGTCCCATTTCGTTGGCCGCCTCCGAGAACGAGCCGCACTCGGCCACCTTGGCGAAGATCGCCCACGCCTCGAAGTCGGGTAGCTGCTGCATCGCTCGCGCCTCGCGCCTCGCGCCTCAGCCTAACGCGGCGCGCCTAGTCGCGCCAGGACACCCGAAGCGTCTGCCGCTCCTTCGGCTCGATCATCAGTTCCTTCTCGACGAGCGCACGCCGCTCTGCCTGTCGCCTCAAGTTGGCGTCCACGACCCGCGCGGTCCAGAGCTCCTCGGCAAGCTCTCGGACCTCATCCGGAAGCTCCTGAAATTGTTCCAGCGGGAGAGCATTGAGGCTCTGCACCTCCTCGATCTCGACCTTTTCGGCATCGCTCAACTCGCTCTCAGGCGAGTGTGAAAAATGGTGAAGCGCCACTTTTTCGACCAAGCTCATCGCCTGTCTCCCAAGATCACCAAGCCGGGGTAGATAGCGCCCAACCGCCGCAATCTTTCAAGGTTCTCACTATACCGTGTTCGAGAAGCAGGCTTGAACGAGCCGATGATCAGGATGGCCTCCCGAGCCATGTGCTTACGCAGGCGCCGACCAAGGAGATAGGGCTCGAGATTCACGCCCTGTCTTTTCGCGGCGGCCTGTTCGATCTCCTCGATCTTGCCGATCTGGTAGAGCGCGATGGAGGCGTTGCTCACGCAGTCCGCGATCCACAGCGCCAGGTCGGAATTGCGCCGCTGCAATGCGTTGGTCAGCTCCCGGTCGATCTGGATCGACGACAGGAAAGCCTCGGATAGGTAGGTTATGCTGAACAGCAGCCGATCGAGGGCCACCGCCCCCGTCGTCGTCAGATAAAGCGGGACCTCGCGGATCGTCTTAACCCCCGTCGTGCCGTCCCATTTGACCAACTCGGATCGCAGGATGACGAAAACGCAAAAATGCAGCGCATCCTGCGGAAGGTCATAGCCGATCTTCTCCAGGAAGGCCGCGATCTCATCGGCGTTGCATCTTGGATTCTTGGCGACGAATTGGACGATTCTGACCAGCAACAGCAGCGCTGGCTGCGCGTCCGCCCCCTCGCCGATCCGCATCCGATAGAAATAGTTGAACAGGCACCCGAAGATCCCGCCCAGCTCGTCGGCGTCGGTGACGTGCCTGGCGATTTCCTCGAAACGCCCTTGATCCAGCAAGGTCGTGATCCGGCTTGAATCGAGCTCAAGCTTCGGCATCAGCTGCCGCGAGTCATTGAGGAACAGGTCCTCGAGAACGATGTAGCGGGGCAGCTTCTGAAGGGCGTCGCTTCCGACCAGGTCCTGCCATATGACGCGAGCCCCTGTGCCGCTCGAAGCACGTCCAAAATCGTAGCTGCGCGTCTGGGAGAGCCGATGCAGAACGGACATCAGCGTCTGTCGGATGTGCGACTTCATTCGCCGCCCACTCGATCCGAAGACGAAGCTCATGTGCTTCTCGGCGCTCAAGCCCGTCGTCCCAAAGACGTCACGGTCGAACTTGGCCGTGATATCGGCGCTGAACTTGTCGCCGAGATTATCGGGTGTTTCCGAGATGCCCGTGAGGAAGCGAGCGGTGTTCCCCACCAGTTGCGCGTATCTCGGAGGAACGATCCAGTAGCAAGGATAATCCACCCGATCGCCGACGCCCCGAAAGAGCACCGTCTGGAGCTGATTGAACGTCGTATCGCGTAGATAAGCCAGGTAGTGGCTTTCCACATGGTAGCCGGACATCTGCGGATTCATGACCTTCTCATGAATTCCCTTGAGAAGGCGGACGAGGAAGTGGATGGGGAGGTTCACACCATGCTCGAACAGGAAATGTTCGATCTTAGTGCTGTCGAACCCATCGAAAGAGACCAGGAACTTGATCTTCAGATGTGACGAAAGCTCATAGAGCACTCTGTTCCTGTCCTCGGAGGGCAGCTTCTGGATCGTGCGCAGGAATTTGCCGCGCAGCACGCGATCCAGGGTGACGGTCTCGCCATTGACGACAGTATTCCGTGTCTCTTCGAGTAGCTCATGGAGCGGCCGATCTGCCGCGCTGACATTGAGCTCAGCCAGCTTCGCGCGCTTTTGCTCGTAGGACAGTGTCCCTGACACGAAGAAATAGATCAGCAGGTCGCGCAGCTGACATTGGCGTACGAAGTCCAGGAAGGCCTTTTCGGCCTGATGGCTTGTGTCCGCCATATCCTTAGGAATGTCGTACTTCGAGAACTCTACCCGACAAGGTACGATGCCATTCGACCAGAAGCGCCTCATGCAGATGGTGAAAAGGGACTTGCTGAAGGCCGTCTTCCCGGCGCCGGTAGGACCGATCATGAGGTTGACGGTCGCGACGTTCTCTCTCGAGTTCTGCTCTATCTGCCGATTGAACTCATTGAATATGCGCTCAAACTGCCTGTCGTTCTTGAATTCGTCCTGGATCGCGTCCTCGGGCAGGTAGTTGATCGTGTTTACGATGTAGTTTTGGATCAAGCCCTGGTCGACGCAAACCCCGCCCCCTTCGCGCTCCCCCACATAGACTTCGAAGTAGTTCCGAACATCCTCCACGGATGGGAAGTGATAATTGTTGAGCACCGTCGAGATCGATGCGCCGAACGGAACGTCCGCCGATGAATTTTCGATCTGCTTAAGCGCGGAATCCGACTGCGGATAATCTATGATGATCCGCTCTCGGCGTGTGGGCGCGCCGCGCGTAGCAGCGTCCGGCGTAAAATACGGGAGGGCCAAGGGAGCTACAGCACTGAGATCAAGTGACGACCAACCTTCGTCAAATGCGCGTCCGCCGTTGGAGCGGAGATCAGCCGGTAGGTGAACAGGCGCGACATCGAAAACTCGCGGATCTCGTCGAGTTCTGGATGCCTGACGTGTAGATCAAGCAGGATCTTCGCGAACTCCGAAGCCTTCTCGGTATCCAGCATGTCGTCCATCTTGAGCAGCAGAGCCAGTTCGTAGCGCGTGAGGTTGGCGCAGACCTCGATCAGGAACTTGCGGAAAATCTCTGTCTGGTCCTGACCGCCTTCGGCGCCGAAGAAGAGGATATTGGCGAAAACTCGAGCGCGATCCTGGTCAGCCGTCGCCGCGGCCGCCACCGTCGCCTGCTCAAGAAGACTTTCGCTGAACCACGCCGCACCGGAAGCATCGCCGGCCGCGCCATTCAGAAAGGCCAGCTGTTGATCGATCTCGTGGATCCTGGCGAACAGCTGATCCACCCGTTGGCCCTGGCGCGCGGACAAGTGGGACTCGACGATAACGGATACGCAGCCACCGACCAGGGGGATGGCCGCGATCGCCGACCTTAATCCGACGCCGAAGGGCGAGTCCGCGTGCTGATAGACGTGCGGGACAACGTGGCCAGGCTTTGCGGCAGTAATGTCTTTCACGGAGATCCACCAAGCTAGAGACGGAACCGAAGACCGACGCCTGGCGAACTAGACACTGTCAGCGCGCGACCGAGGCGGGTCGCGACACACCGTCGAACGATGCGTTCACGCTTCTCCCCTCCCCACGGCCAAGGTTAGGCGCAAAAGACGAACACATGCAAGCCGTGCGCTCGACGGTCGGTACAACCGCGACCACGGACGGGCCCGACCTCGGCAGGATCGCGCCGCGCGGATCGCACCGCCTCTCCCTGCGATCGCCCCGGATGGCGCGCTGCCTGCCCGAGGCCAGAGTCATCACTCGGCTCCGAAACCTCGGAAGCCGAACCTACGTGGCGGCCTCAAGAAAACACGCAAAAAGTGTATTATAGAAATACACGTTACTCCGATTGCAGCACCTATTTAGTCGTGCAATGGTCGTATGTGGCGTAAATGTAACCCAGGGACGAAACTCCAGGATAACCAAACCTAGGCCTATGCCTTGGCCTCGCGGCGCGCCGCAACGCGCCTGGAGTCGAACTCTGCCCTGGCTGCCGAAACGCCTAGCCGTTGAGGGGTTGCAGAGCGATGAGCACGATCACGCCGGATCGCGTCAGTGACGAGAACATCAAGGCGTTCCTGGAAAAGACGCCGGGCATCGACCTTGGCGGTTTCGACTTCCACGCCCCTGACGCCCGGCAAAAGCTGGTGGCGATGCAGAGCACGGCCGCGCCGCAAAGAGCCCCGCGCGGCAAGCTGCGCGCGGCGGCGGTGACAGCGGCTCCGGAAGCCAAGACCGCGGGCGAGGCGCCAGTGGCGCCCGAGACTCTCGAGACCCTTCTGGCGTTTCAGCGCTGCTATCGCCTGACGCGAGACGTGGCCCAGGCCGAAGGCCTCATGGCCCTGGGGCTGGACTCTGCGGCCAAGATCGCCTCGCTCTCACCCGCGCGCTTCGTCGAGGCCACCTCATCGGTGTTCGGCGACGACGTCGCGACCGCCCAGGAGGTCTATGCGCGCGCTGGCCACGTCAAGACCGCCGCGCTGCAACTCTATGGCAGCGTCAAGGACCTGACGGCCTCGCCCTACTACGGCAAGGCCAGGTTCAACAGCGCCTCCAGCGACGTGGTCGACTACTTCACCAATCTCCCGAGCTACTCGGCGCTGTTCGGGAACATGAACTATCTCGAGACGGATCCGGGGCAGACGATCTTCAGCCCGTCCGCCTACTTCTTCGACGCGATGCGGATCGTCGATGAGTACATCACCTATCCCAACACCAGCCCGGTTCGCACCATTCCCAAGGGCTATACGCTGGAAGAGCGCCGGCCCGACCTCTTCGCGCTGAAGCTGACCCCGGACAACAGCTTCACCGAAATCCCCACGCTGGATCTCGTCAACGAGATCCTGGCGTACTCGATCCACGCGCGTGACGGGCAGGACGCCTACCAGTACCTGGCCGCCGCGCCCTATCCGTTCAACCTGCCCTATGTCCGGCCGCTGCAGTCGCTGCGCCAGGCGCTGACGATCATGCAGACGCCGCTGGCGACGCTGTATACGGCGATGAGCGCCCCCGAGGCCGGAACCGCGCGCGTGCAGCCGCTCGACGCCGCTCGCGAAAGCCTTGGCCTGTCGGTCACCGACCTGGCGCGCCTGGAGACGCCCGATCCGAGCGTGACGGCCGTCACCCGCGCCTATGGCTACGACATCCCCCGCGTTCCGCCGCCCTTCTCGGGCCTGGGCGTCGTCGGCACGCTGGTCGGCTCGTCCGACGTGGCCGGCTGCGGCTCCCGCTTCACCGCCGAGTTCAAGCCCGGCGACTCCATTCAGATCGGCGGCGCGCCGCGGAAGGTCACGACCATCGCCAGCGACACGGCGCTCACCGTCGAGGCGCCCTGGACCCAGCTGACGGCGATGCCCTACATCGTCGCGCCCAATGCGCCGCCGCCGTCACCGCCGTTCACCGGCCAGGGGACCGTGGCGATCAGCCCCGACAACGCCCAGGTGACGGGCTCGGGCACGGCCTTCTCCACCCAGATCAACGTCGGCGACACGATCACCGCCGCCCAGCAGACACGCAAGGTCGTGGCCATCGCCTCGGACACCGTCCTGACGGTCGACAGCGCCTATCCCTATATCTCGCAAGACCTCGCCTACACGGTGACGCCTCAGGCGGCCAAACCGCCGACGCCCTTCGTCGGCGCCGGCGGGGTGGTGTTCGTGGGGCAGTCGGTGACGACCACCGGCATCGGCACGCGCTTTCTGACCGACTACGCCCACGGGGGCACGATCAAGGTCGACCAGACCACTCTGACGGTCGATGCGGTGACCTCGGACACCGCGCTCTCCGTGACCACCGCCTGGCCGGCGACGGGTGGCCAGAACTATCTGGTGCAACCGGCTGAGCGCACCGGCGACGTGCTCGACGTGCTGCCTGTGACCGGCCCCGGCACGGTCAGCTGGAGCACGACATCGACCACGCTCACCGGCAAGGGCACCGAGTTCCTCAAGGATCTACGGATCTCCGACCAAATCACTGTCGGCGTCGAGACCCGGACGGTGGTGGCGATCCTGTCGGCGACGGAGGCGGTGCTCGAGCTGGCGCCGCAGAGCAACGCCGTCGACCAGGCCTATCTCATTCTGAAGATGGATGGCCTGGACCTGGTCACCATCTTCCTCGAACGGACGGGACTGAGCACCGAAGCGCTGACGGCGCTGCTGACCCAGAACCTGTCGCCCGCCGAGCTCGCCGCGGGCGGCGCCGACGGCTTCTTCATCAACGCCACGGGCGAGAGCCCCGCGGCGATCACCACCTATTTCTGCAGTGATCCCAACAATCCCACCCAGCGCCTGGCCGGCCTGACGCTCAAGCGCCTGGATCGGCTCAGCCGCTTCATCCGCCTGGCCAACAGCTGCGGTTGGTCGTTCGCCGACCTGCAATGGGCGATGACCGCCACGGGCGCGCAGGAGATCACTACGGCCTTCGTCCTGGATCTTGGCCGGATGACGGCGGTGATGGCCAGCGAAGACCTCACCGCCACCCAGACCGCCGCCCTGTTCCATAACCTCAAGACCAGCGGGAAGATCGACGATCGCGCGCCACAGGATCCGTTTGACCTGATCTACAACACGCCGGCGATGCTGCAGGGCCAGGACCCCTATCGCCCTGGCAGCACCACGCCGTTCGATCCCTACCGCACGCCTGTCCAGGTCTGGACCATCGCCAACATGGCGGGGGACGACGGGATCATCCGAGGACGCCTGAAGGCCGCGCTGCGGCTCAACGACGGCGATCTGTCGCGCCTTGCGCTCTACGTCCGCAGCCTGGTGGGCGCCAGCGATCCTGCCAAGCTGCCGCTGGACCTCACGAACCTGTCGTGGCTGGCGCGCCTGGCCAGCTGCGCCCAGGGCCTGGCTTGGAGTGTGGATGCCTATCTGACGTTCCTGGGCCTGCTCTACTACCCCACCGCCCAGGACTATTTCCTGCCGCCCAAGGGCGCCGTGACCTTCGCGCTCGACACGCTTCAGGCGCAATTCTCTCTGGCGCACTGGCTGGACGACAGCGGCTTCACCACCGCACAACTGCAATACGTTACGACCGGGGCCTCACCCTCCTTCCCGCCGCCCTACCCTGTCGCTGAACTCGCCGACTTCCAGGCCCAGACGGCGGTGGCCGCCGCGCCGCTGCGCCTGTCTTCGGCCGGACTGGCCAGCCTGCAGTTGAACGCGGCCGAGGCCAGCGCCCTCTTCGACCACCTCGTCGGACAGGCTTTCGTCACCGACCTGGGCGTCTCGCTGCGCGACCACGCGGCCTATGGCGACATCGCCAACTTCCTGCCGGTTCGCGCCACCGACACCCCTGTTTTCGGCTTCGACGCAGACAGTTTCGTACTCGCCACGCCGACGATCACGCCTGCGCAGTCATCGGCGGTCTATCAGGCGTTGCTAACCTCCGCGCCCCCGATCCTGACGCCCGTCACCGGCGCCAACGCCGCGGTGGCCGAGACGTTCACGGCCACGACGGATCTAAGCTTCCTGACGCCAATCTTCCCGCAAGACAGCACCAGCAGTATCGAGGCCGTGCGTCTGATCCTGCTGACGGCGCGCGCCGGGATCGACGGCCTGGCCAAGATCATCGCCCAGACCAGCGATCAGCAGACCCAGAGCCTCATTGACGCCCTGGCCGACTTCCTCAGCCTGTCGAAGACGACCCTTGGCGCCCTGTTCCCGATGGCTGGCCGACTGGCGCCCCTGCCCCAGGTTCTGTCCGCCTTCCTGACGCCGCTGCCGGCGGGAACCGCGCCGCCCGCGGGCCTCGCCAACTTCGTGGCCTGGCTGGCCCGGATCGGAGTGGCCAGCGACACCTGCGCCCTCGACGGAGTAGAAACCGCCTACGCGACATCACAGGATGGCGCGGTCCATTTCGGTATCGCCGACTGGGCCCATCCGACGCTTCAGAACATCGCCAGCCTTTCGGACTATGTGGCGCTGCGCAACGCCGTTGGCGCGCGCCAGGATCAGCTCATCGCCTATTTCCAGACGCCGTCGAGCGATCCGGACACCAAGGCCCAGGCGCTCGCGACCGCAACGGCCTGGCCGTTGACCGACATCGTGGCGCTGGAGACCTATTTCTGGCCCACGCCCACCCCGTCTGGGGCCGACACCGTGGCCGGGCTGACGCGAATGGCCGGCGTCTTTGCCCTGCAGCGCCGGCTGGGCCTGCGCACGCCGATGCTCGAAGTGCTGGTCTCCACCAGCCACATGGCCCTGGAAAGCGCGCCCGGCGTCATCGATCCGACGGCCTGGGCCACCTACGAACAGGTGGCCCAGGCGGCGTTGGCGGCTCTCAACGCCAGCTTCACGGGATCGGCGCTCGACGACGCCAACAAGGCCCTGACCGGAGCGGTTAACACCGGTTCCCGCGACGCCCTGGTCGGCAACGTGCTGTGGTGGATGAACGCGCGCAATCCCACCCTGCGCGCCGTCAACGACCTCTACAAGTTCCTGCTTCTGGACGTGGAGATGGGCGCGTGCGCGACCACCTCAAAGGTGGCTCAGGCCATAGCGTCGACCCAACTGTACATGCAGCGCTGCCGGATGATGCTCGAGCCGGGCGTGCTGCGGGTCGACATCCCGACCATCTGGTGGTCGTGGATCATGAACTACCGGGTCTGGGAGGCCAATCGGCGCATCTTCGTCTACCCGGAGAACTATATCGAGCCCTCGCTGCGCCAGGGCGCGACGCCGCAGTTCGCCGAGCTGGCCGACAGCCTGCTGCAGAACGACCCGACCAAGACCAATGTCGTCCCGCCCTTCGAAAGCTTCATCAAGGAGCTGGCCGTGCTGGGCAATCTGTCTCCGGTGGGCGCTTCGGAAGCGCACACCAAGGACCAGCGCAGCGGCGAGGAGAAGGAAACCCTCTTCCTGATCGGCCGCACGCGCACCCAGCCCTACCAGTTCTATTTCCGCGCGCTGGATGACGGGTCCGAGTGGAACCCCTGGATCGCCATCGACCTGACCATCAACGGCGACCGGATCTCGCCGGTCTACGCCTTTGGCCGCCTGTTCGTGTTCTGGATCGAGTTCGACACGGCCAAGAGCAACACCATCGCCAACCAGGCCTCGAGCACCGAGACGGTCGACAAGGCCAAGATCAAATACGCCTTTTACAACAATGGCATCTGGTCGAGCGTTCAGACGCTCGACGATGCGGCCCTGATCAACACCTATCCCTCGAGCTATTCGACGATCAGCCAACCAGGCCCCGTCGCCGACAAGCTGCGCAAGGAAAACAGCTACTGGCAGTTTCCCTATGTCGTCTCGACGGGCGAGGGCCTGGTGGGCGCGGGCCGCATCGCCTTCACGCCGGGCCTGGGCACGGTCGACGGCGAGCGCACCCAGTTCACGCGTGAGGTCCGCGCGGGCGACCGCATCGTCTGCATGGGTCAGACGCGCACGGTGGGCGCGGTGGCCAGCGACACGTCCCTGGTCGTCACCGAGCCCTGGACCAGCCCGGCCTCGGACGCCGAATACAAGATCACCGCCCTGAGCCAGGGTGGACGCTACCGACCGTTTGTTGGCACGGGGACGGTGTCCACCACGACGGGCATGCCGCTGGTGACGGGCGCGAACACGCGGTTCCTCGACGAGTTCGTCTATGGCGACACCATCTCGATCGATGGCGAGGCCCATCTGGTGATCCTGATCCAGGACCAGCAGACCCTGCTGGTCGATCAGAACTGGATCGGCAGCTATACGAACGCGGCCTTCACGGTGATGCCCGGCGCCCAGGGCAAGGAAAACATCCTGATCTGCTATTCGGCCTCGGCGCCGACCCAGGCGCCCTTGGCCTTTGCCCCGAAGTCCACGACCGACAACCCGACCAAGAACAGCTTCATCGGCGCCCAGAATGCGCTGAACACCTCGGTCTATGACGGGCTGTGGCTGGCTTCGCAGTATCAGCCGAACCAACAGAACATTCCTGGCGTCGTGCCGATCGCCGATTGCAGCTTCCTCGACGCGGACCTCACCCGCAGCCAGGCCAAGGTGCTGCTGACCGACTACGCCTACGCCGCGAGCGGCAATCCGCGTCCCTACCGGCCCGACCTGATCCGCCAGTACGCCCGCCTGTCGGTGCGACCGAGCGACAACCTGATCGTCGACAACTATTGGGGCGCCAATCTCCCCGGTCAGTTCGACTCCAATACCGCCATCCCGACCAACACGGTCGACCTTCTGTTCAACGTCGCCAAGACCACCGCGGCCTTGACGCCGGTGGGCAACAAGCCGGGCAGCTTCGTGTTCGACAATGTCGATGAAGCCTTCCTGGTGCGCCCGACCGACCCGTCGATCAACTACATCTCCGAGGCGATCCTACGCAGCCAGCGGCCCTGGCGTCCCGACCTGCTCAACAGCCAGGTGATCGCCACCGGCGCCTATTCCGGCGCGCCCAAGCCGCTCACGGCGACCAACTTCTCGTTCGTGCGCCTCAACACCATCGTCATGCCCACCCTGCAGGCGCGGCTGTTCGCGGGCGGGATCGACCGGCTGCTGACGTTGAGCTCGCAGTACCTGCCCGAACTGCCGTTCAATCGCTTCTATCCACCGCCGGGCGTGGACCCGCCGCCGCACGTCATCCCCGTCGGCTCGAACCTGATGGATTTCGACGGCGCCTACGGCCTCTATTTCTGGGAGATCTTCTTCCACGCGCCGTTCCTGGTCGCCGATCGCCTGCAGGGCGCGGGCCGCTTCGAAGAAGCCCTGAACTGGCTGCAATACATCTTCAACCCGACCCAGGCGCCCGACGAAACCGACCCGCAGGATACCGATCCGGCCAAGCGTTATTGGCGCTTCCGCCCGTTCCGCGACATGGACCAGCCTTCGCTTCGCAAGGTCCTGAGCGATCCGCTGCAGATCCGGCGCTACAACTACGACCCGTTCGACCCGGACGCTATCGCCGCCATTCGCCCCGTCGCCTACGCCAAGGCGATCGTGATGCGCTACGTCGATGTGCTGCTCGACTGGGCCGACGCGCTCTTCACCCAGTACACCCGCGAGAGCATCACCCAGGCGACCAATCTCTATGTCCTGGCCGAGGATCTTCTGGGCGAACGGCCCAAGTCGCTGGGCCGCCTGCCCCTGCCCGCCCCCAAGAGCTTCAATGAACTGAAGGCCGAATATCCGGCGCAGCAGATTCCGCAGTTCCTGATCGACCTGGAAAACACCCCGTTCGTCGACGCCGACAACGACAACGCGCGTTATCCCAGCCAGCCGGTCAACGACATCGTCGCCTACTTCGCCGCGCCGGAAAACGCCGACTTCATGAAGTACTGGGAACGGGTCGAAGACCGCCTGTTCAAGATCCGCCACTGCATGAACATCGACGGTCAGGTCACGCCGCTGGCCCTCTATGCGCCGCCGATCGACCCGGCGCTGCTGATCCAGGCCATGGCGAGCGGCGGCATCGGGGCGTTGTCGCAAGCCCTGGCCGAAACGGTCCCCTACTACCGCTTCGCCTACTTGATCGACCGGGCCGAGGCCATGGTCCAGCAGCTGGCCGGCCTCAATTCGGCTCTGCTCAGCGCCCTCGAGAAGCGTGACGCCGAAGCGCTCAGCCAGCTGACGAACCAGCAGGAAGCCCTGCTGCTGAAGCTGACCACGGTGATCAAGGAACAGGAGATCGCCGACGTCGAGGCCAATGGCGAGGCGCTCAACCAGAGCCTGGCCAGCGCCCAATACCGGCAGCAGCACTATGCGGCCCTGACGGCTGGCGGCCTGTCGGCGCGCGAGCAGTCGAGCCTGGACGCCATGCTGGCGGCTCTGGTGTTCAACACCTTGGGCACGGTGACCAAGACCGCCGCCTCGATCGGCTACGCCGTGCCCCAGGTGGGCTCGCCGTTCGCCATGACCTACGGCGGCCAGCAGATCGGGAACGCGCTGAACGCCGCCTCCGGCGTCTTCGAAATCGGCGCGGCGATCTCGACCTTCGTCTCGCAACAGACCCAGACCCTGGCGGCCTATGACCGGCGGGCCGAGGACTGGGCGCTGCAAGACACGCTGGCCGGCTACGACGTCGCCCAGCTCACCGATCAGATCCGTTCCAACGGGATCCGCCTGGCGATCGCCAAGCAGAACCTGGTCATCCACGAGGAGACGATCAAGCAGAACCGCGATCGGGCCAAGTTCCTCAAGGACAAGTTCACCAACGCCGCCCTGTATCAATGGATGTCCAACCAGATCGCGCGGACGCAGTTCCAGACCTACACGCTGGCCTACCAGCTGTGCCTGACCGTCCAGCGCGCCTTCCAGTTCGAGAACGGTACGGGCCGCAGCTTCCTCAACTTCAACTACTGGGACGCGGCTCATCGAGGAGTGACCTCGGCCGACGGATTGACCCTGGCGCTGAGCCAGATGCGCGCCGCCGCGCTGGATGTGTCGCGTCCGCTCGAGATCGAACGCACCATCGCGCTCAGTGAAATCGATCCGCTGGCGCTGATCCGCCTGCGCGAGACCGGCGAGTGCCTGTTCAGCTTCACTGAAAAGCTGTTCGACTACGACTATCCTGGCCACTACAGCCGGGTGATCAAGACGCTCAGCGTCTCCATTCCCTGCGTCGTGGGGCCCTACCAGAACATCAAGGCCACCCTGACCCAATTGGGCAACCAGGTGGTGCTGACCGCCGGCGAGGCGGGACTGGATGCGGTCGCCTTCCTGCTGGGCGCGGCGGGCGCCGTCGCTCCCCCCGCCACCGCCCTGCGCAGCAACTGGCGTAATTTCCAGGAGATCACGCTTTCGTCGGGCCAGGACGACAGCGGCCTGTTCGCGCTCAATCTCGAGGACAGCCGCTATCTGCCCTTCGAAGGCACGGGCGCGGTGTCCAGCTGGCGCCTGTCGATGCCCAAGGGCGCCAATCGCATCGCCTTCGACGCGATCGGCGATGTGATCATCACCGTGAAATATACCGCCCGCGACGGCGGCGAAGCCTTCCGCCGCAAGGTCGCGGGTCTCGACGCCCTCAAGCCCTTCACAGCCGTCGATTACGTTGACTGTCGGTCGATGTACTTCGACGCCTGGAACCTGCTTTTCGCCTCGGCCAAAGCCGGCAGCCAGACGCTCTCGCTGGCGATCCCGGACTTCACCCCGCCCAATGTCGACCGCAGCAAGCTGCTGGGCTTCTACCTCACGCTCGAGGCCGACGCCTCGGTTCCGGGGGACTACGTCACCGTCAAGTTCCCGGGCGCCCTGAACGCTGGACTCACGCTGTCGGCGGTCAACGACGCGACGTGGCTGTTCGACCAGCACCAGCAGACCCCGCCCAGCGTGGCCAAGGCGACGTCCGCGCCGATCGACATCGTTTTCGACCTGTCCAAGACACCGGTTGATCTGATCGACAGCGCCACTGGGCAGCTATCACCCGACGCCCTGAAGAATATCCAGGTCGTATTCTACTACTCCGGCACCGTTAACATCTAAATTTAACAAGGGGAGACGTTCATGCCTTCGCAGCAATGTCTGAATAATGTCGCGTCCGAGCCGCCACCCTACAACGTAATCTGCACGCCAGACTTCTGTTCACAGACCTCGTTCGCACGCGGCGTCCATTGCTCCGCACGCGGCCTGCCCATGGACACCCCGGTCCTGACCTGGGATCCAAACCTGAACGGCGGCCAGGCCTGCTACTGCTGCTGCTCATGCTTCGCGCTCGACACGCCCATCGAGGCCCGGGCTGGCGTTTACACGCTGATCCAGGACATCCGCAGCGGCGACGAGATCCTGGCCTGCGGACTGGACCTGGCCTGGCGGCCGACCTCGGTGAAATATCGCACCGGCGACACCGAGCCCTCGACGATCCCGGGCATGTACTATGTCGAGTATCTGATGGCGGGCGAAGCCGCCAATCGCCACCTTCTGGTCACCGTCGACCACCTGTTCCTGATGCACAGCTCCAAGACCTTGAAGAAGGTCCAGACGCTGGTGCCGGGCGACGAGCTGATGATGGCCGACGGCCAGCAGGCCATCGTCCAGTTCGCCGTCGTCGGCGAGCATTTCACCGCCGTGCAGAGCCTGGAAATGGACGGCCGCCTGGATCCCAGGACGCTGTCGGGACACCTGGTCAACAGCAACGGCGTGGTGACCGCCGACTATGCCGTCCAGGTGCTCTACGAGATGGGCGATCCCGACAACGTCCATCACGATCACCACACCGACGACAACGAGAGCGAAGCCCACGTGGTCGTTGGGTCCGAGGACTATCACCACCGGCACGCCAACGAAGCCTCGAAGGCCTTCCACGCCGACGCCAGCCGCTGGCCGAAGGGCTTCAAGCCGCATCACACCGGCGAGATGTCGATCCCGGCCATGGCCACGCGCTACATCTCCCACGCCCAGATGAAGGCCGTGCGGGAGAACGGCAGCTTCAACCCGCCGACCAACATCACGGGTCGTGACGCCCTGCTCTATCTCTTCCAGCAGAGCCGACGCCTGTATCCGGACATCACCTGCATCCTCGACTGGAACCACAAGCAACCCAACGCCTATGCGTGGGAGAGCGGCGGCCAGAAGTTCATCGTCTTCAGCGGTGGCCTGGTCCGCCTCAAGGGCCTGTTCATGGAAGGCCTGTCGGTGATCCTGGCCTCGCTGCAGGCCTCGCTGCAGCGCCCGGCCTGCGTCTGCGAATGGGACTATGCCGCCACCGCCTCGATCCTGCGTAGCACCTGGCCCGACAGCATCCTGACGACGCTGCTGCCGGCCGGCCTCCAGCAGGTCGAGGCCTATTTCAAGCTGGCGGAAGGCGCGCCGCTGGATCACGACGGCGATCGTTGCAACGCCCCCACGCTGGACTGCCGGATCCAGTCCTACTGGGCCGGGTTCAGCTTCTACAACCTGCCCGAATGCGCCGGCGTCTATCCGCGCTACCTGCTGATCGGCACGGCCTTCGCGGCGATCGACAACCTCTCGGTCACCGTGGCGTTCAACGACGCGCTCGACCCGGCCACCGCGACGGACGTGAACAACTACGTGTTCAGCCCGGCCGCGCAGGTCGCCTCGGCCACGATCGATCCCAAGAGCCCCAAGGCCGTGGTGCTCAGCACCCCGGACCTCAAGCCCGACAGCTACTACGTGCTGGTGCTCAACAACCTGCAGTCCAAGCACGGCGCGCCGCTGGGCCCCGAGCAGAACAAGGCGATCATCACCACCCACCCCTAGCGTGCGCGGCGCGTCCGGCGATCTCGCCGGGCGCGCCCTCAAGGAGACATGATCATGAACGCCATCTTCCGCCAGCTTGAGGCGGCCGACGATAGCGCCGCCTTGTGCGCCGAACTGTCGGAGCTGCTCGGCCTGACCAAGCCTGTTCCCGAGGAAGTTCTGGCCCGCGCGCGCGCCGACGATCACTACGCCAACTATCTGCTGCGCAGCCGAGGCCACCCGGACCTTCTGGAGGTATTGCTGCGCTCACCCGGCAACGCCGCCTATCGCAATGACCAATCGGCGACCGCTGAAACGGCATCGACCGATACGCTGTCCCATTCGAACCTGGCCCTGGCGGCCAAGGCCGGAGCCGCGGCGCTGAAATGGGCGGCCGGCGGCTTCAAGCAGATCCCTCAGGAGACGCTCGAGCGCAGGCTGGCCGCTTGCGAGGCGTGTCCGAACCTGATGCCCGCGCCGGGTCTGCTGATCTACAAGGTCGCGCTCAGCAGCCGCTCCGACCAGCGCATCTGCGGCGCCTGCGGCTGCACCGCGTCGCGCAAGGCCAGTTTGCCGGATGAAGCCTGCCCGGTGGAAGACCCCGATCAGCCGGGCTTCACCCGCTGGCAAGAACCCATCAAGGCCAAGGCGTAAGGCGCAAGCCTTCGAAAGGAGCGGTCTTGCGAGCGCCCAGCGAAATCCAGGTCCCTAAGATCGACGTCAAGGAAGGCGCGAAGATCTCCGGTCAAGGAGATCGGTTCGACGTCAACATGGTCACCGGGGCGGCGAGCCTCTCCCTGCCCGTCGACGCCCCGAGCCTGCGCGGCGTCGCCCCGGAGCTGTCGCTCACCTATGGCGGGAGCGTCGGCAACAGCCCCTATGGCCTGGGGTTTGACCTGGCGCTGCCGGCCATCGCGCGGCTCACGGACCGCGGCGTGCCGACCTATACCGACGCCGACCGTTTCCTGATCGACGGGGACGAACTCACCCCCGCCTATGCCTCCAAGGCCGGCGCGTGGATCAAGGACGAACGGACCGAGGGCGACTACACCGTCGTACGCTACCGGCCCCGGATCGAGACGACGTCCAATCGTATCGAGTGGTGGCGCCACCGCGACGGCGGCTCCTACTGGAAAAGCGTCAGCGCCGAGAACACCACCACGCTCTACGGCGATGACCCCGACGCCCGGATCTGCGATCCGGCCGAGCCGACGCGCATCTACAAATGGCTGGCCACCCAGACGCTCGACGCCCATGGCAATCGCATCGTCTACCGCTACCGCCGCGAGGACGGGACGGGGCTGCCCGCCGACGCCAATACCGCCCAGATCTATATCGACGCGATCGGCTACGGCAGCTGGCGCGATGGTCAGACCGAGCGCCTGGCTGTCGAAATCCGCTTCGACTACGGCCAATACGACCTGCCCGGCCTCGATCCCGTCCGCCCCTGGCCCCAGCGCCTGGACCCCTTCACCACCTTCCGCCCGGGCTTTGAGCTGAAGACCTGGCGGCTGTGCCGCAACATCCTGACGGTTCATGACCTGCCGGACGCGCCGGGCGGTCGCGCGCTGACAAAGGTCCTGGCGCTGGATCACGACGAGACGCCGCTGTTCTCGACACTGAGGACAGCCCAGCAGATCGGCTGGCGCACGGAAAAGGACGGCAGCCTCGTCAGCCAGGCCAAGCCGGCGCTGTCCTTGGGCTTCAACGCCTTCGACGTCTCCGGCGCACAGTGGCGCGCGCTGGAGGTTTCTGGCCTGCCGCCCTTCCAGGGACCGCCAGGCCGCGGGCACTACCAGTTCGTCGATCTCAATGGCGACGGCATCGCGGGCATGCTGTTCAACGACGCCAGCCGCCTGGTCTACTGGCGCGCGCTGGGCGACGGGCGCTACCAGCCGCCGGTCACGCCGCTCCGCGCGCCGATCGACCGTGATCTGGCGCGAGGCCGTTGCGCGCTGATGGATCTGGACGGAGACGGCCAGCTCGAGCTGGTGGTGCGCGACCGCCGGCGCGCCGGCTACTACCGCCGCGCCGACGAGACTTGGGAGAGCTTCGTTCCGTTCGCGGGGACTCCGCCTGAGATTGGCGCGCCCAGCGCTGAACTCGCCGACCTCGACGGCGATGGGCGCCAGGATCTGATGACCGTCGCCGCTCCGGATCGGCTGCGCGTCTATCGCTCACAAGGCACGCTGGGTTATGGCCCGCCCCAAACCCGCCGTCTGCCCCGCGACTTCCCGTCCGAGCGCCAACAAGACCCTGCCATCCTCGTGGCCTTCGCCAACATTTTCGGCGACGGGCTGGAGCATCGTGTTCGCGTCGCCAGCGGCGCGGTGACGGTCTGGCCCAGCCTGGGTCACGGACGGTTCGGTCCGGCGCGACGCCTGGACAACGCCCCGCTCTTCGCGGCCGACCTGGACGCCTCGCGCATCTTCTTCGCCGACACGACCGGCTCGGGCTATGCCGATCTGATCCTGGCAAGCCCCGACAGTCTGGCGATCCATCGCAATCTGGGCGGCGAGGGTTTTGCCGCCGCCGAGATCATACCGGTCCCCCACGGCGTCAGCGATCTCGACATCATCAACTTCGCCGACGTGTTCGGATCCGGCCTGGCCGCTTTCGTCCTGGGCAAGGCGGGACCTCAGATCGTCCAGTACGCGCTGGACTTCCCCGGCGCCGGCGCGACCTACCGCCTGGCGCATATCGACGACGGCTTTGGCGGCTCCACAACGCTGTCCTATCGCAGCTCGACCGCCTTCCAGCTCGAGGCGCGCCGCGCCCAGCGCCCTTGGGCGACGCCCCTGGCCAGCGTCTTCCAACTGGTCTCCGAGGTGGTGCGTCGCGACGCCAACACCGGGCTGACAACCGCCGCGCGCTACGACTATGCCGATGGCTACTACGACACGGTCGAGCGCGAGTTCCGCGGCTTTGGCTATGTGCGCTGCCTGGAACGCCCCAGCTTCACGGCGGGTGGCGAGCTCTTCGCTGAGCCCAGTCTTTCCGAGCACTGGAACAATGTCGGCGCGGCGGTCGCCACCGAGCGCCGCTCCGCGCCCCTGCCCGACTTTCGGGGTCAGCCGCTGGTTCCCGACAATGTGCTCGATCCGGCCGCCTACGCCGCGGGCGGCCAGACCCTGCGCGGGGCCTATCGCGCGGTCAAGGATCGCGAGGCGGCCAAGCGCAAATCCGGCGCCGACGCGGCGGGCCAAGCCCGAGCGGTCGCCTATCAGACCTCGGCCCAGAACTATTTGGTGACGCTGCTGCAGCCGCAGATCGACGGCCACATGGCGGCTTTTCGCGTCGCTCAACGCCAGAGCCGCGCCCTTGCCCAGGAGGACAACGCCGATCAGGCGCGCATCGCCGACAGCTACGTCCTGAACCAGGATGAGTTTGGCAACCCGACGCTGCTGGCCGAGATCGCCTATCCACGCGGCTCGGATCCGAGCCTGCCGCCCCAGCAGACAGTCCTGATCGCCACGGCCACCGAGCGGGCCTACATCAATCACCCGGCCACCGCCGCCGAGCCCTACCACTATATCGGTCAGCAATGGCAGGAGCGGAAACTCCAGGTCGGCGGCCTGCCGACGCCCGCTGACCTCTTCGATTTCGCGCGAGTGGAGCAGCTCTATGGCCAGGCGCTAGGCGCGGTCATCGCGTTCGGCGCGCCCTTTACCGCCGGCCAGATCCAGGCCCGTCTGTTCGACTGGACCCGCGACCTCTACTGGAATGCCGCCCAGGACGCACCGCTCGGATTCGGGGCGATCGCCGCGCCTGGCCTGCTCTATGAACAACAGCGGGCGGTATTTCCCCCCAGCTTCGTCACCGAGGTCTTCGGCGACAGGGTCGACACGGCCCATCTTGGCCCCGAAGGCGGTGAAGGCGCGGGCTATGTCCTGGCGGACGGCTACTGGTGGACCCCGGGAGTTCGCCGCGTCTATGCCGGGGCCGAGCAATATTTCGTACCCGTCGCGATCATCGATCCGTACGGCGCCCAGACCCAATACGCCTATGACCGCTACGCCCTGGAGATGGTCTCCAGCACCGACGCCCTGGGCCAGGTCACGCGTTTCGCGATCGATTACCAGGCGCTCCGGCCCTGGCAGGTCACCGACCCCAACGACAACATCACCCAAGCCGTCTATGGGCCGCTGTCGACCATGCTGGCCGTCTCGGTCTTCGGGGAAATGGATGGCCGAACCGTCGGCGACGCGCCGCTCGACGGTTATGACTACATAGCGCCTCGGGACAAGGCCGAGGTCCTGGCCGATCCCGAGCGCTTCCTGCAGGGCGCCGGCAGCTTCTACTGGGAAGACTATTTCGCCCCGGCCCGAGGCGAGGGACCGGTCAACAGCGTCTTTGTCGAGGCCGACCGCGCGATCAACCCTGCCTTCCCGGTCTGGGACCCGGGTCCGCGGCGCTACGGCGCGGTGCTGGCCTATGTCGACGCCAGCGCCCGCCCCCTGGCGCGACAGACCAAGGTCGAGGGCGCGGCGCTCGAGCCGTCACGGCCGAACGACGCCTGGCTGGTCACCGACCAGGTCGCCTATGACAGCCAAGGCCGCGTCGCCAAGCGCTACAATGCGTATGCCTCATCCTTGCCGGTTCTCGATCTCGAGCCCGCCGCACCCTGCACGCTCAGCCAGTACGACGCCGTGGGCCGGGTGATCGCCACCGTTCTGCCGCCCGGATTTTCCACGCGCACGCGCTATCACACCTGGGGTCGCGACGTCTGGGACGCTGACCAGACCGTGGTCCAGTCGCCCTACTACCAGGGCCATATCAATGACCTTGACCCCAGCTTCGCGGGTGAGCGCGACGCCCTGCTCAAGGCCGCCCAGTTCGATGGCGCCTATACGAGCTTTGATCTGGATCCGCTGGGACGCGACAGCGTCGAGACCCGGCGCGAGATCTTCGCGCCGCTGGGCGTCACGCCCCCGCCACCGGAACTCCGCCCGAACGGTACATGGCGCGACATCGCCGGAGCGGTCACGCGCCAGGCCGATCCGCGGTTCTATCAAGGCGCGGCCACGAGCCTGTTTAATATCGACACCGTCTACGACATGCTCGGCAAGCCGGTCCTGGAGCGGTCGACCGATCGTGGCCAGACCGCCCCCGGCGTCGAGCGTCGCTTGTTCGACGGGCTGGGCGGGCTGATCGATCGCTGGGACAATGCGGGCGCGCGTCTGAGCCACCTCTTCGACACGCTGCGCCGACCGACGGGGCTTCGCGTCCACCCCATCGCGGGCGCGCCCTACCGGGCCGAAAGTCTCGTCTACGGGACCGATCCAGCCCAGAACACGCGCAATCGCGTGGTGATCCGCCGCGATCAGGCCCAGGAAACCAAGATCGCGACCTATGACCTGGCGGGGCAGCTGGTCGCCGAGAGCCGGGACTTCGTGGTCGACGACTCCACGCCCGTTGATTGGAGCGACCCGGCGACGGTGGCGCTGCGGCCGGAGGTCTGGCTGCTGGGTCGTTGCTACAACCGACGCGGCTGGCTTCTGGCGACGATCAATGCCGACGGCACGGTCAGCGCCAGCAGCTTCTACGTCAACGGCTGGCTGGCCAGCGTCGGGCTCGCGCCCGCGCAAGATCAACCGGCCGTACCCGAACTGGTCGAGCGCCGCTACACGCCCAGCGGCAATGTGGCCTTCAATGACTACGCGAGCGGCGTCAGCCAGACCCGGCTCTACGACCCGAACACCGATCGCCTGACCACCCTGACCACGACCCGCGCCAGCGACGGCGCGCGGTTGCAGGACGACCGGTACTGGTACGATCCGGTCGGCAACGTCACGCGGATCGCTCACGCCGCCGAGGCCCAGCGGATCTGGAACGGCGGCCTCGCGCCGCCCGACAACGACTACACCTACGACTCCCTCTATCAGCTGCGGGTCGCGACCGGTCGCCAGCAGGCCGGGATGACGGCGGCGGGCGCGCTCGCCCCCCCGGCCGCCGATCCTTCCCAATCGGTGGCGTTCATCGAACGCTATACGGTGGACCCGTCGGGCAACCTGACCGAGATCAGCCACACGGCCAACGCCAGCGGCGGCCAGGGCAGCTGGACCAACCGCTTCGCGGTCTCCGCGACCTCGAACCATGCCGTGCCGGCCGACTGGGTCCAGGGCGGCAAAACCCCCGACGACTACTACGACGCCAACGGCAACCTGGCCACGCTGTCGAACCTGCCGCGGATCCTCTTCGACTATCGCGACCAGATCCGAGCCGCGACGCTGGTGGCGCGCCCCGGGGCCGACGACGACGTCGAGTTCTACGCCTATGGCGGCGACCGCCAGCGACGGCGCAAGACCAAGCGCTTCCTGCAGGGGCCCGGCGTCACTGTCGTGGAGGAAACCTTCTATATCGACGCCCTGATCGTCACGCGCCGCTCGCGGATCACCGCCACGGGAACCACCCTCGACGCCGAAGGCCGGTCCCTTTCGGTCCTGGCCAAGGACGAGCGGATCCTGATCATCGACCAGGACAGTCAGGAGCCGACGCCCCAGCGCCGCTACCAGCTGAGCAACAACCAGACCTCCATCACCCTGGAAACCGACGAGACCGGCCAGATGGTGACTTACGAGGAGTACTTCCCCTATGGCGGCCAGGCCTACGCCAAGGGCCGCACCCAGCTTGATCTGGACACCAAGCGCTTTCGCTTCGTCGGCCGCGAGCTCGATCGCGCCACCGGCCTCTATTGCATCGGCCTGCGCTATTACCTCGCCGGCATGGGTCGTTGGCTCAGTCCCGACCCGGCGGGGGTCAAGGACGGCCTGAACCTTTATGCCTACGCCCGCTGCAATCCCACGACCTTCGTCGACAAGAGCGGCCTGCAACGGACACGGCTGACGGGAACCACCGCCCAGGTCCAGCAGCAACAGGCCAGGATGAACGGTGACTTCGATCGGGCCAGGGAGATGGTCGACGATGCCATCCAGCTGCTCGAGAGCCAGATCACCTCGCGAAATGGCTGGCTCAACAGCACCTTGTGGTCGCGAGGGACGATTCAACAGCCCGATCAAATGATCCAGGACTGGTTCGGCATTCGCGGCACATCACGGACCGACGCCAACAACCTATTCGAGGTGCTCGACAATTTCAGGCAGATCCAGCGCTACTTCGCCCGCCCTCCCGTCCAGACCCGGCTCTCCTGGCGCTATGCGCAGAGCTTCTTCATCCACATCCCGCAGTTCAATATCGTGACCGATACACCCGCCTCACAAGGCACTATCGCCTATGTCTACGCCAGTAGCATCAGCTGGCCCGACTGGCGCATCCTGCCGCCTTCGGTACGCTCGCGGCCCATGGGTCCCTTGACCGGCGTCGGCCTTCTGTCTCCGGTCATCAACCAAATTATCAACATGACCTCGGGGGAGGGCATCAATCTCTACGAGACGGCTCATTTTGGCGACGTCGACGGTAATGAGCGGGCTTCGACCTTGGTTCACGAGGCGTCGCACATGATGGCCCTGACCGATGATCATGCCTATGGCAAGGTCGACTCGCAGGCGCTTTCGACCACCAGGATGATGTACAACGCCGACAGCTACGGTCTCTTCGCCCGGGCGGTCTACCAAGCCAACCACCCCTAGCAAGAGTTCGACGGCCGCCATGAGCCTGCAGCAGCGCACCTTGAAGGCCCGATTAGTCGGAGCGGCGCAACTGGTCGAACCGGATCCGTCCGATGGCCAGACGCCCTTCCAGCTGGCGCCGGGGAACTCCGTCGTGCTGGTCGCCACCGATAGACGGCCGCGACGGTTCCTGACCTACGATACGGGCGCGACCGATACGCTGATGGTCGATCTGGGCCCTGGCTTTGACCCCACGCAGCCACCCGATCGCATCACCCGGTGGCGCGCCATCGGGTTCTCCGTGGTCGGAATGCGGCCAACCTATGTGGCGCGGGAAGCGGATGGCGACATCAGCTTTGCGATGACGCGCTCAAGCTGGCTCGGGTTGGGCGAGCCGCAAGTCGAGATCCTCGTGAAATTGGGCTTCACGCCAACGCTCGACCGCTCGCGGGTTGGTCGACTGACGATCGACTGGCGCCTCACAGCGCCAGCCAAGCTACAGGCCGACGCGCTGGCCCGTCGCTCGCCCTGAAGCCTCGATCCCGACGCGCGGCCGACCCAGGCCGCACACCGACAATCACATCCAGGGAGGATCATGATCATGCGTTCGACCTTCATCCTGTCGATGGCCGCGGGACTGGCCTTGAGCCTCTGCGCCTGCGAGGCCAAGCCCCCGCCTAAGCCTGCGCCTGCGCCTGCGCCTGCGCCTGCGCCTGCGCCTGCGGGGCAGCTACCGTTCATCGTCGGCGACCCCAAGCTGACAAGCAGAAACCGACCGGACGTTCCCGTCTGCGCACCCGCCGTCTGCCAAGCGATACAGCCGGCGCTCAGTCAAGCCTGCCACCAGCTCAGCCTACCGGATCCGTGGGTCTTGGTGCAGGGACCCGACGGCATTTGCTACTGCGAGTGCGCCTGAGGCCCTGGATAGCTCACGCTCAGTCCCCGCAGGACCACCGAGCCGCTAGGGCGCGAGGCAGTCCAGTAGAAGCCCGCGGCGCCGTAGCGGTTGGGCTCGATCGTCCCAGTCAGGTTCAGCGCCTCGCCATCGGCGGTGTTGGATCCCTTCACCGTCACCTGGCCGCCGCGCACCGAGACCTGAATGGTCGTGGTCGGCTTGATCACGCCGGTCAGCTGGTCCTCGCCGCTGATCGGCGTCCCATGGCCGTCCCTGATCCGGTAGAGCTGGAACACGACGGCCGTGGCCGATCGGGTCGAGCGCCAGAAGCGCAGCGCATAGCCGTTCCGCGTGGCCGGATCGTACTTGAACAGGATATCGGCGCGTGGACGGCCGTCGTCCGCGGGCGAGCCGGCGATCGAGAAGCCCTGCCCTTCCAGCTTGTCGGTGTCGAAGGTCGCCGTGACGTCCATGTCGCCCGCTGAGGGATGCCCGACATAGAGCAAGGTGTTGTCCTTGTCCCCGGCGCGCAGGCCCCAGTGGCTCTGATCCTCGAACGGCGGCTGGCTGGACCAGGCGCCCGTGAGGCTCCAGTCGCCTTCCCAGCGATCTGTGGCCGTGCTGTCAGGCTGGGCGCGAGGGTCGAGGGCGGCGGTCGCCGAAGCGGCGGCCGGCGCCTTGATCGGCGCGGTGCGGACGGGCGCGCCGGGCTGACTGAGATCGGTCTTCGGCTGGACTTCGGCCATCACATAGCGGCCTGCCAGGTTGCCGGAGAGCTTCAGTGTCCGCAGGGGCTCATTGCCGCGCGAAACAGCCACGCGCTGAGGTTGAGCGCAGGCCGCGTCGGCGCAGGTGAACCAGGTGACCAGCGACTGGTCCTGACGGCCGGTCGATCCGGCCAGGGCGTAGGTCACCGACACGCCGCCCTGCCCCGCCTGCAGCTTCGGCGCGGCGACCAGCGCCGGCGCGGGCCGATAGGCCGGATCGACGGTGACATAGGCCGTGCTGCTGAAGCCATTGTCGGCGGCGGCCTTGATCGTCGCGATCTCGGTCCGCTCGCCGGTGTTGGCGGCGGTGACCGTGACGCGGTCGCCTTCCGCCGCGCCAAGCTTGACCAGCGGCGAGGACGAGCTCCAGCGCACCCGGCCCGTCGCGCCCTTGGGCAGCACCTGGGCGGCGATATCGACCGGCGCCTCGCCGGTGCGGATGCGGGCCACGCCGTTGGCCAGCTTGACGCGATAGGGACGCGCCCCCTGCCCTTCGAACTTCGCCCGCGTTCCGGCCGGATCCCAACCATCGTCATTGCCGTCTGGCGCCCAGCGCAGCTGGTTCCAGGGATTGAAGGCCAGGACCTCGTCCGGCGTCAGCTCGCGCGAGAGCGTGCGGCGCTCGGGCCCGACGATGCTGTCGATCAGGTCGACCGGCCGGCCGGCGTCGGTCTTGGTGCGATAGGTCAGCGAGGCTTCCGACTGCGGCGGCGCGCGCCAGCCAAACCACGCCAGCGGCACGTCGGGCAAGGTCGAGTCTATCAGCGCCACCGGGGCGACCGGCACCTTGTAGAACTGCATCGGCTTGGTCGCGCGGAACCGGGTGCGGATGAAGGTCGTGCCGCCCGCGAACAGGATGCCGCCGCCTTCGATGAAGCTTATCTCTGAATCCTCCCAGACGCTGGCGCCCGGCGCGCCCAGATAGTCGTCCGTGCCCTCCAGATAGGCGTTGGTGAAGTACGAGCGCTTGGTCCGGTTGAACATGGTGTCCAGCCGGCTGAGGATGGCGACGTGCGAATAGACGTGCCGGTCGCCGCTCATCTGGATGGCCACCGCCTGGGTGATCACGCCTGAGCGCCGCTTCAAGCTCTTCGAGGCGTCGCCCGGATAGTCGTAGTCGACATTGCAGTAGTTCAGGATCGTCAGGTTGACCGCCGAAAAGCCGTCGGCGTCGACGATCATCGTGAAGCCGTTGTTGGCCGCGCCCTGCTTGTTGCCGCGATTGTCGGCCAGCACCACGCTGCGGCGGTCGCGGGTCAGACCCATCAGGGTGATGTTGGGCTTGGTGATCGTAAGGCCCGGCTCGGTCGGCGTACCGCCCAGCTGATAGACGTCGGGCAGGATGCCGATGACCGTCGGCCGCTCGCGCTTGCCGGCCGGTGCGGCGGCATAGGCGGCCTGGATCGTGCGGTAGCGATGGGCGGCGGGGTCCTCGGGGCGCGAGGCGTCCACCAGGATGTCGTAGCGCTCCTTGGTGGTGTCGAAGACGACGTCGGTATAGCCGCGCACGGGGCCAAGGCCGGCCAGCGTGTCCTGGGCGGCGGCGGGCCCGCCCGCCAGCAACAGCGTCGCCAGCACGGGCGCCAGAACGCTTGAGAGCAAGGCGTCTTTCGCGGCCATGATCATCCTCCCCTTGATGACACCGGTATCATTCCCAGCGGGACGACCGCGCCATTCGTTCTCATTTTCCCATCTTGGCTACACGGCGCGGAGGTCCGCGCCAAGATCAACCGAAGGGTGAGGCCATGCCGATATCGCATGGCGAACACCGATATCGGCATTGGCAAGACAGATTGCCACAATGAAGACTTAATTCGCCAAGCCCGCGCCGATCGGCGGAAAGCTCAAGTATCGCGCGTCTCCGTCACGCGACGATCCGGCAAATACAAAAAACATAACCCCGGTCCACTCGGGGAAGGGAGAAACGCGCCTATGAACACGCCCCGCGTGCCGTCTCGCCATGCCCTTTTACTTGGAGCTTCGCTTCTAGGTCTGGGCCTGACCGCCACCAACGCCGCCGCCCAACAGGCGCCCGCCGAGGATCCCAACAGCGTCGAAGCCGTGGTCGTCACGGGCTTCCGCGCCAGCCTGGCCAGCGCCATCACCGCCAAGCGCCGCGAGACCGGCGTGGTCGACGTGATCAAGGCCGAGGACATCGCCGCCTTCCCCGATCTGAACCTGGCCGAGTCCCTGCAGCGCATCCCCGGCGTGGCCATCACCCGCGTGGCCGGCGAAGGCCGCCAGATCTCGGTGCGGGGCCTGGGCCCCGAATACACCCGCGTGCGCATCAACGGCATGGAGGCCCTGGCCACCTCGGGCGGCAGCGACAGCGGCGGCGCGGCGGGAAACAACCGCGGCCGCGGCTTCGACTTCAACGTCTTCGCCTCGGAGCTGTTCAATGGCCTGACGGTGCGCAAGACCGCCTCGGCCGACGTCGAGGAAGGCTCGCTGGGGGCTACCGTCGACCTGGCCAGCAGCCGGCCGTTCGACTTCCGCAAGCCCACTTTGGTCCTGTCCGCCCAGATGGGCTACAACGACCTCTCCAAGAACTATGACCCGCGCTTCGCCGCCCTGGCCAGCAAGACCTGGGCGGACGGCAAGCTGGGCGCCCTGCTGTCGGTGGCCTATGGCGAGCGCGATATCGTCGAGGACAGCCACGGCACCACCCGCTGGGGCCCCGGCGGCGCCAACGGCGGCTTCAGCACGGCCTCGACCCTGCCCGGCTACACCGCCGTCCAGGTCAATTCCAACACCACCGCCACGGCGATCTTTCATCCGCGCAATCCCAGCTTCAACAGCTTCGAGCACGTCGAGAAGCGGCTGGGCGTCACCGCCTCCCTGCAAGCGCGTCCCACCGACCGCACGCTGATTTCGCTGAACGCCCTGTACGGCAAGCTGGACGGCGAGCGCGACGAGCGCCTGCTACAGGCGATCTCGTTCTCGCGCAGCGGTGCGACCGGCAAGCCCGCGACCATCATCCGCGACGGCGTCGTCAACGACAGCCACGACCTAGTCTATGGCGTGTTCGACAACGTCGACATGCGCTCGCAGGCCTCGCACACGGAGTCGACGACCACATTCAAGCAATTCACCCTGGACTTCGAGCACCGGTTCAACGAGCGCTTCCAGGTCAAGGGCCTGGCCGGCCACGCTTCGTCGGTATTCGACAGCCCGATCGGCACGACCGTCACCTATGAGCGCCTGGACGTTGACGGCTACTCGTACGACTACCGCCAGAACGATCGCCTGCCGCTGGTCAAGCTGCCGTTCGATCCGGTCAGCCCGTCCAACTGGGCGACGGTCCCCGGCTTCTCGGCGCTGAACCTGGTCAAGACCCGCATCGAGAACACCTTCGACACCGCCAAGCTGGAAGGCGCGTTCGACCTCACGAGCGACATCACCCTGCGGGTCGGGGCCGACACCCGGAAGTTCAAGTTCAACTCGGCCGACCAGCGCCGCATCGCCGGCGAGACCGATATTCCGGTGCTCACCGCCCAGCAGATGACCGATCTGTCGGAGGTGTTCAGCGGCTATGGCAAGGGCTTGGGCCTGCCCGACGGCAGCGTGACCTCCTGGCTCGTCCCCAATATCGACAAGTACGCCGCGGCGCTGAACATCTACAGCAACACCGGCCTCTTCAAGCTGGGCACCATCGAGCAGACCGAGGCGCGCAGCGCCACTGGCCGGGTCGAGGAGCAGAACACCGGCGCCTTCGTCGAGGCCGACTTCCGCACCAGCCTCTTCGGTCGTCCCCTGCGTGGTGACGCCGGCGTGCGCTATCTGAAGACCGAACAGAACTCGGAGGGCTACGCGGCGGTCGGCTCCAAGATCGAGCTGGTCAATGCCGAGCGATCCTATGACAAGTACCTGCCGTCGCTGAACCTGACCCTGGAGGTGACCGACGACGTGCTGGTGCGCTTCGGCGCGGCCAAGACCATGGCCCGTCCGGGCCTGGGCAGCCTGCGTCCCGGCGGCGACATCAGCGTCCAGGGCGGCAACCGCAGCTACTCGACCGGCAATCCGGACCTCAAGCCGACCCAGTCCAAGAACCTGGACCTGTCGTTCGAATGGTACCCGGCGGAAGGCGCGATCTATGCCGTGGGCCTGTTCCAGAAGGACATCTCGACCTTCGTCCAGACGCTGCGCACCAGCCAGCCGTTCAACACGCTGGGCCTGCCGAACGACATCCTGAACGGCACCATCGCCCTGCCCACCGACGAGTTCGACGTCTCACGCCCGGTCAACACCAATGGCGGCAAGCTGAAGGGCCTGGAGATCAGCCTGCAGCAGCGCCTGACCTTCCTGCCCGGCTGGCTGTCGCACTTCGGGGTGATGGCCAACTACACTCACGTCACCTCGGACATCGAGTACCTGACCTCGGACGTTCCGGGCGCGGCGACGGTGACCTCGACCCTGGTGGGCCTGTCCAAGGACGCCGCCAACGGCACGCTGTACTACGAGACCGACAAGTTCAGCATCCGCGGATCGCTGGCCTACCGCTCGGGCTACCTGACCCAGGTTCCGGGCCGCAACAGCAACTTCGTTGAAGGCACGAACAAGACCTTCAACGTCGACATGCAGGCCACCTACACGATCAACGAGCGCTTCCAGCTGTCGCTGGAGGGCATCAACCTGACCGACGAGGCCAACGACCGCTACGTCGACGTCTCGGATCGTCCCTGGGTCTACGGCCATACCGGCCGGCAGTTCTATCTGGGCCTTCGCTACAGCTTCTAGGTCCTGCTCCCCTCCGGGGCCGCCCAGCGCGGCCCCGATCCTTTTCGCTTCCCCCCCCCCGACGGATCCTCTCCCATGTCCCCTCTCCGCCGCCTTCCTCTCGCCGCGCTCGCGCTTTCAGCGTTGCTGGCCTCGACCGCCGTGGCCCGCGCCGAACCGACGCTGGCCGTCGACAAGCCGATGCCTGCCCCCGCCTGGGCCCTGGCCGAGCGCGCCCTGCTGCGGGCCAACGCCGAAGGCGTCGAGGCCTTCACCAAGAAGTTCGTGGATGGCCGTGGCTACCTGAAAGGTCCCGAGCACTGGGGCATCACCGATGGTCCCGATGACTCCGTCGAGCCGATCCGCAACTGGCCGCTGGCCTATGCGCTGGGCGGCCCGGACACGATCCTCAAGAGCTGGCAGACGGTCTGGGAAGGCCACCTGGACCAGTACTCCCGCGCCAAGGTGCCGGAAGTGGCTTCGGCCCGCGATGGCATCTACCAGCGTGAATTCACCCCGTCCTTCGACTGGGAGCACATCGGCGAAGGCCTGTCGGGCTTCTATTTCTACGGCCTGGCCCAGCCCGACGACCCGCTGTACGTCACCCGCCTGCGCCGGTTCGCGGGGTTCTATCTGAACGAGGATCCCGCCGCGCCGAACTATGATCCGCAGCGCAAGATCATCCGCAGTCTGTTCAACGGCAGCAAGGGCCCCAACCTGGGCGAGCCCTCGCCGATCGACTGGGACGGCCCGCCCGTGCCCGGCGGCAATCCCGAGCGCCAGAAGCGCTTCCTGACCTCGACCAACATCAAGGGCGACCACCCGCTGAACCTGGCCAGCACCAACCTGGCCATGACCGCCTACATGGCCACCGGCGACGCCAAGTACCGGACCTGGCTGCTGACCTATGTCGACGCGTGGAAAGAGCGCACCAAGGCCAATGGCGGCAACATCCCCTCCAACATCGGCCTGGACGGCGCGATCGGCGGCGAGTGGGGCGGCAAGTGGTACGGCGGCGTGTTCGGCTGGAACTCGCCCGACAGCGGCGTGCGCAACTACGTGCTGCGCGGCCCGCCCGAGGCCTTCGGCAACGCCCTGCTGCTGACCGGCGACCAGGGCTATACCGCCGTCCTGCGCAAGCAGCTCGACAACCTGTACGCCCAGAAGAAGGTCGAGAACGGCAAGACGATGATCCCCGTCTACTACGGCGACAAGGGCTGGTACGGCTACTACGACGTCGCCGGCCGCTCGCCGGGCCTGGGCAACCGCCGCAAGGTCGAGGCCGACATCTATCTGTGGGACCTGAACCCCGCCGACCTGGCCCGCGCCAAGGCCAGCGAGACCAAGCCGGGTTGGCTGGACTACCTGCAGTCGGGCGACGAGGCCTATGCGGTCAGCGCTCTGCAGGCGGGGCTGGAAGAGGTCCGCGTCGCCGGCGAGCGCATCCGCAAGGACGACACCACCATGGGCTTCCCGCCGGACGATACCCGCTGGTCGGACTCCAATCCGGTGGCGACCGAAGCCCTGATCAACCTGACCATGGGCGCGGCCGATCCGGGCGGCTCGGGCCACGGCCCGCTGGCGCTGCACGCCCAGGTCCGCCATTTCGATCCCGAGGCGCGCCGTCCCGGCCTGCCGGACGACGTCGCCGCCCTGGTGCGCAAGATCACGCCCGAGACGGTGACCCTGACCCTGGTCAACACCAACCCGCTGAAGGCGCGGACAGTGACGGTGCAGATGGGCGCCTATGGCGAGAACGACGCCACCACCGTCAAGGCGGCGGGCGGCGCATCGATGACCGTCAACGCCTCATGGTTCAATGTCCGCCTGGCCCCCGGCGCGGGCGAGACCCTGACCATCGGCGTCAAGCGCTACGCCCATCAGCCCACTCTGGTCTTCCCCTGGAACCGTTGAAACGCCCTTCTTGATTGCAACGCACAGAAAGCTCTCTAAGGTTGCTCCATGCAAGCGCTTGACCCGGACGCCCCTGATCCTGTCGACATTCACGTCGGAAGGCAGCTGCGCATCCACCGTCTGGCGCTGGGTGTCTCGCAGCAGGACCTCGCGGAAGCCCTGAGTGTCAGCTTCCAGCAGATCCAGAAGTACGAGAGCGGCGCCAACCGGATCTCGGCCTCGAAGCTCTACAAGGCCGCGCGGGCCCTGAGGATTGCGCCCAGCGCGCTGTTCGAGGGGCTGGAAGTCGACGACAATCCCAGTGCGCTGGGCCAGTTCGCCGACTTCATCGCCGCGCCCAGCTCCAACCGCCTGGCGGCCGCGTTTCCGCAGCTGACAGCGGCCCAGCAACGCATCCTGGCCGACCTGGTCGAAACCCTGGTGTCGTAAGACATACCCGGCGGTCGCCACCGACCGCCGGGGCTCAGCCTAAGCGGCGCGTTCCGAGGACGAGGCGACGATCCGCGGCGGGGCGATCTCGCCCGTCGGCGGGATCTCGGTGTCAGGCTTGTCGGTGCCCGTGCCATGCAGGGTGAGCGGACGCACGCCGATCTGCGGCGCGGCGGCGGCCAGCGCGGCGTGGGCCGTCATCATGTGCGTGCGCGTCTGGCCCAGGGTCTCGATCGACCGGGCGACAGCGGTGACGCCCTCGTGTCCCAGCATGGCCGAGAAGTTGTGGTCCCGACGCAAGGTCGAGGTGTGGCTGATAAACAGGGCCGCCTTTTCCAGGGCCAGGTCGACGGCGCGCTCGGCCTCGAACAGGGCGTCGGCGACGGATTGAGCGATGTCTCGTCTTTGCATGCGATCTCGATCCCGCCAGCAGGGCGGGCTCCTTTTGAGAGGATGGAGGATGAGGAAGCTTTGGCCCTAGCGGCGCGTGACCCAGGCGTCGAAGGCGTCGGACAAGTGGCCGACCTGGATCACCAGAGCCAGGACGACCAAGGCCAGTACCACCGACCCCAGCGCGGCCGCCAGGATCAGGATCAGCCGCTGGGCTTTGGATCGGGCCAGCGGCGGGACTTGCCCTCGTTCGGCGACTGATCGCTCGCGGGCGTCAGAACGAAAGCGATGCAGATAATCTCGCGCATCAGATCGAGCGGAGACAGGTGGGGGCTCATGAGCCGGGTGATGGTCAGCAAATGCTGCACCGCCTCCCGCTCCACCTTCGTAATCGCCAAGTCTTCGTAGATCGCTTCCAGATCGCTCCATGTGATCGCCGGAAAGGCCGGCACCGCTTCCATAGGATCCAGCATGAAGTTCCCCTTTCGCCCCGTCATTGACGAGCGGCGAGAGGTCGAACGGTAGTGTGATCGGGCGCCCCTGGTACAAAATAGGTAGGCCGGTTTCGCGCAGATGGACGACCAGCGCCATCGCCGCCTGACGCCGCGACCCGAACGACAACTTGCTGACGGCGCTGGCGAAATGCTTGTCGACGGTGGCCTTGCGCAGGTCCAGGTCGAAGGCGATCTCCTTGGACGACTTCAGCTGCGCCGCGCCCAGCAGCACGTCGCGTTCACGGGGGGTCAGCTTGTCGAAACGGCTCATCCTTCACCCACGCGACGCGGGCGAAACTAGCCCATGTGTGTCAGGCATTAGCTCACGACAGTCCTGAGTCCGGCAAGCCTGAGGCTTGACCGCGCCGGCGTATCAACCCTTCCCTGTCGCGCGGAGGCCTCATGTCGCACTCGCCCATCCAGACCCTCGGATCGATCCTGACGCCGCTCGTCACGGTCCTGGTCGTGTGGCGCGGGGGCCGTCCGGAGCGGATCGCGGCCCTGGCCTCGCTGGCGGCCTTCCTGATCACGCCCTACGCCCAGAAGCTGGGCGGCGCCCATTGGCCGTTGCTGGGCGTCGCGCTGGTCGATGTCTCGTTCTGCGCCCTGCTGGTCTATCTGGCGCTGCGCTGGGACCGCGCCTGGCTGATCATGGCGGCGGGCGCGGAACTGGCCACCGTCATGGCGCACCTAGGGATGATCCTGGACCCGACCCTGATGGCTCGGGGCTACGTGATCACGCTGTGGATCTTCTACTTCATCTTCCTGGGCGCCCTGACCTACAGCCTGTTCGAGCGAAGGCCGCTCACCAGCGCCGGGTCAGGCCCAGGCGATATTCCCGGCCATAGAGCTCGTAACCCGGACCCGAACCCGTGAGATAAGGCTCCGTGCTGCGATCGGTGCGGTAGGGCTCATTCGTGAGGTTCGCGCCCGCCAAGGTGACGCGCCAGGCGTTTGGCAGATCGACCAGGATCTTCAGGTCCAGGCGCGAGATGGGCTGGCGATAGTTCAGACCCGTAGGATCCGACCACTGGTCGTTGCGTGGGGCCCGGCCCTGATAGGCGTAGCCCAACCGGGCCTGGAACCGGCCACGCTCGTAGTAGAGCTGCGCGGCGTACAGCGCCTTGGCCTGATCGGCCAGCCGACGCGGCGCGCGTCCGGGCGCGGAGACCTGCGAGTCCAGGAAGGCCGCATTGGCCAGCACGCCGAACCCGTCGAACGGCGCGGGCGCGTCGCGAAAGTCGTAGCGCAGCGACAGCTCGACCCCAGCCACGTGGCCGTGGCCGACATTGCTCTTGGTGACCGCCACGTACTGGTCGAAGCGCGCGCCGCCGAACGTCTCGCCGGGACGGCTCTCCTGCACCTCGAACGGCAGGCCATCGAGCGCCTTGTAGAACCCCGCCGCCGAGATCCAGCCCAACCGGCGTGGCAGGTGGTACTGGGCCGAGACGTCCCAGTTGCGGCTCTCGATCGCCCGCAGTTGCGGGTTGCCGATCTCGTTGACGCCGCTGAGCACGGACTCGCCGGTCCGCAGATCGGTCGCGACCGACACCGACAGGCGCGCGATCGGCGCCAGGTCGACATAGTCGGGCCGCGCGAAGGTCTGCGTCGATGAGGCCCGCAGCACCCAGGCGCCGCCGGCGTCCCACTTGGCCAGCAGGGCCGGCGCGAAGTTCACGTAGCCGCGCCCGCCCGAGGTCGGCAGGATGTCGGCGCGCCCGAACGGCAAGCCGGCGGCGGCGCCGGTGATGTCGGCCACGAAGGCGTTGGCGATCGCGTCCACCCGCGTGCGCTCGACCCGCGCCCCCAACGTGACGCGCAAGGCCGGCGTCACCGCGACCTCGCCCATCAGGTAGCCGGCCCAGATGGTCTCGCGGATGCGGTACCTATCCTCGACCGAGTTCTCTCGCGAGGCGGCCGCGTCAAAGGTGAAGAGATCGGGCCGCCGGTCGAACAGCGCCTCGAAGCCGGCGGGATCGGGAAACGGAAAATCCAGGCCCGGCACGATGGCGTCAGCCTGGCCGTATCGCGAGATCCAGCCGGTCAGGGTGGGATCGGCCAAGGTCGCCGCGCCCGTGAAGTTGAAGCGGTTGTCGGCGTCGGCCACCGACTTGATCCGCGACAAGCGTTTGAGGCCCGTCCGGAGCAATACCGGCATGCCCGCGACCGCCATCTCGCGGCGGGTCAGGTCGATCTGCTGGGTGGTGATGTCCTCGCGCACCGTCGAGCTGATCCGCCGGATCCGGAACAGGTTTTGCAAGCTGGCGTCGAACACCGAACGGCCGTCCGGGGCGGTCATGGCCCGCGGTATCGAGACGCCATCGACGATGCGGAACTGGCCGATGTCGGGCGCGCCGGGCAGCGGGTCCATGTCGCCCAGGGTCTCGTAGTAGTCGAGATAGGGGTTCAGCTCGCGGGCCGTCGTGCGATTGACCGAACCCTCGACGGTCCAGTCGTCGTTCCACGCCCAGCGACCGCCCAGCACGTACTGGCGCACCGGTCGGTCCTGGCGCTCGCGCCGCGTCTCGGTGCGCACGCGCAAGCCGCGCCACGAAAAGGTGTCGCCACCGTCCGTCGCCAAGGCGCCGCGCCGGTAGAACATGAACTCCGGCCGCAGTTCCTCGTCGGTGTAGTTGGCCGCGAACATCCGCAGCCAGGCGGCGTTCCGCCCCTCCCCGCGCCAGTCCAGCGAGCCCGTCAGGCTGTTTCGCTCACGGCGGCCCATCGAGGCGCCGACCAGGATGCGATCCGGATAGAGTCCCTTGTCCGACGGCACGATCTCGGCCGTGTCGTAGAACGGCGAGAAATACTCCCGCACCCAGTGCTCGCCGGCCAGATAGACCCCGAACGCCCCGCCAGGTCCGAACGTGTCGGCGAAAGCCCCGCCGACCGCGTGGATGTCGCGGCCGCCGCCGTTGTCCACCGCGCCGATCTCGGCCGTGACGCTGGCGACCCGCCCGGCGAAGTCGTGCGCCGTCGGCGTGCGCACATCGATCAGCCCGCCGATCGCCCCCGCGTCGCGATCGGGCGTGATGACGTTGTGGATCTCGACCTCGGAGATCGCTGAGGCGCTCAGCACGTCTAGCGGCGCGGCCCGCCCCGAACGGCCGTCGGTGTCGGAGGCGGCGATGGTCACGCCGTTGAAGGTCACGGTGTCGAGCACCTGGCTCAGGCCGCGCAGGGACAAGTAGCGTCCCTCGCCCTGGTCGGAGATGCGATAGACCGACGGCAGTCGTTCCAGGGCGTCGGCGATGTTGCTGTCGGGCAGTTTGCCGACCGCATCGGCCGTGATCACCTGGACCATGCCGTCATAGCGCCGCGCCCGCGCCTCGGCCTGGTCCAGCCCGACCCGATAGCCCACCACCGCGATGGGCTCGATCAGGGTCGAGGGCTCGACGGCCGGCGCGACCGGCAAGGGCTTGGGCGCCGAAGCCCTAGGCGGCGGAACCGCCAGCACTTTCACCACGCCGTTCGGCGCCAGGACATAGGTCAGCCCCGAGCCGTCCAGCAACGCGTCGAGCGCACGGTGCAAGGTGGTCGGGCCGGCAAAGCCCCGCGTGCGGCGATCGCCGACCAGGGTCGCGTCGAAGGCGATGTTGACGTCGGCCTGGGCCGCCAGCGCCAGCAGTGCGTCGGCCAGCCGCCCGGGACGCCCAGGCCCCGCCACGGTGTCCAAACGCGGCGCCTGTGCCGCCAGGGCCGGAAGCGGCGCGCCGGCGACGATCAGGCCCGACAACACGAGGGGAAAGATCCGCATGTCCGCCTGCCGCATCGCCTGGACGATACCGTTCCCGCGTGACGCCCCTGTTACAGGCTAAGCTTGGGACGCAGCAGGATCGCGCCGTCCGCTCGCGCGGCGAAGTCGGCGTCCACCGCGTCGGCGATGATCCGCGCGGCCTGGCGCTCGTCCAGGTCGGCGATCGAGAACGACAGGCTGACCCGCCGGGCCGCCAGGCTCGGATCGACCACCGTCAGCGGCTGATCGAAATAGCGGCTCAGCTCGGCCAGGGCCGCATCCAGCCGGCGATCGCTCAGGACCATCCGATGCTCGCGCCAGGCCGCGACGCTGGGCGTCGCGGTCGACACGCGCTGGATCTCGCCCGATGCGGTGATCCAAGCCCCCTGCCCGGCGCCCAGCTCGAAAGCCGAGCCATCGCGCGGCGTGAAGCGCACGACGCCCTCGGTCACGGCGACACCGGTGCGCCCTGGAAAGGCGGCGGCCTCGAAGGCCGTGCCCAGGGCCCGCGCCTCGAACTTGCCAGCCCGGACCATGAAAGGCCGCATGGCGTCGTGGGCGACCTCGACGAACATACGGCCGCTGGCCAGGGACACCCAGCGATTGGCGCGGCCCATCTGGGTCGTGACGCGGGTGCGGGTGTCCAGCCACAGGCGGCTCGTATCGGCCAGATTGACCGCCCGCACCTCGCCGACGCCCGTCTCGTAGATCTCACTGGACGTAGGCCGTAGCAGCACGACCGCGCCGCCAATCGCCGCCGCGCCGAACGCCACGCCGCCGCCGATCAGCAGGCCACGGCGCGAGGTCGGCCGGCGCGCATCGGTCCGCGCGCTCTTGGCCAGGGACTGCAGCGCCGCCTGCCGCGCGATCAGGTCGGCGCGCTCCGGGCGCGCCGCCAGCCAGGCATGGAACGCCTCGGTCTGGCCAGGTTCGAGCCCAGCGTCGACCGCCAGCACCCAGCGAGCCGCGACCAGCTCGTCGTCCTCTTCCTCGTGATAAAAGGGGCCGCTCACCGTCAATCCTTCCAGACCTTGCGCGCCAGGCGCGTCATCGCGCGCTCAACCAGCTTGCGAACCTGGAACATCGACAGGCCGGTCTGTTCCCCGACCTGCAGCAGCGTACGCCCCTCCATCCTATGCAGCACGAATACCTCTCGCTCCTTGCCCGGCAGCGCGTCCAGCGCCGCCAGGAACCGCCGCATCCGTTGGCGCCCGTCCAGGACATCGTCCTGCAACGCCGCCGGGTCGGCCAGCTCCACGCCGTCCAGCGGGACATGCTCGCCCTGACGGCGCGCAAGCCCGCGTCGTCCGCGGTCCTTCAGGAGGTTAGACGCAATCGAAAATAGAAATGCGGTTTTATTCTCTACCGGAACGTCACGGTCGCGCGCGACGATACGCGCCGCGACGGCCTGGAGGATGTCGTCGACATCGGCGTCCTGCCGCGTGCGCGAGGCGACGAACCGGCGCAGGGCCGGCTCCAGGGCGACAAACGCCGAGAACAGCGGGTCGCCGCTGTCCTTCACGCTCGTGTCCTGCTTGGCCGCCGTGACGATCATCGTCCCAGCTTGCCACGCCATGACGACACGCCGTTGACCAGTTCGTCCGCACGCAGAGTCAGCGGGTCGTAGAGCGCCTTGCCGCGAATATCGATGACGTTGAAGCTGAGGGTCGGGGTCTTGCCGGTCATGTCGAAGTCGATGATCCCGGCGTTGTTCACCCCCAGTAGGGGCTGGCGGATCATCTGGTCGGGGGCCATGCGGGCGGCGATCTTGCCGAGGTCCATGGGCGACCCCGCCACCATCTGGGCCAGGGCGGAGCTCACCAGATCATAGAGGTCGTAGCCGCCCTGCTCCGACTGCGGCGCGCAGGCGACATGGGGGAAGTGCGTATCGCCCGAGAGCAGCACGACGCCGCTGACCTTGTGGTCGCGGATGAAGTCGAACAGGCGCTGGCGCTCGTGCAGATAGGCCGACCAGGAGTCGCCGCCCGGTCCCTTGAACCGCGACCAGCCGCTGCCGCAGGCCAGGATCTTGAATGGGGCCTTGCTGGCCAGCAGACGGGCTTTCAGCCACTCGAACTGGCCCTTGCCCAGGAACTCCTTGTCGGGCGTGTCGGGGTCGGCGTCCGGCGCGCGGTGATAACGACCGTCCAGCATGAAGAAGTCCACGCCGCCATAGCCGTAGTCGAAGAACACCCCCGGCGTTCCCGGCAGGCCATAGGCGGGGTTGGCCCAATAGCGCTCGAAGATCTCCAGCGCCTTGTCGCGGATCGGATTGGTGCGGTCGTAGTTGTCGAGCGCGAAGTCGTGGTCGTCCCAGATGGCCAGCTGCGGGATGTTGCGACCGATCGGCTGGAACGACGGCACGAACCGCTGGCGCTGGTACTCCATGGCCAGGGTCGCGGGGACCGTGCTGTCGCCATAGATGTTGTCACCCAGCCAGAGGAAGAGATCCGGTCGGTTCATCGCCAGGGCGCGCCAGATCGGCTGCTCGGGATCGCTCTGGATGCGGGCGCACGAGCCGAAAGCCACCCGGAACCTCGCCGGCGCAGCGGGCGCGGTGCGGAAGCTCATCGGCGGCAGGTCGCGCAGATACTTGTCGACCTTGCCGTTGGACAGCACCCGGTAGTGGTAAGTCGTGTCGGGCTGCAGATCCTCCAGATGGATGACCAGGGTGCAGTCGTCCTGCGCATTGGCGCGCGACGGCGTCGTGCGCTTCCAGGGGCCGGCAATAGGGTCGGTCGTGTAGGCCACCTGGGCGTCGAAATAGTCGCCGCTGAGCTGCATCCAGATCGGCGCGCTGGTCGCGGTCACCGCGCCCATCATCGGCCCGAGCAAGAGGCGCGGCGTGCCCTCGGGATTGGTTTCGGCGTGCGCGGCGAAAGGACCAGCCACACCGGCGGCCGCGGCGGTGGCGATGAAGGTGCGGCGGGAGTTCTTCATGGAGCGCTCAACGAAAAAGCGGAGGGCGCGTAAAGCGCCCTCCTTCGGAGTTTGAAGAGCCTGCGGACAGGCTCCGGGGACTACCAGGTCTTGGAAACCGAGAAGCGGAACTCGCGCCCGAACAGCTCGTAGCTCGAGATGTTGAAGCCATCCGACTTGCGGCGGTTGATGTTGGCCGGGCTGGTCAGGTTGGCCCCGGCCAGCGCCACCTGGACGCCGTTGCCGAAGGTGTAGCCGACGCGGGCGTCCACCGACTTGCGCGGGTCGCGATAGGTGTCGAGGTCGGGATTGGCGCCGAACGCGCTGCTGGTCGCCTTGCCCTGGTAGGAATAGGCGACGCGGGCCTGGAAGCCGCCACGCTCGTAATAGCCCTGCAGATTGAAGATCTTGTCGGCCTGATTGAAGAACGGCACGTGGCCGTCCGGACGTCCGGGCACGACGATCTCGACCTCGGAGTCGATGAACGAGGCGTTGGCATAGACACCCAGGCCGTCGAACGGCGCGGGCAGTTCCTTGAAGTCCTTCTGCACGCCCAGCTCGATGCCGCGGATGAAGCCCGGCTTGGCGTTGGCGACCGTGCTCTCGACGTAGTTGTCGTAGGTGACGGTCTCGAACTTGTGGTTCTTGTACTCGTTGCCGATGGAGTAGACGGCGTTCTCGACACGCTTGTGGAACGCCCCGACCGTGACCGAACCCGAATTGTCCGGGAAGTAGTAGGCCAGCGAAGCGTCGAAGTTCAGCGCCTTGTAGGGCTTGAGGTTCGGGTTGCCGATCTCGACCGAGGCGTTCAGCTCGACCTTGTTGTTGGTGCGGTCGTAGAACTCGCTGACCACCACCGTCGAGATGGGCGCGATGTCGGTATAGTCGGGACGGCCGATATTGGTCGTGACCGAGGCGCGCAGCTGCCAGGCCTTGGCCATGTCCCACTTCATTACCGCGGCCGGCAGCACGTTGGTGTAGTCGTGCTGGCGCGAGATATCGATGATGTCGCTGGTGCGGAACGGCACCTCGGAGAGGCGCGAGCGGCCCGCCGGGGTGTTGGGGTCGGCCGACACCTGGGCGACGAAGCCCTGGGCGAAGATGTCCGACTTGGTCTTCTCGACGCGAACGCCGGTGGTGACGCTGAAGTCCGGCGTGAAGTGCAGTTCGCCCATCACATAGCCGGCGAAGATGTCTTCGTTCAGCTTGTAGTCGTTCTCCATCGAGTTGGCCGCCGCGCCGGCCGCGTCATAGGTGAAGTAGCTCGGATTGGCCTGGAAGAAGGCCTCGTAGCCGAAGCGGTTGGGAGCCAGCAGCGACAGGCCCGACACCGGCTGATAGGCCTCGCCGCGACCATCCTCGAAACGCATGAAGAGGTTGGGCGCGCTGGCCAACGTCGTCTTCGGGCCGGTGAACTGGTAGCGGTAGTCGGTGTCGTCCACCGACTTGTCGCGCGACAACACCTTCAGGCCGGTGCGGAACTCCAGCTCGCGGCCGCCGATGTCGCCGTTCCAGCTCAGGTCCAGATTGCCGGTATAGGTCTCCTCGATGACGGTCGAGGTGACGCCGCGCAGGCGGTACATCGTGTTGAAGGCCGGGTCCTGGAAGGTCAGGCCGCCCGACAGCGCGGTGTTGTAGCCGGTCGGTCGCAGCAAGCCTTCGCTGGTGCGGGCGAAGGTGATCGCCGGGGCCTCGGTCGGCAGGGCGCCAGTGGTGTCGGTGATCGACTCGAAGTAGCGCTGGTAGGGGTTCAGTTCCTTGGCGGTCGTGTAGTTCAGGTCGCCGACGATCTTCCAGCCCTTGCCGAAGCGGCGCTCGCCGCCGACGACGAATTGCTGGACCGGACGCTCCTGGACCTCGACGCGGTTCTCCATCTGCGCGCGGTAGCCGGCGAAGCCGAACTCGGTCTGCGAGGTCGGGTTCAGGATCGGACGGCGCACGGCCGGCGCGGCGACGGCCCGGCCCTGCTGGCCGCGCAAGGTGATCTGCGGCCGCGTGCGGTCGTCGTTGTACTGGGTGAAGAAGTAGCGCGCCCAGGCCTTGGTGTCGTCGTTAGGCCGCCACTCGACATTGCCCGAGAACCCGTAGCGCTCCTTCTCGCCGATGGACTCGGCGTAGACGATGCTGGTCGGGAACAGGTAGTGGGCCGGATACCCGGCGACCGCCTGCGAGCCCGACGACGTGTACTGCTGCGAGGTGTACTGCTTGAACCAGTATTCGCCGCTGACGAAGACGGCGAACTCGTCATTGGCGCCGAAGCGGTCGCTCATCGACAGGTTGGCCGCGTAGATCTTGCTGTCCTTGCCAAAGTCGTTGTAGCCGGCCTCGGCGCTGGCGTTGATGTAGCGGCCGGCATGGTCGAAGCCCGTGGGCGTGACGATGTTGATCGTGCCGCCGATCGACTGGCCGTCCATGTACGGCAGCGTGACCTTGTGGATCTCGACGCGCGACAGGGCGCTGGCGCTCAGCACGTCCAGCGGCGCGGCGCGGCCCGACTCCCCGTCGGTGTCCGAGACGGCGATGGTCTGGCCGTTCATGGTCACGTTGTTCAGGATCGGGTCGGCGCCGCGGATCGAGACGTAGCGCCCCTCGCCCTGGTCGCGGATCAGATAGACAGAGGTCAGGCGACGCAGCGCCTCGGCGATGTTGGTGTCGGGCAGCTTGCCCACGTCGTCCGCCGACTGCACCTCGACCAGATTGTCGGCCGACCGCGTGATTTCACGGGCGTTGGCCAGGCCCTTGCGGAAGCTGCTGACGACCAGCGTGTCGACGGTGTTTTCAGCCGTCGCGGCCGGCGCCGCCGCGGTCTCTCCGGCCATGGCCGGCGTGCAGACGCCCAAGGCCAAAAGCGAGCAGCCGCCCAGAGCCGCGAGCTTCGAAAAATGTCTCATGATCCCCTCAATCAGCGAGAAATCGCTGCGCCGCATGGATGCGCGCTTTGGGGAAGACGCAGACCGCTCGGCCTCGTGAGTGAAGCTTTTATGAAGTTGCACACAGGCACAGAAAGCCGTGGCGCACTCGATTTTCAGCTCATATGAGGGAAAAACACGCCGTCACATTCACGACATCATGATCATGGGGAGCCACGATGCCCGCATTGCGAAAACTCGTCTCTATATCGGCCATTATTCTATGCGCATGCGCCATCAATACTAATATCGCGACCGCCAATCCCGACAACAAACCCGCCGTCGAGACCTTCGAGATCCAGGCCGTGCGCGAGACGGTTCCGGTCGCTTCGCCGGGTGACGCGGCCGACGATCCGGCCATCTGGCGCAACCCGGCGGACCCGACCAAGAGCCTGATTGTCGGCACCGACAAGGAGTGGGGCCTGCACGTCTACGACCTGTCGGGCGCCCTGCTCGCCTCCGCCCCCGCCGGCCTGGTGAACAATGTCGACCTGCGCGCCGACGTGCTGATCAACGGCAAGCCGGGCGTGCTGGTCGCCGCCACTGACCGCAGCGAGGACCCCAACGGCAAGCTGGCGCTCTATGCGCTGGAGACCTCACCCGTCGGCCTGCGCCACCTGGGCCATCCGCGCGTCGAAGGCGATGGCGTGGGCGACGTCTACGGCTTCTGCCTGTGGCGGCGCGCCGCCGACCAGGTGTTCGCGATCATCGCCTACAACAATGGCGACGTGCGCGAGTACGCGCTGAACCTCACCACCGCCACGCCCACCGCCAAGCTGGTCCGCGACGTCCGCCTGGCCACCCGGACCGAAGGCTGCGTCGTCGATGACCGCACGGGCCTGCTCTATGTCGGCGAGGAGCGCCACGGCATCTGGCGCATGGACGCCGCGCACGACAGCAAGGCCTCGCCCGTCCTGTTCGCCGCCGTGGACGGCGTGCGCCTGATCCCCGACATCGAGGGCCTGGCGATCATACCCGAGGGCAAGCGCGGCGGCGTGCTGATCGCCTCCAGCCAGAACGACAACGCCTATGTCGCCTACGACCTGGAGACCGGCCGCTACCTGCGGCGATTCCGGGTCACGGGCTCGGGGACCGTCGATGGCGTCACCGACACCGACGGCCTGGAATTCGCCCCCGGCGACTTCGGCGCCCCGTTCCAGGATGGCCTGTTCGTCGTCCAGGACGGCGACAACAGCCCCGACAAGCAGAACTTCAAACTGATCCCCGGCGGGGCGCTGAAGAAACTGCTGCCCCGCTAGTCGTGCGTCGCCTTCGGGGCGCTGGCTTTCTGGAAGAACGGCGGGATCCCTTTGCGGAACCCGTCGAACTTCCCTTGCGCCTCGGCCAGCCGCTGCTTCATCTCGGCGACCACCTCCGGATGGCGCTCGGCGACACTGTAGCTCTCGGACGGATCAGCCTCGATGTCGTAGAGCTCGTCATAGCCGCGCTTGGAGAAGTCCTGGATGCCGCCGCGCCAATGGGCCTTGGCGACGAACTTCCAGCGCTGGGTGCGGATGCCGACGATGTCCTCGTTGTTGAACAGCAGGATGGCGTCGTGCGGCGAGGCCGCGCCTTTCAGCAGGACGTCGCTGACGTCCTTGCCGTCCAGCTCAACCCCAGCCGGCGGGGCGTAGCCGGCCATGGCGCAGAAGGTCGGCAGGAAGTCGATGGCCGACAGGATGGCGCTGGTCTTCTTGCCGGCCGGCACGTGCCCCGGACGCCAGGCCAGGAACGGCACGTGATAGCCGCCGTCATAGGCCGCCCCGCCCTTGCGGTCGCGCAGCGGCCCGCTGGAGCCCTCGAACCACGGGCCATTGTCCGAAGTGAACAGGACCAGCGTGTCCTCGGCCAGGCCCAGGGCCTTCAGCTTGGACAACACGCGGCCGACGATGCCGTCGATCTCGCGCACGAAGTCGCCGTACGGTCCCTGGATGGTCACGCCGTCATAGTTCTTGGACGGCACGGCCGGCAGGTGCGGGGCGCTGAGCGCCAGCTCCAGAAAGAACGGGCGGTCCTTGTTCTGCTCGATGAACTGCTCGGCGCGGGCGACGAACAGCTGTTGCAGGTCGTGTAGGTCGACGTCCTTTCCCGGGACCTCGTCCGGTCCCTTGATGTCGAACACCTGCAGCGGCGCCATATCGTGGCTGTAGGGGATGCCGTAGAACTGGTCGAAGCCGTGCTTGGTCGGCGGCCACCAGGGGGCGGTGTGGCCCAGGTGCCATTTGCCGATCAGGGCCGTGGCGTAGTCGGCCTTCAGCGCGTGGGCGATGGTCTTCTCTTCCAGGGGAAGGCCGCGCTCGTCGCCGATCAGGATCACTTCCCAGGCCAGGCCCGTGCGGATCGGGTAGCGCCCGGTCAGCAGGCCTGCCCGCGAGGGCGTGCACATGTTGGCGGCGGCGTAGTAGCTCTGGCCGGTCAGCCCCTCCTCCGCCATGCGGGTCAGGGACGGGGTCGGGATCTTGCCGCCGAACGGCTGGACGTCGCCGAAGCCTAGGTCATCACACAAGATGACAACGAAGTTGGGCTTACGCGGCGGTTTCGCGCCGGCGACCTTTGGCAGGGCCGAGACAGCCGCCGCCACAGCGCCGGCATTCAGAAGATTACGTCTGTTCAGGGCCATGGAAGGTCTCCCGAGTGATAGCCAAAAGGGCGCCGCGACACCGCACGCGGGGGAGCGATGAACGGTGTCGCGGCGCGTGTCAGCGCGGATTCCGTCAGTAACGGAAGCGCAGGCCCGCGCTGAACAGCCGGTCGTTCTTGACGTGCGAGAGCAGGCGCTCCTTCACGGTCTGGTAGGTGTAGCCCTCGACGCCGTTCAGGTTCAGCGCTTCGAAGGTCACGGTCAGGCGCTCGTTGACGTCATAGCTGGCCGAGGCGTCCAGCTGGCCCACGGCCTTGGAGAAGATCGGCGAACCGGCGACGGTGCCGGTCAGGAACTTCGAACGCCAGTTGTAGGCCATGCGGGCCGAGAACCCGTACTTCTCGTAGAAGGCCACCAGGTTGTAGCTGTTCTTCGACAGGCCCTCGAGCGGCAGGGTGTCACCCGTGAACGGATCGGTATTCGGGGTAGTGCTGTCGATGAAGGTGTAGTTGGCCTGGACGCCCAGGCCGTCCAGCGGCGACGGCAGCTCGGTGAAGCTGTGCTGCAGGCCCAGTTCGAAGCCCTGCACCTCGCCGCTGTTGCCATTGCGCGGACGGCTGAGACGGAAGTCGTCGCGGCCCGGGAATTCCTTGTTCACGATGGTGATGTTGACGATCTCGTTGGCGATGAAGGCCGAAACGTCCTTCTTGAACACCGCGATCGACAGCAGGTCCGACGGGCGGAAGTACCATTCCAGCGAGGCGTCGTACTGGGTGGCCCGGAATGGATCCAGGGTCGGGTTGCCCGAGCTGGCGGTCTGGAAGCCGTAGTTGATGCTGGTGGCGGCCTTCAGCTGGTCGGCGGCCGCGCGGGCGATCACCTTGGCGGCGGCCAGGCGCAGCACCAGGTCGTCGGTCAGGTTCACCTTGAAGTTCGCGCTGGGCAGGACGTCCGTGTACTTGTTCGGGTTGTCCTGCCAGGTCAGCGCGCCGGTCTTGTCGGGCAGGAAGGCGAACGAGTGGGAGTCCGTCTGGACCACTCGCACGCCGATATTGCCCGACCACGGCTTGCTGGTGATATTGCCCGACAGGTTGGCCTGGACGTAGCCGCCCCAGGTCTTTTCCTGCACGTCGTAATAGGTGGTGATGTTCTTGGCGATCGGGACCGACAGGCCCCAGGCGCTCATCAGCTGGTCCAGGCCCGGACCGTTGACGAAGCTGGAGGCATAGCCGGCCCAACTGCGCGGCAGGTCGCCGCCCAGGCCCGACAGGAAGTCGTTGCCGGTGGTCAGCGTGCCGGTGAAGGCGCCGGCCATCTGGCCCTGCATCGTCGAGACCGGGGTGTTGGTGAACTTGTTCGACAGCGAGTCGTCGTTCTGCTGGGCCAGGGTGCGCTTGGCGTAGCGCACGCCGCCCTTCACCGACTCCAGGATGCCCTTGTCGACGTCGTACTTGGCGTCGAAGCGGACGGCGTCCTCGTTGTTGGCCGTGTGGCGCGACTGCGGGACCACCGTGTTGACCTTGTAGTTGGAGAGGTCATTCAGGTTGAAGCTGGGCAGCTTGACGCTAGGCAGGTCGGCGCCGCTGGCGAAGTCGTAAGCGATCGTCGTGGTGCTGTTGCCCACCAGGGTCGGATAGACCACCAGCGGTACGCGGTTGCGGCCGCGCGCGATATTGGCCTTGCCGGTCACCTGCAGGCGATCGCTCAGGTCCCACTTCACGTCCAGCTGCGAGGTGTAGTTGGTCTGGTTGGTCGGCTCGACGAAGTTGTTGGTCAGCACATTGCCGTTGTTGACCGTGGCCGAGATCAGCGTGCCGTTCTCGTTGCGCTTGAAGACCGTCGTGTTGGCGCGGGCCTTGTCGACGTCCAGGCGCAGCAGGCGGTAGTCGTTGCGGTACTTGAAGCGGTTGTAGCTGTTGGTCCAGGTGAACTGCAGCGTCGAGGTCGGCGCCCATTGCAGCGTACCGACCGCGCCCAGGCGCTTGCGGTCCTGGGCCTGGCTGACGCTGCGCAGCTGGCGCGGACGCCACACTTCGTCGGGAGTCAGCGGGCCGCTGGTCGCGGTCTGGGCCACGCCGTCGCCATTGATGTCGCCCAGACCCACGCGGTCCCAGGCCAGGACGTCGAACTCGTCCGAGCGCATCTTGCGCTCTTCGTACGAGACGTTCAGCAGCGCGCCGAAGCGGCCGATGCTGGTGTCCCACTTGTTGGAGACCAGGCCTGACAGGCGCGGATACTTGGCGTCGCGGAAGTCGGCATAGCCGCCCTGCACGCTGCCGGTGATCGTCAGGCCGTCCAGGTCCAGCGGCTTGCGGGTGACCAGGTTGATCGTGCCACCCAGGCCGCCTTCGATCATCTCGGCGCTGGGCGACTTGAACACCTGCAGTTGGCCGAACAGTTCCGACGGGATGCTTTCGAACGACACGGCGCGGCCGGTGCCGTTGCCGGTCAGGGTCGAGCCGTCCAGCTCGAAGCGGATCTGGGTCAGGCCGCGGATGGCCACGCCCGAGCCCTCGCCGTTCGAGCGGCTGATCTGCACGCCGGTGATGCGCTGCAGGGACTCGGCGATGTTCTGGTCGGGCAGCTTGCCGATGTCCTCGGCCGAGATGGCGTCGACGATCTGGGCGGCGTCGCGCTTGACGGCCACGGCGTTGGCCAGCGACTTGCGGATGCCGCGCACCACGATCTCCTCGACCGAGGTATCCTGAGGAGCGGCGGCGGGCGCGGCCTCCTTGGCCAGGGCCGGGCCGGCGGTCACCAGGACGGCGGCAGAGCCGAGCAGCAGCCTGCGGATGTTCTGAGTAGTCATCTAGTTCTCCCCGATCTTGTTGTTCTGGCCATCGCCTTGAGTTGGCGGCCTTACGCTTGGACACAGGTCATCGCGCGACGAACTCGCCTATTGGCGATCGCCTGAGCGGTCTGTTTCAGGAATGGGATTGCGGGTGAGCGCCGACCGGCGGTCCGTACTGGCGCCTATGCGGCGGCTGCCTTCACCACATCTTCTCCCCGCACCTCGTTCGTCTGTTATCGACGAGAAAACATGACATCGATGTCAGGTCAATCAAAAACACTGACATCGTTGTCAGGTTACCAGACAGTCGCATGACGCGAGACCGTCTGTTTAGGGCAAAAGGCTTGTGACTTAAGGGTTTGCCAGCACCGCGACGCTGTCGCGTTCGACCAGACCGTGGGCCAGGCAATGGCCGCCGCTGGCCGCTTCGTCGCCCGGCGGGGTCAGCAGCAGGTCGACGGCCATGGCCCCCATCTCGATGACCGGCTGTCGAATCGTGGTCAGGCCCGGCGAATAGATCTGGGCCGCCGGGGCGTCGTCGAACCCCACCACCGACAGGTCGCCGGGCACGCTCAGACCCTGCTTCGAAGCCGCGACGATGGCGCCGAAGGCCATGGCGTCGTTGGCGGCGAAGATGGCGGTCGGCCGCCCCTCGCCGCTCAGCAAGGTCCGGGCGGCGTCCTGGCCGGAGGGAAACTGGAAGTTGCCGTCGACGATCCAGTCCTCGCGCGGCGCCAGGCCCCGCTCGGCAAGCGCGTCGCGGAAACCCTCGAAACGCAGCCGCGCCGAGCTGTGGGTCGCCTGCCCCCGGATGAAGCCGATGTCGGTGTGGCCCCTGTCCAGCAGGTACGTGGTCATCTCGTGGGCCGCCGCACGCTCGTCGATATGGACATAGGGCGAGCGCTCCGGATCCCGATCCGGCGAGATCCGCACATAGGGGATGTCCAGGTCGTCCAGGACCTTCAGCACCTCGGCGTTGTCGCACAGCGGCGGGGTCAGCAGCACGCCGTCCAGGCGCAGGGCGGTGATGCTGGCCGTCAGCTCGGTGGTCCAGTTGACCGCCTTGATGTCGACCGGCTCGACCACCAGGTGACAGCCGCGCAGCCGCGCCCGCTTCAGAGCGCCCAACTGAACGTCGCCGGCATAGTGCGAACTGGGGTTATCCAGGACCAGGCCCAGCAGGTACGAGCGCGAGCCCGACAGGCTGCGGGCGGCGGCGTTGGGGCGATAGTTTAGCGCCTTGATCGCGGCCAGGACCTTCTCGCGGACCTCCTCGCGCACCCAGCGCTCGCCGTTATGGACGCGGGACACCGTCTTGGGCGAGACGCCGGCATACTCGGCCACGTCCTTGATGCTGGCCCCTTTGGTCCGTTCCGTCACACGCCTGCTCTCAACCCTTTGGCCCGAAGGCCCCTGCGCCTGCAATGTCACGAGACGACATCGAGGGCATTATTGACATCGATGTCAGTGACCTGAATATCCACGCCATGCAAGTCGTCCCGCCCATCGACGATCATCCCGGAATGCGGCTTGTGCGTGGCGGCGGCTTCGCGATGGGCTCGGACGACTTCTACGCCGACGAGAAACCGGTTCGCCGCGTGACCGTCGGCGATTTCCTGATGGACGCGACGCCAGTCACCAACGCCCAGTTCGCCGCCTTCGTCGCCGTCACCGGACACGTCACCCAGGCGGAGATCGCGCCGGATCCGCGCGACTATCCCGGAATGCATCCGGACGACGCCGTCGCCGGCTCGATTGTGTTCGTGCCTCCGCCGGGTCCGGTGCAGGTTCCTGGCCCGCCGGTGTGGTGGCAGTTCGTCCACGGCGCGGACTGGCGGCGTCCGCAGGGCCCCGGCAGCGACCTGACCGGCCTCGAGGACCACCCCGTCGTCCATGTCGGCGTCGAGGACGCCCAGGCCTATGCCGCCTGGGCCGGCAAGGTCCTGCCGACCGAGGCCGAGTGGGAATACGCCGCGCGCGGCGGGCTGGACGGCGCGACCTATGCCTGGGGCGAGGACCTCGAGCCCGACGGTCAGCCGATGGCCAAGATCTGGGCCGGCGACTTCCCGCACCGAAACCTGGCCCCGCCGGGCCTGGAGCACACCGCGCCGGTCGGCTCCTACCCCGCCAACGACCACGGCCTGTTCGACATGATCGGCAATGTCTGGGAGTGGACCGCCGACTGGTACGCCGCCACGCCGCCGGCCGCCAGCTGCTGCGGAACGCCGGCCAAGGTCTCGGCCGAAGACAGTGTCGACGCCGCCTCCCCCACGCCCTGGACACCGCGTCGGGTGATCAAGGGCGGCTCGCACCTGTGCGCGCCCAGCTACTGCCAGCGCTACCGCCCCGCCGCCCGCTTCGCCCAGCCGATCGACACCACGACCTCGCACCTGGGCTTCCGCTGCGTGGTGCGGCTTTAGCGCTTGAGCGCTTCCAGGGCGGCGACCAGCACGGGATCGTCCTTCCGCGCCCGGCCATCCAGGGCGACGGCGACATCTGGCGACACGCCCTGCCCCTCCAGCCGCCGACCGCTCGCGCCGAGGAATGCGCTGACCGGAACCATGATCGAGCCGCCGTCCGGCATCGGATAGGTCTCGGCTTCTTCCACTGCGCCTTGCGTCCGCTGGCCGACCAGAACACCGCGCCGATGATGCTGGACGGCGTCGGCCAGCACCTCGGCCGCGCTGGCCGAACCGGCGCCGACCAGCACCGCCAGGCGTCCTTTGAAGACCTGCCGCCCAGGCTTCGAAATCAAAGGCTTGCGGCTACCAGCTAGGCTGTAACCGACCTCCAGCTTTCGCTCGAACAGCGCGCCGGCGAAGCGCTGGAGCTCGACGACGAAGCCGCCGCTGTTGCCCCGCAGATCGAGCACCACAGCCCCGACGCCCATGGTTTCCAGCCGCTCGATCGCCCAGTCGATACTGGCCTGATCGGGTGGTCGAAGCGCAGATAGAAGACGCCCGGCGACAACTCCCGGAACTGTCGTGAGGCCTCGGCCTTCTCGGCTCTGTAGAGGAAACTCACCCGCTGAGGCGATCCGCCGACGGCTTGAAAAACACCGTCAAAACTCATGACGCCGCCACCAACCGGGCGGCGATACATCTCGACCATCATCGCGCCCGGACCGATACCGGCCTGCTGCAACGGCGAGCCTCCGTCGACGACGATGACCGGCATCCCTTGAGCGCCGAACTTGAATTGGAAGCCCAAGCCGTCCCGCACCTCCCCTTCGGCGGCCAGCGGCGGAGGTGTGGCGGCCACCTTCTTGACGGCGACCGGATCAACCGGTGGATTGGCCCCGACGTGGCTTCCGCCCAGCGTCTGCATCATCGGCCGCAGGACAACCCAATAGAGCTCCATCTTCGAGCCCGCCCGCGCAGCCTTGTCGCGATATTCCGCCCGCAGCTGCTTCCAGCGCGCCCGGTTTCGCTCACGGTCGAAATAGTGGCGGTCCACGGTCGTCCAGGCCGCGTCGAAAACGTCCAGATTCGTCGGCGGCCGCGACGGCGCCGAGCGCACGGCCGCTACGCCCAGCGCGAGCACCAACAGGGTCGCGCTCACGACCAACAGCTTCTTCACGCCCACTCCCCCGGCAGATGCTGCGCGCACCTTGCCCTGGCCAGTAGCGTTAGAGCAATCTCAAGTTGCGAGACGCGCCGAGACTACGTCGGCCAGGGACGACAAGGTCGCCGACAGGATCTGGTCGAACGGCCGGGGCTGCAGATCCACCACGCAGACCGTGCCCAGCAGCCAGCCATCGGCGTCGCGCACAGGTGCGCCGGCATAGAAGCAGACATACGGTGCGCCGGTCACGAACGGGTTGTCGAACACCCGCGGATCGTCACGCGTATCCTCGATCCACAGCAGGCTCCGGTAGTCCAGGCAGTGGCTGCAGAACGAGACGGCGCGCGGCGTCTCGGCGATGTCGACGCCCGCTCGGCCTTTGTAGAACTGCCGGTCCTGACCCACGAAGGTGACCATGCCGGCCGTGGCTCCGAACAGGGTCTTGGCCGCCTCGGCGATGCGGTCGAATTCCGGGTCGCGCGCGGTCTCGAGCACCGAGCTGCGGACCAGGGCCGCCAGTCGCAGCAGCTCCTCGTGGTCGGTCTGGGTCAGCATTTTCATGGGCGTCTCCTCTTGTTGTCGTTGGCTCAACGGCGCGAGCCCAGCAGGCCGCCGAAGGTGTTCTGGTCGAACTTCACCCGCGCCGTGACGTAGAAGCCCTGGCGGCTGTAGTTGGCCGAGGCGAAGTCGGGATCGTGGTAGCCGACGGCGTTCCAGCCGATGCTCATCCAGGTGTTCTCGGCCGGCGAGATCCCGACCGACGGACCGATGGCGTAGGCCGTGCCGCCCATCCTGCCGGCGTGGCGCAGCGACAGGTTCACGCCCAGGTCGATCTTGCGGGTCAGGTCGAAGCGCGCCTCGGCGCCGATGACCTGCACGAAATTGGTCCGCGCCTCGCCCTCGAAACGGGCGCGCACCAGCTTGGCGCCGTGATAGAGGCTGGCCTGCACGGCGCCCGGCGTGTGGTCGCCGCGATCACTGTCGAAATTGACCGCCAGGTTGTTGATCAGCTTGCCGGTGACGCCCGCGCCCCGCGCGGTGGCGCCGTAGCCGGCGGTCCCCTGCCCCTGGACAATGCCGTGAGCTTCCTCGCGGCGGACCTCCAGCTTGTCGAGCACCGACCAGCGGCTGTCCAGCGGACGCCAGGCCAGCGAACCGGCGACCTCGGCTCCGCGCGAGATGGCGCCGTCTTTGGCCTTGGTCTCGTCGGCGCGGACGGTGACGGCGGCGGTGACGCCCTCGCGCAGCTGGCGCAGATAGGCGCCGCGCACCGCCCAGCTGTCGGTCTTGTCGCCGCGCCGGGCCTCGACGCGACCGTTCCAGCTCCAGATGTCGGCGCGATAGGCCGCGCCCAGGCTGACGGCGGTGTAGTCTTCGGTGGCCAGCGCCGCGCCCGTCGCTTTCGTGGCGACGGTGTTGGGATCCGGCGCCTTGCCCGCCAGGGTGCTGGCGGAGTCGATCGAGGCGTCCAAGGTCCAGCCGCCCTTCAGCTGGACGCTCTGGACCAGACCTAGCTGGGCATAGGTGCGCGGGCCGAAGGCCGCCAGTTCCTGGCGGTTCAGGGCGCTGGTCAGGCGCGCGCCTTTCCAGGGGGAGACTTCGACGCCGCCGCCCGTGATGGCCGCCTTGTAGCCCGTGCCCTTGATGATCTCGCGGCTGGCCAGGACACGCACGCGCTCACTGACCACATAGGTCGCGCCCAGGCGGCGGCGGACCGGGAAGTCCAGGCTCTCGGCGTCGCCCAGGGCGAAGTCCGACGACGCCGTGACCTGCAGCTTGCGGTTCAGGAAGTCGCGGCCGGCGGTCAGGGTCAGCAGGTCCGAGCGGACCGCCGCGCCCTTCTCGGGCGTATCGTGCGCCGACTTCACGCCCGCGCCCAGGCGCAGGGCGTCCAGTTGGTAGTCCACGCGAGCGTCGACCACGTCGCGGACGTCGCCGCTGTCCAGGTAGCTTTCGTGATAGGCCGAGACGTTCAGCGACAGGCGCTGGGTCAGGCGGGCCTTGCCGTCGACGCCGACCTTGCGCGCGCCCAGCTCGGCCAGGTTCTGCTGGCCGAGGCCAAAGGCCTTGCCGGCCTGGCGGGCATAGCCCAGCACGTCGAAGCGGGCCGAATGGTGCTCGATCTCGGCGATCCAGGCTTCCTGGCGGCCGGTCTGGACCGACTGGCTGGTGGCGGCCTCCAGGCGCACCTCGGTGTCGGCGCGCGGACGCAGGGTCAGGTCGGCGGCGACCAGGTCGGTGTCGCTTTGAGCCGCACCGGGGCGACCGTGCAGATAGGTGACGCCGGCGCGGGCCTTGCCCTTCAGCAGGTTGGCGGCGACGCGGGTCCCGATCTCGGTGTTCTTTTCGCCGCTGCCCAGGATCTCGTAGTTGGCGACGATGACATTGGGATTCAGGTCGGCGTCACGGCTGGCGATGGGGTCGCGGAAGGTCAGCGCGCCGGTCGTGTAGTCGATGTCGTAGTCGACATAGCGCGTCATAGCGCGCGCGCTCAGCACCCGCTCGGCCCGCAGGCGGTCGCGGGTCTCGAGGGTGACGGTCTCGGTGTTGGGCACGATGTCCCGGCGCGACAGCTGGTACAGGCTGGCCAGGCCCGAGCCCGGCAGTTCGTCGCGCACGTGGTCCTGCTCGGTCTGCGCCACGAAGCCCGCGACGCTGACCACCTTGCCCTGCCGCTCGAACTTCAAGCCGTTCAGCGTGCGGTCCGAACGGCCCAGGCGGGTGGCGTCGAAGCCGGTCTGGAAGTCGCCGAACAGGGCGTAGAAGGCCTTGCGCTCCAGGCGGACATACAGCTTGCGCTGGCTGGCGGCGTCGTAGGCCTGGCCCGAGCCGTCGCCATAGACGGTGTAGTAGCGGTCCGGGTCGATGCCGTAGGTCAGGCCGCGCTCGGGATCGGGCGAGCTCTTGCTGTCATAGGCCATGGTCAGCAGCCACGAGCCCCGGACCCGGCCCTTGGCGTAGAAGGCCAACTGGCCGTCGACCATGGTCTTGTCGCGGTCCTTGCGGGCCAGCGGCGCGCTGTGGCGAGACAGGGTGTTGTAGCCCGCGGTACCGGCCGCGAAGCCGACGACGATCCAGTCCTGGCGCGCGGCGCTGAGCCAGGCGCGGACCTCGGCCGGCGCGGCCTGGTCCAGGCCCGGCAGCTTGAAGCGCAGCACGGCCGAACCGGCCTTGGTGGTCGGGGCCAGGGTGATCAGGGCGACGCCGTCCTGGCCGGTCACGCGCCAGGTCGAGCCACGTCCGGCTTCGCCCGCCAGGCGTTGATCCGACTGGGGATCGGGCGCGAGCGCATAGGGCTCGGCGACTTCGACAGTCCCCATCGTGCCGGGACGCACCGGGTTACCGAAACGGTCGGTGAAGCGCACGGCCACGACCGGACCATCCAGACCATCGGCGGTCAGGCGCGAAGCCTCCGCGACCAGGGCGGCCTTGGCCGGCGTGTTGGCGTAGGCGACCTCGCGCTTGAGCTCAGCAACCACGTCGCCGCGGCCGTTGGTAATGGTCGCGACCAGCAGGTTCGCGCCTTCGACCAGCGGCACGCCGCGCCACATCGAGACGGCCATGGAGCCGTCGGCGCTGGTCTCGACGCCGTCGCGCGCCAGCGGATCCACCGGCGCGCCGTTGATCGTCAGGTTCACGCGAGCGCCCGGCCCGTGCTTGACCACAACGCGGATGGCCGGCGCGACGGGGTTGTGGCCCTCGGTCGGGAACACGAAGCCCTCACCCAGCTCCTGGCCCGCGAACCAGTCGATCGCGCCCGGGGCGGCGTCCTCGGGCGGTGGCTCAACGGCGGCTGGCGCTGCGGCGGCGGTCGCCACGCGGCGCAGGCGGAACTCCACGCGTTGCAGCGCGCCTTCGCGGATCTCGACGAACTGCGAGAAGGCCCGGCCGGCGATGCGCGTGTCGCGGCCGCAGGCGACCGCCTCCAGCCCCGCCGGCAGCGCGCCGGCGTCCAGCTGCACGACGTGCATGCCGGGCTTGACGCCCTCGAAGTGGAACAGGCCGTCGCGGTCCGAGACGACGTAGGTCCCGTCCTCCATCACCAGGCGCACACCCGGCACGCCGATACGGCCGTCCTCGCGGCGCTTGGCACAGGCGCCCTCGGTCACGCGACCCACGATCGTGCCGGCGTCGGCCATCATCGGCGGCGCGACGCGCACCCTGGCTTCGGCCTCACCGCTGTTCGCCCCCAGCGCCCCTGTGGCGATGGCGCGATTGACCGCCATCCCGACCGGGGCATCGGCGCCGATCGCGACGACATAGGTGATCCTGGTCGCCGCCGCCGGTCCCAGCGTTCCCAAGGCATAGGTCAAGGTTCGCCCATCCGGGCCGATCAGAGGGTCCGGAATCGGCGCGCCGTCACGACGCGACGAATTCGTCACATATCGGAATCCGCGCGGCAGACTGTCCTTGGCCTCGACCGTATTGATCGTCCGGGCCGAGCCCAGGTTGCGGATCGACAGGGTGTAGCCGACCAGGTCGCCGAACGTGCCCTTCTGTACCGAGGCCGACTTCTCCAGCGACAGGCCCTGAACGAAGCGGCGCGCGACGACGGGCAGCTTGCCGCTGTCCAGCGGGATGTCGACCTGCAGAGGGTCCACCTGAACGAGATCGAACGCCGCACCCCAGGAGGCCGGCGAGAGCTTGAACGCGCCACCGTCGGGCGCCGTCAGTTTGGCCAGGGCTTTTTCGGTGGCCGAGGACGGCGCGGAATATCCGTCGGGAGGTTCGACAAACAGCGCGTATCGGCCCGAAGCCGTCAGCGGGAACCGATATTCTCCGGGCGCGAATTGATAGACCGCTCCGCCACTATCGACGACGTCGTGGCCGCTGATCACCGTCGAGGGATAGATGCTGACGCCGTCGTCGCCGAACACCTTGGCCGGCGCGCCGGTCATCTGGTCGACCAGCGTGACGCGCGCGCCGTCGATCGCCTTGCCGGTGCGGGAGTCGAAGACGTAGCCGTAGGGGTCGATCAGCGCCTGGGCGGTCGCCGACGTGCCGTCGTAGAGATCGGCCACGGTGACGTCCAGCGCGTTGCCGCGCGGCGCCGAGATCTGGCAATCGAAGCTGGTCGGCGTGCTGTCGGTGACCGGGATATAGCCCAGGAACCGGCCTGTATCGGGGCCAGTCTCCCAGACCTTGATCGTCTCCTTGTCGCCCTGGGAGGTCTTGATGGTGATCGCCATCTCGTCCCGCGCCGCCTGGCTACGATTGGCGTCCGGCGCGGAGATCAGGATGAAGATGGGTTCGCCGGCGTGAAATGAGCTGGCCGGGCGCAGCGCGACGGCCTTCGGGTCGAACGCGCTGTTGCCGGAGACGTCCGGCGCGACATAGCCCCTGCCCTCGACCAGGCACTGGGTCGTGCTGACGTCTCGCGCCGTCCCTTCGGCGCCGATCGCCAGGCGCAGCAGCTTGATCGCCGGCGCCTTGCTGGCCGTGACGGTCAGGGTGGTGGTGTTGGAATTGACCGTCGTCACCGTCCCGCCGCCGAAGCTCAGGCGCGCGGTGTTGGTGATGACGGCCGCCTGCCGCGCATGCGCCGGCGCGCAGATCCCGGCGGCGATCGCCAGGCCTGTCAGCACCAGTTTCATGCGGGCGAAGAACTTCATGCGGGCGTGAAGGGTCGTTCCGGACGGCGCGAGGCCGCCCGGTCGGACCGTTTCTCTCGAAGCGCGGGCTAGTTCAGCGTGACGCGGAAGCGCGTCGTCACCGTCGCGCCAGCCGAGATGCTGGCGATCGAGGTGGCGATGCGCGTACCGTTGAACACGTTGCCGTCCGTGGCCTGCGCCCCGTCCGCCACGCAGACGCCAAGCGCGAAGCTGCCGCCGACATAGGTGCTGCTGGCGACATAGGTCGTGTTGGCCGGAATGTTGTCGGTGATCCCCACGCTCGTCAGGGCCTGGGCCCCGATGTTCTTGACCGCGATGCAGTACTCGACAACCGCGCCCGGGATCGCCTTGGGCAACAGGCTGCCATTCAGCGGGTCGCTGATGAGCGTGGCGTACTTGGTCACCTCGGCCGTGGCGGCGGCGATGGCGTATTCGTCGCCGGCGCTGAAGCGGCCGTCGCGCAGCAGGTCGGCGTAACCGACGCCGTCGGCGAAGACGATGTCGACCTGACTGGGATCGTCGGCCAGCAGGGTCGGGACCAGGTCCGCGCCCAGCGAACTGCCGGTCCCGCCGGTGGCGACCACGGCCGTCAGCTGAACGCCCGAAATGCCGCTGGCCGGGCCCGAGGCCGGGACATCGACGACGACGAAGACCGTCTTGGTCTGGTCCGGCGCCAGCTCGTCGATATAGGTGGCCGTGTCGGCGCCGGCGTCGTACGTGCCGTTGCCATTGACGTCCACGAACACCCGGATGTTGGTGACGCCGAAATTGTCGGTGTGACCCAGCTGGGTGGTGCCGCCCAGGCCGATGTTGGTGGCGAACAGGCGGAAATCCTGGATGGCGTTGGTCGTGTTGGTCACCGTGAAGGTCGTAACCCGATCGGTCTGGCCGAAGTTCACGGTGGTGGCCGTGCCGCCGACCTCGGCGACCATGACATTGGCCTTCCGGTCGACCACGAAGGTGGCGTTGTTCGACGACACCGGCGTCTGGCTGACACCGCCAACCGAGTAGGAGACCGAGGCGGTGTTGTTGACGCTGACGCCGGCCTGGGTGCCGGTCGCCGCCAGGGCCGCCTGGCCCCACAGACCAGCCGCGATCGCCGAAGCGCCCGCCAGCCAAAATCTACGGCATGAGTTCTTCACGGGAATTTTCCTCTTCAAAGGGGGCTGGCGCGTCACTTCAGGCGCGCGCGGAACGACAGACGGACCTCGGCGCCCGCCGGGACGGGCTGGGCGAGCGTCCAGCGAAGGGTGGTGACGTCAGCGGCGACGGCCTTGGTCGCGACGCCGGCGCTGGTCTTGGTCAGCGAAGCCAGGGGGCCGAAGGTCTGGCCATCGACCGAGACCAGGGGCGGCTGGGCGTCGACCGGGCCGGCATAGACCAGGTTCTCCGCCAGGGGATTGGTGATGACCACGCCCTCGGCCGGCTTCTCGCCGCCATTGCGATAGGTCAGGACATAGACGACCTGATCGCCGGGCGTGACGCGCGCGGCGGGCTTGAGCGCCATGGTCGGGCGGCCGTCGGCCCCACGGGTCTCGACCTCCTTGAACACGGCGGAGGTCAGGCTGGCCTCCCCGGCGCGCGCGGGGGCGTGGGCCAGCAGGCCCACGGCCGCCAGGGCCAGCAAAAGGGTCTTGGTCATTGAGAGCTCCCCAGGGGGTCGATACGAACTTTGAAGGTGACGGTGCGGCTGGTCCGGGCCTCGACATCGCCCAGGGCGACCTCGACGCTGCCGCCCGCGAAGCGGCCGGCGTCGCCGTCCTCGGCGTCGGTCAGGGCCGCGCCGTCAGCGGTCAGGCTGCCGGGCACGTAGGTCGAGCCAGCCGGAATGGCGTCGGAGATCTTCACGTTGCGGGCGTTGGCGCCGATGCCGAACTTGGCTTCCAGGCTGTAGGTGACGATCGAGCCGGGCGCGGCGCGCGAGCCGCCAGCGACGTCCACGACCGTCTGGGTCTTGATCAGCTGGGCATTGACCTGACCGACCTTGAAGGTCGCGAAGGTGGTGAGCGTGGGCGGGGTCCCGCCGTCCGTACCGCTGCCGTTGCCGCCGCCGTTGCCGCCGCCGTTGCCCGTCCCGCCGCCTGCGCCGCCGCCTGCGCCGCCGCCTGAGCCGCCGCCGCCGCGCAGGTTCGGACCCATGACGACATACGTCCCGCCATTGCCGACCGCGCCGGTTGTTCCGTTGCGCAGAACCGACGGCGAGGCGCGCAACATCATGCGCGCGAGGGCGCCGTGCGCCATGCCGGCCGGAATGCTGCACGAAACCCAGACCACCACGGCCTGGCCGGGCGCCAGCTCGGGCGTGACGTTCGAGACCTTGTCGCGCGTCATGTCCAGCTGGCCGTCGCCGTCCCAGTCGACGATGATGCTGCAGCTGTGCGGATCAAAGTCGTCACCCGCCAGCGCGGACAGCGACAGGTCGAAGGTCTGGAAACCGTTGCCCAGGTTGCGGATCCGGAAGGCCAGGCGCTGGTTGTGGGTGTCGGGCTCGACCTCCACCTCGGGGGTCAGGGTCTCGACGGAGACGTCGACGATCTCCTGTACCTGAAGGGAGACCTTGTTGGACGGCAGCGTGACCGGACCGGTCTTCTGATCCGTGAAACCCAGGGCCGCGACGTTGTCGATCATCGTGCCGGCCGGCGTCATGGTCTGCGCCCGGGCCAGGACCGGAACCGCCGCACACCCCGCCGACACCAGCGCGCAGACGACCGCGCCGCTCAGGGCGGTGCGTCGGTTGGCGAACAGGGTGTGCAGGCGGAACATCGGTCGGCGTGGGTCACGAGAATGAAAATCGGACCCCTACAACCGCGCCCAGACGGCTAATCAGACCTTACCGAATGAGAACAGACGGCCAACTCATAGACTATCGTCTAGTGCGAGCCGTCGCTTTTCACTCGCCTGAAAATGCGTATCGCGATCTTTGATCCATCGCGCCGCCACAACCCTGCGACGTCCCGTCGCAATCGTTTTCGCAAAAAGCGCTCAAGCTCAAGCTCTTGAAAAATAGCAAAATCCCTTGCCGACCACGGGCTTGCGATTCTGTTGCAGAGCTCGAATCGCCGAACGGCGTCATCCCGATGCGACACTTGGCGCGAGGACACGGATGCGTTGCGCCTGCATGGTCGTCGCAATTACTGCGATTTGCGGAGACGCGCGTGAAGCGGGTCCTACTGATAGACAGCCATCCGCTGATGCTGGAGGCCCTCCGAAGGGTCGCCCTGGCGGTCTGGCCCAAGGTCCACACCATCGAGGTCGGGGACATTTCCGCGCTTGAGAGCGCCTGCCGGTTCGGCGCGACCATCGACCTTGTGATCATGGACCCGTGCCTCTCCGGCGCCAGTGGTCTGTCGGCCCTGGTCACCGTACAGCAGCGCCTGCCGCACGCGCCGGTCGTCGTGTTCGCCTCGCGCGATGACGACCAGATCGTCAGCCACAGCAACGCCTTGGGCGCGGCCGCCTTTCTCCACAAGTCAGCCGGCATGGCCGAACTGGCCGACTGCCTTACCCAGGTCGCGGCGGGCGGGCGCATGTTCCCCAAGCTGAACGGCTCGAACCTGGCCCACCACGACCTGGCAGCCATGCGCAAGCGGCTGGAGGGCCTGACCTCGACCCAGCTGAAAGTGCTCCTGCACATCGCCGACGGTCGCCTGAACAAACAAGTTCCCGCCGATTTCAACGTCTCCGAAGCGGCCATTAAGGCCCACCTGACGGCCATCTTCCGCAAGCTGGGCGTCCAGAACCGCACCCAGGCCTTGCTGGCCCTGCAGCCGCTGCTGGCGGCCGGTCTCTCTGCGGCGGCCTAGCCGCGGGACATGATCCAGGGCTGATCCGACCACAGCGCGCAGCGGTGCTCGCGGGCAAAGGCTTGGCGGGTCATCGCCGCGTCCTTGTCCCCGGCCCTCAAGGCCAGCAGCTTGCCGTCCTTCGGCTTCATCCGAGGCCAGCCGCCGCCAGGATCGCTGTCGCGCACGAAGGCCCTCCAGTAGGCGATCATGCGATCCGACAGCCGGCGCTGATCCGGCGTCAGCCGCGCCGCGCGACGGGCGAAGACCCCGCCCGGCCAGAGATAGGTCAGCTCGGCGCTGTGGGCGGCTCCAAACCGGTAGCCGTCGTCGCGGATGTCGAACGGCGGGTCCGGATCCTCGAACTGGTAATAGTAGACGGGCGCGGCTTTCGACATGGCTTCCGCCACGGCTAGGCTGGTGCAACCGCCGAAGCCCCGCATGCCGCTGTCGGTCATCACCGCGCTGACCGCATAGGCGGCCTCCAGCCCTGGCTTCTCGACGGGGTAGGCCTGCTCGATCCGCCGGGCGAAAGCCTCCGGGACCAGTTTGCGCAGCCAGGCGGCGTAGGCGGCCTTGTCGAAGGCGAGATAGGCCGGGCCAGCGATGCGGCCCTCATCGCGATTGGCGCCGATCAGCACCGATACGGGGTTCCAGTCACCGCGCGCCATCCGATCGAAGGCCGTCGCCTCCACCACCGGGGCCGCGAAGCCGCCGATGTCGACGATCCGCCCGGCCGGGAGGGCGCGCAAGCAGGCGGCGTCGGCGCAGCCAGCCCGGGCCATGACCCCTTCCCCCCGCGCCAGGCTGGCGGCCAGCAGATCGACGTCGTGCAGGCAGTCGTCGCTGGAGATGATCGCGGCGCGGAAGAGGCCCTTGGCGCTAGCCGAGGTCAGCAACGGGCACAGCACCGTGCCGCCAGCGGACTCGCCGCCGATGGTGACCTTGGCGGGATCGCCGCCGAACGCGGCGATGTTCCTCGCCGTCCAGCGCAGAGCGGCCTCGACGTCCTGCAGGGCGTAGTTCCCCTGCCCCAGGCTCGGATGGTTGAGAAACCCCAGCGCGCCCAGGCGATAGTTGATCGTCACCACCACGATGTCGCCGCGAGCGGCCAGGGCCGCGCCGTCGTGGTCGATCCCTGCCCCGTTCGTCGCGCCGCCGCCGTGGACGTACAGGAACACCGCGCGTGGCAGCTTCGCCGCTGTCGTGGGGCGATAGACGTTCAGGACCAGGCAGTCCTCGAGCTCGGAGCGCGGGGTGTCGGCGGTCGCTGTTTGCGGGCAACGCACATATGCGACGTTTTCGTCACGTTCTCCGATCCAGGCCTTCGCAGGCTGCGGCGCGGCCCAGCGCAGAGGTCCCACTGGCGGCGCGGCATAGGGCACATTCAGGAACTGCTCGACGCCCTCGCGGACCACGCCGCGCAGGGCGCCGCTCTCGATCGTCGCGGTCGGCTGGGCCAGCGCGGGGCCGGCCAGCAGCGCCAGGACCGCGACCAGGCGAGCGATCATTTCAGGCCGGGCTTCTTGCGCGGATAGCTGCGGGTCGAGAGGTCGGGAACCTTGTAGTCGACCTGGAAGTGGCAGGCCTCGCCATAGGTCGTCACCGCCTCGGCGCAGCCGGCGGCCAGGGTCGCCGGGCTGGGCTTGGTCCCCTGCCCGATCCAGGCGTCCATGGCCCGCAGCAGAGCGGCATATTCGGGCGTGGCCAGCTTGGAGTGTTCGTGCTCGTCGGTGAACGACTGGACGAGCAGGTTGCTCTTGCCGGCCTTGGCGACGGTGTCGCGGAAGACCTGCTCCAGCTCGACAAAGGCCGTCGGGTCGTCGATGGCGTGCATGGTCAGGGTCGGGACCAGCAGTTTGCCGGTCAGGTCGCTGTCGTCGGCCAGGCCGCGCACGCCCTCGGGATCGGCGGCGAAGCGCGGCACACCCTTATTCAGGGCCTTGTCGTCGTCCGAGCCCTTGTAGGTCACGCCGACGTTCGTGAAGGGGTTCTTGCCGCCCAGCCGCTTGTTGACCATGTCGGCGAAGGTGAAGGTCGCCCAGCCCAGGTGGCTGTCCAGGGTGCGCTCAGGGATGCGGGTGACCGCCAGGATGTTCTTCAGATTGCGCTGCTGCTGGGCCGTGCGCTCACCGGCGGGACGGTTGACGCCGGTGCAGGCGTCCAGGCGCTGATCCAGCTGCTTGTTGGTCAGTTTCGAGCCGACCGGCTGGCCCTGCCACAGCGGGTACTGGACCTCGTCCTTGGCCGGGTGGTTGCCGCAATAGAACTGGTAGACGGCCCGCAGGTCGGCGCGGAAGTCGTAGGCGCGCGTGCCGCCCGAGACAACGCCGCTGGTCAGGATCACGCCGTCATAGACCAGCTTGCCGTCGGCGTCCTTGCCGTACAGCTCGGCGGTCTTGGCCGCGACATTGCCGCCCCAAGACTGGCCGTGCAGGATCGTGCGCTTGGGCCGCCCGTAGGTGTCCCAGAACAGCTTGCGCAAGTTGTCGCTGTCCTCGGCGGCCGAACGGACGCCATAGCCTTCGCGGCGATAGTTCGAGCCGGCCCAGGCATAACCCTCGGCCACGGTGACGGCGAAGCGCTGCAGGTCCTCGACCGCGTCGTCGGGCTTGGGCGTCTTCAGGCGCGGGCCGCCGTGGGTATGCAATACCAGCGTCCCGTTCCAGGCCTTGGGAATGGCGATCCAGTAGTAGGCGCCGTTCTGGTCCTGGCCGGCCAGGCACTTGGTCTCGGCCGGCAGGCCTTCGGGACAGGTCTTCTCCTTGGGCGCTTGCGCATGGGCGGCGGTCGCGGCCAGGGCCAGGGTGAAACCCAGGACGGCGGAGGAAAGCTTCTTCACCTGAGACCTCATCACGCGAAACGTAGAGGGACCGGCCGCTCCCTCTCCCAGAAAAGATGGGGGAGGATGGAGAGCGGCCGGCCGGGATGAACGTCAGAACGACTTGCTGACGCTCATGTACCAGTAGCGGGCATAGGGGTTGTAGAGCGAGCCGATGAAGCCGGCCGACGACAGCGGCGGATCCTTGTCGAAGATGTTGCGCGCGCCCACCCGGATGCGGGTGTCGTTGGCCCAACCCTTCTGCTCGAAGCGATACTGAGCGTACAGGTTGACCGTGGTCAGCGGCTTGACGCGCCAGGGCTCGCCCACCGTCGACAGCAGGTCGGTATCCAGCACCGCGCCGGTGTAGATCACCGAAGCGCCGATCTGGACCGGACCGCCGCGCCAGGTGCCCGTGCCGCTCCACTTCCACTTCGGCTTGCCGCCGCGCTTGAGCAGATCGCCCGGATCGGTCAGCGGGGTGGCGCGGTTGATCGTGCCGGCGTCGCGAGCGGCGAACAGGTCGGCGATCGGCGGGGCAAGCTCCTGCGAGAACTTGTCCATGTAGGTGCCGTCGATATTGGCGCTGAAGCGGCCCGCGTTTTCGGTGCGCAGGGTCCAGTTCAGGCCGAAGTCGATGCCGCTGACGGTCTGGGGCTGCAGGTTCTTGAACTGGTCCCGGATCTCCAGGATCTGGCCGACCGGCGCCAGGCCCGTGCCGTTGAAGAAGGCGTTGTCGTCAGCCGTCGGCGCGGCGCGGATGACGTTGGTGTTCGTCGAACCGGTGACGCGGAACAGATAGTCCTGCACGGCGGCGTTGGTCGAACCCAGGGTGCCGACGATGCCTTGCTGCTTGATCTGCCACCGGTCGACGGTGACCGTGAAGCGGCCGAACTGCTCGGGAATGAAGGTCGGCTGCAGAACCACGCCCACCGAGTAGCTCTCGCTCTCCTCGGCCTTCAGGTTCGGGTTGCCCGCCGTGGTGAAGCGGATGCCCACGCCACGGGTACAGGCCGAGAAGTTCGAGATGCGGCCAGCGCGCAGGTCGGCCTCGCAGCGGTAGTAGTCGGTGACGGTGTTGGTTCGCGAATAGGCGAACGGGTTGGTCGTCTCCAGGTTCGGAGCGCGGAAGCCCTCCTGCCATGAACCGCGGAAGCGGACGCCGTCGACCACGTCCCAGGCGAACGCGATCTTGGGCTTCGCGACCGAGCCGAAGTCGCTGTAGTTCTCGAAGCGACCGGCCAGCTGCAGGTCGATGCGGCGGACCAGCGGGATGTTCATCTCCGGCGAGATCAGCGGCACGGCGAACTCGACGAATGCCGAGCCGACATCGCGCGACCCCTTGGTGCTGGGCGTGTCGTTGACGCCGGTGACGTTGCTGTTGCTGGTCAGGCCGGTGACCGGATCGGTGAACGGCGTGCGGCCGTCCAGCTGCGGGTCGCGGCGGTCCTGCTGGGTCTCGTGACGGAACTCGACACCGGCGGCGACGCCGACCGGACCGCCCCAGATGTTGATCAGGTCGGGCTTCGAAACCTTGAAGTCGGCCAGGGTCAGGGTGGTGGTCGAGTGGCGCTTCAGGCGGAAGCGGATGGCGTCCAGCGCGGCCTTCGAGCTAGGGGTACAGTCACGACCGCCCGTGCCGTCCAGGCAGCCGCCGTTGAACGGGTTGTAGGCGTCGGGGGTCGACAGAGCCAGCGAGGCGGCCAGCTTCTTGCTGTCGATGCCGTCGCTTTCGTCCTTGGCGTCGGCCTTGGAGTACAGCAGCGCCGAGTCCCAGTTCCAGCCCCACTTCTCGCCCTTCAGGCCGCCCAGGAAGCGGGTCTGATAGTTCTCGACCTCGACCTTGCTCGGGCCCAGGTCGTTGAAGCGGTAGTTGGTGAAGGTCACCGGCAGGCCGGCGGCCGGCACGTTGGTCAGGTTCGGCAGGCGGTTAGGGTTGGCCTGGCCGTTGGCGAAGGTCACCGGACCGAAGGGGTTCCAGTAGTTGCTGGCCGGCACGCCGATGGCCACCAGGCTGGTGCCCTGGGTCGTCAGGCCTTCCGACGTGGCATGGTAGAAGCCGACTTCGCCGTAGGCCGTCAGCGTGTCGCTGATGTCGTAGTGCCCGTTCAGGAACAGGTTCTGGCGCTCGATCTCCGGCGCGACGGTCGTCGCGTCGTTCTGCACGGCGTTGTAGCGATAGGCGTTGGCGGTGCTGCCGGTCGCCAGGTTGCCGGTGCCCAGGCACAGGCCGTTGCCGATCTGGGTGGCGCAGCCGGCGATGGTGTTGGGCTGCACGTGGGTCGCGCCGGCCGCCGAGGTCAGGGCCGTCGTGCCCTGGCGGATCACGCCGGGACCGCCGAACACCGTGAAGTTGGCGAACGAGTTCTGGTTGCCGCGGTTATCCGGGGCGGCGCTGCTCGCATACTCCGGATAGGCGGCGAACAGCGAGCGCAGGTCTTGCGTCGCGGTATAGGGCCGGTCGCTGGGACGCTGGGCCGTGCGCCAGGTGAAGTTGCCGTTCAGCGAGATGTTGCCCCGACCTTCGGCGAAGTTGCGGCCGGCGAAGATGTTGCTGGAGTATTCCTTGCGGTGCGTGCCCTCGGCCCAGCCGTACTGGGCGTCGACGGTCAGGCCGTCGAAGTCGCTCTGCAGCACGGTGTTGACCACGCCGGCCACCGCGTCGGCGCCATAGATGGCCGCGGCGCCGTCGCGCAGCACTTCCAGGCGCTCCAGGTTCGAGGTCGGGATGGCGTTGGCGTTGTAGCCCAGCAGCGGCACGGTGCCCGACGACTGGCTGGTCGGGTGCGACACCAGGCGGCGGCCGTTCAGCAGCACCAGGGTGTTGCCGACGCCCAGGCTGCGCAGGTTGATCGAGTTGACGTCGCCGCGCGTCGAGTTGCTGGTTTGCGCCGCGTTGCTGGGGTTGATGAAGACATCGCCCATCGCCGGGATCGAGCGGAACAGGTCATCGCCCGAGACCGCGCCGGTGGCGGCGATCTGGTTGTTGTCCAGCACGGTGACCGGCAGGGCGGCCGTGGTCTTGGCGCCCTTGATCTGGCTGCCGACGACGACGATCTCTTCGACCTTGGTGTTGGCGTCGGCGGCCTCTTGGGCCATGGCGCCGGTGGCGGTCAGCAGGACGGCCAGGGCGGCGCCCCGGACGAGATGGCGGCGGTAGGTCTGGTAAGTCACGTTTAGCTCCCCAGTGTTTTCTTGTTCTCGGATCAGTGGATCGGATGCGCGCGCCGCTTAGGGACGCGCGGCCTCCGGGACGGGACCGCCGGGGGCTGCCGGCGGGTGTTTCTTCGGGTTCAGGGCCGACTTGAAGGCGGCGACATCCAGGCCCTTCTCCCAGCGCGAGACGACGATCGCCGCCACCGCATTGCCGGTGAAGTTGGTCAGGGCCCGGCACTCGGACATGAAGCGATCGACGCCCAGGATCAGGGCCATGCCGGCCACCGGGACCGAAGGCACGACCGACAGGGTCGCGGCCAGGGTGATGAAGCCGGCGCCGGTGACGCCAGCCGCGCCCTTGCTGCTCAGCATGGCCACGCCCAGCAGCAGCGCCTGCTCTTCCCACGACAGGTGCACGCCGGTGGCCTGGGCGATGAACAGCGCCGCCAGGGTCATGTAGATGTTGGTGCCGTCGAGGTTGAACGAATAGCCCAGCGGGACCACCAGGCCGACGACCGACTTCGGGCAACCGGCCTTTTCCAGCTTTTCGATCAGGCTGGGCAGCGCGGCTTCCGACGAGCTGGTGCCCAGCACCAGCAGCAGTTCGGCTTTGAGATAGCGGATCAGGCTGAAGATCGAGAAGCCGTTGGCCAGGCCGACAGCGCCCAGCACCACGATCACGAACAGCGCCGAGGTCAGGTAGAAGGTGCCGACCAGCAGGGCCAGGTTGGCGACCGAGTGGATGCCGTACTTGCCGATCGTGAAGGCGAAGGCCCCGAAGGCCCCGATCGGGGCGGCCTTCATCACGATGTGCACGAACTTGAAGAAGGCCTGGGCCACCAGCTCCAGAAGGTCGACCACCGGCTTGCCCGGCTCGCCGACCAGGGTCAGCGACAGGCCAAACAGGATCGAGATCAGCAGCACCTGCAGGATCTCGCCCTCGGCGAAGGCCCCGACCACGGTGTTGGGAATGACGTTCATCAGGAAGCCGACGATGCTCTGATCGTGGGCCTTGGCGGCGTATTCGGCGACCTTGCCGGCCTTCAGCGTGGCCGGGTCGATGTTCATGCCCGCGCCCGGCTGGACGACATTGGCGACGATCAGGCCCACGATCAGGGCCAGGGTCGAGAAGACGAGGAAGTAAAGCAGCGCCTTGATCGCCACGCGGCCGACCTTCTCCAGGTCGCGCATGCCGGCGATGCCGGTGACCACGGTCAGGAAGATCACCGGGGCGATGACCATCTTCACCAGCTTGATGAAGGCGTCGCCCAGCGGCTTCAGCGACTGGCCCATCTCGGGATAGTAGTGACCGATCGCGCCGCCCAGGGCGATGGCGACCAGCACCTGGAAATACAGGTGACGATAGAACGGCTTGGAGCGCTCCGGAACGGCCGGTTGGATCGTCTGCACTGTCGCCTCTTGGCCTGGCCCGAAGGCCCCGTTTCCACCCCGCGCCCCTTTGCCGAGACGCTTGGATAGACGATCCTAGGCGGAAGGACCCCGCGCAAGCGGCCTCAAGAAAAGCGCCTTATCGTTGATTTATCTAGAGTTTTTCACCACCCGCCTTTTAGGGACCGCTACCGGGTCGGCGAAAAACCCCACGCCCGCCGCGCATTTTGTGCGAAAATCCGCACAAACCCTGGAAACGCTTCCGTGAAGACCCCGCCCCTGCCGAATCTGGCCGACCCAATCGCCCGTCGCTGGCTGATGTTCGTCGTGGTCAGCGCGATCCTGCTGGCGGCCGTTGTCGGCTTCGCGGGCGCGGTGGCCGAGCGGCGCGCCACGGTCGACCTGTCCCGCCAGGCCCAGGCCTCGGCCACCCTGCACGCGGCCGTCCTGCGCAGCGAGCTGGCCAAGCACCGCTCGCTGCCTTTCATCCTGGCCCAGGACCCCGACGTCGCCGAGGTGCTGCGCTCGGGCGACCCGCAGGGCCTGGCCGCCATGAACCGCAAGCTGGAGACCCTGAGCGGCGGCACCAGTGCGGCGGTGATCTATGTCCTGAACGCCAGGGGCATGACCATCGCCGCCAGCAACTGGCGCGAGCCGACCAGCTTCGTGGGCTCCGACTACAGCTTCCGCCCTTACTTCAAGGAGGCCAAGGCCGACGGCGCCGCCGAGCTCTTCGCCCTAGGCACGGTCAGCCGCCGTCCGGGCCTGTTCATGTCCCGCCGCGTCGAAGGCCCTCAAGGCCTGCTGGGCGTGGTGGTCGTGAAGGTCGAGTTCGAGGCGCTGGAGGCCGAGTGGTCCGCCGCCGAGCCCGCCTTCGCCGCCGACCCGCGCGGCGTGATCCTGGTGACCTCGGTCCCGGCCTGGCGGTTCTCGACGCTCAATCCCCTGCCCCGGCCCGAGCAGCAACGCCTGCGCGCCGAGCACCGCTTTGGCGACGCGCCGTTCGAGGTGCTGAAGGCCTCGCCCCTGCCCGTCGCCGGCCACGCCCCGACCCTGACCAGCATCTCGCCGCCCGATCAGGGCGAGAACCGCTACATGGCCGCGAGCGCCGACCTGGGGGCCGTGGGCTGGACGGTCTATACCCTGACGCCGGTCGGCGCGGCCTTGCGCACGGCCATCAGCGGCGCCCGCGCCATCGCCCTGCTTGCGGGCCTGGCGACCTGCGCCGTCGCCGCCGCCCTGCTGCGCTGGCGTGGCCAGGCCACCGTTCGCGCCGCCCGCCAGGAGGCCGCCCGCCTGGAGCTGGAAGCCCGCGTCCAGGAGCGCACCGCCGAGCTGCGCCAGACCAACCAGCGCCTGACCGTCGAGATCGAAGAGCGCCGCCGCGTCGAGGCCCATGTCCACGTCATGCAGGACGAGCTGGTCCAGTCCAACAAGCTGGCCACCCTGGGCCAGATCGCCGCCGGCGTAGCGCACGAGATCAACCAGCCGGTGGCCGCCATCCGCGCCTATGCCGACAACGCCGCCGCCTTCCTGGACCGGTCCGACGACAAGACCGCCAAGGCCAATCTGGGCCTCATCTCCGGCCTCACCGAACGCATCGGCCTGATCACCGACGAACTGCGGGCCTTCGCCCGCAAGTCCAGCGCCCCGGCCGCGCCGGTGGCCTTGCGCGAGGCCGTCGACGGCGCCCTGCTGCTGGTCGGCCCGCGCCTGCGCCAGCAGGGCGTGCGCGTGATCCGCGACGAGGCCGACGAGGCCGCCCGCGTCATGGCCGAACGCTTCCGCCTGGAACAGGTGCTGGTCAACCTGCTCCAGAATGCCCTGGAGGCGCTTGACGGCCACGCCGATCCCGAGATCCGCGTCCAGGTCTCGGTCAAGCGCTCGCAGGTGCGGATCCTGGTCGCCGACAACGGCCCCGGCGTCGCCCCCGAGGCGGCCAAGACCCTGTTCACCCCGTTCGCGACCACCAAGCCCCGAGGCCTCGGATTGGGCCTGGTGATCAGCCGCGACATCGTCGCCGAGTTTGGCGGCGAGCTTTCCCTGGAGGCTGGCCCCGGCGGCGCCCGCTTCCTCATGTCCCTGCCCAAGGCGCGTTCGTAATGCCCGTTTCCGTGAACCAGGTGGCCTTCATCGACGACGACGACGTCCTGCGCGACGCCAACGTCCAGACCCTGCAGCTGGCGGGGTTCGAAGTGCTGGCCTTCGCGTCGGCCGAGGCCGCGGTCGCCGCCGTGCCGGCAGACTTTCCCGGCGTGGTGATCAGCGACATCCGCATGCCGCGCATGGACGGCCGCCAGCTGTTTCGCCGCCTCAAGGAGCAGGACGCCGACCTGCCCGTCATCCTGATCACCGGCCACGCCGACGTCACCGAGGCCGTCGAGGCCCTGCACGACGGCGTCTACGACTTCGTCGCCAAGCCCTACGCCCCCGAGCGCCTGGTCAGCAGCGTGCGCCGCGCCATCGAGAAGCGCCGGCTGGTGCTGGAGAACCGTGAACTGCGCAGCCTGGCCGCCCAGGCCCAGGGCGACTGGCCGCTGATCGGCCAGACTCCCGTCATGGAGCGCCTGCGCGCCACCCTGCGCCAACTCGCCAGCGCCGATGTCGACGTGCTGCTGGAGGGCGAGACCGGGGTCGGCAAGGAGCTGGCCGCCCGCGCCCTGCACGCCTGGGGCCGGCGTCGGGACCGCGAGTTCGTCGCCGTCGACTGCGCCGCCTTGCCCGCCGGCGCGCTGGATAGCGAGCTGTTCGGCCACGAGCTGGGCGCGTTCAGCGGCGCGGTGCGCCAGCGCACGGGCCGTATCCAGCAGGCCGACCGCGGCACGCTTTTCCTGGATGAAATCGAGACCTTGGCGCCGGAAGCTCAAGGCAAGTTCCTCCGGGTCCTGGAGGAGCGCGAGGTCACGCCCCTGGGCTCCAACCGCGCCCAGACCCTCGACCTGCGCGTCGTGGCCGCCGCCAAGGGCAACCTGGCCGACGCCGTGACGGCCGGGACCTTCCGCCAGGACCTGTTCCACCGCCTGGACGTCGTGCGCATCCGTATCCCGCCGCTGCGCGAGCGCCGCGAGGACGTGCCGCTGCTGTTCGCCCACTTCCTGGCGCGGGCCTGCGAACGGCTGGACGGCCCGCCGCCGGTCGTCGACGACCAGGTGCGCTGGCGGCTGCACAATCACGACTGGCCCGGCAATGTGCGCGAGCTTGGCCACTATGCCCAGCGCGTGGCCCTGGGTCTGGCCGACCAGACCTCGACCGGCGCGCCTGAGGAGCTGCCGCCCCTGCCCGAGCGCGTGGCGACCTACGAGGCCCATGTGATCCGCGAGGCCCTGGCCGGCTGCGACGGCGACGTGCGCAAGGCGCTGGAGGTCCTGCGCATTCCGCGCAAGACCTTCTACGACAAGCTGGACCGCCACGACATCGACGTGGCGGCCTACCGTCCTGGGACTAGCCGCGCTCGACCTGGCTGACGTCGCGGACCGCGCCGCGGGCGGCGTTGGTGGTCATGGCGGCGTAGGCGCGCAGGGCGGGCGAAACCACGCGCTGGCGATCCTTGGGCTTCCAGGCGTCCTTGCCGCGCGCCAGTTCGGCCGCCCGGCGCTCGGCGAGCACCTCGTCCGAGACTTCCAGCGTGATGCCCCGGTTGGGGATGTCGATCAGGATGCTGTCGCCGGTCTCGACCAGGGCGATCAGGCCGCCCTCGCCGGCTTCCGGCGAGACGTGGCCGATCGACAGGCCCGAGGTGCCGCCCGAGAAGCGGCCGTCGGTGATCAGGGCGCAAGCCGCGCCCAGGCCCTTCGATTTCAGATAGGTGGTCGGGTACAGCATCTCCTGCATGCCCGGGCCACCCTTGGGGCCTTCGTAGCGGATCACCACGACCTCGCCGGCCTTGACCTGGCCGCCCAGGATGCCGCTGACGGCGGTCTCCTGGCTCTCGAACACGCGGGCCGTGCCCCGGAAGGTCAGGATCGACTCGTCGACCCCGGCCGTCTTCACGATGCAGCCCTCGGGGGCCAGGTTGCCGAACAGCACGGCCAGACCGCCGTCCTTCGAGAACGGGTGCTCGACCGAACGAATGACGCCCTTCTCGCGGTCCAGGTCCAGGTTCTCCCAGCGGGCGGCCTGGCTGAAGGCGACCTGGGTCGGCTTGCCGCCCGGCGCGGCGCGGAAGAACTCGTGGGCGGTGGCGCTGTTGGTGCGGCCGATGTCCCAGCGGGCCAACGCTTCCGCCATGGTCGTGGCGTGGACGGTGGGCTGGCTGGTGTCGATTAGACCGCCGCGTTCCAGCTCGCCCAGGATGGCCATGACGCCGCCGGCGCGGTGGACGTCTTCCATATGCACGTCGCTCTTGGCGGGCGCGACCTTGGACAGGCACGGCACCTTGCGGGAAAGACGATCGATATCGGCCATGCCGAAGTCGACTTCGCCCTCGCTGGCGGCGGCCAGCAAGTGCAGCACGGTGTTGGTCGAGCCGCCCATGGCGATGTCCAGGCTCATGGCGTTCTCGAACGCCGCCCGCGTGGCGATGCCGCGCGGCAGGGCCGTGGCGTCTTCCTGCTCGTACCAGCGCTGGCACAGGTCGACGACCAGGCGGCCGGCTTCCTTGAACAGGGCTTCGCGGTCGGCATGGGTGGCCAGGACCGAGCCGTTGCCGGGCAGCGACAGGCCCAGGGCCTCGGTCAGGCAGTTCATCGAGTTGGCGGTGAACATGCCCGAGCACGAGCCGCAGGTCGGGCATGCGGCCTTCTCGATCGCGGTGACTTCTTCGTCGGTATATTTGTCGTCGGCGGCCACGACCATGGCGTCGACCAGGTCCAGGGCGCGGATCTCGCCCTTCACCTGCACCTTGCCGGCCTCCATCGGCCCGCCCGAGACGAAGACCACCGGGATGTTGAGGCGCATCGAGGCCATCAGCATGCCGGGGGTGATCTTGTCGCAGTTGGAGATGCAGACGATGGCGTCGGCGCAGTGGGCGTTGACCATGTACTCGACCGCGTCGGCGATCAGTTCGCGGCTGGGCAGCGAATAGAGCATGCCGCCGTGGCCCATGGCGATGCCGTCGTCGACGGCGATGGTGTTGAATTCCTTGGCCACGCCCCCGGCCGCCTCGATCTCGCGGGCGACCAGCTGGCCCAGGTCCTTCAGGTGCACGTGGCCCGGGACGAACTGGGTGAAGCTGTTGGCAATGGCGATGATCGGCTTGCCGAAATCCTCGTCCTTCATGCCGGTGGCGCGCCACAGGCCGCGGGCGCCGGCCATGTTGCGGCCGTGGGTCGAGGTGCGAGAGCGATAGGGAGGCATGGGAAATCTCAATGTCGGCTGTAGGGTCTTTCTACGGCCGTTCCTCTGGCGGACAAAATATATTAGTTCAGCAGTATTAGGTCGCTGAGCATATCAAATGGACGTCCGCCCGCTTCGCCATTTCGCCGCCGTCGCCGACACCCTGCACTTCGGCCGGGCCGCCGAGCGCCTGGGCATGACCCAGCCGCCGCTCAGCCAATCAATCATTGCGCTGGAGAAGAGCCTGGGCGCGGCGTTGTTCGTCCGCTCCAAGCGCAGCGTGCGGCTCAGCGCCTTCGGCGAGCAGTGGCTGCCCCACGTGCTGGCGACGCTGGACAGCCTGGACGAGCTGCCGACCACGGCCCGCCGTATCCGCGACGGCCAGACGGGCCTGCTCACTCTCTCCTTCGTCAGCACCGCCGACTACAGCGTCCTGCCGGCCCTGGTGCGGCGCTATTCGCAAGGCTATCCGGACGTCGAGATCCGCCTGTTCGAGGCCACCAGCGACGTGCAGATCCCCGCCCTCGTCGCCGGCGAGCGCCATGCCGGCATCATCATCCCGCCCGCCGACCAGGCCCTGCCGCCGCCACTGGACTATCGCCGCCTGCTGCGCGAGCCGCTGATCGCGGCCGTCCCCACGGCCTGGATCGACGAGGGCCGCATCGCCAGTGACGACCGGCTGGCCACGGACGAGGTCCTGGCCTCGCCGCTGATCCTGTTCCCCAAGCAGGTGGCGCCGGCCTTCCACGATCTGGTCACCGGCTACTACGCGGCCCTGGGCGGCGTGCCCAGAATCGTCCAGGAAGCCATCCAGATGCAGACCATTATCAGCCTGGTCTCCAGCGGTCTGGGCATCGCCCTGGTCCCGGCTTCGCTGCGGAACATGGCCCGCACCGGGGTCAGCTACATCCCGCTGGCCGGCGCGGTGCCGGAGCTGGAAACCGGCCTGGTCTGGCGGCGCGGCGAGGTCTCAGCAACGCTCGCTAACTTCCTGAAATTGCTGGATACGCCGTAGAAACGCGATGAAAGCGTCAGATCATCGGTTTGCGACGGTCCGAGGCCCTGGGATTCTTCCAGCCGATCCACACCAGATAGGCCTGGAACATGTCGGCCATGGCCCCGGCATAGGCCTCGATCTCGTCCTCGGTACGCGGGGTCTCGGAGAACGATTTCCCCACCTGTTTCAAGGTGTTGGAGATCAGATCGCCCACGAGAGCTCGGTCGGCGTCGGGCGTGTCGGGCATCAGCTCGATCATGAAGTCCAGCAGGGTCTGGGTGCCCGACAGGCGGGCTTCCTGGGCCTCGGGCGCATCGCGATACAGCGGCGCGGCGTCGTCCAAGGCGCCTCGCACCTCGGCCTCTTCGCACTCGGAGCGGATGAAGGCGATGACCAGGGCCCGCAGGCGTTCCAGCGGCGGGCTGGAGGCGTCGCCGAGGATTTCCTTCAACAGATCCGTGGTTTCGCGCCACTCGTCGCTCTGCAGACGGAAGAGGATCGCGGCCTTGTTGGGGAAGTACTGGTAGATCGAGCCGACGCTTACCCCAGCCTTCTCGGCCACCCGCGCCGTCGTGAAACGGTGGGCGCCTTCCTTGGCCAGAACCTGAACAGCGGCCTCCAGGATCGCCGACACCAGCTCGGTCGAGCGCGCCTGCTGGGGCAGCTTTCGTGAGGAAATTCGGGGCGTTGGGCGATCGGTCATCGGCAGCCTTGCAACGCGAATACCGGAACCCGACGGATTATTCGTATTTTCGGGACCGACGCAAGATCGCGTCTCTTCCTACTTCGGACACCCCGATGACGACCCTGACCACCGCCCCCATCGCGCCCCTCTTGGAGCGCCTGTTCACAGAGGCCGACGAGGCCTCGCCCATGAACGATCCGGCCTTCGCCCACGTCACCGAGGACGAGCACTCCCGGCTGATGCGCAGCAAGACCGAGTATCGCGAGCTCTATGACCGCCTCAAGGCCTATCCCCTGGCCGTGTCGCGCGAAACGGGCGCCCTGCTCTACATGCTGGCCCGCGGTATCCGCGCCACGACGATCGTCGAGTTCGGGACCTCGTTCGGCCTGTCGACCCTGCACCTGGCCGCGGCCCTGCGCGACAATGGCGGCGGTCGGCTGATCACCACCGAGTTCGAACCCTCCAAGGCCGAGCGCGCCCTCCAGAACCTGATCGCCGGCGGCGTTGCCGACCTGGTCGAGATCCGTGAAGGCGACGCGCTGCAGACCCTGGCCAGCGACCTGCCCGACCGGATCGACCTCGTCCTACTGGACGGCGCCAAGGCCCTCTATCCCGAGATCCTGGCCCTGCTGGAAAGCCGCCTGAAGCCGGGCGCGCTGATCATCGCCGACAATGCCGACTACGCCCCGGACTATCTGGGTCGCGTTCGTTCGCCGATGGCCGGCTATATCTCGGTGCCGTTCGCCGAGGATGTCGAGCTGTCGATGAAGCTTTAAGCCGTCCAGGCGATGGTGACGCGCAGGCCGCCCAGCTCCGAGCGGTCCATGCTCAGCACGGCGCCGGAAGACTCGCCCAGGTCGCGGACGATGGCCAGGCCCAGTCCGTGACCCGGGCCGGCCTCGTCCAGCCGCGCCCCGCGCGCCAGGGCCGCCTCGGCCCGCCCTTCGTCCATGCCCGGCCCGTCGTCCTCGACCCGCAGCACGCCGGCCTCGCCCGAGACCCGCACCTGGCGACGGGCGAAGCGGGCGGCGTTCTCGATCAGGGCGCCCAGCATCTCGGTCACCGCGTCCTCGGATACGGGCACACGGAGTTCGACGGGGATCTCGACGTCGAAGATCAGCCGTTCGCCATCGGCCGTACGCTCCAGCACCGCCACCAGGCGCTCAGCCACGGCAAGCGGCGCGGCTTCGGCGGCGAAGGCCGCTTCCCGTGCAGCGGCGGCGCGAGCGCGGGCCAGCTCCGCCTCCAGCGCGGAGGAGACGGCGGCAATGGCGGCGTCCAAGCCGTCAGCGGCCTCGGCGGCGCCAGCCTCGCGGGCGCGACGGCTCTGGGCCGACAGCGCGGCCAGGGGCGTCTTCAGGCTATGGGCCAGGTCGCCGGCCCGGCGGCGGGCCCGAGCGAGGTCCCCTTCCCGCGCCTCGGCCAGGGCGTTGATCGCCTCGGCCAGCGGAGCGATTTCCTGTGGATGTTCGTCGGACATCCGGGCCGATGGGCTCTTGCGCAGGCGGGCGAGGTCGTCGCGCACACGGGCCAAAGGCGCGAGGCCCAGGGTCACCTGCAAAGCGGCGGCGGCCGACAGCACGACCCACAGGCCCGCCAGGAACAGGGCCAGATCGCGACCGAATTCCTGGCGCGCCGCCCGCAGGCCCTTCTCGTCGCTGGCCACCTGGATCAGCGCGGCGGGGCCGTTGCGATCGGGCCGCACAGATCGCTCGACCAACAGCAGGCGGTCGCCGAACGGCCCGGCAGCGATGCGCGAGCCCCAGTCATCGGCTGGCGCGGCCTCCGGCGCCCTCAGCGTCTGGTCCCAAAGGGAGGTCGAGGTCTTCAGGCCCGCCGGTGTCGAAACCTGCCAGTAGAGGCCGCCCATGGCCTTGCGCAGCCGGGGATCGGTCGGCGTCGCCTCGACCGCCGGCGCTCCGGTCGGCTCCAGCCGAACCGAAGCCGCCAGCATCTGGCCCGTCCGGATCAGCTCCGCCGTCTCCCGGCGCTCGATGTGACGTTCGAACAGCCAGGTCATGGCCAGCCACGACACCGCTAGAGCCGCCAGGATGGCCAACATACCCCTGGCGATCAGCCGACCTCGCAGCGACCTTCCCTTCACGCGGCCAGCCCGGCCAGCAGATAACCAAAGCCCCGGCGGGTCTCGATCACGTCGGCCCCGACCTTGCGGCGCAGGCGGGTGACCAGGGCCTCGATGGCGTTGGCGTCGGCGGTGTCGGCCACGCCGTAGAGCTGCTCGGCCAGCTCGCCAGCCGAGACCGCGCGGCCGGGATTGTGCGCCAGGCAGTCCAGCAGGCGGAATTCCAGCGGCGACAGCTTGACCGGCGCGCCGTCGAGGGTGGCCGACATCCGACGGGTATCCAGCGAGAGGCGTCCAGCCTCGATCGTCGGCGAGACGCGGCCGGCGGCGCGGCGCACCAGGCCCCTCGCCCGGGCCAGCAGCTCGCCCATCTCGAACGGCTTGGCCAGGTAGTCGTCGGCCCCGGCCTCGATGCCCTCGACCTTCTCGGTCCAGTCGCCGCGCGCCGACAGGATCAGCACCGGGAACGCCCGGCCGTCCTTGCGCCAGCGACGCAGCACCGACAGGCCGTCCAGGCGCGGCAACCCTAAGTCCAGGATCACGACGGCGTAGTCCTCGACCTCGCCCTTGAACGAGGCCTCCTCGCCGTCGCGCGCCAGGTCCACGACGAAGCCGCTGGCGGCCAGCGCCTTGGCCAAGTCCGGCCCGACGACGGGATCGTCCTCGACGACCAGCGCTCGCACTCAGTCGTCCTCGAGCTTCAGGGTCGCGCCGGTCTTGGCGTCGAGCTCCAGTTCACGGATGCGGCCGGACTTGGCCAGGATCTTCAGGTCGTACTTCAGCCGCCCATGGTCGCCTTGCTCCAGCTCGACCTCGATGACCTCGCCGGGCACGCGCTGGGCGGCGATGGCCAGGATGCGGGTCAGCGGCAGGACCTCCTTGCGCAGCAGGGCCTGGCGCGCGGCCTCGTGGCTCTGCTTCTTGTGGTCGTCGGAGGCCGCGACGCTGGTGGCGGCCAGGGTCGAGGCGGTCAAGGCGATGACCACCAGGCTGACAAATGGGGTTCGGGACAGGATCATGGGCACGACGATTCCACAGCCATCCTGACACGCCCCTGACGCGCCGCAACGCTTCAGGTCGGCGAGACGAGCTCTGGGCCCAGGCGATCCTCGCCCGCGGGGTCGGCGGGAAAGCCGAACACCAACGCCTGGACCAGGCAGATCGAGGCCGCCACAGAGCGGAACGATCCCGTCTCGGCCTCTCGCACCGGCAAAACGAGCTGGGCCGAGGCGGCGATCGGGCTGGCCGGGCTGTCGCTGATCGACAGGATCCGGGCGCCCTGCTGCGCTGCCGCCGCGACCGCCTGCATCGTCTCCTCGGCATAAGGATGGCTGCTGACGGCGATCAGCAGGTCGCGCGGCCCGATCGTCTGGACCTGCTGGCGCACTCGCCCGGCCATGCCATCGACGAAGAACGCCCGCTTGCCGGCATATTGCAGGGCATGGGCCAGATACGAGGCCACCGGGAACGAGCGCCGGAAGCCCACGACATAGACCATCTCGACCTCGGCGATCATTCGAGCGGCAGCGCGCAGGTTGGCCTCGTCCACCGTGCACAGCAGATTGCGCAGCGCCTGGACGTCGCCCTCGACGAACGCTTCCAGCACCTCGCGACCCGCGCCCTCGTCGAAATGGCGTACACGCTCGCCCAGCCCGGGGGCCTGGCCCGACAGCAGACTGTCGCGAAACAGCCGCTGCATCTGGCTGGCGCCCGGATAGCCGAAACTCTTGGCGAAGCGGACGATCGCCGAAGGCTGCACGCCGCAACGCTCGGCGATCACAGCCACCGTCTCCAGCGCGAAGGCGTTGGGTTCGTCCAGGACAAAGCGCGCGATCTGGCGCTGGCGCTCGCTCAGCGCGTCGTAGCGGTCGACGATCGTCGCCCTCAACGCCTCGGCCGTATTCGGCGCCCCCTCGATCATATCCGCCCCGAGATGATCACTGACAATCTGAGACTATCGGTTCCATACGTGCGCACAACGCGGGCGAGCAGGCTTGAACGTTTCGCGTCCCCGTATCGAGGAAGCTTGGCTGTCATCGCCCTGTGTCCGACGCCGTTCATATGACGCGGTTCGTCAGCCAGGCGTCAGGGCCCGCCGTCTAGGGGGTCGCCTCGCAAACGTGACCGGAGGGGCCGCCATGAACCGCCTGAAACTCGCCGCCAGCCTGCTGGCCCTGACCATCGCCGCGCCGGCCCTGGCTCAAGTCCAGCCCGTGGGCGCCACCGCCCCAACCGCGCAGGGCGGCGCCAACGGCGTGGTGCTGCTGCGCGACCCGACCGATCCCAAGAAGAGCGTGATCGCCGCCAGCGCCGAACTGGCGGGGCTGGAGTTCTATGGCCTGGACGGCCAGCGCATCGCCTCGGTCCCCGGCGGCGAGGTCGAGGCCGTCGACGCCCGTGAAGACGGCGCCCGCGCCATCCTGGCCGTGCTGGACAGCCAGTCCGGCGGCTTGCGCCTGTTCGCCCGCGACTATGCCAGCGGCCAGGTCTCGGCCTTGAACGCCAAGCCCCTGGCCCTAGGCTATTCCGGCGAAGGCCTGTGCCTGCATCGCAGCGCCCGCGACGGCGCCTTGTACGCCTTCGCCATGGGCCGCGACGGCCAGCTGGACCAGTGGCTGCTCTACCCGACGGAAAGCGGCCAGATGGACGGCCGCGTCGTGCGCCGCCTGCGCCTGTCGTCCGAAGCCAAGTTCTGCGTCGCCGACGACGCGACGGGCGCGCTCTATGTCGCCCAGCAGGCCGTGGGCATCTGGCGCTACGACGCCGATCCCGAAGCCGAGCCGGTCCCGACCATCGTCGACATCAACCGCCTGGGCCACATCGCCGGCGAGGTCGGGGGCCTGGCGATCGTGGACGGCGGCGCGGGCGCCAACTATCTGGTCGCCGCCAATACCGACGCGGGCGACTTCAACGTCTACGACCGAAGCGCGGGCGACAAGTTCCTGGGGAGCTTCAAGGCCGGCGCAATCGAGAACCCCTCGGCGTTGTTCGGCCTGCGCGCGCCCGTCGGCGCCAGCCTGCCGGCCGGGGCCCTGCTGATCGCCGACGACCGCAAGCAAGGCGCCCACAGCCAGATCCTGTCCTGGGCCGACATCGCCGCCAGCCTTAAGCTGCCGACCGGCGTCGACGCCCCGGCCACGCCCAAGAGCAAGGTCGCGCTAGTCCACGCCACGATGGAGACCGTCCCGGTCGATCACGACGGCGACGCCGCCGACGACCCGGCGATCTGGGTTCACCCGACCGATCCCAGCAAAAGCGCCATCATCGGCACGGACAAGAAGGGCGGCCTAGCCGTCTATGACCTGTCGGGCCAGCGCCTGCAGTTCCTGCCCGACGGCAAGATGAACAATGTCGACCTGCGCGGCGGCTTCAAGCTGAGCGGCAAGACCGTCACCCTGATCGCCGCCAGCGACCGCACCCACAAGTCGATCGCGCTCTACACGATCGATCCGCAGACGCGCCTGCTGAGCAACGTCGCCGACGGTGTTCAGCCCACGAACCTTTCCGATCCGTACGGCCTGTGCATGTACCAGGACCGCAAGGGCGGGACCTTCGTGTTCGTTGGCGACCCCGACGGCCTGGTGCGCCAGTGGAAGCTGATCGCCACCCCGGCGGGCAAGGTCAAGGCACAGGCTGTCCGCGACATGCGCTTCGACACCCAGACCGAAGGCTGCGTCGCCGACGACCAGACCGGCGCGCTCTATGTCGCCGAAGAGGACGTGGCCCTGTGGCGACTGGGCGCCGACGCCAAGGCCGGCTCGGCCAAGACGGCCGTGGCCCGCATCGCCGACAACCCCGCCCTGAAGGACGACCTGGAAGGCATCGGCCTCTATGCCCAAGCCGGCGGCAAGGGCTTCCTGGTGGTGTCCAGCCAGGGCAACAACACCTACGCCGTGTTCCGCCGCGAGGGTGACAACGCCTATGTCGGCAGCTTCGCGGTCACCGCCGATGGCTCCAAGACGATCGACGGAATCTCCGAGACCGACGGCCTGGACGTGACCAGCGCGCCCCTAGGCGCGGGCCTGGAAGGCGGGGCGTTCGTCGCCCAGGACGGCCGTAACATTTCCCCGCCCGAGCACCAGAACTTCAAGCTCGTTCCGTGGTCGGTCATCGCCGAGAAGCTGAAACTGTAAGGGATTCCGGCGACAGCTTAGCCTGTCATGCTTTGTCACGAACGCGATGCAGAGCCGAAAGGCGGCGTCGCCAATCTCAGACCCGTAGCAGGGCCGCTCGCCCCCCAGGGCGGCCGCTGCCGGGAGAAATTGGATGACGACGACCCGTAATATTTTGTTGGCTTTGACCCTCGTTGGCGGCGTTGCTGTCGCCGGGTCGGCCGGCGCCGAGCCGGTCAAGCTGTCCGCCAAGCAGACCGCCCTCACCGCCGACCACTTCCACGCCAAGACCCAGGTCATCGATGATCCGCTGGACATCGAGACGGTGATCAGCTCGGAGCATGGCTTCCGCGCCGGTCAGGGCCTGCTGAAGTCGCCGGCCAGCGACAACCACCTGCGCGCCTTCGTCGACAAGCGCTCGGGCGCCACCCGCTTCGAGGTGCGCCAGACCGTTATGTACCCGGGCGCGATCCGCAACTACGGCCAGGTGTCGTACCAGACCAGCCAGTGGCCGGTCGAAGCGCCGCTGACCAAGATCCGCGACAATGCCAGCCACTGCTTCTTCTTCGAAGCCCCGGAAGTCTGCCGCGAGGAAGTCTCGTTCAGCATTTCCGAGACCGAGCTGCGCAGCGCCGCCGCCAAGCCGGGCGCGTGGGCCTACAAGCTCACCTCGCCCAAGGGCTACGAGCACCGCACCGCCATCACCCACGCTGAAATCGAAGGCCTGCTGAAGGCCGTCGATACCTACCGCCGCGCCCTGCCCGCCGCCCAGGCGGCCGCCGACACGGCCTCGGGCAGCTAAGCCCACGCCCTCTGGAGTCTCCCATGAAAGTTCTCGCTTCCCTCGCCCTCGCGGCCGCCTGCGTCGTCGCTTCCCCGGCCTTCGCCGGCCCGCAAGGCACTGGCCTGACCTTCACCGAGGAGGTCGCCAAGAAGGCGGCCGCCAAGAAGAAGGCCGAAGCCGCCGCCGCCAACACCCAGGCCTCGGCCGACTGCGCGTCCAAGACGGGCAAGGCCGAGAAGAAGGACAAGGCTTGCCGCGCCAGCTAGGCCCGGCTTCCGAACGATCGTCGGGGATCTGAGCCCCCGGCGGTCCCGCCCTCGCGTGCAACCCCTAACCTGCAAACCGCACGCGAGGGCGACCCCACTTTCCCCGTTTTCGGTCAAAGCCTTGTGCTATGACCTTGTCTGCGGCCCTGCCGCGCTTAAGTAGCCCAGGCGTATGGATTCTTCAGGTCACGGAACGATCGCTCTACCGCGTGAGATGGCGAATGCGCCGCTCGCGCCTTCTGTGCTGATCGTCGAGGACGATCCCGCGCTGCGCACCCTGTTGATGCGCCTGCTGCGCGAGGAAGGTTTCCAGCCGCTCAGCGCCGGCCACGGCGCCGAAATGGCGCGGGTGCTGGAGACCAACAAGGTCGACCTGATCCTGCTGGACGTCATGCTGCCCGGCAGCAACGGCTTCGACATCTGCCGCAGCATCCGCCGCGAGAGCGACGTGCCGATCGTCATGCTCAGCGCCCGCGACGACGAGACCGATCGCCTGATCGGCCTGGAGCTGGGCGCGGACGACTATATCGGCAAGCCCTTCAGCAAGAAGGAGCTGATCGCCCGCATCCGCGCCATCCTGCGCCGCACCCAGGCTGGGGCTCAGTCCAGCCAGCCGCGCGGCCACCAGCAGATGACCTTCGCCGGCTGGAGCCTGGATCCGGGTCGCCGTGAACTGCTGTCGCCTGACGGCGCTTTCGTCGACCTGTCAGGCGCCGAGTTCGACTTGCTGCTGGCCTTCGTCAGCTCGCCCCAGCGGGTGATCGGCCGCGAGCGCCTGCTGGAGATGTCGCGCGCCCGCTTCTCGGACGCCTCGGACCGCAGCATCGACGTGCTGGTTAGCCGCCTGCGTCGCAAGCTGGCCGTCACCGGCCAGGCCGAGGCCCTGCTTCGCACCGTGCGCGGCGTGGGCTATATCTTCACCGCCCCCGTCGAACGTCGATAACTGGCGTCGGTATCTGGGGCGGCGATGAAGCAGGAGCGACGATGAAGCTGCTGCGGCTGTGGCCGCAGCGCCTGGTCGGCCAGGTCACCCTGGTCCTTATGCTGGCCGTGGCGCTGGAATTCGTCGGCAGCTCGATCCTGTTCGAGAACAGTCGGCTCTACCCCAATCGCGACAACCAAATCCGCCGCGCAGCCGAACAGCTGGTCGCGGCTGAAACGATTCTGAAGACCGGTCCGACCAATGAACGCGTGGCCGAGGCGGCGATGATCTCCAATCGCGCCACCGAGCTGACCTGGTCGCCCCTGCCCCACCTGATCGACCGCAACCGCCCGGCCGAGAACCAGCTAAAGGAACGCCTGCGCGAGGCCGAGCCCGCCCTGCGCGATCGCGACCTGCGCCTGAACGCCGACACCGACCACGCCCTGCCGCGCGACACCTATCTGAAGGCGTCGCTGCGTCTGCGCGACGGCTCCTGGCTGACCCTTAAGACCAAGATCCGCGCCGCGCCCTGGGCGGTGCTGCTCAGCAGCGTCGGCTCGGCCTTCATCCTGGGCCTGGGCGTCATCGCCGCGGCAGCCCTGGTGCTGCGCAATCTCAGCCGTCCGTTGCGCGCCCTGGCCGAGGCCGCCGACAAGGTCGGGCAAGGCGCCCATGTGCGCATCTCCGAGAGCGGGGCTCGCGACCTGAAGCTGGTCGCCGAGGCCTTCAACGCCATGCAGGACCGTATTTCCGGATTGTTGCGGGCGCGTACGGAGGCGCTTGCCGCCGTTGGCCACGACCTGCGTACGCCCCTGTCGCGCCTGCGCCTGCGGGCCGGCTTCGTGAAGGACGCCGAAGCCCGCGAGGCGCTGGAGGCCGATGTCGACGAGATGACGGCCATGCTCGACTCGCTGCTGGCCTATCTGGGCGGCCAGGAGGATCCCGAGCCGCAGCGCCGCATGGACCTGGCCGCCATCGCCATGACCGTCGTCGACGACGCCGCCGACTCCGAGCGCCAGGCCACCTATGCCGGCTTCGACCACCTGCCGGTCCATGCCCGCCCCGTTTCGCTGAAGCGGGCGATCAGCAACATTGTCGAGAACGCCCTGCACTATGGCGGCGACGCGGCCGTGAGCCTGACCCGTGAGGGCCGCACGGCGGTGCTGGCGGTCGAGGACAACGGTCCGGGCATCCCCGAGAACGAACTGGCCGAGGTGCTGCAGCCCTTCCACCGCCTGGACAGCGCGCGCGCCAGAAACACCGCCGGCCTGGGCCTAGGCCTGACCATCGTCCAGCAGATCCTGCAGCGCGAAGGCGGCGCCCTGGTGCTGAAGAACCGGCCGCAAGGCGGGTTGCGGGTGGAGTTGCGGCTGCCGGCGCTCTGAGCGCTCCAGCTCCAGCAACAAACCAGAAATCTGCCTTCCTAGGCCTTGTGCCCAGGACCCATCGCACCGCTGCCGATGAACCGCCGCATGCCCGCCACACGGCCGGTGCGTCCCTCTGAAACGCCGTTTTCCAGCCGTTCCATGGGTCCTAGGCACAAGGCCTAGGAAGGCGGGATTGGAGTGTTCCGGGGACCGCGAGCGCGGCCATTCCCGACATCCTTTGTCACAAAGCCGCTGCAACGCAGCAAAACCCGGAAACGACCTTCGACATGCGTCGGGCTCTGCCCGCTAGACGCCCGCCGCGACGCCCTTCCCCCCTTTTCCAGGCGTCGTGGCGGCTACTTGTACGGAGGTTGCCTTGGAACAGTTTCTCGAACGCGCCGCGCTGTTTCGCGGCCAGGTTTTCCCCGCCCAGAGCGCGCTCTACGAGCGTCTGGCCAGCCACGGCCAGAGCCCCTCGGCCCTGATGATCTCGTGCGCCGACAGCCGCGTCGTGCCGGAGCTGATCACGCAAGCCAATCCGGGCGACCTGTTCGTCTGCCGTAACGCCGGCAACATCGTCCCGCCGTTCAGCCAAGCCAACGGCGGCGTCTCGTCGGCCGTGGAATACGCCGTCATGGCCCTGGGCGTGCGCGACATCGTCGTCTGCGGCCACTCCGACTGCGGCGCCATGAAGGCGTTCTCGAACCCGGCGGCCCTCGAAAAGATGCCGAACGTGGCCGCCTGGCTGCGCCACGCCCACGCCGCCCACAGCGTCGTCTGCAACGCCTATCACGGCCTGGACGAGCACGGCACGACCCGCGCCCTGTCGCTGGAAAACGTGGTGGTCCAGATCAATCATCTGCGCACCCACCCGTCGGTGGCCTCGGCCATCGCCCAGGGCAAGCTGACGCTGCACGGCTGGTTCTTCGAGATCGAGACCGGTCAGATCCAAGCCTACAACGGCGACACCGGCCAGTTCGAGCAAGTCTATGAAGGCGCGCCGCTGCCCGTGGCCCAACGTCCGGCCAAGCGCATGGTCGCCGCCGACCACCTGGGCATCGCCGCCGAATGACCGCTCCCGCCGTTTCCTCCCCGAACGGCGCTTCGAGCGTGAAGCCCGGTTTCGGCACGATCCTGTCGCGTGACTTCATCGCCTCGATCGTCGTCTTCCTCGTGGCGATGCCCCTCTGCATGGGCATCGCCGTCGCCTCCGGCGTTCCGGCCGAGCGCGGCCTGGTCACCGGCATCATCGGCGGCATCGTCGTCGGCGCCCTGGCCGGCTCGCCCCTGCAGGTCAGCGGTCCCGCCGCCGGCCTGGCCGTCATCGTCTTCGAGATCGTCGCCAAGCACGGCCTGTCCATGCTGGGCCCGATCCTGGTCGTCGCCGGCCTGATCCAGCTGATCGCCGGCGCCGCCAAGCTCGGCAACTGGTTCCGCGCCATCTCGCCGGCCGTCGTGCACGGCATGCTGGCCGGCATCGGCGTGCTGATCGTAGCGGGCCAGTTCCACGTCCTGTTCGGCGACTCGCCCAAGGCCCACGGCCTGCAGAACCTGGCCGCCATCCCCGGCGCCCTGGCTGGCGTGCAGTTCGCGACCCTGACCCAAGTCGAGGCCGCCCTGGCCGTCGGCGTGGTGACGATCGGCTCGATCCTGCTGTGGGAGAAGTTCCGTCCCAAGGCCCTGAAGCTGGTTCCGGGCGCCCTGCTGGGCGTCATCGCCGGCACCGTGCTGGCCACGGTCCTGGGCCTGGACGTCAAGAAGATCGTCGTGCCGGAGTCGATCGCCGCGGCGATCGCCGTTCCGGGTGTCGCCGACTTCGCCAAGATGGCCGATCCGACGCTGCTGGTGACCGCCATCGCGGTGGCCTTCATCGCCTCGGCCGAGACCTTGCTGTCGGCCGCCGCCGTCGACCGCATGCATGACGGCGAGCGCACGAAGTACAACAAGGAGCTGGGCGCCCAGGGCGTCGGCAACCTGCTGTGCGGCCTGGTCGGCGCCCTGCCGATGACCGGCGTGATCGTGCGCAGCTCGGCCAACGTCCAGGCCGGCGCCATGAGCCGCATGTCGGCCATTCTGCACGGCGTCTGGATCCTGGCCTTCGTCGCCCTGCTGCCCTGGCTCCTGCGCATGGTGCCCAGCGCCGCCCTCGCCGGCGTGCTGGTCGTCACGGGCTGGAAGCTGGTCAGCCTGCAGCACGTGCGCCACCTGTTCGCGCGCTACGGCCTGCTGCCGGCCCTGATCTGGGCGGCGACCTTCGCCATGGTCGTGGCCACGGACCTCCTGACCGGCGTGCTGGTCGGCATGGCCCTGACCCTGCTCGAGCTGATCCCCAACCTGAACAAGATGCGCCTCAGCGTCGCCCAGCATCGTCTGAGCGAGGACGAGAGCGAGATCCGACTGGAAGGCGCGGCCACGTTCATCCAGCTGCCCAAGATCGCCAAGGTCCTGGACGGCGCGCCGAACAAGGGCCGGGTTCGCCTGAATACCCGCGGCCTGACCAGCCTGGACCACACCGTCGCCGAGGCCCTCAGCGACTGGCTGAAAGGCAAGGCCCGGGCCGGGGTGAATGTCGAGCTCCCCAGCTCATGCGCCTACGGAGACCGCCTGCGCGCGGCCCTCGCCCACTAATCCCACCCGCCTTCCCGGGAGCGCCTCACCGCGCTCCCGGGTTTTCTTCAATGAGAGCAACAAGATGAACAAAGCCCAGGAACGCGCCGCTGACATCGCCACCCAGGTTCTGTGCGCTTATCTCAGCAACAACACCGTCTCGCCCGACGATCTGCCGGCCCTGACGGCCCGCACCTATGCCGCCCTCGAGGCGGTTTTCGCGGGTCCGTCCGGCGCGCCGCTGCCGATCTCGACGCCGACCGCCGAAGAGATCGCCGCCAGCGTCACCCCGGACGCCATCGTCAGCTTCGAGAACGGCCGCCGTTATCGCTCGCTGCGGCGGCACCTGAACCAGCTGGGCCTGACCGACGACCAGTACCGCGCCAAGTGGGGCCTGCCGTCCGACTATCCGCTGGTGGCCCAGAGCTTCTCGGACCTGCGCTCCAGCGCCGCCCGCGCCCAGCGCTTCGGCGGCATCGCGGTTGCTGCGGAATAACGGGCAAAAGAAAAGCCCGGGCGAAACCGTCCGGGCTGAAGGAGTTAGGGAGGAAACGCCCCAGGAAGGGCAGAGGCCAACAGCCTCACGGGTTTCCATCTATGGTCGGACAAATCCGGTTCAAGGGCGTGGGGCGCAAAAACTTCCCTTTCAGCGCGCTTGGCTTGTCCTGGCCCTGTGGTATTGAGCCCGACCACGGTTGAGGGCCTGCGCCCGAAGCGAGCGCCGAGTCTCATGTCCGATCCCAACGATCCGAACGACACCGTCCCCGAGACCCCAAAACCCGAGACTTCGGCGCCCAAACCCAGGAAGCCTCGGAAACCGCGCGCCAAGGCCGCGATGACCGACGCGGCGGTGCTGCCCGAGACCCCGGCCGAACCCGCCGTTGGAGAACTGGTCGCCGAGCCTGAAGCGCTCCCGAAAGAGGCTCCGCCCGAGCCCGCCGAGACCGAGCTGCCGGAAGCCGTCGAAGCGGTCCCCGAAGCCGCCCTCTCCCCGGCCGAGCCGGAAACGCCGAAGAAGCCGCCGATCTGGAAGCGCCCCGCCTGGCTGATCGGCGCGGCCGCCGCCGTGGTGCTGGTGATCGTGCTCTTCGCCTCGCTGTTCTGGTCGCTGCCGCTAAGCCGCGCCCTGGAGCCGCTGAACAACTCGGCCATCGTGCTGGTCGCCGAAGACGGCTCGCCGATCGCCCGCCGGGGCTCGTACAAGGAAGCGCCGATCGACGTCGCCAAGCTGCCGGACTATGTGCCCGGGGCCTTCGTCTCGATCGAGGACCGCCGCTTCTACAGCCACATGGGCGTCGACCCGAAGGCCATCGCCCGCGCCCTGGGCCGCAACGCCCAGGCGGGCGGCGTGTCGGAAGGCGGCTCGACCATCACCCAGCAGCTGGCCAAGAACGCCTTCCTGAGCAGCGACCGCAACCTGCGTCGCAAGGCGCAAGAAGCGATGATCGCCGTCTATCTGGAGGCGCGCCTCTCCAAGAAGGAGATCCTGTCGCGCTACCTGTCGTCGGTCTATTTCGGCGACGGCGCCTTTGGCCTGCGCGCCGCGGCCCGGCACTATTTCGGCAAGCAGCCCGAGCAGCTGTCGGTAGGCGAAGCCGCCATGCTGGCCGGCCTCGTGAAGGCCCCCTCGCGCCTCGCCCCCACCAACAATATCGAAGGCGCGCGCGAGCGCATGCGCGTGGTGCTGGGCGCCATGGTCGAGACCAAGACCATCACCCAGGCGCAGGCCGATGCGGTCGGCGACGTCTCGCCGGTCGAGGCCCAGGACAAGCTGCCGACGGGCTCGTACTTCGCCGACTGGGCCCTGCCCCAGGCCCGCGCCGCCATCGGCGCCCGCTACGGCGAGACGATCGTGAAGACCACCCTGGATCCCGAGATGCAGGAGAAGGCCGAGCGGATCCTCAACGACTACATCGCCCGCGACGGCAAGGTCCTGAACATCACCCAGGGCGCCCTGGTGGCCATGCGCAAGGACGGCCGCGTCGTCGCCATGGTCGGCGGCCGCGACTACAAGACCAGCCAGTTCAACCGCGCCGACGGCGAGCGCCAATCGGGCTCGTCGTTCAAGCTGTTCGTCTACCTGGCCGCCCTGCAATCGGGCATGACCTCGACCAGCCCGATCCTAGACACGCCGGTGCAGGTCAGCGGCTACATGCCCAAGAACCACGAGGGCAAGTATCGCGACCGCGAGGTGCCGCTGATCACCGCCTTCGCCGCCTCGTCGAACGTGGCCGCCGTGCGCCTGGCCCACGACCTGGGTCCGGCCAAGGTGATCAAGGTCGCCCGCCAGCTGGGCGTGACCGAAAAGATCCCCGACGACCTGACCATGGCCCTGGGCACCGGCTCGATGAGCCTGACGCGCCTGACGGCGGCCTATGCCTCGGTGGCGGCCGGCGAGTATCCGGTCGTGGCCCACGGCCTGGACAGCTTCAACAAGCCCAAGACCACCGCCTATGACCCCAAGGTGCTGGCCAACATGCGCGACCTGCTGCGCTCGGCCACCCATCGCGGCACGGGCCTGGAAGCGGCCATCCCCGGCGCCTTCGGCAAGACCGGCACCACCCAGGACTATCACGACGCCCTGTTCGTCGGTTACGTCGACGACCTGGTGGTGGGCGTGTGGGTCGGCAATGACGACAACAGCTCGATGAACGGCGTGGTCGGCGGCGGCGAACCCGCCAAGATCTGGAAGGCCTTCATGCTGGCCGCCCTGGGCCGCCAGGTCGCCCCGACCGTCGAGGAGGATCCGATGGAGGACCTGGGCCTGTCGCTCGAAGGCGAGATCGGCCCCGACGGCCTGCCGCTGGCCCCGCTGACGGCGGTTCCTGCCCCGCCGACCGAACCTCAGCCCCCCAACAGCGGCGTCCCGATCGCCCCGCCGCCGCCGGAGCCGCGCCCCTAACAGCCCTTTGAGGAGACCGACATGTCCGACGACCTCGTGCGTGAAGAACTGTCGGCCCTCGCCGAGGCCAAGGCCGGCCCGTTCACCGCCCGCGCCGAGGCCCGCGCCACGCGCGAAGGCCTGATCACTTTCGGGCTGGTGATGAGCGGCGTGCTGCTGTCGGCGGCGCTGCTGGCCTGGGCCGTGCGGCGGCCGGTGCGCTAGGACCGCAGATAGGCGCGGCCCAGCCGCACCAGCTCGTCCTCGAACTGACGGCTCTCCAGGAAATCGACGCCCTCCAGCACCGCCGCGCGCATGGCGCCGTAGATGGCCCGCGTCAGCACGAAGGCCTGGATGCGGGTCAGGGGGCGACCTTGGGCGTCGGTGATCCCCGCCTCCGCCGCCGCGAAACCCTCTGCCAGCTCGACGGGATGGCCACGGCATTGGTGTTGAAACCGGCCTCGCCGGACGCCTCCAGAATCTGAGCCGCCGCTTCCAGCACGACGTCGACCGAGATCTTGGAGCGGCTCTGTCGCGGGATTTTCCGCGTGTTTTCAACGAGGCTCATGGCGCCCTTCCGTCCTCTGGAAAGTCGAGTAACAGAGCGCGGCCGTCTCCCCTAGCCTTCCCTTGAACACGGAGGGACCGACATGACCTGGGCGACCGAACGCCTTGATGAGCTGAAGGCCGGCGCGGCGACGCCGCCGCCGATCGTCCAGACCCTGAGGCTCGGATTGATCGACGACTGGGGCGAAGGCTGGGTGCGCAAGTCCTGGACGCCCGCGCCCGAACTGGCCACGGCCGACGGCTCGCTGTTCGGCGGCTATCTGGCCGCGCTGGCCGACCAGGTCCTGGCCTTCGCCGCCATGACGGTCGTGCCGGGGGACCGGCTGTTCCGGACCGTGAACCTGCAGGTGAACTTCCTGAAGATCGCTCGCGAGGGTCCGCTGGCGATCGAGGCGAAGGTGGTGGCGCGGACCCGGCAGCTGATCACCGCGCGCGCCGAATTCCGCCGGGAGGATGGGGTGCTGATCGCCGAGGCGACGGCGCAGCAGATCGTGATGAGCTTCGAGCAATGGCCAGCAGAGAAGGCTGCGATCGAAGGGCTGACCTGAAAGCTCCCTCTCTCTTAGAGAGAGGGTTGGGGTGAGAGGTTACGAGGTTGGACGGCGTGCCGGCGCCCCGGTTGACGTCGTAACCTCTCACCCTCCCACGCTTCGCGCGGGCCCCTCCCTCTCTCTATGAGAGAGGGTTTTACTCGCCCACCAGCTTCCCCGCCGGCGGCACCCGCACGATGAAGTGGCCCTTCACGCCTTCCGGCCACTGGCGATACGGCACCACGCCCTCTTCGCTGGCCGCATAGGCCACGGCGTAGTCCACGATCGCTCTAGCCGCCTCAGCCGTCGGCTCAAACCGCCCCAGGACGTAGCCGATCTTGCCCGGCGCGCGCAGGTGGATCGAGCAGTGCTGGGTGCAGTTGAACAGGCACGGCATCTCCTGGATCGCCACGCCGCTGCCCGCCGCCGCCTCACGCAACGCCGCCGCCAGGACCGCTCCGCCGCGCACGCCCTCAGGCGTCTCGCGCTCCTCGGCCGAGAAGCGGCAGGTGTTGCAGACCACGACGGCGGTCCCGTCGTCGGCGTCGCGCAGAAGGGTCATGCCTCGCCCCTAGAGGCTCGCGCTCATTTCGGCAAGGACAGCCGATAGACCAGCACCAGGTTGTCGTTGTCGCCGGTCCCGGTGTCGCCGTGCAGCGAGGCGTCGAAGTCCTGGCCGTTGACGTGGCCCTTGGCCGTGGCGAAGTCGTTGTCCGAGCCGACCAGCAGGAAGACGTCGCCGGTCTTGTCCAGGGTCGGGACCAGCGACATGGCCTCGATCTTCTCGGGCAAGCTGGTCGGGGTCGAGGGCGCGACCGACAGGTTCATGCCGAACTTGGCCAGTTGGACCGGGTTGAGGATGTTCACCAGCTCGGCCTGGGCGGCCGGCTTGATGTCGGCATTGAGCACGCCGTCCGTGGCGATCGGCTTGGCCGTCTGCTCATAGGGCGTTCCGGCCAGGTTCGTCGCGCCCGCCAGGTCGACCAGCAGGATGCTCTTGTAGACCGGCCCATTGGCCGTGCCCTTGCCACGGCCGTTGCCGTCGCGGGCCAGCAGCAGAAAGCGGTCGTTGCTGAGCGCCACGGCCTCGGACTGGGCGGCGGTGATGTCGGCCGGCTGGCCGTCGCCGGCCTCGCGCAGGGTCGGCAGCTGCAGCGCGTAGTGGCCGATCGGGGCCTTGGGCAGCTTGGTCTTGCTGATGTCGTAGACCAGTACGCGAGTGTTGTTGCGCGTGGCGGCGCTGGCGCCCTGGTCCTGCATGGCGGCGCTTTGCAGCACGGCGATCAGGCGCGTGCCGTCGGGGCTGACGGTCAGGGCTTCCAGGCCCTGGTTGTTGCGACGGCCCTGGTCTGGGGCCTTCTCGGCCCCGAAGTTCAGCTGCCCCTTCTTGATCGGCAGCAGGGCCGGGACGGTCTGGATCGCGCCGGTCAGCTTGCCGGTCTTGTCGAACAGATAGATGCCCGCCGCATATTCATCCGAGATGTAGAAGCTCCCGTCCGGCAGATAGGCGATGGCCTCGCTGTCCAGGCTGAGCTTGCCCGCGCCCTCGCCACTGGCCGGCGACGGATAACGCACGCCGTCGCGCTCGACGATGTTCGAACCTGGATCCATGCCGGTGAACGGCTGGCCCGTCTGGTCCTTCAGCAGGAAGCCGCCGGTCGGGGTGATGGTCAGGCCCTTGCCGGGCACCAACTTGATGGCGTGCTCGTGGACGCGGTTGGCGTAATCCGTCGTGCTCTTGAACGGCCCGACATTGTTGGGCCCCCGATCCGGCAGGGTGCGCATCACGCCGGTGTAGGAGCCGTCGGCGGCCTTCTTCCAGCCGGCCACCGCCATGCTGGAGAACGAGCCCAGGCTCTCGCCGTTGAAGTCGCGGGTCGCGGCCGGCAGCCAGCCCACGGCGACCAGGCCGTGGTTCACATAGGTCTTGCCGCCGAACTGGACCGTCACGTCGCCGGGGGTCCTGTCCCAATGCGCGGTCGTGTAGGTCGCGCTCTGGGCCGAGGCGGCCGTCGCGAGGGCCAGGGCGGCGATACCCACAATGGTTCCGGCAAGACGACGGCGCGACATCGAGGGCTCCCAGGGGCTTTCTGAACTTGGCCGGCTCTTAGGGCCCGACTGCATAGGTTTTGTGACGGTGAGCGTCACAGGATCGCGGCAGAACTGTCATCGACGCGTGGAATAGAGGCGGCGCATCACAAAAACGGCGCCGTAGACGGGAATCCCGCGCAGGCGCTCGATATCAGGGGATATCCGAGAATGCTGCTCAGAACCGCCAGCCTGGTGGCCATCGCCGCCTGCCTGATGACGTCCGCCGCCAACGCCGCCGAGACCCCGGCCGCCGACAACACCGAACTGGACGCCGTCGTCATCGTCGGCAGCGGCCAGACCCGCTCGGTCAACACCCTGACGCCGCAGAGCCTGGAAGTCCTGCCGCCCGGCACCAGCGTCCAGAAGGCGCTGAACTTCCTGCCCGGCGTCAACGCCCAGTCGATCGACGCCCTGGGCGTCAACGAGCAGTCGCTGTCGCTGCAGGTTCGCGGCTTCAACACCACCCACCTGGGCTACAGCCTGGACGGCGTGCCGCTGGGTGACGGCGCCTACAACAACTACAACGGCCTGACCATCAGCCGCGCCCTGATCTCGGAGAACCTGGGCCGCGCCGACCTGGCCACCGGCATCGCCGGCCTGTCGATCCCGTCGACCAGCAACCTGGGCGGCGCGCTGATCTACACCTCCAGCGACCCGAAGAAGGCCATGGGCCTGTCGTTCAACGCCGGCGTCGGCAGCGAGGACAGCGCCCGCACCTTCGTCCGCTTCGACACCGGCGAGCACAACGGCTGGTCGGCCTATGTCTCGGGCCAGTACGCCCAGCAGGACCTGTTCGTGAACCAGCCGGCCTACAACAAGTCGACCGGCAAGCAGTTCAACGGCAAGCTGACCTACAAGGGCGAGCGCGGCTCGCTGACCGCCTTCGCCGACCTGTCGCGCACCAACCAGGCCGATGACGCCTACCTGTCCAAGGACATGGTCACGCGCCTGGGCTGGGACTGGGGCGGCTATGCGCCGAACTGGAACGACTACGTCGCCCGCGCCGCCTGCGGCGTGGCCTCGCTCGCCGCCAAGTGCGTGACCTCCAAGGCTCCCGAGAAGCTGGCCGACGTCACCTTCACCAACGGCCAGATCCTGCGCAACGACGACCTGTTCTACATCGCCGGCGACTTCAACATCACGTCGACCCTGAAGGCGGAAATGAAGGTCTACCGCCACACCGACAAGGGCGCGGGCAACAACTTCATCACAGGCCTGTCCAACCAGGGCACGACCGACACCAGCGACGACCTGCCCGTCCAGATCCGCGACACGCGCTACACCATCGACCGTGACGGCGTGGTCGCCAGCCTGGCCTGGACCTACGGCGTCAACCACTTGCAGGCCGGCCTGTGGCTGGAGCAGAACACCAGCAGCGCCGCCCGCTACATCTGGACCAACGTCACCGGCCCGTTCAGCCTGGCCCATTATCTGGACGGCCAGCCCAACACCGCTCAGTGGGTGCAGAAGACCGACTGGAACACCCAGCAGTTCTACGTCCAGGACACGGTCAGCCTGCTGGACGACGCCCTGAGCCTGGAATTCGGCTTCAAGAGCACCGTCGCCAAGTCGAACGCCAAGGCCCTGCCCGGCATCGCCAAGGCCCCGGCCGCCGCCGCGACCCAGTTCGCCTCGGGCTCGCTGAAGGCCTCGGACAACTTCCTGCCCGAGATCGGCGCCCGCTATCGCATCGCGCCGGGCCACGAGATCTTCGCCAGCTACGCCGAGAACATGGCCATGTTCCAGGGCGGCTTCAAACTGGGCCCGCAGTCGGTCTCGCAGGCCGTGTGGGACGCCCAGGGCCGCTATCTGGAGCCGGAAACCTCCAAGAGCTACGACGTCGGCTATCGTTATGTCGGCGACACCCTGCAGGTCTCGGTCGCGGCCTATGACGTGAAGTTCCAGAACCGCCTGCTGCAGTACAACCCCTGCCCGACCAACCAGCAGCAGAACCCCGGCTGCGGCAACTCCTTCCACAACGCTGGCGGCGTCACCAGCAAGGGCGCCGAGCTGGGCGTGCTGTGGAAGGCCACGTCGTGGCTGAACTGGTACAACTCGGTCTCGTACAGCAAGTCGACCTACGACGAAGACCTGAACTGGTGCACCACCACCTGCGTGATCAAGCAGACCAAGGGCAAGCAGCAGGTCGATACGCCCAAGGAAATGCTGGCCAGCGTCCTGACCTTCAAGCAGGGCGGCTTCTCGGCCATGCTGCAGGGCAAGTACACCGGCCGCCGCTACTACACCTACACCAACGACCAGGGCTTCGGCGGCTACACGACCTTCGACCTGGGCGTCAGCTACAAGTTCAATCAGGCCGGCTTCATGAAGGGCGCCAAGGCGTCGCTCAACGTCACCAACCTGACGAACGAGCGCCACGCGGCCAACTTCGACAGCAGCGTGTTCGCCCCGGATGACGCCGCCGGCAGCATCCTGGTGTTCCACTCGTCGGCTCCGCGCCAGGTGTTCGGCACGATCGGCTTCGAGTTCTAGAAACGACCAAAACTCGTCATCCCGGGCGGCGTAGCCGACCCGGGACCCAGGGGCCGGCGCACTGCGGTTGCCCCTGGGTCCCGGCTCTCCGCTTCGCTGCGGCCGGGATGACGAGAATTTTATGCTGACTACTTAACCCCCTCCATCAGCGCCCGCGTGACGCCGTTGGTCCAGCCGAAGCCGTCCTGGGTGGGATACTCCCCGCCCCCGCCGGCCTTGGCTTCCTCGACATCGTACTTCTCCAGCATCTTGCCGCTGGCCTGGTACTCGCGCTCGACCGTGGCCAGCCAGCGCTTGGCGATCTCGCCGGCCAGGGCGTCCTCGCCGTAGCGGCGCAGGCCCGAGACGGCCACCCATTGCAGCGGCGCCCAGCCGTTGGGCGTGTCCCACTGCTGGCCGGTGCGGACGGTGGTGGTGCGCAGGCCGCCCGGGGCCAGGAGCTCGTCCCAGGCTTTCTGGGCCACGACATGAGCCTTGCGCTCGTCGGCCGCCCCGACGAACAGCGGGTAGAAGGTCGCCGCGCTCAGGTGGTCCAAGCGCTGGCCGGTCTTCCACTGGAAGTCGAGATAGGCGCCCTTGGGCGCATCCCACAGATAGAGATCCATGGCCTTGGCCCGAGCCTTGGCGCGGCCGTCGAACTCGCTGACGCAGGCGGTGTCGGCCAGCTTGGCGCAGCCGACCGAGATCGCCGTCTCCAGGCCGAACATAAGGCTGTTGAGGTCTACCGGGACAATCGAGGTCGTCTGGATCGTCGCCAGTGTCTTGCCGTCGGCCATCCAGCGCGAGGAATAGTCCCAGCCACTCTCGGCCCCAGCCCGCAGGTCGCGGAAGGCGTCGGCCGGCGGACGACCGCTCTTCAAGGCGGTTTCCAGGTCCTCGCGATAGGACTCGTCGCGCGGCGTCTCGCGGTCGTCCCAGTAGCGGTTCAGCACCGTGCCATCGGCCAACGCCACGACGCGGCGATGGGCCTGGCCGGGCTTGAGGCCATCCGCGCCCTCCATCCAGAAGGCATGTTCGCGGCGCATCAGATCGACGCGGGCCTTGAGGGTCTTGGGGTCGGTCGTGCTGGAGAGCCCGACCATGGCGTAGAAGAACGGCGGCTGCGAGCGGCTGAGATAGTAGGTCCTCGCGCCGTTGGGGATGTGGCCATAGGCGTCGATCAGCCCGCCGAAGTCGTCGATCATATTCTCCACGAGATCGTCGCGGCCGTCGGCCTTCAGGCCCAGCATCGTGAAGTAGCTGTCCCAGTAGTAGATCTCGCGGAAGCGCCCGCCCGGCACGACGAAGGGCTTGGCCATGGCCAGGGCCGAGCCGCCGGCCACGGGCTTGACGGGCGGCTTGGTCAGGTGAGGCCACAGGGCGGCGATGTGAGCCTTGATCGGCGGCCGCGCGGCGCTGGGCTCGGGGGCGGCGCCGGCCTCGGGGACGATGAAGTTGGCGCGCACGAAGCGCTTGAGCTCCGCGTCGCTGAACCGGGCGTGGGCGCGGTAGTCGGCCAGGATCCTGGCCGGCGCGCGCTTGGGGACCGCGTCGACGAAAATCTTGCCGTCCGGGAAGATCCGCCGGGTCTGAACCTGGTGGAAGAGCTCCTGATAGGTATCCGCCGGCGTCGGGACCTTCGCCGCCTCCTGGGCCTGGGCGGCAGAGGCCAAGGTCAAAGCGGCGAGCGTCACGGCGATCAGGCGGGCCATTCAGTACCTCGGACTCAATCAAACATTCACCGTCTCCCCGGCGAAAGCCGGGGTCCAGATACAGCCTGAGCATGGGACGATAACCCGAAACGCACAGCCCTATGATCTGGGCCCTGGCCTTCGCCGGGGAAACGGGGTTTTGGGTCAAAGACTAGAAGTTATATCCCACCGACAGCCGCACCGACCGGCCCAGGATCGGGCGAGCATTGGCGCCGCTGGTGGAACGCGGATCGCCCTCGGTCAGGCCATGGCTGTCGGTCAGATTGTCGGCGGCCACCTGGACGCTGAAATCGCCGACATTGAAGATCGCGCCCAGGTCGACCTTGGTGTAGCCGTTGAGCTTCTGGGTGTTGGCGTTGTCGCCCCAGCGATCGTCCACCGCGCTGACCGTGCCGTAGAAGGTGGTGGCCACCTCGCCGAAGCGGACATCGTAGCTGGGCGTGAAGCGGATCTGCCAGTTGGGCTGGCGCTGGGCGCTGTTGCCCTTGTTGGCCACGATCGAGGACTTCTTGATCTCGGTCTTCTGCAGAGTGCCGTTCAGCGCCAGCGACAGGCCGAAGTCCGAGCGCCAGCGGCCGTCCAGCTCGATGCCGCGCGCCTTGTTGCTGTTGGTCTCCAGCGTCCCGCCGACATCGGCGAACTTGGCGCCGTCGAAGCTGTTGGCGAAGCCCGTGGCGTACAGCTCGAACGGCCCCGAGCGCAGCTTGTAGCCCAGCTCGTACTGCTTGACCGACAGGATGTCGTTCAGGTTTTCGCGGAAGTTGTCGAAGCTCGGGAACTTGTACCCCTTGGAGTAGCGCGCGAAGACGCCCGAGGTCTCGTTCAGGTCATAGTTCAGGCCGGCCGTGTAGGAGAGCTTGCTCTTGCTGTAGTCGACCGTGCGGATGGCCAAGCCGTCCGGATAGCCATTGCCGTCGTCCACGACATAGTCGGTGTCGAAGGTCTCGTGGCGCACGCCCACGTCCAGGCGCAGGGCCTGGCTGATCTTCCAGCTGTCGGCCAGGTAGAAGGCGTTGACCTTGCCGTCGCCATTCGAGGTCAGGCCGTAGTTCCAGCACCCGGCGCCGCTGCCGGCCGTGACAAGGTTGGCGCAAGAGACATTGGCCGCCAGGTAGTCGCCATTGGCCTTCACCTGCATCGGCTTGAAGTTGCCGATGGTCCAGAAGTCGTCCGACGAGAAGCTCGACGCGTAGTAGCCGGCCGAGACCGAGTGGTCGCCGATGGTCTTGCTGATACTGAAGTCGTTGACGAAGGCCTCGATGTCCTTCTCGACGATCCACGCGCCCCAGCTCTGGACGTAGTCGCCCGCGCCCAGGGTCGCGCCGCCGCGCAGGCGGACCGGGCCGCCGATGAGGCCGGCGACCGAGGCCGCCGTCACCGCTCCGCCGTCGGGCACCAGGCCGTAGGTGTCGGCGCTGCCCTTGGTGAAGCTGAAGCGGTCGCGGATGGTCCAGCCGTCGCCGAACTCGTGCTCGAAACTGCCGCCGGCGACGTAGCCCTTCCAGCCCCGGCCGTGGGCCAGATCGAAGTCGCGGGTGCGACCGTTGGCGTGGACCTGCAGGGTCTGCTGGCGCGACAGCTCGCCCAGCTGAGTATATTCGCCCTTGTCGATGCCGGGCACATTGACCGCGAACGGCAGGTACCAGGCGCCGTGGTCGTCGGTGAAGCGGGCGTAGACATTGACCTTCCCGCGATCCAGCCGCTTGGTCAGGTTGACCGTGAACTGCTGGCCCTTTTCGCTGTCGAACTGGGTGTCGCGGATGCCCGGCGAGCGGGTTACGTAGCCGCCGGCCATGAAGTAGAGATCGTCGGCCAACTTGCCGCTCATCACCCCGTCCACGCGCCGCAGGCCGTAGTCGGAGGTCGCAGCCTTGATCAGACCTTTCGTTTCCGGCCCGCCCTCTTTGAGCATGAAGTTGGTCGTCAGGCCCGGCTGGCCGTTCGAGAAGATCGGGTTGGGACCGCCACGCAGAGCTTCCATCCGCGAGATGGTCTCGTCGACGCGGAAGATCGACGAGTTCTCCAGGAACGACAGCGTCGAGGGCGGATAGATCGGCGAGCCCTGAAGCTGGATGGTCAGGAACTCGGCGTCGCCGGTGGCCGGGAAGCCGCGCACGAAGACGTTGGCGCCGGCCACGCCGCCCGAGGTCTCGACCCAGACGCCGGGCACCAGCGACAGCAGCTCGGCGCTGCTCTTGGGCGAGGCTTTCAGGATGTCCTGGGCGTTGACGGTGGTGACCGCGAAGCTGGCCGACAGCTTGTCGATGCCGGCGCCGCCGGGCGTACCGACGACGATCACTTCCTCGACTTCGGCCGGCTCTTCGGGGCGGCTTTGTTCTACGGCGGTGGCGGGCGAGGCCGACTGGCCGGCGGCACTGGCGGTGACCAAGAGCGGCCGCTCGCGGATAGCGTAGACGCCGCTGGCGGTCGCCTGAACCACCAGGTTCGAGCCCGATAGCAGGCGCGAAAGCCCCTCGTCGGCGGTATAGGCGCCCTTCAGCTTGGGAGCCTTCTTGCCGCGCGTCAGGCTCTCGTCGAAGGCCAGCTGCTTGCCCGAGGCGCGGCCGAAGGCGCGCAGGGCGCCGGCCAGGTCCTGGGCCGGAATGTCGAAGGCTTGTTCACGGGCTTGCGCCGAGACCGCGCCCGGCGCGGCCAGGGCCATCAGCACGGCCGCCGAAGCGCCCAGCAGCCAGCGTTGGTCGAAAGACTTGCTCATACGTCCCTCCCTGCGCCGCTTGTTTTGTCTATCGGCGCTTTCGGTAAGTGAGACGCCTCACTCCACCGAGGACTCACCGCCTTCGGTGAAGTTTTTTGGCTGGCGTTGGAAAGCCCGCAGCACGGTCTCGCCGCCCTGCCCGCTCACCGCGCGGACGGGCAGCACGGCGGTGACGCCGTCGATGAAGGCGCGCGTGTCGCCCGAGGTGAAGACGCCGCTGATCCGCAAGGAGGCGACGGCCGGATCGCCGATCCGCAGCTTGTCGCGGGCGTACCGGTTCACGCGTTCGACGGCCAGCGACATGGGCTCGTCCTGGAAGACCAACTGCCCGGTCTCCCAGGCGCCGGCGCGCAGCGGGTCGGTGGGCGAGACGGAGGCGGCCTCGGAATTGACCTGGGCGACCAGCTCGTGGTCGGGGGTCAACGACTTCTCGGTCGGCGCGCCGTTGACCCGCAGCAGCGGCGGCGGACGGCCCTTGGCGCCCTCGCCGTCCAGCACGGCCACGTGCCCCTCGTAGAGCACCACCCGCATCTGGTCAGCGACGCGCTCGACGCTGAAGGTGGTGCCGGTGGCGACCACAAGCTTGCCGCCGGCCGCGACCGAGAACGGCCGCAGCGGATCCTTGGCCACCGCGAACTTGGCGCGGCCCTGCTCCAGCCACAGGCGGCGACGGTCGCCGTCGTAGCGGACCTTCAGCACGGTGTCGGCGTCCAGCGAGGCGCGCGAGCCGTCGGCCAGCTCGACGATGCGCCGCTCGCCCTCGGTGGTGCGATAGACGTCCGGCAGGCCGGCGCGCCAGGTCAAAACCCCACCGAGCGCGACGGCGGCGACCACCGCGGCGGCGGCGCTCCAGATCGCCACGCGCGGACCGGGCTTGCGGCTCCACTGCTTACGCTGAGCGCGGCGCAGGTCGTTCAGCGCCTCGCCGCGCAGGGCGATCATGCCGGGCAGCGAGGCCTGCTTGTCCACGGCTCGCCAGGCGGCGACGGCGTCTTCCAGCAGCTCGCGGTGCGTCGGATCGGCGGCGAACCAGGCGTCCAGGTCAGCTTGCTCGGCGGGCGAGAGGTCGCCTTCCGACAGGCGCACGCACCATTCGGCGGCGGCGTCCGCGGCGAGGTCCAGCTTGTCGTCCATCGCCTCGCTCATGGGTTCGCCCTCAGGCGTCGCGTCAAATGGCCCATGGCCTTGAGGATGTGTTTCTGCACGCCGCTGGTGGTCATGCCGTAGAGGGTGGCGAGCTCAGCCTGCTTCATGCCTTCCAGACGATACAGCAGGAAGATGGCCCGCGTCCGCTCGGGCAGCTCGCGCAGGGCGCGGGAGACTTCGCCCAGGTCCTCGCGGCCTTGCAGGATGCGGGCGGGATCGATCGGCTCCAGGTCGACCGGGTCGCCGGCCGCCATGGCGGCGCGGTAGCCGGCCCGCACCCGCTCACGCCGATGGCGGTCGCGCAGCAGGTTGGCGGCCATCTGGAAGACGTAGGCGTCGGGGTTCTGCATGGCCGGGTCTTCCGCCCGCGCCAGCTTGGCGAACAGCTCCTGGGTCATGTCCTCGGCGTCGCTGTGGGTGGCGGCGCGGCGCATGAAAAAGGCCATCAGCGCTGGCCTGTAGCGCCGATCCAACCCTCGAAGATCGTGTGGCGTCGCCTGCCCCACGGTTCACCTCATGACTGCTCTCGACAGTCATGACGCACATCGCCCCCTGACGCACACCGGCCCCGCGAAGATTTTTCGCAGGGCCGGCTTTCTGAGCGCCTGGCTGGGAGAGGGATCAGGCGCTCAGTCGAACGATGATGCCGATGCCCAGGGCCGCAACGGCCACGGCGACGGGGATGGTCAGGATCTGAGCCAGGGCGCTGGCGCCGCTGACATGGCCGGTCCAGGTCGACAGGCCCCGCTCCAGGAAGTCGGCGAGGTCGGGGCGCCCCTCTTCACTCTTCAAGCCGCCTTTCGGTTCGACCTTCAGGAACACCCACGGCACGCCCAGGTACATGGCCAGATACGCCGCGCAGACCCCCAGGTTGAACAGGACGTCGCCCTGCCCCAGGAAGACCACGCCGAACGCGACCAGAATCGAGGCGTACGAGGCCACGATCATCCAGCCCACCGCCTTGGGCAGGTCGGCGGCGGCCTCGCCGAAGCGGGGCGCGATAACCGGAGGACCTTCATAAGGCTCAACGCCGGTGACGAAGACGGTGTAAGGCGCGTGTTCCATGATGCGAGCTCCTTTCAAGCTCTACGCTGCGAGAAGTTCGTCGGCGGGGCCGAAGAACTCGTAGTGGATGCGGTCCGACGGCACCCCGGCCTGGGCCAGGCCCTGCACCAAAATCCGCAGGAAGGGCTTGGGCCCGCAAAGGTAGAAGTCGGCCGTGTCGAACGGCGTCTGGGCCTTGAGCCAAGCGATCGAAACGAAGCCCTCGACATCGTGGCTTTGCCCCAGCACGTCGCCGGCCGTCGGCTCGCTGTAGAAGGTCGAGACCCGCGTGCCGCCATGCGCGGCGGCCAGGGCCTTCACATGGCCGGCCATGGCGTGGACGTCGCCGTTCAGCGCGCCGTGGACGAAGTGGGCCTCCAGCTCCGGATGCTCGGCGGCGATGGTCTCCAGCATGGCCACCATCGGGGTCATGCCGACGCCGCCGCTCAGCAGCACCACGGGACGTTCGGCGGGCTTGAGGTGGAAATCACCGGCCGGCGGGGTGGCCATCAGGACGTCGCCGACCTGGATGGCGTCATGCAGGTGACCCGAGGCCACGCCGTGCGTCTCGCGCTTGACCGAGATGCGATAGGTCTCGCCATTGGCGGCCTGGCTGATCGAGTAGTTGCGCTTGACGCCCTTCTGAACCGCCGTGTCGAAGGCGAAGGTCAGGAACTGGCCGGGCTTGTGGGCCACCACCTTGCCGCCGTCCTGGGGCCGCAGCACGAACGAGGTGATCACCGCGCTCTCGCGGACCTTGCTCTCGACCACGAAGGCCCGCCAGCCGCTCCAGCCGCCCTCCTGGGCCTCCACGCTCTGGCGAATGTCGGTTTCCCGGCCCTGCAGGATGACGGCCAGGAACCAGTAGGCCTCGCCCCAGGCTTCCAGGATCTCGTCGGTGGCGACCTCGCCCAGGACTTCCTTGATGGCCTCGAGCAGCGCCGTGGCGACGTAGGGATAGTGCTCGGGCAGGATGTGATAGCCGACGTGCTTCTGGGCCATGCGCTCCACGAGTTCGCCCAGCGCGCCGAGGTTATCGATGTTGCGGGCATAGGCCAGGATGCCGCCGGCCAGCGCCTTCACCTGCGCGCCCGACTCCTGGTTGGCCTGGTTGAACAGGGCCCGGATGTGGTCAGTCTCGAACAGGCGCTTGTACATCGCGCCGGTGATCGTCGCGCCATGTTCCGTCAAGGCCGGAACCGTGGCCTTGACCAGGGCGATCGTCTTGCCGCTCAGCGGGGTCGTCATCGGGGTTGCTCTCGGTTATAATATGCAGACAAAATGCATCTATACCCACGCCAGAGCTGGAACAAGAAAAGATGCTCCTTAAGTACCTGTTTTAGCCGACCCGCTCGACGCGGCCGGAACGGACCTGTAAGCGACACCCAGATGCGCCTGACCCGCTACACCGACTATGCGATCCGCGTGCTGATGCACCTGGCCGCGCACGACGACCAGACGGTCTCGATCCAGGAGATCGCCCGCGCCTACGACATCTCCAAGGACCACCTGATGAAGGTGGTGCAGCAGCTGTCAAAGGCCGGCTTCGTGGCCGCCCAGCGCGGACGCGGCGGCGGTCTGAGGCTGGGTCGTCCGGCCTCGGCGATCCGCATCGGCGACGTGGTGCGCCAGACCGAGGACGGCTTCCAGCTGGTCGACTGCGGCAGCTGCAAGGTCGCCCCTGTCTGCGGCCTGCCCCGCGCCCTGAACCAGGCCACCGCCGCCTTCCTGGCCGTGCTGGACGCCCAGACCCTGGAGCAGATTCTGGCCGACAAGACCGGCGCGCGACGGCTGCTGGCGTTGGCGGACTAGGTCGTTTCGTGCCGCATGGCCTCGGCGGCCAGGGCGACATGCTCGGGGATCCGCCCGCTGGCCTTCCGCTCGCTGTAGCGGTCGACTAGATAGTCGGCCCGGTCGCGGGTCAGCAGGGTGAACTTGACCAGCTCCTCCATCACATCGACGACCCGCTCGTAGTAGCTGGACGGCTTCATGCGATCGGTCTCGTCGAACTCCTTGTAGGCCATGGCCACCGACGACTGGTTGGGGATGGTGATCATCCGCATCCAGCGGCCCAGCAGGCGCAGGGTGTTGACCGCGTTGAACGACTGCGAGCCGCCGCTGACCTGCATGACCGCCAGAGTCTTGCCCTGGGTCGGCCGGACGCTGCCGATCTCCAGCGGGATCCAGTCGATCTGGGCCTTCATGATCCCGCTGATCGCGCCGTGCCGCTCGGGGCTGCACCAGACCTGCCCCTCCGACCACTGCGACAGCGCCCGCAGTTCCTGGACCTTCGGGTGATCGGGGCCTGTGGCGTCGGGCAGCGGCAGGTCGCGAGGGTCGAAGATCCGTGTCTCGCAGCCCAGGGCCTGGAGGATGCGGGCCGCCTCCTCGACCAGCAGCCGGCTGAACGAGCGCGCCCGCAGCGAGCCGTACAGCAGCAGGATACGCGGCGGATGCGTCGCCGGCGCCGCCACCGCCAGCCGGCCTTGATCGACCTGGGCCAGGAACTGCGGCTCGAGAGCGGGAAACTCGGTCACGGGCGACTCCAAACTGCGTCATTGAACTGTCGAATAATTCGATCATATTGGAAATATGGAATCAAAGTCCGCTGTCAACATGCTCTCCGCCCTGGGCCACGAGGGTCGCCTGGCGATCTTCCGCCTGCTGGTGAAGGCCGGCCCGGTCGGGATCGCCGCCGGCGACATCGCCCGGACGCTGGAGGTGCTGCCCAACAGCCTGTCGGCCAACCTTAATGTCCTCTCGCACGCCGACCTGATCACCTCCCGACGCGAGGGGCGGTCGATCATCTATTCGGCGGACTTCAGCGCCATGAGCGGCCTGCTGGGCTTCCTGATGGAGGACTGCTGCCACGGCGCGCCGCAGATCTGCGCTCCGCTAGGCGCGATCGTCGCCAAGGCCGAGGCCTGCTGCCCGTGAACGCCACGCTCAGCCGCCGCCTCGCCGCCGAGGCCCTGGGCACGGCCCTGCTGCTGGCCGTGGTGGTCGGCTCGGGCGTCATGGGCCAGGCCCTGGCGCCGGATCAGGACGCTCTGGCCCTGCTGGGCAATACCCTGGCCACCGGCGCGGCGCTGGTGGTGCTGATCACCATCTTTGGCCCCAGCAGCGGGGCGCATTTCAACCCGGCGGTCTCGACGGTCATGGCCCTGCGCGGCCAGATGGCCCCCAAGCACGCCATCCTCTACGCCGGCGCCCAGGTCGTCGGCGCGCTGGCCGGCGTCGTCCTCGCTCACGCATGTTCGGCCGGGCGATCGTGCAGGTCTCGACCCACGCCCGCGACGGCGCCCCCCAGGTGCTGTCCGAGGCGGTCGCCACCTTCGGGCTGATCGTCACCATCCTGGGCGCCTCGCGGGTCAAGCCGGAAGCGACGCCCGTCTGCGTCGGGCTTTACATCACCGCCGCCTACTGGTTCACCGCCTCGACCTCGTTCGCGAATCCGGCGGTGACCCTGGCGCGCGGCCTGACCGACACCTTTTCGGGCATAGCGCCCGCCTCGATCCCGGGCTTTCTCCTGGGACAGGTCGTCGGCGCCGCCCTGGCGCTCGCCGTGTTCGACTGGATGTTCAAGCAGGAACCCGCATGACGACCTCTTCCAAGAATGGCTTCCCCGTCACCATCTTCCACAACCCCAAGTGCGGCACCTCGCGCAACGTCGTGGCCATGGTCGAGGCGGCCGGCTACACGCCGACCGTCGTCGAGTATCTGAAAGCCGGCTGGACCCGCGAGCAGCTGCTGAGCCTGTCGGCCCGCTCGGGCCTGTCCGTGCGAGACCTGATGCGCGAGAAGGGCACGCCGGCCGAGGAACTGGGCCTGCTGGCCGACGGCGTCTCGGACGAGACGATCCTGGCGGCGATGGTCGAGCACCCGATCCTGGTCAACCGCCCGATCGTCGAGACCCCGAAAGGCGTCGCCTTGGCTCGCCCCTCCGAGACGGTCTACGCCCTGCTCGAAAACACCCCGGAATCCTTCACCAAGGAAGACGGCGAGATCGTCCGATAGGAGGCCGTCTACGCCACGTCGTGGAACACGGCCTCGATGTTGTGGCCATCCGGATCCAGGACGAAAGCGCCGTAGTAGCCCGCATGATAGTGCGGCCGCAGACCAGGCCCGCCGTTGTCGACGCCGCCCGCCAGCAGGCCTTCCTGATGGAACAGGTCGACGGCCTCCCGGCTGGCCGCGCGGATCGCGATGTGCAGCTTGCCCGACGTCGGATCGTGCTCGGCGATCCAGAACCAGGGACGCTTGTCGCCGTAACCTGTGGCCTTGGCGGGACCGCTTTCGTCGTCGAACAACCGTTGAATACCTAAAGGCGCGAAGGCGCGGTCATAGAAACGAACCGACCGATCGAAATCCGATACGCCGAAGGTGATATGGTCCAGCATCGCCGCGCTCCGACCTGCATGGGAAAACCTTAGCCGGCCCAGACGCATCCGCAACCGCCTTGCTGCCCCTTGCCCGCCGGCGCTGAGCGCTTGATCATCCGCCTACGGAATGCGTGTCGTAAAACTGTCGCGCAACCGTGACAAAAGCCCCTGCATTGCTCCGGCACGTTCTCCGCGTCCCCGGATCACTCAGGATTTGACGACATGAAAAAGCTCCTTGGCGCGGTCGCCACGCTGGCCCTGTTCGCCGTCGCCGACCAAGCACACGCCGCCCGCGACTACGTGTGGGCCGCCGGCTCCTCGACCGTGTTCCCGTTCTCGACGCGCGTGGCCGAAAACTTCTCGAAGAAGACCGGCAAGAAGTCGCCCAAGGTCGAGAGCCTGGGCACCGGCGGCGGCATCAAGATGTTCTGCGGCGGCACGGGCGAGAAGTTCCCCGACATCGCCAACGCCTCGCGTCCGATGAAGAAGTCCGAGTTCCAGGCCTGCCAGAAGGCCGGCGTGAAGGACATCGTCGAGATCAAGATCGGCTTCGACGGCATCGTCGTCGCGGTCGACAAGAAGGGTCCGGACTTCAACTTCAAGCTCGAGCAGCTGTACCTGGGCCTGGCCGACCAGTCCCTGCGTGGCGGCCAGCTGGTGAAGCAGCCCTACAAGAACTGGAACGAGGTCGGCCAAGGCCTGCCGAAGGCCCGCATCCTGGCCTACGGCCCGCCGCCCACCTCGGGCACCCGTGACGCCTTCGCCGAACTGGCCATGGAAGGCGGCGCCGCCAAGCTGCCGACGCTGGCCAAGCTGAAGAAGGACGACGAGAAGAAGTTCAAGGCCACCGTGTCGCCGATGCGCACCGATGGCGGCTGGGTCGACGCCGGCGAGAACGACAACGCCATCGTCGGCACCATCGAGAAGACCCCGAACGCCCTGGGCGTGTTCGGCTTCTCGTTCCTGGAAGAGAACGCCTCGCGCATCAAGGGCGCGGCCGTCAACGGCGTGAAGCCGACCCCGGCGGCCATCGCCAGCGGCCAATATCCGCTGTCGCGCTCGCTGTACGTCTACGTGAAGAAGTCGCAGGTCGGCGTCACGCCGGGCCTGAAGGAGTTCGTCAACGAGTTCGTCTCGGACGCGGCCACCGGTCGTGGCGGCTACCTGCAAGGCCGTGGCCTGATCCCGCTGCCCCCGGCGCAGCACCAGGCCATGAAGGGCAAGGCGGGCGCGATGCCGGCCATGCCGATGCCGAAGGAATAAAGCTCTCCACTAGCTTTGATTTGGAGAAGGCGGTCGCTTCAGCGGCCGCCTTTTTCTATGCCGGCTTCTCCCAGGGCGGCGCGTCCGGCGTAAACTCTTCGAAGCTGACGGCGACGCCCGGATCATCGTCCAGGCAATTGGCGGCGATGGCCAGGATGCGGCCGCTGTCGGGATCGCCCAGCGACGTGCCGCAGCGCTTGCAGAACGACCGGTTGAACTTCATCGGCGGCTTGGGGTGATAGCGGGCCACCAGCTCCCGGCCCGCCAGCCAATGGAAGGCTTCAGCCCGGACATAGGCATAGGCGCCAGACCCCGCCTTGCGGCAGCGCGAACAGTGGCAGGTCCCCAGCATCAGGGGCGGCTCGAACAGCTCGAAACGGACGCCGCCGCAGCAGCAACTTCCCTTGATCGACAAATGCGCATCTCCTTGGACACCCAAGGTTCTGCGCCTCCCCTGCCGCCAGCTTGGTGGCAGCAGGCTGTGGATAACGGGTGGGGCGAGGTGTCGCAGGCTCACCACCGCGTGCCCCTAAACCACCGTCATTCCCGCCCTTGTGGCGGGAACCCCTGGTTCAGCTGATACGTGAGATACAAGCCGCCCTCTGCACCTGCGGCGTACAGAGGGGTTCCCGCCACAAGGGCGGGAATGACGGAGTGTTTTGTTAGCGCGTCCGCGAGGTCATCCCGGCGGCCGCCGCATCGTCGGCCACCTGCGGGTCGAGGTCCTGCACCGGGGCCTGACGCTCCGCGCGAGGCGCCGCGGCGGTAGGGTCCGTCGCCACCGGCGCCGAGGTTTCCATCTTGTGGGGGGCCGGCTGCGAACCGGTCGACGAGGCGCTCATCGCCGCGGTGGCGGCGTCGTCTGCGGCGGTGCGGGTCTCGGACGGACCGTCCTCGTAGCCGCCACCGCTGGAGGTCAGGAACAGGATCGTGCCGAACGTCACCAGGACGCCGACGATGAAGCCGAGGATCATCCAGCCGAACGGATTGCTGCGACGCTCGCTCATCTGACGTGCTTCCCCTGACGCTACCGACACTGCGTCGGCTACCATGCTCTAAACGTGCGAACTAGAGCTTGGTTACCCGTTTCGCCAAGGGGCTCGCCTGGCAGGCGAACAGTACGACCTCAGGTACCCGACCACTTGCGGACGGGGCCGACATCGACGTGCACGAACTTGCTCTTGGGGTAGTAACCGACGCCGCCCAGCTGCAGGCCCAGGGCCTCGGCGCGAATATCCTCCAGGGCGATGTCTTCCAGGAAGATATCCATGGCCTTGCCGTCCATGTGCAGGCTGCGCTTGGCCACTTCGCCGCTGCGCTCGGCCAGCATCTTGTTGGTCGCCGGTGAGCGATAGCCGGAGATCACCTGGAAGTGGGCCTTGGTCCCGGTCTTCTGGGCGATCTTGCCCAGGATGTCGTACAGGCCCGGATCGATCGGGTGGCTCTCGTCATTGCGATAGTCGCGCAGGACGTGGTTCAGGGCCTTCACAGCGTCGGGAACGTACTCGCCGTTTTCCCAGTAGACGGCTTCCAGCTTCTCGTCGGTGTGGATGTTGCGCAGCTTGACCCAGCGCGGATCGACCAGCGCCGGCGATTTTACAATTGGAGCTTCGACCGGCGTCGGACGCAGGTCGACCGGCGCCGTGGGAACCACCGGCACGCCGACCTGTTTTCCTTCCAGGATCGCACCGATGATGTCGTCATCAGCCCGTGCGGCCAGGGGAACTAGCCCCGCGCCAATAGCGCCCAGCCCCCACTGGAGCAGCTTACGTCGATGCATGCGTACGCCCTATCCCGACACTAAGAGCCGGGAGGACACCGCAAGAATGTTAAGAAAGCAAGCTGAGCAGGATCACAGTGCGGCGATCCGCTGCACCAGTTCGCGATCCCAGCCATACGGATCCTGACGGAAGTTCACCTGCCCGTCCGGGGTCACATAGGCCGTCCAGTACAGCAGGAAGACCGCGATCTGTTGAGGCAGCTTGGCGCGCACGGTGTCGCCCGAAGCCAGGGTCGCGTCGATCTTTTCCGGCGTCCACGTGGCGTCGCCGTCCAGCAGCGCCTTGGCCAGTTCCGTGGGCTTTTGCAGGCGCACGCAGCCGTGGCTGGCCAGGCGGCTGAAGCTGTCGAAGCGGGCGCGGCTGGGGGTGTCGTGCAGATAGACGCCGTAGGGGTTGGCGAAGTCGAACTTCAGCTTGCCCAGCGCGGCCAGCGGGCCGGCCTTCTGCTGCAGGCGCGAGCCGCCGTCGCCAGTCGGGATCACGATGAAGTCATTGCGGCGCAGATAACCGGGGCTTTTCCGCTCCTTGGGCCACAGCTCCTTGGAGGCGATCGACGACGGCACGTTCCACGGCGGGTTCAGCACGATCGAGTGGATCATCGACGACAGCATCGGCGTCTCGTCGCCCGGACGGCCGGTGACCGCGCGCATGGTCAGGGTCGGGGTGTCGTGGCTGAACACCGACAGGATGGCGGCGGCGACATTCACCTGGATCCGCTCGGCCGGCAGGGTCTGGGGCAGCCAGCGCCAGCGCTCCATATTGGCGACGATCTGGTCGATGCGCCGCTCGACGGGGATGTTCAGGGCGTCCAGCGTGGCCTTGTTGACGACGCCGTTCGGATTGAGGCCAAAGCGCTTCTGGGCGCGCTGCACGGCCTGGGTCAGGGCGGCGTCGAAGATCGGGGCGGCGTCGACGGCGATGGTCGGATCCTCGGCGGCCAGGCGCGCTTCCAGGGCCACGACGCGGGCGCCCGTCGCGCCTTCCTTCATGTCGGGACCGGCGGCGATAGGCTGCCAGCCGCCGCGCGCGGCGATGTCGCGGTAGGTCGCGAGGCCGCCGCGCAGGGTCTGGTAGCCGGTATAGGGCGGCGGCAACGTGTCCAGCCACGGCCCCAGGCGGTCCTGCTGGACGGCGTTGATGAAGTCGATGGTCGGATCGTACGGCGCGGGCTTGAGGCCCCACTCGTTCATGAACTTATCAACCGGCAGGCGGCCGCTGCGCACGGCCTTGGCGTAGGCCAGGGTCAGGCCGATCAGCTGGGCTTGCGTGGTCACGCGCTCGGGCGAGAAGGTCGCGGGGTCGAAGCCGTGGGTGTAGGCGTCCCCCAGCACCCGGCGCAGCATGTCGGCCTGGTCGGGACGCAGCTGGACGGCGGACAAGTCAGGCTGGAACACCGTCGCGCGCGGCTGGACCAGCGGAATGGCCTGCTGAGGGGCGGCTTGAGGAGGACGGCCGCCGGCCAGGGCCGGACGCTGCGATTGAGCTTGGGCGACTTCCAGGGAAAGCAGGCTCATCGCCGCCGCCAGGACGCCGCAGGTTCTCGTAAATCGCATCACCGTCGAACAGCCCACCGCACGCTCGCGGCCTTGCCGCGTTAAGGAAACCAGATGGCCGGTACCGGCCTGCTGCGTCAACGCGAGTAGCGCGAAAGGCGAACCCTCCCCTGCCCCCAGCAAGACGTTTTTCGAGAACAGGAACCCGCAAGCCACACCGTCGGTTTCACCCGAAATGGGGAAAGCCCAAAAGCACGCATCCGGGGTCTCTATGGACAGAAGCTCGCAAAAGACGCTCGACCTGTTTCCGATCGGCAATTGCGCCGTCAGCGCGCTGATCGACAGCGCGGGACGCTTCGTGTGGGCCTGCGCCCCACGCGTCGATTCCGATCCGGTGTTCAGCGCCCTGCTGGACGACACGGACGCCGACAGCGGCGACGCCAAGGGCCTGTGGGACATCCAGGTCGACCGCCGGGCCGAGGTCCGCCAGGGCTATCTGCGCAACACCCCGATCCTGCGCACCGAGATCGCCGATGAGGACGGCGCGCGGTTCGAGATCATCGACTTCTCCCCCCGCTACATCCAGCACGGCCGCACCTTCCGCCCGACCGCCTTCATCCGCCTGATCCGGCCGATCGTGGGCGTGGCTCGCGTCACCCTGCGCGTGAAGCCCACCGCCGGCTGGGGCGCCAAGGTCGCCGAGCACACCTCGGGCTCGAACCACATCCGCTTCCTGTGCTCGGACATGACCCTGCGCCTGTCCACCGATGCGCCGGTCTCGCACATCCTGGAAGAGCGCACGTTCCGGCTGGAACGGCCGATCGCCATGTTCCTGGGCGCGGACGAAGGCTTCGACGCCAATATCGGCGCCACCTGCGAGCGGATGCTGCGCGAGACCGACCTCTACTGGAAGCACTGGGTGCGCGGCCTGGCCGTGCCGCTGGACTACCAGACCGCCGTGATCCGCGCGGCGATCACGCTGAAGCTCTGCATGCACGAGGAGACGGGCGCCATCGTCGCGGCCCTGACCACCTCGATCCCCGAGCATTCCGACAGCGGCCGCAACTGGGACTACCGCTACTGCTGGCTTCGGGACGCCTACTATGTGGTCCAGGCCCTGAACCGGCTGGGCGCGGTCGACATCCTGGAGAACTACCTCGGCTATCTGCGCAACATCGTCGACCGGGCGAACGGCGGCCATATCCAGCCGCTGTTCGGTGTGGGCTTCGAGGAGCAGCTGACCGAGCGCTTCGCCCCCGACCTGCCCGGCTATCGCGGCATGGGGCCAGTACGGGTCGGCAACCAGGCCTTCGAGCACATCCAGAACGACGTCTACGGCCAGATCATCCTGTCGACCGTGCAGGCCTTCTTCGACGAGCGCCTGCTGCGCCCGGCCACGGTCGAGGATTTCGAGGCCCTGGAGCCGGTCGGCGAGCAGGCCTATCGGATGCACGACCAGCCCGACGCCAGCCTGTGGGAGTTCCGCGGCCGAGCCAATGTCCACACCTACTCGTCCGCCATGTGCTGGGCCGCCTGCGACCGCCTGGGCAACGCCGCCGAGAAGCTAGGCCTGACCGAGAAGGCCGCGCTGTGGAGCGGCCGCGCCGCCCAGGTGCGCCAGGTCATCGAGGACCGCGCCTGGAACGAGGAACTGGGCCGCTTCTCGGCCACCTTCGAGGGCGACACCCTGGACGCCAGCCTGCTGCAGCTGGTCGACCTGCGCTTCCACAAGCCCGACGACCCTCGCAACGTCGCCACCCTGAAGGCCATCGAGGACGGCCTGCGGCGGGGCTCCTACCTGCTGCGCTACGCCATTCCCGACGACTTCGGCTCGCCGCAGACGGCGTTCAACATCTGCACCTTCTGGCTGGTCGAGGCCCTGCACCTGTCAGGTCGCACTGATGAAGCCCGCGAGCTTTTCGAGGATATGCTTTCGCGTCGCACGGGCGCTGGACTGCTGTCAGAAGATATCGGCTTCGCGGACGGCGAACTGTGGGGCAATTATCCTCAAACCTACTCGCTGGTGGGCATCATCAACTGCGCGGTGCTGCTCAGCCGGCCCTGGACATCTGTTCGCTAGACCTTCGGCCGCCGCCAGTGTTGCGACTTTGAAATCTGGCCGTCACATCGGACAGGCACCGCAATCGTGGGACGTAGAGAATTCGGAGACGCTCTTTGATGAGCCGCAAGCTGGCCCTGGTCGGGATCCTGGGGTGTGTCGCGACGACGACCGCCCATGCGCAGGAGGCCGCACCGCCCGTCACGACGTCCCCTGCTCCCGCTCAGCCGGCGCCCAAGCCGGCTGCCAAGCCCGCCGCCGCGCCGTCGGCGGCCCAGAAGCCCGTCACGCCCGAAGACCTCGATACCGAGGTCGAAGCCGTCACCATCACCGCCAGCGGCAAGCCCTATGGCGCGGTGCTGGGCGACATCCCGCCGGAAGAGACCTTCAGCGCCGCCGACGTGCGCTCGTTCGGCGTCTCGTCGATGGAAGACCTGCTGACCGAGCTGGCGCCCCAGACCACCAGCGGCCTGGGCGGCGATCCCGTCACGCTGCTGAACGGCCGCCGCATCTCGGGCCAGGGCGAGATCCGCGACATCCCGACCGAAGCCATCCAGCGCGTCGAGATCCTGCCCGAGGAAGTGGCCCTCAAATACGGCTACTCGGCCGACCAGAAGGTCGTGAACATCGTCCTGCGCCAGCGCTTCCGCGCCAGTACGATCGACGCCACGGTCGGCGGCTCGGCCAAGGGCGGCCAAATCACCGAACAGGCCAACTGGAGCCAGCTGCGCCTGAACCGCCAGGGCCGCACCAACCTATCGATCAAGCTGCAGAACGCCGACCATCTGCTGGAAAGCGACCGCGACCTGATCAGCCGCACCAACAGCGGTCTCTACGACTATGTCGGCAATATCGGTCCCGCCTCGGGCAGCAACCTGAACGCCCTGAGCGGCCTGGCCGGCACGCCGGTGACGGTCGCGGGCGTACCCAGCGGCCTGGGATCGGGCGCGCCCAACCTGGCGAGCTTCCTGCCGACGGCCAACAAGGCCAATGTCTCCGACATCACCGACGACCGCACCCTGTTGCCGCGCAACACCCAGGTGTCGATCAACAGCGTCACCAACCGCTACATCCTGGACAATGTCTCGGCGACCTTGAACCTGGGCCTGACCGGATCGCAGAGCGACTCCCTGCTGGGCCCGGCGCGAGCGCGGCTGCTGATCCCGGGGGCCAATCCCTATTCGCCGTTCGGGCAGGACGTCGCGCTCTACCGCTATCTGGGCGATCAGGCGGCGCTGGGTCAAACGTCGAAGAACCTGGCGGGACACGCGGGCTTCACCCTGAACCGCGACACCGAGACCTTGCGCCTGTCGCTGACCGGCAACTACGACCATTCTATCAACAAGACCGAGACGGACCGCAGCGTTGACCTGACGGACACCCAGGCTCGCCTGACCGCCCTGGACCCGACCTTCAATCCGTTCAGGCCGCTGCCGGGCCAGCGGGTCAACAGCGACCGGGCCAAGTCGACCACCGACAGCGCCGACCTGCAGTTCGTCGCCAACCGCGCCCTGGCCAAGCTGCCGGCCGGCGACCTGTCCTCGACCCTGAAGCTGGGCGTCAGCGGCTCGCGCCTGGTGGCGCACTCGATCCGCGCGGGCGTCGAGAGCGACAGCACCCAGTCGCGCGGCGACGCCAGCGCCCAGGTCAGCTTCGACCTGCCTTTGGCCAGCCGCCGCAAGGGCGTGCTGGCGCAGATCGGCGACCTGTCGACCAACCTGAACCTGGCCGTGCGCCAGGTGGCCGACTACGGTAGCCTGACCACGATCGGCGGCGGCCTGAACTGGTCGCCGGTCAAGCCGGTCAGCTTCATCGTCTCGGCCAACCGCCAGGAAAACGCCCCCAGCATCAGCCAGCTGGGCAATCCGCTGATCACCACGCCCAACAGCCAGGTCTTCGACTATGTGCGCGGGACCAGCGTCGACGTCACCCGGATCAGCGGCGGCAATCCCGACCTGAAGGGCGAGACCCGCAACGTCCTGCGCTTCGGCGCCAGCTACAAGCCCGAGAAGATTCAGGGCCTGTCGCTGACGGCCAACTACACCCGCTCGCGCATCGACAATCCGGTGGCCGGCTTCCCGGCCGCCACGGCGGCGGTCGAGGCCGCCTTCCCCGACCGCTTCACCCGCGACGCCGATGGCAACCTGACCCGCATCGACACCCGGCCAGTGAACTTCCAGAAGCGCGAGAGCGAGCAGATCCGCTGGGGCTTCAACTTCTCGCGCCAGATCGGCAAGGCGCCGCCGCCCCCTCCGGGCGGCTGGCGCGGTCGCCAGGGCCAAGGCGGCGCGCAACCGCCCGGCGCCGAGCTTCTGCAACGCACGCCTCGCCAAGGCGGCGAAAATGCCGAAGCCCCGCGCGCGCCTCAGCCTGACACGCCCTCCGATCCCAACGCCCAGCAACAACAGGCCAACCAGACCCAGCCGACTGGCGAAGAGCCCCCGCGCCCCAACTTCGGCGGCGAAGGTGGCGGCCAGGGCGGCCCTCGCTTCGGCGGCGGCGGTGGCGGCGGCGGCCGTGGGTTCGGCGGCGGCGGTCGGGGCGGCGGTGGCGGCAATCCGCGCGCCACACGCCTGCAACTGGCCCTCTTCCACACCGTCCACCTGAAGGAGACGGTGACCATCGCCGACGGCGTGCCGGTGCTGGACCTGCTGAACGGCGACGTCATCGGCTCCAGCGGCGGCCAGGCTCGCAACGAGATCGAGGCCCAGGCGGGCATCACCCGCTATGGCCTGGGCGCGCGGATGACCGCCAACTGGAAGAGCGGCACCCACGTCAACGCCAGCGCCGGCGGCGCCAGTACGGACTTGGACTTCTCCAGCCTGGCCACGATCAATCTGCGCCTGTTCGCCGACCTGGGCGTGCGCCGCGAGCTGGTCCAGAAACATCCGCTGCTGCGCGGCACCCGCCTGACCCTGTCGGTCAACAACCTGTTCGACCAGCAGCAGACGGTGCGCGACGCGACGGGCGTGACGCCGCTGACGTATCAACAGGATTATCTGGATCCGCGGGGTCGGGTGATCCAGTTCAACGTGCGGAAGCTGTTGTTCTAACGCCGAAAAGCGCCCCCTCCGTCACGCTGCGTATCCGCAGCGCGCCACCTCCCCCGCAAGCGGGGCAGGAGAAGAGCCGCTTCCTCCTCACCCGTGAAACGGGGGAGGTGGCGCGGCGCCGATAGGCGACGTGACGGAGGGGGCGCAAAGTCTGCTCATCACGCAGGCACATGCGCAAAAACCCGTGAGCTTCAGTTTATCGCGGGATCGAACCGGGCCGTCCGACGTTCTTGGCGCATGTTGCTTATTGATGAGGGGGTTCTCGCCATGACCGCGGCTCACACGGTCTCGCGCCTGGAATCTGTCGATCTCCCGCCCCCGCCTGTCGACCTGCCGCGCCGTACGGCGCTGTTCCTCGACCTCGACGGCACGCTCGCGCCGATCATGCCCCGTCCCGACGATGTCGGCCCGGACCCGCGCCGCGCGCGGGTTCTTGCGCGCCTGCGGCAGGCGTTCGAGGATCGCGTCGCCGTGGTCAGCGGCCGCGATCTGCCGAACCTGGACTACATCCTGGCCGGCGAGATGAAGGCGATCGGCGCCGTCCACGGCCTGGTGCGCCGCACCGCCGACGGCGCGGTCATCGCCCGCGAACCGCATCCCGGCCTGGCGGACGCCCGCCGCATCCTGGTCGAGCTGGCCCACTGCGAACGCGGCCTGCTGTTCGAGGACAAGGGCCTGTCTGTCGCCCTGCACTACCGCAACGCCCCCGCCTGCGCCGAAGCGGTGATCGAGGCCGGCGAGCGCCTGTCGCAAGCCACCGGCCTTGTTTTGCAACTGGGCGATATGGTCGTCGAGCTGCGCACCCCCGGCGCCGACAAGGGCGCGGCGGTGACGGCCTTCCTGCGGGAAGCCCCCTTCCTGGGGTCCATGCCGGTGTTCATCGGCGACGACCTGACCGACGAGGACGGCTTCGCCGCCGCCAATCGCCTGGGCGGCTTCGGGATCCTGGTCGGCCACCGTCGCCCGACCGAGGCGCGCTACTGCCTCGAGGACACGGACGCCGTCTTCAAATGGCTGGAGGGCCTTAGCGCCCCGGTGCACGCATGAGTCGCCTCATCGTGGTGTCGAACCGCGTCAATCCGCCGAACCCCGCGGCGGATGGCGAAGGTTCGGTGGGCGGCCTGGCCATGGCCCTGGCCGCCGCGCTTCGCGAATATTCCGGCATCTGGTTCGGCTGGAGCGGCAAGACCATCCCGGAATTCACCGGCCAGCTGAACATGCAGCGGATCGAGGGCGTCACGGTCGCCACCGTCGACCTCGAGGAGACCGACTACCAGGAGTACTACAACGGCTACGCCAACAAGACGCTGTGGCCGCTGTTCCACTACCGCGTCGACCTGACCGCCTACGACCGTTCGTTCGGCGAGGGTTATGACCGGGTCAACAAGCGTTTCGCCGAGACCCTGCTGCCGCTGATCGAGCCGGACGACATCGTCTGGGTGCACGACTACCACTTGATCCCGCTGGCGCGGGAGCTGCGGCGGATGGGCGTGACCAACCGGATCGGCTTCTTCCTGCACATCCCCTGGCCGGCCCACCAGCTGGTGGTCACCCTGCCCCGCCACCGGCAGCTGGTCGAAGCCCTGTTCGACTACGACCTCCTGGGCTTCCAGACCGAGGAGTCGCTGCACGCCTTCGAGGGTTATGTCTTCTCGGAGGTGCACGGCTCCAAGAACGAGCGCGGCGAGCTGCAGGCCTTCGGGCGCAAGCTGGACGCCTCGGCCTTCCCGATTGGCGTCGACGCCGACGACTTCGCCCAGGTCGTCAAGGGCGAGACGGCGCGCAAGACCTACGACCGGATGATGGCCCACAGCGTCTTCCGCAAGATGGTCGTGGGCGTCGACCGCCTGGACTACTCGAAGGGCCTGGAAGAACGCCTGATCGGCTTCGAGCGGTTCCTGCACGACCATCCCGACATGCGCCGCGAGGTGATGCTGCTGCAGGTGGCCCCGATCTCGCGTGACGAGGTCGAGGCCTATCAGGATCTGCGCGGGCGGCTGGACGGCCTGATTGGCCGGATCAACGGCGCCTATGCCGAGATGGACTTCACGCCGATCCGCTATGTCAACCGCTCGTACCGCCGCGACGAGCTGGCGGGGATCTATCGCGCCGCCAAGGCTGCTTTGGTCACGCCGCTGCGCGACGGCATGAACCTGGTGGCCAAGGAGTATGTCGCGGCTCAGGACCCGGAAGATCCCGGCGTGCTGATCCTGTCGCGCTTCGCCGGCGCGGCGCGGCAGATGAAGGACGCCCTGATCATCAATCCCAACAGTCCGGAGGAGATCTCCGACGCGCTGGAACGGGCCCTGTCGATGGGCGTCGACGAGCGCAAGCGCCGTTGGGAAGCCCTGTTCGAGAACGTCACCCGCGAGGACGTCACCGCCTGGCGCGACAACTTCGTCGCGGCGCTGCGGTCGCGGCCGGATCCGGACAATGACGATCGCGAAGAGGCGTCATCGCCGGTGCAGAGCCTGGACGTGGCGGCGAAGAAGCTGAGGGCGCAGCCCGAAGCGAAGGCGATGCGGGCTTAGGCTATCACCGTTTCCCCGGCGAAAGCCGGGGTCCAGATGCAAGAGCGCCCGCGTTCCGGACAGGATCGCGGGCGTTTCTGCATGCACCACCCAGCTCTACGATCTGGGTCCCGGCTTTCGCCGGGAAAACGGGTCTGAGTTACTTCTCGCCCATCTGATCGATCAGCTTCTTCAGCTTCTCCACCTCATCCGCGCGCAGCGGGCGGTGCTGGGCGAAGTGGCTGATCAGCGGGGCCAGTTGGCCGTCGAACAGACGATCCAGCAGACCCTGGCTTTCCGAATGGACATAGGCGCTGCGGTCGACCAGCGGGCGATAGCCGTGCTTGCCCTCGGCGCGCTCGGACTTGATCGCCTTCTTCTTCAGCAGGCGATTGATCAGCGTCTTGACGGTGGCCTCGCCCCATTGCTGGGAGGCGCCAACCTCGGCGACCAGCTCGTCGGCCGACAGCGGCTGACGGCGCCAGAGCGCTTCCATGACGTGGGCTTCGGCGGCGGTGATGTGCATGACGTACACCCGTAATTCAACGCGTGACGCTATACCCGCTATTACGTGTGTCAAGCCGCTAGGCGGCTCTCGCCGCGGCGATCAGGCCCGCGGGCGCATAATCCTCGAGAACAGGGGCCAGACTCAGCTCCACCGAGCGCTCGCCGCCGTTCTTCACCAGCAAGGTCGCCAGCGTCACGGCCGGCGCGTTGGTGCGCAGGACCGACTCGATCTGCGCCGACAGGGCGTGACGCTCGGCCGGGCGCACCACGTCGGTCAGGCGATAGTCGATCAACTCCTCGACCTTGAAGCCGGTCATGGCCGCGAAGCGCTCGTCCAGCTCGGCGAAGGCCCCGCGCACGTTCAGCCGGGCCGCGCCCAGGTCATGCAGGTTCGAGGTCGCGGTGCGGAACGCCTCGGCCGCCTCGAACCGTCGGCGCAGGTCGCGCTCCTCGCTGCGATTGAGCAGCAACAGGGCCGCGCCGCCCGGATACGGAAAGGCCCGCATGCTGCAACGGCGCGCGCCGTCGGGCGAGGCGTTGGCCTCGAACTCCACGACCTCGCCAGCTTTCAAAGCCCGTAGCAGCTGTTCGCCGATCAGGGCCTGGCACGGCGCGGGGAAGAGGTCGGCGCAACTCAGTCCCGCCAGCTGCCCGGCGCCCAGGCCCGCCAACGCCTCGAACGGGTGGTTCACGGCCGCGACCCGCAGGTGCTCGTCGAAGGCCACGAAGGCCTCGCTCATCGCGCCCAGCACGGCGGCCAGCGCCGTCTCGGACCGCTCGCGCGCCTCGCGACCGCCGCCGCCGTCATCGGTGAGGCCGAAGAACAGGCCCGCCGACACCACCGCCACGCGCGGCCGGCCATGGTGGGTGACGATCACCGGCGCCTCCAGGGCCCGGTCCTGCCAGTGTCCGAAGTTGCGGCTTATCTCGCCGGCCGTCACCGACAGCGGCTCGGAATTCAAGGACTTCATCGCGACCTCCCGGCTTTCCGCAAAATACGCAAAACGCCTAATCGCTCGCCTTAAGGACGTTTCCCCAAACTCGGACGAGATCACGCTATCGTTGCACTGCGCATGCCACAACACCCGTTGCGCGCAGAGCCTGTGCGGCAGGGTGTCGCACTTATTGCGGAAAATCCGACGTTCACTCGCCTTACCAATTCCAAGGCGTGCATTCGCACACTCCTCTTCCTAGGGAGGAGACGTCACATGAAAGGACGTACGAAAAACAAAACGGTTCGCGGGCCCGAAAGTGGCGCGGTCGCCGTCGAATTCGCCATCACCGGCCCGCTGTTCCTGGTCCTGCTGGTCGGGATCCTGGTCTGGGGCCAGTACTTCTGGATCTCGCACACGGTGCAGCAGCTGGCCAACGACTCGGCCCGCGCGGCCCTGGCGGGCCTCAATACCGCCGAGCGCGAACAGCTGGCCCGCGCCACCCTGGCCGCCGAGGTCGCCGACTATCCCAGCCTGCGCGCCGAAGCCGCCGCCGTGGTGGTCGAGAACCAGCCCGACCGGCTGACGGTGTCGATCCGCTACGACACGGCCCACGACGCCTTCCGGGCCTTCGACGGCCTGGTCCCCTCGCCGCCCAAGACCGTGCTGCGCCAGGCCTCGGTCCGTCTGGGAGGGTATTGAGATGGCCCGCCGCGATTTTGCCCGTAACGAGAATGGCGGCATCGCGCTGATCAGCGCGGTCGCCATGTCCGCCCTGCTGGGGACCACCGCCCTGGCCGTCGACCTGGGCTCGGTGTTCCTGCAGACCCGTCGCCTGCAGGGCACGGCGGACCTGGCCGCGCTGGCCGCCGCCCGCGACCTGGACAACGCCCAGGCCGCCGCCCTGGCCACGGCCCGCGCCAACGGCTGGGACGGTCCGCTGAGCGTGACGGTCGAGAAGGGTCGCTACGCCGCCGACCAGGCCGTCCAGTCGCGCTTTCAGTCCGGCGCCGCCGATCCCGACGCCGTGCGCGTGCGGATCGAGAGTCAGACGCCCCTGCACTTCGGCAAGGCCCTGACCGGCAAGGACGGCGTCTCGATCGCCCGCCAGGCCACCGCCGCCCGCGCCGACCTAGCCAGCTTCTCGATCGGCACGCGTCTGGCGGCCCTGGACGGCGGTCTGGCCAACGCCCTGCTGAGCGGCCTGACGGGCTCGAGCGTCAGCCTGTCGGTGATGGACTACGACGCCCTGGCCGACGCCGATGTCGACCTCTTCGACTACATGGACGCCCTGAAGACCGAGCTGAACCTGACCGCCGCCACCTATGACGAGGTGCTGGACGCCAAGCTGACCACCGGCAGGGCCCTGAAGGCCCTGTCGCGCGCCCTAGCCGACAAGGGCCAGACGCGGGCCTCGCAAGCCGCCCGCACCCTGGCCAGCGCCGCCGGCGATCGCACGCCCGCGCAGATGACCCGCCTGTTCGACCCTGGCCCCTATGGCGCGCAAGGCCGGGTGCTGGGCGGCAGTGGGGCCAAGGTGCAGCTGGACGCTCTGAACCTGTCCAAGGCGGTGCTGGAACTGTCGAACGGCGCCCGCCAGGTCCAGCTGGACCTGGGCGCGGCCGTCCCCGGCGTCGCCAATCTCACGGCCTGGCTGGCGATTGGCGAGCCCCCGAACAACGCCCCCTGGATGGCCATCACGTCCAGCCGCGACGTCATCGTCCGCACCGCCCAGACCCGCCTCTATCTGGAAGCCAAGGTCGGCGGCTCGGGCCTGCTAGCCCCCGCCCAGGTCAAGCTGCCGATCCTGGTGGAAGCCGCCTCGGGCGCGGCCCGGCTCAAGTCGATGTCCTGCGCCACCGACGAGGCGGCCCTGGAGGTCGCCCCCGGCCTGGGCTCGCTGATGATCGGCGAGGTCGACACCGCCAAGCTGGACGACTTCAAGACCCCGCTGACGCCCGCGCCGGCGACGATCGCCAAGGCCCCGCTGTTCACGGTGACCGGCAAGGCTTCGGCATCCCTGGGCGGCCAGGCCTGGCAAACGGTGCGCTTCCGCCAGGACGAGGTGCGCGGCCGCGTGGTCAAGACCGTCTCGACCAGGGACCTGGCCCAGGCGACGGTCTCGACCCTGCTGGGCGAACTGGCGCTGGACGCCACCGTTCCCGCCCTGGGGCTGAACCTGGGCCTCGGCGAGAGCGCCCTGACGGGCGCCGTCGCTTCCCTGCTCACCCCGCTAGCCCGGCCGCTGGACGACGTCCTGAACAGCCTGACCGGCCTGGTTGGCGTGCGCCTGGGCCAAGCCGATGTCCGCATGAACGGCCTGCGCTGCCGCGACGCCGCCCTGGTCGCCTGAACCCCTACTCTAGAAAGGAGTCTCTCCCGATGCCCCTCGCCTACCACCAGCTGCGCCTCAACCAAGCTCCGCCGTCCGAGTTCAGCCTGCTGGGCTCGACCTTCGAGCCGCCGAACATCCGCGCCCGGCTGCACGCCATCTGCGCGCTCTATGCCTACACCCCCGTACAGGAGCGGCGGCAGGAACTGCTGGATGGGCTGGAGGCCCTGACCCTGGAGGTCGCGCACCTGATGGCGCTGGACCTTTTGGAAAACGGCTGGCGGCCCGACGCGGCTAGCTCATCGCTTTCCAGGTCATCGCCCGCGCCATCGCGCTCAGCAGCGTTTCCGGCTCGATCGGTTTCGGGACCGCCCCGCTGAACAGCGTCGCGTCGATCACCGGGTCGCGCTCGGCCGAGAAGGCCAGGATCGAGACCGGACGCTCGCCGGCCGCGTCGCGGATCCGGCGGGCGGCGCTGATCCCGTCCAGGCCCGGCATGCGCAGGTCCATCAGGATCAGGTCGAACCGGGCCTGACAGGCCAGGTCCACCGCCTCGCCGCCGTCGCAGGCCTCGGCGACATCGGCCCCGAAGGCCTGAAGGATGGTGCGCAGCAGTAGCCGATTGGCCGGATTGTCGTCGGCGACCAGCACCTTGCGGCCATCGACACAGACGGCGAAGTCGTCCTCGGCCTCATCGGCGTCGACCGCCACCGCTGGCAAGGAGAACCAGAAGCGCGAGCCCTGCCCAGGCCGGCTCTCGACGCCGATGGTTCCGCCCATGGCGTCGACTAGCCCCTTGCAGATCGCCAGGCCCAGGCCCGCGCCGCCGCTCTGGCCGCCGCCCTCGACCTGCGAGAAGCGGACGAACAATCGCTCCAGCCCGTCGGCCGAAATGCCAGGGCCGGAGTCCTGCACACTCCAGACCAGGAATTGCCGGTCCGCCGACGGCGTTAGGGTCACGACCACCGCGCCCGCGTCGGTGAACTTCACCGCGTTGCCGGTCAGGTTCAGCAGCACCTGGCGCACCCGGTCGGGGTCCAGCATCACGCGCGCGGGCGTGGCCGGATCGATGACCAGCTCCAGGTCCAGACGCTTTGCCCCCGCCTGCGGTGTCAGGAGCTCCAGGGTGTCGCGGACACAGGCCTCCACCGCCACCGGGCGCGGCCGGATCTCGACCTGGCCGTCCTCCAGCTTGGAGAAGTCCAAGAGGTCGTTGACCGTGTGCAGCAAGGCCTCGCCGGCGTTGAGGATCCTGCGGACCATCGCCCGGCTTTCCTCGCCGACATCGGCGCGGCGCTCGACCAGGCGCGAGAAGCCCAGCACGGCGGTCAGCGGCGTACGCAGCTCGTGGGTCATGTTGGCCAGGAAGGCGGCCTTGGTGCGGGCGGCGGCCTCGGCCTCGCGCCGGGCCTCGGCCAGCTGCTGCTCGCGCTCGTACTGCTCGGTGACGTCGCGCAGCACGCCCATCACCGCCGTGCGCTCGCCACGGGCGTCCAGCTCGATGGTGGTCATGGCCTGCATGCGGCGCTCGCGCCCATCGTCGGCGCGGGCCAGGCGAAAGTCGATGAACGGCCGGGCCGCGCCCAGCGGGCTGGGCTCACGCACCAGGGCCCGCACCCGATCGACATCGTCGGGATGGACCATATTCATGATCTGCTCGCCGCTCAGCACCGCACCCCGCGGCAGGCCGTGCAGGTCGTACATCTGATCGGACCAGTCGCTGCGGCCTGTCGTGTAGTCGAAGCGCCAGCGGCCTAGCCCTCCCATCGCCTCGGCCATGTGGGCCCGACGTGCCTCGGCCTCGGCCTCGTCCCGCGCCATGGCCAGTTCCAGCATCAGGCCTTCGCGGTCGCCATGCTCCAACTGCTTGGCCAGGGCCGCGCCCAGGGTGTCGGCAACCAGGGTCACGGTCTGGATGTCGTCTTCGTCGAAGGCGCCAGGCGCTGCGTCGAACGCCTTGAGCACGCCCACGGCATGGCCGTTCTGAAACAGCGGCGCGCAGACCATCGAGCGGATGCCGATCTTCTCGCAATTGGCCCGGTCGACGCGCGGATCCTTATGAGAGTCATCGCAGTGCATCAGCCGCCCCTCGGTGGCGGCGCGGCCCGACAGCGAAGCCTCTTTCGACAGCCTCAGCCCATGATAGCCGGCATGGTCGGCGTCGATAGCGACATAGACCATCTCGTCGCCGTCCACGAGTTCGACAACCACCCCGCCCGACTGGAATACCGAGCGCAGCTGATTGACCGACATCTGCATGAATTCATCGAGATCGAAGTCCGCCGCCACAAGCTTCGATTGCACGCGGCAAATTTCAAGTAGATGGCGATTTCGCTTCTCGAGGTATTCGATCAGCTCTGCCCCGCGATACACCACTGAGTTGCACCCCATACAACACGACTTGCGGCAATGTTCAGGACACAGAAGACAAGAAATCTACTGTCTGCTCTATCCACAAATCTGGCGACCTTTTGCGCCCGCCAATTGAAGCTGTCGAGTAAGCTCCACCGCCACGCGACCCCATGTCGGGTATGCGACCTCGAGCGGCTCGCGCCTGGCGTTAAGGCCTCATTGTCAATGACACCGGTTTCCACTAGAGACGTCACAACACCCGCCAAGCGGGACCTGTGCCGATTTTCGAGGGAGGATCTACGGCGTGACCGTTTCTGAGGCCGACAGCGTGGTTTTCACCCCCGCGGCCATCGCCCCCCAATTCGTCAAGGCGCGCCAGGATGGCGTTTCGGTCCCCGGCTATCCGGGCGGCGTGATTCCCTCGAGCATGGCCGAGGGCTACTCTGTCCAGGACATCGCCATCGACCTGTGGCCCGACGAACTGGTCGGCTGGAAGGTGGGCCTGGTCCCCCCGCAGCACCGTGAACGCCTGGGCGCCGAGCGCCTGGCCGGCTGCATCTTCAAGAGCAAGGTCCAGGACGCCAAGGTCGGCGCCCCGAACGAGTTCCGCGCCATTGAAGGCGGCTTCTGCGCCGTCGAGGCCGAGTTCATCATCCGCCTGGGCAAGGATGCTCCGGCCGACAAGACCGAATGGACCGCCGAGGAAGCCGCCGAATATGTCGGCGAACTGCTGGTCGGCGTCGAGATCGCCGGCAGCCCGCTGGCCACCATCAACGCCCTGGGCCCGACGGTCGTCTGCTCGGACTTCGGCAACAACGATGGTCAGATCATTGGTCAGGCCATTTCCAACTGGCGCGACATCGCCTGGGAGGATATGCCGGTCGAGACCATCATCAACGGCAAGTCGGTCGGTAAGGCGACCGCCGCGACGATCCCGGGCTCTCCGCTGGCCGCCCTGGCCTTCCTGCTCGGCGCCGTCGCGGCTCGCGGCAAGCCTTTGAAGAAGGGTCAGATCGTCACCACCGGCGCGACCACCGGCATCCACGATGTGGCGGCCGGCGACGTGGCCCACATCGATTTCGGCCCGTTCGGAACCGTGGACTGCGTAGCTGTTCCGGCGAAATAAAAGAAAAAGACCCGACAACAAGGGGGAAGGAAGGCGTCCATGGACTTTTCAAAAGCGCCCGCGCCGTCCGAGAAAATCGGACGGTATCGCTGGGTGGTCGTCACGCTGCTGTTCGCGGCGATGGTCATCAACTACGTCGATCGCCAGACGATCGGCCTCCTGAAGGCGGACCTGTCGGCTCAGTTCAACTGGGACGAGAAGCACTACGCCGACCTCGTGTTCTACTTCCAGCTGGCCTACGCGATCGCGTACCTGGCCTGGGGCAAGATCATGGACAAGATCGGGGCGCGCTGGGGCTTCGGTGTCGCGTTCGCGATCTGGCAGGTCGCCCACATCCTGCACGCCTGCGCGTCGGGCTTCGGCGGCTTCGTGGCCGCCCGCATGGGTCTGGGCATCGGTGAGGCCGGCGGCTTCCCGGGCGGCATCAAGGCCGTGGCCGAGTGGTTCCCCAAGAAGGAACGCGCCTTCGCCACCGGCCTGTTCAACGCCGGCACCAACATCGGCGCCATCGTCACGCCCCTGGTCGTGCCGGGCATCGTGCTGGCCTTCGGCTGGCAGATGGCCTTCATCGTCACCGGCCTCGCCGGCCTGGTCTGGCTGCCGATCTGGCTGATCGTCTATCGCCGTCCGCGCGAAGCCAAGAAGCTGTCGCCCGCGGAACTGGCCTATATCGAGCAGGATCCGGCCGACCCCGTCGAGAAGATCGGCTGGGGCAAGCTGCTGACCAAGAAGGAAACCTGGGCCTTCGCCCTGGGCAAGTTCCTGATCGATCCGATCTGGTGGATGTTCCTGTTCTGGCTGCCGGACTTCCTGGGCAAGCGCTACGGCCTGGACCTGAAGTCGTTTGGCCCGCCGCTGATCGCCATCTACCTGCTGTCGGACGTTGGTTCGGTCGCCGGTGGCTGGATGTCCTCCACGCTGATGAAGAACGGCGCCACCATCAACAAGGCTCGCAAGCTGACCATGCTGGTCTGCGCCCTGCTGGCCCTGCCGGTGATGTTCGCCGCCAAGGCCGACAGCGTCTGGCTGGCAGTGCTGATCATCGGCATCGCCACCGCCGCGCACCAAGGCTTCTCGGCCAACCTGTACACCCTGCCGTCGGACGTGTTCCCGCGCGGCGCGGTCGGCTCGGTCGTCGGCATCGGCGGCATGCTGGGCGCCTTCGGGGGCATGGCCTTCTCGAAGTACATCGGCAACGTGCTGGAGCAGATCGGCACCTACACCCCGATCTTCATCGTGGCGGGTTCGGTCTATCTGGTCGCTCTGCTGGTGATCCACCTGCTGACGCCCAAGATGGAACCGGTGCAGATCTAATCTCTATCGTTTCACGCAAACGCGATCAGGGCCGGGGAGCAATCCTCGGCCCTTTTCTTTAGAAGGCGATCCCATGAGCGAGACCCTGAACGTCGTCCTGGTCGGCTATGGCTATGTCGGCAAGACCTTCCACGCCCCGCTGATCGCTGCCACGCCGGGCTTCGCGCTGCGGACCGTGGTCTCCAGCGACCCGGCCAAGGTGGCGGCCGACCTGCCCGAGGTCCAGGTCGTCGCCGAGCTGGATCAGGCCCTGGCCGATCCGGCCATCGACTTGGTGGTCATCGCCACGCCCAACGTCCTGCACGCGCCCCAGGCCCTGGCCGCCCTCGCCGCCGGCAAGCACGTGGTGGTCGACAAGCCCTTCGCCGTCACCGCCGCCGAGGCGAAGGCCATGGCCGACGCCGCCAAGGCCGCCGGCAAGCTGCTGGCCGTGTTCCACAACCGCCGCTGGGACAGCGACTTCCTGACCGTCCAGCGCCTGCTGGCCGAGGGCGTGCTGGGCGAGATCGTGCTGTGCGAGAACCGCTACGACCGCTTCCGCCCCGAGGTGCGCGACCGCTGGCGTGAACGCGCCGGTCCGGGCTCGGGCGCCTGGATCGACCTGGGACCGCACCTGCTGGACCAGGCCCTGGTGCTGTTCGGCGAGCCGCTGGGCATCTCGGCCGACATCGGCGCGCAGCGCGAGGGCGCCAGGGCGGACGACTATTTCCACGTCACCCTGCGCTATCCCGTCCTGCGGGTGATCCTGCACGGCAACCTGCTGACCGCCGCCTCGGGTCCGCGCTTCGCCGTGCACGGGACCAAGGCCAGCTTCGTCAAGCACGGCCTGGATCCGCAGGAAGCCCAGCTGAAGGCCGGCATGACCCCCGGCGCCTCCGGCTGGGGCCGAGACAGTCGTCATGGGGTGCTGACCACTGTGGTCGACGAGGTCCCGGTCAATGCCGACGTCCGGCCCGAGGTCACCGGCTATCGCCAGTTCTATGCCGGCGTCCGCGAGGCGATCCTGCACGGCGCCCCTTCGCCCGTGCCGGTCGAGCAGGCCCTGCGGACCATGGAGTTGCTGGAGCTCGCGCAGCGCGCTTCGGACGAGCGGCGCGAGCTGCCGGTCACTTAAGCGGGGATCCGGGCGATCGCCTTGATCTCGAAGTCGAAGCCGGCCAGCCAATTCACGCCGATCGCCGTCCAGTTCGGATAGGGCGGCGCGCCGATGACCTCGTCGCGAACGGCCAGGATCGTCGCCAGCTGCGCCTCGGGGTCGGTATGGAAGGTGGTGACGTCGACGACGTCCTCCAGGCTCGCCCCAGCGGCGGCCAGCACCGCCTTCAGATTGGCGAAGGCCAGCCGCACCTGGTCCTCGAAGACCGGCTCGGGCGAGCCGTCCTCGCGGCTGCCGACCTGACCGGAGACGAACAGCAGGTCGCCGGTGCGGATCGCGGCCGAGTAGCGGTACTTCTCGTACAGCGCCTGTCGGCCGGCGGGGAAAACGGTCTGGGGCTTGGACATAGTCTTGGGTCCTTCTGGAACCGGAAACGCTCCGGCCAGACCCAGTTAAGCGGCGCGCGCTTGCGGCTGTAGACATTGAAATCGGCATAGGCTGATGCAAAATCACCAGCAGTGTCCCGCCCTTCCCTCAACGACCTCGCCGCCTTCGTGTCGGTGGCCACCCACCGCAGCTTCCGCCGCGCCGCCGACGAGCTGGGCGCCGCGCCCTCGACCCTGAGCCACGCGATGCGGGCGCTGGAGGAGCGGATGGGCGTGCGGCTGCTGAACCGCACCACCCGCAGCGTCTCGCCCACCGAGGCCGGCTTCCAGTTGCTGGAGAGCCTGCAGCCGGCCCTGGCCGCCCTGGACGGGGCGCTGGACAGCGTCGCGCCATTCCGGGGCCAGGTCGCCGGCGTGGTGCGGATCAACGCCCCGCGCGTGGGCGCCGCGATCCTGGTCCGCGAGGTCCTGCCGGTGATGGCCCAGCGCCATCCCGAGGTGACCGTCGACCTAGTGGTCCAGGGCCAGCTGATCGACATCGTCCAGGCCGGCTTCGACGCCGGGGTTCGCCTCGCCGGCTCGGTCCCGCGCGACATGATCGCCGTGCCGATCGGCGCGCCGCTGCGCTTCGTCTGCGTCGCCTCGCCCGCCTATCTGGAGCGCGCCGGGACCCCGACCACGCCTGACGATCTCGCCCGCCACCAGTGCATCGGCCACCGCCTACCCAGCGGTCGCCTGTACCGCTGGGAGTTCGAGCGGGCGGGCCAGGCGATGACGCTCGACGTCACCGGCCCCGCGGCGCTGGACGACGAAGAGCTGATGGTCGACGCCGCCGTACGCGGCCTGGGCGTGGCCTATGTGATCGAAACCGCCGCGCACGCCGCACTGGCCGCCGGCCAGCTGCGCGAGGTCCTGTCGCCCTGGCTGCGGTTCGCCGAGCCCGCCACGGTCTACTATCCCGGCCACCGCGCCGTGCCCCCTGCCCTGCGCGCCTTCCTGGATGTGGTGCGGCAGACCCGCTAGCCGCCGTCACGGAAATCATCCTAAGGTCGCGCCATGCGCGCTTCCTTGCTCACCGCCTCCGCCGCCCTCGCCGCCGCTCTGGCCGCCTGTGGTCCCGCTCCCGCCCAGCCCGGACAAGCCGGCCCGCCTGTAGAGACCCGCGCGGCCAACGCCCCCGAGCAGAAGCCGGCCTTCGCGAACCAGACCCGCGCGCCGGGGCTGAACTCGAACACGCAAGGTCAGTACACGACCCTGGCCAGCGGCCTTGATCACCCCTGGGCCCTGGCCTTCCTGCCGACCGGCGAGATCCTGGTCACCGAGCGCGCCGGCCGCCTGCGGGTGCTGGGCAAGGACGGCAAGCTGTCGCCCGCCGTCACCGGCCTGCCCGCCGTGTTCGCCGAGGGCCAGGGCGGCCTGCTGGGCCTGGCGATCGACCCGAACTACGCCAGCAACGGCCTGGTCTACTGGACCTTCTCCGAGGCCGACGGCAGCGTGAACGGCACCAGCGCCGCGCGCGGCAAGCTGGTGCTGGGCGCCGCGCCCAAGCTGGAGAACGTCCAGGTCATCTGGCGCCAGGCGCCCAAGATGGACAGCGCCCTGCACTTCGGCGGCCGCCTGGTCTTCGCGCCGGACGGCAAGCTCTTCATCACCACCGGCGAGCGCTCGATCCAGGAAGGCCGCGTCCAGGCCCAGAAGCTGGACGCCACCCTGGGCAAGGTCGTGCGCATCAACGCCGACGGCTCGATCCCCTCGGACAACCCGTTCGTGGGTAAAGAAGGCGCCAAGCCCGAGATCTGGTCGTACGGCCACCGCAATCTGCAGGCCGCCGCCCTCGACCCCAGCGGCAAGCTGTGGACCGTCGAGCACGGCGCCAAGGGCGGCGACGAGCTGAACCACCCCGAGGCCGGCAAGAACTACGGCTGGGCCACCATCACCTATGGCGAGGAGTACTCGGGCAAGCCGATCGGCGACGGCATCACCCAGAAGGACGGCCTGGAACAGCCCGTCTACTACTGGGATCCCGTCATCGCCCCGTCTGGCATGACCTTCTATGAGGCCAGCCTGTTTCCGGCCCTGAAGGGCAGCGTGCTGATCGGCTCGCTGAAGGAGCAGCATGTCGACCGCCTGGTCCTCAAGGACGGCAAGGTCGTCGGTGAAGAGCGCCTGTTCACCGACATCGGTGGCCGCGTTCGCGATGTCGTCACCGGCCCGGACGGCGCGATCTATGTCGTCACCGACGAGGACGACGGCAAGCTGATCAAGATCACGCCGAAAGGCTGATGCAGAAGCACACGGCCCGGCAGTCGCCGCATCCCTGGATCGACACGGTCTGGCAGACGGTGTGCCTCAGCGACGGCGTCTATTCCGCGACGCCTGACGGCTCGTGGGACCTGATCCGCAGCATCGCGCCGGACGGCGGGTCGTTCGTGTTCCTGAGCGGCCAGGCCACCGAGCCCGTCGAGGTTCCGTATAAGGCGGGGGAGAGCTCGGTGGTGCTCTCCTTCGCCGCCCACGTCTATCTGGCGCAGGACAAGGAAACGCGGACCGGGTCGGCGATCCGCGTCCTGCCGGTGCGCGGCGAGGCCTTCGAACTGGACGGCGTCGAATTCCCGCTGCCTGACTTCGAGACCGTCGAGCCCCTGGTCGACGCCATGATCGCCGCGGGCCTGCTGCTCTCCAACGACCTCGTGGCCCGAGCCTTCAGCGAGACCCCCAAGGCCGCTTCGCCACGCTCGGTGCAGCAGCACTTCAAGCAGACCACCGGCATCACCCAGAAGAGCTTCCAGCAGATCCGCCGCGCCCAGGAGGCCGTGCGACGGCTGAAGGCCGGTGAAGCGCCGGCCGGCGTCGCCGTCGACCTGGGCTTCACCGACCAGCCGCACATGATCAAGTCGATCAAGAAGATCATGGGCGCCCTGCCCTCGAACCTCGACCTGGTTCACAAGATCTGAGCGAAGGCCTTCAGGTCGGCGACGTAGAACGCCGGATCCTCCCAGGCCGCGAAGTGGCCGGCCGTTTCCATGTCGGTGAAGCGCACGACATTGCCGCCCGTCTGGCGATCGGCCCATTCGCGCGGCAGGCGCACGCCGCCGGGGATCGGGGCCTCGGTCGCCACGGCTGCCGGGACCTTGGTCCCAGCGCCCTTGATGGTCGGGGCGTTCATGGCGTTCTGGCTGTAGATCCGGAAGGACGACGCCGCCGTCTCGGTGAGCCAGTAGATCATGATGTTGGTCAGGATCTCGTCGCGGCCGAAGCGCTCATCGACGCCGTCGCCCAGACCCATGCCGCCCATGAAGCTCATGATCCACGCCGCCAGACCGACCGGCGAGTCATTGACCGCGAAGGCCAGGCTCTGCGGCTTGGTCGCCTGCACCAGGTTGAAGGCGCCATGGGCGAAGAACCACTGCTGGATGGCGCCGGCATAGGCCTGCTCGGCCCCGCTCAGCACCGAGAAGTCGGTGGTGTGGTCCGGATAGCCGACGTCCGTGACATGGATGCCGATGATCTTGTCGGCGTGGCGCTGGGTCAGCGACATGGCGATCACCGAGCCCAGGTCGCCGCCGGCCACCATGAACCGCTCATGCCCCAGCACCTTGCCCATCAAATCAACGAACAGGTCGGCGGTCTGGTCGGCCGGCTGGGCCACGCGGCTGGAAAAGCCCGTGCCGGGGATGGACGGGACCACGACGTGGAAGTCCTCGGACAGGGCGTCGATCACCTTGTGATAGCGATAGAAGCTGTCGGGCCAGCCATGCACCAGCAGCAGCGCCGGGGCGTTCGCCTTCTTGGCCGGCTTGTGCACGAAGTGCAGATCGATGCCGTCGAGGGCGACCTTGTAGTTCGGCAGGGCGTTCAGCTGGACCTCGGCCTTGCGCCAGTCGTATTGGTTCAGCCAGTAGTCGGTCAGCGACCGCATGTAGCCCAGGCTGGTCCCGAACATCCACGCGGAATCGGCGGGCTCGTCCGGCCAACGGGTGTGCTGCAGCCGCGACTTCAGGTCGGCCAGCTGGGCGTCCGGGATGGCGATCGTGAAAGGCGTCGGGGTCATGGCGGGGGTCCTGTCTTCGTTTCAGTGAAGTCAGGCTACCGACCGCCCCCGGCCGCTAATTGTAGAAATGCGAAAACCCTCGCCCCTCGCCGAACTCTGCTATCAATCCTCCATGCAACGCAGGCGAAGCATTCTGATCGTGGGCGGCGGGACGGCCGGGTGGCTGACGGCCGCCTATCTGGCCAAGGCCCTGCGCGTGGCCGAGCAGGCGCACCTGGAGATCACCCTCCTGGAGTCGCCCGACATCGGCATCATCGGCGTCGGCGAAGCCACCTTCCCGACCATCCGCAACACCCTGCGGTTCCTCGGCATCGACGAAGCGCGGTTCATCCGCGAGACCTCGGCGACGTTCAAGCAGGGCATCCGCTTCGTCGACTGGGCCCAGGCGCCGGAAGGCGACAAGCATCACGCCTTCTTCCACCCCTTCGAGGCGCCGTTCTCGACCGAGGGGACCAGCCTCGCGCCCTACTGGCTGCTGCAGAACGAAGCCACCCGCGCTCCGTTCGCCGAGGCTGTCACCATCCAGGCCCGCGTCGCCGACGCCCAGCGCGCGCCCAAGCGCCCGCACGAGAGCGACTTCTCCGGCCCGCTGAACTACGCCTACCACTTCGACGCGGCCAAGCTGGCGGCGGTGCTGGCCGAGCGGGCTCAAGAGCTGGGCGTGCGCCATCTGAAGGGCAACCTGTCGAGCGTCGTCCTGGACGAGACCGGCGCCATCGACCACCTGGTCAGCCCCGAGCATGGCGACCTCACCGCCGACCTCTATGTCGACTGCACCGGCTTCCGCGCCGAACTGATCGGCAAGGCCCTGGGCGCGCCCTTCAAGTCCTGCAAGCCGATCCTCTTCACCGACCGCGCCATTGCCTGCCGCGCGCCCTACGAGCGGCCGGACGCGCCGATCCAGAGCTACACCGTCGCCACCGCCCACGAGGCCGGCTGGATCTGGGACATCGCCCTGGCCCACGGCCGCGGCGTCGGCTGCGTCTATTCCAGCGACCACATCGACGACGATCGCGCCGAGCAGATCCTGCGCGACCACCTGGGCGGCGCCGAGATCGAGACCCGCAAGATCAGCTTCGACGCCGGCTATCGCGAGAAGCAGTGGATCAAGAACTGCGTCGCCGTCGGCCTCTCGGCCGGATTCCTGGAGCCGCTGGAGTCCACCGGCGTCGTGCTGATCGAAGCGGCCGTGGCGATGATCGCCGAGCTCTTCCCGCACTCAGGCCCGGTCAGCGCGCCGGCCCGGCGCTTCAACGAGCTGATGACGGCGCGCTACGACAACATCATCGTCTTCCTGAAGCTGCACTACGCGCTCAGCCAGCGGCCCGAGCCGTTCTGGCGCGAGAACGCCGACCCGGCGACCATCCCCGAACGCCTGGTCGACCTGCTGGAACAATGGCGCTATCGCCCGCCGGCCCGGTTCGACTTCATCCTCGACCTCGAGACCTTCGCCTTCTTCAACTACCAGTACATCCTGTACGGCATGGACTTCAAAACCGACCTGACCGACGGCGCGGGCGAGTTCCCCGACGTCGCCGCCGCCCAGAAGTTGTTCGCGAAGATCCGCGGCTTCGCGGATCGGGCGACGCAGGACCTGCCCAGCCACCGGGATTTGATCGCGCAGATCAACAAGTTCGGGTTCGTGCTGGAGGGGGCTTAGCCGCCGAAAATGAAGTCGGCCTTGTAGTAGCCCTTGGCGGGATCGAGAATGTCGATCGCGAACGGGGCCGAGCCATCGGCCAGGTCCGTCAGCCAGGCGTCGTTGGACCGCACCATGACGCCCAGGTCGGCCTTTTGCGCCTCGGCCAGCAGCCAGCCGACCATCGCCGCCTTGGTCCCGATACCGTTCACGCCATCGCCGCCATAGGCCGCGAAATAGTCGACGCGCGTGTCGATCATGGCGTGGATCTTGGCGTCGGTCGGCGCCGCGCCGAAGATCGTCTTGTAGGCCTCGCGCGTGGCCTCGACGAAGCTTAGCGACCCGTACTTGGCCAGGAACGCGTCCTTGCCCTCGCCGACCTTGCCCAGATTGACCGCGAAGTTGATGTAGCGGTTCTCCAGATTGAAGCTCTGGTAGTAGGCGCTGTTGAGGTTGTTGGCGTTGGGGCCCGTCGGCGAGACCAGATAGTCGACGCCCGGTTGCCCGGGGATCTTTCCGGTGAAAAACTCGTAGGCCAAGGTCGCCACCGAGGTCGTGGACCCGGCCGCCTTGATGATCTGCGTGACCGCTCCGTCCAGCGTCAGGGCGCCCGTCGCGATGCTGGCTTCCAAGTCCGCCGTCTTCGCGCCCGTTCCGCCGCGCAGCAACGCATCGACGGCGATCTGGGTGAGCGAAATCGTCTTGTCCGAGAACTTGAGGATTTCCAGGCTCTTCAGCGTATCGCGACCGTCGTTCGCACCGGTGCGGAGATCCGTGACCGTCCAGGAGCCGTCGGCTGACCGCGTCCAGCTGTAGTCGGCGGCCGCGCCGGTGAAGACCGCCGTATCCAGCCCCTCGCCGCCGTCCAGTAGGTCATCGCCGCCACGACCCGACAGGGTGTCGCCGCCCTTGCCCCCGCTCAGGGTGTCGACCGCGGCGCCGCCGCTCAGGACGTTGGCGTCGTTGTTGCCCGACAGGATCGCGCCATGGTCGCCCCCGACGACGTTTTCGACGGATTGCAGAGTCAGGCGTCCCCAGCCGGTGTCCTGCGCGTCGGCGGCGAGATCCACCTTTACGCTGCCCGAAGCCAGACGCAGATCCAACGTATCGGCGCCGTCGCCGCCCTCCAGGGTGAGCGCGGCGCTGAGCAGGGACTGAACAACGAAGGTGTCGGCGTCGGCGCCCCCTTGAACACTCGTGAGGGCCACGGTCTCGCCCGCCCGCACATCGGACAGGTTCAGGATATCGTCGCCGGCGCCGCCGACCGCGGTCTCATCCCCTAGCTCGACGTAGAGCGTGTCGGCGCCCGCGCCGCCGTAGAGCTTGTCCTTCCCGGCATCGCCGTACAGCACGCCTACGCCGACGATGTTGTAGAAGTCGTTCCGGACGATCAGCACATCGTTGCCGTCGCCGCCATGAAGCGTCGCGGACTCGACCGCCAGGACCGTGTCGGCTCCGGCGTCGCCATACAGCTGGCCATTGCCCTGCACATAGTCGTCGCCGGCGTCGCCGTGCAGCACGCCATTGCCGAAGATGGTATCGTTGCCGTCCCCGCCGTTCAGCTGGTCGTGCAGGGAGGCGCCGCTTCCGGCGTAGCCGATCTGCGCGCCGGAGATCGAGTCGTTGCCCGCCCCGCCATAAACGATGTTGACGGTGTCGGCGGTGTCGCCCGGCCCCTGGTCGCCCCGGATATAACCCTGGGTGAAGATCGTGTCGTCGCCAGCGCCGCCGTAGATGGTGTCTCCGCCAGCATTGCCCTGGATATAGTCGTCGCCGTCACCGCCATCGAGGACGTCGTCGCCCGGGCCGCCGTAGAGCTTGTCCTGGCCGTTGTCGCCCCACACTTGGTCGGCGCCGTTGTTGCCGTAGATCTCGTCATTGCCATCGCCACCGTGCAGGAAATCGGCGCCGCCGAGGCCATAGATGTAGTCGAGGCCGGTCGTGCCGGTGATCACGTCAGCGCCGTTGGTGGCGCCGCCGAGCTTGGCGATGGACCCTTCAACGAACGCTTCGGCGCTCAGCGTCACGGCGCCCTCGAACTTCAGGACGGTATCGTTGGCGTCCAGCGCGCCGTCGGCGTTGTCGTCGATGATCAGGTAGGTGAAGCCGCCGTTCTGCCAGGTCCAGGCCTGCTTCAGGCCTGGACCATATTCGGCGCCGGTGAGCGAGAACTTGCTGCCCACCGTCAGGCTGAAGGCGCTGTTGTCCAGCGCGCCATAGAAGGCCAGCGCCCAGAAGCCGCCGGAGGTGGACTGCAGGCTGATCTTGTCGCCCTGGGCGATGCTAAAGTCCCGGATCAGGTTCGGGTTCTGGTAGGACGGGACCTGCGCGTGCGGCGGCGACAGCGAGTCGAAGCTGAAAAGGTCCGCGCCCTCCCCGCCGGTCAAGATGCTGCCGTTGCCTCCGATGACGATCGTGTCCTTGCCCGCGCCGCCATAGACGACCGAGTTCGAGGCTTGGATGCGGTCGTCGCCGGCGCCGCCGGAGATGACGTCACCGGTCTTCCCGGACAGCCAATTGGCGTCGATGACATCGTCGCCGTCCCCGCCGTCCAGCACGTCCGCGCCGTCGCTGCCGTACAGCGTGTCGTTGCCGGCGCCGCCATAGAGCTTGTCCGCGGCGCCGTCGACGAAGCCGTTATAGATCGGGCTGGCCCACAGGATGTCGTTGCCGGCGTCACCGTACAGGGTGTCGCCGCCCCGCTCGCCATGCAAGACATCGTCGCCATCGCCGCCGTGCAGGATGTCCGCGCCGCCGGCGCCGTGCAGCTCGTCCTTGCCGCCCTGGCCCCACGCTTCGTCGGGACCGTCGCCACCGAAGAACTTCTCGTCGATGTCGGCACCGGTCCAGCTGCCGCCAGCCTTCGGCGTCGTCCCGACGATGTAGTCGCCCACGAAGGCGTAGCGATCCAGCTGCGGCGCGCCCTCCAGCGCCATGACGAAGTCGGTGCGATCCAGCAGCCCGTCGCCATTGGTGTCGACGATCACGTACTTCACGGTACCGCTGGTCCAGGTGAAGATCCCGGAATAGCCGGCCTGATAGACGTCGCCGAACGCCTTGCCGGCGGTCAGGCTGAAGTCGCTGTTCGTCACCGCCCCGCGAAACGTGGTGTAGCGGCCCTGCAGAAAGTAGATGTTGTTGTCCAGTTCGAGCGCGATGCGATCGCCCTCGGCGGCCGAGAAATCGGTAATCCGGTCGATGATGTTCAGGCCGTCGATCTTGGGGTTCTTCAGATCGGCGACGTAGTGATCGGCGTGGAAGATATCGGCGCCGGCGCCGCCGGTCAGGATGTCGATCGCGTCGTCGGGATCATCCGCCCCGCGCGGCCCGTTTCCCGATCCGCCGATCTGATCGTTGCCCGCGCCTCCGATCAGGGTGTCGGCGCCGAGGCCGCCGACGATCACATCATCACCCGCCGTACCGACAAGCGTATCGGCGCCCGACGTTCCCTGAATATACGCCACTCGGACTCTCCACCTCTGGTGGAGGCAGCCTGATGCCGCGTGCGTGGGAATTCAAGAAAAAAGGCCCGCCGAAGCGGGCCTAGGGGAAGCGTTCTTTGAAATGCCTTCAGGCTCGCGCCGGATCCGGCACCGCACCCAGTTCGCCGCTCTCCCGGGCCTTCTTGCCGTAGACGACCTCGAACAGCGGGCTGGCCATCACCGTGGTGACGATCGCCATCAGCACCAGCATCGAGAACAGGGTCGGGCCGATGATGCCCTTCTGCAGGCCGATATTGATGATGATCAGCTCCATCAGGCCGCGCGAGTTCATCAGGGCGCCGATGCCCATGGCGGTCGAGTGGTTCTCGCCGGTCAGGCGGGCGGCGACGTAGCAGGCGCCCCACTTGGCCAGGATCGAGCAGGCCAGGACGCCCAGGGCGATCAGCAGCAGGGTCGGCGAGTTGACCATGTCCATCCGGGTGTTGAGGCCCGAATAGGTGAAGAACATCGGCAGCAGCAGCACGACGGCGATCGGCTCGACCTTCTTCTTCAGCTCCTCGACCAGCAGGCCGCGCGGCATGACCACGCCCAGGATGAAGCCGCCGAAGATGGCGTGGATGCCCACGGCGTCCATCAGGAAGGCCGAGGTGCAGAAGGCCAGGATGACCAGGGCCAGCACCTGAGTGCTCATCTCCCCCTCCCGCTCGACGATGCGACCCAGCGGGGCCAGGATCTTCGGGCCCAGGGTGGTGACGAACAGCACCCACAGCAGACCGCCGCCGATGGCCAGGCCGGCCACGCCGGGACCGCCGCCGAAGGTCGCCAGCACCAGGGCCAGCACGCACCACGACACCGCGTCATCGAAGGCGCCGGCTGTCAGGGACAGCGTGCCCAGCGAGGTCTTGGCCAGGCCGCGCTCATTGATGATGCGGGCCAGCATCGGAAAGGCCGTCAGGGCGATGCAGGCGCCCATGAACAGGGTGGCGTTGCCCTGGCTGATGGTCGGCGCGAACAGGCCGGGGACCTTCAGCAGGAAGGGCGTGATGATCGCCGCGATCGCGAACGGCGCGGCGATGCCGGCGAACGAGACGCTCATGGCGCTCTTGGCCTTGGCTTTGAAGTGGCCGGCCTCGAACGTCGTGCCGACCATGAACATGTAGAGGCCCACGCCCAGCTGGGCGCCGACATAGAGGACGTTCTTGGTTTCCTTGGGGAACAGCGTCGCCTGGAAGTCGGGGAACAGCAGGCCCAGCAGCGACGGGCCCAGGATCACGCCGGCGATCATCTCGCCCACCACCTGCGGCTGGGCCAGCAGCTTCTTGCCCAGCCAGCCGACCACGCGGCACGCCAGCACGATCACGGCCAGCTGCAGGAAGAAGTGCACGGAAAAATCGGTTGGAGAGAACGTCTTGGCCCCGGCTTTCGTCACCGGTCCGTGCGCGTTGAACACGTCGACCGCCGTGGCGATCGTCTGCGCGAGTAGGTCTGACACTGTCTTAGCCCCCTAATAGATGTCTGCTGGCTTTTCGCCTTGAGCCCATGCCGCGCAGGAATCCGCTTCGGACGCAATGCGGCGCGGCCATTTTTGACAGCCTTGTCAGTCGATTGTTTTTGCTGGCCAAATTTCTGTTGCGAGAACGACACAAGGTAGTAACGTACCTACAAAACAGCCTTGTCATTGTGGGTACGTAGGCACGCCTGTGAAGATCATCACCAGCCGCGAATTCAACCAGGATGTCAGCCAGGCCAAGCGCGCGGCCAGAATCGAGCCGGTGTTCATCACCGATCGCGGCCGCCCGACCCACGTGCTGATGAGCGTCGAGAACTACCGCCGTCTGACCGGCCAGACCGAGACCATCGTCGACCTGCTGGCCATGCCCGGCCTGCCCGCCGTGGAGCTGCCGCGCTCGACCGAGGCCTGGGACAGCCGGAGAGACGACTGATGCATCTGCTCGACACCGACGTCGTCTTCGAGCTGCGCAACGCCAAGGCCGGCGCGACCGATCAGGGCCTGGCCGTCTGGGCCGCGCGCGCCGCGCGCTCCAGCCTGTTCGTCTCGGCCCTCACCTTGCTCGAACTGGAAACCGCCACGACCCGCGCCGAGCGCAAGGACAAGGCCAAGGGCGCGGTGCTCCGGGATTGGCTGGACAACCGCGTCGCGCCGGCCTTCGAGGGGCGCATCCTGTCGATCGACGCCGCCGTGGTCCGCCGCCGGGCTCATGTGCCGCTCACGGATAGCCGCGACGCCCTGCTGGCCGCCACCGCACTCGAACACGGCCTGACCCTGACGACGCGCGACCTCTCCGCCTTCGCCAAGGTCCCAAGGCTAAAGGTGTTCAATCCCTGGGGCTACAAGCCCGAGGCGCTGGACGATGAGGAAGACTGGGGCCAGGCCGCCAAGGCCGGGACCCAGTGGCTGCGGAACATCTTCGTCCGGGGCTAAGGCCTACTGGATTCCGCTGACGGCGGCCGAGGCCACGGCCAGCGGCGGCGCGGCGGGACCGAACGGAACGCTGGCGCCCGGCGGCGGCAGGCCCGGGTCGCGCGGCGGGGCCGGAGGCGGCGCGGGATTGGCCGCGACTTGGACGGGCGCCGGCGGCGGAACCGCCGAGGCCGCCACGAACACCGGCTTGGGCGCGGCCTTGGCCGAGACGAAGACGATGCGGTTACTCTTGCAGGTGCCGGCGTTGTAGAGGCCCTTCAGGTAGCCGCGCCGCACGAAGCCGGCCTTGATCGCCTCGCGCACCTGCTGGTCGTGGCGCTCGGCCCCGGTCAGGCGGCGCACCCAGCCGCGCATCGGGATGACGTCGGTGATGGTGCTGGCCACCACGCCCAGGACCGGCTTGGACATGCCCGGCGCCTTGTTGTCGTCCTTGGGGTCGTCGTAGTCGTCGCCCAGGACGGCATCCAGGCTGTCGATCTCGGCCTTCAGCGGCTCGCAGCCCGTCTTGGGCGGGGCATAGGGATCGGCGACGGCCTTGGTCAGCAAATCCGGGATCTGCGAGCGCACCACATTGATGTCGCGCAGCGGCGACACGACGGCCGAGCCCAGGCTGTCGGTATTGGCCTCGGCCGAGGTCTTGGGAACCTTGGCCTCCTGCTTGCCCGCCAGCGCCGCGTCGGCCGCCCCCATCCCCACGCACAGCGCCAGCATGGCCACGCCGCAGCGGCGCAGCGCGCCGACGGGGTTAGGCTGTTGAACTGGCGAAGACATCTTCGTGAACTCGCACGGTTGTTCCATGCCGGTTCAACCCGGGAATCGCCCCAGCCGTTCCGTCAGGCGCGCTTTCGTGATGAGCGGCCTAGATCCGGTCCAGCCCGTCCATGATCGCCGTCAGCGCCAGGACGGTCTGGGCCTCCATGGCGCTGTGGCCCGCATCGGTGCGCACATAGGTCGCCGGCGGCATGCCCGCATCCTCCAGCGCCTCGACCAGCCGCGAGGCTTGAGTCAGCGGGCAGACCTGGTCGAACCGGCCGTGGACGATGTGCACCGGCACGCCCTTCAGCGCCCCGACCCCCTCCGTGATCTCGTCGGGCTTCAGGAACAGGTGATTGGCGAAGAAGTGGGCCTCGATCTGGGCGAAGCACAGGGCGAACTCCGCCTCGCCGAACTTGCCCGCGTCCTCGTCGGCCGGGATCATGTTCGAGATCGTGCCTTCCCACACCGACCAGGCCAGGGCCGCCTTCAGCTGCAACTCACGTTCAGCATCGGTGGCCGGGACCATGTCAAAGATGGCCTTGTAGGCCCCCATCATGTCGCCGCGCTGCTCGGCTGGGATCACCTCGACAAAGGCCTTCCACTCGTCGGGATAGGCGATATAGGCGCCCGGCTCGGTCAGGGCGTAGGGCTGCGTCGCGAACGTCGCCGCATTGCCCTGGTACATGTAGAGCAGGTCTTCCTTCCGCCCCAGGAAGATGCCGCGCAGGATCAGCGAGGCGACCTTTTCCGGATTGCGGATCGCATAGACCAGGGCCAGCGTGCTGCCCCAGCTGCCGCCGAACACGTGCATCCTGCCGGTGATGTTCAAAGCGTCGCGCAGGGCGTTGATGTCGGCCACCAGGTGGTCGGTGGTGTTGTTGGCCAGGGCCACGGCGGGGCCATCGGCCGCCACGGTCGGACGGCTTTTGCCGCAGCCGCGCTGGTCGAACAGGATCACGCGATAGCGCTTGGGATCGAAGAACCGCGACATCACCGGCGCGCAGGCCCCGCCCGGACCGCCATGCAGGAACATCACCGGCTCGCCATGAGCGTTGCCGTATTCCTCCCAGTAGAGCTCGTGGTCGGGCGCGCTGTCGACCTTGAGCCAGCCGCTGCTCAGGGCCGCGCCCTGCTCGTAGGTCCACTCGGTGGTGACCTTGCTGGTCGTGCGCAGCCGCGAGAAATCCATGACGCTCAAGTCCCTGTCGAAACACTCGCCGGCAGTTTCGCGCCCCGCCGCGCCAGACTCCAGAAGAAACAGGGTTCGCCGAGCGTTGCAGCGGTCTTGAAGGCGTGTTGATCTGCCTTCTCGCCCTCAGGTGGAACCCGCCATGATCATCCTCGCCGTCGCCGTCATTGCGCTCGCCGGCCCTCCCGCCGGCGCCATCCCGCTGGTGCGAGCGGTCTCCCCCGCCGTCGGGGCCGAGATCGCGGCGGGCAAGATCCAGATCAAGGTCACCTTCGACCAGCCGATGCGGGCCAGCTGGTCCTTCGTGATGCGCGACCCGGCCAGCTATCCCGACTGCGCCAAGACCCCGGTGCAGTCGGCGGATGGCCGGACCTTCACCCTGGACTGCACCGTCGAGGCCGGGAAGGACTACTGGATCGGCTTCAACAGCGAGCGGTTCAAGGGCTTCCAGTCGTTGGACGGAGTGGCGGCCAAGCCGGCGATGGTGCGGTTCTCGGCGCACTAAGCTCGTCGGGATACGGGGATTGAACCCCTCTCTCATAGAGAGAGGGAGGGGCCCGCGCCGTAGGCGTGGGAAGGTGAGAGGTTAGGCGAAGCCGGTGACCGCCTTGATCAAGCAGCTGAACTTCCTGAGTTTATTCGGCTGAGAGTGTAACCTCTCACCCTCCCATGCTGCGCATGGGCCCCTCCCTCTCTCTATGAGAGAGGGTGATGTAAGTGACGAGCGTTCACGCCCCTCCATCCCCCGCCCTAAATCCCGCCCTATCCTGTCTCCACCTCGAAGCACTGGGGAGGGCGCGCGGCCAGCGACCTTCGCGGCTTCGGGGGGCGGTCGAGCGGGCGTGCTCGTCGGCGCGGGGGAAGCTCCGCAACTGCATCCCTCCTACGGCGGTCGGCCCTGGAACACAGAAACGACGGGGGATGCGGGTCGGCGGCGCGACGGGCGGATCGAAAGGTCCGTGGCCGGGACCAGGCTTCGCGGCCAGGCCCGCCCGTCGGAGGCTTCAAGGACGTCGGGGTGCGAACAGCATCACGGCGTCACGCTTCCGGAAAACGACCGCGCGGGGCGCTGCGCTTCGTCGAAACGGTATTTCTCTTCATGACTCCGGACGAGGTCCGGAGCGCCCCATCCCCTCCCCGCAACTCCGGCGCACCGCGTCGGAGCGTATCGCCCTGCCTGGAAGGAGACCCCATGGCGCGACATCCCTGCCGCTTCCCGCCCGATCCCGAATGGCCGCGCGCCCGCAAGGCCCAGCAACGCCGGACGATCTGGAAGAAGATGCGGAAGTTCCGAGCCTCGGCCGAGTTCGCGCGCCTGGCGGCCAAAGAAAAAGCCCCCGGCCTTGCGACCGGGGGCTCATCCAATGTTGTCATCCCGGGCGAAGACCCGGGACCGCCGGAAACGCAGGCGCTTGCCGAGGTCCCGGATCGGCGCGCTACGCGCTTGTCCGGGATGACAGTTTTAGCGGACTAGCGGATGACCCGCGCGCCCTTGCCCTTCATCACGGCTTCGACTTCCGCCTGGCGCACCATCGAGGTGTCGCCCGGGGTGGTCATGGCCAGAGCGCCGTGAGCCGCGCCGTATTCGACGGCGGCCTGCGGGCCCTTGCCTTCCATGAAGCCGAAGGCCAGGCCCGAGGCGAAGCCGTCGCCGCCGCCGACGCGGTCATAGATCTCGAGGTTCTCACGCATCATCGAGGCGTAGAACTCGCCGCCGGCGTACAGGATCGCCGACCAGTCGTTGACCGAGGCGGTCTTGGCGTTGCGCAGGGTGGTCGCGGCGACCTTGAAGTTCGGGAACTGCTTCACGGCAGTCTCGATCATCTTCTTGAAGTTGGCCGGGTCGATCGAGCTGATGTGCTCGTCCAGGCCTTCGACTTCAAAGCCCAGGCAGGCGGTGAAGTCTTCTTCGTTGCCGATCATCACGTCGACGTACTGGGCGATGTGACGGTTGACCTTCTGGGCGCCTTCCTTGCCGCCCTGCGACTTCCACAGCGAGGCGCGGTAGTTCAGGTCGTAGGAGATGACGGTGCCGTACTTGCGGGCCACTTCGACGGCTTCGATCACGGCTTCGGCCGTGTTCGAGGCCAGGGCCGCGAAGATGCCGCCGGTGTGGAACCAGCGCACGCCTTCTTCGCCGAACAGCTTTTCCCAGTTCACTTCACCGGGGCGGATCTGCGAGGCGGCCGAGTGACCACGGTCCGAGCAGCCCAGGGCCGGACGAACGCCGAAGCCCTTTTCCGTGAAGTTCAGGCCGACGCGGGTGTTGCGGCCCAGGCCGTCGAAGTCGCGCCAGATGACGTGCGAGGTGTCGACGCCACCCTGCATCATCAGGTCCTCGACCAGCCAACCCAGGTCGTTGACCGGCAGAGCGGTCACGGCCGTCGAGCGCTTGCCCCAGCACTTCTTGAAGGCGCGGGCGACGTTGTACTCGCCGCCGCCTTCCCAGACGTTGAACTGGCGAGCGTTGCGGACCCGGCCAAAGCCCGGGTCGAAGCGCAGCATCACTTCACCGAAGGAAGCGCAGTCCCACTTCGTTTCCGAAGCCGGGCGGATGTTGAGGATCTGATCGGTCATTGGTCTTTAGGCCTTCCCACGAACCTTTTTGATGAGGTCGACAGTTTCGCGGACCTTCTTGGTGATGCCCGCGTAATCCTTGGCGTCCAGCAGCTCTTGCGTAATCAGCTTGGAGCCCATGCCGGCGGCGACGATGCCCGCGCCGAACCACTTCTTGACCGAGGCTTCGTCCGGATCGACGCCGCCCGTCGGCATGATGCGGGTCCAGGGCATCGGGCCCAGCACCGCCTTGACGAAATCGGGACCGCCGACCGACGAACCCGGGAACACCTTGACGATCTCGCAGCCCAGCTCTTCGGCGTACGAGATTTCCGAGGCCGAACCGCAGCCCGGCGAGTACGGGATCTTGCGACGGTTGCAGACCTTGGCGACGTCGGCGTTCAGGATCGGGCCGACGACGAACTTGGCGCCGTTGGCGATGTAGATGCCGGCGGTGGGAGCATCGACGATCGAGCCCACGCCCATGATCACGCGCGGGTCGGCCTCGTGGAAGTAGCGGGTCACTTCGTAGAACACGTGGCTGGCGAAGTCGCCGCGGTTGGTGAACTCGATGCAGGGCGCGCCGCCGTCGGCGCAGGCCTGGATCACGGCCTTACAGACCTCGACGTCCGGATGATAGAAAACCGGGATGACGCCCTGGTCCATCAGAGCGGTCAGCACCGCCATACGGTCTTTCACCATCGTATTCTCCTTCCCGAAGGATCGATCTTGCGCGGACCGCCACCAGGGCCGCCGCGCGCGCAATATTTCGCCGGTAGTGGCTCAGGGGGTTCCCTTAGACCGCGTCGCGCGCGGGCGCCATACCAGGCTTGCCGCAGCGTCAAACTAAAGGGTCGTAAGGCGCGGTATTGTCGGACTATTTCAGCCCGTCCGCGTGCCGTCTCTGATCGTCGCTTCCTTCCCCGAACCTTCTTCCTTTCGGCTTTCGGGGCTCCGCTCCGAGGCGCAAAATTGAGGGCGTCGGATTTCGCCGACGCCCCAAAAGTTTGCGCAGGAGCGAGCTCAAAGAGCCGCAAACGAGACGGACCAACCACGACGTCGGACCGAAACGTTATGACACCGGTTACCAGAAGTGGCCAGGCCACTTCGCCACCGGTGTCATGTGGAGATAACCAGAAACCGCCAGGGAGCGCAAGCGCCGTGAAGCTGGGAAATGAGAGCCAGCAAGACTTTGAAATTCATCGGGTTTGGATATCCCCCTCCCCCGCCTCCCCGGCGAAAGCCGGGGCCCAGATTCATCCGGAGGGGTTGGGGTTGATCCGAGATGCGCCCCGTCAGCGCGTGGCGCGCTTGCGGGTTCGATCTGGGCCCCGGCTTTCGCCGGGGAAACGGAAGGAAGGTAAGCGAGATCAGCCCGTGTTGCGCAGGCCGGCCGCGATGCCGGCCACGGTCAGCTGGATGGCCAGGCGCAGCTCTTCGTCCTGGTCCCCTGCCCGGCGGCGCGACAGCAGTTCCAGCTGCAGGTGGTTCAGCGGGTCGACCGAGCGGCCGGCCAGGGCCACCGACTCGGCCAGGTCCGGCTGGTTGTCCAGCAGGGCCGAACCGCCCCGGATCTGCAGGGCCAGGTTCGTCGCCGCGTCGTGCTCGCGCTGGATGGTGGCGAAGATCCGCTCGGCGTCGGCCTTGTCGGGCGACAGGGCGACGTAGCGGGCGGCGATGCCCATGTGGCTCTGGGCCAGGGCCAGCTCCATGTTGGACAGGAGGGACGCGAAGAAATCGAAGTTTCCGGCAAGATCCCGCAGCTGCTCGACCGACAGGTTGGCCCGCTCGACGCCCGAGGCGAAGCCGTACCAGCCGGGCAGCATGAAGCGGGCCTGCGACCAGCTGAACACCCACGGGATGGCGCGCAGGTCCTCGATCTTGCGGCTGGCGGTGCGGCTGGCGGGACGGCTGCCGATGTTGAGGCCCACGATCTCGCTGATCGGGGTGACCGACCAGAAGAAGTCCTCGAACGCCGGGTCGTCATAGACCAGGGCGCGGAAGCCGTGGAACGACGCTTCCGCCAGGGCGGTCATGGCGGCCTCGACCTTGGGGTCGGGCTGCAGGACCGGGCGGTCGCTGGAGATCAGCACAGCGGCGGCCAGGCCGTCCAGGTTGCGGCGGGCGGTGGGCTGGTCGCCGAAGCGGCGGGCGATCATCTCGCCCTGCTCGGTCATGCGGATGCGTCCTTGGACTGTGCCAGCCGGCTGGGCCAGCACGGCCTCGGCGGCGGGGCCCCCGCCCCGGCCGACGCTGCCGCCACGGCCGTGGAACAGCTGCAAACCGACGCCCATGCGGTCAGCCTCGAACGCCAGGGCCGAGGCGCCGCGCGCCACCCCACGACGGGACGCGACATAGCCGCCGTCCTTATTGCTGTCGGAGTAGCCGAGCATGATTTCCTGCACCGGCCGGTCGCCCAGGATGGTGCGAGCCAGCGGCAGCTCCAGCCACTGGCGCAGGACGGCCGGGCCGTTCTCCAGGTCGCCGATGGTCTCGAACAGCGGGGCCACCTTGACCGAGGCGCGCGGCGCCGCGCCGCCCCAGACCATGCCGACCTGCTTGAGCAGCACCAGCGGCTCGAGGATGTCCGACAGGGTCGCGGCCTTCGAGATGATGTACGCGCCGATGCAGCCGTGGCCGTAGTCGCGTACCGCCTGGGCGGCGGCCTCCATCGTGGCCAGCTCCTTGGTCGTCTCCTCGCCATAGGCGGTGAAGGGCGAGACCAGGGGGCGCTGGTGCGACAGCTCCTCGATCAGCAGCTTGCAGCGGGCGCCCTCGTCCAGCTTCAGGTACTGGACGCCGGAGCCGGCGCGCTGGAACAGCTCGTCGACGGTGCGCTCGTGGACGTCGGCGTTCTGGCGCAGGTCCAAGCTCATCAGGTGGAAGCCGCAGGCCTTGGCCATCTCGACCAGGGTGCGCAGGGCCGAGCCGACCAGGCGCTCGCCGCCGTTGCGCTCCAGGCTCTCGATGATCACCGACAGGTCGGCGACAAAGGCGTCCGGATGGCCATAGGCCTCGACGTCGGTGGTGCCGTTGGCGAAGGCCACCGGTTGGCCGGTCAGGCGCTGCGACACGGCCGTCAGACGGTCGAAGATCAGCTCCAGGGCCAGGCGGTACGGCTCGTCCAAGCGGTGCACCGACGGGTCGCGGGTCTGAGCGGCCAGGGCCAGCAGCTCCTCGGACACCGGCGTATAGGCGGTCGAGACGGCCAGGTTGGACCACAGCTTGCGAACCTCGCCGGCGTACCAGTCGAGGATCACGCGGGACTGACTGGCGAAGGCCAGCTTCAGGGTCTCACCATTGACGCCGGGGTGACCGTCGCGGTCGCCGCCCAGCCACGAGCCCATCTTCAGCAGCGGCGCCAGATGGCCGTGCGAGCCGACCTTGGCGGTCCAGTCGCCATACAGGTCGATGATCGCCGGCAGGATCGAGGTGCGGACGATTGACAGAGCGTTGCGGATCTCGTCCTTCACCGTGATCCGCTCGGGACGGTACAGGCGGGTCCGCCACATCAGGGCGATCTCGCGGAACAGGCCCTCGCGGATCTCGGCTTCCAGATCCGGCGGCAGGTGGTGGCGGCGCAGGGCCATCAGGCGCGAGATCTCGGTCTCGCGATCGACCATGCTGCGGCGGCGCACTTCGGTCGGGTGAGCCGTCAGCACCGGCACGACGTTCATCGCCGCGAAGATCTTGGCCAGGTCCTCGTCGGTCTTGCCGCGATCCTTCAGTACCCGGACGGCGTCGACCAGGGTGCGAGGACGCTCATCGCCCGGCTGGGCGTCGGCCTCGGCGTGGCGGCGGCGACCGGCGACATCCTCGCCGATATTGGCCAGCAGCGAGTGGCTGGCGAAGGCGCGAGCCAGGAACACGGCCTGCTCGGTCGACAGGTCGGCGAACAGATGGTCCAGCACCGGCGCGTCGCCCGTGGCCTCGTCCTCACGCGACGCCGCCTTGCGCGCCTTGGCCACCAGGGCGGCGGCCTCCTCGCCTTCCAGATAGGTGATCGCCTCGATGAGCAGGTCGCTCAGCAGATTGGCGTTCTGGCGGACGTGGCGGCTGGTCGGACGGTCGACGTCGATCGACAGGGCCGGGTTGCGCATGGGCGGACTCCAGGGACCGCCAAGGCGGCGAACCCCTACTGGAATGGATCTAGAAACGCGTCGGGCGCCGCAGCTGCTAACGCTGCGGCGCCCTCTAGCGCGGTTCATGGGACGGGAAAACCCACCCGGCACGATGGTTGCGCTACCATCGCGCTTTTGAACGAATTTGTTTCGCTAGCGCGCCAGCCAGCCGCCATCCACGGGCAAAGTAATGCCTTGGACGTAGTCGGCGGCCGACGAGGCCAGGAACACGGCGGCGCCGCCGATGTCCTCCGGACGCCCCCAACGGCCAGCCGGGATGCGGGCCAGGATCGCGGCATTGCGGTCCTGGTCAGCGCGCAGGGCCTCGGTGTTATTGGTGTCGAAATAGCCGGGGGCGATGGCGTTGACGTTGATGCCCTTGGTCGCCCATTCGTTGGCCAGAATCTTGGTCAGGCCGGCTAGGCCCGACTTGGCGGCCGTATAGGACGGGACGCGGATGCCGCCCTGGAACGACAGCAGGCTGGCGATGTTGATCACCTTGCCGCCGCCCTGCTTCAGCGCCTGCTTGGCGAAGGCCTGGGTCAGGAAGAAGACGACCTTCAGGTTGGTGTCCATCACCGCGTCCCAGTCGGCTTCCGAGAACTCGATCGAGTCGGCGCGACGGATGATGCCGGCGTTGTTGACCAGGATGTCGACCTTGCCGAACGCGGCGACGGTCTCGTCGACCACGCGCTGGACGGGTTCGACCGAGCCGAAGTCGACCTTGATCGACAGGAACTTGCGGCCCAGGGCCTCGACGGCCTTCTGGGTTTCGGTCGGCTCGCTGCGGCCCGCGGCGGCGATATCCGCGCCGGCGGCGGCCAGGGCGATGGCGATCCCCTGCCCGATCCCGGTGTTGGCGCCGGTGACGAGCGCGACCTTGCCTTCGAGGCTGAACGGATTGGCCATGACGAGTTCCTGTTTTCAGATCTTGTCATCCCGGACGGCCTGAAAGGCCGATCCGGAACCGCCGCAAGCGCATTCGCCTGTTGCGGTCCCGGCTCTGCGCTCCGCTTCGGCCGGGATGACAACCGAAGCAAAGCGGACAGGGCTTGCGTCCTACTTCAGCTGGCAGATGTCCAGCACGTTCATGTCGGTGTAGTCGAGGTTCTCGCCGCCCATCGCCCAGATAAAGGTGTAGTTGGCGGTGCCCGAACCCATGTGGATCGACCACGGCGGGCTCATGACGGCCTCTTCGTTGGCGATCACGATGTGACGCATCTCGTCCGGCTCGCCCATGTAGTGGAACACGCGGTCGTTCTCGCCCAGGCCGAAGTAGAAATAGGCCTCCGAACGACGGTCGTGCAGGTGGGGCGGCATGGTGTTCCAGACGCTGCCCGGCTTCAGCACGGTCATGCCCAGCAGCAGCTGAGCCGACTTGCAGGTGGTCGGGACGATGTACTGGTAGATCGTGCGCTCGTTGCTGGTTTCCAGCGCGCCGCGCTCCAGGGCGACGGCGTCGGCGAAGGCCAGCTTCTTGGTTTCGAACGACGCGTGGGCCGGCAGGCTGACCAGGTAGAAGCGCGCGGCTTCGCCGTTCAGGCCTTCGAAGGTCACGTCCTTGGCGCCCATGGTGACGTACAGGCCGTCACGCGGAACGATCTCGTAGGCGACGCCATCGACGGTGATCTTGCCGGTGGTCTCGCCGACATTGATCACGCCCAGCTCGCGGCGCTCCAGGAACGGGTGGCCGGCGGCCGAGGCGGGCTCGGTCTGGTCGGGCAGCTTGATGGCCGAGGTGGCGACCACGCCGCCGACGACGAAGCGTTCGGCGTGGTTGTAGGTCAGGACGATCTGGCCGTCTTGGAACAGGCCCTGCATCAGGTAGCGGTCGCGCAGGTCGTCGTTGCTGACCGCGAACATCATGTCCGGATGGGTGGCGTGGTAGGTCTTGGCGAACATCGGGAAGTCTCCGGAAGGGTGTTCTTATTCAGCGGCGGCGCGCAGCGCGGTCGTGGGACGAGCCCAGTCGGGACGCTGGTCGAGCTTGTAGGCCTTCTTAGGCAGGTTGTACGTCAGATCGACGATCAGCTCCTCGGCTTCGACGAGGTCCATGCGGTGCTCGGCGACCATGCGGCCCAGGAAGGCCGAGTCGACGCGGCGGGCCACGTCGTGGCGAGCCGGGATCGACAGGAAGGCGCGGGTGTCGTCGTTGAAGCCGACGGTGTTGTAGAAGCCGGCGGTTTCCGTGACCTGCTCGCGGAAGCGCATCATGCCTTCCGGGCTGTCGTGGAACCACCAGGACGGACCCAGCTTCAGCACCGGATAGTGGCCGGCCAGCGGGGCCAGTTCGCGGCTGTAGACGGTCTCGTCCAGGGTGAACAGGATCACCGACAGGCGCGGATCATTGCCCAGGCGGGTCAGCAGCGGCTTCAGCGCCGAGACGTACTCGGTGCGCATCGGGATGTCGGCGCCCTTGTCGCGACCGTGGGTCTCGAGCAGGCCGACATTGTGGTTGCGGTGCGAGCCGGGGTGGATCTGCATGACCAGGCCGTCGTCCAGGCTCATCTTGGCCATTTCGGTCAGCATCTGGGCGCGGAACAGCTCGGCTTTCTCGGGCGTGATGTCGCCCTTCACCAGGCTCTGGAACAGGGCCTCGGCCTCGACGTCCGACAGGTCGGCGGTGGCGGCGGTCGGGTGGCCGTGGTCCGACGACGTCGCGCCGGCCTCGATGAAGGCCTGGCGGCGCAGGCGGTGGGCTTCGAGGTATTGCTTCCAGCTGTAGACGTCCTTGCCGGACACCTCGGCGAAGCGCTCGAACGAACGCGGCGAGCGCTCGTCCTCGAAGTCGATGACCGCGTCGGGACGGTAAGCGGTGATGACATGGCCGCCCCAGCCGCTCTCACGGATGGCCTGGTGGTGCTTGAGCACCTCATGCGGGCCTTCGGTCGTGGCCAGGGTCTCGATGTTGAAGCGGTCGAAAAGGGCGCGCGGACGGAAGGCGTCCGAAGCCAGCGCCTCGTTGATGCGGTCGAAATAGTCGTCGGCGTTCGAGGCTTCCAGGAATTCGGTGAAGCCGAACACCTTGCTGAACACGTGGTTCAGCCAGATCCACGACGGCGTGCCGCGGAAGAGGTGGAAGTTGCTGGCGAACAGCTTCCAGGCCGCGCGCGGATCGGTGTCCGGCACGCCGGCCTTCGACCGCACCTTCAGGGCGTCCAGGCTGATGCCCTGGCTGTAGAGCATGCGGTACAGATAGTGGTCCGGCGCCAGCAGCAGGTCGGTGGCGTCCTGGAACGGCTCGTTGGTCGCGAACCAGCTCGGATCGGTGTGACCGTGCGGGCTGATGATCGGCAGGTCCTTGACCAGGCCGTACAGGCCCCGCGCGTACGAACGCGTGGTCGCATCCGACGGGAAAAGCCGATCTTCGTGGAAATTCAGAGGCCTGGGCATGGCGATGCGTCTGCTCCCTTTATGACCGGCGGCTTCACGGACGGCCGCTGCTGCGGCCCGCTTGGTAACCGGTGTCATGATCCGATGCAACCCGAAGGGGCCGCGAATGCTCTAGCTGGGAACCGGTCCCGAGGACTCACGGACCACCAGGCTCGGTTCGGTCTTGGTCGCGTCGCGCGGTTCGCGCCGCTCGACGCCGATCAGCTTTTCGGCGGCCATCTTACCGATCTCGCGGGTCGGCGTATGCACCGTGGTCAGCGGCGGCCAGACGGCCTGGGCGATCTGGAAGTCGTCGAAGCCGACAACGGTCAGGTCGGCGGGCACCGTCAGGCCGGCCTTGCGGGCCGACTGCAGGACGCCGGCGGCCATTTCGTCATTGCCGCAGAAGATCGCGGTCGGACGCGGCGTGCGCGCCAGCAGTTCGTCGCCGCAGGCCACGCCGGACTCGAAGGTATAGGCGCCCTGGACGATGTCCTTCGGATCCAGCTTCAGGCCGGCCTCGGCCAGGCCGTCCTCGAAGCCCCCTCGCCGCTCGTGCGACGAGCGGAAGGTGTCGGGACCGGAAATGAAGGCGATGGTCTTGTGGCCCAGTTCCAGGATGTGGCGCGCCGCCTGGGCGCCGCCCATCCGGTCGTGACCGACGATCATGTGCTCGGGCTTGTCCAGCTCGACCGAGGCGATCCGGATGTACGAGCAGCCGATCTCGTTCAGCAGCTTGGCGACGCGCTCGTCTTCCGACACCGACGGCGGCAGCACCACGCCATACAGCTTCTGGCGCTCCACGAACGAGCGGATGTCGGACAGGAAAGTCGGGCTGGCGCGGTTACAGGGGTGCACGACCAGCTCGAAGCCCGAACCGCGCATGCCGTCCAGCAGGCCCAGCTGCATGTTGACGACATACTGCGGGTTTGGGTTGTCGTAGATCATGCCGATCAGGAACGAGCGGCGGAACGCCAGGCCCCGGGCCTGAGGATCGGGTGCATAGCCCCACTCGGCGATTACAGCCTCGATCCGCTCCCGCGTCTCGTCGCGGACGAACGGCGACTGGTTGATCACGCGGGAGACGGTCTTCTTCGAAACCCCCGCCAATCTCGCGATGTCGTTGATCGTGGCGCGGCGGCGACCGCCCTCCACGCTCTCACTGTCTTCGGCCGGGGTCGAGGAAGGCGTCTTCGAAGAGTTCACGGCGTTTCCAGCAGCCTAAGTCGTTTTCTTTTGTCATACTCTAGCGGCGTAAGCATCGCCAACCTAGGTCGAAACGTCTGCTTGCGACCCGGCTGACACCGGTTACCATGTCAATGAATGTGCAAATCGACGACACTCCTTCTGGCGACGACGATCCAAGATGACTGAAACGACCCTGGCCCAGCGCGAATCGATCCACCCGGTGGACCCCCGTGATCACGTGGCGACCGCCCTGCGCGACCTCGTCGCCGGCGAGACCCTGGACCTGCACGGCCAAGCCATCGTGGTGAGCTCCGACATCCCCAAGGGCCACAAGATCGCTATCCGGGTTGCCAGCGCTGGCAGCGACGTCTTGAAGTACGGCTGGCCGATCGGCCGGGCGGTTGTGGACATCGCCGTGGGCGACCACGTCCACGTCCACAACGTCCACACCCGCCTGGAAGGCGTCGAGGGCTACAGCTTCGCTCCGACCGCGCCGGAACCGCACGCCGACGTCCCTGCCCGCACCTTCGAAGGCTATCGCCGCAAGAACGGCCGGGCCGGCACCCGAAACGAGATCTGGGTGCTGTGTACCGTCGGCTGCGTGGCTAACACCGCCCGTCGCATCGCCGAGAAAGCCAACCAGCGCTTCGCCGGCCGCGTCGACGGCGTCTTCGCCTTCCCGCACCCGTTCGGCTGCTCGCAGCTGGGCGACGACCTGTCCCACACCCGCAAGCTGATCGCCGCCCTGGCCAGCCACCCCAATGCCGGCGGCGTGCTGCTGCTGGGCCTGGGTTGCGAGAACAACCAGCTCAAGGCCCTGCTGGACAACGCCCCGGAGATCGACCGTGATCGCCTGAAGAGCTTCACCACCCAGATGGTGGAGGACGAGCTGGAAGACGGCCTGGCCGCCGTCGAGGCCCTGGTCGAACTGGCCGAGCAGGACAAGCGCGAGCCGATCCCGGTTTCGGAACTGGTGGTGGGCCTCAAGTGCGGCGGCTCGGACGGCTTCTCGGGCGTCACGGCCAACCCGCTGGTCGGCCGCATCGCCGACAAGGTCGCCGACGCCGGCGGCACGCCGGTGCTGACCGAGATCCCCGAGGTCTTCGGGGCCGAGAACGTGCTGCTGCAGCGCGCCGCCAGCCGCGAGATCTTTGACCAGGCCGTGGCGGTGATCGACGACTTCAAGCGCTACTTCATCGACAACAACCAGCCGATCTACGAGAACCCCTCGCCCGGCAACATCGCCGGCGGCATCACCACGCTGGAGGAAAAATCCCTCGGCGCGGTGCAGAAGGGCGGCCGGGCTCAGTTGGTCGAGGTGCTGCGCTACGGCGAGAAGGTCGGCCCGCACGGCCTGACCTTCCTGGAAGCGCCCGGCAATGACGCGGTGTCCTCGACGGCCCTGACCGCCGCCGGCGCCACGGTGATCCTGTTCACCACCGGCCGTGGCACGCCGCTGGGCTTCCCCGCCCCGACCCTGAAGATCGCCTCCAACTCGGGCCTGGCCCAGCGCAAGCCGGGCTGGATCGACTTCGACGCCGGCCAGGTGCTGGAGGGCGTCTCGATGGACGACGCCGCCGATCGCCTGATGGACCTCGTGGTCGACACCGCCTCGGGCAAGGCCACCAAGGCCGAGCTGAACGGCGAGCGCGAGATCGCCATCTGGAAATCGGGCGTGACCCTCTAGACCAAAATGGTCAAGCCAATTGCCAGCAAGGTCAGACTACAGCATGTAGGCTGCCTCTCCTTCCCCTACGAAACTTCAGGCGTGCTCCCTTGACGGCTTCTTCCGCGACCTCCCCCGCCCTGCGTCTGAGCGCCACCAGCTTTCCGGGCGCCGTCCCGGGCACGGTCCTGCCGACCTATGATCGCGATAAGGTCGAGATCGGTGTCGTCCACTTCGGCCCCGGCGCCTTCCACCGCGCTCACCAGGCCTTTTATTTCGACCAGCTGCTGGCCAAGGACCCGCGCTGGGGGATCTGCGCCGTCTCGCTGAAGAGCCCGGGCGTCCGCGACGCCCTAGTCCCGCAGGACGGCCTCTACACCCTGGCCCAACTGGACGCCGAGACCACCTTCCGCGTCATCGGCGCGATCCGCGAGGTGCTGGTCGCGCCCGAGGATCCGCCGTCGGTCTTCGCCCGCCTGGCCGCCCCGACCACCCGCATCGTCACCCTGACCGTCACCGAGAAGGGCTACACCCTGTCGGCCGATGGCGGGCTGGACGAGAACCACCCCGACATCGTCCACGACCTGGCCAATCCGCGCGAACCCAAGAGCGCCGTCGGCTATATCGTCGAGGGCCTGCGCCGCCGCTTCGCCGCCGGCCTCGCCCCCTACGCTGTCGTGGCCTGTGATAACCTCGCCGACAACGGCTGGCGCCTGAAGGCGGCCGTGGTGGCCTTCGCCGGCAAGGTCGATGCGGATCTCGCCGCCTGGATCGACGCCAATGGCAGCTTCCCGCGCACCATGGTCGACAGCATCACGCCGGCCACCGACGACGCCCTGCGCGCTCGCGTCCAGACCGCCACCGGGCTGGAAGACGCCTGGCCGATCCAGCGTGAAGCCTTCACCCAATGGGTGGTCGAGGACGTGCTGCCGTCGGATGCGCCGGACCTGGCCAGCGTCGGCGTCATCCTGACCGACGACGTGCGCGGCTTCGAGCGCGCCAAGCTGCGCCTGCTGAACGGCGTGCACTCGACCCTGGCCTACGTCGGCATTCTGCGCGGCCACGAGACGGTGTTCGAAGCCGTCAGCGACCCGGTGCTGGAGACCCTGGCCCGCGAGATGATGGCCAAGGATATCATCCCGACGCTCACGGCTCCGCGCGGTCTGGACCTGGCCGAATACGCCGAGGCCATCCTGGCCCGCTTCCGCAATCCCGAGATCCGCCACCTGCTGGCCCAGATCGCCTGGGACGGCACCCAGAAGCTGCCCTTCCGCATCCTGGGTACCCTGACCGAGACCCTGGACGCCGGCCGCTCGATCGAGCGCCTGGCGATCCCGCTGGCGGCCTGGATGCGGTTCATCGCCCTGCGCGCCAAGACCGGTGAGGCTATCACCGACCCGCTGCACGACAAGCTGACCGAGATCGGCGTGGGCGTGACCGGCGACGCCAAGACCGACGTCGCCGCCTTCCTGGCGCTGGACAGCGTCTTCCCGGCCAAGCTGACCGGCAACGCGACGTTCGTGGAAGCGGTCGAGAAGGCCTACGCCGACTTAGCTTAGTTTACCGTCATCCCGCGCTGCGGGATGACTTAGGGCCTAGCGGGTCACACCCTTTGCGGTCAGCACCGGCACGACGGTGCTGACCAGGATCTCCAGATCAAACACGAAGGAACGCCTGGCCAGGTACTCGGCGTCCAGCGCCACCTTGTCCGGAATGGCCAGTTCGTCGCGGCCATTGATCTGCGCCCAGCCGGTGACCCCGGGACGCAGCACGTCGACGCCGGCCGCCTGGCGCGCCGCGATCAGGTCGTCCTGGTTAAACAGCGCCGGGCGAGGCCCGACCAGGCTCATATAGCCGACCAGCACGCTCCATAGCTGCGGCAGCTCGTCGAGGCTGAGCTTGCGCATCAGCGGCCCCACCGGCGTCAGCCATCGGTCCGGATCCTCCAGCAGGTGCGTGGCGACCTCGGGCGTATCGATGCGCATGGTGCGGAACTTGGGCATCGGGAACAGGGCTGAGCCCTTCCCTACCCGCTGCGACCAGTAGAGGCCCGGCCCCGGCGAGGTCAGACGCACCAGGCCCCACAGAACGACGAGCGGCAGGGCCAGCGCGATCAGGCCGATCGCCGCCGCCGTGAAATCGAAAAGGCGTTTCACCTAGCGCAGGTCGCCGCTGGCCGCGTCGAGCAGCAGATAGGCTCGGCCCGCGTCCGACGACAGCAGCGCCGCCAGCAGGAAACCCTCACGATCCTGGCCCGCGGCTTCCTCGATCATGCCGGAATAGCGCGCCAGGAACCGCTCGGTATTGCCCTTCAGCGTGGCGTCCGAGAACAGGCGGCGGACCAAGCGGCGGATGGCGGCGGGCGCCAGGCGCTTGACCACCTCGCGGGCGCCGACGGCGTCGCGGGTCTGCAGGGCGGCGGCGATCTCGTCGATGCGGCCGCGCGGCAGCAGGGCGTGCGGATCGATGCCCATGGCGGTGATCTCGGCGGCCAGCTTCTCGCCTAGACCGGTATCGCCCGGCGTGCTGTTCTCGATGCCGGCCAGCAGGTTGCGCCAGCTCCAGCCGCCCTCGCCGTCCGGCTCGGGCGCGGGCTGGCCGGCCTGCTTGCGAGTAGAGGCCTGCTCGAACACCGAGCGGAACTCCTCGTCGGTGGCCGTCGGGGTCAGGCGCAGGCGACGACGATCGGCCGGCGGCTCGTCCTCATCCTCGAACTCGATCATCGGCAGAGGATCGGCCGGAGGCGGCGGCGCGGCCGTGCGGGTCCGCATCGGCGGCGCGGTGGCCGAGGTCGTGCGGGCGGCCACGGTCGAGGCGCTGGACGCGGTGACGGCGCCGGCCGCCTCGCTCAGCATCTCGTAGTTGCGGCGCACGCGCTCCTGGAAGGCCTGGTCGATCGCGGCCGTCTCCTCGGCGGTGCGACGGATGGCGTTCATCAAGTGCTCGACGCCCTGCTCGATCGAGACACGGACCTCGCCGGCCTTGTGCAGCGCTTCGGCCGGCAAATCGGCGGTGCGCTTGCCGATCTCGGCCAGCATGGCTTCCAGCTCGTCCAGCGTGCCACGCGCGGCGGCGACGGAGTCGGCCAGCTTCTGCGAGGTGCGGGCGCCGGCCTGCTCCACCATCTGGGCCGAGTGCTCGATGATGTCGCGCGCCTCTTCCATGCGGGATTCGAACACCGCGTCGGCCTTCTGACCGGCGGCGAAGGCGATCTCGTTCAGCTGGTCGACGCGGCTGCGGGCGGCCTCGACACGCGCCTCGACGCTCTCGCCGGCCTTGATCGCAGCCTCGGCCATGGCTTCCATGGCGGCCTTCAGCTCGTCCTCCAGCAGGGTGCGCTGCTGTTCGGCGGCGTCGCCGATGGTTTCGAGCGTCTTCTTGGCGTTGTCGGCGAAGGCCTCGCGCTGGGCGGTGGCGTTCTCGCCCATCTCGCGGAACTGGTCGGCGGCCGCGCTGATCAGGCCGCGCAGGATCTCCGCGCCCATCGAGGCGGTGTCCGACAGCTCGGTGGCGCCGACGCGGGTGTAGGCCACGAACTCGGTGAGCTGGGCGGTGCGGGTCTCGGCCTCGGCGGCGAAGTCTTCCTGTTCCGAGCGTAGGGCCTGGCTGATCTCGACCAAGGCGGCGCGCTGAGCGGCCAGGCTCTTCTCGACGGCGTTGACCTGGTCGCCGACGCCGGTCCCGGCGGTTTCCAGACGAGCGATCTGGCGCGACAGGTCCTCGGCCCCGACGCGAGCGGCGTCCGAGGCTTCAGCAGCGGCGGCAGCCAGGTCGGCGGCGCGGGCGGCCAGGGCGGCCTCGGCCTCGCGCAGCTGGGTCTCGGCCAGGTCGGAGGCCTCGGCCACCATGCGGGCCTGGCTGCCGATCGCGTCGACCACCGCCGTGGAGCGGGCGTCCAGCGACTGCGACAGGGTCTCCATCGCGGTGCGCTCGTGGCTCAAGCCCTGGGCCAACTGGTTGGCCATCTTGGCCGACTCGCCAGCGGCTTCGGCCAGGCGGGCGGTCTCTTCGGCCAGCGCCTGGCGCAGCGAGATGATATGCTCGCGCGCCCGTTCGGCGGCGGCGGCGGCGTCCTCGACGCCCTGGCGCATGGCCTCGGCGGCGCTGGAGGCGCCAACGGAGGCCAGGGCGGCCGGGGTGACGATGCGGTCGGTCAGGGTGCGGGTGCGACGCAACTCGTCCGCGATGCCCGTGGCCTGGCGCAACAGATAGGCGCCCAGCAGGGTCAGCAGGGCCGGCCCGATGGCCAGGCCCGCGAATACCATCAGCGCGAAGCCCTCGACCTTGAAGGCCGGCACGCCGCGGGCGAAGCCCAGGGCGAAGGCGATCGGGGCCAGGGCCCACAGGGCGGCGATGGCGGTGGCGATCGTCCAGAACAGCACGCCCGACATCCGGCGCGGCGCGGGCTCGGCGGTCAGGGGCACGGGCGCTTCGGACACGGGACCGCGCAGGTCCAGGGCGGCCTCGCGCTTCTCGGTCTTGGCCGGCGCGGCGGTCGCGCTCTCGACGATCGGCGCGGGCGGCTGGACGCCAAAGGCCAGCGAGGTGGCCGGCTTCAGCTCGGGCTCGGCGAAGCTGGTCACGGGCTCGGGCGCCGGCTCGCGGCGACGGCGCGAGCGCACGGCCGACGGCGGCGGCACGGCCAGGTCGTCGTGCAGGGTCTCTTGCAGGCTCAGCGGCTCGGCGGTGGGAATCTCCGCCTCGGGTTCAGCAAAGGACGTGGTCTCGGGCAACTCCGGAGGGAGTTCGGGCGCGATCTTGGTGTCCTCGGGAGGAGTTTCCGTCGGCGTCGCGGAGAAATCGAGCGGTTGGCGCTTCTTAGGCTTCATACACAGCCAGGGTCCTAAAGCGTCGGCGAGGGGGCGCAGAGACAACCTTCGCGCGCCGGACCCCTCCTTCGCGTGTCACATGAACCTAACGGTGAAACGCCCTGACGGAAAGCAACTTTGCTTATGTTTGCAGGGGTTGCGGCGTCTGGAAGCGCCTTCAGGCGTCGCGCGCGGCGGTGGCGGGGGCGCTGACGGCGATCGGCATCGGCTTGACCAGGTCGCGCGGCGAGCGAGCGACGGTCTTGTGCTGTGCCTGGCTCTTGATGTGAGGGCATGCCTGCTCGACCGCCACGCCGAACTGGCACAGCGCGAACGACGATAGCCAAACGATCGCCACGGCCAACATTTCGGTCAGGAAGCCCATTGCCCACCTCGGAAACCGATAGCGTCGTTATGCGAGACTCGATCGGCAAGCGCGAGTGAACTTTTGGTCATGAAAGCACAAGCTTACGGACTGTGGCGCCAAGCCAACTGACAGCGCCCCCAGATTTCCGGCGGTTGTCGCCGGACACGGTCAGGCCTAGGTCCCAACCTACATTCGGCGCCCTTCTCGACGAGACGGGCCCGGACATTTTCCCTTTGCGGATCTTCGCCTTGGCCCTTACCCAATTCGCACCCGCCGCGTACCAGCCGGACCCGATGACCCCAGATCTTCTAAAAGCTGAGATCTCGCCGGCTCGTCTGACGCACCTCCAGCGCCTGGAGGCCGAGAGCATCCACATCCTGCGGGAAGTGGCGGCCGAGTGCGAACGCCCGGTCATGCTGTATTCGATCGGCAAGGACAGCGCAGTGATGCTGCACCTGGCCGCCAAGGCCTTCCATCCCAGCAAACCGCCCTTCCCGCTGCTGCACGTCGACACGACCTGGAAGTTCCGGGACATGTACGCCCTGCGCGACAAGGTGGCGTCCGAGCTGGGCTTCGACCTGATCGTCTACAAGAATCCGGACGCCGAGGCGCGCGGCATCAATCCGTTCGACCACGGCAGCGCCCTGCACACCGACCTCTGGAAGACCGAGGGCCTGAAGCAGGCCCTGTCGAAGTACGGCTTCGACGCGGCCTTCGGCGGCGCCCGCCGTGACGAGGAGAAGAGCCGGGCCAAGGAGCGGGTCTTCTCGTTCCGCTCGTCCGAGCACCGCTGGGACCCGAAGAACCAGCGCCCCGAGCTGTGGAACCTCTACAACACCCGCAAGCACCCTGGTGAATCCTTGCGCGTCTTCCCGATCTCCAATTGGACCGAGCTGGACATCTGGCAATACATCCACTTGGAGAACATCCCGATCGTGCCGCTGTACTTCGCGGCCGAGCGGCCGGTGGTCGAGCGCGACGGCGCGCTGATCATGGTCGACGACGAGCGTTTCCGCCTGCGCGACGGCGAAGTCCCGCAGACCAAGAGCGTGCGCTTCCGCACCCTGGGCTGCTACCCGCTGACGGGCGCGGTCGAGAGTGAAGCCACCACCCTGCCCCAGGTCATCCAGGAGATGCTGCTGACCACCACGTCGGAGCGGCAAGGCCGGGTCATCGACCACGACCAGTCGGCCTCGATGGAGAAGAAGAAGCAGGAAGGTTACTTCTGATGGCGCACCAGTCCGCCCTGATCGCCGAAGACATCGAAGCCTACCTGCACCAGCACCAGCACAAGTCGCTGCTGCGCTTCATCACCTGCGGCAGCGTCGACGATGGCAAGTCCACCCTGATCGGTCGCCTGCTGTACGACAGCAAGATGATCTTCGAGGACCAGCTGGCGGCCCTCGAAGCCGACAGCAAGAAGGTCGGCACCCAGGGCGGCGCGATCGACTTTGCTTTGCTGGTCGACGGCCTGGCCGCCGAGCGCGAGCAAGGCATCACCATCGACGTCGCCTACCGCTTCTTCTCGACCGAAAAGCGCAAGTTCATCGTCGCCGACACCCCCGGCCACGAGCAGTATACGCGCAACATGGTCACCGGCGCCTCGACCGCCGACGCGGCCGTGATCCTGATCGACGCGCGCAAGGGCGTGCTGACCCAGACCCGCCGCCATAGCTATCTCGTCTCGCTGCTGGGTATCCGCAACGTGGTGCTGGCGGTGAACAAGATGGATCTGGTCGGCTGGGACCAAGCGGTCTTCGACGCCATAGTCGCCGACTACCGCGCCTTCGCCGAGCAGATCGGTCTCAAGGTCTTCACCCCGATCCCGATCTCGGGCCTGGGCGGCGACAACATGGCCGCGCGCAGCGAGCATACGCCGTGGTTCGACGGCCCGATCCTGATGGACTGGCTGGAAGGCGTCGAGGTCGAGGACGACCTGCAGGCCAAGCCGTTCCGCATGCCGGTGCAATGGGTCAACCGCCCCAACCTGGACTTCCGGGGCTTCTCGGGCCTGGTCGCCTCGGGGACCATCAAGCCGGGCGACCGCATCCGCGCCCTGCCCTCGGGCCGAGAGAGCCGCGTGGCCCGCATCGTCACCCTGCCGGGCGATCTGGACCAGGCCGTCGCCGGCCAGTCGGTGACCCTGACCCTGGAAGACGAGATCGACATCTCGCGCGGCGACGTCATCGCCTCGGCCGACGCGCCCGCCCCGGTGGCCAACCAGTTCGAGGCCACGCTCGTCTGGATGGACGACGAGCCCCTGCCCCCGGGCCGCACCTATCTCTTGAAGCTGGGCGCCCGCACCGTCAGCGCCAGCGTCACCGACATCAAGCACCGGGTGAACGTCAACACGCTGGAGCATACGGCCGCCAAGCGCCTGGAGCTGAACGAGATCGGGGTCTGCAACCTCTCGCTCGACCAGGCCATCCCGTTCGAGCCCTATGCCGACAACCGCCAGATGGGCGGTTTCATCCTGGTCGACCGCCTGTCCAACCGCACGGTCGGCGCGGGTATGATCAACTTCGCCCTGCGCCGGGCCGACAACATCCACTGGCAGCACACCGACGTGACGAAGACGTCGCGTTCGGCGCTGAAGAGCCAGCGCGGCCAGGTCGTCTGGCTGACGGGCCTGTCGGGCGCGGGCAAGTCGACCATCGCCAACCTGGTCGAAAAGCGCCTGCACGCCTTGGGTCGCCACACCTACCTGCTGGACGGCGACAATGTCCGCCACGGCCTCAACAAGGACCTCGGCTTCACCGAGGAAGACCGCGTCGAGAATATCCGCCGGGTGGCCGAGGTCGCCAAGCTGATGGTCGACGCCGGCCTGATCGTGCTGACCGCCTTCATCTCGCCGTTCCGGGCCGAGCGCCAGCTGGCCCGCGACCTGCTGGGCGAAGGCGAGTTCATCGAGGTCTTCGTCGACACCCCCTTGGCCGTGGCCGAGGCCCGCGACGTGAAAGGCCTCTACAAAAAGGCCCGCTCGGGTCAGCTGAAGAACTTCACCGGGGTCGACAGCCCGTATGAAGCGCCGGAGGCTCCCGAGCTGCGGATCGACACGACCTCGATCGATCCCGTGGAAGCGGCCGAGAAGATCGTCGCCTGGCTGGAAGGCCAGGAGATCGACTACACGATCTAGCCCCCATCTCCGTTCATCCCCGCGAAAGCGGGGACCCAAGCGGCGCTCGTCATTCATGCGGCGCTTGAGCTTGAACATCAGCTTGGGTCCCCGCTTTCGCGGGGATGAGCGGTGTTTGGGTGGCGGGCCTGAGTGACCTGAGGCCGAGCGTTCCGCGCCAATAAAATCGCGCCGCCAAGACCCAACAGGGCCATGAAAGCGACAGCCAGGTAGCCCTTCGCGCCCAGGGCGTCGAACAGCGGCCCGGACGCCAAGGTCGCGATCCCGAGCGTGAAGCCCGACGACAGCGCCGAGTTGATCGCCTGGGCCGGTGACGCGGCGGCCGGCGGAGCCAGCTTCTCGATCAGCCGCAGCGAGGCCAGGAAGCTGGCGGCGAATGTCATCGCGTGCAGCATCTGCAACGGGAACAACGCCCACAGCGGCGGCTCGAAGGCGTAGCAGGTCCAGCGCAGAACGGCGGCGCTCGCGCCCAGGATCAGGAACCGCTCAGGGCCCCAACGGCGGCGCAGCGGCTCCAGGAACCACATGAAGCCGACCTCGGCCGCGACGCCCACGCCCCACAGGATGCCGATCATCGGCTCGCTGATCCCCTGCTTGCGCCAGAGGATGGCTGAGAAGCCGTAGTAGAAGGCGTGCGCGCCCTGGATAAGGCCGGCCGTGACCACCGCCAGCACGAAGGTGCGGTTGGACAGCAGGTCGCTCAGTCCCTTCCAGCGTTCCGACCGGTCGGGCTTGGCGCCCTCGGCATGGACCCGCTCGGGCGGCACGGCCAGGGCGGCGGCGACCGCGCCGATGAAGCAGGCCGCCGCGATCCAGATGGCGATGATCGTCGGCGCGGCGAAGGTCAGGATCGCGCCCATGGCCAGGTTGGCGGCGATGAAGGCGCTGGAGCCCGTGCCACGCGGAATGCCGTAGTTGAAGTTCTCCAGCCGCGCCCGACGCAGGGTGATCACGTCGATCAGCGGCGAGACGGTCGACAGCAACGTCTGGCCGATGAACCAGGCCAGGATGAACCACCAAAGGTTCGGCGCGGCCAGCAGGCCCGCATAACCCAGCCCCGCCCCGACCAGCAGCAGGATCATCGGCGTGCGCCGCAGGGTGAAGCCGTCGGCCCACACGGCCAGCGAGGCGCCGGTGAAGGGCTTCAGCAGCAGCGGCACGGCCAGGATCAGGCCGATCTCACCACCGCTCATGCCGCGCGAGCGCAGATAGGTGCCAATATACGGCAGGCTGACGCCCGAACTCAGATAGATCGCGGCGTAGAACAGGCAGAGACGGACAAGCGTCGGGAGGCTCTCTTTCGGAAGAGTGGGCTCCTTCGTGCTGTCCGCCCCCGCGGTCATTTTACTCCGCGCCGCCGAAGCGGGCGGACCATTCGGCGATCTGGTCTTCCTCGATCTTCTTGAACAGGACGTCCGGCACGGTCACCTTCGTGCCGACCGCCAGCTTGTCCAGCTCGGCCTTGGCGTCGTTCGACGGCCACTGGGCCGGGTAGTCCAGGCCGAACGCCCCGCCGATCGTCTCGGCCGCGAACGGGATGAACGGGGCCGAGATCTTGGCGTACAGCGCCACCAGGTTCAGCGCCGTGCGGACGATGACGGCGGCGCGGTCGCGATCGGTCTTGATCGCGGTCCACGGCGCGGCCTCCTGCAGGTACTCGTTGCCGACCACCCACAGGGCCCGCAGCGCCTGGGCGCTCTTGCGGATCTCGATGGCGTCCATCTGTTCGGCCAGATCGGCCAGGCGCGCCGAGACATCGGCGAACAGCTTCTCTTCCAGCGGGCCAGGCTCGCCGCCCTCGGGCACCACGCCCTCGAACTTGCTCTCGTTGAACTTCAGGATGCGGTTGACGAAGTTGCCCAGCACGTCGGCCAGGTCGCGGTTCACGGCGCTGGCGAACTGCTCCCAGGTGAAGGCGGTGTCCGAGCCTTCCGGCGAGTTGGCCGTCAGGTACCAGCGCCACAGGTCGGGTGGCAGGATCTCCAGGGCCGCGTCCATGAACACGCCGCGCTTGTTCGAGGTCGAGAACTTGCCGCCGTACCAGTTCAGCCAGTTGAAGGCCTTGAGCATGTCGACGCTCTTCCACGGCTCTTCCGAGCCGAGGATGGTGGCCGGGAAGCTGACCGTGTGGAACGCCACATTGTCCTTGCCCATGAACTGGACGTAGCGAACGTCCTCCGCGCCCGCGTCGGTGCGCCACCAGCGCTTCCAGTCGCGGTCGGGCGAGCCCTCGGCCCACTCCTGCGTGGCGGCGATATATTCGATGGGCGCGTCGAACCAGACGTAGAAGACCTTGTCCTCGAAGCCCGCACGCGGCACGCCGTCCTTGGCCACCGGGATGCCCCAGTTGAGGTCACGGGTGATGCCGCGATCGATCAGGCCCTCGTCCAGGTGCTTGTAGGCGATCGAGCGGGCCAGCTGCGGCCAGTCGCCGTGGCTGTCGACCCAGGCGCGGATCTTGTCCTGCATCTTGGTCTGCAGCAGGTACAGGTGGCGGGTGTCGCGCACCTCGATGTTCCGCGAGCCCGAGATCACCGAGTACGGATCCTTCAGGTCGGTCGGGTCCAGCAGGTTGCCGCAGTTGTCGCACTGGTCGCCGCGCGCCTTCTCGAAGCCGCAGTGCGGGCAGGTCCCTTCGACATAGCGGTCGGGCAGGAAGCGCTTGTCGTCGACCGAATAGACCATCTGGTCGACGCGTTCCTCGATCAGGCCGTGGTCTTCCAGGGCCTGGCAGAAATGCTGGGTCAGCCGGTGGTTCTGCGGCGAGGACGAGCGGCCGAAGTGGTCCCACGACAGGCCGAACGCGCGGCCCACGTCGTGCTGCAGCACATGCTGTTCGGCGCAGTAGGTGGCGACGTCCTGGCCGGCGGCGCTGGCGGCGAGCTCAGCCGGCGTGCCGTGCTCGTCTGTGGCGCAGATGTACAGCGTCTCGTGCCCCTGGGCCCGCTTGAAGCGCGCATAGACGTCCGCCGGCAGCATCGACCCCGCCAGGTTGCCCAGGTGCTTGATGCCGTTGATGTACGGCAGGGCCGAGGTGATCAGGATGCGAGCCATGCGGGCGCGGCCTTTCGGGGAGTCACGGGAGGTGTAGAAGCGTCCGCATATAGAAGGGTCGGGCCGGAAGGGAAAGGTTTGGGTGGCTTGCTGACTTGCCCCCTCCGCGCTGACGCGCTCCTCCCCCGGAGGGGGAAGAAGGATCGGCGCGCACCTTCCGCCCCCTCCGGGGGCGGACGACCTCGCGGAGCGAGGTCAGGTGGGGGCAAGTGAGATCAGCTTCACGCGGCGTGACCGCTGAAGACATGTGGGGAGGCGACGGAGCGGCCGGGCGAACCCGGAGACCGTAGGGTTTGTTTTGCGTTTCGGCTCGTCGTCCGCTCCGCCAGGCTGTTGTTTCCATCAGGACGGCGGGCGTGAGCATTGTCTGCTCGGGCCTCCGTTCCCCGCGGACGGGCGTGGACCCACTGGATCGGCTCTACCGGCTCCAGCCCGACGATCCACGATAGGCGGTTTTCACGATCACCGCCCTGTCGCTCCGCTCACATCCGTGGATGAAGCGGCCCCGCTCAGCCTATCCCCGCCGCCGTCTTGGGCCGGATCCAAACGCCCTCCCCCGCGACGGGGATGGCTATGATTGTGGGGGGGATTTTGGCGCGGATCATTCAGGGGCGTGTAAAATCGACAAGCGTTTGATTTCGCTGCATTCGATCTCGCGAATTCCGAGGATAGAGCCCGCTCAATCCCCGTGACCGGCTCCCTCTCCCATAGGGAGAGGGTTGGGGTGAGGGGTTACAAGGTTAGCCGGCGTGCCGGCACAGCGCCCGCAACAGCGCCAAGATCGTCCACGGGCTTCGCCTAACCACCACCCTCCCACCGCTACGCGGCGGGCCCCTCCCTCTCTCAAAGAGAGAGGGGTTCAGGTAGATCTCCCCCGCATCGCGGGGAGCATCTTTCCTACAGCGGAATATTGTCGTGCTTCTTCCAGGGGTTGGACAGTTCCTTCCCCTTCAGGCTCTTCAGCCCCCGCACGATCCGCCGCCGCGTGCCGTGCGGCATGATCACGTCGTCCACATAGCCCCGCTGGGCCGCCACGAACGGATTGGCGAAGCGGTCCTTGTATTCGGCCTCGCGCACCGCCAGGGCCTCGGGGTCCTTGGCTTCCTGGCGGAAGATGATCTCGACCGCGCCCTTGGCGCCCATCACCGCGATCTCGGCGGTCGGCCAGGCGTAGTTCAAATCGCCTCGCAGGTGCTTGGAGCTCATCACGTCATAGGCGCCGCCATAGGCCTTGCGGGTGATGACCGTGATCTTCGGCACCGTGGCCTCGGCATAGGCGAACAGGAGCTTAGCGCCGTGCTTGATCAGGCCGCCGTACTCCTGCTTGGTCCCCGGCATGAAGCCCGGGACGTCAACGAGCGTGATGATCGGGATGTTGAAGGCGTCGCAGAAGCGCACGAAGCGGGCCGCCTTGCGCGAGCTGTCGATGTCCAGCACCCCGGCCAGCACCTGCGGCTGGTTGGCGACGATGCCGACGGTCTCGCCGTCCATGCGGGCGAAACCGCAGACGATGTTCTTGGCCCACTCGCTGCTGATCTCGAAGAAGTCGGCCTCGTCGACCATCTTCAGGATCAGTTCCTTGATGTCGTAGGGCTTGGTCGGATCGGCCGGGACCAGGGTGTCCAGGCTCATCTCCTCGCGATAGGGCTCGTCGAAGCTCTCGCGCTCCGGCGCCGGCTCGCGATTGGACGAGGGCAGGAAGTCGACCAGGCGACGCACCTGGGTCAGGGCCTCCAGGTCGTTCTCGAACGCGCCTTCAGCGACACCTGACTTGGCGGCGTGGACGCGGGCTCCGCCCAGCTCTTCGGCGGTGACGACCTCGTTGGTGACGGTCTTCACGACGTCCGGGCCGGTCACGAACATGTAGCTCGTGTCCTTGACCATGAAGATGAAGTCGGTGATCGCCGGCGAATAGACGTCACCGCCGGCGCAGGGGCCCATGATCACGCTGATCTGCGGGATGACGCCGCTGGCCAGGGTGTTCTCGAGGAAGATGTCGGCATAGCCAGCCAAGCTGTCGACACCCTCCTGGATGCGGGCGCCGCCGGCGTCGAACAGGCCGATGATCGGCGCGCCGACCTTCATGGCTTGGCGCTGGACCTTGATGATCTTCTGGGCATGGGCGTTCGACAGGCTGCCGCCGAACACCGTGAAGTCCTTCGAGAACAGATAGACGACCTTGCCGTTGATCGTGCCCCAGCCGGTGACGACGCCGTCGCCGGGGATCTTCTGGTTTTCCATGCCGAAGTCGGCGCAGCGGTGCTCGACGAACATGTCGAACTCCTCGAACGAACCTTCGTCCAGCAGCAGGTCGATACGCTCGCGGGCGGTCAGCTTGCCCTTGGCGTGCTGGGCTTCGACGCGCTTGGCGCCGCCGCCGGCCTTGGCCTGCTCGCGACGACGGTCGAGTTCCTCGAGAATGTGCTGCACGCGCGTACTCCCCTGCCCGGATAGTTATGCTGGCGGTTCGCCCACCTTAGGCAGCCAGCCCTAGCGACGCCAGAAGGCGCAGGCAAGGCGGACCTTGCGGCAGCGCAGCACGGGGCAGATTAGTTCGCGCGCGGTCCGAACAGGATGATCCCTGCCCCGATCAAGCAAAGGGCGCCGCCGATCAAGTCCCAGCGGTCCGGCCGGGCGTTCTCCACGAGGCGCATCCAGGCGATCGAGGCGATGATGTAGATGCCACCATAGGCCGCGTAGGCCCGGCCGGCGACGCTGGCGTCGATCCGGGTCAGCAGAAGGGCGAAGGCGATCAGCGACAGCGTCCCCGTCCCGGCCCACATCGGGCTTTTGCCCAGACGCAGCCAGGCCCAGAAGGCGAAGCATCCGCCGATCTCGGCCAGCGCCGCCAGGGCGTAGACGGCGGCGGTCTTCAGCATCAGCGCAGCGCCGCGAACCAGCGGTCGATCATCTCGGCCTCGACGGCCAGGGCCTCTGCGCGGGCGGCGGCCTCCTCGTCCTGGCCCCACTGCTCGGCCTGGAAGACCTCCTCGAGACGCGACAGGTCCAGCGCCCGGCGGCCGGTCAGGCGGCCGGCGCGCACGGCCAGGGCCAGTACGGTCGAGCCGAACAGGCCCGAGGCAAAGGCCACGCCCGCCAGCGCGAAGTCGTCCAGGGTCAGGGCCAGGGCCTCGACGGCGGCCAGGGTGGCCGGCGGCTGCGGCTGGTGGATGATCCCGGCCACCGGCGTGAAGACGAAGCCAAACTCGGCCTTGGCCCAGTCCAGGATCGCGCCCCACTCGCGGTCCTGACGCTCGACCAGGGGCGTGGGGTGCTCGGCGCGGTAGCACAGGTGGTCGGAGGCGGCGTAGGCGGTGATCTCGCGGGCCACCTCGGCGCGGGTCTCGCTGATGCGGTCGATGGCCGTGAAGGCCAGGCGCGTGGCCGGCATCAGGCTGTTGTCGATATATTCGACCTGGGCTTCCCACTCCGCGGCGATCGCGTCGGCGAGGAGCTTGGTCGGCGCGACCAGCGGCTTTTTGGCCGGCGACTTGGGCGTGCGGCCGTCCAGCTGGATCGCGAAGCCGCCCTCCACCGGGGCCGCGGCGGCGGCCTTGTAGAAGCGCTTGGGTTTCAGCAGCAGCTCGGACTTGTCGGACACGGGAAATCTCATTTTTCGGGCCGCTCGCGACGGAACGGCAAAAGTCCCGCGTTGAATGAGCAAGATCGCGTGTCAGCGCAAGGGAGAGCGCCGCTTGAGCTTACCGTCCAAGGACATGATGGCCGCCATCGCCGTCACCCGCTTTGGCCTAGGCGCCCGCCCCGGCGAGATCGAGGCGGCCAAGGCCGACCCGCAAGGCTTCCTGACCGCTCAGATCCGCCGCGACGGCGCCGACATCCCTCAGGGCGACGGCGAGAGCGCCTCGGCCCGCTTCGAGCAGATGCGCGACTATCAGCAACAGAAGAAGATGGAGCGCCAGCGCAAGGACGGCGAGGCGTCGGCCAACATGCCGGTCGCCAAGGACGCCCGACGCGATCTACGCGACAAGGTCAATGACGACTTCCTGGCCCGCGCCCAGCTGGGCGCCAGCACCCCGGCCAGCTTCCGCGAGCGCTGGGCGCTGTTCTGGGCCAACCACTTCACGGTCTCGTCGACCAAGCAGATCACCTCGGTGCTGATCGGCCCGTTCGAGCGCGAGGCGATCCGGCCCTACGCCTTCAACAGCTTCGAGAACCTGCTCACGGCGTCCTCGACCCATCCGGCCATGCTGACCTATCTGGACCAGGCCCAGTCGATCGGTCCGAACAGCCGCGCCGCCGGACGCCGGGGCGGCAAGGCGGGCCTGAACGAGAACCTGGCCCGCGAGATCCTGGAGCTGCACACGGTCGGTGTCGACGCCGGCTACAAGCAGGCCGACGTCACCGAGTTCGCCCGCGCCCTGACGGGCTTCTCGGTCGGCCGCGACAACGAGGACCGCGCCGGCCAGTTCGTGTTCCGCGAAAACGCCCACGAGCCCGGCGCCCGCACGATCCTGGCCCGCCACTACGGCCAGGCCGACATCAAGCAGGGCCTGGCGGTGCTGAAGGACCTGTCCGCCGATCCGCGCACCGCTCGCCATGTCTGCGGCAAGATCGCTCGCCACTTCGTCTCCGACACACCGCCCAAGTCGCTGACCGACCGGCTGGAGCGGCGCTGGATGGACACCGGCGGCGACCTGGCGGCCGTCGCCAAGGCCCTGGTCGAGAGCCCCGAGGCGTGGGACCCGACGCCGACCAAGTTCAAGACGCCCTACGAATACACCCTGTCGACCTGGCGGCTGATCGGGGCCCAGCCGTCGGCGATCGAGCGCCTGGCGCCGATCCTGACGGGCCTGGGCCAGAAGCCCTTCTCGGCCCCCTCCCCCAAGGGCTGGGCCGAAGACGCCCAGACCTGGGCCTCGCCCGACGGCCTGATCAAGCGGATGCAGTGGGCGCAGGGCTTCGCCGCCGTCGTCGCCGACCGCACCGATCCCAACGCCCTGGCCATCTCCGCCCTGGGCGATCGCCTGACCCCGCCCGTCGCCAAGGCCGTGTCGCGGGCCGAGACCCGCCGCGAAGCCTTCGCCCTTCTCGTGATGAGCCCGGAGTTCCAACGCCGATGACCGCTCAACTGATGAACCGCCGCTCGCTGCTGGGCCTGGGCGCCAGCTTAGGGATCAGCGTCAACTTCTTCGGCTCGCAGGCCTTCGCCGCCTCCGAGGGCGACCTGGCCAAGAAAAAGCTGGTCGTCGTCATCTGCCGGGGCGGCATGGACGGCCTGTCGGTCTCGCCGCCAGTGGGTGACGCCAACTACGCCAATCTGCGCGGCTCGATCGCTCTCAAGCCCGAGCAGGTGCTGAAGCTGGACGACACCTTCGGCCTGCACCCAGCCCTGAAGACCGTCCACGCCCTGGCCCAGCAAGGCCAAGCCCGCATCGCCCCGGCCATCGCCAGCCCCGACCGCGCCCGCTCGCACTTCGAGGCCCAGGACGTGCTCGAGACTGGCGCGGCCCATGTCTACGGGACCGAAACTGGCTGGCTGAACCGCACGCTTGAGGCCCTGGCGCCGGCTCGCAAGGTCGAGGGGCTGTCGGTCGGCACCACCGCCCCGCTGATCCTGCGCGGCAAGGTCCAGGCGGCCAGCTGGTCGCCGGGCAAGGGCGTCGACGAGACCGCCCGCCTGCCGACGCTGCTGCAGGACCTCTATCGCAACGACCCGATGCTGGGCCCGGCCTTCGCGCGCGGCCTGGAGACCGAGACCATGGCCCAGCAGGCGATGACGGCCATGGCCGCCACGCCCGCCATGAACGTCGCCGCCGCCTCGACGCCCGGCATGATGCAGCCGGCGCCGATGTCCGCCACCCAGGCCAATGACCGCCAGAACCGCGCCGGCAGCGAGGCCGCGCGCAAGCTGGGCTCGACCCTGGGCGGCTTCATGACCCAGGCCGGCGGCCCGCAGATCGCCGCCATCTCGCTGGACGGCTTCGACACCCACGCCGGTCAGCTGGGCCAGATCGCCACCCGCCTGACCTACATGGACGCGGTGCTGGACGGCCTGCTCACGGGGCTGGGCGCGGAGTGGAAGAACACCGTGGTCATCGCAGTGACCGAGTTCGGCCGCACCGCCCGCGTCAACGGCACCGGCGGCACCGACCACGGCACCGCCTCGACGGGCCTGATCCTGGGCGGCGCGCTGAAGAAGGGCGGCATCGTCGGCGACTGGCCGGGCTTGGCGCAAAACGCCCTGTTCGAAAACCGCGACACCGCTCCGACGCTCGACATGCGCGGCCTGTTCAAGGGCGTGCTGGCCGACCACATGGCCGTCGACCGCGTGGTCCTGGAGAGCAAGGTGTTCCCCGACAGCGCGGCCGCCAGGCCGGTGACGGGTCTGGTGTAGTGACCTTCCGCCCCCTTCGGGGGCGGACGACCGCGCATCGCGCGGTCAGGTGGGGGCAAGTAAGGTGATTTCAATCGTCACTTGCCCCCTCCGCGCTTTGCGCTCCTCCCCCGGAGGGGGAAGAAGGAACGCCTTGTTATCGACGGATCTTGGAACTGCGATGGCCGAAGGGCTCGGAGTCGGCCTCGTCTTCCGAGAAGCCGAACTTGCGGAAGCCTTCCTTCATCTCGGCGCTCAGCGGCGCCTCGATGTGCAGCATGCCGGCCGACGGGTGCGGCAGCAGGATCGAGCGGGCGTGCAGCTGCAGCTTCAGCCCTTCCGACAGCGGAGCCGACTTCTCGTCGCCGTACTTGGGATCGCCCAGGATCGGGTGCCCCATGGCCTTCATGTGGGCGCGCAGCTGGTGGGTGCGGCCGGTGTGCGGACGCAGCGCCATCCAGGTCACGCGCGGACCGGCGCGGCTGATGGTGACGAATTCGGTCTCGGCCGGCTGGGCGTCCGGATCCTTGGGCTGGGCGGGCACCACGAGCTCGCGGTCGCCGACGCCGCGCTTGGCCAGGTGCAGCTCCATCACGCCTTCGGTCGGGTGCGGGTTACCGGCGACGATGGCCCAGTAGGTCTTCTGCGCCTTGCGCTTGGCGAAGGCGCCCGACAGACGCGCGGCGGCGGCCGGGGTCTTGCCCAGCAGCAGCACGCCCGAGGTGTCACGGTCCAGGCGGTGGACCAGGCGCGGGCGGTCAACGCCCTCTCCCCAGGCGCTGAGCAGCTTGTCGACGTGCTTGGTGGTCTTGGTGCCGCCCTGCACGGCCAGGCCGGCGGGCTTGTTCAGGGCCAGGACTTCCTCGTCCTCGTACAGCACCAGCGACTTGGCGTAGGCGATGTCGCGCGGCGACAGCTTGTTCTTGTCGGTCGGATCGGGCGCGTCGGGCAGCGGCGGCACGCGGATCTGGCTGCCGGCCGCCAGTTTGGTGTCGGCCTTGGCGCGCGAGCCGTCGACCCGGACCTGGCCCGAGCGGAACAGCTTGTTCAACTGAATGTGGTTCAGGTGCGGCCAGCGGCGCTTGAACCAGCGATCCAGGCGGACCCCGTCCTCGCCAGCGTCGACGTACAGGGTGCGGACTTCTTTGGTGCTCATGCGAAAACCTTGCGGGCGACCAGAAGGCCCGCGAACAGGGCGGCGATCGAAAGCAGGACGCTCGCGGCCGTATAGGAGAAAGCCTGGCCATACGCGCGCTTCTGGATCATCAGCGCCGTTTCCAGGGAGAAGGACGAAAAGGTCGTAAAGCCGCCCAGCGCGCCCACGCCCAGCAGCACGCGCCACTGTTCGCTGGACGAACTGCCGCGATGCGCCAGCCACGAGGCCAGGCATCCCATCAGGAAGCCGCCCACGACATTGACGGTGAAGGTGCCATACGGCCAGCCGGGTCCCATGACCCGCATGGCCCCGACGCCGACCAGATAGCGCGCGACCGAGCCGACGGCGCCGCCAGCGGCCACCAGAAGCAGCTTGTTCATAAACGCCTTATGCGCCGAGCGGGCGTGAACGCCAAGCACCCACCGCAGTTCCCTTGTTTTTCCCCGATTTCTTTCAAGGTAAACGCGGTTGTAAACCCTCTTTCAAAACCCACGGTTAAGCGCGGCCACGCACTCTGCACGTGTCTTAAACAGCGCCAGACCCATGCCCTTCGACACCCCTCCCCCCTCAGACGCGACCGAACGCGTGGCCCTGCCGGGTCCGGTGCTTCAGCGCCTGACGGGCAATGACATGGTGGCGCGCGGCTCGGTCAACGTCATCAGCATCAAGTCCATCCGCCAGTGGGCTGGCGAGTGGTGGAGCCAGAAGCGCGGCGATGTCTGGACCTATGTCGAGCTAAAGCTGAACGAGCACCTGGACCGCCAGGACATGCGCGCCCGCATCTCCGACAGCGAATTCCTGATCGCCATGAACAACGATCAGGGCCTGGCCGCCCAGGCGACCAGCGTCAAGATTCTCGAGGACGTCCTGACCCACCTGCTGGGCAGCGCCTCGCCGATGGACCTGGGCATCCGCTCGGTCGTCGGCATCGAGGGCGGCGAAGCCGTCTGCAAGCCGATCGACGCCGCCGTCGTCCTGGCCGCCCGCGCTCGCCGTGACTCGGCCCGTTCGCCGGTCCGCGTGGCCGTGGATCCCGCCGACGAGTCCCGCCGCACCCCGGTGGCCTTCACCACCGCCGGCGGCGCGGCCCTGCGGGTCGACTTCACGCTGGAACACGTGGTCAGCCTGCGCCGCAACGTCACCACCGCCGTGCGCATCGAGCCGATGGTCACCCACCTGGCCAGCGGTCGCCAAGCCTCGGCCCGCGCCCTGACCAAGCTGTCGGACCGCGACGTCGCCTTCATCGACGAGTCGACGCTGAAATACGCGGCCGTCTTCGCGCGTTCGGCCCAAGGCCCGAACACGCCCGAACTGATCCTGCCAGCCTCGTTCCGCACGCTGGGCACCCAGCGCGGCCGTGACCTGCTGACCGGCACCGCTGGCCTGTCGCTGGCCCTGCTGCGCGGCGGCGTTCAGATCGAGCTGGTCGACGTCACGCGCGGCACGCCCGCCGGTCGCCTGCTGGAAGTGGTCGGCCTGCTGCGCGCCCTGACCCGCGGCGTCATCGCCCGCGTGCCGCCGGACAAGGAAGCGCTGCGCGTCCTGCGCGACGCCCGCCTGGCCGGCCTGGCCCTGGATGGCTCCGACCTGTCGGGCGAAGCGGCCAAGATCGCCATGGACATCATGGCCTTCGGTCGGGACTCGCGCGGCCTGGCGCCGATGACCATCCTGCAGGGCCTGCCGCAGGAAGGCTATTTCGCCGCCGCCGACACCGCCGGCCTGACGCACGCCTCGCTGCGCGCCAACTATCCGCTGGCCAAGCAGGCGGCGGCTTAAACCCCTATTCCGATCTTCCCGGCGAAAGCCGGGACCCAGATCTCATGGCGCTTGGGCTGATTGGATAAGCGCAGCGCTTATAGACCCCACCCAGCGCTTTTCCATCTGGGCCCCGGCTTTCGCCGGGGAAACGGGTCCGTGGAACTTCAGGTCCTTTGACGGCCGTAGCCGACGTTCTTGACGACATCGCGCGCGTCATAGGCGTCGCGGTCTTTCGGCACGGCGCCCTTGCCAAACACCACCTCGATCGAGCGCGAGAAGGCCGGGCCCGGTCCCAGGTTGAAGCTGGTGCCCAGGCCGATGCCGACGCTGGAGCGACGGCCGAAGCTGGCCGAACCACCGCCCACCGACATCCGGGGACCACGATCATAGCCGCTGGACGTGGTCGAGCGATCCGCGATCCGGAACCAGTCGTAGCCATCGCGCAGGGCCAGCTCGGCCGCGCGCAAAAGGGCGTAGTCGGCGATCTGGGCCTCGGGCGCACCTGGGCCGCCCTGGAAGGTCACGCGATAGCGACCGGCCTCCAGCCGATATTCGGTGTAGCCAACGTCATTGGGCGCGCCGGCCTGGGCGCGATAGACGGTTGGCGCGGTGGCGCACGCGGCGAGCAAAAAGCCCGATAGAGCGGCGGCGATAAGCGGTTTTGCGATCTTCATGGCGTTCGTGCCTCTTCAGACCTGATCAACGGCCTCGGAACCTGGCTGTTCCGGGACTGACAGTTCGAGGGCCGCAAGCATGGCCGTGAAATCGGACGGAAGCGGGGCCGCGATCTTGCGCTCGCCGCCCAGCGGGTGCGGAAAGGTCAGGCGCGCGGCGTGCAGCATCAGGCGCGGCACGGCCACGCCGCCTAGCATCAGTGCGCCGCCGTAGCGACTGTCGCCCGCCAGCGGGCGACCGATCGAGCCCATGTGAACCCGCAGCTGGTGCATGCGGCCGGTGTCCGGCGACAGCTCGACCAGCGCGGCCACGCTGTTGCTGGCCAGGGTGCGATAGCGGCTACGGGCGGTCTCGGCGTCCGGATGGTCCGGCTCGCAGACCCGCATATAGGCCTCGCGGCCGATCGACTCGCGGCGAAGCGGGCTGTCGATCATGCCGCCCTTGGGCTCGGGCGCGCCCGGCGCGACGATGGCCAGGTAGCTCTTGCGGAAGCGCTTGGCCATCATGGCCTCGCCCAGGAAGGCCGCGCCCGGCTTGGTCTTGGCCGTCAGGATCACGCCCGAAGTGTCGCGGTCCAGGCGGTGGATCAGGCGCGGCCGCGCCTTGCCCGGCTTGGCGAACGCCCACAGCAGGTCGTCCAGCGTATGGGCCTTGATCCGGCCGCCCTGGCTGGACAGGCCCGAGGGCTTGTCCAGCACGATGATCGCCTCGTCCTCGTACAGCACCCACGACTTGGCCGCCTCGATCTCTTCGGGCGTCAGGGTGATCGGGCACTCGACGGCCTTGGGCTTGGCGACGCCGGGCGGACGGCGGAATTTCGGACTGCTCATTTGCCGTCCTTACGCACCTTGCCCCAGGCTTCCAAGCGCTCTCGCACCTTGGCCTCGGCGCCGATGGGCTTGGGATCGTAGAACCGCTGTCGGGCCATGCCGTCCGGGAAGTAGTTCTGGCCCGACACCCCGCCCTCGACATCGTGGTCGTAGGCATAGCCGTCACCGTAACCCAGCGACTTCATCAGCTTGGTCGGCGCGTTGAGAATATGGGCCGGCGGCATCAGGCTGCCGGTCTCCTTGGCGGCGCGGCGGGCGGCCTTGTAGGCGTTGTAGACGGCGTTCGACTTGGGCGCGCTGGCCATGTGGACCACGGCCTGGGCCAGGGCCAGTTCGCCTTCGGGCGATCCCAGGAAGTCGTAGGCGTCCTTGGCGGCCGTGGTCAGCAGCAGGCTCAGCGGATCGGCCGCGCCGATGTCTTCCGACGCCATGCGCACCAGGCGGCGGGCGATGAACAGCGGATCCTCGCCGCCCTCCAGCATCCGCGCCAGCCAGTACAGCGCCGCGTCGGGATCGCTGCCGCGCACCGACTTATGCAGGGCCGAAATGAGGTTGTAGTGCTCCTCGCGGTCCTTGTCGTAGGCCGGGCGGCGCTTCTGCAGGAACTGGCCCAGCTGGGTCGGGTTCAGCGGGCTGTCGGTCCCGATCGAGAACAGGGTTTCGGCCAGGGTCAGCAGGTAGCGGCCATCGCCGTCGGCCATCGACACCAGGACCTGCCGCGCCTCGGCGTCGATCGGCAGCGGCCGGCTCTCGGCGGCCTCGGCGCGTTGCAGCAGCTGGTCCAGCGAGTCTTCACCCAGGCGCTTGAGCACGAAGACCTGGCAGCGCGACAGCAGAGCGCCGTTCAGCTCGAACGAGGGGTTCTCGGTCGTGGCCCCGACCAGGGTGACGATCCCCTCCTCCACGAATGGCAGGAAACCATCCTGCTGGGCGCGGTTGAAGCGATGGATCTCGTCGACGAACAGCAAGGTCGATTGGCCGGCCATGCGGCGGGCGCGGGCCTGCTCGAAGGCCTTCTTCAGGTCCGCGACGCCCGAAAACACGGCCGAGATCTGCTGGTACTCGTAGCCGCCGGCCTTGGCCAACAGACGAGCGATGGTGGTCTTGCCGGTGCCGGGCGGCCCCCACAGGATCATCGAGGCCAGGCGATGAGCGGCGGCCATGCGGCCGATGGGACCTTCAGGGCCCAGGAGGTGCTGCTGCCCTACCACCTCGTCGAGGCTCTGGGGCCGCAGGCGGTCGGCCAGCGGCGCGGGCGCGTGGGGAGTCAGGCCGGCGGCCTGAAAGAGATCGGACATGCCGCCCTTCTAGCAGGCTCGCCCGTTCAAGTCCCATTATCACCTTGCCCTCACAGTGCGCCCCAACCAGGGGGATGGGCATGGACGACCAGCGCGAGAAGTCGGGAGCGCCAAACAGCCGCCTGATGCTGGCAGTCGCCGTGGCCGCGCTGGTGCTCTACCAGGCGCTGGCCATCTTCCGATACCTGAGCACGCACGCGGCGGACGGCGATCCTCTGTTCGCGGACTTCTACGCCTTCTGGAGCTTCGGCCGCTTCCTGCACGCGCATCCGGCCGAGCAGATCTATGACTTCAAGCTGTTGCAGAGCGTCCAGCACGCGCTGGCGCCGGGCTTTCACAAGTTCTATCCGTGCGTCTATCCGCCGACGCTGCTGCTGTTCCTGGCGCCCCTGGGCCTACTGGGCTACCTGCCCGCCTTCGCCGTGTGGACGGCCGTGGGGCTGATCGGTTTCGCCTTGGCCGTCGGCGTGACCGAGCGCGGGACGCGCCTGCCCTGGCTAGCGGTGCTGGCGCCGACCACGGTCCTGACGATCATCTTCGGCCAGAACGGCCTGATCACCGCCGCTCTGCTGATCGGCGGCTTCCGCCTGATGGAGAAGCGCCCCTGGCTGGCGGGCGTCCTGCTGGGCCTGCTGTCCTGCAAGCCGCAGATCTTCGTCCTCGTGCCGCTGGTGCTGCTGGCCGGACGGCGCTGGCATCCGCTGGCGGCGGCCTGCCTGACCGTCCTGGCCCTGGCCGCGACCAGCGTGCTGGTCTTCGGCTTCGATGCCTGGCTGACCTGGCTGAAGGCCTTCCCCGCCTTCTCCCGCCTTGTGGAGCGCGATTGGAGCACGCTGGGCTGGATGATGCCAACCGTGACCGCCGGTCTGCGCGAAGCGGGTGTCAGTCCACCGATTTTCACGGCCATCCAGCTGGTCGTGGCGACGGTCGTGGTCGTCGTGTTGCTGGTCTTGTTCCACCGCAGCCGCCACCGGCCCGCGCCCGGCGCCCTGGACGCTGCCGCGCTGCAGGTCGGCCTGTTCCTGACCAGCCCCTACGCCTTCATCTACGACATGCCGATGGTGTCTGCCGCCGCCGTCACCCTGGCCATCGTGCGCATGGCGCCGGGCCAAGCCTGGCGGCCGGGCGAACGCATCTTCGCCCTGGCCGCCTACTGCCTGCCGCTGATCATCTTCTCCGAGGCCTTCAAGGCGATCCCGCTGGGGCCGATCGTGCTGATCGCCATGTTCTCCCTGCTGGCCCGCGCGGCCTGGGAGGTCAGAGCGTCAGACGCGCCGTGATCCGCTGGCCCTGACGCTCGATCGTCACCGTCCAGTTGCGGCCCTGCCCCGAGGTCGCCGAGGCCACATCGGCGACGGTGTTGATCGGACGGCCATTGATCTCGCGGACGAAATCGCCCGGACGCAGGCCCGCGCTCATGGCGTAGCCCTGGCCGATCTGGGTGACCAGCACCCCGCGTCCCAGGAACGGATCCACGCCCAGCTCCTGGGCCACGGCGGGCGACAGGTTGACCAGGGTCGCGCCGGCGAACGGATTGTTGCCCTTGATGGCGCGCTCGTCCTTGGCCGGGGTTTCCGGCGCGGCGTCGGCGCGGACCGTGATGGTCTGCTCCCTGTCGCCCCGCTGGATCTGCATCGGCACGCGATCGCCGACCTTGTGCGCCCCGATCGCGAAGGCGCCGCCGCCCTCGTCGTTCACCGGACGGCCGTCGATCGACAGGATGACGTCGCCTTCCTTCAGGCCGGCGCGATCGGCCGACGAGCCGGGATAGACCTGGGCGATCAGCACGCCGCGCGGGGCGGTCATGCCCAGGCTGCGGGCGATGTCGCCGGTCACCGGCTGGCCCTTCACGCCCAACCAGGGCCGCACCACGACATGGGCGCCGCCCAGCGCCGCGCCGACCACCTGGCGCACCACATTGGCCGGGATGGCGAAGCCGACGCCCGAAGACGAGCCCGAGCGCGAGATGATGAAGGTGTTGATGCCCACCAGGTCGCCGTCCATGTCGACCAGCGGACCGCCCGAGTTGCCGGGATTGATGGCCGCGTCGGTCTGGATGTAGCTGCCGAAGTCGGCCGCGCCGACGTCCGTGCGGGCCAGGGCTGAGACGATGCCGTTGGTGACGGTCTGGCCGACGCCGAACGGGTTGCCCATGGCCAGCACCAGGTCGCCGACTTCCAGCTGTTCCTGGTCGTCGATGGCCATGACGGGCAGCTTCTCGCCCTTGGTGTCGATCTTCAGCACGGCCAGGTCGGCGCGCGGATCGTCCAGCAGCACGGTGGCCGGGAACTCACGGCGGTCGGCCAGTTGGACGGTGATGTCGCCCTTGCCCTCGACGATGCCTTCGATGTTGTGGTGGTTGGTGATGATCACCCCGTCGGCGCGGACGATCGCGCCCGAACCCAGCGAGCCCTGCACCTGCTCGCGCGGCGCGCCGCCGCCCATGAAGAAGTCCCAGAACGGGTCGACGCGCTGGCGCACCACCCGGCGGCTGGCGACATTGACCACGGCCGGCGCAGCCTTCTTCACCACCGGCGAGAACGACAGCTTCATCGACGCGGAGTCAGCCGGCACGCGCTTGGTCGGCGCGGGCATATCCGGGATCTGCTGGGCCTGGGTCTGGCCCGTCGGGTTCGAGCAGGCGGCCAGCAGGACGGCGACGGGCAGCAGGGCGCGAAGGGTGGTCTTCAAGAAAGGCTCCTAGAATAGTATCCGCGACCTCAGCCGAGCTTTCGGGCGACTCTAAGGCGTCAGGCCGCTTGGGGTTCCGCTGCCGGCGCGGGACGAGCCTTGGCGTAGGCCAGAAGCGTCGAGGCCAGCATCAGCGCCGCGGCGATCAGCACGGGCAGGCCTGGCAGGTGCAAGGTCGCGTCGTGGCGAATGGCGAAGGCGAACGGCAGCAGGAACAGCGGCGGGCCGATGATCGACGCGATGCCCATCATCGCCGAGTTGGCGCCTTGCAGCTGCCCCTGCTCGTTCGGAGCCACCCGACGGGTCATCAGCCCCATCAGGCCAGGCTGGATCAGGCCGGTCAGCGAGAACAGCGGCAAGCCGCACAGATAGAGGAAACCGGTCGGGGCCAGGCCGTAGATCATGAAGCCGGCGAAGCCCGAGAACAGGCCGATCAGCAACGCTCCGCGCTCGCCCACCGCCTTGACCACCCGGCCGACGATCAGGGCCTGGACGATGATCCCGGAGATGCCGCTGGCCATCAGGGTCAGGCCGATGACGTCCGGGCTCCAGCCATAGCGGTAGCCCATATAGAGCACGAAGACGCTGGGCAGAACGTTGTGCGCCAGCTGGAACAGGAAGCCGACGCCGGCCAGGCCCAGCAGACCGGGATGGCCGCGCAGCAGCCGGAGCGAGCCGACCGGATTGGCCTTCTTCCAGTCGAAGCGCGGCTGGCGACGCTCGAGCGGCAGCGACTCCGGCAGGACGAAGAAGCCGTACAGCCAGTTCATCAGGGCCAGGCCCGCGCAGACCAGGAACGGCGCATGGTGGTCGAACTTCCACAACCAGCCGCCCAGGGCCGGGCCGAAGGTGAAGCCGACGCCGAACGCCGCGCCCATCAGGCCAAAACCCTTGGCGCGGTTCTCGGGCGTGGTGACGTCGGCGACATAGGCCCCGGCGGTCGAGAAGCTGGCCGCCGTCATGCCGTTCAGGATCCGCCCGACGAACAGCCACCACAGGGTCGGCGCGAAGGCCATGAACAGGAAGTCGATCCCAAGACCGAAGATCGAGGTCAGGATCACCGGACGACGGCCCCAGCGATCGGACATCAGGCCCAGGATCGGCGAGCAGAAGAACTGCATCACGCCCCAGGTGGTGGCGAACAGCACGGTCCAGTCGGCAGCCACGGCGGTGTCGCCGCCGCCAAACTGTTTCACAAGGTTGGGCAGGACGGGGATCATCACGCCCAGGGACAGCACGTCCAGGGTCGCGGTGACGAAGATGAAGCCCAGGGCGGCCTGTCGCTTCGCGCCTGTGATCGGTTGGTTCATGCGTCGCCCTCCCCGGCGGCCCCTAGTTGGACGGTGTTCGCCCTACTCGCAAGCCCCGCCAGCAACGCCCGCCACCACTCGCCATGCCGCTGAAGGAAAATGGCGTTCGGGAAGGTGTGCCGGGCCACGTTCTGCGCCGGCACGGTGTCCCAACCGCGATGCTCGACGGTCACGCGGGTGCCGTCATCGACTGGGTCGAAGCGAACCTCGACCTCGGTGTCCATGCCAGGCTCGAAGCTGGCTTGCCGCCAGCCGAACACCAGCCGCGCGCCGCGTTCCCAGACCCTGACCTTGCCGACCTCGAACACCTTGCCCGAGGCCAGGCGCTCGACCAGCCGGCCGTCCTCGAAGGCCATGACGCCCGGCGAGCGCGGGGTGAACGAGAACAGGGTGTTGGGCCGCCACCACAGGGCGATGTCGTCCGTAAACGCGTCGAATACTGCCTCCGGCGGCGCGGCGATGCGCAGGGCGACCAGGATCTTGGAACTCACTCGCCCTCCCCTTGGGTCTTGCTCTCCACATGCGCCTTCAAGGCCGACAGCTGGTCGACCCAGTGATCCTCGGCCGCTTCCAACCAGGCCTTCAGCTGCGCCATCGGCTCGGGCCGCAGACGGTAGACTCGGACCCGGGCGTCGAACTCCGGATGGCTCTCCTCGACCAGGCCCGACTGGCGCAGGGCGCGCAGGTGGCGGCTCATGGCCGGTGGGGTCAGGCCCAGGCTTTCCGCGAGCTCGCCGGCCCGGCGCGGCCGCTCGCGCAGCAGGTCGACCGTGCGCCGCCGGTGCGGATCGGCCAGGGCCGCCAGGGTGCGGTCGAGGGCCTCGCTCACAGCAGCTTCTTCGGCGCGACGTTGCGCCAGGCGTCCAGCAATGCGCCGCGTGCGGTGTCCTCGTCGCAGGCGGCCAGACGCAGGCGGGTCGCCCCGCCCTTGCCCCAGCCGCCGGGCACCGGGACGAAGACGTTCGGCTCGGCGGCGAGACGCATCTCCTGCTGGTCCGGCGTCAGCTTGACCATCGCCCAGTCGGCGTCGGGATTGCCCAGGGTCGCGAAGATCTTGCCGCACCGGAAGTCGACCGTGCCCATGTGCGAACTCTCGATCGCCTGCGGCATCGACAGCGCCAGCCGGCGGAAGTCGTCGGGTGTGATCATCCGGCCCCGACCGCGATCTTCAGGCCGCTACGCTTTTCCATCTCGTCGGTCGAGACGACTTCGACATCGGCCGACACGGTCCAGATGTGGCCTTCCGGATCGCGGCAGCGATAGGTGCGCGCGCCGTAGAACTGGGTCTCGGGCGGCGCCAGGATCTCGGCCCCGGCCGCCTTGGCCCGCTCGCAGTGACCATCGACATCGGCGGCGATGTAGATGTGCACGGACTGGGTGTTCCGGGCTCCGATCGAGGCCGGGCTGGCGTGGTTCTCGCTCCACTCGTTGCCGATCATGATCCGATGGCCGGCATATTCCATCTGCGAATGGGCCAGGTTGCCCTCGGCGTCCTCAATCAGCAGGGAGAGGTCGAAGCCGAATGCTTTCTCCAGGAAGGCGATGGCGGCCTTGGGATCGCGATAGACGAGCGCGGAGACCAGACCGGGGCGGGAGTCGGACATGGCGGATATCCTTCCAATGAACGACAATATTTAATGCATATCGAAACTATCTACGCAAGTAGGCGCGCCACGGTCAGCGGCGTGATCCCGAAGAACCGGCTCATGGCGCGGTTCAGATGGGACTGGTCGGCAAAGCCCGCCTCGGCGGCGGCGATGGCCAGACCCTCCCCGGCCCGCAAGCGCAACAGCGCCGTCTCCAGCCGCAGCCACAGCCGCCAATGGGCCAGGGGCGCGCCCAGCTCGGCCTGGGTCAAGGCCCGCAGGCGCGGCGCCGACAGGCCAGCCCGCGCGGCGAGGTTCGCCAGGCTGAGGTCGCCGTCCAGCGCGTGCAGGGCCAGTTTCAGGCGCGGATCGATCACCACAGCCTCGCCCAAGGCTGCCTCGGCGTTCAGGGTCTCGACCAAGTCGCCGTCGGTGAGCCGCTGCGTCCAGGCATCTGGCGCGGCGGCCACGGCCGACCAACCCGCGACGCCCCATCGCCGGGCCAGCCGCCCCAACGGCCTCGGATAGATCGCCCGGATCGGACCACCCAGCAGCCGGTGGCTTACGCCAGGCGGGATGACGACCACTGGCGCCTCGACAACACCCTGCTCGGCCTCGACCCGCGCCGGCCCGTCCAGCCCGACCACGACCTGGGCGCAGAGGTGGCCATGGGCCTTCGAGTCGCCGCTCGCGCCTTCGAAGCACCACCAGTCCCTGCCGATCCAGATCTTCCCGGACCATCCGGCGTTCGTTGCCACAAGCCCTCCAAGCGTTCGGTCCAAGACCCTCCGGCGCGATCCGCCATCTTGGCGGCCAGGAGGATCTCGATGACCGAACAAGCCCACTACGTCCCCGCCCTGGGACGCCCCGAACTAACACGCGCCTATGATCTCGTCCTGGCGCTCGTCAGCCGCGAGGGCCGCTGGCGCAAGGCGCTGCTGAAGGCCCTGGCCCCTCAAGACGGCGAGCTGATCGTCGACATCGGCTGCGGCACCGGCTCACAGGCCATCGCCATCAAGCGGGCGCGCCCCGGGGTGCGGATGGTCGGGATCGATCCGGATCCGGCCGTACTGGCCATCGCCCTCGCCAAGGCCCAGCGCGCCGGTGTGGAGATCGAGTGGCGTCAGGGGTTGGGCGATCAGGCCGACGCGCTGGTGGGCCGGCAGGTGTCCGACGCGGTGATCTCAAGCCTGGTGCTGCACCAGTGCGACGTGCCGGTGAAGGGCGCGATCCTGCAGGCCATGGCGCGGCTAGCGCGTCCCGGCGGCCGGGTGCTGATTGCCGACTACGGCCGCCAGCGTGGTCTGATGCGACTGTTGTTCCGCTTCGTTCAGGCCGTGGACGGCTTCGAACGCACCGAGTTCAACGCCGTCGGCGCCCTGCCCGGCCTGATGCGCGCCAGCGGTCTGTCGGCGGTGTCCGAACGCGACCGCATCGCCACGCCCAGCGGCTCGATCTCGATCTACGAGACGCGGGCCGGCTAGCGCAGCGCCTGGCCCACGACCTTCAGCGAGCCGTCGACCTTCTCGGGCTTCACGCCGGTGACCTTGGCCAGCAGCGGATAGACGTCGACATTGTCGAAGGCCGGCAGCACGACGCCAGGCTTGAACGACGGGCCGTGGGCCACGAACACCGCGCGCATGGCCGGATCGTAGGGGTCGAAGCCGTGCGCGCCGCCGTCGCGACCATCCCACTTGCCGGGCTTCTTCCGGGCTTCGGCAGTGGTGGTGTACCAGCCGGTCTCCGACAGGCAGACGATCGCGGGCACGCGCGGATTGCGGCCGTAGTGGAAGCGGGCCGGGATCCTGGCCTTCTTCCAGCAGGTCATGTGCGGCAGGGTCTTGCCCAGGAACGCCGCCTCGACCGCCTTGGCCTGGCCCAGCTCGGGCGAGAAGCTGGTCACCGCGCCCCGGGTCACCAGGTGGATCTTGGAGAGGTCGATCAGGTCGTCCAGCACGATGCGGTTGGCGGCCGGCAGCGGCGCCATGCCGTGGTCGGCGACCAGGACGATGTCGGTGTTCTCGAAGCGCCCGCGCGCCTTCAGCCCATCGACCAGACGGCCGATGTTGCGATCCAGCTCGACCAGGGCCGCCGTCAGCTCGGGCGAACTGGGTCCGTAGTGGTGACCTTCGGTGTCGGCGGCATCGAAATAAAGGGTGGTGAAGGCCAGTGGCGGGCCGTCGGCCTGGTCCATCCAGGCGAAGACCTGGTCGACGCGCGTGTCGTAGGCCAGGTCGTGGTCATATTTCATCCAGTGGGTCGGGCGGACGCCGTCGATCGCCACCTCCGAGCCCGGCCAGAACATCGCGGCGGCCTTCTTGCCCTGGCGCTCGACCGACCACCAGAACGGCTTGGCCTGGTTCCACCAGCGCGGATCGTTGGCGTTCGGGCCGTTCATCTTGAACTTCGGCCCACCGATGACCGCGTCCTCCATCTCGTTGCCGACGACGCCGTTGCGGTCCGGGCGCTTGCCAGTCACCAGGGTGTAGTGGTTCGGATAGGTCAGGCTGGGGAACGAGGGCCGCATCGACCCGCGCGCGCCGTCGTCGGCCAGGGCCTTCAGGTTCGGCGTCACGCCACGGTCCAGATAGTCGGCCCGGAAGCCGTCCATTGACACCAGGATCGTCAGGTGCGGAGCCTTCTCGCGCGCCACGGCGACGCCAGCCGACAGAGCTAGGCCAGCAGCCAGAACCAAGGACAGGACGCGGCGGACCAGCATCGACGCACTCACGGAAACCAGAATTTCGACCCTGATCGACGTCCAACGTTGCAGCCGTATGACGACCAGCGTTCAGCTGGAGCATGACCGGCTCTTAACTTGGCGCATGCGCGGCGGGCCGCCATAGTCCCCGCGTCGAGCCGACTCGTTCGGCGCACGGGAATCCCGCATGTCGATCGCCCTAGAGGCCGACCGCCTCACCAAGACCTACGGGGCGGTGCGCGCCCTCGACGACTTTTCCCTGGCCATTCCCGCCGGCGGCGTGTTCGGGGTGCTGGGCCCCAACGGCGCGGGCAAGAGCACCCTCTTCCGCATCGCCCTGGGCCTGGTGCGCCCGACCAGTGGCGCGGTGCGCCTGTCTGGCGCGCCAGCCGGCGACATCAACGCCCTGCGCAAGGTCGGGGCGATGATCGAGACGCCGCGCTATCCGGCCTATCTGACCGGCCGCGACACCCTCAAGATGCTGGCCCTGGAGAGCGGTCTCAAGGATCCCAATATCAACGGCTGGCTGGAGCGGGTCGGCATCGCCCACGCCGCCGACCGCTCGACCTCGGGCTACTCGGTCGGCATGAAGCAGCGCCTGGGCCTGGCGGCCGCCTTCTTCAGCAAGCCAGAGCTGGTGATCCTGGACGAGCCGACCAGCGGTATGGATCCGGCCGGCATCCAGGAGATCCGCGCCCTGATTGTGGACCTGGCCCAGCGCGAGGGCGTCACGGTCATCCTGGCCAGCCACCAGTTGGACGAGGTGCGCCGCGTCTGCGACCGGGTCGCCATCCTGTCCAAGGGCAAGGTCGTGGCCGAGGGGGCCGTGGCCGACCTCACCGCCGGCGAGGCCCGCCTGCGCATCACCGCCGCCTCGCCCATCGCCCAAGTCCTGGCCGTGCTGGGCGCCAAGGGCGTCGCCGACGGCGCCGACGCGGCCCTGGCCGACATCCGCCGCGACGAGGCGCCCGCCCTGATCCGCGCCCTGGTCGAGGCCGGGGTCGAGATCACCGAGGCCCGCTGGCGCGACGCCGACCTGGAAGGCGTCTACCTCAAGACCCTCGAGACGACCGCAAACGCGCAAGGGGGGGCCGCCTGATGCTCGCCGACGCCATCGCCGCCGAACGCTTCCGCCTGCTGCGCGACCGCTCGGCCCTGTTCTGGGGCTTCTGCTTCGCCCCCATCGTCGGCTTCATGATGGGCGTGGGGGGCGACTTGTTCCTGCGCTTCATGATCAAGAAGCCGATGCCCGGCCTGGGGATCGGCCTGGTCGACCAGGTGATCAAGGCGCTGTCCAGCGGCGCGGGCACCTTCGACGCCCTGTTCCTGATGATCGGCGCGGCGGCCGTGCTGGCCGGCGACTACCGCTGGGAGACCTGGCGGCTGCTGACCCCGCGCAACACCCGCCAGAACCTGCTGCTGGCCAAGCTGACCGTCGTCGGCGAGGCGGTGTTCTGGAGCCTGATCCTGACCGCCGTCCTGTCCGCCATCGCCGCTGTGATCGGCGCGGCCATCAACGGCAAGACCTTCGCCGCCTCGATGTTCGGAGCCAACGCGTTCGACGTGCTGGGCGTGCTGGCCATCACCTGGCTGGAGGCCATGACCCTGGCCGCGCTGGCCGCCCTGGTGGGCGTGATCTCGCGCTCGACCATGGGCGTGGTCATCGTCTGTTTGGGCGCGCGGTTCATCCAGACCATCCTGGCCAGCACCTTGCGCCTGATGGAACAGGGTCAGCCCAGCTGGAAGCTTTTGACCCTGCCGGTGTTCGACGCCGACCTGCTGCGCGCCAGCCTGCTGGATCCCACCCAGCTGGGCGCCGCCAGCGGCTCGGCCGGCGCGGCCCTGGCGGCCTTGATCGCCTGGACCATAGCCCTGGCCGCGGCGGCGGTGTTCCTGTTCCGCCGCCAGGACCTGACCAAGGAGTAGTTGTCGCGTGAAGACCCAGAAGCAACGGATGCTGGCCGGCGAACTTTATGTCGTCGACGCCGAGCTGCAGGCCGACCAGCGCGTGGCCCAGACCTGGATGGACCGCTACAACGCCTCCGGCCTGGATGAGCGTCCGATGCTGCTGGCTCAGGGCCTGGGATCGGTCGGCCAGGACGTCGCCGTCCGCGCGCCGTTCTTCGTCGACTACGGCTACAACATCCGGCTGGGCGACCGGGTGTTCATGAACTTCAACTGCGTGATCCTGGACGTCGCCGAGGTCACGATCGGCGAGGCCACGGCCATCGGCCCCGGCGTCCAGATCCTGACCGCCGACCATCCGCGTGACCCCGCTCTGCGTCGCACCGGCCAGGAGTCGGGCAAGCCCATCCACATCGGGGCCAATGTCTGGATCGGCGGGGGGGCGATCATCCTGCCCGGCGTGACGATCGGTGACGACGCGGTGATCGGCGCTGGCGCTGTGGTCACCCGCGATGTGGAGCGGGGCGCGACCGTGGTCGGCAATCCGGCGCGGCCGGTGAAGCCGAAGGGCTGAGTACTCCACCTCAGGAGTGACATTCCACGGAACACAACTTCGCCGCAAACACGGCGGAGCTTGGCGGCATGAAAGCTTCGCCATTGCTCCTCGCCGCCGCTGCGTTCAGCTCCCTGCTGAGCGTCTCTTCAGCTCACGCCCAGATGACGGCGCTGCAGTACACGTGCGACGCCGATGCGCGCGAGCGTGCGTTGAAGACGCTCAAGGAGGAGACCACCTCGGACGCCGAACAGGCGACCGAGCTGAAGTCGGCCGAGGCGGCGATCGCGGCGGCCTCCAAGCTGAACGCCGACGCCCTGGCTGGTCTCGAGGTTCCGCAGCCCTACAGCGGCGCGGCCTATTGGGCCAAGCTGGCCGCCAAGGCCCCCTCCCCCGAACTGGCCGAGCTCTATACGCGCGCCGCCAAGGACCAGCTGACCCGTTTCCAGGTCGGCATCGCCATGCAACGCATACACTGGGCTGCCGGCCTGTCGGATGCCGCGCGCGGCTACGCCCATCGCATCATCCAGCTGGACGGCTGCGGGGTCGACCAGGCCAACACCGCCTGGCTCAAGGAGCGGCTGAAGGCGCACGGCTGGTACACGATCGATGCGTACGGCAAGGAGGCCGACCAGGCCGCCTTCCTGCTGGCCCAACACGCCGACCGCGACGCCGCCTTCCAGGCCGAGATCCTGCCGCAGCTGGAGAAGTTGGCTCAGGAGGGCAAGGCCCGCCCGACCAGCTACGCTATGCTCTACGACCGGGTCGCCGTCGCCCAGAAGCGTCCGCAGCGCTACGGCAGCCAGGGCCGCTGCGACGACCAGGGCGTCTGGACGGCCTTCGAGACCGAGGACCCCGCCAACCTGGACCAGCGCCGCGCCAGCATGGGGCTGCAACCGGCCGCCGACTATGCGGCGATGGTCAGCTCACGGGTCTGCAAGCGCGCCTAGCGCACAACGAAAAAGGCCCCGGATCGCTCCGGGGCCTCTACGTTCAGCTTGCGCTGAAAGATCTTAGTCTTCCGAGTCAGCCGTGAAGACCGGACCCGAGTCCTTGCCCTTTTCCGAGACGTCGCGATCGACGAACTCGATGACGGCCAGCGGGGCGTTGTCGCCGTAGCGGAAGCCGGCCTTCAGGACGCGGATGTAGCCGCCCTGACGGTCCTTGTAGCGCGGGCCGAGGACCGCGAAGAGCTTGCCGACTTGTTCGACGTCGCGAACCGAGCTGATGGCCTGACGACGAGCGTGCAGGTCGCCGCGCTTGGCCAGGGTGACCAGCTTTTCGACGATCGGACGCAGTTCCTTGGCCTTCGGCAGGGTGGTGACGATCTGCTCGTGCTTGATCAGCGAGGCCGACATGTTGGCGAACATGGCGGTGCGGTGAGCCGAGGTGCGGCCGAGTTTACGGTGAGCCTTACCGTGACGCATTTTCTATCTCCTGGGCATTTCGCCCGAGCGGCGTCCCGACAAGGAGCGCCTGATTGTCACCAATCCTGGTCTTTCCCGACCGGGTCAGAGCGAAGCGCCGGGGCCCTCCACCGCGGGTGCGGCTTCAAAAGGCCCAGGCCGCCTCTCGAAAGAAGCGGCCCGGATTAAGCGCGGTAGCGAAGAAGTCTTAGATTTGGTCTTCGAACTTCTTGGCCAGGTCTTCGATGTTCTCCGGCGGCCAGTTCGGCACGTCCATGCCGAGGTGCAGACCCATGCCGGCGAGAACTTCCTTGATCTCGTTCAGCGACTTGCGGCCGAAGTTCGGGGTGCGGAGCATCTCGGCTTCGGTCTTCTGGATCAGGTCGCCGATGTAGACGATGTTGTCGTTCTTCAGGCAGTTGGCCGAACGGACCGACAGTTCCAGCTCGTCC
>NZ_JAGIBH010000090.1 GCF_017744445.1 Caulobacter sp.
GACCGCCCCGGGCCAGTACGTCGACACCAGCGGCCGTGCCACCCTGGTCCTGCCGGCCTCGGCCACCCTGAGCGTGACCCACAAGTTCAACGACCGCTGGTCGCTGATGGCCGACGTCTCGCGCACGGCGTGGAAGCCGGCGTTCGACCAGGTCACGGTCGATTTTGCGTCCAACCAGGACGGCACGGTGTCGGTGGTCGACGACAGCATCGCCAATCCCAACGGCATCGCCCTGTCGCCGGACGGCAACACGCTTTACGTAAGCGGCGGCGGCGACCACGGCCTGCTGCGCGCGTACACGCTGGTCGACGGCCGGCCGCAGGCGCATCGCGACCTCGTCACCGACGCGGTCATTCCCGACGGCCTGGCGGTCGACTGCCTCGGCAACATCTACCTCACCGAGCACACCCGCCAGCATGTGCGCGTGCTTTCGCCGGAAGGCCAGGCGCTGGCGATGATCAAGGTCGACGCGAACGTGACCAACGCTGCATTCGGCGGGCCGCAGCGGCGCACGCTGTACCTCACCGGTGCCGGCGCGGTGTGGTCGATCGAGCTGCCCGTGGCCGGGCTGCCGTACTGAGCACGGCGGGCGCCGCGGCAGCGATGGCGCCGGCAAAGAAAAAGCCCCGCCGGAGCGGGGCTTTTTCGTGTCGCAGGACGGCGGTTCCGATCAGAACTTGTAGTTGATCGAAGCGGCGAGGATGTCGCCGCCCACGTCGTACTTGCCC
>NZ_JAGIBH010000091.1:0-452 GCF_017744445.1 Caulobacter sp.
GCTGACGCGGGATCGGGCCGACTACCTCGTCGACCGCTACAGTGAGCGCAAAGCCGAAGGACGCATCCCCGAGCACGTCGCCCTGGCCGCCGAGGCCATGAACCACGAGACGACACCCGCCTAGCCGCGCATGCGCTAGGCTGGCGACATGTCAGCCTCCCCGCTCCGCCGCCTGCGCCGGTCCCTGACCACCCTGCCCGACGCGCGCGGTTGGGTGTTGTGCGGGCTGGCGGCCGTGGTCGCGGGAGGACTGATGGCCGCCATCGGCTTCTCTACCGGGCTCTACGCCCTGACCCAGACCGCGCCCGGCCTGCCGCTACGCCTGCTGACCGTGCTGTTCGTACCGGCTCTGGGCGAGGAGATCCCGTTCCGCGGCCTGTTCGTGCCCAGCCGCGACGAGAACCGCCGGCCCTGGATCGCGATCGCGGTTTCCACCGCCCTCTACGTGTCTC
>NZ_JAGIBH010000091.1:462-728 GCF_017744445.1 Caulobacter sp.
GCTGCACGGCGGCTTCGTGGTGGCGTGGCAGACCTGGCTGGGCGGGGTGAGGCTGTAGAGCCTAGAACCTGAACCCCAGCTTCGCGCCCACGAACTTGCCGTCGGGGTCATAGCCGCGGGCCCGGCCCGCGCCGCTGTCGTCGGCGTTGGGCTGGAGACCGCACAGCAGGCCCGCGCCCAGCAGGGCGTCGCCGGCCTTGCCCTCGACCGAGGTCCGCGCCACGCCCGGCGGCAGCGGGGCCGGAGCACGGGAATACAGCACCGGC
>NZ_JAGIBH010000092.1 GCF_017744445.1 Caulobacter sp.
GTGCGCAGGCGGGCGAAGTCATGACCAGCGTGCAGATGGCGATGCTGGGTGGGCTGCCCTACACGGCAATCCGGGACGCAATCATTGCGCATCCCACTCTTGCCGAAGGCCTTGGACTGCTGTTCTCCAAGCTCGAACGCAAAGCCTGAAGAAAGCTAACAAAAAAGGGCGCGGCACCAGAGGTACCGCGCCCTTCTTCGTGGGAGCTCTATTTATCCGAAGATCTTGATCGCAGTCTTTGCGACGAGTCCGCCCTGATGGCGAGCGCCTTCCAGATCGACCTCGGTAGGCTGGTGGCTGCCGTCGCCGCCCGTGACAGTCGTGGTGCCGTAAGGGCTGCCGCCGGTGATGTGTTCCATCGTCAGCATGCCCTGATGGCTGTAGGGCAGCCCCACGATGACCATGCCGAGGTGCATCAGGTTCGTGATGATCGAGAACAGGGTGGTTTCCTGGCCGCCGTGCTGCGAGGCGGTGACGGTGAAGGCGCTGCCGACCTTGCCATTGAGTGCGCCGCGGGCCCACAGACCGCCGGTCTTGTCGAGGAACGACGCCATCTGGCTCGACATGCGTCCGTAGCGCGTGCCGGTGCCGATGACGATGGCGTCATAACTTTCCAATTCCTCGACGGTCGCGATTTCCGCGGCCTGGTCGAGCTTGAAGCCTGACGACTTAGCCACGTCTTCGGGAACGGTCTCGGGAACACGGCGAATGGTCACTTCGGCGCCGGCATCGCGCGCGCCTTCCGCGATCGCACCTGCCAGGGTTTC
>NZ_JAGIBH010000093.1 GCF_017744445.1 Caulobacter sp.
GTGCTGTTCGGCGGCCAGGAAGCGGAAGCGGTCGAACAGGCGCAGCAAGCCTACCGATGTGGCCGAGTCCATCACGGCGATCGACAGGGCGTACGCCGCCGCGACCGGCGACAATTCGGCCGGCCAGCCCAGCAGGTGGCCGAACAGCAAGGCGCCGACGACGCCCAGGGTCACGCCCACGGCCGCGCCGATCGAGTCGAGCAGCAGGGTGAAGCGGAGGACCTGCTGGAACCGGGGGCGATCACCCTCGAGCAAGGGCTTGGCCCCGAACTGCAGCATCGTCTGCCAGGACTGGAACTTGGCCACCTCGCCCAGGAACTGGGCGAAGGCGTTGATCAGCACCACCATGCCCATCAGGGTCGTGCCCAGGCCGCGCGCGGTCAGGGCGATGTAGGCCAGGCCCACCACGGCGTTGACGGTCCGACCGCCGAGCAAGGCGCCGGCGTTGGCCAGCACCCGCTTGAGAACGCTCGATTCCGTGCTCATCGAAGACGACGGCCCTTGACCGGCAGGCGCTCGACGATCGCGCGCGCGGCCCGCAGCGACGAGGACTCATCGTGCAGGTCGAAGCTTTCAGCGAAGCCGCGACGTTGGGCCCCGTCGTAGTCGGGCTGGCTGACACGGGCCGAGGCTACGGCGTCGATCAGGTGATCGGGCTGGTCCAGAACCGGTCCGTAGAGCCAATGCTGAAAACTCTCGTCCCCGCGCCAGGC
>NZ_JAGIBH010000094.1 GCF_017744445.1 Caulobacter sp.
CGCCGGCGGCGTCGAAGTTGGGCGCCTTGCCGCCGCGCAAGATGACGTGGCCGTCCGGATTGCCGGCGGTGGCGGCGATCGCCGAGCGCCCGTCCTTGGTCACGGCCAGGAAATGGTGCGGATTGGACGCGGCCATCACCGCGTCCGCTGCAATGCGCACGTTGCCGTCGGTGCCGTTCTTGAAACCGACCGGGCACGACAACCCCGAGGCCATCTCGCGATGGATCTGGCTTTCGGTGGTTCGCGCGCCGATCGCGCCCCAGGCGACCAGGTCGGCGATGTACTGCGGCGAGATCGTGTCCAGGTACTCGCAGCCGGCGGGCAGGCCCAGCGCGTTGATGTCGCGCAACAGGGTGCGGCCCACGTGCAGGCCCTTGTTGATGTCGAAGCTGCCGTCCAGGCCAGGATCGTTGATCAGGCCTTTCCAGCCGACGGTGGTGCGCGGTTTCTCGAAATACACGCGCATCACGATCTCCAGCGCGTCGCCGAGCGTGTCGCGCAGCGGACGCAGGCGATGCGCGTATTCCATCGCCGCGACCGGGTCGTGGATCGAGCACGGGCCGATCACCACCGCCAGGCGGTCGTCCTGCCCATGAAGGATGCGATGCAGCGCACGCCGGGCGTCGGCGACGGTGTCGGAGACCTCTTCGGTGCAGGGGATTTCCGCGATCAGCTGCGCGGGAGGAACCAGCGCGTCGATGCGGCGGATGCGCAGGTCGTCAGTGTGGGGG
>NZ_JAGIBH010000095.1 GCF_017744445.1 Caulobacter sp.
GTTCCTGCCCGCGCCGCCTTCAAGCTGCTGACGCCACGGCTGATCCTCGGCGCAGCTCGAGCCAGCGGAGGAGAACGGGCAGCCGGCCGTTGACGCCGTTGACGTTGTAGGTGGCGATGATCATCCGCCCTCAACGCACGCAACGCCGCGCGGTGTCCGCGCAAGGTGGAAACCCTGGCGCGCCTTCCCATGTTGTTCGACGGAAAGGATGGCGACATGGCAGGCGGCTGGACGCGCGACGGCGCGGTGCAGGATCAGATCGACGACACGGTGAAGGACGCAGTGCTCGCCGCGCGGGCCGACATGCCCGCTGGCGAAAGCGCGTTGTTCTGCGACGAATGTGGCGAGCCGATCCCGGCCGCGCGGCGCGAGGCGCTGCCTGGAGTGCGCACCTGCGTGCCGTGCCAGTCGGGCCGCGACGCGCGCCGTGTGCAGGGCGGGATCAACCGCCGCGGCAGCAAGGACAGCCAGCTGCGCTAGCCTTGTCGAGCCTGATCAGGAGCTAGGAGCCCGCTCGCTCGGCGCGCCTCTCGGGCTGGGTCCGTAGCGGTTGTCGCGCGAACTGCCGGGTATGAAGAACACGCCCAGCGTCGCGATGATCAACGGAAGGGAAAGCAGGGTCGCCGGCATGTACCACCAGGGATCCTGGCCCGTGAGCACGTCGGGGTTGAGCATCGTGACGCGCCAGGAT
>NZ_JAGIBH010000096.1 GCF_017744445.1 Caulobacter sp.
GCCCGGGATGACGGCGAAAGAGGTGAAACACCATGCTCAAACCCCTCCTCCTCGCCGCCGCCCTCGTCGCGACCCCCGCCCTCGCCCAGACCGATCCGCCGCCGTTCAAGGCGACCAAGATCGTGCTGGTGGGCGACTCGACCACGGCGGTGAACAGCGGCTGGGGCGGGGCGTTCTGCGCCACGCGGGTGACCTCGAACGTCGCCTGCGTGAACCTGGGGCGCGGCGGGCGCAGCACCAAGACCTACCGGTCGGAAGGCTCCTGGACCCTGGCCCTGGGCGAGATGAAGGGCGGCCCGTTCGTCGACACCTACGTCCTGATCCAGTTCGGCCACAACGACGCCTACGGCCGGGCCGAGCGGCTGACCGATCTGGCGACCGAGTTCCCGGCCAACCTGAAGCGCTATGTCGAGGAGGCCCGCGCGGCCGGCGCTCACCCGGTGCTGGTCACGCCGCTGTCGCGCCGGCAGTTCAAGGACGGCGGACTGGTCGACGACCTGGTCCCGTGGGCCGATGCCGTGCGCGCCGTGGCCGCCGAGACCGGAACGCCGCTGGTCGAGCTGAACGCCCGCAGCGCCGCGGCCGCACAGGCCTTGGGCGCCCTGAAGGCCGGCGACTGGGCCGAGGCCCCGCCCTCGCCCGCCGTCGCCAAGGCGATCGCCGGCGGCACGACGGTGGGGGTGAAAT
>NZ_JAGIBH010000097.1 GCF_017744445.1 Caulobacter sp.
GGTCTCCGGGTTCGCCCGGCCGCTCCGTCGCCTCCCCACACACCTTCAGCGGCTGACCGCGTGAAGCGGCGAAGCCGTGTGCCTCGGCACTGGCCCCCACCTGACCGCTACGCGGTCTGTCCGCCCCCAAGCGGGGCGGAGAGAGAGCCGTACCTCTCCTCCCCCGGCTGGGGGAGGGGGACCGGCGAAGCCGGTGGAGGGGCCAGCGCCGCCCTCATCAAAAGGAGAAAAACGCGATGACCCAACTCCTGATCCCCGCCCGCCACGCGCGCATGTTCGGCAAGGGCCGCCACCGCAAGCGTCGTCTGCCGAACGGCGACCAGATCTGGCTGGATATGATCGATCGCGTGCTGACGATCCTGGACGAGGCCGAGCACGACATGCGCGTGCTGACCAAGGACTATCCGCCCCATATCCTGGCCGGATATCTGGCGGACGCCGCGGAAACGCGACGCGAGCTCGAAAGCCAGCGCCGCGACATCCTGCTGAACCCGATGCCGAGAGCGCGGGAGAAGAGCCCTACTCGGCCGCGATGACCTCGTGCGAATGCGCCTTGGCCTCGACATGGACCTGGCCGCCCATCGGCCGCAGGTCCAGGTCCTGGAACAGCTTGCTGTCTTCGTCCATGCCCGGCAGCGGGGTCGTCAGCAGCTTGCCGCCGACGAAGAT
>NZ_JAGIBH010000098.1 GCF_017744445.1 Caulobacter sp.
GGCTGGTGGCCAGGCCCTTGATCTGCGTCGCCGACAGCGTCGCCACCTGGGTCTGGTTCAGGGCCGAGAAGCCGGTCGGCGACAGGGCCGCCAGCTGGGTGCCCGACAGGGCGCCCACCTGGGTGTCGGCCAGTTCGCCGATGTCCGTCGTCGTCAGGTTCTTCAGTTGGCTGACGGTCAGACCCTTGATCTGGGTCGTCGACAGGGCGGCGGTCTGGGTGGCGTCCAGGGCCGAGAAGGCCGTGGCGTTCAGCGCGCCCAGCTGGGTGGCCGTCAGGGCCCCGACCTGGGTGTCGGCAAGTTCGCCGACGTCCGTCGTCGTCAGGGCGACCAGTTGCGAGGTCGTCAGACCCTTGATCTGGGTTCCCGACAGCGCGCCCACCTGGGTGGCGTTCAGCGCCGAGAAGGCGGCGGTCGACAGATTGCCCACCTGGGCCGCCGACAGGGCGGCCACCTGGGTGTCGGCCAGGTTGCCGATGTTCGTCGTCGACAGGACCTGGACCTGGGCGGTCGTCAGACCCTTGAGCTGGGTGGTCGACAGGGCGCCGATCTGCGTCGCGTTCAGCAGCGGCAGGTTGGTGGTCGAGATGGAGCCGACCTGGGTCGCCGAGAGACCGCCGATCTGGGTGGTCGACAGCTCCTGCACCT
>NZ_JAGIBH010000099.1 GCF_017744445.1 Caulobacter sp.
CACCAGCTCCGCCGCCTGCGTGAACCTCGCGCGCGGCGGGCGCAGCACCTATAGCTACCGGGCCGAAGGGAGCTGGGACCTCGCCTTGGCCGAGATGAAGACGCCGGGCTTTGTCAGGACCTATGTGCTGATCCAGTTCGGGCATAACGACCAGCCGGGCAAGCCGGGCCGCTCGACCGACCTTGCCACCGAGTTCCCGGCGAACCTCCGCCTCTATGTGAAGGAGGCGCGTGCTGCCGGCGCCGAGCCGATCCTGCTGACGCCGCTCACCCGCCGCCAGTTCAAGGGCGGGAAGCTCGACCGCGATCTCGATCCCTGGGCCGATGCGATCCGCAAGGTGGCGGCCGAGCTGGGCGTGCCTTTGGTTGATCTCAACAAGCGCAGCGCCGATGCCGTCGAGGCGCTGGGCCCGTCGATGGCCAATCGCTTTGCCCAGGTGGCGCCGGTGCGCGAAGTCTCGGCGATGGCGCTCACCGGCACGACGATCGCTAACCCGGCGGCAACCCCTGCGGCACCGGCTGCGCCGCAGAACAATGCCGCGGCCGAGCCGCTCGGCGATGCCAAGCTGGCGTTCGACTATACCCATCTCGGCCCGGTGGGCGCCGATTTCTTCTCGAAGATGGTGGCGGACGAGCTGGCGGTGGC
>NZ_JAGIBH010000009.1 GCF_017744445.1 Caulobacter sp.
GCGGAGCGAGACGCGCGCGAAGCCCTGAAGCTGCTGCCTGGCGACGCCGACGCCTGCGTTTCTCTTTCCAAATCAACAATGTCAAAGACCCGAACCGCCTCAGCGGCCCCATCCGTTTAGCGCCCGATGTCGGCGGAGGCGGCTATCTAGCGAACCTCGAATTCCGTGTCAAATCGTTTTTTTCAAAACTTTCTGACCTCACCGCCAACCGACCCGGAGGTCTTCGGCAGAGCCGGCAGCTTCTAAAGAAGTCACCGGAACCAGTCAAGAACTTTTTTCAAAAGAAAGAAGCTCATTCCTGGGTCGAAATACTTGGAAGCTCTTGCGAACCTCTTCAGCATTTCTTGGAGGGCGGCTTCTACAGAAGCAAAACCTCCGGGTCAACCAACCTTTTCACTTTTGTTTTCTTCGAGGCCGGAGCCGTTTCAGAGCGCAAAAGGTGACCGAGGCGCGCCGCTTGGGAGCGCCGTAAGTCCGAAGGGATTCGATTGAGGCTGCGGAACTTAGCGATCCACTTTCCGAAACGCAAGCCCCGAAGGCCAAGGTTTCGTCCGGCGGGCCGTGGCCCCGAAGCGAGGGGCGGCTTCTAGAGGTCGATTTCCCACCCGGCAAGCAGGGAATCGCGATTCCATCCCCAGACAGGCCATTCCCCTGTGCATGAACGCCGTCACGCGGGACTTGCACTGGGGCCTCGCCTCCCTCAGAAGGCTGAACACTCTGCAAGCGCGGCCTTCGTAGGCGCGCGCTTATATAAGGTAGTCGGCGTCCATGTTGTCTCAGAAGGCGCGTTACGCCCTGCGCGCGATGATCGAACTGGCTCGTGAAGACGGGCAGGTCACGGCTGGTGAGCTGGCCGAACGCGCCGATGCGCCGCGCAAGTTCCTGGAAGCCATTCTTCTGTCTCTCTCGCGCGAGGGCCTGGTGGTCAGCCGGCGCGGCAAGTTCGGCGGCTATGTGCTGGGCCGTCCCGCCGAGCAGATCAACTTCGCCGAGATCATCCGCCTAGTCGACGGCCCCCTGGCCCTGACCCCGTGCGTCAGCCGCACGGCCTTCCGGCGTTGCGAGGATTGCCGCGACCTGGCGACCTGCGCCCTGCGCGAGGCGCTGCTGCGCGCACGCGACGCGACAGCCGCGGTGCTGGAAGGCTACAGCGTGGCCGACGCCGCCAGGGGCGTCGGCGCCGAGCTGATCGAGGGCTAGCGCCCTACTCTCTCTATATAGAGCGCTCTCTATATAAGGAGCGCGTCTCTTCGTGATCCTCGCTACCGCTTCGCTGCTTGAGCGAGGATCACAGTGAAGGCTTCAGCCCGCCGAGATGTAGGCCTTGAGGCCGTCGGCCTCGGCCTGAGTCTCGCTGATCTTGTACTTCACCAGATCGCCGATCGAGATAATGCCGGCCAGGCGCTCGCCCCTCACCACCGGCAGATGGCGGATGCGGCGGTCGGTCATGCGCTCCAGGAGAATGTCGATCGACTCGTCCGGCTGGGCGAAGACCACGCTGGAGGTCATGCAGCTGGCGATCGGCTTGGTCAGCGCGCCGGCCCCTTCCTTGGCGATCACCCGGACGATGTCGCGCTCGGAAAGGATGCCGACCACGGCCTCCTTGTCGTCGACCACCACCATGGCCCCGACCCGCCTTGTATGAAGTAGCGCCGCCGCGGCGCCGACGGTCTCCTGTGGGGAGGCCGTGAACACGAGATCACCCTTGTCCTTGAGGATCTGAGAAACCAGCACTGCGCGTCTCCCTATGTTCTTTAGGGAACAAGGGTCTCGCAATAAGCTCCCATGATCAATGGGGATCAGCCGCTTCTATCTCTTACGGCTGTAACAGGAACTGCTTACGCTTCGGGTTCAGCCCGCGGTCCGGCCCACTGCGCGAAAGGGCCGATCAGCAGGACCCCGACGGCGAAGCCGACCAGGTGCGCCTCCCAGGCGACCGCGCCGCCCATGCCTGGAAAGCCGCCGACGACGGCCATGACCAGGTTCACCACCAACCAGCCCAGGCCCAGCGAAATGACACGCGGCCCCAGAACCGGCCCGACGGCTCCCTGGTAGTCCATGGTCCGGGCCGCCGCGCCCATCAGGCCGGAGATCGCGCCCGAGGCGCCGACCACCACCGCCATCGAGTCCGGATGGATCGCGGCGTAGCCCACGCTGGATAGCGCGCCGCACGCCAAATAGAACAGGCAGAAGATGCCCCCTCCCCGGCCATTTAGTCCCAGTAGCCGGGCGACGGGCGCCCCGAAGGCCAGGGCGAAGGCTGCGTTCAGGATCGCGTGGATCCAATTAGCGTGCACGAACATCATGGTGATCGCGCCGGTCCAGCGGCCCTCCCAGAACTCTTGCGGGACCAAGGCCAGGGACTGAAGGGTCGCGTCGTCGGCCCTCAGTAGCAGGATATGCGGGACGATCACGGCGGCCGCCGCCAGCAGGGCCGGCCAGGGCGCGTTGAAGATCGGCTCGGGGCGCGGCTGCGGGTCGCTCATGGCTTTCTATCTAGGGCGTCCCGCGACGATTCGAACCACCTGCCGACCATGAGCCGGCGCTTAACCATTTTTTCTCGGTCTTGGGGCTATCCCTCAGGCTGTATCTTTTTGGCACGAGGGTTGCTTGCCCTTTCCGTGTCGACAGTTCGCGGAGCCGCGTATGGCCAGGCATCGGAAAAAGCAGATCAGCGTCGCGACGGCCGCCGCCCTCGCCGGCCTGTGCGCGTGTGGCGTCGCCGCCGCCCAGACGATGACGACGAACTCGGCCTCGTTCAACGCCGGCTACGGCCGTAGCTCGGGCCAGGAAAACCGCATGGTCGAGTATTCGACCCGCGACGTGAACGGCAATCGGGTGATCGTCGACGGCGTCATGCTGACCGGCTCGGACCAGAGCGTCTATTCGTCGAGCCGCAGCAACGGGTCGCTGGACGCCTATTCGGGCGTGGGCGGCATCGGCGGCTATGCCGGCTCGACCGCTATCGGCAACAACCTGACGGTCATCACCCAGGGCAACAACAACACGGTCATCGTCAATTCCAGCCAGGTGAACAACGGCAACGTTACCGCCGGCTCGAACGTGGTGAAGGCGGGGACCGCTCAATGAGTCTGAAGCGCACAGCTCTGGTGCTGGCCCTGATGGGCGCGACGGCCCTGGCCGGCTGCGGCAGCGTGCCGGTGGCTTCGACGGCCGGCAACTACGCCAAGCCGATCGGCACCGCCCCGGTCACCGCCAACCCGACCGACTATTCGGCCGCCCTGGTGTGCCTGAACCAGTACGCCCGCGCCAATCGCGTGGCCGCGCCCCGCATCGCGATCGGCCGCATCGCCGACTATACCGGCAAGGAAGAGTCCGACGGCTCGGGCCGCAAGGTCACGCAAGGCGCCTCGCTGATGGCCTTCTCGGCCTTCGCCAAGGCCGGCATGCCCATGGTCGAGCGTTTCGACACCTCGGTGTCGGAGTTCGAACTGAAGTACGCCAACAACAAGCTGATCTCGGATCGCCCCAACAGCGCGCCAGACGCGCCGGCGGACTACCGCAAGATCCTGGCCGGCCAGGTGCCGGGCTCGGACTTCTATGTGGTCGGCGGCATCACCGAGCTGAACTACAACATCCGCTCGGCGGGCATCGACGCCTATGCCGGCGACAAGGACACCGACGGGCTGAAGGGCAACTTCCGCCGCCGCGTCTTTATCATGAACATCGCCCTGGACCTGCGGATGGTGAACACCCGCACGCTCGAGGTGGTGGACGTCATCTCGTATCAGAAGCAGGTGGTCGGCCGCGAAGTCAGCGCCGGCATCTTCGACTTCCTGAACGGCAACCTGTTCGACATCTCGGCCGGCCGTGGCGCTCTCGAGCCCATGCAGCTGGCGGTGCGCGCCCTGATCGAGCGCGCCACCGTCGAGATGGCGGCTAATCTCTACGGCATGCCCGGCCCGCAAAGCTGCCTACGCTACGACCCGTTCGGCGACGCCACGGTCGGCCAGACGGGCGCCTTCGTGCCGGCCTATGACAATCTGGGAACGAACAATGCGCAAACCCGCGATGACCCGTCTCGCTGGAACGCTCGCCGCGATCCCGATGTGCGCGATTCTAAGCGGGGCCGTTACTAGCCCCGCGTTCGCCCAGAGCTCGCCCAGCCCGGTTCTCAACAACCAGCTGAACCTGGGCGAGATCTTCTCGGAGCAGACCCTCAACGTCCAGACAGTGTCGGACGGCGTGACCGCCAGCACGGTCGCCCAGGCCAACGGCCTGTCCGGCGGCGTGACCAATGCCGACGTGGCGGTCACCTCGAACCAGGAAAACCAGGGCGCCGTCTACGGTCACACCATTGTCGATGTCGGCGCCAACGCCGGCGCGGCCAGCGCCGTGCGCAGCACCGCGGCCGGCAACTCGACGTCGCTCTCGGCCTCGAACGGCACGATCTCGGCCTTCGCGGTCCAGGTGAACTCGGGCGAGGTCACGGCACGCGGCCAGGTCGAAGCGGCCAACGCCCAAGCCGCCGACCTGACGGTCTCGACCCTGGCCATGGGCAACACCGCCGGCGTCAACCTGGACAACGGCTCGGCCGGCCTGCGCATCAGCCAGAACAACAGCGCCAACACGCTCGCCGATGGCGGGGCCATCGTGCAGTACGTCTCGGGGACCAGCGCGGTCACCTCGACCACGACCGGCAACAACATCAACATCCAGGGTGGCAACCAGTCGGCCGCCCGGGCGATCACCGACCAGGCCAATACGGCCGAGGTGACCCAGGCCAGCAAGTTCACCGCCTACGGCAACAGCTACCTGACGGCGACGACCGCCACGGCCACCGGCAACAACCTGTCGGCCACAAACGAAGGCCCGCTGATGGACGTGACGTCCAACCAGTGGAACACCTCGTACGTGCGCGGCCAGGCCGAGGGCACTTCGTACCAGTTCGGCGCGGCCCAGACCCAGGCCTACGCCGCCGGCAACTCCTCGCAGGTCAACAATGTCGGGACCGAGCTGGTGCTCGACAACCTGCAGACCAACAACGGCGGCGGGGTCGAGGCGACGGCCAGCTTCGAGGGTAACGACGGCTACGACGCAGTGACCACCGCCACGGCCATGGGCAATGCGGTGACGGGCTATGTCTGCGCCAAGTGCAGCGGCCGCATGACCGTAACCAACAACCAGACCAACAGCGCCGACATCGGCGCCAAGTCCAGCACCACGATCACGTCCAGCGGCCGTCAAGTGACCGGCGTGTCGACGGCGATCGGCAACAACGCCAGCTTCAACATCAGCGCGCCGAACTAGCGCCCGCCGCCCTTCCCTAGCCCCCAGTCCTAGCCTGCGGCAGCGCCGCCAGGTCGGCCTGCACCTTGGCCAGGTCCTTGTCGGTGATCGCGCCGCCGAACTTCGGCGCCAGGGTGCGCAGGTTCTCGTGCTTGAACTTCTCGTACATCTGGTGGGTCGTCAGGCCCGGGATGTCGGCGTCCAGCGCCGCCTTGGCGGCGGGCATGGCGACCAGCACCTCGATGGGCGTGTCCAGACCAAGGGCGGGAGCAGGCGCGGCGGCGGGCGGCGGCGAGGCCGGCGCCGACTGGGCCAGGGCGGTGTTCCCGGCCGCAAGGGCCAGGATCGCGGCGAGCGCGACGTGACGAACAGCAGTCATGGCATCTCTCTCAAGGACGCGGATGACCTGATGAAGTCGCAACGCCTGGCGGTTCGCCAAGCTGAGCCGGTTCACGCCCATGCGCGGCCGACCCAGATGCCGTTTTTCTGGGCGACGAAGAGCGCCCGCTAGTCCGCGTTGACGACGTTATAGCGCTGCATTTCGTCGGGGGTCAGGCAGCGCAGGGTCGACTTGTCGGTCCCTTGGAAGGTGTCTGCCTTCTGCAGGTACATCACCTCCGTCAACAGCTTGCGCGACACGCCCATGCGGATCAGGAAGTCGTTCTCGTCGGACGCCAGCAAGGCCGAGGCCTGCTCGCGGCGAGCGATATTGTTCAGGGTCATGTTGGAATCGCCGCCCTTGCGGGTGACGTCGACAAACGCCTGGTAGTCGGCGCTGCTGGTGATCGTGAACATGTGCACGGCGAAGGTCGCGTTGGGGTCGATCATGCGGATCGCCCCGCCCATGAAGGCGAAGTTGCAGGCGCTGGCGCAACCCCAGCCGGACGGCACGCGGGTGGGCACGCCTATCGACCGGATCAGCTTGCCGATCTTCAGCCCCTCGGCCGCGTCGCCGCCGCTGGAGCCGATCCAGATCTCCTCGACCGGCTCACCGCCTTCCAGGGCCTTTTCCAGCCTGTCGGCGGCGCCGGGGACGATAGCGCCGCTGAACTTGACCACGCGGCGACCGCCGACCTTGGCCGACTGCACCTGCACCGGGCCCGAGAGCGGGCCGAACACCTTCTGGATGCTTGGGCAGGTCGGGTTGTCGGCGTCAGCGCCCAGGGCGTTGGCCGCCCCCGCGCTGAACAGCAGGACCGCGCAGGCGGCCAGGAGGGCGGCGCGCGTCATGCTAGCCCTGGGCCAGGGTGAAGCCCGTGGCGCCGGCGGCGCGGCAGAGCGTCTTGGTCACCTTGGTCTCCTCACCGCCGACGATCACCACGTCGCGGACGGCGCGGCACAGGGCGCCGTCGGGGCGCTTGGTCTCGCTCAGCACCGACGACGTGCCGCTGACATCGGGACGGCTGGTCGAGGTCCACTTCACGTTCGAGCCGACGCCCTGGGTGATGGCGCTCTGGGTCGCGGTGGCGGCGGCGGTCTGCTCGCCCGGATTCAGCAGGCATGCGATCTTGTCGGTCAGCAGGGCGCCGATCACGACGCCGACGATCTCGGCATTCTTGACGCCGGTCTTCTTGGCCAGCGCCGTGGCGCCCGCGCCGACCGCCGCGCCCATGGCGGCGTTGCCCGACGCGCACGGCGCGCTCTTGCCGGCCGTCGAGGCCAGCTGAGCCAGGCCTTGTGGGAACGGGGCGGCCTGCGCGCCGGCGGCGGTCAGGGCGGCGGTCGCCGCGATGATCAGAGCGGTGCGGTAACGCGACATGGGATCGAGGCTCCGGATTCGTGCAAACGTTTTATATCGTGCGCGATGTATTGATCGAACACCGTCGTCTGTCGAGACGTAGACGTGCGAAATGACCCGCCTGCGACAACATGCCCCTCAGACGTGAAACCCAAGCGCCGCAAGGGTTTTTCGCAACATTCTATAACAATTGGCTAGGCCTGGCCGCCGTCCGTCGCGCGTCCGGCGGACGCCGCCTGTCCATCGTCGCGGGCCTCGCCCCAGAGCGCGATTTTCAGCAGCAACTCTCGCGGATTGATCGGCTTGCCGACGTGATCGTCCATGCCGCTGGCCCGATAGAAGGCGACCTGGTCGGGCAGGACGTTGGCGGTCAGGGCGATGATCGGCGTCGCGGCCGCCTCCCCGCCCAGACCGCGGATGGCCCGCGTGGCGGTCAGGCCGTCCATGCGCGGCATCTGCACGTCCATCAGGATCAGGTCGTAGCCGCCCGAGGCCGCGGCCTCGACCGCCGCGCAGCCGTCGGCCACGACATCGACCGCGTGGCCCATGGCGCGGACCAGGGTTCCGATCAGCTCGCGATTGGCCTCGTTGTCGTCGGCGACCAGCAGGTTCAACGGCCGCATCGTGTCCTGCGCGGCCTCGGTCTCAAGGCGCTCGGGCGCGGCGACGATGGGCAGGTCCAGCACGCACCAGAAACGCGCGCCCTGCCCCGCGATGCTGTCGACGCCGATCTCGCCGCCCATCAGCTGGACGATCTCCTTGCTGATCGCCAGGCCCAGCCCGGTGCCGCCAAACTTGCGCGCCACCTCGGGCCCCGCCTGGGCGAAGCGCTCGAAGACGGTCTCCAGCATCGCCGCCGGCACGCCGACACCGGTGTCAGATACGGCCAGCTCAATGCGGGCCGAACCCGCCGAGGCCCCAACCCGATATTTGGCGCTGAGCGTGACCGAGCCCGCGCCCGTGAACTTGATGGCGTTGCCCAGGAAATTGACCAGCACCTGGCGCAGGCGATCGGGGTCGCCTTCCAGCCAGTCGGGACAGGCCGGATCAACCTGCAGCGCCAGGTCCAGCCCCTTGGCCAGGGCTTGGGCCTCGAAGATGCCGGCCACCTTGTTCAGCAGCGCGCGCAGCTCGAACGGCCGGGTCTCCAGATTGACGCCGCCGGCCTCCAGCTTGGCGAAGTCCAGGACGTCGTTCAGCGTGTCCAGCAGCACCGTGCCGGCGTCGTGTATGCGGCCCAGGCGGCGCTGCTGCTCGCCGGTCAGCGGCGAGGCAGCCAGGAGGTCGGTGAAGCCCAGGATGCTGGTCAGCGGCGTGCGCAGCTCGTGGGACATGTTGGCCAGGAAATCCTGGCGCGCGGCCATGGCGGCTTCCGCCAGCTCGCGGGCGTCGGCCAGGGCGGACTGGGCCTCGACCTCTTCCGTGATGTCGGTTTCGTTGACCAGGACGCACAGCTCGCCGGTCACCGGATCGGGCGTGCGGCGGGCGGCCAGGCCGTGCCAGCGCTCGCCTTGGGCGGTGATTACGCGATAGGCGCCCTCGACGGCCTCGCCGTCCAGGGCCGAGCTCCACAGCGCGCCACCGGCGTCGCCATTGGCGAAGATCTCGGCGAAGCGCACGCCGCTGCCCGGATAGCTGGCCAGCGAGGCGGGGTTGCCGAAGATGCGGAAGCCGTCGGCGTCGTACAGCGACACCAGGGCGCTGGTGTGTCGCAGGGCCTCGATGGCCCGCTGCTGCTCGGCGTCGATCTCGACCGTCGCCCCTTCCAGCAGCATGCCGTGGCCGCCGCCCGGCAGAGCGATACGCGAGATGGTGGTCGCCACCGCCACCGGGACGCCGTTGGGATAGAAGGTCCAGCGCTCCTCGACGGCCGCCCCGCCCTCGATACGGGCGGCGATGTCCTCCATGCGGGTGCGCACGGCAGGGGACTGGTCGGAGAAGTCGCGGGCCAAGAGGTCGTCCAGCGTCGCCGCGCCCCAGAGGTCCAGCGCCGCGCGGTTGGCGTAGACCTTTCGCTTCCTGACGTCGTCGAACACCCAGATCGGACGGCGCAGCTGATCGAAACCCAGGCCGAGCAGGCCGGGGAGATCAGAAGCAGCAATCTTCTCCGAGTTCAACGTCAAGGCGAATACTTGTGCTCCGTAAGGCCAGGTTCGTAGCAAGCTCACGCTTGGCGAGCCGTTAACAGGCCAATTTGTCGCATTCGCGAACCGACGTTCCTTGACCTGGATCAACTGCAAACTGGGCCGTGATTTTGGCGTTTCCTCGGCGCTGAGCCTGCTATACGCCCCTCACCTCCGCGGCATTCCGCCGCCCCCAAAGTTTTGAAGACGTATGGCCTCCCCCACCCGCGCGCCCGTTCTCGCCCTCAAGGACGTTCGTCTCGCCGACGGCGCCAAGCCCCTGTTCGACGGCGTCGACCTGGCCCTGGAGCCGCGCGTGCGCGCCTGCCTGGTCGGCCGCAACGGCGCGGGCAAGAGCACGCTGCTGAAGATCCTGGCCAACCAGGGCATCGAGCCTGACAGCGGCGAGCGCGCCGTGCAGCCGGGCGCCAAGATCATCTTCGTCAGCCAGGAGCCGGACATCACCGGCGACACCCTGCTGGACTACTGCACCGCCGGCGGCGCCGAGGACTATGAGGCCCAAGCGGCGCTGGCCGACTTCGGCCTGGATCCGGACAAGAGCTCGCAAGGCCTGTCGGGCGGCGAGAAGCGCCGCGCGGCCCTCGCCCGCGCCTTCGCCGAGCAGCCCGACGTGCTGCTGCTGGACGAGCCGACCAACCACCTGGACATCTTCGCCATCCAGACCCTGGAAGAAGAACTGGCCAATTCGAAGTGCGCCGCGCTGATCGTCAGCCACGACCGCGCCTTCCTGAACCGCGTCACCCAGCGCACCTTCTGGCTGGAGCACCGCAAGGTGCGCCGCCTGGACAAGGGCTTTGGCGAGTTCGAGACCTGGAGCGAGCAGGTGTTGGCCGCCGAGGCGGACGAGGAGCGCCGCCTCAACAAGGTGCTGGAGCGCGAGAACGCCTGGCTGGCTCGCGGCGTCCAAGGCCGTCGCGCCCGCAACGAAGGCCGCCGCCGCGCCCTGATGGACCTGCGCGCCCAGAAGAAGGACCTGCAGGCCGACAAGCGCGGCGCGATGTACATGGCCATCGAGAGCGCCCAGACCTCGGGCAAGAAGGTCGTCGAGGCCAAGCACCTGACCAAGAAATTCGGCGACCGCGTGATCGTCGAGGATTTCTCGACCCGCATCCTGCGCGGCGACCGCGTGGCGCTGGTCGGTCCCAACGGCGCGGGCAAGACCACGCTGGTCCGCCTGCTGCTGGGCGAACTGGAACTGGACGCCGGCACGGTGACCCTGGGCACCAATCTGGAGGTCTCGTACATCGACCAGGGCCGCATGGCGCTGTCGGACAAGATCACCCTGTGGGACTTCCTGACCCCCGGCGGCGGCGACAGCATCATCGTGCGCGGCCAGCCCAAGCACGTGGCCGGCTACGCCAAGGAGTTCCTGTTCACCGAGGCCCAGCTGCGCCAGCCGGTCACCAGCCTGTCGGGCGGCGAGCGCAACCGCCTGCTCCTCGCCAGAGCGTTGGCCAATCCCACCAACCTGATGGTGCTGGACGAACCGACCAACGACCTGGACATGGACACGCTGGACCTCCTGGAGGACCTGCTGGCCGACTTCGACGGCACGCTGATCCTGGTCAGCCACGACCGTGACTTCATCGATCGCCTGGCCACCTCGACCATCGCCATGAACGGTCACGGCAAGGTGCTGGAGACTCCCGGCGGCTGGACCGACCTGATCGACCAGAGCCCCGACTTCTTCAAAGGCGCGCGCGGCGCGTCCCTCGGCGCGTCGTTCACGCCGGTGGGACGCGCCACCAAGGCGCCCGCGCCGGTCGCCCCCGCCGCGCCGCCCAAGAAGGCCGGCAAACTGACCTTCAAGGACCAGCGCCGCCTGGAAGAGTGCGAGGCCCTGATCGCCAAGAGCCCGGCCATCATCGCGGGCTTCGAGAAGACCTTGGCCGATCCGAACCTCTACACCCGCGACCCGGCCGCCTTCGACAAAACCATGAAGGCCCTGGACAAGGCCCGCGCCGACCTGGAGCAGGCCGAGATGGAGTGGCTGGAGCTGGAGGAGAAGAAGGAAGCCCTGGCCAACGGCTGACCGAATATCTTTCCGTATGCGTCGCAATGCCGCATGCGGACCTCCCGTCGCATCCTTAACCCCTTGCACGCCTTTGGTTCATAGTTTGGACGCTTGGGGCGGGCGGGCACATGGCTTTGACGATTGGCGTGGCGCATGTCGCCGACCGGGACGACAGCCGGCAGAACCGCGTTCTGCTAGGCCTGATCCTGGCCTATGTCGCCCTGTTCATGTTCAGCGACCACATGACCCGCGACAGCAACGGCATGCCGTCGCTGTGGCCGGTCAATGCGCTGGTCGCCGCCGGCCTGCTGCGCCTGACGCCCGGCCGCCAGGCGATCCTGTTGATCGCCAGTCTGATCACCATCGCCGTCAACCACCGCCTGGCCGGTGATCACTGGGCCTTGGTCGGTATCTACGGCGCCGTCGACACCGTCGAGACGCTGCTGATGGCGCTCGTCGCCTACCGCGTCACCCGAGGCCGCGCCGCCCTGCGCAGCGTGCGACAGGCCCTGAGCCTGATCGGGGCGGCGCTGCCCATCACCATCGGCATGGCCTTCGTCGGCGCGGGCCTTGCCAGCATCGTGCTGGACCTGAGCTTCTGGCCGTTCTTCCGCGACTGGGCGGCCTGCACCTCGCTGGGCATGGCCATCGCCCTGCCCGCCACCCTGGTGATCCTGGAGCCTCGGCGCGCCGGCGATCCGCGCCTGCGCCCGAAACACGTCCAGGCCGGCCTCTATCTGCTGGTCGCCGGCTGCACGATCCTGGCCTTCGCCCGCAGCGGTCCGGCCATGCCGTTCCTGATCTTCCCGGCGGCGATGCTGGCGGCGTTCCAGATGGGGCCGCGCGGCGCGGCCTGGAGCGCGGTGATCGTCGTGGCCTTCGCCGCGCCAATGAGCCTGTGGGCCGCCAACGACTTCGTCTTCACGGTCGGCTGGACCCAGCCCGACCGCATCCGCCTGGTCCAGGTCTTCGTCACGGCGATGTTCATGACCTGCCTGGCCTCGGCCCTGTCGCTGCATCGCGAAGATCGGCTGAAGATCCTGATGGCCCGCCGCAGCGCCGTGGCCCGCGCCGCCCGCGCCCGCGCCCAGGCCGCCAGCCAGGCTAAGAGCGAGTTCCTGGCCACCATGAGCCACGAGATCCGCACGCCCCTTAACAGCATCCTGGGTTTCTCCGAGCTGTTGCGCGCCACCGAGCCGCTGTCGGCCGACGGTCGTCGCAAGCTGGATCTGATCGCCGGGGCCGGCGACAGCCTGGTCACCCTGGTCGACGACATCCTGGACTTCTCGCGCCTGGAGGCCGGGCGCATCCAGCTGGACCTGGCCCCCGTCTCGCCCGCCGCCCTGCTGCGCGAGACCGTGGCCATCGTCGCGCCCGATGCGGTCGCCAAAGGCCTTGAGCTGGTCGTCGAGATCCAGACCGACGAGGCGGCGCTGTACGGCCTGGACCGCAGCCGTCTGCGCCAGGTGCTGCTGAACCTGCTCAACAACGCCGTGAAGTTCACGCCAGAGGGCGCGGTCACGGCGCGGCTGTCGGCAAATGGCGACACGCTGCGTATCGAGGTCACCGACACCGGCATCGGCGTCTCGGCCGAGCAGCAGGCGCGCCTGTTCCAACGCTTCTCGCAGGCCGACGGCTCGATCCGTCGCACCTTCGGCGGGGTGGGCCTGGGCCTGGCGATCTGCAAGGCGCTGGTCGGGCTGATGGACGGCGAGATCGGCCTCACCAGCGCGCCGGGCGAAGGTTCGACCTTCTGGGTGACCCTGCCCGCTCAGCCGGCCGAGGCGCCCGCCCTCGCCGATGGCAACGACACCGCCTGCGCCGCCCGCATCCTGCTGGTCGACGACCACCCGATGAACCGCGAACTGGGCCAGGCCATGCTGGTGCTGGCCGGCTGCGACGTGACCGTGGCCGAGGACGGCGACGAGGCCGTGCGCCTGGCCGGGGAACAGCGCTTCGACGTCATCCTGATGGACATCCACATGCCGCGCATGGACGGGCTGGCCGCTTCCGAAGCCATCCGCGCCCTGCCCGGCGACCACGGCAAGGCGCCGATCATCGCCGTCACCGCCGACGTCCTGCCCCAGCAGGTCGAGCGCTACCGTCGCGCCGGCATGGTCGACCACATCGCCAAGCCGATCGACCGCGAGACCCTATACCGCGTGGTCGACCACTGGCTGACCAGGAACAAGGCGGCGGCGTAGCCCGCACGCATGCCGGGAGTTCGCCCTCTTGAATTGTGCCGCCGGCCATGCATTGTCAGCGCGCCTGAACGTCAGTCCAAGAATGCAAGCCTGGGGAAATACAATCGCTTAGAGGTCGACGCGGGTCGGAGGCGTCCTGCGGCCAAACGACACACAAGGCGATAACCCGGCAACTCCGTAACGCTCAGGCGTATTGATGTCAGCGTCGTACCCGCGAGGCGGCGGGGCGGCGCGTGTTTGGCGTGGCGCCCGAACCGTTCGGCTGTCCTACGCTGGACCCCCGTGTAACGACGCGGGCTGCTTTGGGGGACGGAAACGGTATGCCGCACAGGCTGGCCGCGCAGGAACGTAGACGTCAGGCCGCCTTGCTGCTGGCCTTGGCGGTCGCGACCGTCGTCAGCCTGGCCTTCAGCGAATACCTGACCCGCACGCCGCTGGGCGTCGCGGCCTTCTGGCCCGCCAACGCCCTGCTGGCCGCTGGCCTGCTGACCCTGACCGGCTCGCGCGGCCTGTCGCTGAGCGTGGTCTTCGTCGCCTTCCACCTGATCATCGGCCTGCTGGTCGGCGACACCCTGTTGCGCGCCCTGCTCTACGTTGTCATCGATACCAGCGAGGCCGTGGCGATCTGGGCCATCTGCCAGAAGCTGTGGCGCGGCGCGCCGCGCATCCGCAGCCTGCGCTCGCTGATCCTCCTGCCCGCCGTCACTACCCCGGTCGCCGCCGCCGCGAGCCTGCTGGTCGCGGGGATCCTGACCCTGGGCTACGGCGAGCCCTTCGTGCGCGGCGTCACGGACTGGTTCCTGCGTTGCGGCCTGGGCCTGGCCGTCGCCTTGCCCGCCACCCTGGTGCTGATCGACGCCGAACACCGCCGCTCGTTCCAGCGCGACTGGCGCGAGCAGCTGCTGCTGATGTTCGCCGTGGCGGCCGTCACCTTGCTGTGCGCGCACCCGGCCTCGGGCGCGCCGCCGTTCCTGATCTTCCCCGTCGCCCTGGCCGCCGCCTATCGCCTGGGCGCGCGCGGCGCGGCCATGGCCTGTGTGATCGTGGCCGTGATCACCCTGCCGATCGCCATGTCGGGCGCCTCGCCGCGCTTCAACGCCGTGCTCGGTCCCGTCGCCCAGGCCCGGACCATCCAGGTGTTCATCGCGGTGCTGTTCTACACCAGCCTGGCCGCCGGCCTGGCCTTGGCCCAGCAGGACCGCCTCAAGCGCCTGCTCCTACGCCGCGAACTCCTGACCCGCGCCGCCCGCAGCCGGGCGCTGGCCGCCACCGAGGCCAAGACCGAGTTCCTGGCCACCATGAGCCACGAGATCCGTACGCCCTTGAACAGCGTGCTCGGCTTCGCTCAGCTGCTGGCCACCCGCGAGGACCTGCCGCCGGAGGTGCGCCGCCAGGTCAACTTGATCGATAGCGCCGGCGCGGCGCTGCTGACCGTGGTCAACGACATCCTGGACTTCTCGCGCGTCGAGGCCGGCCTGATCGAGCTGCTGCCCGCCCCGACCTCGGCCGCACAACTGATGCGCGACACCGTGGCGATCATGGCGCCGGAGGCCCGCGCCAAGGGCCTGTCGCTGGAGCTGGAGATCATCGACCCGGTCGACGCCCTGCACGACCTGGACGCCGACCGCCTGCGCCAGGTGCTGATCAACCTGCTCAACAACGCCGTGAAGTTCACCGACGAGGGCCGCATCGACGCCCGCCTGATCGTCGAGCAAGGCGTTATCGAGGACCGCCTGAAGTTCGAGATCATCGACACCGGCGTCGGCATCGAACTGGACAAGCAAGCCCTGCTGTTCCAGCGCTTCAGCCAAGCCGATAGCTCGATGAGCCGGCTGCATGGCGGGGCCGGCCTGGGCCTGGCCATCTGCCGCGCCCTCGTGGACGTGATGGGCGGCAAGATCGGCGTCGACAGCGTGCCGGGCCGCGGCTCGTGCTTCTGGGTCGAACTGAGCGCCCCCATCGCCGATGCGATCGAGGCGCCCGAACGGCCCAAGGTCTCGACACCCGGCGCGGCGCGAGTCCTGATCGTCGACGACCATCCGATCAATCTCGAGATCGGCGAGGCCTTGCTGACGCTGGTCGGTTGCGAGGTCGAGGTGGCCGAGAACGGCAAGCAGGCCGTCGAGAAGGCCATGATGGGCGACTACGACGTCATCCTGATGGACATCCACATGCCGCAGATGGACGGGCTGCAGGCGACCCGGGCGATCAAGGCCCTGCCCGGCGTGCGCGGCAAGGCCCCGATCATCGCCATGAGCGCCGACGCCCTGCCCCGCCAGGTCGAGCGCTGCTACGCCGCCGGCATGGTCGACCACATCGCCAAGCCCATCCAGCGCGAGGTGCTGTACGCCAAGGTCGAGCGGTGGCTGAACCACGGCAAGGCTGGAGCTGAGGCCTAGACCTCAAAGAAATCCCGTCTTCCCGGCGAAAGCCGGGACCCAGATCCCATGGTGCTTGGCCTGATTGGATCAGCTCAGCGCTCCTGGAACTCACCCCAGCGCCTTTCCATCTGGGCCCCGGCTTCGCCGGGGAGGCGGATGATGGAGGCTTGGAACTCCGACCCGACGCCCCTAACTTGACCGCGATCACGGGGGAGACCTTTCCGATGCAGCGTCGCGCCTTTGCCGCCTCATGTGCCGCCCTGGGCCTGATGGCCCTTCTCGCCGCCTGCTCTCCCGCCAAGAAGGAAGACGCCGCCCCCGCCGGCGTGACCAAGCTGAAACTGGCCACCGACTGGCGGGCCGAGGCCGAGCTGGGCGGCTACTATCAGGCGCTGGCGACCGGCGAGTACAAGAAGCGCGGCCTGGAGGTGACCCTGATCCAGGGCGGGCCGGCCGTGAACGTGCCCCAGCTCCTGGCCACCAACGCGGTCGATGTCGGCGTCGGCTCCAACAGCTTCATCGTCATGAACCTGGCCAAGGAAGGCACGCCGGTCAAAGCCGTGGCGGCCTTCATGCAGAAGGACCCGCAGGTCCTGATCGCGCACCCGGATCAAGGCATCAACGGCATCGCCGACATGAAGGGCCGGCCGATCCTGCTGTCGGACGCCTCGATCACCGCCTTCTGGATCTGGCTGAAGGCCAAGTACCAGTTCACCGACGCCCAGGTGCGCAAGTATAACTACTCGTCCGCGCCGTTCCTGGCCGACAAGCGGGTGATCCAGCAGGGCTATGCGACGAGCGAGCCGTACCTCATCGAGAAGGAAGGCAAGATCAAGCCGGCGGTCTTCCTGCTGGCCGATAGCGGCTATCCGGCCTACGCCTCGATGGCCCTGGTCCCCGACAGCCTGATCGCCAAGAACCCGGCGGCCGTGCAGGCCTTCATCGAGGCCACGGCGGCGGGCTGGAAATCCTACCTCTACGGCGACGCCAAGCCGGGCGACGCGGCGATCCTCAAGGACAATCCGGAGATGACCCAGGACGTCCTCGACCAGGCGCGCGAGAAGATGCGGTCCTACGGCATCGTCGGCAAGGATGGCGAGATCGGCCAGATGAGCGACGCCCGCTGGGCGGAGTTCTTCAAGGTCGCCTCCGAGCAGGGCGTCTATCCCAAGGACATGGACTTCAAGAAGGCCTACACGCTGCAGTTCCTGCCAAAGGGTCAATGATGACGCCGCACATCGAAGAGGGCCTGATTGATCTGGCGATCGCCCTGGCCGCCCTCGCCTGGGCCGGGATCTCGCTGAAGACGGGCAAGATCTATCTGAAGCCCCTAGGCTGGGTGACCCGCGTGCAGAGCGCACCGGTCTTCTGGGTCGCCTGTGGCGTGCTGCTGGCGCTCACCGCCCTGATGGCGCAGGCGGCGTTCAGACTGATCACGCACGGATGACCCTGCCCATCGCCAGCCTGTCCGGCGTCGAGGTCGACTACGCCCGAGGCCTTGCGCTAGGGCCGGTCGACCTGTCGCTGGCGGCCGGCGAGATCGTCGCCCTGGTCGGACCGTCGGGCTGCGGCAAGTCCACGGCGCTGCGGCTGCTGGCCGGACTGGAGCAGCCCACGCGCGGTACCGTGACCCGCGCCGCCGGCAAGGGCGAGACTTCGGTGGTCTTCCAGTCGCACACCCTGGCGCCGTGGCTGTCGGCGCGGGACAACGTCGCCCTGCCGCTGGAACTGGCCGGGACGTCCAAGCGAGAGGCGCAAGCCGCCGCCGACGAGGCGCTGCGCAAGGTCGGCCTCGCCGCGGCGCTGACCGCTCGTCCGGCCCAGCTGTCGGGCGGCATGGCCATGCGCGCCTCTCTCGCGAGAGCCCTCGTCACCCGCCCACGCCTGCTACTGCTGGACGAGCCCTTCGCCGCGTTGGACGAGATCACCCGTCGCACCCTCGCCGATGATGTCCTGGCCCTGGCGGACGAGTTGAAGCCCGCCGTCGTCTTCGTGACCCACAATGTCGAAGAGGCCGTCTATATGGCCCGCCGCGTCGTGGTCATGACCCCCGGGCCCGGCCTCGTGGCCGGCGAAGTGGCCATCGACGGTCCGGTCGTGCGGCCGCCAGGTTTCCGCACCACCGAGCCCTTCCGCGCCGCCGCCGAGGTGGTCTCAACCCTGCTGGCGCAAGCCACGGAGCGAGCCGCGTGAAGCGCGTCCTGGCTCCGCTGATCCTGATCACCGCCCTGCTGGCCGGCTGGGAGATCGCCTGCCGCGTGCTGGCGGTCCCGGCCTATCTGCTGCCCGCGCCCAGCGGGATCTGGACCGCGTTCCTGGGCAGCTGGCCGCTGCTGCTGGGCTCGGCCTGGGCGACGCTGTCGACGGCGCTGCTGGCCCTGGTCATCTCCAGCCTGATCGCCTGCGCCCTGGCCTTCGCCGTCAGCCTGAACGGCCTCTTGGAAGACGCCGTCCGTCCGATTGCCGTAACCCTGCAGGTCACCCCGCTGGTCGCCATCGCGCCGCTGGTCACCATCTGGGCCGGCATCGACCACCCCGAGCGGGCGGTGATCGGCCTGGCCGCCGTCGTGGCCTTCTTCCCAATCTTCTCGGGCGCGCTGACCGGGCTGAAGTCCGTCGATCCGGACCTCGCCCGCCTGTTCGACCTCTATGGCGCCAGCCCGTGGCAGCGCCTGATCCGCCTGCGCCTGCCCTCGGCCGTGCCCGCCCTGCTGGAAGGACATAAGGTCGCAGTGGGCTTGGCCGTCATCGGCGCCGTGGTCGCCGAGTTCGTGGCCGGCTCGGGCGGGGCCCAAGGCCTGGCTTGGAGAATCCTGGAAGCTTACAACCGCTTGCAGACGGCCAAGGTATTCGCGGCGCTGGTGACCCTGGCCATATTGGGCGTCGTGCTACATGCCCTGATGGAAGTGCTGGAGAGTCGACTTCTCGCCGTTTGGCGTGGTCGTTAGCGCAAGATTAAGCGGCGCGGCCTAGGACGGAAGCTCGAACCTTTCGTCCGGACTCCGCCCATGCGCGCCGCCGTCCTCATCGCTGTCCTCGCCTGCGCGACCACTGCGCACGCCGAAGGCTCGCGCGAGAGCCGCTACGGCCCCGCGCCGGAACGGGCCGCCAAGCCGATGAACGGCCGCGCGCCCGGCTATACCGGCCAGGCCTATACCGGCCGCAGCCTGGGCTGGAGCGGCAAGCGCGAGATGGTCGCGCCCACCGCCCAGACCGCCGTCCAGACCCAGCCCTGGTGGGCGCGCTCGGCCCCGCAGGCGCCTCAACCCCAGCAGGCCCCGCAAGCCCGCCAAGCCTTCCACCCGCAGACCCCGGCCTACGCCCCGCAGGCGCCCCAGGCCCGCGAGCTGCCGCAGAGCATCTATGACGCCCCGCCGGCGCCGGTCGCGCCCGTGGCCCAGGCTCCGCTGTACCAGCCCCAGCAGCAGGCCAGCCTGCCGAACGGCCAGGTCGGCGCCCGCACCTATTCGGTCGGCCGCCAGTTCGGCATGGCCCCCGACGCCATCCCCGCCGCCGGTCCGCCGCGCATGGTCCTGATCGCTCCCCCGGCCAGCGCGCCGGACGACGAGGACAAACCGCGCGAAGACGGCGAATGGTCCGCCAAACCCGACAAGGACGGCCAGTGAGCCAGTCGCTTCACGACCTGATCGCCCTCGCCAACGAGCCCTCCAGCGCCAAGCGCCGCGAGCTGCTGCGCGGCGTCACCGACATGCTGTTCGCTGCCGACGGTTCGAACGGCGTCGAGATGGCCCTGTTCGACCAGGTGCTGGGCCAACTGGCCGGCGAGATGGAAGAGGCCGTCCAGATCGAGCTGGCCGAACGCCTGGGCGAGGCTCCGGCCGCGCCGCGCGGCGTGTCGCGCACCCTGGCCTCGGGCTCGATCGCCGTGGCCGAGCCGATCCTGCGCAGCTCGACGGCCCTGACCGACGAAGACCTGCTGCACGTGGCCCGCACCCAGGGCCAGGACCACCTGCGGGCGATCTCGCAGCGCTCCAGCGTGTCCAGCGCCGTGTCGGACGCCATTGTCCAGCGCGGCGATGACGACACCCTGGGCGTCCTGCTGCGCAACGAGGGCGCGGTGCTGTCTCGCGCCGCCCACGAGACCGTCGTCGACCGCGCCGCCGCCAACCCGGCCCTGCACGACGCCGTCGTCGACCGCCACAGCCTGCCGGTCGACCTGCTGAACGAGATGTATTTCGTGGTCGAGGCGCGCCTGCGCGACCGGATCATGGAAAAGAACGCCGGCGTCGATCCGGCCGTGCTGGAAGCCGCCCTGGCCGCCGGCCGCAAGAAGGTCGCGGTCGAGGACGGCGCGCTGCCGGCCGACCACGCCGAGGCCGAGGCCGAGTTCCGCACCCTCCGCGCCCGCGCCCAGGTCTCGCCGCAGATCCTGGCCAACATGCTGCGCGGCAAGAAGACCACTCTGTTTCTGGTGGCCCTGGCGGACATGGCCGAGGTCGACTTCCATACCGCCCGCCGCATCCTGGACCGGCGCGAGATGGACGCCCTGTCGGTGATCTGCAAGGCGGCCGATTTCGACCGCTCGCTGTTCCTGACCTTCGCCCTGCTGATCCTCGAGCCGACCGACGACGTCATGCTCAAGGCCAAGACCTATGGCGAGCTGTACGCCGCCCTGCCCCGCGAGTCGGCCCTGCGCACGATCCGCTTCTGGCGCCTGCGCCGGCAGACGGGCGACGTGGCGGCGGCTTAAGAGATTCCGTCTCCCCGGCGAAAGCCGGGGCCCAGATGGAAGAGCTCTTGCGCGGGCTCTATGAGCGCCACGCCTTTCCAATCAACCCAAGCGCCATGAGATCTGGGTCCCGGCTTTCGCCGGGAAGGTCGGGTGTTGGTAGGGTCTGGTGAATTTCAGCCCTTCTCGCGCCTTGCTTGCGCCATGCCGGACAGCCAAGGTGCCGCCTTCGCTTCTAGCCACCCTGGATTCTCGATGATCAGCGCTTCGCGCTTGGCGCTCGTCGCCGCCGCCGGTCTTTCCGTCGCCGCCTGCTCGCATGTTCCCAAACCCTCGCTGCCGTTCGTCAAGAAGGGCGAGGCCTCCGCGCCGGCGCCCAAGATCCCGGAAGCCCCGCCCCTGTCGGGCCCGAAGATCACGGACCTGAAGACCGGCCAGTGGGCGCAGGAGCTGTCGGACGTCGCGGTGGATCCGTCCTGGCGCTTCGGGACCCTGTCCAACGGCATGCGCTACGCGATCCGCAAGAACGCCACCCCGCCGGGCCAAGCGTCCTTGCGCATGTGGTTCGACGCCGGCTCGCTGATGGAGGCCGACGACCAGCAGGGCCTGGCCCACTTCCTCGAGCACATGGCCTTCAACGGCTCCAAGAACGTGCCCGAAGGCGAGATGATCAAGATCCTGGAGCGCCACGGCCTGGCGTTCGGGGCCGACACCAACGCCTCGACCAGCTTCGACGAGACCACCTACCAGCTGGACCTGCCGAAGTCGGACGACGCCACGGTCGACACCTCGCTGATGCTGCTGCGTGAAGCGGCCGGCGAGCTGACCATCGCCCCGGACGCGGTGGATCGCGAGCGCGGCGTGGTGATGTCCGAGCAGCGCACCCGCGACACCCCCGGCTACCGCGTCGCCATCGGCACCCTGTCGGCCCAGATGGAAGGCCAGCTGCCGCCCAAGCGCATCCCGATCGGCAAGACCGAGATCCTCAAGACCGCCCCCGCCCAGCGCATCCGCGACTTCTACGAAGCCTATTACCGTCCCGAACGGGCGGTGCTGGTGGCCGTCGGCGACTTCGACGTCGACGCCATGGAAGCTAAGATCAAGACCAAGTTCGGCGACTGGGCCGGCAAGGGCGCCAACGGCAAGAACCCCGACGTCGGCCCGGTGGCCAAGCGCGGCCCGACCGCCAAGCTGCTGGTCGAGGCCGGCGCGCCGTGGTCGGTGCAGATGACCTGGATGCGCAAGCCCGACGGCCTCTTGGAGACCAAGGCCGTCGACGAGCGCGACATGCTGGAGAACCTGGCCTTCGCGGTGTTGAACCGCCGCCTGCAGGCCATCGGCCGCTCGGCCGAGCCTCCCTTCATCGCCGGCGGCGCCTTCAAGGGCGACCAGTACGGCGCGGTGCGGGTGACGACCTTCGGCGCCACGGCCCAGCCGAGCAACTGGCGCGAGGCCATGACCTCGCTCGACGCCGAACAGCGCCGGGCCGTGCAGTACGGCGTGCGCCAGGATGAGCTGGACCGCGAGATCGCCTCCCTGCGCGCGGCCCTGGTCGCCGCCGTCGCCGGCGAGGCCACTCAGCGCACCCCGGCCCTGGCCAACCAGCTGGTCGGCACCCTGGGCGACGGCGAGGTGATCACCTCGCCCAGCCAGAACCTGGCCTTCTTCGACCAGCTGGTGAAGGGCCTGACCGCCGAGCGCGTCTCGGCCGTGCTGAAGTCGTCCTTCGCCGGCTCGGGCCCGCTGATCACCATCGCCTCGCCCACCGCCATCGAGGGCGGCGATCAGGCCGTGCTCAAGGCCTATGACGAGCTGAAGAGCCAGCCGGTGACCCCGCCGGCCGCGCCGGGCGTGACCGTGTGGCCGTATTCGACCTTCGGACCGACCGGCAAGGTCGCCGAGCAGAAGGACGTCACCGACCTGGATACGGTCTTCGTCCGTTTCGAGAACGGCGTGAAGCTGACGGTCAAGCCGACCAAGTTCCGCGACGACCAGGTGCTGGTGAAGGTCCGCGCCGGCCACGGCCTGCTGGACATGCCCTCCGACAAGCAAAGCTCGCTATGGTCGGCCAGCGCCTTCATCGAAGGCGGCCTCAAGCAGATCTCGTCCCAGGACATGGAACGCGTGCTGACCGGCAAGATCTGGAACGCCAACCTCGGCGTCGAGGACGACGCCTTCGTGCTGAGCGGCCGCACGCGTCCGGAAGACCTGTCGACCGAGCTGCAGGTCCTGGCCGCCTTCGCCACCGAGCCCGGCTGGCGTCCGGAAGCCTTCAGCCGCGTCAAGACCGCCTACGGCACGGCCCACGATCAGCTGCAGAGCACGACCGGCGGCGTCATCAGCCGCGACCTGGGCGGGCTGATGCACAATGGCGACCAGCGCTGGACCTTCCCCTCGCGCGAACAGATCGCCGGCGCCTCGCTGGGCGAGCTGCGCACAGTGGTCGACAACCCGCTGACCAAGGGCGACCTGGAGATCATCGTGGTGGGCGACACCACGGTCGACAAGGCCATCACCGCCGTGGCCGACACCTTCGGCGCCCTGCCCAAGCGTCCGGGCGATCCGGCCCTGGCCGGGGCCGAGAAGGCGCCGTTCCCCGCGCCGGCCGCCGAGCCGGTGCTGCGCACGCACAAGGGCCGGCCCGACCAGGCGGCGCTGTTCATGGCCTGGCGCACGGACGACCTGTTCTCGAACCTGCAGCGCTCGCGCGACGTCTCGATCCTGGGCCAGGTGGTGCAGCTGCGCCTGATCGACGAACTGCGCGAGAAGCAGGGCGCGACCTATTCGCCGAACGCCTCGTCGACGGCCAGCGTCACCTTCAAGAATTGGGGCTATCTCGGCGTCAGCATGGAGGTGCCGCCCGAAAAGCTGGACGGCGTGGTGGCCTCGATCCGCAAGATCGCCGCCGACCTGCGCGACAAGCCGATCACCGAGGACGAGCTGGAGCGGGCCAAGAAGCCGCGCATCGACTCGATCGAGAAGGCCCGCGTGACCAACGAGTACTGGCTGGGAACCCTGTCGGGCGCCCAGGACGACCCGCGCCTGCTGGACGCCACTCGCTCGGTGATCGCCGGCCTAACCCGCGTCACCCCGGCCGACGTGCAGAAGGCCGCCAGGACCTACCTCGGCGACGACAAGTCGTGGCTGTTGCTGGTGAAGCCGGAAGCGGCGAAGTAAGGCAAAAAGAGAAAGGCCCCGGCGGAAACCGGGGCCTTTCTTTCTATCCGTCTCCCCGGCGAAAGCCGGGGCCCAGATGGAAGAGCGCTGGAGTGGGCTCTAAGAGCGCCGCGCCCTTCCCATCATCCCAGCGCTCCGAGATCTGGATCCCGGCTTTCGCCGGGAAGATCGGAGTTGGGAGTGGTCTAGATCAATAAACGACCCCGCCCACGCCACCGTCCAGGCTGAAGCTGGTGGTCAGGCTCTGGCGTTCCTGCACCGTCTCCTCACGGTAGGCGGTGTACTTCTCGGTGGTGATGATCGTCAGGATCTTCACGCCCGCGCCGAAGCGGCGCAGCAGCGAGCGCTCGTTGCAGTCGCGGGCCGGACGTTGCGGGCGGCAGGTCAGCGTGCCTTGGCCCTGGCCAGCGCCGGGCACGTGATAAAGCGCCTCGTTCTTCTGACAGATGTAGGTCTGGCCGCCGCCACCCGTCGAGATGTCGATCTGGCCCGAATAGTCGGCGATCACGTACTGCATGCGCGAGCCGGCGATGCAGCGATAGAGTTCGCCGTCGTACAGGTCGTCGATGTCGCGGTCGGGGGTGACCTGCGAGGCCGGGTGCGGCACGTCGCGGTCGTCCAGGCAGACGGCGCGGATGATCACGCGGCGCGTGCGGGTGCGGGTGGCTTCATAGGCCTGGCGACGGCGGGCCTCGCCGCCCTCGACGTTCAGGCCCTGGATGTAGCCGCTGGCCATCGGGCCGGAATAGTAGCCGCCGTGACCGCCGCCGCCGTAATAGTTGACGGTGCCCGCGGCCGAGCCGGCCAGCGAACCGGCGCCGGCGCTCGACCCCGCGCTCGAGCCCGCATTGGCGGTCGCCGACGCATTGGCGTTCACGATCACGGTCGCGCCGATGTTCACGTTCACGCCGGGAATGTTGACGTTGTGACCGCCGCCGCAGCAGCCGGTCGGCGGCGCGGGCGGTTTCGGCGGCGCGGGAGGCGGCTTGCAGCACGAAGGCGGCGTCGGCGGGCAGCCGCTGTTGCACTGCGCCCAAGCCGCGCCGCCGATCAGCAGCCCGCCCAGGAGCGCGCCCAGGGCGATCACCCAGCTTCGCGTGTTCAGTTTCGGCGCCTTCATCGGCGGTTCCCTTCGCATCGGGTCGGTCCGCTTATGGTTAAGCAAGAAACGGGCCGAGACCCGCCGCCCCGCTGGATTGCGCCAGAATGGGACGGTCAGGGGCTTGGCCCGGTTCTCCTAGCAAGGCTCGTGCGGTCGAAAACCAGCCGCGAGTGACCCGCCAGGGGACGACGATGTTCCATCCAAGCACGGAACGGTTGATAGACTATTGGCGAGACAAAAAGGGCGACGCCGCCCTGCCCCGCCGCACGGACGTCAATCCGGGGGACTTCCTGGAGCTGCTGCCGCAGGTGTTCATCCTGGGCCGCGACGGCGGCAAACTGCCGTTCCGCCTGGCCGGCGGCTTTGTCTCCGACCTGCACGCCCGCGACCTGCGCGGCCAGGACGCCCTGTCCTTGTGGGCCTTGGCGCACCGGCTGGAGCTGAAGAGCGCCCTGGACGTCGCGCGCAAACGCCGCACGCCGGTGGTGGTCACGGCCGATATCCGCGCCCATGGCGTACCGTCGGTGGGCATGGAAGTGCTGTTCGCCCCGCTGCAAGGCGCCTCGGGCGAGACCGACCGTTTCCTCGGCCTCTACCAGCCCAAGGCCATGATGGCCCGCCTGATGGGTCGCCCCGCCTACGAGCTGGGCCTGCGCGAAATCAAGCCGCTGGGCGAAGGCAATACGGACATGCCGCGCCTGCGCCTGGCGACCTTGGACGGGCGGGCGATCGCTTAGAACACCCACCGTTTCCCCGGCGAAAGCCGGGGCCCAGATCCATCCGGAACGGTTTGGCCTGATCCGAGATACGGTCTAGCAGCTCGACAAGCGCTAGTGGGTTCGATCTGGGTCCCGGCTTTCGCCGGGAAGATCGGATAAGGGGTTAGCGCCCCGCCTCGTCCAGCCGTTTCCAAACGTCACCCGGCAATTCCAGCCGGGCCGCGCCCATCAAGTCTTCCAGCTGCGCGACCGAGGTCGCGCTGGCCAAGGGCGCGGTGATCGCCGGATGGGCCATGATCCAGGCCAGAGCGACCTGGGCCTGGGACGCGCCGACCGTCGCGGCGGCTTCGTCCAGGGCCGCCAGCACCGCCCGGCCCTTGTCATTCCAATATTCGCGCCGGATCGTCGAAGCCCGCGCCTTGCCCTCGAAGTCGGCCTCGGTCCGGTACTTGCCCGTCAGGAAGCCGGCGGCCAGGCCGTAGAACGGGATGATCCCCAGCTCCTCGGCCTTGGTCAGGTCCGCCAGCGCGCCCTCGACCTGGTCGCGATCGAACAGGTTGAACTTGGGCTGGATGGTCTCGTAGCGCGCCAGGCCCTTGGCCCTGGACGTGTCGAGATTGGCCTTCAGCCGCTCGGGCGAGAAGTTCGAGGCCCCGATCGCCCGCACCTTGCCCGCTTTCACCAGGCGGTCGAAGGCCTCCAGCGTCTCGTCGATGGGCGTGTCGGCATCGTCCTGGTGCGACTGGTAGAGGTCGATGTAGTCGGTCTGCAGCCGCTTCAGCGAACCCTCGACCGCCGCCTCGATATTGGCGGCCGACAGGCCCAGCTGCTTGGGCCACATGGCGACCTTGGTCAGGATCAGCACCTTGTCGCGCTTTCCCGACGCTTTCAGCCAGCGGCCGATCACGCCTTCGGACTCACCGCCCTCATGGCCCGGGACCCAGGCCGAATAGACGTCGGCGGTATCGACGGCGTTGAAGCCGCCATCGACGAAAGCATCCAGCAGGCGGTGCGAGGTCGCCTCGTCCGCCGTCCAGCCGAACACGTTGCCGCCGAACACCAGCGGCGCGGTCGAAAGGCCGGAACGGCCGAGGGGACGGTGGCGCATGCGAACTCCCTACTCGGCCGCCACGGCGCGGCCGTCCTCGAACACCGGAACGTCTAGCGCGCCCAGCGCAGCCTTACCAAGGATGAGGTCCGCGGCCTTCTCGGCGATCATCAGCGTGGGCGCGTTGGTGTTACCGCCCACCAGCGTCGGCATGACCGAGGCGTCGATGACCCGCAGGCCCGAGAGCCCTTGCACCCGCAGCTGGTCGTCGACCACCGCCAGCGGATCGCCGGCCACGCCCATGCGGCAGGTGCCGACCGGGTGATAGATCGTCTCGGCCTTGGCGCGGATCCAGGCGTCCAGGTCGGCATCAGTGCGGACATCCGCGCCCGGCGCGTATTCGGCGTCGCGATAGGGATCGAAAGCGGCCTGGGCCACCGTCTCGCGGGCGATGCGCACGCCTTCGCGAATGGCGCGGCGGTCCTCGTCCGTGGCCAGGTAGTTGGCCAGGATGGTCGGATCCGCGAACGGATCGGCCGAGCGCAGGCCAACCTTGCCCCGGCTCTCGGGCCGCAGCTGGCAGACGTGCAGGGTGAAGCCGTCCTTCTCGACCACGACCTTGCCGTGGTCCTGCATGATGGCCAGCACGCCGTGGATCTGCAGGTCAGGGCGGTCCAGGTCGGGCCGCGACTTCAGGAACGCCCCGCTCTCCAGGAACTGCTGCCGGCCCAGCCCCTTGCCAAAGAACATGTAGTTCAGGCCGACGCCCAGCTTGTTCAGGCCCTTATTGGCCGAGAAGGCGGTCTTGAGGTTCTTGCTGGTCCACGAGACACAGACGTCCAGGTGGTCCTGCAGATTCGCGCCGACACCCTTGGACTCATGGACCACGGCGATGCCATGGGCCTTCAGGTCCTCGGGCGCGCCGATACCCGACAGTTGCAGGATGTGCGGCGACTGCACCGCGCCAGCGCTCAGCAGCACCTCGGCGTCGGCATAGGCCGTGACCTTCTCGGCGCCCTTGCCGACCACGTAGTCGACTCCGACCGCGCGGCCCTTCTCGACGATGATCCGGGTCGTGCGAGCCTCGGTCGCGACGGTCAGGTTCGGACGCGCCAGGGCCTGGGTCAGATAGGCCATGGCCGCGCTCCAGCGCTTGCCGTCGTGGATGGTCAGGTCGTAGGGTCCGAAGCCCTCCTGCTGGAAACCGTTGAAGTCCTTGGTGGTCTTGTAGCCCGCCTGCCGGCCGGCCTCGACCAGGGCGCCGTAGAACGGGCTGTCGCTCTCGCCCTTGGACACCCGCAGCGGACCAGCCCCGCCGTGATAGGCATCGCCACCGGCGTGGTGATGCTCCGACCGCTTGAAGTACGGCAGCACCTCCGAATACGACCAGCCGGCCAGGCCCATCTGCCGCCACTGGTCATAGTCGCGCGCGTGGCCGCGGATATAGATCATGCCGTTGATGGCTGAGCTGCCGCCCAGGCCCTTGCCGCGCGGCCACCAGAGCTTGCGATTGTCGAGGTGCGGCTCGGCCTCGGTCCAGAAGCCCCAGTTCTGCTCGCCCTTGTCCTTGATCAGCTGGCCCACGCCCGCCGGCATCTTGACAAGGATCGAGCTGTTCTTGCCACCGGCCTCCAGCAGCAGGACCTTGATGTTGGGATCCTCGGTCAATCGGGCGGCGAGCACGCAGCCGGCCGAACCCGCGCCGATGACGACGTAATCATAGCGTTCGCTGGCCATGGCCCCGACGCCCTCCCTCGAAGGTTATCATTGTTAAGGCAGACAGTGATCCGGCTTTCGGCGACGCGCAAGGTTCCCCAGCGGACAGCAGAGATCGCCAGTAAAGTTTGAATGTCGGAAAACGATAGTTCTACGTTTTCACTCAACCCGAAAAGCGCTAATACTACCTATAGACGTACGGAACGCGGCAAAGGCCGCACCGTCTCGCCGCGTCTGGACGCCTCCTCGCGGCGGGCCCTTCTCGCGCTGTTGCCCGCGCGGGAAGTGGGAGCGCCGCCTCGCATCCCCCCAAGCAGCGGGTGGCGCTCCCTGGTTTCCCTACACTCAATCCGCTCATCCCCGCGAAAGCGGGGACCCAAACGGCGTTCATGAATTGGGTGAGGCCGAGCCATACCCGCTGACCCGGCTTGGATCCCCGCTTTCGCGGGGATGAGCGGTGCTTGGGAAGAACGGACCTACTTTCCTTCCGCCACCACCCTCAGATCGCGCACATACCGCTTCCAGTTCTCGACATAGTGCAGGGCCGAGCCCTGCAGGATCATGGTGTGGTGCTCGCTGACCTCGCGCACCACCTTGCCCGGCGCGCCCATGACCATCGCGTTGTCCGGGATCTCCTTGCCCTCGGTGATCAGGGCGCCCGCGCCGATCAGGCAGTTCTTCCCGATCCTGGCCCCGTTCAGCACCACCGCCCCGATGCCGATCAGCGAGCCGTCGCCGATCGTGCAGCCGTGAAGCATCACCATGTGACCGATGGTCACGTTGGCGCCGATGGTCAGAGGTACGCCAGCATCCGTGTGAAGAACAGATCCGTCCTGGACGTTGCTGTTCTCGCCGATGGTGATCGGATCGTTGTCCCCGCGCACGACGCTGCCCCACCAAATACTGGCATTCTTCTTGAGGATCACATTGCCCATCACGCTGGCGGTCGGCGCGATCCAGTATTCATCCTGTGCCGGAAGCGTGGGCACAAGGGCGCCCAGCGAATAGACAGTCATCCGTATGCCTCGTTTTCTTGGGCGCGATTTCTCGGTTAACCACCCGGAAACCATGATGCCCCATTGTAGTCGTGCGATTCGAGAGGGAACATTCCTCCAGCGGGATGATTCTTCTCTCGTACGGGTCGGGGGCGACTGCCGCCATCGGCCTGCCCGCTACGAAGACGAGGTGTGGCTCTTGGCGTTTCGGCGTACAGCACCGTCTCCTGGGACTTCCCCTCGCGGAAGCTCTCCCGAGCCGCCGCGACGCGCACGCGACTTCGTTGTTTCTATCCAGCTCACCGACAAGGACGACGCCTTTTGGCCTCGTCCTTTTTCATGCCCGAATGGAGGCTTTGATGACCAAGCGAGCCCTGAAGCGGATGGCGCGCGAAGGCGCGTATGAGACCGGCCACTATGGTGATGACGCCAAGGTGCGTCGCCTGCCGATCGATGTTCGCGACCGTGGCAACAGCTGGAATCCCCTTGGTCATGACGGCGCGCCCAATAATCCCGAGCGCGATCAGAGCTACCTCAAAACGATAAAACCGAAATCGCCGGGCCAGGCCCAGTTGATGGAAGCCATCGACGAGAAGAACCTGATCATGGCCCTGGGTCCGGCCGGCACCGGCAAGACCTACATCGCCATCTCCAAGGCCGTGGAAGCGCTTGAGGCCGGCCGCGTCAGCCGCATCGTCCTCTCCCGCCCCGCCGTCGAGGCCGGCGAGTCGATCGGCTACCTGCCGGGCGACATGGAGGACAAGCTGGCGCCGTATCTGCGCCCGCTCTACGACGCCCTGACCGATCGCCTGTCGGTCAAGCGCATGCGGGCCCTGATGGCCGAGGGCGCGATCGAGATCGCTCCCGTCGGCTTCATGCGCGGCCGCACCCTCAACAACGCCTTCGTGGTGATCGACGAGGCCCAGAACTGCACCTACATGCAGCTGAAGATGCTGCTGACCCGCCTGGGCTGGCACTCGACCATGGTCGTCACCGGCGACCCGAACCAGTCCGACCTGCTGCCGGGCATTTCGGGCCTGGCCGACGTCGCCGCGCGGTTCGACGAGGTCTCCAACATCGCCGTGGTCCGCCTGGCCGACCGCGACATCGTCCGGCACCCACTGGTCGCCGAGATGCTCGGCGTTCTGTAATTTAGTAACAGCGGTTTGAACTGAGCACTTGAGTTTGGGGCGGTCGGACGTGCAAGGTCCGGCCGCCTTAATACTTTTTTGGACACGTTCATGGCCGACCAAACCGCGCCGCGCACGGAATTGACCCTCAGAGGGGTCCTCCTCGGCGTCGCCATCACCCTCGTCTTCACGGCAGCCCAGGTCTATCTGGGCCTCAAGGTCGGCCTGACCTTCGCCACCTCGATCCCCGCCGCCGTCATCTCGATGGCCCTGCTGCGGGCGTTCAAGACCTCGACCATCCAGGAAAACAACATCGTCCAGACGATCGCATCGGCCGCCGGCACGCTGTCGTCGGTGATCTTCGTCCTGCCGGGCCTGCTGATGATCGGCTGGTGGTCGAACGTGCCGTTCCTGCCCACCTTCGGCGCCTGCGCCGTCGGCGGCATCCTGGGCGTCATGTACACCATCCCCCTGCGCCGGGCCCTGGTGACCAACTCCAACCTCCCCTACCCCGAAGGCGTCGCCGCCGCCGAGGTGCTGAAGGTCGGCACCGGCTCGCGCGAAGGCGCCGCCGAGGGTAAGGCTGGCCTGGCCGCCGTCAGCATGGGCGCGATCGCCTCGGCCCTGTTCGGCGCCCTGGCCGCCGCCAAGCTGTTCGCCGCCGAGGTCGCGGGCTACTTCAAGTTCAAGGCCGGCGCGGGCGCGTCGGGCCTGGGCGCCTCCAGCTCGCTGGCCCTGATGGGCGCGGGCCACCTGATGGGCATCACCGTCGGCATCGCCATGTTCGCCGGCCTGTTCATCGCCTGGGCGATCCTGGTGCCGATCCTGACCGTCGCCACCCCGATGCCGGGCGCGGACGCCGCCACCCACGCCCTGACCGTCTGGAAGACCCAGGTGCGCTTCCTGGGCGCGGGCGTCATCGGCGCCGCCGCCATCTGGACCCTGGCCAAGCTGGTCGGCCCGATCACCGCCGGCCTGAAGTCGGCCCTGGACGCCGCCAAGGCCCGCAAGAGCGGCGGCGGTAACCTGCCCCGCGTCGAGCAGGACATCCCGATCGGCATCGTCGGCATCGTCTCGCTGATCCTGATGGCGCCCGCCGGCTGGTTCCTGGCGCACTTCCTGGCCGGCGGCCCGATCGTCAGCCTGACCGCCCCGCTGGTCGCCATCGGCATCGGCTACCTGATCGTCGCCGGCCTGCTGGCCGCCGCCGTCTGCGGCTACATGGCCGGCCTGATCGGCTCGTCCAACAGCCCGGTCTCGGGCATCGCTATCCTGACCGTGCTGGGCGCCTCGCTGATGGTCGGCATGGTCGGCCGCGGCGTGGTCGGTCCGGACGTGACCAAGGCCCTGGTCGCCTTCGCGCTCTACGCCACCACCTGCGTACTGGCCGTGGCCGTCGTCGCCAACGACAACCTGCAGGACCTCAAAACCGGTCAGCTGGTCGACGCCACCCCGTGGAAGCAGCAGGTCGGCCTGATCATCGGCGTCATCTCGGGCGCCGTCGTGATCCCGTTCGTGCTGGAACTGCTGAACCGTTCGAACGGCTTTGCCGGCGCGCCCAACCTCGAGGCCATCTCGGACCAGCCCCTGGCCGCGCCGCAGGCCACCCTGATCTCGACCCTGGCGAAGGGCGTGCTGGGCGGCGACCTGAACTGGACCCTGCTGGGCGTCGGGGCCCTGATCGGCCTGGCCCTGGTCGTGGTCGACACCGTGCTGCGCAAGACCAGCAAGGACCGCTATAGCCTGCCGCCCCTGGGCGTGGGCCTGGCCATCTACCTGCCCAGCGGCGTCACCGCGCCGGTCGTGGTCGGCGCCCTGGCCGGCTGGCTGTTCGAGAAGATCGTCGCCAAGGACCGCGCCGCCGAACCAGCCAAGCGCATCGGCGTCCTGATCGCCTCGGGCTTCATCGTCGGCGAGAGCCTGTTCAACGTGGCCCTGGCCCTGCTGATCGTCACCACCAAGAAGGGCGAGCCCCTGGCCCTGCCCTTCGCCCCGCCCGAGCACGTCGGCATGATCCTGTCGCTGATCGCCGCGGCGATCGTGGTCATCGGCCTCTACCGCTGGGCCCGCAAGGCCGGCGCGAAGGCGCTGGAGGCGTAGGGGTTCCTACGGCTTGGAAACGAGAGCCCCGGAAGGTCCGCCTTCCGGGGTTTTTCTTTTGGGTTGTGCGTGGGAAGAGGTCGCTCCCGAAACCCTCTCTCATAGAGAGAGGGAGGGGCCCGCCGCGAAGCGGCGGGAGGGTGAGAGGTTACATTCTTTTCGAATGAAACTCTGACCGGGCGGGTGGCGGTATCCGCAGCGCGGACTGCAAAAGGTCCATGGAAAGACCCGAGACTTGCCCGCCAAGGGTGAAACCTCTCACCCTCCCATCGCCTGCGGCGCTGGGTCCCTCCCTCTCTCTATGAGAGAGGGCTTTGGTGAGCCGGCTGACCTACTGATCCGCTGCCTTCAGGATCGTGAACCGCACCTCCGCCCGCCCGCGATAGCCCAGCGACTCGTACAGCCCGATCGCCGTGGCGTTGTCGGCGTAGCTGTGCAGGAAGGCTTTCTCGCCCGTCGCCAGGATCGTGCCCGTCACCTCGCGCAGCAGGCGGGCGGCGTAGCCCTTGCCGCGATGGTCGGGGTGGACGCAGACGCCGCTGGCCTCGGTGAAGCCGTCGGGGCGCATCCGCTGGCCCGCCATGGCGACCAGGTGGCCGTCGACCCGCACGCCGATGAAGTCGCCCAGCTGGTGGGTGCGGGTGAAGAACGGCCCCGGCTTGGTCAGGGTCGCCAGGGCCAGCATCTCGGCCGCATCGGCGTCGTTCAATGGCAGCATGTCGAAGGCCACGTCCCAGGCCGGCGCGACCGTCTCGGCCACCATCTGCAGGCACAGGGCGTTGGAAACGATCTGAGTCCCAGGCGGAGCCGGCGGCGTATCGAGCTCGACCAGGCCCACCGTGCCCATCTCGCGCACCAACTCGCCCAGGGCGGCCAGGCTTCCGGGGCTGCGGTCTTCGGTGGCGGCGAACAGACCGTAGTCCGGATGCATCCGCACCGCGCCCTCCCGGCGCACGGCCAGATGGCCCTGGCGGCCGTTCAGGGTGGCGAAGACGGGACGATCGAGGATGTGAGCGGTCATAGCTCCATTCAAGCGGGACAGTACGCCGCGATCAACGCCTTCACGGCGCCGACCACCGCCTTGGCGGGCTTGTCGTCGCCGTCGAACATCTGGCTGGAGGTGAAGACACCCTCGATCAGCAACATCAAGGCGTCGCCCATGGCCTTGGGGTCCGACGCGCCCATCTGCGCGGCCTTGGCGTGCAGGCGCTCGCGCAGTTCCTGCTTGTGGACCTGGGAGACCTGGCGGCCGGCATGCTGGCGGTCGGGGTACTCGACCACGGCGTTGGAGAGGTTGCAGCCGCGATAGTCGTCGCCGCCCGAGCGGTCGGCCAACACCTGGAAATAGGCGATCATCTGGGCCTTGGCGTCGTTGGGGTACAGGGCTTCGGCCGCCTCGAAGCGGTCCCAGAAGCCGGCCTCGACCTCGCGCAGCACGGCGGCGACCAGCTCGTCCTTGGACTTGTAGCTGCGGTACAGGCTGGGCTTGGTCACGCCCGCCTTGGTGACGATCTCGTCGACCCCGACCGCGCGGATTCCCTCGCGATAGAACAGCTCCCGCGCCGTGTCGAAGATGCGTTCGGCGGCGCGCGGGGCGGGACCGTAGGGCCCTTTCAGGATTTCTTCTGGCGTTCGATCTGACATAGCGCTTGACGATGTTACTTACCGGTACGTATGCATTGACTCAAGCCCGTACCGATCGGTTACATCGAGAGACGACATGCAAACCGCAAGCCGCCGCCCCTTCGGCCAGAACTACGCCTTCGTGGTCGCCGGAGCGATTTTCCTGGCCCTGCTGGCCGCCGCTGGCCTCCGGGCCGCGCCGGGCGTGCTGATCCTGCCGCTGGAGAAGGCTTTCGGCTGGGATCGGGCCTCGATCTCGGTGGCCGCCGGCATCGGCATTTTCCTGTACGGCCTGACCGGTCCCTTCGCGGCGGCGCTGATGAACTCGTTCGGCCTGCGCCGGACAGTGACCCTGGCGTTGCTGCTGATGTCGGTCTCGACGGGACTTTCGGCCTTCATGAGCGCCTCCTGGCAGTACGTGGCCACGTGGGGCGTCCTGGCCGGGGTCGGCAGCGGCGCGGTGGCCATGGTGCTGGGCGCGACCGTGGTGAACCGCTGGTTCGTCGCGCGGCGCGGGATGATGATGGGCCTGCTGGCGGCTTCGACCGCGACTGGCTCGCTGATCTTCCTGCCCGGCATGGCGCTGATCGCCGACCACGGCGGCTGGAAACCGGTGGTGCTGACCGTCTCGCTGGTCACCCTGGCGCTGGCGCCGCTGATGTGGCTGCTGATCCCCGAGCGCCCCTCCGACGTGGGCCTCAAGCCCTATGGCGCCGGCGACGACTACCAGGAGCCCGAGCGCGTCAACGCTGGCAACGCCCTGGCCTATGCGTTCGGCGCCCTGGCCCGCGCGGCCAAGACCCGGACCTTCTGGCTGCTGTTCCTAGGCTTCTTCATCTGCGGCCTGACCACCAACGGCCTGGTCGGCGTGCACATGATCGCCTTCTGCGGCGACCGCGGCATGCCCGAGGTCAAGGCCGCCGGTCTCTTGGCGCTGATGGGTTTGTTCGATCTCTTCGGCACCACCGCGTCTGGCTGGCTGACCGACCGCTACGACGCGCGCAAGCTGCTCTTCGTCTACTACGTGCTGCGCGGGCTCTCGCTGATCTACCTGCCGTTCTCCGACTTCTCGGTGGTCAGCCTGTCGGCGTTCGCGGTGTTCTATGGGCTGGACTGGCTGGCGACCGTGCCGCCGACCGTGCGCCTGTCCACCGAGGCCTTCGGCGAGCGCGACGGCCCCATCGTGTTCGGCTGGATCGCGGCCGGCCACCAGCTGGGCGCGGCCACCGCGGCCATCGGCGCGGGCGTCATCCGCGCGGCCCAAGGCCAATATGTCGAGGCCTTCATCATCGCCGGCTCGGCGGGCCTGATCGCCGGCGTGGCGTCGCTGATGATCCGCCGCGCGGTTCCCAAGGTCGCTATGGCCTGAGGGAGCGCGCGGCGATCAGGAGCCCTTAGTCCAGGTCTTCGCCCAGGATGGCCATTTCGAACATGAACGAGCCGTCCTCGTCCTCGTCCTGGAAGACCACGCCGATGAATTCGCCGGCGACTTCGACCTCGGCCGAGTCCTTCTGCTTCGGACGGGCCTTCACGGCGATGTGCGGGTTGCCGAAGGTGCGCTTCAGGTGCTTTTCGATCTTGGCGATATCGTTGGCGTCCACGGGGGGCCTCTCGAGTCTGGGGGGAGCGCCCGGGAGCGCGTTATCCGCGCGAAACTAGCGCCCAGCGCGCGGTTCGCAAGCCGCTTCGGGCGGAAGAGGTGTGGACGCTCCTTCGGCCAGCAGCCAATCGCGGAACAGGACGGCCGCTTCGGTGGCCCCATCGGGCGGGGTGACGGCCACGATCCTGGCCCGGCCGGGGGTGAAGCCCAGCGGCGCGACCAGCCGTCCGCTGGCCAGATCCCGCTGCACGAAGGCCCACGGCCCGATGGCCACGCCCATCCCCGCCGCCGCAGCCTCCAGCATGTAGAAATAGTGGTCGAACTCCTGCTCGCTGACCGGCGGCGGCAGGTGGTCGAGCTCGAAGTTCCGCGCCCAGTCCGACCAGCTCTCCATGAAGGTGCGGGTCAGGAGGCGCGGCATGGCGCAGACCCGCTCCAGGGTCATCGGCTCGGCGGCGGCGCGTTCGGGCGACATCACCGGCCCGTGGAAGTGCTCCATGAACGGCGTGACCACGCTGTCGTAGGTCACCACCGTCTCGGGCGTGCGCATGCGGATGGCCAGGTCGATGCCGTCGGCCTTGAAGTCGAACGGCCCGTTGGATTCGGCCACCCGCACCGGGATGTCGGGATGGGCGGCCTGGAAGCCCGGCAGGCGCGGGATCAGCCACTTCATGGCGAAGGTCGGCAGGCACGAGACGACCAGCGGCCTGGGCCCCACCTCGGCCGGACGCGGCACGGCGGCCTCGATCTGGTCGAAGGCCGGCGACAGGGCCTGGGCCAGCTTCAAGCCCGCTTCGGTCATGCGCAGGCGCGAGCGCGGCCCTTCGGTCAGGGGCACCCCCAGATGCTCTTCCAGCTGGCGGATCTGGCGGCTGACCGCGCCGTGGGTGACGCACAGCTCGTCGGCGGCCAGGGTCATGCGCCCATGCCGGCCGAACGCCTCGAAGGCGCGCAGGGCGTTCAGCGATGGCAGGTGGCGGCGGGCCATGTGAAGAAACCTCACAGAAGGCCGACCGATAAGTCGTTATCCGGGGAAGCGCAACCAGGGGATAGTCGCGCGCATGTCCGCCGCCCCTTCCCGCATCACGCTGCCGCAGGTCCTGGCCCTGATGGCAATCTGGACCGCCGTGATCTACGGCCTGACGGTCAAGCCGTCGCCGGATCTCGAGCAAATCTCACTGAAGACCAAGACCCCGGCCTGCGCGTCAAAGGACAGCTAGGCCCCAGATAAGGGTTGGGCCCCGGCGGCGTCTCGCGGCCGGGGCCCAGGTCCGCCCACTAGGTCGGGGGGGCGTAGAGGGGCGGACGTGAGATAAACGCCACTCCCCGAACGCGGTTCCGCGCCTCACTTCGCCGGCGTGAGTTTTATTTCGAACAGCTTGGGCCACAGCTTGCCGGTGACGAACAACCGGTCCTTGGCCGCGTCATAGGCGATGCCGTTCAGCACGTCGTCCTGGGTCCCGGTGACCCCGGCTTCCTTCAGCAGGCCCGCCAGTTCGATCCAGCCGGTGACCTGCCCGGTCTTGAGATCGATGCGGGCGATGCGGGTGGTCTGCCAGACATTGGCCAGCAGCTCGCCCTTCACATATTCCAGCTCGTTGAGGTTTCGCACCGGCACGCCGTGGTCGGTCACCTCGATGCGGCCCGTCTCCTTCAAGGTGTCGGGATCCAGGAAGCGGATGAACGAGGTGCCGTCGCTCATGATGATCCGCTTGTCGTCGCGGGTCAGGGCCCAACCCTCGCCCGGATAGCTGAACTCGCCGATCCGCTCGAACGTGTCGATGTCGTAGATGAAGCCGGTCTCGTCGGTCCAGGTCAGCTCGTACAGCCGGTTCTTCCAGTCGACGATGCCCTCGCCGAAGTAGCGGCTGTCGACGATGCGCTCCTGCTCGGAGACACCCGTCTCGAGGTTCCACTTGCGAATGAACGACCGGCCCTTCAGGCCCGTGCTCTCGAAGATGAAGCCATCTCGGTAGAACAGGCCCTCGGTGAAGGCGTTGGCGTCGTGCGGATAGGCCTTCACGACCGTGTAGCCGCCGACCGGCGCGGTGGCGGCCGAGGTCGGCGCGGGCGCGCAGGCGGCCAGGACAGCCGCCAGCACAACGCCGCTCAGACTACGGAGAAGGTTCACTCAGATCTCGCCAGATCAGATTTCGTACGAGTAGACGGTCTCGGCCAGGGTGTGGTCCATGGTCCGGGCCGGCTCCTCGCAGGTCGGGCAGTTGACCAGGCGGGCCGGAACGCCGGCGGCCGTGCAGTGCGGCGGCACCGGGCGCAGCACCACCGAGCCCGAGGCGATCTTGGCGTAGTCGCCGACGGTGATGTTGCCCAGCACCTTGGCCCCGGCGCCCAAGAGGACGCCCTGGCCGATCTTGGGGTGGCGATCGCCGCGGTCGGCGCCGGTGCCGCCCAGGGTCACGCCGTGCAGCATCGAGACATCGTCGCCGACCACCGCGGTCTCGCCGATGACGATGCCGGTGCCGTGGTCGATGAACACGCCCTTGCCGATCTTGGCGGCCGGGTTGATGTCGACCTGGAAGATCTCGCTGGCGCGGCTTTGCAGATAGAAGGCCAGGGTCTCGCGGCCCTGGTTCCACAGCCAGTGCGACACGCGATGGGTCTGCAGCGCCAGGAAGCCCTTGAAGAACAGGAACGGCTGGACATAGCCCTTGCAGGCCGGGTCGCGCTCGAACACCGCCTTCAGGTCGGCCTCGGCGGCCAGGACCAGGCTGGGATCGCTCTCGAAGGCGTCGGCGGCGAACTCGCGCGCCGTCATGGCCCGCATCTCCTGGTCGCCCAGCTTGCGGGCAAGCTGGAAGGTCAGGGCGTCGGCCAGGTTGTCGTGGCTCAGGATCACCGCGTTCAGCAGCGAGGCCAGGGCCGGTTCGTCCTTGGCGGCGTGTTCGGCTTGATTGCGCAGCGCGGCCCAGACGGAGATTTCCGTCTCGGATGTCACCACTTCCAGAGGCTTGGCCATCGGGGCTCTCCCTTCCCTGCAGGCATACTCATAGAGCATCTCGATTAAAGATGCTCCTACTCAGACGATGAGAGCCGCCAGGTCGGCCGGCAGTTCCCCTCGAACGGCCATATGGTGCGTCCGGAGCAATAGCGCCACCGTGATTGCGTCAGGCATATGACCGGCGACCGCCGCCTCCAGCGCCTCGCGGAACGGCACACGGGCGACGGCGAAGTCCTCGGTCTCGTCCGGCTCGCCTTCCGTGGGCGACAGGTCCATGGCCAGGAAGCCGTGGCAGATCTCGTCGGTGACCGAGTTCGACAGCTCCATGCGCAGGATCTGGCGCCAGTCGGCGGCTTGCAGCCCCACCTCCTCGGCCAGCTCGCGCTTGGCGCCGTCCAGCGGATCCTCGCCCATCGGCGCGCCGCCCTCGGGCAGTTCCCAGCTGTAGTTGGCCAGCGAGAAGCGGTTCTGGCCGACCAGGGTCACCGTGCCGTCGGCGTGCAGGGGCACCACGCCGATCGCCTGGTTCTTGAAGCCGACCTTGCCGTACAGCGCCGGCCGGCCCGTCGGGGCGATGGCCTGGTACTCGGTCAGGGTGATCCAGGGGTTGTCGTATACGACTTGACTGGACGAGACGCCCCAGGGCTTTCCGTGCGGCTTCAGCCAGGCGGGCTTCTCAGTCATACGATGCTCGCGACTTGTGGCGGCCGACGGGCGGCCATAGGTGTGCGGTCTATAACGCTTCGGAGTAGACGTCTTGGCAGCTTCCGTTCCCCCCGCCCCCGAATTTGCCGAAACGCTGCCGATCGAGGCGTCGCCCGAGGTCGTGGCCTTCCTGGCCAAGCGCCGCTCGGCCTCGGCCATGACCCTGGCCGCGCCGGGTCCGGACAAGACCCAGCTGGCCGACATCCTGCGCCTGGCCGCCCGCGTCCCCGACCACGGCAAGCTGGCTCCTTGGCGGTTCGTGATCCTGCAAGGCGCGGCCAAGGACGCCTTCGCCGCCGAGATCACCAAGCTGGCCGACAGCCAGGCCAATCCGACTAAGGCCAACGCCGCCCTGCGCAAGCTGACCCGCCCGCCGGTGTGCGTGGCCGTGATCTCCCGCTTCATTCCGGGCGAGATCCCGGAGTGGGAACAGCGCCAGAGCGCCTCGGCCGTCTGCCATCAAATGCTATTGGCCGCCGCCGCGCTGGGCTGGGGCGCCAACTGGATCACCGACTGGTACAGCTACGACCCGCGCGCCACGGCGGTCCTGGGCCTGGCCGAGGGCGAGCAGGTGGCAGGCTATCTGTATCTCGGGACCTCGACGGAGCAGCCTCAGGAGCGCGTGCGCCCGGACGTGGCGGCGATCACGACGGAATGGAGCCCGGCCTAGAGCTCGGGCGTTCGCTTCTCGACGAGGAGAGCGGCTATGGCGCGACGCAAGGATCCCTGGACTTCCTTGGCCTTCGACAGCTGGGCGCTCGGGCTGGAGGCCTCTTCGGTCATCGGCCTGCGCATGATGAAACTGGCCGCCGGCGGCGCCGCCGCTCAGGCCGAGGCCCAGCTGATGGTCGGCGAAAAAGTCGCCGCCAGCCTGACCCTGCCGATGCTGGCCATGACCGGCCAGCTGGGCGCTTCGGGGCCGGCGATCGCGTCGGGTTCGCTGGCCCACCTGCGCAAGAAGGTGCGGGCCAACCGGAGACGGTTGGCGAAGGGGTGAAACCCCTCTCTCTTAGAGAGAGGGAGGGGCCCATGCGCAGCATGGGAGGGTGAGAGGTTACACCCTCTCCGAACAAGTTACTGACGAAACACACGGCGGGACGATCCGGGTCTTTCCGGCCAGCGGTGAAACCTCTCACCCTCCCACCGCTTCGCGGCGGGCCCCGCCCTCTCTCTATGAGAGAGGGATTTCTTCGAGCAGCCCCAGCCGGCCCTGCACCGCCTTCACATAGGTCGGCCCCACCGGCACCGAGACCCCGTCGCGCAGCACCAGGGCGATCAGGCCCTTGCCCAGACGGTTGATGGCTTCGACCCGATCCGGGCTGACGAAGGCCGAACGGTGGACTCGGATCATCTTGCTCGGGTCCAGGCCCTGCTCCAGGGCGCTCATGGTGATGCGGTGGATGTGGCTGCGGGTGGCGGTGTGCAGCAGGACGTAGTCCTTGGCCGCTTCGATCCAGTCGATCTCGCTGACCGCCACGCGGATGTGCCCTTGCCGGGTCGCGACCCAGATGCCGTCCAGGTCGTTCTCGCGCGCCGGCGCGGCGGCCTCGACCTGCTGCTCGTAGGCCCGCTGCAAAGTCCGGCGGCGACGCGCCCGCTCGACGGCTTGGCGCAGGCGGTCGAAGCGCACGGGCTTGAGCAGATAGTCGGCGGCCTCCACGGCGAAGGCGTCGGCGGCATAGACCTCGAAAGCCGTGACGAAGACGATCTCGGGCCGTGTCTCGGGCGTCAGTTCGGACGCCAGGGCCAGGCCCGACAGCTCGGGCATCTGAATGTCCAGCATGACGAGATCGGGGGCCAACTCGGCGATCGCCTGCCCGGCCTCGCGGCCGTTGCGGGCCACGCCGACCAGCCGGGTGTCGGGGATCTGAGCGAACAGGGCCGAGAGTCTCTCCAAAGCGGCCGGCTCGTCGTCGACTAGAAGGACCTTCAGCTCCATCACGCCGCCCTCGCTCGCGACAGGGTTTCCAGTTTCAGGGGAATGCGGATCAGCACCAGGAAACCACGCTCGCGCGGGGCCGCCTGCAAGACGCCGCGCGGGCCATACAGAACCTCCAGCCGCTGGCGCACATTGGTCAGGCCCACGCCCATTCCGCCGACATGCTGGACAGCCGCCTCTCCGTCATCCTCGACGATCACCACCAGGTCGTCGCCATCACGCGAGGCCTCCAAGCGGATGGTCACCGGCCGGCTGGTCGGGGCGACGCCGTGCTTGACAGCGTTCTCGATCAGCGGCTGCAGGATGAAGCTGGGGACCAGCGCCCCGCGCAGCTCGGCCGGGCACGAAAACTCCAGCCCCAGCCGGTCGCGGAAGCGGACGCTCTCGATCTCCAGATAGGCCTGCAGGGTGGCCAGTTCGTCGTCCAACGTGATCATCGCCTGGGGATCGGCCGCCAGGGTCAGGCGCAGGAACTCAGCCAGCCGGGCCAGCATCGACTCCGCCTCCTCGTTGCGGCCGGTGATCACCGAGGCGCTGACCGCGTTCAGGGTGTTGAACAGGAAGTGCGGGTTGAGCTGGTAGCGCAAGGCCGCCAGCCGCGCGGCGCTGGCCTGCCCCTCGGCCGCCAGGGCCTGGGCGCGGGCGTCGGCCAGCTGCTGGTCGCGCTCGCGGGTGACCCGCACGGCGATCATCATCAGATACAGCGCCCCCAGCAGGGCGAACATCCAGGCGCCGACCATGAACTGGCTGACGCCGCGCGCCGCGATCGCGCGCACGGCCGGATGAGCGCCATCCAGCACCGCCCGCATATGGCCGCCTATGACAAGGTCGCAGGCCGCCATCACCAGTCCCAGCCCGACCACGCTCGGGACCAGGACCGCGAAGCGCACCGGCCGGTCGTCGTCACGCGCGGTCCGTGCGGCGCGGACATAGACCAGGCCCGAGAGCACCGCCCCCAGGCTCATGAACAGGAAATGGCTGGCCAGCACGCCCGGCAGGGGCGGCTTGCCGGTGGCGATGTACGGCAAAGCGAACAGCAGCGTGTCCAGACCCCAGACGGCCAGGGTCAGGAACAACGCTTGTCTGAAAAGCTCCGACTTCAGCCCGACGTCGATATCTTTCATGGGCGCAGTCTAGCCGAAGCCGCGCCGTCCGTAGCCCTCGTCCGACGCGCCGGCGTCCGGTTTCGTCGCTCCGGCGTCGGTTCACATAGCCCCGTCGCAGGCCAGCTGACATTGCGCGAGGATGGCGCAACCAATGAGAGGTCCTTCCGGGCGAAGCGAGACGTCGAACCCTCAGTACGCCCTGGCCCCGTCTGGGAGGACACTCCCGAACTAAAAAAGAAGGCGCGCCAGGCTCAGGGCGCGCCTTTGATTTTTCGAGATCAGCCGCGGCCGCGATAGGCCGGCACGCCCTGGTCGGGCAGCCACAGGCCTTCGGGCGGCGCGCCCGTCTGCCAGAACACGTCGATCGGGATGCCGCCGCGCGGATACCAGTAGCCGCCGATGCGCAGCCAGCGCGGCTGCGCGATCTCGACGATCTTGCGGCCGATCTTGACGGTGCAGTCCTCGTGGAACGAGCCGTGGTTGCGGAAGCTGGTCAGGTAGAGCTTCAGCGACTTGCTTTCGATCAGCCAGTCGCCCGGCGCGTAGTCGATCACGAGGTGGGCGAAGTCAGGTTGCCCCGTCACGGGGCACAAGGAGGTGAACTCCGGCGCGACGAAGCGGGCCAGGTACAGCGTGTCGCTCTGCGGATTGGGCACGCGCTCGAGGACGGCGGCCTCGGGGCTTTCGGGAGCGTCGACGACGCGGCCCAGCTGGGTGACGTTCAGATCGGTCATCGCCGCGATTTAGGCCTCACGAGCCCAAGAGACAAGCCGCGCGGGGCTCGCTACAACGTCGCAAACAGATGTTCGGGAGATGATCATGCGGGACTTCGACAGTTTCACGGTGGTGATCACGGGCGCGTCCACGGGCCTGGGCCGCGCGATCGCGGTCGAGGTGGCCCGCCGCGGCGCTGGCCTGGTGGTCGTCAACTACGCTCGCAGCGCGGACGAAGCCGCCGAGACCGCCCGCCTGGTCGAGGCCGAGGGCAGCAAGGCCGTGCTGGTCCAGGGCGACGTCGCCAATGACGAGGACTGCAAGAAGATCGTCGCCGCCGCCGAGCCGACGGGCCGCATCGACGCCCTGTTCAACAACGCCGGCATGACCAAGTTCGCGCCCAATCACGCCGACCTGGACGCGGTGAATGCCGAGGACTTCCTCAAGCTCTATTCGGTCAATGTGGTCGGCGCCTTCCAGATGGTCCGCGCCGCACGCGCCCTGCTGGAGGCCGCGCCCGCGCCGGGCGCCGTGGTCAACACCGCCTCGATCGCCGGCGTGGTCGGCAACGGCTCCTCGGTGCCCTATGCCGCGTCCAAGGGCGCGATGACGACCATGACCCTGTCCCTGGCCCGAGCGTTGGGTCCGCGCATTCGCGTCAACGCCGTCAATCCGGGTTTCATCGATACGCCGTGGTTCAAGAACATGCCCGACGAGTCGCTGGAGCGCCTGCGGGCCGGCGCCGCGGCGGCCACGCCGCTGAAGGTCGCCTCGACCGCCGAGGACATCGCCGGCGCGGCCGTGTTCCTGGCCTCGCCCGCCTCGCGGCACGTCACCGGCGAGACTCTGTTAGTTGATGCGGGCCTGCATCTCGGCGGAGCGAGTCTTTCTATGCGGTAAAAGCCACAGACAAGCTGCATTCGGTTTTCCGTTAGCTGTGGCTTCGCTGCGTACATTCTGAAGCAAAATCGTCACACACAGCCCAAACTTTAGGCGACAGCTGCCCTTCTTGCTGGCGTTCACCCTCCCTGTGATTGCACTTAAAGGCGCGACCCCGACAGATTTGACGGGGAAGCAAGGCGCTTGCAGGCGCCGTCGGGGTCCGGGAACCAACCCGGGAGACGACACAGAAAAGGGGATAGAACTATGAAAGCCATGAAGATCGCGCTGGCCGCCGCCGCCGCCACCGTCGCCCTGTCGGGCGCCGCGATGGCCGAGGAGCTGAAGCTCTCGTACAACCTCGGCGTGACCAGCGACTACGTGTTCCGCGGCGTCAGCCAGACCCAGGAAGACCCGGCCATCCAGGGTGGCGTCGACGCCACCTACGGCATCGGCTACGCGGGCGTCTGGGCCTCGAACGTCGACTTCGGCGCCGATGACCCGACCGCCGAGATCGACTTCTACGCCGGCGTCCGCCCGACCATCGGCGACACCTCGCTGGACCTGGGCGTGCTGTACTACGGCTACGCTAAGGACAAGGGCCTGACGCCCGGTTCGTACAGCTACACCGAGTTCAAGGCCGCCGCCTCGCGTCCGGTCGGTCCGGCCACCTTCGGCCTGGCCGTCTACTACTCGCCGGAATTCCCGGGCAAGACCGGCAGCGCCGTGTACTACGAAGTCAACGGCTCGGTCCCGCTGATGGACAAGCTGACGATGAGCGGCGCCCTGGGCCACCAGGAAATCAACCACGCTGGCGACTACGCCACCTGGAACCTGGGCGTCACCTACGCCGTGACCGAAAAGCTGGGCCTGGACATCCGTTACTCGGACACCGACGAGCACAGCTACGGCAAGATCTACGACAGCCGCGTGGCCGTCAGCCTGAAGGCCGCGTTCTAAGCCTTAAGGTTTAGGATCGAAGACGAAGCCGCCCTGGTTCCCCCGGGGCAGCTTTTTCTTTGCCTAGTCAGGCGGCTCTCTATGCCTGTGGCGCTTGCGGCGGCCGCATCGCCAGCACGGCGACGAACACCACCGCCGTCACCGCAGCGAACAGCTGGAAGGTCGGCGCGAAGCCGCCCAGCCGGTCGCGCATGGCCCCGGCGATGAACGGTCCCGCCGCCGAGACCGCGCCGACCAGGCAGGTCAGCGAGAACAGCTCCAGGTTCGACTGGCGGCCGTAGTAGTTCAGCAGCAGTACGGTCACGGCCAGCACGGTCAGGCCAAAGCCGACGCCCGTGCCGATGGCGTAGACCAGCATCAAGACCGGGCTCGCCGCATGGGCCAGGGCCAGCAGGCCGACAACCAGCATCCCCTGCGCGAAGACCAGCAGCCAACGCGGGTCGACACGGTCGCCTAGAGCGCCGCCGGCCAGTCGGGCCAGGGTCTGCATCAGGGATTCCAGGCTCAGCATCTTGGCGGCCAGGGCGGCGGCGGCCACGGCCGCGACACCGGCGGCGACACCCAGCTCCGTCAGGTGGCTGACCGAGACGCTGGCCACGGTCACCCCGACCAGCAGGTGCGAGAAGTAGGCGGCGACCAGGATGTAGAACTGCGGCGTGCGCAGGGCCTGCTGAACCGTCCACTCGTGCGACGTCCGATAGACGCGGGCGTCGGCGGGCGCCTCGCGGGCCTCCTGCTCGACTTCCAGGTCGACTTCGTGGGCGGCTTCGGCGAGCCACTTGGAGCCGCCGACCATTAAGGCGCAGACCAGACCTACAGCCGCGGCCAGCGCCGCCTGGACGATCCAGTACAGCCGCCAGTCATTGCCGCTGCCGCCCATCAGGGTCAGGGCCATCCACGGCCCGGCCGCTCCCCCCAGCGAACCGAAGGTGAAATAGATCCCGAACGGCAGGGCGCGCTTGCGGAACAACGACGACAGCACGTGCGTGCCGGGGATCAGGGCCGCCATCTGGAAGCCGACGCCGCACGCGGCCGCGCCGACATAGTAGCTGAGCAGGCTCTCGGAATTGGCCAGCCCCAGGAACCCGCCCGCCAGCACCGCCGCCCCCGCCAGCAGGGTGCCGCGCACGCCGATCTTGCGGATCAGGATCGCAGGCAGCCACGACGAGGCGCCGGTGAAGACGCCCAGCACGGAAAAGCCCAGAAAGGCCTTCTCGAAGCTCCACTTCAGCTCGCCGATCATCGCCGGCAAAACGACGCCCAGCGAGCCGTAGGTCGAGGCGGTGATCAGGAACAGCAGCAGGCTGAACCCCGCCAGCAGCAGCCACGGACGGAAGCGGTCTTCTTCGGTCTTCGTCACGATCAGAACGTCCGCTTCAGGGTGGCCCGCCACTCGCGCCCCTTCCCCGGCAAGGCGCCGAGGTTGGCGTAGGTGTCGGCGTCCGGGGTGAAATAGAACTTGTCGAAGAGGTTATCGATGTTGACCGACAGGGTGTACGGGCCACGGTTCACGAAAGCTGAAGCATTGACCAGGCTGTAGGCCGGATAGCGCACCGCGTTCTGCACTGTGCCCGCCGTGCGGCTGACATGGCTGACCCCGACGGTCGCGCCCGCCTGGCCCCAGCCATAGCCCTTGCTGGTATAGGTCCCGTACAGGCTGACCACCGACTTGGGCGTCAGGGTGTAGGCGTAGTCGCCGCTCCGTCCCGGCAGGCTGTTGAAGGCCCACACCACGTATGAGCCGCCATAGCCCTGCGCGCCCGGCACGCCGGCGGCATAGGCCGGGATATACTGGAACGACGTATCGGGCCCCTTCACCGTCGTGCGCTGGCTGTTGCCGGCGAAGGTGAAGGACAGGCGCTCGGACGCCAGCCAGCGGACTTCCAGCTCCACGCCCTTGGCCCGCGTGCCCTGCACGGTGGGCGGCGAGATGGCGCCGGCGATCTGGGTGCGGTTCTGCTCGTAGGCGGCCAGCGAGCCGATCAGGGTCCCGCGCAGCAACTGGAACTTCACGCCGGCCTCGGTCAGGTCCGAGCTCGACAGCCACGAGCCGTCGGCCACCAGGTTCGGGGCGACGTCGCCGGCCTGACTCATCTCCAGCGCGGCGGCCTTGGCGTAGCTGACATAGGGCATCAGGCCGATCGGCAGCTTGTAGGTCAGGCTGGCGCTGTAGGTGGCCTTGTCGCGGTCGCCCTTCTGCAGGCCGGCGGGCACATAGGACAGGATGCCGGTGTCCTGGCTCTCGACGCTGTAGTGGTCCCAGCGACCGCCCAAAACGAGGTTCAGCCGGCCGACGTCGATGTCGGAGGTGACGAAGACGCCCGTCTGCTTCCACTTGGAGCGGTTGTCGTTCTCCCACTGCACGCCGATGCCGCCCGGCTCGGTGTCGAACGGGCTGTCGATGGTGTCCGTGGCGGTCGCGCCAAAGCTGATGTCGCGACGGTCCAGGGCGATCAGGCCGCTGTTGTAGCTCTCGCGCCGACGGCCCTCGAACCAGCGGTGCGAGCCGCCGACCAGGGTGTGGGCGCGCACCGCGCCGACATCGGTCAGGAAGGCGTAGGTCAGGCGGATCTCGCTGACCTTGGCGTCGACCGCCGAAGGGTAGCCGTACGAAACGAACCGCTTGTTGTCCTGGCGGTCGTGGAACAGCTGCAGCTTGATCGAGCGGTCGTTCCCAAGGTCCTTGGCTAGATCGAAGTACAGCGTCTGGGTGTTGGTCTTCGAGAAGTCGGCCGGGCTGATATAGACCGTGCGACGATCCAGCTTCGTTGTGCCGACGCCGACATCCAGGGCGTGGGCCGCGTCGCTGGTCGGGAAGCCGTAGTACGGCAGGTACAGGGCGCTGGCATAGGGATAGGCCCCGATCTCGTTGGGGGTGAGCTTGCCGTTGCCGTCCAGGTCCTTCAGCGTCGTGTCGCGGCCGGTGATGTAGGTGCGATTGTCGATCAGGTCCTGGGTCAGGCGGTTCCAGCCCGGCGTCTGTACGTCGCCTTCCGAGTGGAACACCATGCCGCCGAAGGCCGTGCTCCAGCCGTTCCCAAGGTCGAAGTCGGACGAGACTTCCAGCGTCTGGTGACGCGGATAGATCCCCTTGTAATAGCTGTGACTGTCCTCGGCCTCGCCATAGACCCACACGCCACCCTCAGCGCGGCCCAGCGACACCGGCGCGCCGAACTGGCCAGTGACCAGCTTCTTGTTGTAGCTGCCGAAGGTGGCTGTCACCTCCCCTTCCGGCCCGGCCAGGAAGCGGCCCTCGTCGCGGGCGGACTTCGGGATGAAGTTGACCAGGCCGCCGACCTTGCCGGCGCCATAGACCGGGGTCGGCGGGCCGCGCAGGATCTCGATGCGCGAGGCCCCGCCGATCGGGGTGGAATAGGTCCCGCGGTTCTCCACCCGCTTGAAGCCGCGGAAGTAGTTCTCGGCCAGGGTGCCGCGGATGTTGAGCGCACCGGGCACGCCGTAGAAGCTGGCGGTATGGGTCCCCGGCGAGACCTTGGTCGCGCCGTCCAGGGTCAGCACGCCGTAGCGCTCGAGCGTCAGGTCGCTGACTAGGCTGGCCGAACGCGGCGTCTCGATCAGCGGCTTGGCGATGCCGAAAACCGTCTGGCTGGGCTGCTTCTCCAGCAGGCCCGCCTTGTCCCGCGCCACGATGATCACGGCGTCGACCTGATCGGCGACCTGGGTCTCCGCCAGCACGGGCGACGCCAGCAGGGCCAGGGCGGAAGCGGACAGAAGCGCGGTCTTGAACATCGGGAGCATAGCCTTCACGCCACCGGGTTCCGGCGGTTCACGCCCCGATATCTGGGAACGCCATGACCTTCGTCAAAATGCCTTCTGACATTTTAGTTTAGATTGCGAAGGCGCTGTGGCGCCAATGCCTCAGCTTCCGTAAGGGCGGCTAGGCGGCGCCGACGTGCGGCCGGGTCTGGGCTTCGGGCTGGACATTCAGGATGCGCAGCATGGCCAGGCGCGAGGCCTCGGCGTCGCCGCCGGCGATGACGCGGGCGACCTGGCGGTGCTCCTCGATCTCGTCCATCAGCTCCTGCTCGGTGGCGCCGTTGAACGAGAACACCCAGAAGCGGGCGGCCTTGTGCTGCAGGGGGATCAGGATCCGAGCCAGGGCCAGGTTGCCCGAGGCCCGCGCCACCAGGGCGTGAAAGCGCAGGTCCATCGCCACCAGGGCCGGCAGATCGCAGGTCCTGGCCGCCGCCTCGCCTTCGGCGAAGACGTCGTACATGGCCTGGGCCTCGGCCTTGGAGGCGTTGCGGGCGGCCAGCTGGGCGCAGTGCGGCTCGATCAGCACGCGAGCGTCATAACCCTGGCGCAGCTCGACCAGGTCCAGCGGCGCGACCATGGTGCCAGAGCGGGCGCGGCGGATGACCAGGCCTTCCAGCGCCAGACGCCCCAGGGCGTCACGCACCCCGGCCAGGCCGGTGTCGTAGTGGGCGGCCAGCGACTGCTCGTCCAGCCGCGCGCCCGCCGGCAGAACGCCCAGGATCAGGTCCAGCAGGATCCGCTCATAGACCTTGGTCTTCTGCAGGTCGGGCGACCAGTCCTCGAGACCCGAGGAGTTGGCGACGTCCAGCACCAGGGTGCGGTTCAGCGAAGGCGAGGCCATGAGCGATCCGTGAAAAGCGGTCGCTGATAGGTAGTGTGAAATTTCAGAAGTGGCGAGTCCGGATCAGAACGCCGGCACCACCGCCCCGGCGTACTTCTTCTCCAGGAACGCCTTCACGTCCGGCGAGGTCAGGGCGGCGGCCAGTTTCTGGACGCGCGGGTCGTCCTTGTTGTCCGGGCGGCCGACCAGGTAGTTCACGTACGGGCTGGTCTTGTCCTCGGCGATCAAGGCGTCCTTGGACGGGTTCAGCTTGGCGTCCAGAGCGTAGTTGGTGTTGATCACCGCCAGGTCGACCTGGTTGAGGATCCGCGGCAGGGCCGGCGCTTCCAGCTCCTTGAACTTCAGGTTCTTGGGGTTGCTGGTGATGTCCTTCAGGGTCGACAGGTCGCTGGCGTTCTTCAGGGTGATGATGTTGTTGCGGGCCAGCAGCAGCAGGCTGCGAGCTTCGGTGCTGGCGTCATTGGGGATGGCGACGGTGGCGCCGTTCGGGACTTCGGCGATCGACTTCCACTTGGTCGAATAGGCGCCGATCGGCTCGACGTGCACGCCGGTGATGGTCACCAGGTTGGTGCCATGGTCGCGATTGAAGTCCTCCAGATACGGCAGGGTCTGGAAGTAGCTGACGTCGATGCGCTTCTCGGCGACCTGGGTGTTGGGCTGGACGTAGTCGTTGAACACCTTGATCTCGATGTTCAGCCCCTCGGCCGCCAGCTTCGGCTTGATGAACTCCAGCACCTCGGCATGCGGCACGGCGGTGGCGGCCACGATCAGGGTATTGGCGGCGTCGGCCTTGGGCTCCTTGGGCCCGCAAGCAGCCAGAGTCATGGCGGCGAGGCCGAGAACGAGAATAGCGCGGCGGGCGACCATGAACGGCTCCATAAGGCGATCTGACGGGTAGGGTTTTGCCCGTTCAGGCGCGTCAGAGGAAATCAGATTTCCTGGGGGATGGTCGAGAAGACTCCGAATATTTCCCAGCATCCTGCCTTCCTAGGCCTTGTGCCTAGGACCCATGCGTCCACGCGCAGTGAGGAGCAGGATTGGCGACCACGATGCCGGGCACGCCCTCCACACGGAGCCAAGCCGCGCCATGGGTCCTAGGCACAAGGCCTAGGAAAACAAGTAAGGATCAATCGTCGTCGTTGGCCGCGTCAGGAACGTCGGGCAGGCCGTGGATGATCCAGTTGGCCACGAAGTCGGGCTTGTCGCCTTCCAGGGTGGTCACGCCGGCTTCGGCGGGCTGGATGGCCGAGGTCTGGGGCGGCAGGGTGTAGGTGTCGCCGTCGTGCTCGCCCATCAGGTCCAGCACGATGCCCTCGGCCTCGGTAGCGTCGATGACCACGCCGAAGAACTGCTGGCGCTCCTGCACCTCGCCGTCGTCGTCTAGGAAGGTCAGGTTCATCAGCAGGGTCTTGCCGATCAGCGTCTCGGCGAAGGCGGCGTCCCAGTGGAGGTCTTCGTGTTCGTCGGTCATTTGTGGGACACCTTTCGCACCACCGTGTCGCCGATCATCTGCAGCACCTGGACCAGCACCAGCATCAGCACCACGGTCACGACCATCACGTCGGTCTGGAAACGCTGGTAGCCGAAGCGGATGGCCAGGTCGCCCAGGCCGCCCGCGCCGACCACGCCGGCCATGGCGGTGTAGGACACCAGGGCCACGGCGGTCACGGTCGCGGCGGCGACCAGGCCCGGCAGCGCCTCGGGCAGCAGCGCGCCCAGCACCACCTGCCGCCGCTTGGCGCCCATGGCGAAGCTGGCCTCGATCACGCCCTTGTCGACCTCGCGCAGGGCCGTCTCGACCAGGCGGGCGAAGAACGGCGCGGCGCCCGCGACCAGCGGCGGAATGGCCCCGGCCACGCCCAGCGAGGTGCCGACCAGCACCACGGTCAGCGGGATCATCACGATCAGCAGGATCACGAACGGCACCGAGCGCAGGATGTTGACCAGCAGCGACAGCACGCCGTTGGCCAGTTTGTTCTCCAGCATCTGGCCCTTGCCCGTCAGGAACAGGATCACGCCCAGCGGCAGGCCCAGGATGACCGTCAGGATCATCGAGCCGCCCAGCATGGCCAGGGTGTCGAGGGTCGCCTGGCCGATCTCGGCCCAATCGATGTTTTCCATCACGCGCCCTCCCCGGCCGAAAGGTCTTCGACGCGAACGCCGGCGTCCTTGAACTTGGCGATCGCGGCCGTCACATCGCCGCCGGTCAGGGCCAGGGTCAGCTGGCCGTAGGGCGTTTCGCGCAGGCGATGGATGCGCCCGCCCAGGATCGAATAGTCGACGCCGGTGGTGCGGGCGACCTCGCCCAGCACCGGCTTGTAAGTGGCCTCGCCCCGGAAGGTCAGGCGCACCAGGCGCCCATCGATGCCGGCGGCAGAGACCTCGCCATCCGCCTCGCGCACGAAGCGGCGGGCCGTGTCGCTGGCGGGATGCAGGAAGACGTCCTCGACCGCGCCCTCTTCCACCACGCGGCCAGCCTCGAGCACGGCGACGCGGTCACAGACGCGGCGGACCACATCCATCTCGTGGGTGATGAGCACGATCGTGAGGCCCAGCTCGCGGTTCAGGCCCGAGATCAGCTCCAGGATCTGCTCGGTGGTCTCGGGGTCGAGCGCGCTGGTGGCCTCGTCGCACAGCAGGACCTTGGGATTGGTCGCCAGGGCGCGGGCGATGCCAACCCGCTGCTTCTGGCCGCCCGACAGCTGGGCGGGGAACTTGTTGGCGTGTTCGGAGAGGCCTACGCGCTCCAGCAGTTCGGCGGTGCGCGCCTTGACCTCGGCGGCCGGACGCCCGGCCAGCTTCAGCGGGAAGGCGACGTTCTGGGCGACCGTCTTGCCCGACAGCAGGTTGAAGTGCTGGAAGATCATCCCGACCCGGCGACGCAGGGCGCGCAGCCCCTCGACGCCCAGAGCCGCCACGTCGTCACCGTCGACGATCACCTTGCCGCCGCTCGGCGTCTCCAGGCCGTTGATCAGCCGGATCAGGGTCGACTTGCCCGCGCCCGAGGCGCCGATCACGCCGAACACCTCGCCGGCCTTCACCGACAGCGAGACCTCACTGAGGGCTGGGCGCCCGCTTATTGCGGCCCCTTTGGCGGAATAGGTCTTGGAAACAGCCTCGAAGGCGATCACGTCGAAGGTCCTGTGGATTGGGGAGCGCTGCATCTAGGCGCTCCCCGCCCGATAGTCGAGGCTTGGGGGTGTCAGGGCTGTTTGACGACCGCCCCGCCCTTCATCACGAACACCGGCTTTTCCAGCACCGTCACGTCGGCCAGCGGGTCGCCCGAGACGGCGATGATGTCGCCAAAGCGCCCGACGGCGACCTGGCCGACGTCCTTGGTCTGGCCCAGGGCCTCGGCCGCCGTGAGGGTCGCGGCCTGGATCGCCTGCAGCGGCGTCGCGCCATAGCGCACCATGACCGCGAACTGCTTGGCGTTGTCGCCATGCGGATAGACCCCGGCGTCGGTGCCGTAGATCATCTTCACGCCGGCCTTGAGCGCCTTCTTGAAGTTCTGGCGCTGGATCTCGCCGATGTCGCGGTCCTTGCGCAGGTTGTCTTCCAGGACGCCGTTCTTCTTGCCCTCGGCCTGGGTGTAGTCGGTGTTGTAGATGTCCATCGAGAAGTAGGTCCCGTGCTGGACCGCAAGCTTGATGCCCTCGTCGTCGACCAGGCTGGCGTGCTCGATGGTGTCGATGCCGGCCTTGATGGCCTCGCGGATGCCGGTGGCGCCGTGGGCGTGGGCGGCGACCTTCATGCCGGCCATGTGAGCCTCGTCCGCCACGGCGTGCATCTCTTCTTGAGTGAGCTGCTGCTGGCCCGGCTCGTCGCCGCGCGAGAAGACGCCGCCCGTCGCGCAGATCTTGATCACCTGGGCGCCGTACTTCTTGAGGGTGCGGACGACCTTCCGCGCCTCGTCGGGGCTGTCGATATTGTAGGGGCTCTTCTCGTCCATCGACGGCGGGAAGAAGGTCGAGTCGCAGTGGCCGCCCGTGGCCCCGATGGCGTAGGTCGCGGTGACCACGCGCGGGCCGATCACGTAGCCTGCGTCGATCGCCTCGCGCAGGCCCACGTCGTCGAAGTCGGCCGAGCCGACATTGCGGATGGTGGTGAAGCCCGCCTCCAGCGTCTTCTTGGCGTTGGCCACCTGGACCACGCTCCAGAAGCGGTCGCCGTACTGCAGGCTGTTGTAGCCGCCGATCTCGGCCAGGCCGTCGATGTGGGTGTGCATGTCGATCAGGCCGGGCAGCAGAGTCGCGCCCGGCAGGTCGACGACCTTGGCGCCCGCCGGCACGGCGTCGCCCTTCTTGCCGATGCTGGTGATACGGCCGTCGGTGACGATCACCAGCGGATTGTCGACATACTTGCCGGTCGCCACGTCCAGCAGGCGGGCGGCGCTGACCGCCTCCACCTCGGCGGCGTTCGCCGCGCCGGCCGCCAGCATCACCGCGGCCGCCACGGCGGCTTGCATCCCCTTACCCATAAGCGTTCCGTCCCCGTCCAAATTCTGAGCAAGGCGACGCTATCACGGCATTGGAGGGCGTCGAGACCTAGTGCGGAACCTGCTGCGAGCCGCCCTGCATCGCGCCCTGGGCGCTGCGAGCCGCGCCGCTCTGGGCCTTGCGCTGCTCGGCCGTGGTGCAGACCTTCACCGCGAACAGACTGCCGGTCGGGATTTCACGACGGCAGATCACGCCCTCATCCTTCTTGGCGTCCTTCTTGCCGGTGTCCGGAGCTGGCTGAGTCGCCGTGGGCTCGGCCGGCGCGACGGGCGCCTCCTGGGCCAGGGCCGGGACGGACAGGAGCGCGGCGAGCACCGCGGCGGACGCGAAAAGACGCATGACTTCCTCTGGATCAGCAGACGCCGGATAGGGCGGGCCCGCGTCCACCCGGTCAAGTCACGAACCCTCCATCTGCGACGAAACCGGCCTTCGGCTCGCCCAGCGTCGACGGCAGGCTCAAAAGCTCAACCGTCGAGATTGTAAATTTTTCTGCCCAAAATGTTAAAGGGTCGAGGAACCGACACAGTAGAACTTCGCTAATTCTCCAGCTTTCGCTGCGCGTAACTTGACCATTAACCTCCCCAAACGCCTTCGACATCTCTGGAGATTTAGCATGAATAGCAAAGCTATTCTGATCACGACGACTGTTGCCGCAATTTCGATTGGCAGCGCTTCGGCAGCACTGGCTCAGTCCAGTCCCCAAGCCTTGTCCGATCAGGCGCAATACGAGTTCGCGGCCGACAACAATTGGATCGCCACCAACCTGCAAAAGAAGGTCGTGGCCGCCGCCCCGACCATTCCGAACCGCTTCAACCTGGCCACCGGCTATCAACGCACCGGTCGTCTCGAAACGGCCAAGGGCTACTACCAGACCCTGGCCGTCGAAGGCGAAGGCGTCGGGATGGAGCAAGGCTGGCGCAGCCGCAACTTCGACGTCGCCATGACCTCGGCCGACCGCCTGCTCTATATCGACTGGCTGCAGAACGGCGCGTCGCGCCGCTCGGGCGCGGTCGCGGCCGGCGAAGCGGCGACCAATGTTTCGGCCACGATCGGCGGCAACGGCGACGCCGAAGTCACCGACGAACAGGCTCGCGCCCTGGACCGCCAAGCCCGCGCCAGCCGCTAGACCACGGCCTGCCGCCACCTCCCGCCTCGACCCCGGCCGATCGATGGCTTATGGGGTCGAGGTGACGGGGACGTGGCGGAATCGGTAGACGCGCCGGACTTAAAATCCTATGCGCTCCACCGCCAAAGCTAGAAAAACCCTAGAAACAACAACTTCTTATGATCGCCCCAAGGCAACGCTTAGCACAGAGCTAGCACATTCCGCCGGGGCTCTAGCACAATCCCGGTCCATCGGACTTTCGCCGCCCCGCGACGGCCGACACGCGATCCTTGATGGCAAGATCCAGCTCTATCTGCGTAGCGGCAGTCCCAACTGGCAGTGCGCCTGCTCGGTCAGAGGGCGCCAGCACCGCGCCAATACCGGTGAGGACGGCCTCACCCGCGCCGCAGTCTTTGCCCACGACTGGTATCTGGCGCTGGCCAATGACGATGGCGCCAGCAGCCCAATTCCGCGCGCCGCGCCACTCCCGGGCCGGCGCGGTCCGCGAGCGGCGGCTAACGCACCCCGTCAAACCTTCCGCGAAGCGGCCAGCCGCTTCATGGTCGAGTTCGAAGCCCTGACCCATGGCCAGCGCAACCCGATCTATGTCGCGGGCCATCGCGCGCGGTTGATCAACTACCTGATCCCGTTCTTCGGCGCGATGAGCGTGCGCGAGATCGATGCCGGCGTGATCGCCGAGTATCGTGTCATGCGCATGGGCCAGCGCCATCGCGGCGCACCACCCGCCCGAAGCACGCTGCATCAGGAGATCGTCTGCCTGCGCCAGGTTCTGAAGACGGCGATCCGGCTGCGCTGGATAGACCACCTTCCCGACCTCTCCGCGCCCTATGGGCGCTCTGGCAAAATCTCTCACCGCGCCTGGTTCTCGCCCGAGGAATGGGCGCTTTTCGAGGCGGCGTTGCACGACCGGGTCGCGTATCCGCGAAAAGAGCGCTGGCGCGAAGCCGGCGAGAACCTGCGTGACTACGCGCTGATCATGATCAACACCGGCCTTCGCCCAGACGAGGCGTTGCGCTTGGAGTACCGGGATGTCGCGGTGATCGTCGACGAGGCCACCGGCGAGCGCCTTCTGGAGATCGCCGTGCGCGGCAAGCGCGGCGTCGGCTGGTGCAAGAGCATGCCCGAAGCCGTGGAGCCCTTCCTCAGTCTGAAGGCGCGAAATGACGGGCAGCCGCTCGATCGCCTGTTCCCGTCATTTCAGCGCGAGCTCTTTAACGCCATCCTCGACGAGCTGCGCATGAAGACCGACCGCGAGGGCCGGCGGCGCACCGCCTACAGCCTGCGCCACACCTACATCAGCACCCGCCTGATGGCTGGGGCAGATATCTACCAGGTCGCCAAGAACTGCCGCACCAGCGTCGAGATGGTCGAGACGTACTACGCCGCCCACATCAAGAACGTCATCGACGCCTCGGCGATCAATGTCCGCAAGGCCCGCCCCTCGCCTGTCGGCGCGACACCCGCGCCGTGATCTTGGTCGCCCAAGGCCGGAACCGGCCGACGCGGCCAAGCGCGAAGGGATGGGCCGAACGGCTCAGCCCGCTGGCGACCGCGCGCCGCACGGTGCGCAGCCATCGCACTCAATAGCGTAGCGCAGCACGCTACATAGACCTTGCCTTGCGTAGCGCCACGCGCTACATGTGAGCTGTTCGAGGATACGCCATGATCCAGAGCTGGAAGAGCGAGCTGGCGAAGCAGGTGTTTGAAGGCAAGGCCCCCAAAGGCTTTCCTGCCGATCTGGTTAGAAAGACGCGGCGACTGTTAGCCCAACTCAATGCCGCGACCGATGTCGAGCAATTGCGGTTTCCACCCGGCAATCGCCTGCACCAGCTCAGCGGCGACTTGGCTGGTCGCTGGTCCCTCAGTGTCAACGATCAGTTCCGGCTGGTCTTTGTGTGGGGGGCAGAGGGTCCGGAAGAAGTTTGGTTTGGCGACTACCACTAAACGAGCCGCGTACACCTAATTCGGCCAGTTCACGGAGGAACGGTAATGGCCACGTTTATGGACTACGATTTTGTCTCGCCCCTTCCCCACCCTGGCGAGGTCCTGCGCGAAGACTTTCTGGCACCGCTCAACATGAGCGCTGGCGCGCTCGCCAAGGCGATGGGCCTGAAAGATCGCACGCGCATAGAGCGGATCACGCGCGAATTGCAGCCGATAACCTCCGACACTGCTCTGCGGCTAGAACGCGTGTTTGGGGCCAATGCGCAGTTCTGGATGAACCTTCAAGCCCAGCATGATCTGTCAAAGGCGGCGATTGAGAGCGGAGTTGAATTGAAGGCGATCCGCCCCCTGACTGTTGCCTAGGCGAGCTACCCAAAGGTGCCTTGCATCCACCGCGCGAGCCGGCGTAACCAACCCTAAGGCTCCGATCGCCATCGGGTAAAAATTCAGAGGCAGCTGGAACTGCCGACAAACAGAAGCAGCACTTTAAAACAAGGTATAAGCCCAGCTAAATGACCGTAGCTGCGTCCATAACCGATTATCAGGCCAAACTGATAGCTTTCGATCTGGTGCGCCGACGTCCGCCCGACAGCAGCGAGCGGCTGGCCGTGGCCGTCGCGGGCGCGCAGGTCGATATGAACCCGCATCAGGTTGATGCTGCATTGTTTGCGTTCGCCTCCCCTCTTTCCAAGGGTGCCCTGCTGGCTGACGAGGTGGGGCTTGGAAAGACTATCGAGGCAGGCCTCGTTATCTCGCAACGCTGGGCGGAGAACCGTAGACGTATCCTGATTATCGCGCCGTCAAACCTGCGCAAACAGTGGCATCAGGAGCTTGCGGAAAAGTTCTTTATACCCTCCGCAATTCTTGAAGCCAAATCTTACAACGCCGCCGCCAAAGCAGGTAATTGTCGTCCGTTCGACCGGACCGATAGCGTCGTGATCTGCTCATACCAGTTCGCCCGCAATAAGGCCTCAGACGTGGAGGCCACACCATGGGACCTTGTGATCGTCGACGAGGCGCATCGCCTACGCAATGTCTATAAACCGTCCAACGTCATCGCGAACACACTCAAAAGAGCTTTGGCCGATCGCCATAAGCTTTTGCTGACTGCGACTCCACTTCAAAACTCGCTTCTGGAATTGTTTGGCCTCGTCAGCTTCATCGACGAGCACAGCTTTGGTGACATTAAGAGCTTCCGCGAACAGTTTTCCAATCTGTCACAGGAACGAACGTTTGAGGTTCTGCGAGACCGGCTGAAGCCGATTTGCCATCGTACCTTGCGGAGGCAGGTCACAGCTTACGTCCCCTACACGGCGCGCCACGCAATTCTACAGAGCTTCAGCCCTGACGCCGCAGAAGACCGGCTCTACGATCTCGTAACCCAGTACCTTCAGCGCGAAAATCTCCAAGCTTTGCCAGCAAGCCAACGCGCCCTGATGACCCTTGTACTTCGCAAGCTGTTGGCATCGTCGACATTTGCGATCGCCGGCGCTCTGACTTCTATCGCCAATCGTCTTCAGGAGCGCCTCGACCAGAGCCAGATGGGCGAGGGCTTTTTGGACGAGCTAGAGCATGACTACGAGGCGCTCGACGAGACGGCCGAGGAGTGGGAAGCAGGCAACGAACCCGAAGAACAGCTTACTGCAGCCGATCGTAAAGCGCTGGCCAGCGAAATTTGCGAATTGAAAGAGTTCGCCGCGCTAGCGTCTTCGATCGAACAGAACGCCAAGGGGCGCGCGCTCCTGAAAGCACTGGACGTGGGCTTCGCTAAGGCACGCGAACTCGGGGCGGCCGAGAAGGCGATTATCTTTACCGAGTCCAAGCGCACTCAGGCCTATTTACTTCGCCTGCTGGGCGATAGCCCCCATGCCGCGGGCATTGTGCTGTTCAACGGCACCAATACCGATCCAGGGTCCAAGGCGATCTATGATGCTTGGTTAGAGCAAAACAAAGACTCTGACCGCGTCACAGGATCGCGCACGGCGGACATGCGCTCGGCACTGGTGGACTATTTCCGCGGCCCGGGCCGGATCATGATCGCAACCGAAGCAGGTGCAGAGGGCATCAACCTGCAATTCTGTTCGATGATCGTAAATTACGACTTGCCGTGGAATCCTCAGCGCGTGGAGCAGCGGATCGGTCGCTGTCATCGCTATGGTCAGAAGCATGATGTGGTCGTGGTCAACTTCCTCAATGAGCGGAATCAGGCTGACCAGCGCGTCTATGAATTGCTGTCAGAAAAGTTCCAGCTTTTCGAAGGCGTGTTTGGCGCCAGCGATGAAGTGCTGGGTGCCATTGAGTCCGGTGTCGATTTCGAAAAGCGGATTGCCGGGATCTACCAGCAGTGCCGCCAGCCCAACGACATCAAGGCCGCTTTCGACCAGCTTCAGCAGGATCTGAGCCTGGAAATCAACGAGGCAATGACCTCCGCCCGCCGCAAGCTGCTCGAAAATTTCGATGACGAAGTTCGTGAGAAGCTCAAGCTGCGCAACGCTGACACTAACGTTTACCTCGGCCATTTCGAGCGCCAGTTGATGCGCCTTACAAGACATGAGCTAGCTGGTGACGCTGAGTTCTTGGACAGCTCGTCATTCCGCCTGGACGAGGCCCCGGTCTGGGCTGGTCGCGTGCCGACCGGACTATACGAGCTTCCGCGGCGGAGTGGAGAGGCGCATTTCTTCCGCGTTACTCACCCGTTAGGCGAGGCGATAATTCATCGTGCCCGCACGCGCGACCTGCCAGTAGCAGAGTTGATCTTGGACTATGCATCGCATGAAGGACGCATCAGTGTGCTTGAACCCCTAGTGGGTCGGTCTGGCTGGCTGCACGCAATCCAACTCAGCGTGGCGTCGCTGGAACACGGTGAGGACCACATTCTCCTGACGGGTATCACAGACGATGGCGCGGCGCTCGAAACCGACGCCTTGAACCGGCTGATGACATTGCCTGGTAGTGTCGGCAGGCTAGCTCGTGTCCCAACCCCCATCGAGCTGCGGTTCGATGATGGGCTCTCCAGGCAGCGTGACGACGTGCGCCGCACCATTTCTGAGCGCAATGCCCGCTACTTTGAAGAAGAGGCGACCAAACTCGATGCTTGGGCTGATGATCTCAAGGTTGGGCTTGAACGCGAGATCCGCGAGATCGATCGCCAGATCAAGGAAGCGCGTCGCGCTGCGACTGCCGCACTAACTCTCGATGAAAAGCTGGCGGGCCAGAAGGCCGTAAAGGCGCTGGAGGCGGAGCGTAACACTAAGCGCCGTTCGCTGTTCGACGCTCAGGACCGGATCGACTTCCAACGCGAAGATCTGATCGCAAGTATCGAAGGCAAGCTTGAGCAGCAGGTTTCCGAGACCGAGCTATTCACCGTGCGCTGGAGTGTCCGGTAATGGCTGATCGCCCTGTCGAAATCCTTGCCCTTCCACCTAAGCTTCATCAACTTTTCGATCAGGTCGTCCCCCTCAAGACTGGTGGAAATGCCGAAGCGAACGAGCGCGACTTTCTCAGTCGGGCACTTGCCGCATTCGTGCTCCACAAGGCAGGAGGGGCAACAATCGAACAAGCCGGAGCGGGAATCATCGATGGCGGCGGTGATGGTGGCATCGACGCCATCTATCACTCACCGGCGACGAACACGCTTTGGCTGGTTCAATCGAAATACATCCATGCAGGGCTTTCAGAGCCTGATCTTGGCGACGTTACGAAGTTTCAGGCGGGACTGAGCAACCTTCTTGCAGGTCGATTTGACGCCTTCGCGGCCAATCAGCGCTGGAACGCGTTGCGCCCGCAGATCGAAGCAGTGCTAGCCGGCTCAGGGATGCTGGTTCGCGCCGTGCTTTGCTATTCTGGCCTCGCGCTTATCTCCGAGGATCGCAAGCGCTTATTCGAGGTGCTCAAGCAGCAAGTCTCGAAAGAACCAGAGGACGACTACTTCGACTTTCAGACGGTCAACCTAACCACGCTGAATGACTGGGTCACCGGCGGCGACGATGGCCGAGGTATTGAGTCGGTGGATCTCGAAATTCACAATCCCGGTTGGGTGACTAGGCCCTACGAGACAGTCTATGGATTGGTCCCACTCGAAAGGCTAAAGGCGCTTTACGAAGAGCATGGACGGATGCTCGTTCGCGCCAATATTCGCGGCTTCAAAGGTCGGACTGATGTCAACGAAGACATCCAGAAGACACTCAGGGAAGAAGCTGACCACTTTCACTATCTCAACAATGGATTAACCGCATACTGCGATCGCTTCGAAATTCACAATCTAGACCGTCTCAATGCTCAGAAGAAGCGTGTTGCAGCCAAAGGATTCGCGATTATTAACGGCGCTCAAACCCTTGGTTCGATTGCCAAGTGCGTTGCTGTACCTGCTGATGATGCAGTGCCCAGCGGCTTTGCGTTCATAAAGATTGTTTCACTTGAGCGGTGCGAAGATGACCGCGCTTTCGCCGAGCGCATATCGCGCACCGCCAACTTTCAAAATCATGTGGAGCTAAGAGATTTCGCGGCGGCTTATCCGCTTCATGAGCAATTAGCGTATACGCTTCGCCCGCATGGAATTTACTATCATTTCAAGATTGATGAGGACACACCTAAGTCGGACAGTGAAAATTTTTCAATTGATGACGCGCTTAGCGCCTGTGCATGCCTGAAGAATACCAACGACTGCGATTTCATCACCCGCGTAGCTGCGAATAGATCGTCGTTACTCTCTCTCGATCTAGTCTATCCTGAGACCGCAGTGCTTCGAAGTCGGCATGAACGGGTTTTCCCACCGGACCTCTCCGCGCGCACGCTCTGGAGAGCCGTGCAAATGCAAACGATCGTGCTCAAGGCCATGGGCGACAGCGCCAAGGCCGCGACTGGCGCAACCAAGGCATTCTACACTTATGGGCGCTGGATCGTTCTGGCTGTTACCCTTGCGAGACATAGGCCAGAACAAGGGGAGGCCCTCGCCCTAACTGATGCTGAGAAAGCGGATATTTCGGCCAGAGTTTCGGAATATGCCGAAAGCCTGCTGGCCCTTGCAGTGAGCAGGGGCTTTGCCGCCTATGGCGACTTAGCTGGGCAGCAAGTACTCACGACACAACGCGATTTTCAGTCGGTTTTCAAAACGCAGAACGACTGCAGGACGCTGTTTTCCGCACTAAAGGCGGAAGTTTGGCAAACTCAGAATGCGCCGCAAGTCATCGATGAGGAAGCGGCAGGACAATCATGACCAAGAAGTACGGAAAGCTGGAACTAACGTGGATCGGCAAGGACAAGCGGCCCAAGCTGGAGCCTCGGATTCTGCTGGAGGATGCGTGCAAGTCGCACCACGCCGCCAAGCGTGTTTCGGATGCGGACATTTTCGACAATATGCTGATCCACGGCGACAATCTTCTAGCGCTCAAGGCGCTGGAAGCGGATTTTTCCGGCAAAGTGAAGTGCGTCTTTATCGATCCGCCTTACAACACGGGCAGTGCTTTTACACATTATGATGACGGGCTGGAGCACTCGATTTGGCTCGGCTTAATGCGCGATCGGCTGGAGATCATTCACCGCTTGCTTGCTGATAACGGCTCGCTCTGGATTACCATCGACGAGAACGAAGGGCATTATCTGAAAGTTCTTTGCGATGAAGTTTTCGGTAGAACGAACTTCGTGCGAAATATCACTTGGCAGAAAAAATATAGCGTAAGCAATAATTTCAAAGGCATCGCCTCTATCTGCGATATCATTCTTGTATATAGAAAAAGCGACAACTTCACCAACAATCTACTTCCGCGCTCAGATGATTCATCGAGTAGGTATTCGAATCCCGACAACGATACTCGCGGCCCATGGAAGGCTGTCGATTATCTGAATCAAGCAACTGTAGAGCAGAGAAAAAACCTTGTTTATGACATCGTGAATCCTTTCACTGGTGTCGTGGTCAAAAATCGAATTAAAGCTTGGAAATACGACCGCAACACCCACCAGAAGCACGTGGATGAACAACGCCTTTGGTGGGGCCTCAAGGGCGAAAATTCTGTACCCGCCTTGAAGTTGTTTCTTTCAGAGGTTCGGGACGGGATGACGCCGCACAACTGGTGGCCGCATGCCGAGGTTGGACACACCGATGAAGCAAAGAAAGAAAGCATCGCAATCTTCGGTGCTTCACAGGTCTTCGACACTCCCAAACCTGAGCGGCTGATTCAACGAATTCTCTCACTTGCTACTGCCCCCGGTGACCTCGTGCTCGACTCGTTCGCAGGCTCAGGAACAACCGGTGCCGTTGCCCACAAAATGGGGCGACGCTGGATCATGGTTGAATTGGGCAATCATTGCGCCACGCATATCGCGCCCCGCATGCAGCGAGTGATCGACGGCACCGACAAGGGCGGGATCACCGAGGCGGTCGAGTGGAATGGCGGCGGCGGTTTCCGCTACTACGAACTCGCGCCCTCACTATTGAAAAAGGATAAGTGGGGCCGTGAGGTCATATCTAAAGAGTACGATGCCGCCATGCTGGCGCAGGCGCTTTGCAAGCTTGAGGGCTACACTTATGAGCCGAGCCCGGAGGTTTGGTGGCAGCAGGGGCAATCGACTGAGTACGATTTCCTGTATGTCACCACGCAAATTGTGGGGCCGGATGAGCTGGCAGCTCTGTCCGAAGAGGTTGGCGAAAATCGCAGCCTACTAATCCTCTGCGCGGCTTGGCGCGGCGACGAGACGCCTTTCACCAACCTCACCCTGCGCAAAATCCCCAATCATATTCGCGATAAATGTGAGTGGGGCCATGACGATTATTCGCTGAACGTTGCCAACCTGCCGATGGCGGAATCGGAGTCTGTTCTACCGCAACCTGCACAAGGCGGCCTATTCGACGGGGAGGATTTGGCATGAGCTACTCCCCAACGTCGAATCCGCGCACGAATGGCTCAAAGCAAGTCAACGCAATCGCGGGCCGCCTCAGCCTGCGCAAGCCCCAGCGTGACAGCCTAGAGATCCTGAACCGCATCACTGAGATCATTTCGCTGCGCAAGGGCGCCGAGCGCGGTGCGGCGCTGGAGGCGATCCGCAGTGAGTATCCGAGTGTTGGCGATTTCGAGCGGGAATTTCCCTCGCTTTGCTTTGCTCTTGCGACCGGCGTAGGCAAAACGCGTCTAATGGGCGCGTTCATTGCCTATCTACACATCGCGCATGGGATCAACAACTTCTTCGTGCTGGCCCCGAACCTCACGATCTACAACAAATTAATTAAGGACTTCACGGCAAACACGCCCAAATACGTGTTCAAGGGTATTGCCGAGTTTTCGGTCCTACATCCAGAAGTAATTACCGGTGATAACTATGAAAGCCGGGGCGCGCTGCTGGATGATGTGCTGCGGTGCAAGATTAATATCTTCAACATCTCCAAGATCACCTCCGAGGTGCGCGGCGGCAAGCAAATGCGCATTCGTTCATTCAAGGAGGAACTGGGCGACAGCTATTTCGACTATCTGGCCAAGCAGCAAGACCTCGTCATGCTGATGGATGAATCACATCGTTATCGCGCTACGGCAGGGATGCGAGCGATCAATGAATTGCAACCGGTCCTAGGGCTGGAATTGACGGCAACACCCTTTGTCGAAGGCACTAAGGGGCCGGTGGCGTTCCGCAACGTGATTTACGACTATCCCCTGGCACGCGCGATGGACGATGGCTTCGTTAAGGACCCGGCGGTCGTAACCCGCAGAAACTTTATCGCGGCAGGCAAGACCCCCGAGGCCATTCAGCTTATGAAGCTGGAAGACGGCGTACGCCTGCACGAGAGCGTGAAGGTGGAGTTGGAAACCTATGCCCGCGAGACAGGTCAGCTGATCGTCAAGCCGTTCGTGTTGGTGATCGCTCGCGATACTACGCACGCGGCCGAGTTGATGACACTGATTCAGTCAGACCGGTTCTTCAGCAGCCGCTATGCCGACAAGGTGATCCAAGTCGATTCCAGCGTGAAAGAGGAAGAGACGGTTCAACTGCTGCTGAATGTGGAAAAGGCAGATAACCCGATCGAGATTGTCATCCACGTCAACATGCTGAAAGAGGGCTGGGACGTTACCAACCTCTATACGATTGTGCCGCTGCGCGCCGCCAACGCACGCACGTTGATTGAACAGAGCATCGGGCGCGGACTGCGCCTCCCCTATGGGCGGCGCACCGGCGTGGTAGCGGTCGATCGGCTGAATATTGTCGCTCATGACCGTTTCCAGGAAATTGTCGACGAGGCGAACAATCCTAAGTCGCCGATCCGGCTAAAGGCGTTGGTAATCGATGAGGAGGTCCTGACACGCAAGACCACAACCGTCGTTGCCGCGCCGAACATCCTAGGCAAATTGGGCTTCGACACTGGCCAGAGCGAGGAAGCCGCCGCCTTTGCCGGCGCAACGCCAAAGCCAGTGTTCACCGACCCAGAAAAACAGCGTGCCGCGCAACTCGCATACGACGCCATTCGCAAGCTGTCGCGGCAGCCCGATCTGGTGCCTGATGTCAGCTACATCTCGCGTCCAGAGGTCCAGCAGAAGTTGCTGAACGAAGTGGCTAGCCAGTTTCGACCCGCCCAGCTGGAATTGAAAGGCATCGCGCCAACGGGGCCAGATCTCGCTGAGATAATCGCTGAGACGGCTAAGCAGGTCGTTTCGTCCATAATCAGCATTCCGCGGATTTCAGTCACACCGAAGGGCGAGGTAAACGCCGGGTTCCGACCGTTTACGCTTGACCTTTCGCTGATGCGCTACGCTCCCCCCGAGGAAATATTATGGGCTCAGTTCCTCAATCGGAACGAAGGCCATTCCATTGGTATGTCGCAGGCCAATTTCCTGGAAAGCAGGCCTGAGGACTATGTCGTCAGCGGTTTGGTCGACTTTCCCGACGTGTCTTACGACGACAATTCCGATCTACTCTACGATCTAGCAGAGCAAGTCGTCCGCCACCTGGAGAGCTACCTTCAACAGGATGACGTCCTACGAGTTCTCCAACTTGAGCAGCGAAACATCGCTCGCGCAGTTCACGCACAGATGCTCGATCACTTCTGGATGGACGATAGTGTCGAATATCACCTGGAGGTAAAGCAGGGCTTCACCGAAATCCGCTCCTCGGCTCACACAGCGGAACGGCAGGCACCGCTTGATTATCGCGCCCCGCCCGTCGAAAAGAGCAACATGGCCCGGTATCTGTTTGGGGGCTTTTCCAAATGCCTCACAAACGTGGTGCGGTTTCAATCAGATACTGAGCGCAAGCTGGCCGTGATCCTCGAGCGTGAGTCCGATAAGTGGTTTCGCCCGGCTAAGGGTCAATTCCAGATGTTTTATCGCAAGGGCAGCGATCACTTAGAATATATGCCGGATTTCGTGGCCGAGACTGCCGCGGAAATCCTGATGCTAGAACCCAAGATGGCAACTCAAATGCAAGATGCTGATGTGCTAGCCAAGAAGGATGTTGCGGTTCGCTGGTGTCAGACAGCGACCGAATACTCCGCAAAACATGGCGGCAAGCCCTGGCGTTACGCCTTGATTCCGCATGACCAGATTCAGGACAACATGGGATTGGATTTCCTGATGAAGCGGTTTGGCTACTAGTCCTAGTCCACCTATGAAGCTCGGCAAAGAAGCTTGCGCGCGATTGCGGCTGGAGGCGAAAGCCGTGATGCTCGGAAAGCAGACCGGTTACGATCGCTTAGCCGACCACCGATCGGTATGGCCTATACTCTCAGAAGCGTCTCTTTCCGCGAGACGGGATAATCCATCGCATCTACGCACTGGCCAGCTTGATGCGACTTTGCTACCCTAAGGAGAGTACCTAGTACCGTGGGTCAGCGTTATGGCGGAAACCGCACGTCACGCCCTGATGGATGGCAGAGTTCAACTCTATCAGCGCGAAGGAAGTCCCCACTGGCAGTGCTCATGCTCTGTCGGCGGCCGACAGCGACGAAAGACGACCGGCGTAGAAAGCTTGGCGCACGCCAAGGATGTCGCCCGGGATTGGTACCTAAGCTTGCTCGGAAAGCTCCGCGTCGGAGATCTTAAAGCCGGAAAGACCTTTGCCGATGCCGCCGAGCGCTTCATCGATGAGTTCGAGGTGATCACAAAGGGCGCGCGAAGTCCGATCTACGTCAAAGGCCACCGCGCAAGGCTCACCAACTACCTGGTCCCATTCTTCGGCCAAACCGTGCTTGGCGACATTACCGCGGGCATGGTCCAGGACTATCGCATCCACCGCTTGCGCGCTGTCCGCGATGGCACGCCCCCCGCCCCCAGCACCCTGCATCAGGAGATTGTCTGCCTACGGCAGGTTCTAAAGGCAGCGAACCGTCGACGCTGGCTAGATCAGCTGCCAGACCTGTCAGCGCCCTTTCGCGGTTCCACGAAGGTGTCCCACCGGGCCTGGCTGTCGCCAGATGACTATAAACTCCTCTACACAGCGACGCGCCAGCACGCACAGGCGCGAGGTGCTTCGTCCGCCGCGAAGGACCTGCATGACTATGTGCTCTTCATGGTCAACACCGGTCTGCGCCCGGATGAGGCGTCGCACCTTGAGTATCGTGACGTCACCATTGCGACCGATGAGGCAACAGGCGACCAAATCCTCGAGATCTCGGTTCGCGGCAAACGCGGCGTCGGCTGGTGCAAGAGCATGCCGGGAGCCGTTGTGCCCTTCCAGCGGCTTCGAGAGCGGCACAACGATCAGCCCGCCGATCGGCTTTTTCCAAACTCGCTTCGATCGCCGTTGAACGTAGTCCTTGAAGCACTGGACCTGAAGTTCGATCGCGAAGGGAGGCGCCGCACAGCCTACAGCCTTCGCCACACCTATATCAGCATGCGCCTCATTGAAGGCGCGGACATCTACCAGGTGGCCAAGAACTGCCGAACGAGTGTGGAGATGATCGAGACCTATTATGCGGCGCACATCAAGGATGTGATCAACGCTGTAGCAATCAACGTCCGAAAGGGTCGAAGAAGTTTGACGACAGCCAACGCGACCCTATCCAAACCAGTTCGAAAGGCTCGACGCTCAACGCCAGTCCGACTATAGCTCGCCTCGGTTTAGGCGGGCGTGGCGAAACTGGTAGACGCAACGGACTTAAGCCAAGGATTGAGTGCGCTCGGGGAAATCCGGGACGTAGAACCGCTCAAATTCGGGGAACCCTGTAAGATGGCGATCCCGAGCCAAGCCCCACTGGGGAAGGTGTAGAGACTAGACGGGCGGCGCCTAAACCTCGGTTCGAGGCATGGCGAAGGGATAGTCCAGACCACGAACGCGACCTCGTCGCGGCGGCGAAAGCCGAAGTGGTATGAAAATCCGTCAGCCGCAAGGCTATGCCGGTTCGATCCCGGCCGCCCGCACCAAAACCATGTCCTCCGAACCCGCCGCAGGTAGCTGATAGGCCCGTGGTTCTTAGTGATCTGCTGATGGCATTCAGTCGCCTAGGATTGGAATCGACACTATATCTCTGCCCATGTCCACGACCGCTCCCCGCCAGACCCGCTGCCTGATCATTGGTTCGGGCCCCGCCGGCTACACCGCCGCCATCTATGCCGCCCGCGCGCTGCTGAAGCCGACGCTGATCGCCGGCATCCAGCCCGGTGGCCAGCTGACCATCACGACCGATGTCGAGAACTATCCGGGCTTCGCCGACGTCATCCAGGGTCCCTGGTTGATGGACCAGATGCGCGCCCAGGCCGAGCATGTCGGCACCGAGTTCGTCAGCGACATCGTCACGTCGGTGGATCTCTCCAAGCGTCCGTTCACGGTGAAGACCGACAGCGGCCAGGACTGGATCGCCGAGACCATCATCATCGCCACCGGCGCCCAGGCCAAGTGGCTGGGCATCGAGAGCGAGAGCAAGTTCCAGGGCTTTGGCGTCAGCGCCTGCGCCACCTGCGACGGCTTCTTCTATCGCAACAAAGAGGTCATCGTGGTCGGCGGCGGCAACACCGCCGTCGAGGAAGCGCTGTTCCTGACCAGCTTCGCCAGCAAGGTGACCCTGGTCCACCGCAAGGACGAGCTGCGCGCCGAGAAGATCCTGCAGGAGCGCCTGCTGGCCCACCCCAAGATCGAGGTGATCTGGGACAGCGTCATCGACGAGGTCACCGGCCAGACCGACCCGATGGGCGTCACCGGCGCGCGCCTGAAGAACATCAAGACCGGCGAGACCCAGGACGTGGCCGCCGACGGCGTGTTCATCGCCATCGGCCACGCGCCGTCGTCGGAGCTGTTCGCGGGCCAGCTGGAGGTTGGTCCGGGCGGTTATCTGAAGGTCAAGCCGGGCACGGCCTCGACCGCGATCGAGGGCGTCTATGCCGCCGGCGACGTGACCGATGACGTCTACCGCCAGGCCGTGACCGCGGCCGGCATGGGCTGCATGGCGGCGCTGGAGGCGGTGCGCTTCCTGGCCGAGGAAGACCACAAGGCCGCGCACCATCCGATCAGCCATGCGGAAGCGAACAAGATCGGGGTTTGGTAGGTGTTTGGCCCCAACTCCTTAAGCTAGGTTTGCCCCTGAGCGGCTACGGCTCGTGCGTTCCAAACCCGCAGGTCTGCATTCCTCTCGAGACGTCAAATCTCGACCGGCATTTCGAAGTCCTTCAAATTGAAAAAGGCCCTTGGGGCCAGCCCCCAGCGCGCTGCGAAGCGGCTTCCGCCCAGCTTCGGCCGATGTCGCTCGCGCGCCAACGGACCTGCAGCAGGTTCCCCGCAAAGCCACTCCTTCGCTTGCCCCCCGGTCTCGCCGACGGGCGTCGGGTTTCAGACGCGCCTTTAGCGTCCGCAACCCAACGACCGAGAGGAGATCCCCATGTCCAGCGCAGCAGACCAGCTATCGCCCAGGATCTATGTCGCATGTCTCGCAGCCTACAACGCCGGCTGCCTCCACGGGGCGTGGATCGACATCGAAGACGAGGAGACCGTCAAAGACGCCATTGAGGCGATGCTCACCGCCTCCCCTGTCGCCGGCGCAGAGGAATTCGCCATCCACGACTATGACGGTTTCGGCGGTGTGAGCATCGGCGAGTACGAGCCCATCGGCCGGGTTGTCGAGATTGCCGGGTTCCTGCGCGAGCGCGGCCAGCTTGGCGCGCTGGTTCTCGAGCATCTTGGCGGGAGTATCGACGACGCAACCGCGGCGCTTGAGGACGGATATCGCGGCACCTTCGAAAGCTTGGCTGACTACTTCCAGGAGCTGACCGAGGAAACGACCACGATCCCTGAGCCTCTACGCCCCTACATCGACTATGAGGCGATGGCGCGGGACGCGGAGCTCAGCGGCGATGTGTGCGCGCTCCGGACGGCTCACGACGAGATGCACGTCTTTTGGGCCCGATAAGGCCCGTGGCTTTCAGAACAGCCCCTTGAATTCAGGATCTGCGTAGTAGCGAACCTTCCGCGCCAGCGTCGGGTTCACTCCCGGCCGGAGCAGGATCAGCGAACCAGCATCAATGCGCATGACCTCGTCAGGCGTGAGGAGATCCCTCCGCGCTAGATTGACGTTGGTCGAGCTGCCATGCGTCGAAAAGAGCTCGTCTCCGGCCTGCGATTTTGACTCGCCGCTGGTGCTGTAAACCTCGGTCGTGACGCCCATCGACCGCGACACCCAGGTCGCGGTGTCGATGTCGGCGACATTGAAAACCTGAATGACCCGCGCATTGGCCAGGAAGGTCCCGGCGTGATCGCCATAGGCGCTCTTGAGCTGATGAAGATCCTGCAGGATCGCCCAGATCTGAAGGCCGTACCCGGCCATCAGACCAAATGCGCGCTCGACCGGCTCCAGATAGCCGAGGGCGGAAAACTCATCCAGCATGAGCAGTACGTCAGGACCGCCGCGTTCCGCGCCTACAGGCCCACGCGCCAAGGCGCCGATCGTCTGCACCACCATCAGCCGCAGCCAGCGGGCGTGCGTTCGCAACCGCTCAGGCGGCAGGACCAGAAACAAGCTCACCAGCCCGGTTTGCAATTCGCTCAGCGAGAAGTCCGACCGCTCCAGCACCCTCGCCATGCGCGGACTGTCGAGGAAGTGCGTGTGCCGCTGCGCCGCAGATAACACGCCCGCGGCCTCCCGATCGCTCTTGCCAAGATGACGATTGGCCGCCCGGGCGACGAGACCGCCGGCCGCGCCACTGTCCTGCATCGCCTTCAGCATCTTCGTGAAGGCGTCCGGCGCGGCGGTGAGAAGATCCCGCACCGTGATCAGGCTGCGAAGGTATTCGGGCGCTGTCGTCACAACGTGGAGGATGACGCCGGAGATCAGCGCCTTGGCTTCCTCGTTCCAGTGCGCTTCGCCGGATTGGCCGGGCGGATCGTAGACCAGCGCCTCGGCGATCGCCGCCACGTCATCGACAAGGTCGAGGCTATCAGTGTCCAGCGCTGAAAGCGGATTGAACGCCGCGCACGGCTGGCCCGACACGTCGAACGGATCGAGCACGAAAACCGGCCCCATGCGCGCGCGCGTCGCCGCCGTGATGCGCGTGTTCTCGCCCTTCGGATCGACGCAGAGAACCGAGCGGCGCAGATCGAGCATATTGGGGATGATCGTCCCGACGCCCTTGCCGGCCTGGGACGGCGCGATGGTCAGCAGATGCGCCGGACCATTGTAGCGAAGCAGCCTGCCCCGCATTGAGCGGCCGACGATTAGACCCTCGTCGCCGCCGAGCGTCCGGGCGATCTCGTCCTCGCGACTGAACCGCGCCGAGCCGTGCGCGTCGGAGACCGCGCCATCAGGCCACCAGCGCCGCCAACGCAGGAAACCGATCAGACCGCCGAGCAGACTCGTAACGACAAGCACCGGAATACTCACGCGAGATCCAACCGGTCCGACGGCGGCGATAATGGTGAGCACGAAGCCACCGACCAACCGCCCGACGAAGAGCCCGAGCAGGATCGCGCCGATCAGGGTGACGGTGCGGATCATTTCGCCGCTTCATGCTTCAGCCGATCGCGCTCCGCATCGGCTTCAAAGACATGCCGCCCGCGATGTCGCCACCGCGCCAGCACGTCGGCGCGGCCGGCGTCATGGAGCTGATCGGCGAGTTCGAGCAACCCGCCCAGCAGAGCCGCGCGGTCGTCATCGGTGAGATCGACGAGGCCGGCCTTAGTGACGAGGCCGCCCAGTTCGACCAGGTGGTGAGTGCGCTCGCGGCGCTGCACGACCCAGGCTCTCGTATCGAGGCGCGCGGCTACGGCCTCAGCCCGTCGCACCAGCGCCAGGTTCTTGGCCAGCGCCCGCGCCGTCACCAGCAGACGCCGCCGCCAGCTTGCGGCCCGCGCCCTTGCGAAAGAAGGCCTCGCCCTCCGACTTCCAGGCCTCCCGTGATTTGGCGTCCTTGGAGGCCTTTGCCGTCAGGAGCGCGCCGGCCAAAACCTCTGGGTCGAGCTCGTCCGCCCCCGTGGCGATGACGAGTTCGCCCAGTTGCTTGATCTTCTGGCTTTTGAGTTGCTTTGCCTTCGCCGCCAGAGCCGTCAGCTCGGCGTCGATGTCGCGGGGTTTGCGCATAGCTCATGGCCTCCTGCGATGGAGCCCGCCCCGCGCCGTAAATACCAAAGGTTGTAGCTTTCGCGCAAGTTGTTTAAACTCGCCATGTGCCGCAAGTCAGGCCGATCTGCGATCGGAGTGCGCGCTTATACGTCGTTCCGACGTGCACGAAGGAGCGAAGCTGAAGGAACGCCGCGATGGCGATCTATCACTTCTCAGCCAAAGTGATCAGCCGCGCCAACGGCTCCAGCGCGGTGGCCGCCGCCGCATATCGCTCAGCCTCTCGCCTGCATGACGAGCGACTCGACCGACCGCACGACTTTACCAACAAGGCCGGCGTCGTTCACTCCGAGATCCTGGCGCCCAACGAGACCGCACGCGCTGCTTGGCCGGATCAGGTGCGTTTGTGGAACGCCGTCGAAGCTGGCGAGAAGCGTAAGGACGCCCAACTCGCCCGCGAGGTCGAGTTCTCCATTCCGCGCGAGATGGATCAGCAGCAGGGCGTGGCTCTGGCCCGCGACTTCGTTCAGCGCGAGTTTGTCGATCGCGGCATGATCGCCGACCTCAATGTGCATTGGGACGTCGCTGAGGACGGCAGTCCTAAGCCGCACGCCCACGTCATGCTGACCATGCGCGAGGTGGCTCAGCGCGACGATGGATCGGCGGCGTTCGGCGCCAAGGTCCGCGACTGGAACAGCCCCGAGCTTTTGACCCATTGGCGTGGCGCCTGGAGCGAGCATGTCAACGAGCGGCTTGCGCAGCTCGGACTTGAGGCGCGGATCGACCATCGTTCCTTCAAGGACCAGGGCATCGCCCTGGAACCGCAGGACAAGATTGGTCCAGCCGGGTCGCGCCGCGACGAGCGTGGCGCAGCCGCGCAGCGCGCTCAGGACCATCGCGGGATCGCGCGGCGCAATGGCGAACGGATCATCGCTGACCCAAAGGTCGCGCTGTCGGCAATCACCCATCAGCAGGCGACATTCACCGAACACGACCTGGCCCGCTTCGCTCACCGCCACAGCGACGGCAAGGACCAGTTCGACCGGGTCAAAAGCGCGATCCGCACATCGCCGGAGTTGGTGGCGCTGGGGCGCGATGGTCAGGGGCGCCAGCGGTTCACCAGCCGCGAGATGCTCGACGTTGAGCGGCGGCTGGAGCAGTCGGCCCAAGCGATGGCCGAGCGTCGCGATCATGGTGTCAGCGCCGGCCGGCAACACGCGGCCTTGGCCAAGGGCGCGGCCGCGGGCCTGACGCTGTCCGGCGAGCAGCGGGACGCTTTCAGGCATGTCACCGGCCGCGAGCGGCTAGCCATGGTCGTCGGTTACGCTGGCAGCGGCAAGAGCGCCATGCTGGGCGTCGCCAGGGATGCTTGGGAAGCGCAGGGCTACCGGGTTCAGGGCGCGGCGCTTTCCGGCATCGCCGCCGAGAACCTTGAGGGCGGATCGGCTATTCCCTCGCGCACGCTCGCCAGCTTGGAATACGGCTGGGCGCGTGGTCGCGATCAACTCTCCGCCAACGACGTGCTGGTGATCGATGAGGCCGGCCTTGTCGGCTCGCGGCAGATGCAGCGCGTCCTGGATCATGCCGAAGAGGCCGGAGCCAAAGTGGTGATGGTCGGCGACGCCGAACAGCTCCAAGCCATCGAAGCCGGCGCGGCCTTCCGCGCTCTGACCGAGCGGCACGGCGCCACCGAGATCAGCCAGATCCGGCGTCAGCGCGAGGACTGGCAACGGCAATCGACGCGGCATCTAGCAACAGGCCGAACAGACCAGGCGCTCGCCGCTTATGAGGCGGCAGGCATGGTCCAAGGCCATGACAGCAAGGACGCCGCGCGCGGCGCCGTGATCGAAGGTTGGGCCAACGAGCGTCGCGCCGATCCGCAGGCGTCGCGGATGATGCTGGCCTACACCCGCGAAGACGTCAGTGCCCTCAACAGTCTGGCTCGCGAGCGGATGAAGGCCGACGGCGAGCTTGGGCCAGATCATGCTGTGAAGACGACACGTGGCATGCGTGACTTCGCCACCCGAGATCGGGTGATGTTCCTGCGCAATGAGCGTTCGCTGGGCGTGAAGAACGGCACGTTGGGGACGGTCGAAACGATCGGCGGCGGCGCCATGGGTCTCCGGCTCGACGATGGTCGGCGCGTCAGCGTTGATCTCAAGACCTACAACGATCTCGATCACGGCTATGCGGCCACCATCCATAAGTCGCAGGGCGTCACGGTCGATCGCACCCACGTTCTGGCCAGCGGCCATATGGACCGGCACGCGGCCTATGTGGCGCTCAGCCGGCACCGCGACGGCGTGGCGCTGCACTACAGCCGCCAGGACTTCCCAGAGCGGCGCGATCTCGTGCGGACCTTGGGGCGCGATCGGCCGAAGGAGATGGCGCTCGACTACCCGAAAGAGTTCGCGACGCGGCGGCAGATCGAAGGACCGGCCGATGGCGCCGGTCGGGGCCGGTTCGGCGGGTTTAATCCGAAGCCAGATCAGAACAAGGCGCCCGATCTCGCCCCGCTCGGCGGGGTCCAAGACGATCGGGTCGCCCATCGCGCGGTGCGCGGCTACGCGTCGGCGGTGATGGACGCGCAGCGGATGCAACAGGCTGGCTTGCCGATGCTCGAGCACCAGAAGCTGGGACTGGAGCGCGGTGCTCAAGCCGTGGCGGGCCTGTGGCCGGGCGCGGCCAAGCACTTGGCCAGTGCGGTGGGGAAGAGTCCCGGCCTGCTGGCAGCCGCAGCCCAGGGGCGCACGGGTGCGGCTCTGGCCGCCATGAAGGTGGAGCGACTGGCGCCTGAGCAGGCGCGGTCGCTCTCAAAGGGCATGGATCAGGATCGTGGGCGCAGCCTTGGCGATGAGCCGATCAAGAGCCGCGACCGCGATCGTGGTTGGGAAAGGTAGTGTGGCGTGCCGAACGAAGCGTATGGCGATCCGGCCGAGGAAGCATTCGGCCAACTGCGGACCGAGGTCGCCTTGTTGCGGCGGGCGGTCGAGGGCTTGGCGGCGGCCGAGGAGCGGCACGAGCCGGTCGACTACGGTCCGACGTTGGGCAAGATGGCCGTTCAGCTCGCGGCGGTGGACAAGCGGATGGAGGCCTTGGCGCAGTCGCCGTTGCTCAGCATGACGCCGGCTAGAGTCGCGGGAGAGGTGCAGGCAGTGACAGCGCGGGCCAGGCAGGAGGCCCAGGGCGACTGGTCGCGGGCGCAGCGCGCGTTGGACGATGCCGTGCGGTCGTTGGGTGAGATCATTCCGCGTCCCCGTGCGGCGCACGATCAAAGAAGGTGGGTGATCGCCGCAAGCGCCGGTGGCGTGATGGCGGGCATCGTCCTTTGGATCGGTCTGTCAGGGCCGATCGCGCGCGCCCTACCCGATCGCTGGCAGGTGGCCGAGCGGATGGCGGCGGCCACGCTGAAGCAAGATCGATGGTCGGCAGGTCAGCGGCTAGTCGCGAAGGCGAAACCCGAGTCTTGGCGTGCGATGGTCGACGACCTGAGGCTGGTTGACGACAATCGCAGCGCCTTGGAGGCGTGCCGCGCCAAAGGAAGCGCCACGTGCAAGATTTCAACGCGGCCGGTGGGTGCGTCGCGCTAGCGCCAAGAACGGACGTTGACGCCCTCCCAGGAACGCGATGTTCGCAAGAGGAGCGCTGGGTTCATCCGCCACACTCGACGGCCGACGCCGACTTTACACTGCGGCCCGACCTCTATCTTGGCCCGTCCGAGGACTTGGGGCTTAAGCCTCGCGGCGATGGCGAACCGGGCTCGCGCTCGACCTTATCCATGAACGAGCGATATATCGCTGTGGCGCGATGGGGCGGGGCGCGCGGCTAGACTTTCGGCTTGGGGCCGAACATCGGAAAAAACGACCGCTGCTTCTTGAGGCGAAGCGTGTCCTCGACCGAAATGGTGTTGCCCTTGCGGCGGACGCCGCCTTCGGGGGTCAGGACCTCGAGATCTTCATTCTCGAGCATGGCGGCATGAATATCGTCCTTGTGGGCAGGCGTCGCGCTGTAAGCGGTTTCATAGAACTCGCTCATCGTCATAACGTCGCCGGCCTCCATTACGAGATTAGGGATGTCGGCGTGCAACTGATCACGCGCGGCGACCCGATCGTTCTCCTCGAACAGGTAGAGACGGCCTTCATTGGCGGGGTTGTAATTGAACATCCGTAAGCCAGAGCGGCCGAAATGGTCTAGTTCGCCATTGTCGTGCAGGACGTTGTTATAGACTTGGCGAGCTCGGTAATTGTTGGCCAGGTGCAGCATCCAGTAGCGCCAGCCGTCGGGATTGCGGATCGAGAATGGGCTGACGAAGGGCGCGCACACCTTGAGCGCCTCGTAGACCGTCTTCTCCGCCGCTCCGAGCCACTCCTTCTTGGACATCAGCTTTTCGTCCAGATGACGCAATTGCTCTGACGTGATGCTCAAATGCCGAAGTTGGCGTTCGAGCAGCGCCGGGTCACGTTTGCTGAGGTAAGTCATCAGCGTCTGGACCGCGAAGGTGTAGAAGACCTCCGTCGACGCAGTGATGCGCATGATGTCCTGGACGGTGGCGACCTGGACATCAGCGTGGCCGTATTGATCTAGGTTGAAGATGACGCTTCGGTAGCGGCCGCCCTCGACGATCGCCTTCATGGCGGGATAGGCCAGCTCGAATGGGTCGGAGAAGTACTGCGTCCGAATGTGAAGCTTGGAGGGCTTGTCTTTGATGGCCGCCACCAGAGGCTCACATCGTGATCGGAGTAGCTCAACGACGTCAGGCGATGCGTCGTTGAATACGAGCATCGCCTCGATCTCGATGGGCTTCATGCCCTTAATGGCTCGCTGAATACTGATCTGTTCGAGAGTGCTTTCGAGTTCCTCGAGAAAGATTAGTGGTGATCCAGAAGCGCCGCAGTTGTAGCGACCGCCGCCGGCGAAGCCATCGACGATGGCGATGCGGAAACGCTCTTGCGAGGGGAGCTGGCATCGGACAAGCAGATACTGGCGGAAGTACTCCCGCAGAATCTTATGCTTACGTCGGGAATGGTCGTCCAGATTGGCCTTTTCGACCCAGTCGTCGTAACCCGCTGTCTTCAAGCTCCAACCCCGTCGAACGCGGGCGCGAAGTTAGATCTCCGGCGCCGCTGGCATCTCGTTCCAGGTCTGCCCGCGATACACGCGGCCGTTGGCCTTCTTGGAACGTTTCTTGTTATCCTTGCCCCAAGTGCCCCACTGCTTAAAAAAGAAAGCTGTGCCGTAGATATCGCATTGCGCGTAAATCTCGTCGATCCAGTCCTCCCGGATCGGACGCGCATTGAGCCCGCTCTCGCCGCCGACGATCGCCCAATGAATATCGGTGAGATCCGTCCGGCCGGCCGGGCCGATCAGGGGCTCAAACGAGATGAAGCGGATGGCGGCCGGCACGGCGCGCAGATGGTCGATGCGTCCGGCGACGTCGGCGTTTTCCACGCTGGTACCCAGCCAAACGTTAGGGAGGACCTCCGGGATCGCGCGCGAAACGACCTCGGCCATGCGCTCGGGTCGCTTGGTCAAGATCTGGTAGTTGTGATGCGGCGTCTCGCGCATCACGCGCCAGACATCGACGATGAACTCTTCGCTGACGGCGTCATGGAACAGATCGCTCATCGAGTTGACGAAGATCTTCCTGGGCTTGCGCCAGCTATACGGGATCTCAAGCGCCGAGCGGTCTTCACGCACGACGCCGTTCCAAATCGCGCGCTTACCGCTCTTACGGGTTAGTCCATCATACTTCGGCACGCCCATAGCTTCGAGGCGTCGCGCCATCTGCATGGCGTAGCAGTTGGTGCACCCAGCGGTGACGATTGAGCAGCCCGCCACGGGATTCCAGGTGGCGTCGGTCCACTCGATTTGCGTCTCAGCCATAGGTCAAACTCTCGTGTCGCGCCTCAAACGAGACGTGCTGCCGTGGCCCACCTTCCAACTTCAAGCGGAAAGAACTCGTTAAGCATAACTATGCACCGCAAGTTCTTCTGGCGACCACTGTGGGAGAGCCCCACGTCAAGAGCGGACGCCATGGTCGCTCGACCCTGGCGAGTTTTTCTCGACGCCCACACGCGGCTTTGCAATGGTGAATCGCGCCGCAGGTGGACGGCGGGCTGCCACGAGCACGTGATGATCGGCGATCTAGAGCTCTACCGAGGTCGCGAGCAGGCCTATGTGAAGCACTTCCTGCTCAGCGAATACGTCGAGACGTGGGCGCACAAGGTCGGAAGCCAATGGACCGAGCTGGCCTACGTCGATGGCTTCTCCGGTCCCTGGCAGAACGCGGACGAAGGGTTCGCCGACACCTCGTTCGGTATTGCTTTGGGCGCCCTGACGCGGGCGAAAGCGACTTGGGCGGGCCTGGGTCGGCCGCGAAAGGTCTCGGCCTACCTCGTCGAGAAGGACCCAGGTTCCTATCAGCGGCTTCAAGAGGTTCGGGCGCATTTTCCAGAAGTCGAGATCAAAACCTACCTAGGCTCCTTTATCGATCAGGCACCGACGATCCTGCGCGATATCCCCAAAAGCGCCTTCGCCTTTTTCTTCATCGACCCCAAGGGCTGGAAGGTCGACATGCGCCGCATCGCGCCCCTGCTGAAGCGGGCCGATAGCGAAGTCGTGTTCAACTTCATGTTCGATTTCATCAACCGGTTTGCTAAAGCGCTGGACCCCAAGACCGCCGCCAGTCTCGATTTGCTGTTTGCCGATGACGGATGGCGCATTAGGCTCGACGAAGTGCCGCCGCCTGGCATGGATCCTACGGACCATCGAAAGACGGTCCTCGTCGATATATTCTCGAGCTCGCTACGTAAGATCGGCGGATATCGGCATGTGGCCGAGACGACCGTCTTGAGGCCGACAATGGATCGGCCGCTCTATAGCCTCGTCTACGGTACGCGAAACGCGATCGGCCTGGAGGTTTTTCGAAACAGCCAGATCAAAGCCCTGGCCAAGCAAGATGAGGCGCGCGGCGTCGCTAAACTCGACGCGGCTGTCAAAGCCACTAAGCAGACCGAGCTCTGGTCGTCGTTGGGCGACCTAGCGCCTGCCCCTTCAAAGGCGATCCTCGATGGAGAGGAGCGCTCGGCCAAGGCGACGCTGCTAGAAGCGATCCCAAAGGCGCCGTCCAGCATACGCTGGCGCGATGTGTGGCCTGCCGTGATGGAACGGCACGTGGTCGGAAAGGCCAAGATCAATCAAATGGCCAACGAGCTCCGCAAGGACGGTTCGCTCTTCGTCACTGGATGGGGCCCGCGTCAGCGGTCTCCTGCCGATGAAAATCGAGTTTCAAGGCCGTAGGCGGACGCCCTTCGCCAGATAGGTGCGGACATTCCCAAGGTCAGCGTTGAGTCAGCCCTTGAAGCGCACTCCAGGACCGCCACTGAAATCTGCGCTGACGAAAACGATGCCCTCCGCTTCTAAGGCGGATTGAATCCGTTCGAGGGTGCCAGTCTGCATCCCTCCCTTATTCGACTCAAACCGATGAATGGTCGAATCCGCGACGTCGGCGCGGTCAGCCAACTCTCGAACACTGATGCCAAGGGCTGCACGTGCCATTCGAATTTGAGCCGGCGACACCATTTTTAGAGAAATCCTCCGAGTTCTTGCGAATTTCTGTTGACTCAGTCGGAGAAATTCGCTGAAGTCTAAGCAGAAACCTCCAAAACTCCACCGATTAGCGTGCTGATCGGACCGAGCGCCTGCGCCGGGAGCCCCCGCATGCCTACACACAAGGAAGCTTCGACAGCCGTTTCCCGCCGACTTTTGCTCGGCGTAGCAGGGTTACCGCTAGCGGGGCCTGTGCGGGGATCGCCAGCGCCGAGCGCGGCCCACATCCCCGCACAGTGCGCTGCGGTCGTCAGGTTAGAGGGCTTAATCGACCAATCGAGCAATCGGTGGACCGATCTCGAAAAGGTGGCCATCCGCGAGTTCGACTACTTCAATCTTTCGGACACGGATCGGCTAGCCTTCCCCACCGGTCGCGAAATGGCCGTGGTCGATGCCGAGTGCAGGCGCCTGCATGCAGCTCGTGAGACCGCACTTGGCCCGCTGAAAAAGGCGAAGCCGCATAGCGTGCAGGATGCGGTCGCCCTGCTCTCCATCGCCTATCACATCCTCAAGTTCGAAGAAGGCGATGCCTGGCCTTACATTCAAAAGGCCTGGTCCTACCTCTCGGAAGGTCGCTGCCCTGGATGTGGCGCGACACACCTGCCTGAGGGCTTTCCGAGATGACCCACGGTTCCACGCTTCAGATCATCCAGCGATGGATGATGCTCGAGGCCGAGCGCGAGAGCCTGCACACCGCGTGGGGCGATCATGAGAGCTGGCTTGTCGCGCACTACGATTGGCTCAACCTGACACCCGAACAGCAACGCGCGATCCCGGAAGCCAAACGCTTTGACGAGATCGATAGGCGGTTCGAAGAAATAGGCGATGAGCAGGCCGCTCTTTTCGATGCGCTCCCGGAAGCCCCGGCTACCGACACCGTCACCGTCATTGCCAGCCTCTCGCTAGCCGCAGCCATCCTCCTCCCGGAGGATTATCCCGGCGTCCATGGCCTCGTTACACGGGCGGTCCGCGATCTTAAGCTACTGGCAAGACTGCCATGAGGATCGACGCCATTCACCGCCGGCACCGGGGCGACGACCGTGCTCTTGCTCGACCGTTCCTCCGCAATGCCGAGGGCTTTTTCCACGGTACTGACAAGTTGCTTCCTCGGTTTCCGGACAATGCCCTGCACTTCATGGCCATCGCCACGGAATTGGCGCTGAAGGCGTACTTGCTAGGCCGAGGGATCAGCGATGACTGGAATCGCATCCACGTGCGCCACGACCTGTCCAAGGCGCTGAAAAGCGCGACACGCGCTGGGTTCAAGGGAGGCTCACCAAAGCTCGCGGAAGTCGCGGCGGTCCTCAGCCCCTACTACAAGTCTCATTCTATCCCCGACATGCCAACTGAACTGGCTGCGTCGATCGACTGGACGGTCGCCCATGCGCTGATCGCGATCCTGCTTGGGGACGTGCACATCGAAGTCCACAGGGAGTTGGCACGGGTGCGGCCAGAGTACTTGGTTTGCCCGGTCTAGCTCTCCGCTTACGTAGACCTTGGTGGACGCACCAGTCTCAACTGTGGAGGCTGCGCCATCCGCATCTCTGGCCAGGCGGCTCCTTTGACCGCGCGGATCAGGCCAGCACGATCAAGTACGCCCTGCTCCGGCTGCCTGAGGCGGAAAGGGACGTTTTTGTCCTGAACAGGTTTCGCGCGTGGGACTACCTTCAAATCGGTCGACACCTAGGCCTCACGGCGGAGGAAGTCGAAACCCGCTTCGCTGCTGCGATCCTACGGCTCTTCCGGATAGTCGACTTCATAGAAAGCCTGGAGCCAAATCCATGACAGACGAACTCACGAACCTGACTTGGTGGGAGGCGATCGTGGCTCAGATTCCTGGCCCGGATCGCCGTGAATTGGAAACGTTCGTTCTGGAAATCGGCGACGCTGAGATCGACGCGAGCAGCCCCGATCAGTGGGAGGCGCTTGCGACAGTTTTCCTCGCCAGAAGCGATTCCGGACCTGATCAGGAGATGGCGTTGCGCCTGGGCGCCTTGATGTACAAGCGCGCCGCCGAGGTACGGGGACCCATTCCTACTGTCCAGTGACCAAAGTGATCAACACTCGTGGGCAGAGGGGCGATAGTGGGCTTAAGCTGGCGATTAGCACACAGATCGAAATTCCTCTTTAAAATCGACGCCAACACCGGACTTAAAACGGCTACGCTTACTGAGCGTCCTCTCAGAGCTTGCTCTCCGACATGAAGATGCGTGAGACGACAGGATCGATTCGATCTGCCTGCTGCAACGCCCATTCGGCCCACCTCTCGCGCTCTGCGACTTGCTCGGCCGAGCCTTCTTCCGAGAACGCAGCTTTCACAGCCGCCACGTAGCGTCGGATGCGAGCGGCCCTCTCGAAAGCATCGGCTCCATTGAGCAGCGCTTCCAGACTTGGTGTGGCGGGGGGCGCAGCAACCACGCTCGACTTGGTTTCAATCGGCTTGGCAGGACGAGCCGGCTCGGCTCGCTTGTGTTCGTCCTCTTCTAGCTTCCACTTCTGCTTCTGGAGGGCGAAACGCCGAGTCTCGTCCTCGGTCCGTATCAGAAGCCCCCGCACGATCTCGGACGCTTGTCGCTCGAGAGGTTCTTGGCTTTCGCGCCAGGTCTGCAGCGGAGGGCTTCGATCGTCGAACTCGACAAGATCAAACCTTAGCTGGGGCCGGTCGGAAGCCTTGGGACCTTTGCGGTCGGGGTAGAAGTAGGTCGAAGCCGGCCCGCCCTCGATCCCGAAAAGTATGTAGGTCCACGCACCACCGACATTAATGCTGAAGCGCTCTCCTGCGTGGGTAGCGCCGCTGATCTTGCATCCGAGGCGCTCGAGCTCCCGAAAGATGCTCGACAAGATCCGCAGCCGCCGCTGTTGGATCGGCGAGGCAAACTTCTTCGCGTTCCGCTCGTAGCAGAGGTCCGGCTCCGCAGTCGTCTTGCGCTCAGCGTCCTGTCGGAGAAGTCTTGCAACTGCCGCATGCGGCGCGCTCAGGTCGCTGGGGACTTTGATCGGCTTGACTGCAGCCCGGATCTCATCGCGAACCTTCGCAATATCCCTGAAATGCGGCGCACCCGAAGATGCTTGTTCTGCACGCCCGCCGCCGCAACTATCCCCTGGAACTGCGAGATTCACTTCCATAGCTGGGAAATAATTGGCCAGGACGAAAGGTGCCCGAGGCAGCGGCTGCACATTTACCATCTTGCCCGCTTGCTTGCGGGCCCACCAGCCGCGAGGCGGAACCGGGATGTCAGCGGCGCGGCAGCGCTTAGCTAACGCCACATCGGAAATTCCGATCGACTCAGCAACCGTCCGCATCGGTTTCAACCAGACCTGCTCGTGGAGTTCTTCTCGAGTCATGAGCGGATGGGCGCTAGGCTTCAGAACGTATCCGGTAGGGACCGCGGCGACCTAGGTCCTGTAAGCCGACGTCGTCAAGTTCCTGGTTGGGTGGTAAAGCGGACACCAGTCAACAGCGCTGCTTCAAGGTCTCCTGGACCACTCGGCGATTTGCTCCCACGCTGCGTCCAGTGTGACGTCGAGGATTGGTTGCCTGGGTCTGCCATGCTCGGTGAAACTCAGCGTCGTCGCGAGTTTCGACGTCCTAGACCTTGACCGTGACCAGCCTACCGCCCGGTTGTTCCATGGAGATCTGGAAGCACTCGTCATTGCCTGCGCCCGCGTAGCACTGGCCAAGCTGGCCTACCCGCACGAGAACAAGGTTAGGCCTGTCGTCGCGCCTTGATCTGGCCCGCCAGCACCTCGGCCCATTTTGCCAGGAAGTCGCCATCGCCCAGACCGGTGATGATCTCCCGGTTCCGCGGATGACGCCGGCCATTGTAAGCTTTCAATATGGCCTGCTCCATCCGGAAGGCGTCCATCGCTGTCGGCCATAACTCGACGATGAGCTGCTTGTATTCCAGCCCGCCGAGACTGGGCATAGCCGCTTGGTTGAAGCCCGCCATTCGGGCGCTCCAGTCGAACGCCCAACCAATCTTGAAGCCGCTAGGGCGGGCTCCGGCTAGCTTGAAGGCGTAGGTATAGGCCGGCGCGCGCCGCATGTGCATTACGCCCCGGCGCATGGTACTGGGCGGGGGCGCACCACGACGACGTACGACTTCGGACCCTTCCAGGCGTTGCTCGGTCTTGAAGGAGGTTCGTAGCGCCACCTCTGTACGAGGTAACTTCAGGATCGTGGCGGCCTCATCGTCCGTCAGGGGCACGATCCCTTGAGCGGAATCCATGCTGAAGGTCCGCGAAGAGACATCGGCCAGACGAACCCGCGGCTCGTCGAAGGTCCAGGCCCTCCGGTTGAGAAGGGCGAAGGGCCACTTGTATTCGCCATCGGGACCGAAATCCTCGGGGCGATCGGGCTTAAGGAAATCGAGCGCCGCCACGCGCTTGTCGGTGGGCTCCATCATGCCGAGGATCCGGCCCTGCTCGTGCGGCTGCGTCTCAGCCCCAAGGGTCCCGACCAAGACCACAACGTCGCCAGGCTCAAGGGCCGCGAGCGCGTTCTCCCGCCAGCCCGTGCTACTAAACTGTAGCGGTCCCACTGGGGCCCCGAAGCCCCAGACTTTGGTCATGAACACCGCCATGTGAGCGAACCTCGCTTGTCGCCTTGTTTCGGTTGCCCGTGGCGTTGAGCCTTGCCCGGGGGGTGCGGATCGGGCGCCCTCAATCAGTCCGCGGCGTCATCGATTTCGAGCGCGTCTCGCGCCGCGCGGTCAGTAACTCGGAGATCCAGCTCAACTTAGTCCCGCAAGATCAAGTCCGGCAGCGCGTTCCAGTGATTGGGGAGCCGGCGATAGGCACCGATCAGCTCCTCCTCGGCTTTTTTCTGCGCCCAAAGTTTCGCGAGTCCTTGGACCATGCTGCTGGCCTTAAGGCAAAACACCTCGATGCCTTTGTCCCGGGGCTCACGGCAACCGACGGGCATGCCCTAACTATACTAGGTCAGTCTGCGTCCGGCACGTGAACATTTGGAGCCGCCTCGATCAAGATGCGATTGCGCCACGCCCCAAACGAACCCAGCATCTCCTGGGTAACTGCTCGCTTGCGATTTCTGATCGAGCGGAATGCAGCGTCCATTGCGTTGACTGCGTCAGCCTGATCTCTTGTGATCAAGTGGTCACGAACCAAGAGACTGGTGATGTCGTCGTAACGATAGCGCGGAATGCTGCTGTATTTGCGCCGGACTCGTCCATCTACGATAGCCTCGATCAATCCTTCAATATGTGCTTTGGCGGAGAACCACAGTTCAGCGGCGGCTTCAAAACGGTCGATTTCAACCGGATTTTCGCCCGCTCCATCTGCTTCAACGATCACTTCCGCCGGCCTTTCCTCCGTGATCTTCTGAAGATCGTCGATCCGGCGGCTCACGATATCGAGCTGCTCGGTGATCAGATCGAATTGCCCAATCCGGTCGTTCAGCGACACCAGTTCGCGATTGACCCCGCGCAACTCTTCGGCGGCCTTCACTAGGCCAGCGATATGATTTGGCAGGTTCTTGGCCTCGTTCATTGCGGCGATGGCTGCCGATAGTTGCTCCAGCGCTACCTTCTTGATGATGGGGCGCAGGATTAGCACGGCGAGCAGCACCATCACCGCGTTCGAGATCGGCCCGGCCCAATACTTCGAAATGGTCTCAAACACGCGTCGCCTCACCGCCACCCTGAAGCGTGACCATAGATCGGTTCTCGCCTGGAGTGAAAGGGGCGCGTGACTCAACGGTACCAGGTGTGGCCGATGCCCTCGGACGCGCATAGCCACCCGGTAAGCGGACTCTTTCAAGGTCGCCGATCGCAGCTTAGGCCCGCCTGACAACTAACCCGGTAACATCTGGACAGTCTGCGCCGAAAGCGCGACTATCGTTAGCAAGGCCGTGCTTAGCACAATCGCCTAACACAAAAGCTGAAATCCTCCTTTAAATTCAACAATATAAACCGGACTTAAAATCCGTTGGAGCAATCCGTGTGGGTTCGAGTCCCACCGTCCCTACCAAAACCCTCGGAATCAGGGCGATCTACCCTTGGGCGCAAGCGCGACCGCAATTCCCGCCATTCGGGAATAAACATTCCGCACAGGAATAAACGTTTCTCCACGCCTCGACTCCCGCCAGGATCGCGCCCGCGTCACGCAGGACGATCGTTCGCGCGCGACGGCTCGATGAGCTACCTCCCATCCGTCGCGTTCGAGTAAGTGATCATGGCTGAAGACAAGACCCCCGATCCCGTCGACATCCACGTGGGTCGTCGCCTGCGCATGCGGCGCAAGGACCTGGGCTATTCCCAGCAGGCCCTGGCCGACGCGCTGGGCCTGACCTTCCAGCAGGTGCAGAAGTATGAAGGCGGCTCCAACCGCATCAGCGCCAGCAAGCTGCAGGCCACGGCCATGTTCCTGAAGACGCCGATCGGCTTCTTCTTCGAGGGCCTGGACGATCCGGAAGGCGCCGACACCACCGCCGCCGACCTGGCCAACGAGATGGCCGACTTCTGGTCGCTGCCCGGCGCGCCCGAACTGGCCCGCGCCTTCACCGGCATCAAGTCGGCCGGCATGCGCAAGCACCTGGTCGACCTGGCCCGCGCCGTCGCCGGTGAGGAATAGGATTTAAGTCGGGTCGGCCAGCAGCTCGATGTTGCTGGCCCCCGCCTCCGTCAGCGCCGTGATCAGCTCAGCTGCCGCCGCGTCCAGCTCGGCCGCGTCGCGACCGCGCAGCACCAGGTTGGCGCCGTAGACGTCCGGCGGGCTGAAGAACGGATAGCTGCCCAGCGACATGTCCGGATGGGCTTTCGCGACAGCCTCCAGCGGCGCGGCGATCGTACCCTCGCCCGTGCCGGTGACCCGCACCGTCTTGCTCAGCACCACCGCGCCCGTGCGCAGGCGCGGACCCACGTCCTCCAGCATGCCGCGCATGATCGCCGGCACACCCGCCAGGACGAAGACGTTCTCCTTCTGGAAGCCGGGCGGGCCCTGCACCGGGTTCTTCACCAGGCTGCCGCCTTCGGGCACGTGCGCCATGCGGCGGCGAGCGGCATTGGGCTCGCCCCAGCGCTCGCGCAGCATGGCCATGATCTCGGGATGCTCGGGGGCCGTGACGCCAAAGGCCTTGGCGATCGAGTCGGCGGTGATGTCGTCGTGGGTCGGGCCGATGCCGCCCGTGGTGATGACGTAGTCGTAGCGCGTGCGCAGGGCGTTGACCGCGTCGACGATCTCTTCCTCGATGTCGGGCACCACGCGGGCCTCGCACAGGTCGACGCCGTAGGTCGCCAGGTACTTGGCGATGGCCGACAGGTTCACGTCCTGGGTCCGGCCCGACAGGATCTCGTCGCCGATGATCATCACCGCAGCCGTCACGCGCTCGCTGGTCGTCATCGTTTCGATCCCTTATGTCGCTTGCGTCTTACGCTCCCGACTTAGGCTCAGCATGCTGCTCCCGCAACCGCTCGTTCATGGCCGCCTGGTCAGCCGCTACAAGCGGTTCTTCGCCGACCTGATCCTGGACGACGGGCGGGCGATCACCGCCCACTGCCCCAATCCCGGCGCGATGCTGGGCGTCAAGGACGCCGGCCAGGGCGCCTGGGTGTCGTGGTCGGACGATCCCAAGCGCAAGCTGGCCTACACCCTGCAATGCGTGGAACAGGGCAACGCGCTGGTGGGGATCAACACCCTGCTGCCCAACAAGCTGGTCGCCGAGGCCCTGGCGGCCGACGCGATCCCGGAGCTGACCGGCTACGCCACCATCAAGCCCGAGGTGAAATACGCCGAGGCCAGCCGCGTCGACTTCCTGCTGACCCACCCCGATCGCCCGCCCTGCTGGCTGGAGGTCAAGAACGTGCACTTCTCCCGCACGCCAGGTCTGGCCGAGTTCCCCGACTGCAAGGCCGACCGCTCGACCCGCCACCTCTCCGACCTCGCCGCCCAGGTCGCGCAAGGCGACCGCGCCGTGGCCCTGTTCGTCGTCCAGCGCGAGGATTGCGAGACCTTCCAGGCCTGCGCCGACCTGGACCCGAAGTTCGCGGCGGGCCTGGATGCGGCGGCCGCGGCGGGGGTCGAGGTGCTGGTCTATGCTTGCGCGATGAGCACGCAGGCGGTGCGGATCGATCGGCGGATCACCTGGCAGGCCGCCCCGTTGTCAACAAAATAAGAAGCTGCATTTTTTCGCGTCGAAAATTCTCAGCGTTTTCAATGATGTTCAATCCGAACAGCATTTAGAACAAGGTTCCTGTGGACGGAGGGGTTGACCTCCTCCATCGATCTGAGCCCCATACCCGAAGGGATTTCTTCTTATTCAATGAAGGAATCCGTCGGTGCCCACCTCCAAAAATCTTGAACCAAAACCGCCAAGCGAGTCCGCTAAGGAACGCCTAACGGTGTCGTTTCTCTTCCTAAAAGTCGAAGGAATTGGCACCACAGGGGTGAGGGTGGCTCTGACTACCATCTACGTATTTGCCTTGCTTCTGTTGGTTAAAACCATTGCCGAAGCAATCAGGTAGTCAGACGAGCGAACTGCGTCGCGCTCCAAAGACGGAAGTGTTCTATCCGCGTCCTGTGGGCTCACGCCACCTAACAGCGATTTAAGCTGCAATCGTCGCGGCTTCGGTTACCCATTCGCCCGCACGCGAACTGAGGGGATCGCATGAGGAAGGCCGCTTTGGTGCTCGCCGTTCTGGCGCTTGGCCTGTCCGCCTGCGGACGGACCGATCCGGGCAAGCCCGAGAACGGTTTCATGACCGGTCTGCGGGCCGTGTTCGCGTTCAAGGCTTGCACCGGCAAGCTGGAGGACCGCTTCGGCCTGAAAGAGATCGGCAGCGTCACCTCCAACGACATGAAGCCCTCCCCCGCCGGCAAGCCGGGCGAGTGGGACGTCAGCTTCACCGCCGACGTCACCGAGAAGGAGAGCGGCCGGGTCACGCGCTACCAGGGCGTCTGCCATGTGCGCCGCGACAAGCCCACCAGCCTGGACGCGACCTTCATCAAGGAAATCCGCCCGGCGACCGACACGGTGCGACGCATCAACCCGGGCCAGTGAGCGTTGAAGGAGGGGCAAGGGCTTGAAATCCGTGCTAGGATTGCGAGATACGCCCCTTCCTGATTGATCGTCGCGCGCACGCGGCGGCGACCGCCCGAGTAGAGCATGACCTTGGACAACACCCTCGAGATCGAAGCCGAGACCCGCACGGGTCAGATCAAGATCCACAAGGCCGAGGACTTCGAAGGCATGCGCAAGGCCGGCAAGCTGGCCGCCGAGTGCCTGGACATGCTGATCCCGCACGTGCAGCCGGGCGTCTCGTCCGACCACCTGGACACCCTGGCTCGCGAGTTCATCCTGGACCACGGCGCCCTGCCCGCCTGCCTGTACTATCGCGGCTATCCCAAGACGGTCTGCATCTCGCGCAACCACGTCGTCTGCCACGGCATCCCGGGCGACTGGAACCTGAAGGAAGGCGACATCGTCAATATCGACGTCACCGCCATCGTCGACGGCTGGCACGGCGACACCTCGCGCATGTACGGCGTCGGCGAAGTCGGCCCCCGCGCTCGTCGCCTGGTCGAGATCACCTATGAAGGCATGAAGCGCGGCCTGGAAGCCGTGAAGCCGGGCGCCACGCTGGGCGACATCGGCCACGCCATCCAGTCTTACGTCGAGGCCCAGCGCTGCTCGGTGGTCCGCGACTTCTGCGGCCACGGCCTGGGCCGGGTGTTCCACGACGCCCCGAACATCCTGCACTTTGGCCGTCCCGGCCAGGGCGCGGTGCTGAAGCCGGGCATGTTCTTCACCGTCGAGCCGATGGTGAACCTGGGCAAGCCGGCCGTGAAGGTGCTGAACGACGGCTGGACCGCCGTGACCCGCGACAAGTCGCTGTCGGCCCAGTGCGAACACTCGATCGGCGTGACCGAGGATGGCTATGAGGTCTTCACCGCCTCGCCGGCCGGGCTGTTCCAGCCGGCGATCTTGGGCTGATGCCTTGAAGATGCTCCCCCGTGATACGGGGGAGCTGTCGCGGAGCGACTGAGGGGGCGAGCTCGGCCTAGTCAGCACGAGCCCCCTCCGGCCCTCTGGGCCACCTCCCCCGCATCGCGGGGGAGGATCTATTCGACCTAACCGCCCCCTACTTCCCCGCCACGCTCTTGGCATACGCTTGCGCGCCGGCGATCAGCCGCAGCACATTCCCGCTCCAGATGTTCTGGATATCCGCGTCCGAATAGCCCTCGGCCTTGAGCCGCGCGGTGATCTTGGGCAGGTCGGCCACGTCCTCGAAGCCCTCGACGCCGCCGCCGCCGTCCCAGTCGGCCCCGACGCAGACGCCCTTCGGCCCCGCGATCTTCAGCGTGTGCAGCATGCTGGCCATGAAGGTCTCGAAATTGGCGCGCACCGGCGGGTACTGCTTGTCGACCGCCACCTTCTTGGCCATCCACGCCACGACGTCGGCCTGGCTGGCCTCGTCGCGCGGCGGGCGGCCGATGGCCTCCAGGGCCGCCTTGCGCTCAGGGCTGTCGGCGCTGGCGCGCAGATAGACCGAGTTGATGCAGATCGCGCCGCCGCTGTCGGCGATCTTCTTGATGCGCGCGTCGTCCAGATTGCGCGGATGGTCGAAGATCGCCTTGGCGCCCGAGTGCGAGGCGATGATCGGCGCCTTGGACAAGGCCACCGACTGGTCGACGATGTCATCGCTGGCATGGCTGACATCGACCAGGATGCCCAGGCGGTTGGCCTCGGCCAGCCAGCGCAGGCCCAGCGGCGAATAGCCATTCCAGATCTTGCCCTTGGGGTCGGTCGAGCTGTCGGCGAACTGGTTGTTGCGGAAGTGGACCGGCCCGGCCATGCGCACGCCGGTGGCGTAGAAGGTCTGGAGCAGGGTCAGGTCCTCGCCGATCGGCCAGGAGTTCTCGATGCTCTGGAAGACGAAGCTCTTGCCGGCCTTGTTGATCCGCACCGCGTCCTCGGCGGTATAGGCCAGCTCGAACTGGTCGGGGTGGGCGGCGACCATCTCGCGGATCTCGGTCGCGCGGTTCAGGGCGAAGTCGCGGGCCTTGCGATAGCCCTCGGCGGTCAGGTCGCCCTGGCCGGTGTAGATCACATAGAAGCCGCCATCCAGGCCGCCGGCCTTCATGCGCGGCAGGTCGACCTGGCTGCCGTCCTTGGCCACGCCGTGCTCGTCCAGCATCGACCAACCGTGGCGCGAGAAGTGCTCGGGCGTGTCCAGGTGGGTGTCCAGCACCAGGAAGCTGTCGTGCAGCGCCTTGATGGCCTTGGGGACATCACCCGGCTTCTCAGTCGCCTTCTTGTCGGCGGCATGAGCGATGCCGCCGAGCAGGGCGGCCGATCCGAGGAGAACGGTGAGCAGGCGACGCATGAGCAGACTCCGGACGAAACCAAGGCCGCGACGCTCAAGGTTTCAATGCGGGGCGTCAAGCCGAGGCGGCTCGTCCTGATGAGAAAATTCTCGTCCTGATCCGATCTACATCAGGCCCAGCGCCTTGAAGCTGGCCACGCCCTCGCGGCCGACCACCAGGTGGTCGTGGACGGCGATCTTCAGCGCCTTGCCGGCCTCGACGATCTGCTTGGTCATCTCGATGTCCGGGCGCGAGGGCGTCGGGTCGCCGGACGGGTGGTTGTGCAGGATGATGATGTTGGAACTGGAGAGCTCTAGCGCCCGCCGCATCACCTCGCGCGGATAGACCGGGGCGTGGTCGACCGTGCCGCGGTTCATCACCTCATCGGCGATCAGCTGGTTCTTCTTGTCCAGGAACAGCACCCGGAACTGCTCGCGCGACTCGTTGGCCAGGGCGACGCGGACATAGCCCAGCAAGGCGCTCCACGAGCTGATCACCGGCCGCTTGACGATCTTGTCACGGCCCGCCCGCAAGGTGGCCTCGTGCAGCAGCTTGATATCCATGGCCGCCGCCTCGCCGACGCCCGGCACCGTGGCAAGCTCCTCGATCGTCGCCCCAAGCACCGCGCCCAGCGAGCCAAAGCGGGTCAGCAGGCTCTTGGCCAGGGGTTTGACGTCGCCGCGCGGGAAGGTGCGGAAGAGGTAGAGTTCGAGCAGCTCATAGTCCGGCAGGGCCACGAACCCGCCGACCTTGGCCCGCTGGCGCAAACGCTCGCGATGGCCGGCATGGTGGGCGTGGGCCGAGCGCTTCTTCGGAGCCTCGACCGGGACGACCGCAAAGAGCTCGGCATCCGAGACGCCCAGGGATTTGACGCTGACCATGCCGCCCTCGACTCCAGGCGAGCATTACGCTTTATCGCCTCATGGTTGTCTAGAGGCAGTCTGTCGCCTGGCTTCCCACAGCCGCCAGCCCATCAGCAGGACGAACACCAGGCCATAGACCAGCGGCGGCCGGTGGTCGGCCTTGACCAGAAGGTAGTAGTGCACGACCCCCAGCGGCACGATCAGGTAGATCAGCTTGTGCAGCCGGCTCCAGGCCGCGCGGCCCATGCGGATGATCCAGCCGTTGGTCGAGGTCACCGCCAGCGGGATCAACAGCACGAAACCCAGCATGCCCAGCGTGATGAACGGCCGCTTGAGGATGTCCTTCCACAGCTGGCCCCAGTCGAAGAACAGGTCGACGCCGATATAGCTGGCCAGGTGCAGCAGGATGTAGCTGAAGGCGAAAAGGCCGATCGTGCGCCGGAAACGCACCAGGCGCGGCTTCTTCAGGATCCGCGCGGCCGGCGTGATGGCCAGACCGACCAGCAGCAGGCGCAGCCCCCAGACGCCCAGCTGGCGGATCAGCTTCTCGATCGGATTGGCGCCCAGGTCGCCGTTGAAGCCCTTCCAGGCCAGCCAGACGATCGGCGCGAAACAGGCCGCCCAGACCAGGGCGTAGACGAGGTTGTCCTGTGTTTTGGACGGGCGTTTGCGAGGTGGACTGTTCACCAAACGACCTCGAACCCAAACCCGTCTCCCCAGCGAAAGCCGGGGCCCAGATCTCTGAGCGCGGAGGCTGATTGGAAAGGCGCTGAGCCCGTAGCGGCCGCCCCAGCGCTCTTCCAGCTGGATCCCGGCTTTCGCCGGGAAGATCGTGTGGGGATTGGGAAAGCCATCAGTAGAACCGCTTCAGGTCCATGCCGCGATAAAGGTCGCCGACCCACTCGCCATAGCCGTTGAACGGCAGGGTGTCGCGACGGCGGAACTCGCCGATGCGGCGCTCGGTGGCCTGCGACCAGCGGGGGTGGTCCACGGCCGGATTGACGTTGGCGAAGAAGCCGTACTCCCGCGCCGCCAGCTTGTTCCACGAGGTGGTCGGCTGGTTCTCGACCAGGCTGATGCGGACGATCGACTTGATGCCCTTGAAGCCATATTTCCACGGCACGACCAGCCGCAGCGGCGCGCCGTTCTGGTTGGGCAGCACGTCGCCATACAGGCCCACCGCCATCACGGTCAGCGGGTGCATGGCCTCGTCCATGCGCAGGCCCTCGCGATAGGGCCAGTCCAGGGTGTTCCACCCCTGCCCCGGCATTTCCGAGGGCCGCATCACCGTCTCGAACGCCACGTACTTGGCCTTGGAGGTCGGCTTGACCGAGGCGATCAGGTCCTTGAGCGGAAAGCCCACCCACGGGATCACCATCGACCAGCCCTCGACGCAGCGCATGCGGTAGATGCGCTCTTCCAGCTTGTTCTTGCCGATCAGGTCCTCGATGCCGACCGTGCGCGGGGCCTCGCAGGCGCCGTCGATACGCACCGTCCAGGGCCGCGGCTTGAACTTGCCGGAGTTCTCGGCCGGATCGCCCTTGTCGACGCCGAACTCATAGAAGTTGTTGTAGGTCGTGATGTCCTCTTTCGAGGTCGCCTTCTCCTGCGTGGAGAAGCCCTTGCTGTAGGTCAGCCCGGCTCGCGCCTCGCTCGCCGCGCCGAACAGCCCCGCCCCCGCCAGTCCGGCCATCAGCGTGCGGCGCTTCAAATAGAGGCCGTGGTCGGTGACGTCGTTGTCGGTCAGGTCAGGCGCTTGGCGGATCAGCATGGGAACGCTCCGGGGCTACGCAGACTGATACGACGGCGCGGCGCGATTGGTTACATCCGGCCGCGATTATTCCTGGCCCTGCCGCAAAGCCTTGCGCGGGGCGTAGATGCGCGACAGGCCCTGGGCCAGCACCGCCCGCTCCTGCGGCGACAGGGTGGCGGCATAGGCGGACAGCGCGGCCTCGACATTGCCGCGCGCCTGGATGTCCAGGGTGCGGGCCGTGTTCAGGCGACGCGAGACCTCGGCGGGGTCGAAGCCCGGCGAGGCCAGGGCGTCCAGGGCCGCCTGCCGCTCGGCGCGGGCCTGGCGGGTGATCGGCTTGTTCTTCTGGTTGGCCGCGTGCAGGGCCTGACGAAGGGCGCGGCGGCTCTCCGGCGAGAGGCGATCACCGGCGGTCCACAGCGGCGGGCGAGCCTGGCGCTCGGGATCGACCGCCTGGACGGGCGCGACGGGCGGCGGGGTGGTGGCAGCCGGCTTGGCCGGACGGGTCGGCGTCTCGACGGGCTCAGTGGGCTGCGGCGTCGCCTGCGGGACATAGACCGTCTGCGGTTGCGGCGCTGCCTGAGGCGCGAGCGGCGGCGGACTGGACATCCGCACATAGACCGCCCCGGCCACACCGCCGATCAGGAACACATTGAGGGCCGCCGAGGCGATCAGGCCGATCAGCAGCGGACGAGACAGGCTCATAGCTCCGAGGCCTCCTCGAGAGCGTCCTGCAGGTCGGTGGAGACGTCGACGGCGGTGATCGGGCTATCGGCGCGGGCGGTGACCACCGCGGGCGCGGCGACCGGCGGCTGGGCCTGCCCCGCGAGCGAGACGCCGACCAGCACGCCGGCGAAGGCGGCGGCCGACAGGCCTAGCGCCGCGCCCAGGCCCGCGATCCAGCGACGCGCGGCGCCTGTCGCTTGCGGCGCGGCGGCGATCAGGCGGCCCAGCAGAGCGGCGTCGACGCTCTGGGCCGGCGCCAGGTCCAGCAGGCGATCCAGCTGCGCGGCGCTGGCCAGCACTGGCGACAGGCGCTCGGGGTTGGCGGCCAGCAGGGCGCGCGCGGCCTCGCGCTGGCCTTCCGGCCAGCGGGCGATCTCGCCGCCATAGATCTCGGCCAGGTCCTCGAACCTCTCGAAGTCCATCATGACCAAAACTCCTTCATCCCCCTGCCCCCTGCAGATCCGCCAGCGACGCCTTGAGCGCTCGACGCCCCCGCCCCAGCAGACTCTCCAGCGCCTCGACGCTGATCTCCATCAATCGGGCGGCCTCGATATTGCCCAAGCCCTGGTGATGGCAAAGCACGATCGCCTCCCGCTGGCGCGCCGGCAGCGCCGCCAAGGCCGCCTCGACGCGTTTGGAGAGGTCCGCCCGCATCAGGCCGGCGTCCGGCGCCGGGCCGGTGTCGACCTGTTCGGGCGGTGTGTCGGTGACCACCTCGCGCCGGCGGCGCAGGCGGTCGTAGCAGAGGTTCAGGGCCACCCGGTGCAGCCAGGTGTCGAACCTGGCATGCCCCGGCGTCCACGACCGCGCCTGCTTCCAGGCGCGCAGAAAGGTCTCCTGGGCGACGTCCTCGGCCTCGCCGGCGTCGTTCAGCATGCGCCGGGCTAGGGCGAGAATGCGCGGCAGGCGTCGATCCAATAGCTGTCGCACAGCGGTCGGGTCGCCCCGTCCCACCCCCGACAGCAAGGTTTCGTCGGGATCGTTCCCGTCGGACGCCAAGCTTCAACCCGCCGCGCACGTCGTCATTAGACCCCGACCTTGGCCTTGCCCTTCTTGGCCTGCAACTCCTCGAGCGTCAGGATGCCGTCGTTGTTGGTATCCATCCGCTTGTAGCGCCAGGCCAGCACGTCGTCGGCCTCGGCGCGCGACAGGAAGCCGTCCTTGTCCTTGTCGAAGCGGTTGAACACCCGCTGGCCACGCTTGCCGGCCTTGGTCGCCTTAGCGTCGACCTCGGGGTTCTCCTTGCGGAAGGCGGTGAACTCGTCAGGCGAGATCTTGCCGTCCTTGTTGGCATCCAGCCGCGCGAACAGCTTGTCGCCGTTCGAGGCCTGGAACTGCTGCAGGGTCATGCCCTGCGGCGTCGCGCTAGGGGCGGCGTTTTGCGCCAGAGCCGGCGCCGCGACGGCGAGCACGGCGGCGGCGATCAGGGTGCGTACGATCATCGGTCTTTAGGTCTCCAAGGGTGGAAGGCCCGTCCCATGGAGTGATGAACGCGCGGCGGTGGGGATTCCGTCGCACCAAAAATCCGTTTTCCCGGCGAAAGCCGGGACCCAGATACATCCGGAGAGTTTTGGGTGTTTTCGCCTACCACTCTGGCCACGAACCAGAAGCTCGCGGGTTCGATCTGGGCCCCGGCTTTCGCCGGGGAAACGGGTGAAGGGAGACCTATCCCGCCGCCTTCACGATCGCCTTATACGCCGCCCGCGCCTCGGCCTTCGCCTTGGCCAGCTTGGGTTTCAGCGATTTGAACTGGCTCACATGACCCGCCTTGGCAAGCAGCGCCTTGAAGGCCTTGGGTTCGGCTTCGACGTCCAGGCCGTCCTCCAGCGCCACCTTGATCAGCTGCGACAGGTCCTGCTCCAGCCGCCACGCCGTCTCCAGCCGCGAAAGCGCCCCTTCATCGGCCAGGCCCGCCTCGCGCAGGGCCGCCAGGGCCTCGCCGGTGTTCTGACGCAGGGGACCGCCGTTAGCCGCATGGGCCAGTTGCAGGAACTGGGCGGCGAACTCGATATCGACCAAGCCGCCGGGCTCCAGCTTCAGGTCCCAGTCGCCCTTGCCGGGCCGCTCGCGCTCCATCAGCTCGCGCATGTCGATGACGTCGGCGGCGGTCTTCTTCCATTCGCGCGGCCGGCGCAGGGCCGCCTCGATCGCCCCCTCGGCGCGAGCCTTGAACGCGGGGCTGCTGGCCCAGACCACCCGGGCGCGGGTCAGGGCCAAGAGCTCCCAGGTCTCGGCCTCGCGCTCGTAGTACTCGCCGAACGCTCCGAAGCTGACCGCCACCGGCCCCTTGGTGCCGGAGGGGCGGAGCTTGAGATCCACCTCGTACAGCGTCCCCTCGCCCGTCGGCGCTGACAGGGCCGAGGCCATGCGCTGGGTGAAGCGGGCATAGAAGGTTTCGGCGCCCCATTCCTTGACGGCCGACATGCCACGCGGATCGTCGGCCGCGTACAGCGTCATCAGGTCGAGATCCGACTTGGCCGTCATCTCGCGCGAGCCGGCCTTGCCCAGCGCGACCACCGCCACCTGGCCAGGGAAGGCGCCGCCCAGGCGCTCGGTCTCGGCCAGGGCCGCCGGGGCCAGGCCGCTGATGATCAGGTCCCCCAGCTCTGCGAAGGCCCGGCCGATGTCGCGGGCGTCGGCGCTGCCGCTCATCACCCGCACGCCGATGCGGAAGCTCTGGTCGCGGAACAGCCGCCGGGCCGCGTCCATCGCCCCCTCGAAGTCGGCCGGATCCCACGGGGCGACGGCCGGCGTCTCGATGGGGCCAAAGAAGCTGGGGTCCAGCAGGGCGTCCAGGGCCGTCGGCCGCTTGGCCATGGTGGTCGCCAGTCTCGGGGCGAAGGCCATGACCTCGACGATCAGCTCGAACAGGCGTGGCTGAGCCAGGAACAACGACTGGATCTGCACGCCTGAGCTCAAGGACGCGAAGAAGTCGGCGAAGCGGTTGAAGGCCTGGTCCGGCGCGCCCGTGGCGTTGGCGGCATCCAGCAGGCGCGGGGCCAGGCGGGTGAAGAGTTCGCGCCCCCGTTCGGTGCGGGTCGCGGCGATGTGGCCGTGGTGCCAGCCGCGGATGGTGGCGGCCACGCGCTCGGGGCTGGAAAAGCCCATGCGCTTGAGGGTGGCCAGGGTCTCGGGATCGTCCTCGACGCCGGTGAAGACCAGGCTGCCGAAGCGCGAGGACAGCTCTTCCTCGCCGGCGAACAGGCGGCCATAGCGGGCGTTGACGCCCTTGAGGATCTTACCGACGGCGGCGTCGAAGCTGCGCAGATTGTCCTGCCCCCACAGGGCCGCGACCTTCTTCCGGTCGGTATCGGACTCCGGCAGCTTGTGGGTCTGGTCGTCGGCGATCATCTGGGCGCGGTGCTCCAGCGCCCTCAGGTCCTGATAGGCCTGGGACAGCCAGCCGGCGTCCTCCAGGGTCACGTGGCCGGCCGTCGCCAGCGCCAGCAGCGCGTCCAGCGTGCGCGGCCCGCGCAGGTCGGGCTGGCGGCCGCCCAGGATCAGCTGCTGGGTCTGGACGAAGAACTCGATCTCGCGGATCCCGCCCCGGCCCAGCTTCAGGTCCGCGCCCTTGGCGGTCAGGCGGTCATCGACCTTGTAGGTGTGGATCTGACGCTTGATCGAGTGGATGTCGGCGATGGCCGCGAAATCCAGGTTCTTGCGCCAGATGAAGGGCTGCAACCCCTCCAGGAACGCCTGGCCCTCGGCGAAATCGCCGGCCGCGATCCGGGCCTTGATGTGGGCGGCGCGCTCCCAGTTCTGACCGACGCTCTCGTAGTAATCCATGGCCGCGTCGACCGGCATGGCGGGCGGCGTCGAGGACGGATCGGGGCGCAGGCGCAGGTCGATGCGGAAGACATAGCCGTCGGCGGTGCGCTCCTGCAGCACCCGGCCCAGGTGGTTGGCGATGCGCACCGCCACGGCCTGGGGCTCGACGCCGTCGGCGACCTGCAGCTTCTCGGGCGCGTAGAAGATCGAGAAGTCGATGTCGCTGGAATAGTTCAGCTCGAACGCGCCGTGCTTGCCCATGGCGATGCAGAAGAGGCCCGGCGCGGGGCCGTCCTCGCCCGCCCCCACATGGGTCAGGGCGCCGCGATCGACCTCCTGACGCACGGCCTGGGCCAGAGCGGCGCGCAGGGTGGCGTCGGCGAAGCGGGTCAGGGCGCCGGTCACCGCGTCCAGATCCCAGACGCCGGACAGGTCGCACAGGGCGGTCAGCAGGTGCAGGTCGGCCTTCAGCTCGCGCAGGGTCTTGCGGGCGGTCTCGAAGTCCGGCTCGGCGGCGACGGCCTCGGCGGCGGCCAGGATCATGGTCAAGTTTTCGCCGGGATCGCCGCCCAGGATCCTGGGCAAGCGCTGGCCGTCCTTGCGGGCGAGGCTGGCCAGGTACGGCGAGGCGGCGAACACCGGGGCCAGGGCGGCCCAGGCGGCGTCGACGCCGGCCATGGCCTCGCCTACCCGCTTGGCGATCGCCTCATGCGCCCGTTCGGCGGCCTTGGCGTCGAGGATCGGGCCGCAGGGGACGAGGCGGTCGGCGAGCTGAGTCATGGCGGGCACCGTGGCCTGCCTAGCGTTCGTGAACAAGTCGCAGCTTGACGTCGAATTTTACACTTGTAACTGTTGCAGATCACAACCCGGACGACAACGGGAAGGCTCCATGATCGAACTGCTGGTCCTTGCCGTAGTCCGCGCGCAGATCGCCGCCGCCCTGGGTGTGATCCTGGTGCTACTGCTGCGTCTGCCGGTCCGCCATCTGCTGGGTCCGCGCCAGGCCTACGGGCTGTGGGCGCTGCCCCCGGTCGCGGCGATCGCCAGCCTGATGCCCAGCCTGTCCGAGACCTTCGAGATCGGCGCGACGACCCCGCCGCCTGCTCTCGGCTCGGCTCTGGTCGCGCTGTGCGTCTGGCTGGCCGGCGCGGCGCTGTTCGCCGCCTTCATCGTGCGGCAGGAGCGCGCCTTCCGCCGCCTCGCCGACCTGGGCCTGGCCGGTCCCGCCGTGATGGGCGCGCTGTGGCCACGCCTGGTGACGCCGGCCGACTTCGAACAGCGCTTCAGCGCCCACGAGCGCCACCTGATCGTGCTGCACGAGCGCACCCACATCCGGCGCGGCGATCCGATGGCCAACCTGGTCGTGGCCGGCTGCCGGGCGCTGAGCTGGTTCAATCCGCTGGTCCACGTCGGCGCGGCCTTCTTGCGTGTCGACCAGGAACTGGCCTGCGACGCGACCGTGCTGGCCTTGAAGAGCGACATGCGCGCCGACTACGCCAGAACGCTGCTGAAGGTGTCGACCAGCGGGACCAGTTCGCCGCTGGCCTGCGGCTGGGGCACGCATCCGCTGATCCTGCGCGTCGGCTTCCTGGGCAGGACCGAGCCCAGCCGCGCCCGCGAGATCGTCGGCTTCCTGGCCCTGACCGCGCTGGCGGTCGCGACCTTCGTCGCCGTGTGGAGCGCCGCGCCGCGCGGTTTCGACCAGCACGCCTTCGCGCCGGACGCCCTCTACGCCGCTCGCTTCCTGGGAGAATGATCGTCGACAGCCGTCACGCCCGCTTGACGCGCTAAATTACAGTTGTAACCATTGCATTCGAGGAAACGGCCAGGAACCGCTCAAGAATGACCGAGCTCTTCGCCCTCGCCCTGATCCGGGCCCAGATCGCCGCCGCCGCCGCGGTGCTGCTGGTTATCATCCTGCGGCCGTCCGCGCGCCAGCTGTTCGGACCGCGCCGGGCCTATGGCCTGTGGGCCATCGTGCCGGCCGCCGCCGCCGCCGCCTTCCTGCCCAGCCTGGCCGAGACCATGGACTTCGGCTCACCCGCCCGGCCGCTGGGCGAGTGGGCCTCCAAGCTGATCCTGCTGTGGCTGGCCGGCTGCGCGGTCGCCACCGGCGTCCTGGTCCTGCGCGAGCGCCTTTTCCGCAACAAGGTCGAGCAAGGCCTGGCCGGCCCGGCCGTCATGGGCGCCCTGTGGCCGCGCGTGGTGCTGCCCTCCGACTTCAACCAGCGCTTCGACGCCCGCGAGCGCGAGATGATCACCCTGCACGAGCGCACCCACATCCATCGCGGCGACCCGATCGCCAACCTGATCATCGCCGGGGCCGGCGTCCTGGGCTGGTGCAACCCGATGATCGCTCTGGCCACGCGCCTGGTGCGCATCGACCAGGAGCTGGCCTGCGACGCCACCGTCGTGGCCCTGCGCGGCGACATCCGCGCCGACTACGCCAAGACCCTGATGAAGGCGCAGATGAGCGTCGCCACCTCGCCCCTGGCCTGCGGCTGGGCCACGCATCCGCTGATCCTGCGCGTGTCGCTGCTGAACCGGCGCGAGCCCAGCCTGCACCGCGACATCGCCGGCTTTCTCACGATGACCTTTCTGGCGATCATGGCCATGGTCATCGTCTGGAGCGTCTCGCCGCGCGGCCCCGACGCCAGCGACCTGCGCCCCGGCATGGCCGCCCAGATGGACCCCTATACCGGCGCGATCACCTGGGTTCAGGGACAGTAGGCCCTAGCCTAGAAACAGCTTCACGTACTCGTCGACCGGGCGACGGTTGAGGGTGTCGTTGACCCAGAAGTCGATTGCGCCGTCCGGACCGGGCTTGGCCAGGCGCACGCCGGCGTCGCGCATGCGGTCGAAGACGCCCTCGGCGACCTTGGGCTTCAAGACGAGCTGACGGATGTTGGAGGCGTTGGACGCGGGCGCAACCTTGGCCGCCCCGGCCTTCTCCAGCGCCGCGAACACCTGCTCCGCCGTGGCGAAGGCGGCCTTGTGGCGGGCCTGGAAGTCGTCCAGCGCCGCCAGGGCCAGCACCGCGCACGGCCAGGCCTGGTAGATCGTCCCGCCGAACTGGTGACGCAGGGCGCGGGCCTTGGCGATGTCGGCCTTGCTGCCCGCCAGCACCGCCCCGAACGGCGCGTCCAGATACTTGTAGAGCGAGACATAGACCGTATCGAACAGGGCGGTCGTGCCGGCGATGTCATAGCTGGGCGGGGCCAGCAGCAGCCGCGCACCGTCCAGGTGCAGGCGGATGTTCTTGCCTTTGGCGTAGGCGGCGATGGCCTGCAGCGCGGCCGGATCCAGCATCTCGCCCTTGGCGCGGCGCACCGGGCTTTCCAGCGAGATCGCCCCGACCTTCAGCGGATAGGGTCCGTTCTCGGCCTCGTCGACGGCGGCCTTGATCTCGTCCAGCGAGGGAGCGGCCTTGCCGGGGGCCAGGTCGATCAGGTTCAGGCCAGACAGCAGCTGGGTCGCGTCGCTCTCGTCGCGATAGAGGTGGCTTTCGTGCTGGACGATCACCCGCGTGGCCTCGCCCGCCAGGATGCGCACGGCGACATGGTTCGCCAGGGTTCCGGTCGGCAGGAAGGCGCAGTCCTCCTTGCCCAGCATCGTCGCGAACCGCTGCTCCAGCTCGGTCACCGCGCCGCCGGCCAGGTAGCTGTCGCGCGGCTTGCCCTTCTGGACCAGCTCGGCCAGACGGGCGGCGGTCTTCACGGGATCGGGCGGCGCGCTGTCGCCCAGCAGCCAGACGCTGCGGGCGTCGACGGGCGGGAAGGCGGGCGGCGGGGTTTGGGCGAAGGCGACGGCAGGCGCCAAGGCCAGCGATCCGACGAGAAATTGACGGCGGTGCATCTCTTCTCCTTCTTCCCCCTCCGGGCGAGGAGGGCTGAAAGCCCGGAGGGGGCAAGTGAAGCGCGAACTCACCCTGACCGCTGCGCGGTCGTCCGCCCCCGGAGGGGGCGGAAGGTCACCCCTACTCCACCCGCGGCAGCACCAGTGCGACCCGCAGGCCCGGGCCCATGCCGTTGTACTCGCCCGGCCCCTCGGCCAGCTCTAGCCGGCCGCCGTGGGAGGTCGCCACGGCGCTGACCAGGGACAGGCCCAGACCGGCGCCCGGCTCGCTGCGGCTGTTTTCCAGGCGCACGAAGCGCTGGACGACGCGAGGACGGTCGGCCTCGGGCACGCCGGGACCGGTGTCGGTGACCGAGAATTCCAGCTCGCCCGACGAGGTGCGGCGCGCGCGCAGCATGATCGCTCCGCCCTCGGGCGTATATTTGATGGCGTTGTCCAGGATGTTGGCCAGGGCCTGGGCCAGGAACTCGCGGTTGCCCTTGATGTTCAGGGCGGGCGTGATCTCGGCCTTGAAGTCCAGGCCCTTGTCCTCGCACGAGAACTCGTAGAGCTCGGCCATGTCGGTGGCCAGTTCCGAGGCGTCGAAGGCGCGCTGGTCGGGGGCCGAGCCGGCCGCCTGCAGGCGGGCGATGGCGAGCACCGCGTTGAAGGTCTTCAAGACCCCGTCGGCGTCGGACAGGGCCGTCTCCAGCGCCGCCACCGGATCGCCCTTGCCGTTCTCGGCGTCGATCAGGGCGACTTCCATGCGCGCGCGCAGACGGGTCAGCGGCGAGCGCAGGTCGTGGGCGATGGCGTCGCCGGCGTGGCGCAGGCCGCCCATCAGGCGCTCGATCCGGTCGAGCATGTCGTTCAGGCCCTCGGCCAGCTCGTCATACTCGTCGCGCGTGCCCCGCACTTTCGCCCGCGCATGCAGGTCGCCGGCGCGCACGTCGTTGACCACGTCGACCAGCCCCTGCATCGAGCGGCTGACATTGCGGCTGATCAAGACCCCACCGGCCAGGCCCAGCAGAATGACCAGGGTCCCGGCGCCCCAAAGAGCCCGGACGATCTTGCGGACATAGGCCTCGGAGGCGTCGACATCGGCCCCGACGAACAGGATCTCGCCGCGCTCCAGCCGCTGCTGCACCCCGCGCGCGGCGGCCTTGACCTCGGCGCCGTCCAGGTCGGTCTCGGTGACCTTGAAGCTGGCCCATTCGGGGCCGTCGCCGGTGAAATTGCTGACCGGCGACTCCTCGATCGAGCCCGAGATCCGCTTGCCGGTCTTGTCGGCCAGGAAATACAGGAACGGTCGCTCGCCCGTCGCCCGCTCGACGATGGTCTGGTTCAGCGCGTCGACGCCACCCTGGCGATAGGCGGCCTCCAGGCTCTCGAACTCACGGCTGATCTCGGCCTGCGAGCGGCGGTTCACCTCGCCCGCCGTGGCCACATAGATGTAGCCCAGGAAGGCGCTGGCCGCCGCCGCGAACAGGGTCAGGAACAGCAGGGTCAGCCGGAACGGCGTGGTGCGGAGAAGGCGCGGCAGACGCATGGTTCAGGTCTTCTTGCCGAGCAGCGCCGAGAGGTTCTGGCGACTGTCGAGGATACGGAGAACGTAGATGCCGTCCGTCTCCGGAAGCGGCTCATAGACAATTTTCCAAGGGTAAACACTGAACACGCGTGGCTCGCCTTTGAAACTCAGTTCAATGCGGCCTAACCGCGGGCGCCGGGCAAGGCGAGCAAGGGTCGCATCAATCCTGTCGATGACCGCTTGCGCCCGCGCCTCACCCGAGTCGAGGCCGACCCAGAGCGCCAACCGAGCAACATCTGCCTGCGCATCGACGCTGAATTCGACCCTCGCCCCCGTCATGCGGACGCTATCGGCCTTCTTTGCGCAGTTGCTCGCGGACCTCGCTCATGATGGCCTCGGGATCCCAAGGCGTAGCCTTGCCTTCCGCGAACTCCTGACGCGCACGCACCAGCGATGCATTGATCTCATCGCGGTTGGCTTCCATCCAGGCGTCCCACTCGGCCTCCGTCGGCGGCGGGCCGCCGTACAGGTCCGACAGGTCGTCGACGTCATCAGCCTCGGGCTTGGCAGGCTTGTTCATGGTCTGATCCTACCACGCCCGCGCCGAACCGCCTACGGATCCAGCCGGTAGCCGGCGCCGCGCACGGTCTGCAGCATCGGACGGTCGAAGCCCTTGTCGATCTTCGAACGCAGGCGCGAGATGTGTACGTCGATGACGTTGGTCTGGGGGTCGAAGTGGTATTCCCAGACCTTCTCCAGCAGCATGGTGCGGGTCACCGACTGGCCGGCGTGGCGCATCATGAACTCCAGCAGCTGGAATTCGCGCGGCTGCAGGTCGATCTCCTTGCCCTGGCGATGGACCGTCCGGTTGATCAGGTTCATTTCCAGCTCGCCCACCTTGAGGGTAGTCGCCACGGCGCCGGTCTCGCGGCGACGCGACAGGGCCTCGACGCGGGCCATCAGCTCGGGGAAGGCGTACGGCTTGACCAGGTAGTCGTCGGCGCCGGCCTTCAGGCCCACGACGCGGTCATTGACCTCGCCCAGGGCCGACAGGAACAGCACCGGCGTCTGGTCGCCCTCGCGGCGCAGGGTCTCGACGACGGTGACGCCGTCCATCTTGGGCATCATCCGGTCGACGACCAGCACGTCGAAGCCGCCCTTCTGGGCCACGCCCAGGCCAGCCTCGCCATCGGGCGCGTGCTCGACGTCGTAGCCAGCTTCCTTCAGGCCGTGCGCCATGGCGGCGGCGGCTTCCAGGTCGTCCTCGATAATCAGAATACGCATCGTCAGAGCCCCTCATGCGCTCGGGCGGAATGGCGGAACGCTCGACGTTCTCCCGATTCCTGCCATCGCGCGACAGTTGTGAGGTTGATAGCCGTTTCGACGACCGGCGTAACTTAAACCTTGGACAGATACGAAAAAGCCCCGCTCCGGAGGTCCGGAACGGGGCTCATCTGTTCGCTAGTCCGTCAGCTTACGGCGCGATCTTCAGCGGGACGAAGACCGGGCGGTTCTGGCGGATCACCTTGACCAGCACGCTGGTGCGGCCGGCCTTCTTGGCGGTGGCGATGGCGCTGTTGACCTCGGCCACGCTGACGACGGGAGCGCCGTTGATGGTCGAGAGCACGTCGCCCTTGGCCAGGCCCTTCTCGCCCGCGTCGCTGTCGCCCTTCACGCCGGTGATCAGCAGGCCCTTGATCTCGCTGTCGATCTTGTAGGTCTGGCGCGAGGCCGGATCGATCGGACCCAGGGTCAGGCCCAGGGCGTCGACGCGCTGGCTGGCCGGCTTGTCCGGGGTCGCCGGCGCGCCGTTGTCCTGATCCTGGTCGTCATTGCCCAGCAGCGAGCCTTCGGCCGGACGGGTGCCCGACACGACGGTGACCACGCGCGGCTTGCCGTCGCGGATGATCGACAGCTTGACGCCTTCGCCCGGACGGGCCTTGGCGACTTCGCGGGTCAGTTCCGAACGGTTGGCCACGGCCACGCCGTTGACCGCGGTCAGGATGTCGTCCGGCAGCAGGCCAGCCTTGTTGGCGGGGCCACCGGCCGTGACCTCGGCGATGATCGCGCCCTTCACGTCTTTCAGGCCCAGGGCCTCGGCCGACTCGGCGCTGAAGTCCTGGATGGTCACGCCGATATAGCCGCGCACGACCTTGCCGCCGGCGATCAGCTGCTTGGCGGTGTCCTCGGCGATGTCGGCGGGGATGGCGAAGCCGATGCCGACCGAGCCGCCCGACGGCGAGTAGATGGCGCTGTTGACGCCGATCACGCGGCCATAGATGTCGAACGACGGACCGCCCGAGTTGCCGCGGTTAATCGGCGCGTCGATCTGGATGTAGTTCACGAACGACGAGGTGTTGTCGCCCAGGTCGCGGTTATAGGCCGAGATGATGCCGGCCGTGGCCGTACCGCCCAGGCCGAACGGGTTGCCGATGGTGATGACCCAGTCACCAACGCGCGGCTTGGCCTGGTTCTCGAAGTTCACATACGGGAAGTCGGCGCCCTTGGCCTTGGGGTCGATGACCTTGATCACCGCCAGGTCGGTGCCTTCGTCGCGGCCGACCAGAGTGGCCTTCAGCTCGCGGCCGTCCTTCAGCACCACCTGGATGTCGTCGGCGTCGGCCACGACGTGGTTGTTGGTGACGATGTAGCCGTCGGCCGAGATGAAGAAGCCCGAACCGGCCGACTGCTGTTTCGGCGTGGCCGGCGAATCGCCGTCCTCGCCGTCCTGGCCCTGGCCCTGGCCCTGGCCCGGCTTGCCCTTTTGTCCGCGCGGCACGATGTCGAAGCCTTCCAGGCCCGGGATGCGCAGCGACGGCGGCGAAGCCTTGGAGGTCACGTTGATCTGGACGACCGCGGGCGAGACCTTCTCGAAGATGTCGGCGAACGACATCGGCGCGCCCGGCGGCGGCGCGAAGGCCGGCGCCCCGGCGCTGACCGGACGGATGGCCGGCGCCTCGGCGGCGTCTGCCCCGCCCATGCGCATGCCCACGCCGGCCAAGGCCGCACAGGCCACGCCCGCGCCCGCGACGGCGCCCACAATGAATCCCGACTTCCTAGCGGTCATTCGTCTCTTCCTCACCCGCGCGACCCGCGCGCGGTCCCTTTCGCATCAACCTCGCGCCCGGCGCGACGTCCCAGTCGATCTGAGAACCTAGTCCCGACAATAAAAGGTGCAATGGTTCTCGAATTATCTTTCCGTCATCCGAAAGGCGCTTCTTGAGGCTCTTTTTCGGCGCAATCGTGTCAATCGTCTTCCAGAAGGCGCTTCACGCGCTCTTCTTCGTCCTGCGAAAGCTCAACGGGCTGCTCCTCGCGACGACGCAGCAGACCGAACATCAGACCGCCGCCGACCAGCAGAACCCCGATCGGGGCCAGCCACAGCACGGCGTTGCCGGCCGAGAAGGCCGGTTTCAGCAGCACGAACTCGCCGTAGCGCTCGACCAGGAACGCCCGGATCTGGCTGTCGGTGCGACCGGCCTTGACCTGTTCGCGGACAATCTGTCGCAGGTCGCCGGCCAGCTGGGCCTCGGAGTCGTCGATCGACTCGTTCTGGCAGACCAGGCAGCGCACTTCCTTGAACAGGTGGCGGGCGCGGGCCTCCTGGGCCGGATCGGGCAGGCGCTCGGTCGGCTCGGCCGCGCCGGCCATCAGGGCGACGGAGGCCAGGCCGATCAGCAGCGCGCGCCTCACGACACCACCTCCTGCGCCCGGCGGCCCACGCCCAGGCGCACGCGGCGGTCCGACAGCGAGATCAGGCCGCCGATGGCCATGATCAGCGGGCCCAGGAAGATCAGCCGCACCCACGGGTTCACATAGGCGCGGACCAGCCAGGCCGGCTTGCCGCCCTCACCCGCCCGACGCTCGCCCAGCACGATGTAGATATCGTCCAGCAGGCTGGGGCAGATGGCCACTTCCGAGGTGGTCTGCCCGCCGGTCGGATAGAAGCGGCGCTCGGGCTCGGCGTGGCAGACCTCGGTCCCGGCCTTGTTCTTCACCGACACGATGCCGCGCTCGGCCAGGTAGTTCGGGCCCTCGACCGTGCCAACATCTGTCAGGGTCAGGGTGTAGGCGCCCAACTGCTGGGTGTCGTTGAGGCTGAGCGCCTGGGCGGCCTCGACCTTCCAGGCGGTCTCGAAGGCCGCGCCCAGCACGAACAGGCCAAGGCCGGCATGGGCCAGGGTCGTGCCCCAGGCGCCACGCGGCAGGCCACGGGCCCGGCGGACGCTCTCACCGGCCGGAGCGCGGAACAGCTTCAGGCGGTCGGCCATCTCCAGCAGCGCGCCGCCCAGCAGCCAGAAGCCGATGACGAGACCGCCGCTGGCCAGGGCCTTGCGCGGCTGCACCAGGCCATAGGCCACCAGGCCCAGCAGGGCGGCGGCGGCCAGCACGATCCACAGCTTGCGGGCCACGCCCTTGGCGTCCCCGCGCTTCCAGGCCAGCAGCGGCCCGGCAGGCAACACGGCGAAGGCCAGCAACATCAGCGGCACGAAGGTCAGGCTGAAGAACGGCGCGCCGACCGAGACGGCCTCGCCATCCATGGCCTCGCGGATCAGGGGGTACAGCGTGCCCAGCAGCACCACCGCCGTCGCCGTCGACAGCAGGATGTTGTTGAGCACGATGGCGCTCTCGCGGCTGATCGGCCGGAACTGGCCGCCCGGATTGAGGCTGCCGGCGCGCAGGCCAAACAGCAGGAACCCCGCCCCGGCGGCCAGGCCCATCATCATCAGCAGCAGCACGCCGCGCGTCGGGTCGACGGCGAAGGCGTGGACGCTGGTCAGCACGCCCGACCGCACCAGGAAGGCGCCCAGCATCGAGAAGGTGAAGGCCGCCAGGGCCAGAAAGGCCGTCCAGCCCGGCAGCGCCCCGCGCTTCTCGGTGACGATGGCCGAGTGCAGCAGAGCAGCGCCGATCAGCCAGGGCATGAAGCTGGCGTTCTCGACCGGATCCCAGGCCCACCAGCCGCCCCAGCCCAGCTCGTAATAGGCCCAGAAGGCGCCCAGGGTGATGCCGATGGTCAGCAGGCTCCAGGCCGCCAGGGTCCAGGGCCGCACCCAGCGCGCCCAGGCCGCGTCGATCCGGCCCTCGATCAGCGCCGCCAGCGACAGCGAATAGACCACCGAGAAGCCGACATAGCCGGCGTAGAGGAACGGCGGGTGCACGGCCAGCGCCCAGTCCTGCAGCAGCGGATTGAGCGAGCGGCCCTCGACCGGAACGTCCAGCAGGCGCGCCAAGGGGTTCGAGGCAAAGACGGTGTAGGCCAGGAACATCACGCCCAGCGCGCCCTGGATGGCGATGGCATAGGCCCGCAGGCGCGGCGGCAGGCTGTCGCCGAAGAAGGCCATGGCCGCGCCGTAGCCGGTCAGCACCAGGCACCAGAGCAGCATCGAGCCCTCGTGGCTGCCCCAGGCGCCGGCCACCTTGTAGAACAGCGGCTTGGCCGTGTGCGAGTTGGCCGCCACGTTGGCGACCGAGAAGTCCGAGGTGACGAAGGCGTGGATCAGCGCCGCGAAGGCCACGGCCACGGCCAGGAACGTCGCGACCGCCGCGCCGCGTCCGGCGCCGGCCAGCACCGGCGAGCGCCGCGCACCGCCGACGGCCGACAAACCGGTCTGGGCGACGGACAAGGCCAGCGACAGGATCAGGGCGAAGGCGCCCAGTTCGGTGATCATGTCGTGGGCTTTCCGTAGGCCGGAGGCGCAGAGCCCTCACCACGCCACTCGCCTTGCTTCTTCAGCGCCTTGGCCACTTCGCGCGGCATGTAGCGCTCGTCGTGCTTGGCCAGCACCTGCTTGGCGACGAAGGTCCCGTTCGCATCGAAGGTTCCTTCGGCCACGATCCCCTGCCCTTCGCGGAACAGGTCGGGCAGGTCGCCGTGATAGCTGACCTTCGCCGTGGCCTGCTGGTCGGCGACCACGAACTCGACGTCGCCGCCGGGGTGCTTGACCACGCTGCCGTGCTGCACCAGGCCGCCCAGCTGCACCTTGCGGCCCGGCGCGACATTGGCGGCCTTGGCCTGGGCGGGGGTGTAGAACAGCGAGATGCTGTCGCGCAGGCCATAGAGCGCCAGGCCCACGGCCAGGGCCAGAACCGGCGCGATGGCCAGCAGGATGGTCAGGCGACGGCGCGCCTTGCGGGATTTGGGCCAGAAACTCATTGTGTCTTAGCTTGGGCTGGCGTGTCGGCGGCCTGGCGCAGGGCCGACAGCACCTTGGGCTGGTCCTTGAAGCGGGCGGACGCCGAGGCCAGCGCCGCGTCGCGCTTGGCGGTCTCGCCCAGCACGGCATAGGCGCGGACCAGGCGCACCCAGCCGTCGGGATCGTCGGGCGATTGAGCCAGGCGCGCGGCCAGGCCCTCGACCATGCCGGCGATCATGCCCTGGACCTGCGGATTGGCCTGGGCGGCCGGTTCGGCGCTGGGCAGGCCGCCCTTGGCCTCGACCTGGGCGATCTCTTGCGCCAGCGCGGCGCGACCCGGATCGGCGGCAGGCAGGCCGGCGACCAAGGCGCGCCAGTCGGTCAGGCCGCCCTGGACGTCGCCGTCGGCGATCTTGCCACGGCCCAGATAGTAGCGGGCGCGCAGGTCGGCGGGATCGACTTTCAGGGCCTCGCCGAAGGCCAGCTTGGCGTCGGTCCCGACCTGCCCCTTGGCTTCCATCACAAAGGTCTCGCCCAGCAGGCTCCAGATGTCGGCGCGCTTGGGGGCGACGTGGACGGCCTTGCGCAGGGCGGCCTCGGCGCCGGTCAGGTCGCCGGCGGCGGCGCGCGCCTTGGCCAGGAACACCAGCGGCTCGGGATCCTTGGGACGCTCGGCGACGACGCCTTCCAGCACGGCGGCGATCTGCTCGGGGGCGAGGGTGGCCGGATCGGCGGCCTTCCAGGCGGCGACGCGCTTGGCGAAGGGCTGGTCGGCGAATTCGGGGCGGCCGATGGCGACATACAGGCCGACAGCGGCGACGCAGGCCGCGCCCACGGCGGCGACCACGGCCTTGCGCGGGCCGGCGCCGTCACGCTCCCACACCTGGGTCTGGTCGGCGGCGGCCAGCAGGCCCCGGGCGGCTTCGGCGCGGGCGGCCTTCAGCTCGCCTTCCGCCAGCAGGCCGTCCATGGACAGGCGCTCGACCTCGGCCAGGCGGCGGCGATGCGGCTCCAGCCGCGCCTGGGCGTCATCGACGGGCCGGGCGCGCGCGGCTCCGCGCAGCACCAGCCCGGCCGTCACGGCCGACAGCCCCGTCGCGGCGATCCAGAAAGCGATCATGGCCGCGTGGTAGCGTGTTCCGGCCTTCGCCGTTAGCGGAAAAAGCGCTTAAGGACGGAGATGTCGCGTGATGCGCAGGGAGTGACGATGACGCCGATCGTGCTGGTTCCGGGGCTGCTGTGCTCGGAAGAGATCTTCGCCCCGCAACTGCCCGCCCTGTGGCCGCGCGGCGCGGTGCAGATCGCCAACACCCTGGAAGGCGAGACCCTGCCCGAGATGGCCTCCCTGATCCTGGCCGCCGCCCCGCCGCGCTTCGCCCTCGTCGGCGTCTCGATGGGTGGCTATCTGGCGCTGGAGATCATGCGCCAGGCGCCGGAACGGGTGGCGAAGCTGGCCCTGGTCTGCACCTCGGCGAGGCCGGATACGCCCGAACAGACCGCCGCTCGCCGCAAGATGCTGGACCAGGCCCGCGCCGTCGGCTTCGAGCGCTTGCTCGCCTTGGGCGCCGACGCCCTCACCCACCCCAGCCGCAAGGGCGAGCCCGAGCTCAACGCGATCAGCATCCGCATGGGCCGCGCCGTGGGGCTGGAAGGTTTCGCGCGCCAGATCGAGGCGGTGATCGCCCGGGCCGACAGCCGGCCGCTGCTCAGCGAGATCAAGGTCCCGACGGTGATCGTCGTGGGTGATGCGGATCCGCTGACGCCAGCGGTGCTGTCGGAGGAGATGGCCGCCGCGATCCCAGGCGCGAAGCTGGTCGTTGCCGAGCAATGCGGCCACGTGATCACGCTGGAGCGGCCCGAGGTGGTGAATTCAGCGCTCGTCCAGTGGCTCCAACACTAAACCTCCACGGCCTTCCTAGGCCTTGTGCCTAGGACCCATGGCGCGACTTGGTGCGATGTCGACAGCAAACCGCCGCCAGCGTGGGCGCTCATCCCCGACACACAAAGCCAGCGGAACGATGGGTCCTAGGCACAAGGCCTAGGAAGGCAGGATTATTGGATGGGATTGAAGGCTGTTACGCCGCGATCGCCGCCGCCGCGCGCCGGCGCACGATCTCCGCCGTCTTGTCATCCCGCGTGTAGGCGATGAAGCCCGCCGCCACGTCCAGGTACTTCACCGCCAGACCGGAGTCGCCGCCGTCGCCCGTGCGGGCCACGTGCAGGACGTCTTCGATATAGGGGTCCAGGCGGCTGTTCAGCTTTTCCAGGATCTTGTTGCGCGAGCTGCCGTAGCCGGCCTTGTCGGCGCACGAGCGCAGCTCGGCGACGAAGGCCAGCGCCGACTGGGCCCGGCGGATCATGGCCTCGTCCGGCTCCTCGGTCAGCTTGGCCGCGCCCTTGCTGCCCTTCTTGGCCATCATGGTCAGCGGACGGGTCGGCAGGGCCGCTTCCAGCTGCTTGTCGGCCTGGTCCATGCGCTGCTCGCAGACCTTGGCCATCTGTTGCTTGTGACGCGCCAGGCGCTTGCCCCACGGGCCGTCCTTGGCGACTTCGATCGACTGCTGGAACTCGGTGATCTGCAGCTGGGCGCGGTGGGCGCCCTGGGCGGCCTCCCGGCCGGCCTTCTCGCCGTCGGCGAAGCTGAAGGTCTCGATGCGAAGGATCGAGGCGTCGATGTCGGCCAACACGCGCTCGCCAAAGCCCTTGGCCTCGGACGAGGCCAGGTAGCGGTCGGTCGGCCGGTCCATGACCGCCGAGATCACGCGCAGGATCCGCCAGTCGTCCGGCAGGTGGGCCGACAGCATGTCCAGCAGCAGCGGGCCGGCGTCCTCGCTGATCCGGCAGGCGTCGCGATAGGCCAGCTTGGCGGCGAAGGCGCGCTCGTCCGACATGCGGCTGACCCACTCGGCCAGCTTGGGCAGGCACGAGCGGGCGATGGCCGACAGCTGCAGACACAGGGCCAGATGCTCGGGGTCGCACAGCGAGCGCACGCTGTCGAAGGCGGCGTTCTCGGGATCGCGCAGACCGGCGGCGGCGGCCTTGCACAGGTCGTCGAAGACTTCCGGGGTGCCCTGCTCCAGGTCCCACGGATTGCACTTGGCGGTGGCCTCCTCGACCCGCGCCGGCACGATGACCTTCAGCGCCTTCCACAGGCGCCCCAGCACGGGCGACGGGAACGAGACACAGCCTTCGCCGCGCGGCTGACACAGCGGCACGATGGGGGCCAGGATGTTGTTGCGGACGAAGCGGTTGGCGGTCTCGTCCTCGACCAGGCCGCGCACGGCGGCCAGGGATCCGGTCGCGCCGGCGCTGGACAGCGCCAGCTCCAGGCTGCGCAGCGCCGCGTCCGGAGCGGTTTCCACCAGCGTCCGGATGATCTGCAATTTATGCGCGGCGATAGCGGCCATGGTCCCCCGTGTCGGACTCACACGGCCGACAGACGTCAACCATGTTCGAAACGAGGTTAAGGATTTCCGAAACTGGCAAAAAATCCAGCGCCTTGGAACGAGATGTCGCGGCTCAAAAAGCCTTTGGCTACTACAGGTTTAGGTCACCGGTGGCAGATGCGGCCCACAACCCTGGTCGCGACCGTTCGCCGCAACCCCGGGTTATGTTTCGGCGCGCGGAAGGTCCAGCGTGACCCGCAAACCGCCCAGGGGTGATTCACCAAGCTTGACCGATCCGCCATAGGCGCGGGCCAGCTCGTCGACGATCGACAGGCCCAGGCCGGTGCCCGGCGCGTTCTCGTCCAGGCGCTGGCCGCGCTTGAGCGCCAGAGCCCGTTCCTCGGGCGGCAGGCCCGGCCCGTCGTCGTCGACGGTCAGCAACATGCGGGCCTCGCCGGAGGGCGCGGCCTCGGCGCGGATGCGGCCCTTGCACCACTTGCCGGCGTTTTCCATGACGTTGCCGGCCAGTTCCATGAAGTCCTGCTTCTCGCCCTGGAAGGCCAGGTCCTCGGGGCAGCGCCAGTCGATCTCGACGCCCCGTCCGTCTGACTTTCCCTGGAAGATCCGCTCCAGGGTCACGGCCAGTTCGTCCAGGATCGGCTCGACCGGCGTGCGCTCGCCCGAGGTCTGGGAGCGGGCGGCGGCGCGGGCGCGGCGCAGGTGGTGGTCGACCTGTTCGCGCATGGTCTGGGCCTGGCGCTCGACCACCTCGGCCAGCTGGCCCGGCTGCTGGGAGGCCTCGGTCAGCATCACCGACAGCGGCGTCTTCAGGGCGTGGGCCAGGTTGCCGACGTGGGTGCGCTGGCGCTCGACGACTTCCTGGTTGTGAGCCAGGAGGGCGTTCAGCTCGCGCGACAGCGGCTCCAGCTCTTCGGGATAGTCGTCGGCCAGGCGCTCGGCCTTGCCGCGCCGGACCGAGGCCACCTCGCGGCGCAGGCGGAACAGCGGCTGCAGGCCGAACCGCACCTGCACCACCACCGCCAAGATCAGGCCGCCGCCCAGGATCAGCAGGGCAAAGGCTGTGATGCGCGCGAAATGGTCAGCGTCGGCGTCGATCGGCGAGCGATCCTCGGCGGCCAGGAACACCACCGGATTGGCGTATCCCGGCAGCTGGGCCTGGATGACGGCGGCGCGCAGCGGCTTGTCCTGCGGTCCACGCATGTCGAAGTATTGCGTCTTGCCCGGCGCCGCCTCCAGACGATCGATCTGGGCCGAGGACAACATCAGGTCGCTGTCGATCAGCGAGCGCGACCGCACGACGGGCCGCATCGCCCCGTCCGGCGTCTTGTCCAGGATCACCCAGTAGCGGCCCGAATAGGCTCGGGTCGCGCGGATATCGGTCAGGAACGGCGCGCGCAACTGGCCGTCCTCGATGGTCGAGCCGGCATAGAGATCGTCGGTCAGCACCGCCAGCGACTGATCGAACCGCCGGATCGCCGCCTCACGGAACTGGACGGTCAGGAAGACCCCCGCCACCAGCACCACCAGCAGCGTCCAGCCGCCGGCGAACAGCACCAGGCGGCGGACCAGTGATCGGCGGCGAAGATCCAGCACGGCGGTTACGCCGTCGCCTCGCCCTCGAGCGGCGTCAGGCGATAGCCCAGGCCGCGCACGGTCTCGATGCGGTCGGCGCCCAGCTTCTTGCGCAGGCGGCCGATGAACACCTCGATGGTGTTGCTGTCGCGGTCGAAGTCCTGGTCGTACAGGTGCTCGACCAGCTCGGTGCGGCCGATCACCCGGCCCTGGTGCATCATCATGTAGTGCAGCAGGCGGTATTCCAGCGAGGTCAGGCGCAGCGGCTCGCCATTGACGCTGGCCCGCGCGGCGCGCGGATCCAGGCGCAGGGCGCCACACGACAGCGACGGCGCGGCATGGCCGGCCGAGCGGCGCAGCAGGGCCCGCAGGCGCGCCAGCAGCTCCTCGGTGTGGAAGGGCTTGGCCAGATAGTCGTCGGCCCCGGCGTCGAAGCCGGCGACCTTGTCGCTCCAGGCGCCGCGCGCGGTCAGGATCAGCACCGGCGTGGCGACATTGCCTCGCCGCCAGCGCTCAAGCACCGACACGCCGTCCACCTTGGGCAGGCCCAGGTCGAGGATGACCGCGTCATACGGCTCGTTCTCGCCCAGATACTGGGCTTCCTCGCCGTCCGGGGCGTGGTCGACGGCATAGCCGGCGTCGGCCAGGGTCAGCTTCAGCTGACGCGACAGGTCGGGATCGTCCTCGACGAGCAGGATGCGCATGGATGTGAAACTCCTCAGCCCCCGCTGATGATCTGTCCGGTCTCGGCGTCGACGATGAAGTCGATGCGACGGCCGTCGGCGGCGGCCCAGCGGACCCGCCAGTTACGACCTTCGAGGCCCGCGTCCAACACGCGTCCCGGCACACGCCGGCCGATCATGTCGATCACGCGCGCCAGAGGCACCAGACGACCCGACTGCACGCCGCCACGCGCCTGGTCCGACTGCGCGCGCCAATCGGCGCCCAGCGAGTCGGGGCCACGACGTTGCGCCGACGCCGCGCCCGGAAGGGCGGCGATCAACGCGGCGGTGACAAGAAGGACACGGATCGTTTTCATGCTCTCTGGTCTAACGGACCTCGGCTGAATGGAGACTGAACGCAGGGGTTATGAACGGGCTGTGGCGTTCTGTCACGGGCGGACACGCTTGGAACGAACCCACCAGCGCAGTTCCGTCGGGAGCAGTCACAAAGTTCGCAGCAGCGCCCCCTCCGTCACGGCGCGTATTCGCGCCGCGCCACCTCCCCCGCAAGCGGGGCAGGAGGGTGCAGCCGCCTCCTCACCCGTGGAACGGGGGAGGTGGATCGCTGCGGATACGCAGCGAGACGGAGGGGGCGTTCACTACAGCGCGATCAGGCTCTTCCGGAACGTCAGCTTCACCGTCCTGCCCAGCGGGTCCAGATAATCGGGCTGGTAAGCCTGCGGCGTCGCGCCCCGCGCATCCCGCACGACAGGCCGGCTGTAGAACAGATTGTCGGCCGCCAGGGTGACGCGAGTTCCGGCCAGCCAGCTCGACGCCGGGCCCGCCTTCACGTCGCTCGGGACCTCGTAGAAGGCCGACAGGTTGACCGTCGTCTGGTCGTCGAAGCGCAGCGCGCCGGTGGTGGGTCCAGCGTCGATGACGCTGCCGCCGCGCCAGGCGCCGTTCAGGTTCAGGCCCACGCCCTGCCGGAAGGCGTTGACGCGGAAGTTCAGCTCTTCCTTGGGCTGGCCCCGGCGGCTGGTGCTGGCGCCGTTCAGCAGGTCCAGCGGCGGCAGGCCGTGACGCAGGGTCGTCTCATCGCGCAGGCGGAAGGTGTAGTTCACCGATACCTGCACCTGGCCAACCTTCTTGGGATCGGGCTTGGTCCCCTTGGGCGCGCCCTTCTTGGGGCGGCCGAAGAAGCGGGTCAGGTTCAGGCCGCCGCGCAGCTCCTCGCGGTCGATGGCGTCGAAGTTCAGCGGCCGGCTGTCGATGGCCGTCAGCACGCCGTCGGCGTTGCGGGTGAACCGCTCGGGGAAGGCCGCCTCCAGCGCCGGGGTGATCACCGGGAAGTTCGAGATCGGGTCCTCGATGTGGGTGCGCACATAGTTGGCGTTGACCGTCAGCCGGGTGTCGCCGCCGTCGCGTCCCACCGGCCGCAGATTGACCCCGGCCCGCAGGGTGCGGCGGCGGTCGTTCTCCAGACCGCGATTGCCGCCCTCTGTGCGGTTGACCGTCACGCTGGTCCCGGTGCTGAAGTCGAACACCGTGACATTGGGGGTCTGCAGCACCGGATCGACGATCTGGTTGGCGGCCGGGGCCGACTGCTCCTCGCTGAGGCTGAGATTGACGCTGACCAGCTTGTCCGGCGACCAGTTCAGGCCCGCGCCCATCGCCAGGCGATCCTTGAAAGTCTCGACATTGTAGCCGGCGTTGACGCTGGCGGTCAGCTCGCCCAGCACGGGCAACACCTCGTGCGAGCGGCTGGCCAGGGGCACGTCGATATCGCCCTGCATCGACATCGTCCGGCGGTCGTAGTTGCTGCGCATCGGCGCGCCGTTGCGCAGGGCGTCCGAGGTCTGCTCGACCCGCTCGCCGCCCAGCTTGAGGGTCGAGGAGACGCGGCCGGCCGGGATCTCGGCGACGTCGCCGTTGAGCACGAGCTCGGCCTTGGCGGCGCGGGACTTGGACTTGGCGATGTCGCGGGCGTTGACCTTCAAGAGGGCGCGGGCGATCGGGCCGAACGGATTGACCGCCGGATCGCGCGCCGCGATCGCCGCCTTCCAGGGGGCGCTGTCGACGCCGCGGCCGCTGGCCGTCTCGCTGTCGTTGTGGTCGTAGGCGCCGGTCAGCGACCAGCGCCAGTCGGCGACATAGCCATTGGCGGCCAGGCCCAGCTGGCCTCGGAAATTGTCCTGCACCCGCAGCTGCGACCACGGAGCGTCCAGGTAGCGATAGACGGTGACGTCGCCGGCGAACGGCGAGAACGGACTACCGGCCGGCAGCCGCACCGAGGTGGCGGGCAAGCCCAGGAAGCTGGTGCGCTTTGCGTCTTCCAGGTCGACGCTGACCGTGACGCTGACCTGGCGGGCGAGATCCCGGGTGATGGCGGTCTTGAAGTTTCCCTGCCCCAGCGACGGCAGCAGGCTGCGGTTGGCGACGATGCCCGACAGCTCCGGATTGCCCGCCGAGAAGGCCGACAGCGTCACGGGCCCGTCCCAGGCCGCGTCCGGCGCGCGGGCCACGGTGACCACGTCGCCGGCCAGGGCCGACAGGGCCGGATCGATCTCGCGCCCGAAGCTGGTGGCCGCGACATTGCCGACCAGGCCGTACGGCGAGCTCGCCGACGGCACGCGATAGATATCGCGCTCGGTCTCGAACAGGGTCGACTCCTGGCGCCAGTCCAGGCCGACCGTCGTGCGCTCGTCGCCGGCCAGGCGGAAGACGTCGCCGTCGAAGCGCTCGACCGTGCGGCCGGCGGCGGTCGTGGCCACTTCTTCCAGTTCGACGGCGGCCGAGCGGAAGCGCTTCTTCAGGACGAAGTTCACGACCTTCTGGTTAGGCCGGTAGCCGTAGGCGACGGCCGAGGCCGGCGGCAGCACGTCCATGCGCTCGATCGCCTGGCTGGGCAGCCCGCTGATCTCCGAAAAGCCGGAAATACGCCGGCCATTGGCCAGGTAGATCGGCGGCGGATTGTCTGGATCGCCGGTCGAGATCTCGGCGGCCAGCAGGTTCACCAGATCCTGCACGGTGCTGGCCCCGGTGGCCTGGATCTCCGACGCGTCCAGGGTCAGCTCGGGCTGGGCCGGACCGTTGGCCTTGCCGCGCGTGGCCTTGATCACCAGGCTGTCGAGCAGCCCCGTCTGCTCGCTCTCCGGCGGCAAGGGGGAAACCGGTGTCTCCTGCACCGGCGCGCTGACTTGCAGCAGCGCCAGCAAGCTGACCAGAACCATGGATGCCGACCCGACGCCGTTATCTGAAAGCCCGAGAATTCCCCTAAGGCGGGTATGCGCGGCTTGCAACAAACAAGCGCGTCATCCGCGCTCGGAGCGTTACTTCCGCTTGGGCGTATACGGCTTTTGATCCCGCCAGGCCTGGGCGAACTTTTCGAGGTCCTCGTCGACGGTTTCGGGCAGGGTGACGACCAGCTTGGCCAGCAGGTCGCCGCGCTTGCCCTTGGCGTCGGGCATGCCTCTTCCCTTCAAGCGAAGCGTCTGGCCGCTGTTCGAACCCTTGGGCACGTTCAGCATGACGTTGCCGTCGGGGGTCGGGGCCTCGACCTTGCCGCCTAGCACCGCGTCGGGGATCGAGATGGGCAGGTCCATGACCAGCGCGTCGCCCTCGCGGCGATAGATCGGGTGCGGCTTGATCGACAGTTCGATCAGGGCGTCGCCCTGGCCGCCACGACCCGGGCTGCCCTGGCCCTTCAGGCGTAGGGTCTGGCCTTCCTGGGCGCCGGCCGGGATGGTGACGTCGATCGTGCGGCCGTCCGAGAAGGCCACGCGCTTCTTGCCGCCCTTGATCGCCTCTTCCAGGTCGATGTCCAGGCGGGCCTTGATGTCCGCGCCCTTGGCCGAGAAGCCGCCACCGGCCCCGCCGCCGAACGGACCGCGACCACCACCGCCTTGATTGAACATGCCGCCAAAGAGGTCGGAGAGATCGATCTCCGGACCCTGTTCGCGGTGGAAGCCGCCCTGGCCGAAACCGCCAGCGTTGAACGGGCCGTTGCCGGGCTGGCCGCCGAAGCCGCGCATGGTCTCGCGCCCGTCGGCGTCGATCTGGCCCAGGTCGAACTTCTTGCGCTTTTCGGCGTCGCCGACGATGTCGAAGGCGGCGCTGACCTGCTTGAACTTCTCCTCGGCCTTCTTGTCCCCCGGATTGGTGTCGGGATGATACTGCTTGGCCAGCTTGCGGAACGCCTTGCGGATCTCGTCCGCGCTCGCGGTGCGGGAAACGCCGAGTTCCTGATACGGGTCGCGGGCCAAGGAAGGTCCTCTAAGACAATTGAGCGGGTGGGGTAACGTCCTCCATCTAGAACGTCCAGAGCGGTGCGCAAGAGCCCGTGTGGCCCGTTTACCACAGACCTGATGTCACAGGGCCGCCCCAGCCGTACAGCGCGCCGCCCTGGACGACCTCGATCCGGACGGCGGCAGAGGGCGCGTCGGCCGCGCGCATGGCCGCGGTGTAGGTGAAGGCCGACGTCGCAACCTCGGCCTCGCGCAGCACGGTCGCGCCGTCCAGGATGCGGATGCGATAACGCTCCGAGCCCTCGCCCAGCGGAACCTCGCCCTCCCAGACGTCGCCGCCGACGCGGGCGCGGCGGATCCAGGTGAGCTGGAGGTCGCCGGCGACCAGACGGGCCTTCAGGTGCGCCGGCGCGAGCGGGCGCAGGGCCCGGCCGGTCCAGGTCGTGGAGACCTCGGTCATCGCTGAACCCGCCGGCGGTCCGCCCGCCGGAGCGGCGCGGACGATCAGCGGCGTTCCGCGCTCGAAGGCGGCGACCTCCATGGGGACCACCGCCTCGTCCAGCAGCACCACGGGCGCGCCGGCCGGGATCACGACCGCGCTCGCCACGCCGTCGCGCTGGCCGCGCAGCAGGCCCGAGAGCGTCCAGGTGTCGGCCGCGACCAGCTGCGCGCTCTGGAAGGCGATGACTTCCCAGTCGCCGGAGGGCGCGCGGATGGCCAATGCGTTGTCGCCGGCCAGCACGGCGGCCAGCGGCGCGGAGGCCAGGACCCTGCCCTCCAGGCGGACGGTCAGCTCGCCGCGACCAAGGCGATGCGGCGAGGCTGGCTTCAGATCGGTCAGGGTCTCGCCCAAGGTCGCGGGCTCGGCGAGGCGGGCGCGGACTTTCAGGGTCTCGACACCGGCGCCGGCATGGACGTCCAGCGGCCGCCAGGGCTCGCAGGCCGCGGCGACCAGGGGCCGGGCGTCGTCCGCCAGCGCCCCGTCCGACGGCAGGTCCAGCACATGCAGCACCGGCGGGGCGGCCGGGTCGCGCGGCGGGGCAGGGATCCAGTCGACGCCGCCGACCACGCCGACGCCGGCCAGCACCGGGACCAGGGTGGCGCGCGGGCGCTCGTCGAGATCCAGGCGCTGCACGCGCCAGGCCTGGCCATCGACGCTCAGGCGATCGCCGGCCTCCAGCCGCAGGGCCGCCGAGGGCGACAACCGCACGATCCGCGCGCGGCGGGCGGCCTCGTCGGCGGCCAGCATGCGGCGCGCGACGGCCTCGGCTTCGGCGCTAGCCAGCACGATCGGCGCGTCGGCGTCGCGGGTCCCCTGCCCGGCCTCGCGGCGGACCATCAGCGCCCCGACCTGGTAGTCGCGGGCGGCGTCGATGAAGCGCAGGCGCAAGGCCTCGGCAGCGGGTTCCAGCGCGCGGCTTTCCGTCTCCGCCGGGCCATCGTCGGGCAGGACCAGGTCGTCCGCCGCCAGCGTCCCGATCGCCCGACCGGCGCGGGCCAGCATCTTCACGTGGTCGCCGCGCTCCACGGGATCCAGGGCGAAGGCTTCGGTCAGGGGCGAGAGCGCGTCGCGCAGCCGCATCGGCCGGTCGACGACATAGCCGCCCACCGCCCCGCCCGCCTCGCCGGGATCGATCGAAACACCCGCCCGCGCGCCCAGGGCCTGGATCAGCTCGGGCAGCGGCGCGATGCCGGCGCGGCCCGTGAGCCAGTGGCCCAGCACCCAGTTGCCGCCGTCACTCCAGACGTCCGCGCGGGCCGGAAAGTCCGGAAACGGCCGCGCGTCCCAGCACCAGGCGCTGGCGGCCTCGACCATCGGCCCGCCATAGACCGGCGAGACCGGATTGGCGGCCGGCTCGTCCAGCCAGGCCAGCACGGCCTCCAGATAGCGCCGCTGGCCGAAGTCGTCGCGCTCGCCCGTCGAATAGGGCGGCAGGAAGCTCTCGGAACTCTTGGGATCGATGAAGAGATTCGGCGAATTGGCGCCCTTGTCGACGGCCGGGCAGCCGAACTCGGTCAGGCGGATCGGCTTGGACTTGGGGACCCAGGCCGTGGGCGTCGCCGAACGCACGCCGCCGGGACGGTCGTGGTGCGGCTGGCTCCACCACGAGACCAGGTCCTTGGCCCGCCAGATCCACGGCTCGCCATGGGCGCCATCGGTGATCGGGGTGCGGGCCTGGGCGTCGCGAGCGGCCTGGCTGGCGTAGAACCAGTCGAAGCTCTCGCCGCCCGTCAGACCGGCCCGCAGATAGGCCGGATCATGCGGGCCGTCGAAACCCGCGACGGCGTCCAGGTGGCTCTCGCCCTCGCGCCAATCGGTGACCGGCGGGTACCAGTCGATGCCGACGAAATCGATATTGGCGTCGGCCCACAGCGGGTCGAGATGGAAGACAGCATGGCCGCCGCCGGGTTGGTGCCCGAAATATTCCGACCAGTCGGCCGCATAGCCCAGCCTGGTCGCCGGACCGACCACCGCCCGCACCTCGGCGGCCAGGCTCTTCAGCTTGGCGACCGCCGGATAGCTCCCGCCCGCGCCCCGGATCGTGGTGACGCCGCGCAGCTCCGAGCCGATGACGAAGCCGTCCACGCCGCCGGCCTGGGCGGCGAGCGACGCCTGGTGCAGCACCATGCGGCGCAGGCCCCACTCGCCGTCGAAGAAGGCGCTCACCTGGGTCGCGGCCGAAGCCGTCCCGTCGCTGCCCGCCTCGCAGGTGATCCGGCCACGCCAGGGATAGGTCGGCGTGTCCATCAGGATGAACGGATAGAGGGTCACCTTCAGCCCGCGCCGCTTCAGCTCGGCGATCGCCTGCAAGACCACCGCGTCGGCCGGCGTGCCGCCATAGGCCGGGGCGCCGTCCTTCAGCGAGATCAGGTGCGCGCCGGCACGATCAACGCCAGCGACGCTCCACGTCAGCGGCAACGTCTCTTTCCCCGCGCCCTCGACGCCCGGCTTGATCTGGCACTGGCCGCAGCGCAGGTCGGTCCCGAACCAGCTGACCACCAGGGTGACGTGGTCGACATTCGGCAACTGGGCTTGCAGCTGGTCCAAGGCCACGACCAGATCCGGCCGCCCCTCGGCATTGTGCACGCTCTCGGACGCCGTGCGGGTCAGGCCCTCGCGGCGCAGGACGGCCTCGGTCGCATAGACGAACTCCCCCGCGCCGGGGATCAGGCAGACGCCCTTCAGCCTTTCTTCCAGGCCCGCTGGCGCGCCGCTGGCGCGCGGCCGGCGGAAGACCTCGAACGACAGCTGCGGCGGGCGATTGCCGTAGGGCTCCAGCGGCAGGTCCTCGAACACCACATAGGCCACGCCGCGATAGGCCGGGGCCGCGCTTTCGATGGCGGCGATCAGCGGGTCCGGCGCCTGGTCCTCGGTCCCGCGATGCACGCGCATCGTGACGCCGGTCATGTCCATCACTTTGCCGTCGGCCCAGACGCGGCCGATCCCGTCGATCGGGCCTTCGGCGACCGCCACCGCGAACGACAGGCTGTAGGCGTAGGCCGCCGTCTTCTGGCCCTTGAAGCCGCCGACGCGGGCCTCGACCCGCTTTTCGCGGAAGCGCGCGGCCCAGATCACCTGGCCGCCGACGCGGGCGCGGCCGAACACGCAAGGCAGGGCCGCCCCCTCGGCCGCCCCGGTCAGGCGCAGCTCGGGGATGCGCGGACCGGCCTTGGTCTCGGCCATGACGGCATGGTCGATCAGCCCGCCGACCACGGCCCCGGCCGCCGCCCCGAACACGCCGCCGACCGCCGCGCCGACGCTGGTGAGGATCATCTGGGCCATGCGGGCTCCTTCAGGGGAGAGGAAAACGGAAAGCGGCGACCAGGCGCTCGCGCCACCAGCGGCCCAGCACGCTCTCGACGCAGGCCCGGCCCCAATAGGCGTGGATCATGCGGTCGGGGCCGGACTGGATCGCGCAGTGCTTGGCGACGGCGCCCGGGGCCATGCGGAAGACCAGGACGTCGCCGGGCTGTGGCGTGTGGACGGGGATCAGCCAGCGGTGGAAGGCTTCGAGCAGCAGCTCGCGACCGCCCGTCTCGGCCCAGTCGGGGCGGTACGGCGGCGGGGGTTCGGGTTCGGCGCCGTGGAGGCCGCGGTAGACGCCTCGGACCAGGCCCAGGCAGTCGCAGCCGGCGTGCAGGGCCGAGGCCTGGTGGCGGTAGGGCGTGCCCAGCCAGGGGCGGGTGAGCGCCACTAGATCCTCCCCCGCGATGCGGGGGAGGTGGCCCAAAGGGCCGGAGGAGGCCAGCTCGGCCTCGCTCCAGCTAGCCCCCTCAGTCGCTCCGCGACAGCTCCCTCGCATCGCGGGGGAGCATCTTGATGGAGCGGCCCCGCCCCTCACCGCCGCCCCCCATCATTCCGCTCCCCCTCGACCGGATACAGCGTCAGGAAGTCCTCGCCTGGCGCCGTCGGGAAACCCCGGAAGTTCACGCCGTTCGCAAACACGCCGACACAGGTCGCCCAGCGTTTGTCGCAAGCCGCGTCCGCCGCCGGAGAAATCCCGCACCGTTCATCGCCCAACCGCGCGTCGCACAGCCGCGTGAAGGTCCGCCCCGCCACCCGCTCCAGTTCGGCCAGCGGCCCCGCCAGGGTCGCGGTGAACGCCTCGCCCTCGCGCGACACCGCCGCGATCCTCGCGGTCCACAGCCGCACCAGGCGGCTCGGCGCGCTCCAGTCCACCCGCAGCGCCGCGACCCGCGCGCCGTCATAGAGCCCCGCCGTCAGGTCCTCCTCGGTGACCCCGTCGGCGTCCAGCACACCCAGCGCCGCGCCCTGCCCCGGCGCATAGCCAACGGCGGTCTCGGTCGCACCGGGGCTCCAGCCGCCGCCGGCGCGGCACACGACCCCGTCGACCACCAGGTCGCGATCGTGGTCGGTGAAGCCCAGCTTCACCCCATCGGTCCGCGTGACGATCCAGGCCTGGCACAGCCGGCCCGCATCCAGCCCTTCCGGCAGCGCGCGCATCAGACCCGCACCTCGACCAGCGCGCAGGCCGTCACCCGCGCCGCGGCGAAGCCCTCCAGGGTCACGTCCAACCGGTCGAGGTCGAAGCGCACCGGCGTGTCGAACTCGAACCCAGCCGTCACCGCCGCGCCGACCGCCGGGGCGGTGACCAGGGTCACCAGGCCGGTGGTCGCATCCAGCGAGAACGGTGCGGCCACGCCGGCCACGGCGATCTTCACGGTCCCGGCGACAGGCTTGGCGATCGTCCGCCCCGCCTTGACCAGCTGGAAAACCTTCTTCGTCCCGTCGCCGGTCCCGATCCCCTGGTCGCCCGCCGCCGGCTGGGCCGAAGGCGCGCACGACTTGAAGTCCGTCGGATCCCGAAACCGAAACCCCGCCAGCCGCCCGCCCCGCGCCTCGAAGAAGGCCAGCAGCTCGGCGATCTCGTCCAGCGGCCGGGCGCTGGTGGCGATCAGGTAGCGACGACGGCCGGTCGTCCACGGACTGGTGCGACGCTCGAAACCGGACGCCAGGGTGACAATGTCGACCCGCCGCTCGACGCCGCCCGTGCAGCCGAACGCCAGGCGCGCGGGCAGGCGCGCCTCATGGAACTCGCTCATGGCGACGCCCCCATTTGGTGAAAAGGTTTGCGGAAAAGCGGAGCCGTTCGGCTCGAACGCCATTAAGACTGCGTCATGACCCGCTTTTCACTTCATCGGCGGGTCGTCGGGCTCTAACTATTGAGCCTGAGATTGGAGATCGAAATGGATTGGAAGACCCTGTTCCTGTCGCCGGAAGGCCGCATCGGCCGCCAGGCGTTCTGGATCGGATGGCTTGTCCTGCTGGGCGTCAACGTGGTCGCCGGCTGGCTGCCGGTGATCGGCTGGGCCATTTCGCTGGCGACGATCTATTCCAGCGTCTGCATCCATACCAAGCGCCTGCACGACATGGGTCAGACCGGCTGGTGGCAAGTGCTGCCGTGGGTGCTGGGCCCGGTCCTGGTGTTCGGCGCCATCGCCTCGGTCGGCATCTCGGCCATCATGACCGGCTTCAACGACGGCGAACCGACGGCGGCCATGCTGGCCAGCATCGGCGGCCTGGTGATGTCGTTCTTCGTCGCCTTCGCGATCTGGCTGGCCTTCACCCTGTGGGTCGGCTGCAGCACCGGCGTGACCAGCGAGAACAAGTACGGCCCCGTGCCGCCCAACACGGCGGCTCTGGCGCTGTAGGGGTTTACGTTCCAGCCGCCGCGCCTCTACAACCCAAGATCAACCTTGGGGCGCGGCGAATGGACAAGTTGAAGGCCTATGTGACCGGCCGAGGCGGCCGGCGCGAGTTCTGGATCTGGATGGTCGCCACCGTGACGGCGATCACCCTGGGCGTCATGCTCATCTATCCCAACAGGCTTTTCTGGAGCTTCGCCAGCTTCATCCCCTGGGCGGTCTTCGGCGCCCGTCGCCTGCGGGACTTCGGCGCCTCGCCCTGGTGGGTGCTGTTCCCGCCCTGCGCCGGCTTCGTCATCGGGTTCATCATCGGCTTCCTCAACGCCATCAACCCGAGCGGGACGCCGATGTCGGCGACGGTCATGAACCTGGCCATCTCGATCGTGAACTGGAGCTTCTTCATCTATGTCGGCAGCCGCAGGCGCAAACCGGCAGCCGTCGTCGAGGCGCCAGCGGCGGCCTAGAGCCGCTTTGCCCCCAGGCTGACGGCCCGGGCCAGGGCCTGGGCCAGCTGGGCGTCGGAGCGGACCAGGCCGCTGATCTCGCCGCCCTGAACGTTCACGGTCACCGAGACCCCTCCTCCGCCGGCCGGCTCGATATTGCCGGCGGCGGTCGGACGAAAGACTTCCGGCCCCCGCTCGCCGACCAGATAGGCGCCGCCGGGCAGCACCGGACCACCGTCCGCGCGGGCGCCGGAAAAGCTCTTCGACAGCGCCTCGCCCAGGCCTCCCTTCAGCGCGGTGCTCGCCGCGCCCAGCACCGCCCTCGCCAGTTCGCCGAGCGACACCTGGCCGTCCGCGGCGGCCCTGGCCAGCGACCGCGCCAGGGAGGTCCCGGCGCGGGTGAAGGCCTCGTCGATCGAACGCGCGGCGCGTTCGGCGGGGGCCTTCAGGGTCTCCAGCGCGGCGGCGGCTTGAGCGGCTTTCGCGGGGATAGTCGACAGACCGTCTTCTTCGAAGCTCATCGGGTCTCCTCGTCGGGATAGCGGGCGATCAGGGCGCTAAGGTCGGTGCGGGTCAGCACGGGCGCCGCCGGCGTCTCGGTCAGCGCACGCCACTCCTTCAGCGACAAGCGCCAGAAGGCCTCGGGCGCGATCCCCAGGGACATCGCCAACCGCAGCGGCGCGGCCCAGCTCACGCGCAGGCCGCCAGGGCGGCGGCCAGGGCGCTGGCGGCTTCAGGGACCGAGGCGCGGGCGGCGATCTCGGGCGGTTCGCCACCGCCGTCCAGAAGGGCCGCCAGCACAGACGAGAGGTCCCCGGCCGACAGGGAGGCGATCCGGTCGGGCAGCTGGCTCCAGTCGCTCAGACCCAGCGCCGCCTCGATCCGGACCAGGGCGCCCAGCGTCAGGCACAGCCGCCGAGGGGCGCCGGCGATCGTCACGACGACCTCGCCGCGCGCGGGATTGGGGGCCAGCATCAGAGCGCCGTGAAGGTCACGACGCCGGCCGAGGCCAGGCTCAGCGCGAACGCCGCCTCACCGTCGTGCTCGCCGGCATAGTCCAGGGCCGCGACCAGGAACGCGCCCTCCAGCTGGCCGAAGTCGGGGATCACCAGCCGCCACACGCGGGCCGACTGGTCGAAGAAGCTCTGGCGCACCTGGGCGTCGGAGGCGGCGTCGCGGAAGACGCCCGAGCCCGACACGGCCACCGACTTGACCCCCGCCCCGGCCAGCAATTCCCGCCAGCGGCCGGCGCTGTCGCTGTCGGTGGCGTCGATGGTCTTGGCGTTCAGGCTGATGGTCCGGACGCGCAGGCCCGCGACGGTGTGAAAGGTCGGGGTCTGGGCCCCGTCGCTGATCTTCAGCAGCATGTCCTTGCCGGCTTGGGCGGCCATGGCGGTTCTCCGGGCTTAGGGATTTTCGGTGACGGCGCGCACGCGGACGACGCCCAGGGTGGTCTCGCGATCGGCGCCGGCGAAGACGTCGGCATAGGGCACGCGCAGGTTCACCAGCCGCCGGCCGCTCAGCGCGGGTCTCGCGTCATGCAGCGCCGCGCGGACGGCCGCGACCAGGGCGCGGGCCTCCTCGGGTCCGCCGAAGCGGCTGGCGCAGGTGATGGTCAGCAGGTGCTCTGTCGCGTCGTTCTCGCCGACCGGGCGGTTCTCGGTGCGGGTGACGACGACGCAAGGGTATGTCGGCAGGCGCGGGGCGGTCGCGTGGATCCGCTGGCCGGCCACGGCGGTGACGGCGGGCGCGGCCTTCAGCGCCGCGACCAGGGCGTCGATCAGGGGCTTGTCGCTCACAGCCGCGCCTTTCGATAGGGCGTCAGCCACGGCTCGACGAGGGCCAGCGAGGGTTCGCCGGCGTCTCGATGCTCGTAGGCGTGGGCGACGAGGGTGAGGACGGCCAGGCGCAGCGGCGCTGGGCTGGCGGGGCTGAGCGCGAGGCCGGCGGCGGCCGCGATGCGGGCTTCGGCGGCGTCGATCAGCAGGGTGAGGACGGCGTCTTCCGACGTGTCAGGCACGCGCAGGAACGCCCGGGCCTCGGCCAGGGTGAGGGATTGCATGGGGGTTTCCTGGATTGGGGTCACTTGCCCCCACCTGGCCGCTGCGCGGCCGTCCGCCCCCCGCAGGGGGCGGAGCGCGGAGCGCGGAGGGGGCAAGTGACGGGACTTAGCTCGCCGCGAACTTCAGCAGCTTCACCGCATCAAAATTCTGCACCCCGCCGCCGACACGCTTGGTGGTGTAGAACAGCACGTGCGGCTTGGCCGAGTACGGGTCGCGCAGCACCCGCACGCCGGCGCGGTCGACGATCAGGTAGCCCTTCTCGAAGTCGCCGAACGCGATCGGGCAGGCGCCCGCCGCCACGTCCGGCATGGCCTCGATCTCGGTGACCGGGAAGCCCAGCAACGACGCCGACTGGCCCGGCTGCAGGGCCGCGTTCCAGATGTAGTTGCCCTGCGCGTCCTTGAACTTGCGCACCGCGCTGACCGTGCGGCGGTTCATGACGAAGCGGCCGTTCTGGCGGTACTGGGTCTTGGCCGCATAGATCAGGTCGATCAGCTTGTCGGTCGGGTTCGACGCCGGCCATGCGCCCGCGACGCCGGTCGCCAGATAGCCGACCTGGCCCCACGTGTAGCTGGCGTCCGGCGCGGCGGTGTAGGCCAAGAGGCCCTTGGGCTTGTTGACCCCGTCGCCGGTCACGAAGGCCGTGGTCTCCTGGGCGGCGAAGGCGTCCTGCACCTCCTCGGCCAGCCACTCGTCGATGCTGACATAGGCGTCGTCCAGCAGGGCCTGGGTCGCGGCCGGGCTGGCGTAGAGCTCGCCGGCCGGGAAGTCGATGACGTCCAGAGTCGGGGCCGTGGTCTCCGGCCGCGCGGCGGTCTCGGCCACCCAGGCGGCGGCCAGGCCCGTCGGCGACACGGGCTTGCGGAAGGTCCCGGCGCCGATGGTGCGGACCTGGCAGATCTCCCGCATCGGGCTGGTGGCAGCCAGGCGACGCAGGATCAGCCGCTCCAGCTCCGGCGGGGCGACATAGCCGCCGGCCGTGGCGACGCCTTCGGACAGGCCCTTGGCTTCCAGAAGGGCGGCGGGGGTCTCGCCGGTCTTCACATAGCGGTCGAAGGCGGCCTTGCGTTCGTCGACATGCGCCAGCGGCGCATCGGCCGAAAGAGAGGGCCTGCGCAGGTCGGCCATGATGCGGTCCAGGCGGTCCTGGGCGCGGGACATGGCCTCGTCGATGCGGCCGACCTTCTCTTCCAGCAGGACGTCGGCCCGCTTGGTCTCGATCGCCGCCAGCCGCGCGTCGTTGGCGGCCTTGAAGCTCTCGAACGCCGTCAGGACGTCAGCCAGCGCCGCGCGGGCCTCGGGCGAGGCCGCGTGTTTGGTTTCCTTCATGGGGATCTCCGGGTTTTAGGGAGCAGATATCCGCTAGGCGGATCGGGTTAGCCGCGCCAAATTCAGGCGGGCTTGGGGCAGCATCGGGAAGGTCACGATCGACACCTCCCACAGCTCGACGCGGGACAGCACGCGCAGGCGGCCCTGGGTGCGGGCCTTGACCTGGCGAAAGCCGATGGAGAGGCCGTCCAGGGCGCCGGCCTCGACCAGCGCGGCGACCAGGCGGCCGCGGGGCGTGGTCCGCAGGATCCGGCCACGCACGAACAGGCCCTTGGCGTCCTCGACAACCTCGTCCCAGACGCCGACGGGCTCGGCCTCGTCATGCTGGTGCAGCATCACGACCGGCGCGCCGCCGGCCAGGCTTTCGGCGAAGGCCCCGGCGGCGGTGACGTCGTCGTTGAGGTCGCGGGTCCAGAACAGGGACGCGTAGCCTTCAACCTTCAGCTCATCAGTCATGGCTGCGCTCCAGGCGGGCTTCGATACGGGCCAGGCTCTGGCGGCTGGCGGTGGCCTGTTCCTCCAGGCGGGCGAGGCGCTCGGCCACTGGCGCTTGAGCGTCCAGGCGGCGCTGCATGTCGTCGATCCGGGCCGAGGCGCGGCCGGCCCACATCAGGGCGGCGGCGGCCTGCAGGAAGACGGTGATGACCAGGCCCAGCGACACCTGGCGATCGAACCGCCAACGGGTTGCGGGGCCGCTCAATGTTCCAGCCCCGCGAGGCGGCGACGCTCGGGATCGGTGAGGAAGCTCGCGGCCTGCAGCCGGCTCCACAGGGCGTCGCGCTCGGCCGACAGGGCCGGCACGGCGTCCAGGTCGGGCGCGATCCGCGCGCCGGGGAACTTCGCGCCCAGCCAGCCGGTCAGCGCCCGCGCCGCCCGCTCGGCCAGCGGGATCACCGTGCCGCGCCAGAAGGCGGCATTGGCCTCGCGATAGTTGGCGTAGGTGTTGTCGCCGGGGATGCCCAAGAGCTGCGGCGGCACGCCGAAGGCCAGGGCGATCTCGCGGGCGGCGGCGTGCTTGCCCTGCGTGAAGTCCATCTCGGCCGGCGTCAGCGACATGGCCCGCCAGTCCAGCCCGCCTTCCAGCAGCAGCGGCCGGCCGGCATTGGCCTGGCCCGAATGGGCGCTGGCCAGCTCGGTCTTCAGCCGGTCGAACTGCTCGTCGGTCAGGCGGTCGCCGGCGTCCTTGGAGGAGTAGACCAGCGCGCCCGACGGCCGGGCCGAATTGTCCAGCAGCGCCTTGTTCCAGGCGCTGGAGGCGTTGTGGACGTCGATCGCGAAGGCCGCCGCTTCGAGCGGCGAGAAGCCGTAGTGGTCGCTGGTCGGGTTGAACAGTTTCAGGTGCAGGACGGGCAGCCAGCCGTCGGCGTCGCGGGCGATCCGCACCGTGCGGCCGGCGGCCTGGTAGTCATAGGCCAGCGGCCAGCCGCGCGGGCCGGGCACCAGGGTCATGCGGTCGGGGCGCAGGGCGTAGAGCTCGCCAATGGCGTTTGGCGTCTGGGCGTCGCCGGACGCTTCCAGGTAGGCGTTGCCGGCGACCTGCAGGTTGCCGAAGAACTGCTCCATCAGGTCTGGCCCGCCCTGCTCGGAATTGGGTCGGTCGAGGAGCGTCTTCAGCGGGTGATCATCGGCGCGGCGGCCATCGGCGAAGACGGCCAGCGGCGTGGAGGCGGCCGCCTCGGCGATCAGGCGCGTGCAGCGATAGGCGACGGGGTTCTTGGCGAACCCCTCGGCGGCGAGAGCGCCGTAGTCGCGCGGCGTCCACTGCGGCCGGCCGCCGGTGGTCAGGGCGATGAGGCGCGCGGCGCGGGAGTCTTTGCGCTCCGGCGGGCGGGGTTTGAAGAGGGGCATGGTTGAGAGCTCCGATTTCGGAGTTGAGAACAAAGAGAGAACAATTTATAGGAGTGAGGAAGGCGACAAACCTGCCTTCTTCCCCCTCCGGGGGAGGAGGGCCGCAGGCCCGGAGGGGGCAAGTCAGGGAATTCGCAATGCCAGCGCCCAAGACGACCGTCGCGAATGCGCGACGCCTCAGGAAGCAAATGTCCAAACCGGAGTTGAACCTCTGGCACGCTCTACGGCGTGGCGGCCTGAACGATCTGAAGTTCCGCCGCCAACATCCGGTTGGGCCGTACGTCCTGGATTTCTATTGCGCATCCTTGCGGCTGGCCGTGGAGGTGGACGGCTACGACCACTGCCTTGGATCACGACCTCGGCGGGACGCTACGCGCGATCAATGGCTCGTCGCGATCGGCATACGGACGCTTCGCATTCCCGCCCGCGACGTCTTGGCTTCAGTAGACGATACGCTTTCGACGATGCGAGAACACATCGCTCACTTGCCCCCTCCGGATGCTGCGCATCCTCCTCCCCCGGAGGGGGAAGAAGGTTTGCGTTGCCATTCTTCCGGCCCTTCGGGCCACCTCCCCCGCTAGGCGGAGGGTCTTAGAGGCCGCGCAACCGCGGCGCGCCCCGTCCGCTCAGCATCAACTCACTCACCGCCCAAACCAGCGCATCCGCGCGGTCCGGGCTGTGCTCCAGGTCCCCCGACCCGAGCGCCATCAGTTCCTCCTCCAGCGCCGGAAAGGCCCCGCAGTGCAAGACCCGGCCCTGTTCGTACAAGGCCGCCACCGGCTCGGCCCTTGCGCGCTTGCCCACCGAGGCCTTCACCAGCCTGATCCGGCACGGCGGATCGGCCTGGGCCAATACCGAGCGAACCATGTCGCCGCCCTGGTTGGCCTCGGCCACCAGCGCGTCAGCCGCCCACGTCCGCGCGGCGCTAACCGCCCTCGCCGCCCAGCCCGCCGGCGACAGGCCCCGCGCGGTCTCGTCGGCCAGCACGAACGCCCGGTCGTCCCGGCGGCCCACGACCACGATCCCGCAGGCGTCGCCGCCGGCCGTGGCGGGCGGGTCCACCGCCACGACCACGCGGTCCAGCCGCGCGGGTCGCGCCGCCCGGCAGCGGGCAAGATCCTCGGCGCGGAACAGGCCGCCGTCGGTCTCGACGATGATCCCATCCAGCTCCTGGGCGGCCAGGCGCGTGCCGCCGTACAGGCTCTCCAGCGTCCGCAGGAAGGCGGGCGCCAGGTTGCCGGCGTTGAGCGAGGTGCCGGCGCGCGTCAGGTGGACGCCTGGCTCGACCATCAAGGTCTTCAACGCCCGCGTGGGCTTGGGCGTCGAGGTCACCACCAGCCTAGGATCGGTCCCCAGGCGCAGGCCGAAGCGCAGCATGGCCAGGGTCTCGGCCGGCCGTCGCCAGGCGCAGAACTCATCGGCCCAGGCGGCGTGGAACTGGGGCCCGCGCAGGCTGTCGGGATCCTCCGCCGAGAAGGCGTAGGCCACCGCGCCATTGGGCCAGACCAGCCGCCGGCGCGAGGCTTCCCAGCGGGGGCGAAACAACGGACCGCCCATCGCCTTCAGGCCCGACGGTCCCTCGATCATCACTTCACGCACGTCGTGCAGGGTGGGACCGACCAGGGCCAGGGCGGGATGCGCAAGAGCCTGCAAGGTGATCCAGCGCGCGCCGGCGAAGGTCTTGCCGGCGCCGCGCCCGCCCAGCATCAGCCAGGTCGACCAGGCCTCATGATCCGGGCTCTGCTGGTGAAGCGCCGGATCGGCCAGCAGCGCGCTCAACAGCCGTTGCTGATCCGGCGGCTCCAGGTTCGGCCAGGGCGGCGCGCCGCTTCTGTTCGATGAGGTCAGCCATGCGAGCAAAGCGCTCGGCAAGAGCGGCCTGAAGCTCTTCGGGATCGTCGGGGATGCCGTCATGCATGGAAGCCTCGTCGTCATTGGCCGCCTCGTCGGCGGCGGCTATGGTCTTGGGTTCGGGGACCATGGTCGCGATCGCCTTGGCCGATCGGGCGAACACCCCGCAGGTGCGGGCGTCCTTCTCGATCTGGGCCTTTTCGGCGGGGTCTTCGGTCTCCAGGAATCTCTCGAGAAGCTTGTCCATCTTCTCGCTGAGGCGGGTCTGCAGCGTCTCGCTCCAGCCCTTCGCCTCGTCGCTTCTTCCGGCCATGACACAAAGATACGGCGCCAGCGGGCGCGGATGATCGAGGACCGCGTAAAAGTGACAAGTCGTTGATTTCACGCGAGTCGATCTCGCGAATTCAGAGCGTTCAGGTCGCTCAATCCCCGTAGTCGAAGGGCCTGACCAGCCCCCTCCACCGGCTTCGCCGGTCCCCCTCCCCCAAAGAGGGGGAGGAGAGAGCGCCACCCGGACGGAGGGACGGCTTCCCTCTCCGCCCCGTTTGGGGGCGGACAGACCTGCGTGAGCAGGTCAGGTGGGGGCCTGTGCTGAATTGACCTTCCTGTGGACGATCCACCGCCAACGCCCCACCGATCCGCCAATCGTATTGGACTTGTCATGGTACCGCGCCCATATGTCCGACAATATTGGAACTAAAGGACCACGAACGTGAATCTGACGGGCGAGCTTCTGATCGGCGGCAAGAGCCGCAAGGGAACCAACGGCGAGATCCGTGGCGAGAACCCCGCGACCGGCGAGGTCCTGGAGCCCGCGTTCGGCGGCGCGACCAAGGCCGATGTCGAAGAGGCCGCCGCCCTGGCGTTTGATGCCTTCGCCGGCTATCGCGCCCTGCCCTACGAGACCCGCGCTACCTTCCTGGAAGCCATCGCCGAGCACATCGAGGCGCTGGGCGACGACCTGATCGTTCGCGTCATGGCCGAGACCGGCCTGCCCCGTCCGCGCCTGGAGGGCGAGCGCGCCCGCACCACCGGCCAGCTGCGCCTGTTCGCCAGCGTGCTGCGCGACGGCGGCTTCCTGGAAGCCCGCGTCGACCCGGCCATGCCCGACCGCAAGCCGCTTCCGCGTCCGGACCTGCGCCTGCGCAACGTGCCGCTGGGCCCCGTGGCCGTGTTCGGCGCGTCGAACTTCCCGCTGGCCTTCTCGGTGGCCGGCGGCGACACCGCCAGCGCCCTGGCGGCCGGTTGCCCGGTCATCGTCAAGGCCCACCCGGCGCACCCCGGCACGTCCGAGTTGGTCGGCCGCGCCATCCAGGCCGCCGTGGCTTCGGTCGGCCTGCATCCGGGCGTGTTCTCGATGATCCACGACAGCGGCTATGAGGTCAGCCAGGCCCTGGTCGCCGATCCGCGCGTCAAGGCCGCCGGCTTCACCGGTTCGCGCCGCGGCGGCCTGGCTTTGCTGGCCATCGCCCAGGGCCGCCCCGAGCCGATCCCGTTCTATGCCGAGATGAGCAGCATCAATCCCGTGATCCTGCTGCCGGGCGCCCTGAAGGCCCGCGCGGAAAAGATCGCTCCGGACTTCGTGGCCGCCCTGACCCTGGGCGCGGGCCAGTTCTGCACCAATCCCGGCCTGATCCTGGCCATCGACGGGCCGGAGCTGGATGCGTTCGTCGAAGCGGCTGGTAAGGCGGTCGAGGCCGCTCCGGCCTCGGTCATGCTGACCCCCGGCATCTGCAAGGCCTTCGCCCACGGGGTCGCGGCCCTGACCGAGGCCAAGGAAGTCACCACCGTGGCGCGCGGCGTGCCCGGTCCGGACGGCAGCCACACCGGCCGCGCGGCGCTGTTCAGCGTCGCCGCCGCCGACTTCCTGGCCAATCCGCGCCTGCACGAGGAGGTCTTCGGCGCCGCCTCGGTCGTGGTCCGGGCCAAGGACGAGGCCGAGTTGGCCAAGGTCATCGACGCCCTGGAAGGCCAGCTGACCATCGCCGTCCACCTGGAAGAGGCCGACCACGCCCTGACCGCCGCCCTGCTGCCGGCGCTGGAGCTGAAGGCCGGCCGCATTCTCGTGAACGGCTTCGGCACCGGCGTGGAAGTGGCACCGGCCATGGTCCATGGCGGCCCGTTCCCGGCCACCTCGGACGGTCGCGCGACCTCGGTCGGCACCCTGGCCATCGCCCGCTTCCTGCGTCCGGTCAGCTACCAGAACCTGCCCGAAGCGCTGCTGCCGGCCGAGCTGAAGACCGAAAACCCGCTGGGCATCGCCCGCCGGGTCGATGGCAAGGTGAAGCTGGGCTAAGGGTTCTCGAATCGCGGGCGCCCGCGTCTACTCGTCTGGATTGATAGGACGCCCGCGATGACACCCCAGGAATTTCTCTCGCAGATCAGCCTGAACACCGCCCGCTTCGAGCGGGTCGCGGCGTTCGCCGGCGTGCCGGGGTTCCTGTCTTGGCAGGAGGGCTACGCTCTCCTGACCCTGGCCGAGGAGTGGCCGGCCGAAGGCGACGTGGTCGAGATCGGCAGCTTCAAGGGCCGCTCGACCTGCTTTCTGGCTCAAGGCTGCGCCACGTCCGGGCGCGGCGTGGTCTATGCCGTCGACCACTTCGAAGGCTCGCCCGAGCACCAGAAGGGCGGCCACGAAGAGACCGCCGAGATCGTCAACGAAGGCACCACCTACGGCGCCTTCACCCAGAACATCGCCGCCGCCGGGCTGCAGGCGCATGTGCGGCCTCTGGTCGGCTCGGGCGTCGACGTGGCGCGCGACTTCACGGGCCAGGCGCGGATGCTGTTCATCGACGGCGACCACTCGTTCGACGGCACCCAGGCCGACTTCGACGCCTGGTTCCCGTTCGTGGCCGACACCGGCCTGATCTGCTTCCACGACTACCAGAACAGCCACTATCTGGACGGCGTGACCCGGTTCATCGAGACCGTGATCATGCAGCACCCGCAGATGATCTTCCTGCACCGGGCCGACAGCCTGATGACCTTCATGAAAAAGGCCGCCTGAGGCTCCAGGCGCAGTCAACGGGAAGCTCATCCCCCATCACCGATCATCCCCGCGAAAGCGGGGACCCAAGCTGACTTTCAGGATGGGGCTAGACCGAGAGGTGACCCTGTGACTCGGCTTGGATCCCCGCTTTCGCGGGGAAAGTCGGGCTGGGGTTAGCTCACTGTTGAGTGGCGATCCACCTAAGGCTGGGCTCGATAGTTAGGCGATCGCTTGACTATTTCCGCATGTCGAGATACTTAAGCACATGCCTAACCAACAACCCTCGCTCGACCTCATGTTCCAGGCCCTCGCGGACCCCGCGCGGCGCGGCATGGTCGAGCGGCTCAGCCAAGGCCCCGCCTCGGTGAGCGAACTGGCCAGGCCGCTCGACATGTCCCTGCCGGCGGTCATGCAGCACCTGGCCATGCTGGAGGCGGGCGGGATCGTGACGTCGGAAAAGGTCGGCCGGGTGCGCACCTGCCGGATGAACCCCGACGTCCTGAGTCTGGCCGAACAGTGGATCAACCAGAGGCGCACCCAGTGGGAGCGACGCCTCGACCGCCTGGGGGACTTCCTGGCGGCCGAAGAGGACCCGAAATGACCGACCGCAACGTGATCCACGCCACCTTCACCGTCGAGCGCACCTACGCCGCCTCGCCCGCCCGGGTGTTCGCGGCCTTCGCCGACCCGGAGAAGAAGAAGAAGTGGTTCAAGGGCCCCGACGAATGGGGCGTCCCCGACCAGAAGTACGACTTCCGCGTCGGCGGCGAGGAACACAGCATCGGCGGCCCGCCGGGCGAGCCGCCGCACCGGTTCTACAACCGGTATCTGGAGATCATCCCGAACGCGCGGATCGTCTACACGTACTGGATGCACCACGGCGAGCCGCTGGCCTCGGCGTCGGTGGCGACGCTGGAGTTTCGGGCCGAGGGGGCCGGGACGCGGCTGGTGGTGACGGAGGTTGGGGCGTTCCTGGACGGGTACTACTCGGCCGAAGGGCGCGAGGAAGGGACGCGGCTGCTGCTGGAGGCGATCGTGCCGGTGGTGGAGGGCTAGTCGGCCCGGGGCTCACCTCTCCTCCCCCTCTTGGGGGAGGTGGCGCACCCGCGAAGCGCGGTGTGACGGAGGGGGCTGGTCATGAGCCGGCCGGCGCTGGCCCCTCCACCGCCTTCGGCGGTCCCCCTCCCCCAAAGGGGGAGGAGAGATGACCTATGCTCCCTCGCTTAGTGCGACGCCGCCGGCGGCGGCTTCGCAATCTTCGCCACATCCGCTTCCGTCACCGGCTTGGCATAAGCATTGCCAAAGTGGGTCCGCACATAGGTCACCACCTCGGCCATCTGGGCGTTGGACAAGGTCCCGCTGAACCCCGGCATCGCGCCCTTCCCGCCAGCCACCACCATGATCGGATAGGCCGCCCCCGCCAGCTTCGGGTTGCTCGCCAGCGGCGGAATGGTCCCCGCTCCCGTCGCGCCCTTGGCGTCGGCCATGTGGCAGGCTTGGCAGACCGCGCCATAGACCTGCTCGCCGGTCACCGGCTTGGGGACGCGGACGACACCGCCGGCCGAGTCTTGGGCCACGGCGGGAGACGCCAGCAGCAGCGCCGTCAGAACAACGAACTTCTTCATGAGCCTCAAGCCTCCAGGGCGCGCTTGTGCAGACGGGTGATGGCGTCGATGGACGACAGCAGCGCGCCCTCCATCCAGCAGCCGACATACGAGGCGTGCTCGCCGGCCAGGACGATCCGGCGGTCCATGGCCACCAGGGTCTGGTAGTGCTCCTTGCGGGTCTCCTCGTTCCAGCGGGCGCAGCAGCCCAGGGTCCAGGGCACGCGGCTCCAGGCCACCGAGGCCCCGCTGGCGAACTCCTTGCGGTAGCTGCCCGGGTGCAGCACCGAGCCCTGCTGCAGGGCGACCTCGATCCGCTGCTCGGGCGTCATGCCGGCCAGGCGGAAGGCCCCCAGGTCGCGGGCGAAGGCGCCCAGCAGCACCGCCGGCCCGTTCCCGAACATGTTGTTGTTCGGATACGAGATCAGGCCGATCTCCTGGTCGGTGAAGCTGTGGCCGCCATAGATGAAGTCGTCCTCCTCCCAGAAGCGGCGCTTCATCTCCAGGCCGATCTTGACCTGGCCGGAGTACGGCACGGCCTTGATGGCGGCCATCATCTCGTCGGTCACGGCCAGGTCCATCTGGCCCAGGATGCCTAGCGGGATGGTGCAGACGCAGTAGTCGGCCTTGGCGTCGGCGGCCTTGCCGGTGACGGTGTCGGTCCAGCTGACCACCACGCCCTTGTCGTCCTGGGCGATCTTGCTGACCTTGGCGTTGTAGGTGATCAGCCCGTCCACCTGCTTGGCGAACGCCTTGCCGATCATGTCCATGCCGCCCACCGGCTGGAACATGGTGGTCTGCATCTCGCTGCCCATGAAGAAGGCCATCGAGGTCCAGACCTGCGGGTCCAGCACGTCGTGCAGGCTGTAGAGGTCCTTGGACGGGATCGGCGCGCCGTCGACGCCGCCGCCGCCCGGCCGCTCGAAGCCGCGGTGCGACGAGGCCCTTAAGGAGGCCGAGTACTTGTAGTCCTTGTCCAGCATGCCCCAGCCCTTCAGGGCCTCCAGCAGCCGGTCGCGGTCTTCCTGGGTGACGGTGTCGTCGAGGGCCTTGGCGTTGACCGACTTGGCCAGGAGCTCAGCGATATTGCCCTCGAAGTCGGCGGCGGCGGCGTTGAAGCGCACCGGCTTGCCCCCGAAGGCCTGGGACGAGTGCACCCAGCCCGAATGGTTGAACTGGATGAACGGCTCCAGGGCCACGCCAAACTGCTTGCAGTAGTGCAGCAGGGTGCGGTGGTGGTGCGGGATCCGCCAGGGGCCGGGGTTGAGGTAGTTGCCCTGGGCGAAGCCGACCTTCTGGGTCGCGCCGCCCAGTTCCGTATAGGTATCGCCGCCCCGCAGGGACCAGTTGCGGCCGCCGGCCCGGTTCTGGAACTCCAGCACCTGGACCTCATAGCCGGCCTTGCGCAGCTCGAACGCCGCCAGCATGCCCGCCAGCCCCGCGCCCAGCACGATCACCTTGGCCCCCGAGCGCGCGCCTTGCAGGTTCGGCGGCCCGTGGAACTGGGTCTCGGCCGCGTGGCCCAGCGTGGTCATCGCCTGATAGAGGGCCGCCGTGCCGCCGACCTTGGCGATGGCGGAAAGCAGCTGACGCCGGGTCGGCGCCCCTGAACGCGAATCCATCTTGAAAGCCCATCCCCTACTGAACCGCCGACTCCGACGGTGCGGAGCTAGGGGGTCATGGCGTGGGGCGATGGGGCGAGAGGCGGAGGTGGTTAAAAGGGCAGGGTCGGGGTGAGGCCCCGATTTATCGGCGCCCTGACAGTCCAGGTGCGCGCGAACTGTGCAGGCCCACAATTGAACCCTCTCTCTTAGAGAGAGGGAGGGGCCCGCCGCGAAGCGGTGGGAGGGTGAGTGGCTTCACCCTCAACCGGCGTGCCGGCACATCGCTCGCAACAACGCCAAGATCGTCCAGGGGCTTCGCCTACCCACTCACCCTCCCACGCCTTCGGCGCGGGCCCCTCCCTCTCTCCATGAGAGAGGGTTTTCAGCGCACCACCCGAAGCGCCGGCCGGTCCACGCTGGCCAGGGTCAGCGGCACGGTGAAGTGGAAACTCGACCCCAGGCCCAGCGAGCTGTGCATGCCGATCGTGCCGCCCATCAGTTCGACCAGCTCGCGGCAGATCGACAGGCCCAGGCCCGCCCCGTCGTGGGCGCGGGTGATCGAGCTGTCGACCTGGGAGAAGGTCTTGAAGAGCTCGGCCTGGTGCTCGGTCGCTACGCCCATGCCGGTGTCCTCGACCTCGAAGCGCAGGCCGCCCTTGGTCGCCGGACGCACACGGACGGTGACCCCGCCCTCGCCCGTGAACTTGACGGCGTTGGCGACCAGGTTGCCCAGCACCTGGCGCAGGCGCATCGGATCGCCCGTCCAGCGACCGCGCAGGTCCGGGGCGATGTCGACGGTCAGGGTCAGGCCCTTGGCGGCCGCCGCGCCCGAGAAGGCCGCGCAGGAGGCTTCGACCAGGCCGGCCAGGTCGAAGATCTCGGCCCGCAGGCGCACGGCGCGGCTCTCCAGGCGCGCAATGTCAAGGATGTCGTTCAGCAAGGCCAGCAGCGACTGGCCCGACTCCTCCAGGATCCGCAGGCGCTTGGCCTGGGGCTCGGACAGGGTGTCGGCCGACATCACCTGGGCCATGCCCAGCACGCCGTTCAGCGGGGTGCGGACCTCGTGGCTCATATTGGCCAGGAAACGGGTCTTGGCCTCGTTGGCGGCCTCGGCCTGCTCCTTGGCGGCGATCAGGTCCAGGCGGCCGGTCTCCAGCTTGCGCAGGGCCTCGGCCACGCGGCGCAGCAGCACGACGCCCGCCGCGCCCAGGACGAGGAAGCCCGCGACGACCCAGGGGGCGATGCTCTTGAGCAGGGTCAGGCCCGGGTTCTCGGCGTCCCAGGCCAAGGCGCCCAGCGGCCGGCCGCGAATGTCGGTCAGGTTGACGTGCGGCTCGCGGGCCTCGCGGTCGGTCACCAGCACCAGGTCGTGCAAGCCCAGGTCGGCGGCCAGGCGGGTCACGAAGACCGGCCCCATCCGGCGGGCGGTGACGACAATGGCGGGCGGGCCTTCGTAAGCGGCCGCGCCCTGGGCGCTCTCGGGCGTGACGGCGGCGAAGGCGACCAGATAGACCGATCCGTCGACGGCCATCAGGCCCGTGCGGGTCACCTCGCCGGCCGTGCTGAGCTTGCCGGCCTGGCGGGCCAGGCGGGCCTCGGCCGACAGCTCGGCGGCGATCGACACGGTCTCCTCGGGGAAGTCGCCCAGGTCCTGGGTCTTGACCCGCTTGCCGCCGCGCGAGGCGTAGCCGACCTGGCCCGAACGCAGGACGAAGGTCAGGTCGTGGTCGAACTGGTCGTGATAATAGGTGGCGAAATTGGCGTCGGCCCAGACCGGATCCATTGTCCAGCCCATGGCCGTGTAGGCCGCGTCCCAGACGGTGGCCGAGGTCAGCTCGCGCTCCATCCGCTCCAGGCCGCGGGCGATGGTGCGCTGAGTGATGGCGACCTCGTCGACCGACTCCATGCGGTCCAGCTGGCGCGCGGCCATGGCCATCAGGGCCAGGGCGCCCAGGATCGAGACGATGACCAGCACGGCGGCCGCGCCGACGATCCCGACGATCAGTCGCGTCTGCCGCTCGCCGGCAGCCTGTGTTTTGGATGCGGTCCCCACCATGCGGCCACCTTGGCCGCGCTCGCCCGCGAGGGGAACGTGACGCGTGGCCGCAGCGCGCCTAGCGGGGTCGGACGCCGTCCAGCACCAGGGCGGTCAGGGCGCTCTGGGTCTCGTCCATGAAAGCCTTGTCCGACAAGGACTTACCCGCCAGCGCCCGCACCTGGACGGCGAAATCGGCATAGTGCTGGGTCAGGGCCCAGATCGAAAAGATTAGATGCGGCGGATCGACCTTGCCCAGCTTGCCAGCGTCGATCCAGGCCTGGACCACCGCGACCTTGGCGTCGAACACGGCCTTCAGCGGACCTGACAGGACCGGCTTCAGCAGCGGCGCCCCGCGTAGCATCTCCAGGGCGAACAGGCGCGAGACCTCGGGATGGTCGCGGCTCATGGCCAGCTTGGCGCCGATCAGGGCGGCGATGGCGTCGGCGGGGTCGTCGCCGTCGGTGAAGCGGCTCAAGGGGGCCAGCCACAGCGACAGCCCCTGCTCCAGCACCGCCACGTACAGGGCCTCCTTGGAGGGGTGGTAGTAGAGCAGATTGGCCTTCGAGATCCCGGCCGCCTGGGCGATGGCCTCCAGGCTGGCGCCGTCCAGGCCCTGGCGAGCGAAGACGGCCAGGGCCGCCTTCAGGATCGCGGCCTTGCGGGCCTCGCTGGCTTGCGCGCGCCGCCCTTTCGGAAAGTTATCCACAGGCCCGCCGTCGCCCACGGTTTGGGCGGCCTTGACCAGCTTGCGGGCGCCGGAAGCCGGTTTCGCGGCGGTCTTGCGCGGAGCCTTGACGGTCTTGGTCGCCGGGTCGGTCATGCGATCTCGAACTTGGACCATTTGGTCAAACATGGACCGAATGGTTCGGATTGCAACGTTCGGCGAGATGGTATTCCATACCCGCCGAGAACCACAAGGAGCCCAAGTCGATGAGCTCTCCGATCACCCCGCTCAGCCCCGGCGCCGTCATGCTGCCCGCGCGGCCCGAGCCCATTCCCGTGGATCCCAAGACCACGGCGGTGATCGTCATCGACATGCAGAACGCCTACGCCTCGCCGGGCGGCTACCTGGACCTGGCAGGCTTCGACATCTCGGGCGCGGCGGCGGTGATCCAGCAGATCAAGGGCGTGCTCGAGGTGGCCCGCTCGGCCGGCATGCAGGTGGTTTATTTCCAGAACGGCTGGGACGAACAGTACGTGGAGGCCGGCGGTCCCGGCTCGCCCAACTGGTGGAAGTCCAACGCCCTCAAGACCATGCGCGCCAAGCCCGAGCTGCACGGCAAGCTGCTGGCGCGCGGCCAGTGGGACTATGAGCTTGTCGACGAGCTGAAGCCGCAAGCCGGCGACATCCAGCTGCACAAGACGCGCTACAGCGGCTTCTTCAACAGCCAGCTGGACAGCGTGCTGCGGGCGCGCGGCATCCGGCACCTGGTGTTCGTCGGCATCGCCACCAATGTCTGCGTGGAGTCGACCCTGCGCGACGGCTTCATGCTCGAATATTTCGGCACAGTGCTGGAGGACGCCACCCACCAGGCAGGCCCGGAGTTCGTCCAGAAGGCGGCCCTGTTCAACATCGAGACGTTCTTTGGGTGGGTGTCGACGACGGCGGACTTCAAGGGGGCGTTCGGGCAGCTGGCGCCCTCCCCCTGACCCGTTTTCCCTAACCCGTCTCCCCGGCGAAAGCCGGGGCCCAGATCGAACCCACAAGCCTTTGAGCAACTGACAGACCGAAGAGCGCGATCACCCCAAACGCCCCGGATGAATCTGGGCCCCGGCTTTCGCCGGGGAAACGGGGTTTTGGTGAGGATGAGAAGGAAACCAGGATGCCCAAGACCGTCATCACCCCGCCCGGGACCGGCGTCCCCATCGCCCCCTTCTCGCCCGGCACGCTGGCCGACGGGATCGTCTATGTCTCGGGCACCCTGGCCTTCGACAAGGACAACAACGTCGCCTTCCCCGACGACGCCGAGTCCCAGACCCGGCAGGTGCTGGAGACCATCAAGTCGGTGATCGAGACCGCCGGCGGCACGATGGAGGACGTGACCATGAACCACATCTTCCTGACCGACTGGTCGCACTACGCGCCGATGAACAAGGTCTATGCCGAGTATTTCCCCGGCGACAAACCGGCCCGCTACTGCATCCAGTGCGGCCTGGTGAAGCCCGGCTTCGTGGTCGAGATCGCGTCCGTGGCGCACATCGGTAAGAAATAATGACTTCCCCGTCCCCCGATCATCCCCGCGAAAGCGGGGACCCAAGCGGCCTTTCGGGGCGTGGCGCGGCCGAGCTGAAATCCGCTCACTCAGCTTGGGTCCCCGCTTTCGCGGGGATGGTCGGATTGGGGGTGGGGTTGTGAGTTCCGGCGTCGTCGACGGCCTGTTCTACGAACTGCATGGCGGCCCCGTGGCCGGCCGCGAGGTCGTGCTGCTGTCGTCGGGCCTGGGCGGTTCCGGCGCGTTCTGGGGGCCGCAGATGGCGGCGCTGCTGGAGCGCTGGCCGGTGGTCACCTACGACCACCGGGGCACGGGGCGCAGCACCCGCGAACTGCCGCCCCACTACACCGTCGCCCACATGGCAGACGACATGGTCAAGGTCATGGACGCCCTGGGCCTCGCGAAAGCGCATGTCGTCGGCCACGCGGCCGGCGGCAATGCCGGCCTGCAACTGGCCCTCGACCATCCCGACCGCCTGGCCAAGCTGGTGGTGGTCAACGGCTGGAGCCGGCCCGACCCGCACATCCGCCGCTGCTTCGACACCCGCATCCACCTGCTGAACGACACCGGGCCGGAAGCGTACGTCCACGCCCAGCCGATCTTCCTCTATCCGGCCGACTGGATCTCGCGGAACCACACCCGGCTCCAGGCCGAGGAGGCCCACCACGTGGCCGGCTTCCCGCCGCGCGAGGTGATGCTGGCCCGGATCAACGCCTTGCTGGCCTTCGACATCGACGCGCGGCTGGAGGAGATCACCCACCGGGTGCTGATCTCGGCGTCCGCCGACGACATGCTGGTGCCGCCGCTGTGCTCGCAACGCCTGGCCGGCCGCCTTCCGAACGCGGACTTCCAGCAGGTCGCCTGGGGCGGGCATGGGTTCACGGTGACGGATCCGGAGACGTTCAACGAGGGACTGGTGAAGTTCCTGGAGGGGGCGTGATGCCTCTCCCCTCCCCCGTCTCCCCGGCGAAAGCCGGGGCCCAGATCGAACCCAGGGCCTCCCGCGAACTGACGGGGCGCATCTCGGATCAACCCAAACCGTCCCGGATGAATCTGGGCCCCGGCCTTCGCCGGGGAAACGGACTTTAGAGATCAGACAAAGGGGCAATTCCCATGCAGGTCGGCGTCTTCATCCCCATCGGCAACAACGGCTGGCTGATCTCGGAGAACTCTCCGCAGTACATGCCCAGCTTCGAGCTCAATAAAGAAATCACCCAGAAGGCCGAGAAGTACGGCTTCGACTTCGCGCTCTCGATGATCAAGCTGCGCGGGTTCGGGGGCAAGACCCAGTTCTGGGAGCACAATCTCGAGAGCTTCACCCTGATGTCGGGCCTGGCGGCCGTGACCAGCAAGATCAAGATCTTCGCCACCGTCGCCACCCTGACCATCCCGCCGGCCATCGTGGCGCGCATGGCCTCGACCATCGACTCGATCGCCCCGGGGCGCTTCGGCATCAACCTGGTCACCGGCTGGCAGAAGGCCGAGTACTCGCAGATGGGCCTGTGGCCGGGCGAGGCGCACTATACCGACCGCTACAACTACCTGGCCGAATACACGACCGTGCTGAAGGAGCTGCTGGAGACCGGGGTTTCCGACTTCAAGGGCAAGTACTTCACCATGGACGACTGCCGGGTCAGCCCGCACCCCAAGGAGACCAAGCTGATCTGCGCCGGCTCGTCCGACGAGGGCCTGGCCTTCACGGCGCAATATGCCGACTACAGCTTCGCCCTGGGCAAGGGGACCAACACGCCGACTGCCTTCGCCTCGGTGAACAAGCGCCTGGAGGCGGCGGCGGAAAAGACCGGCCGCGACGTGCAGTCGTTCCTGCTGTTCATGATCATCGCCGACGAGACCGACGAGAAGGCCATGGCCAAGTGGCAGTCCTACCGCGAGGGGGCGGACCAGGAGGCGCTGGCGTGGCTGACCAACCAGGCCGCGCCCAATGCCAAGGCCGGGGCCACGACCAACACGACCCAGCTGGCGGCGCCGGAATCGGCGGTGAACCTGAACATGGGCACCTTGGTGGGCAGCTATGAGAGCATCGCCCGGATGATGGACGAGATCGCGGCGGTGCCGGGCACGGCCGGGGTGCTGCTGACGTTTGATGACTTCGTGAAGGGGGTGGAGGATTTCGGGGAGCGGATCCAGCCGTTGATGAAGTCGCGGCAGAAGTAACAACCGGTCACTTGCCCCCACCTGACCGCTTCGCGGTCGTCCGCCCCCGAAGGGGGCGGAAGGTGCGCCACGATCCTTCTTCCCCCTCCGGGGGAGGAGCGCGAAGCGCGGAGGGGGCAAGTAAGACCGCTAGTCCACCGCCAGCATCCCGATCAGCTGCAGCCGGAACACCAGCGTACTATCCGGCGGGATCTCGCCCATGTCGCGGCCGCCGTAGCCCAGCTCGGCCGGGATATACAGCGTCCACTCGTCCCCGACCTTCATCAGCGGCAGGGCCTCCAGCCAGCCCGGGATCAGGCCGTCGGCCGGCATGATCACCGCCTTGCCGCGCGCGAAGCTCGAGTCAAACACCGTGCCGTCCAGCAGCTTGCCCTCGTAGTGGACCTTGACGATGTCGCCCAGCTTCGGCGACGGGCCGGTCTTGGGGCCGCTGGTGGTGATCTTGTATTGCAGGCCCGACGGCAGGGTGACGACGCCCGGCGCCTTGGCGTTCTTCTCCAGGAAGGCCTTGCCGGCCACGGCATTGGCCGACGGCCCGGCGTTCAGCTGCGGCGGCGCGGTCGGCGTGACCTGGGCGTGAGCCGCGCCGGCGGCGAGGAAGGCCGCAAGGGCCAGAGGAGCGAGAAGGCGCATCAAGAGTCTTTCGAACGCTGGTGTCAGTCGGCGACACCGTAGCGATCCTTGAGCCGAAGTTCGCGGCGAAAGTTCGCCCCTCCTCCGTCTCCCCGGCGAAAGCCGGGGCCCAGATCGAACCCACAAGCGCTCCCCGCGCTAACGGGCCGTATCTCGGATCATCCCCAGCCGCTCAGGCTGAACCTGGGCCCCGGCCTTCGCCGGGGAAACGGGATTTTGTTGGTCTTGCCAGCCGCCCTAGACCAACCCCCGCTTCGCCGCCTCCAGCGCCGCCTCCGCCCGCGAACAGATGTTGAGCTTGCGGTAGATCGCCTTCACATAGCCCGCCACGGTCAGCTCGGTGACGCCCATCACCTTGGCCGCCTCGCCCGAGCGCAGGCCCCGGCCGATCAGCCGCAGCACCTCGGTCTCGCGCGGGGTCAAAGCCGCCTCGGGCTCCGTGACCGCCTGGGGCTTGCGGAAGTAGTCGAGCATCCGCCGCGCCACGGCCGGCGATAGCGGGGTCTCGCCCGCTTCCAGCCGCCGCAGGTAGCGGACCAGCTCGTCGCGGCCCATGTCCTTGAGCAGGTAGCCGCCCGCCCCCGCCGCGATGGCGTCGAACAGGTGGTGATCGTCGGCATAGATGGTCACCACCACCGACCGGGTCGCGCCGCCGGAGCGCTCGGCCAGGTCGCGCAGGAAGTCGACGCCGCGCCCGTCCGGCAGCCCCAAGTCCACCAGCGCCAGATCCGGCGCCCCGGCGTCCAGGAACGACCGCGCCTCGGCCAGGTCTGCCGCCCCCTTCGCCACCACGCCCGGAAAGGCCTCCGACAACGCCGCCAGCAGGTGCTCGCGGGTCTCGGCCTGATCCTCCAGAACGAGGGCGGTAGACGGCAGGCTCATGCGGCGGCGCTCGCGTCGATCGGGGCCGACAGGCGGATGACCGTGCCCTTGGTGGTCTCGGGGATCTCGACCGCCCCGCCGATCTCGCCCAGGCGGCGTTCCAGGTTGGCCAGGCCGCTGCGCCGGCCCGGCTCACCGGGCAGGCCGACGCCGTCGTCGCTAAGGGTCAGCTCCAGCCGCCCGCCGTCCTCATGCACGGTCACCGCCACGGTCGTCGCGCCGGCGTGGCGGATGGCGTTGGACACCACCTCGCGCACGGCCGAGGTCAGGTTCTTGTAGACGCGGTAGGGCGCGGTGCGGTCGGGGTCGGCCAGCTCGACGGGCGGCCAGTCCAGGGAGAGGCCCGCCGCCTCCAGCCGCTCGGACGTCTCATGGCGCAGGTCGGCCAGCACCGCCTCCAGCGGCAGGTCGTGGCCCGACAGGCCCGAGACGATGGCCCGCAGGTCGCCGATCGCGCCGCGCATGGCTTCGCGGGTCTGGGACAGGTCCTGGCGGTGCAGGCCCGACAGCAGCCGCGCCCCGACGTCGTCATGCAGGTCGCGGGCGATGCGCAGGCGCTCCTCCACGACCCCGCGGGCATAGGCGTCGCGACCTTCCTCGATCTGGCTGAGCAGCCCCACCAGCTGATCGGCCAGCTGGGCCTGGGCCGTGCCGAACAGGCCTCGCCCCCGGAACGGGAAGCGCAAGGTCAGGGCCGTGGTCCCGGCGGCGGCGGGCAGGCCCAGCGCCACGCCCTCGTCCAGGATCTGGGCGCGGACCAGCGGCCCGCCAGCGGAAATCTCCAATGGCTCGTAGACCCGCGACAGCAGGGCCTTCCACGCCCCAGCGCGGGCCTCGGCGTCGTGGATCAGGGCGACCTGGGCCACGGCGGCGAACATCTCGTGCTCCTTCATGGTCTTGCGGCCGATCGTGCGCCGCCACAGCACGTCGCGGAACGGCAGGTAGGCGAAGGCGACGACCAGCAGCGACACGCCCAGCGCCGTGCTGGGCGCCGCGCCCAGGGCGGTGATCAGCAGGCCGTCCAGGGCCAGCATGGCCGCGCCAGCGCTCAGGTAGAACAGGATCCGGAACGCCCACTGGTCCAGCTCGAACAGCTTGTGGCGGCGCAGGCCCACGGCCATGCCGACATAGATGATCACGAAGAAGCCCAGCGAGTAGCGGGGGTCCAGGAACGGCGCGCGGCCGAGAGCGATGGGCACGGCGACATTGCCGATGAAGGCGCCGGCGCCGACGATCACCGACAGGCCGAGCCACCGGGTCGCGGCCATGGCGGCGGGATCCTTGCGGCTGGCGAAGGCCTGGACGCCGATGGCGACGATGATCAGGGCCATCTCCAGCGAGGTCACCGCCTGGCCGGTGCTGTCCAGCGAGGGGTTGCCGGGCAGCAGCGGCGTCATCGCCCAGCCCAGCAGCCACAGCGGGATCAGCCACGCCACCGGCCACCGCGTCACCCGCTTGGGATAGGCCAGGAAGAAGGCGATCATCGCCCCGCCGAACGCCACCGCGCCGGTCATGTTCAAGAGCTGGGACGTCAGGGCCAGGGCAGCGTCGGCGACCAGTTCGACGCTGGAATTGACGGCCCAGCCGAAGGTGAAGGCCAGCATCGACAGGCCCGTCAGCCCGAACAGCTGGGTGGCCAGGTCGCGCGGCCGCAGCGCCCAGACCCAGCCGACGATCAGGGCCGCGATCAGGCCGAACGCCAGGTTAGCCCAGAACTCGGAGTTCAAGGTGGTCAGCGGCCGGGGCCGGTCGTCCACGGTCACGGGGCGCTGGACATTGTCGGCGCCCGCCAGCCGCACCACCAGCGGCCGCGCCTTCAGGGCGTCAGCGAAGGCGCCTTGCAGGCGGCGGCGCTGATGGGCCTCTGCCTGGGTGGCCGGACTGTCCAGCCCGCCGATCTCGGCGGCGCGCAAGGCCGGGGCCGTCGGGTCGGCGCCGATTCCAGCCAGCCGATCCCCCACCTTGGCCCCGGCCCGCGCCAGCGGCCCTTGCGGGTCCAGGCGGGTGATGGTGATCGCCCCATCAGGACGCGTGTCGAAGCCCGCCCCCAGCCAAGCCGGGCTCAACGCCATCCACACGCCAGCCAGGGCGGTCGCCACGCACAGCAGGACGACGCCGAGCAACAGGGTGGTGGGTGACGACGTACGCATGGATGAGCCGAGCTTGGGGCAGGACAAGCACGGCCGCAACTCTCACGGAACGCCGTTATGGGGACACCCCCGGGATTGGGGGTTGCGTGGCGGTGAAGCGCCCCCTCCGTCTCGTCGCCTATCGGCGCCGATCCACCTCCCCCGCAAGCGGGGCAGGAGGGTTCAGCCTCCTCCTCCCTCGTGAAACGGGGGAGGTGGCGCGCTGCGGATACGCAGCGTGACGGAGGGGGCGCTTCGCCGCTACTTCCCCTCGAAGTACCGCGCCGCGAAGTCCAGGAAGAACGGCCAGTTGGGACCCGGCGTATGCCCGCCCTCGTGCTGGCGGAAGGCCAGGTCGCCGTCGGCGATCAGGGTCAGGGGCGCGGGGAAGGTCGTCGCCCCCAGGTCTTTCTTGCCCAGCAGGCGGTAGACCGGCCCGGCCGCCACGGTGGCCATGAACATCCCACGCGGGTCGGTCCAGGCGTCGGCCTCGTCATTGCCGACGCTGATGAACAGCGGCCTCGGCGCGACCAGGGCGATCAGCTCGTGGCTATCCACCGGCAGCTCGTCGGCGGTCAGCGGGCCGGCATATTTCAGGAAGTTCCCGGCCATCCAGTGGTGCTCGCCCTCGGCGGCCAGGTTCTCGACCTGCTCGCCGCGCTTGCGGCGATGCAGCTTGGCGCCGCCCTCGCCGGACGAGGCGATCAGGCCGACCGCCAGGCGCGGCTCGTAGGCCATGGCCACCAGCGCGCCCTTGCCGTAGCGCGACAGCCCCTCGATCCCGACCCGCTTGGCGTCGATCGCCGGGTCGGTCTCGAAGTAGTCGATGCTGCGGCTGACGCCCCAGCCCCAGGCGCGCAGGGCGCCCCAGTCGTCGGGCTTGCGGGGGTGGCCGCGATTGGTCAGGCCGATGATGCCCTGATTCAGCTTGCCCGGGTCGTCGGCCTGGACGCTGGTGGGATCCAGGATCGCGTAGCCCCATCCCCTTGCGAGCACCAGGTCGCGCCAATCCGGACCGGGCGGCGGCGGACGATTGCGCGCCCAGGGCGGGCCGTCGGGGAAGCCAAGCTCCAGAATCAGCGGGACGCCAGTCTTGCCCTCGGGCGTCACCACCAGGAGGTCGAGGGTCACGCTGATCGACGGCGCCCGGCGGTTGTCGGCGACCCCGGCCAGGCGCTTTTCGACCACCGGCACACCGGCGCGGACGGTCTTGGTTTCCTTGACCACCGTCCAGGTGACCTTCGGCGCATTCTTCGGGATCCGCCCGTGTTCCTCGCGTTCGAACAACTCGACCAATTGGGGCCGGCGGGTCTTCCACCAGGCGTCGGCGTCGGGGACCGGGCGCCCGTCCGGGAAGGCCAGCGGGTCGGGCAGCAGGCTGAACGGCCCGGCCTTGGCCTCGTCGTAGTTCACGGCGTTGGGCGCGGCCTTGTTGTAGCCGTCGACGCCGGGGCGCAGCGGCTTGTCGATGCCCAGGCTTTTCAGCATCCGCGCATGCTCGGCCTGACCGGCGGCGACGTCGCGTTGCGGGAACTGGGCGGCGGCCGGGGTGGCGACCGCGAGGCCCACCGCCACGGCCATTTTGAGCATTGATCTTACAAGTGTCATGACGTCATCTGACCTCTGCCATGCGAAACAGTCTTACCACCTTGAGCGCCGCCCTGGCCCTGGGCCTTGCTATCCCCGCCCATGCCGAAGACATCCCCCGCATCGCCCGTCAGGACGGCGCGCATCGGCTGCTGGTGGGCGGCAAACCGTTCCTGATCCTGGGCGGCGAGCTGGGCAATTCGAGCAGCTCGGACCTCAAGGATCTGTCCGGCCACTGGGCGGTGCTGAAGGCGGCGAACCTGAACACGGTGCTGGCGCCGGTGACCTGGGAGCAGATCGAACCGGTCGAGGGGAAGTTCGACTTCACCGTGCTGGACGGCATGATCCAGCAAGCTCGCGCCAACGACATGCGCCTTGTCCTACTGTGGTTCGGGGCGTGGAAGAACAGCATGTCGACCTACACGCCTGCCTGGGTGAAACATGACCAGATCCGCTTCCCCCTGGCCCGCACGGCGGAAGGCAAGGCGGTCGAGATCCTCAGCGCCTCGTACCCCGCCACCCGCAACGCCGACGCCAAGGCCTATGCCGCGATGATGGCGCACCTGAAGGCCGTGGACGGGGAAAAGCGCACGGTCCTGATGGTCCAGGTCGAGAACGAGATCGGCATGCTGCCCCAGGCGCGGGACCACGGCAAAGCGGCCGAGGACGACTTCAGGAAGCCCGTGCCGGCGGCGGTGCTGAAGGCGACCGGGGCCAAGAAGACCGGCGCCTGGGAAGCGGTGTTCGGCGCCTCTGCGGCGACCGACGAGCTGTGGCAGGCCTGGACCTTCGGTCGCTATGTCGAGGCGGTGACGGCGGCCGGCAAAAAGGCCTATGGGCTGCCGATGTATGTCAACGCCGCCCTGCCCCGGCCGGGTACGGTCCCTGGCGGCTATCCCAGCGCCGGGCCGCTGCCGCATCTGATCGACCTGTGGCGGGCGGCGGCGCCGTCCTTGGACATGCTGAGCCCGGACATCTACTTCGCCGACTTCGTCAAATGGATGCCGCCCTACGACCGGGCCGACCAGCCCTTGTTCATCCCCGAGGCCGACCAGGCCGGCAAGACGCCCGCCCCCGGCAACGCCTTCTGGGCGATCGGCGAGCATGACGCGATCGGCTTCTCGCCCTTTTCGATCGAGAACCTGCCGCCCGAGGGGGTGAAGGCCCTGGGCGCGGCGTATCGGCTGCTGGACCAGCTGACGCCGCTGATCATCACCCACAACGGCGGCAAGACCATGCGAGGGTTCCGGGCGCCGGTGGCCTATGACGGGACGGTGGACCTGACGCCTCGGAAGGCCAGCTTCGGGGCGTGGGATTTCACGGTGACGGTGGTCGATCCGTGGACGCCGAAGGATGCGCAGGACTATGCCAGCCATGGCGGGCTGGTGATCCAGCTCTCGGCCGATGAGTTCCTGGTGGCGGGTCGGGGGATCACGATCACCTTCGCGACGCAGGGGGCGAGCGTGGGGCTGGAGAGCGTGCGGGAGGTGAGCTTCGACGGCGGTCAGTGGGTCGACGGGCGCTGGCTGAACGGGGACCAGACCCACCAGGGGCGGCATGTGCGGCTGCCGCCGACGGCGTTCGGGGTGCAGCGGGTGAAGCTGTACAAGTACCGGTAGGGGCCGGCGGCTCACCCTCACCTCCCCCTCTTGGGGGAGGTGGCGCGCCCGCGCAGCGTGGCGTGACGGAGGGGGCTGGTCATGAGTCGGCCGGCGCTGGCCCCTCCACCGCCATTCGGCGGTCCCCCTCCCCCAAAGGGGGAGGAGAGAAGAACCGTCCAGCCTCGCGCTACTGCTCCGCGCCATGCGCGTAGACGCCCAGCATCGTCCCGACGAACCCACCCGCGACCTTGGTGCTCAGCGAGGTCCCGTCCGCCCCCGCCACCAGCGTGTCCCAAGCCCCCGGCGCCGTGCCCCAGGCGAAATCCAGCGCCCCGCCCTTGGCCGTGATCTTCAAGTTCAAACCCTGGCCCGATTTGAGGGAAACAGCTTTTTCCGCCACCACGACGCCGTCGACCGGATCATTCTTCCCGGCCCGCTTCTCCACGCGCACCACCGTCCGCCCACCGTCGCGCACCAGGCCGACGAACCAGTAGAAGTCGTCGTTCTGCACCGCCACCAGGCCGGCCTTGTCGCCATCGGCCTTGGGCGTGAACAGCACCGTCGTCTGGACCGTGGCGTTCATGTGCTGCTGGCGGCGGGCCCAGACGCTGGGCTGGTCGTTGTCGCCGATCTTGGCCGCGCGGGCCTCCAGGCTGAGGATGCCGCTCTTCACCGACCACCAGCGCGAGGTCGGGATGCGCATGGTCATCCAGCTCTTGGGCAGCTCGGGCCCGGCGAAGGTCTCGGCGACCCGGAACGGACCCGAGGTCGGCGGCGCCTTCAGGGCCGGCAGTTTCGGCGCGGCGTGCGTGTACGGGATCGTCTGGCCGTTGGGCAGGATCACCGGCCAGCCATCCTTCCACTCGACCGGCAGCAGGAAAGTCTCGCGGCCGGTGTTGTAGGTGTCGTCGCCGTAGGGGCGCACGGCCAGGAAGGTCGCCCACCACGTGCCATCCGGGGCGTCGACGATGTCGGCGTGGCCGGCCGAGGTGATCGGCAGCGGGCGGTCCTTGGGCAGGCCGCGCTGGGTCAGGATCGGATTGTCCTTATACGGAGCATATGGCCCGGTCGCCGACTTGGACCGCAGCACCACCTGGCTGTGACCCTCTGCCGTGCCGCCCTCGGCGGCGACCAGATAGTACCAGCCGTCCTTCTTGAGGATGTGCGGCCCCTCGGGCCAGATCGGCTTGGTGGAGGGATCCACGCCCTTGTCCAGCAGCACCTTGCGGGGGCCGATCGTCTTCTGGGCCTTGGGGTCGTATTCCTGGATCCAGATGGCGCGGTGGCCCTGGTATTCGGCAGGGCCAGGCGGGTTGTCGTTGTTGACGATCCACGCCCGGCCATCATCGTCGAAGAACAGCGAGGCGTCGATGCCGCCGACTTCCGGCAGCCACACCGGATCCGACCACGGCCCCTTGGGATCCTTGGCGGTGATCAGGAAGTTGCCGCCGCAGTCGACGCAGGTGTTGAGGATGTAGAACAGCCCGTCGTGATGGGTGATGGCCGGCGCGAACACGGCCCGCGACAGGCCCAGGCGCTTGAAGTCCAGCATGCCGGGGCGGTCCAGCGCATTACCGATCTGCTCCCAGTGGACCAGGTCGGTCGAGTGGTGCACCGGCAGGCCCGGGAACCAGGCGAAGGTCGAGTTGACCAGGTAGAAGTCGTTGCCAACCCGGGTGACCGACGGGTCGGGGTAGAAGCCCTGGACGATCGGGTTGCGGTACTGGCCGGGGGCGGTTTTGACCGAGTCCGACGGGTCGCTGCCGCTGTAGATGAAGTTGGTGAACTGGGCGGTGTTGGAGGCGGCTTGGGCTGTGGTGGCCAGCAGGGCCAGAGCCAGGGCGGCGGTCACAATACGCATCAACAACACTCCCCTATTCCGTCTTCCCGGCGAAAGCCGGGACCCAGATTCAGCCTGAGCTTTGACCAATCCTGGCGCTCACAGCCCCATGATCTGGGCCCCGGCTTTCGCCGGGGAAACGGGATTTCTGAAATCATCCCAAAGGTCAGCAAGCCCTACCGCGCCGGCGCCGCCCGGAACGCCGCCGCCACAGCCTCGCGCAGCGGCTTGGGCTTGTAGTCGTCATCATACAACGTCGGGCGCTTGGGCAGCTTGTCCTGGCGGTACCATTGGTTCTGCAGCCACGAATATTTGTCGACCATGCCCCAGGCCAGGATCTCCTTGGTCTGCTTGTAGGACAGCATCTGGTCGAGGAAGGCCTTGGCGTAGGCCGCGACCTCGGCGTCGCGCGGGCCGAAGGCGGCCGGCAGGCCCTTGTCGTGGACGTCGAACTCGGTGACCAGCAGGTCGTAACCCATGCCGGTGACGTCGTTCAGGAAGGCCGTCCATTCCTGGGTCTGCGGCTTGCCGAAACCGGTGAAGCTGTCGGCGTTCTCGGCCCCGATGTGGCTCTGGATGCCCAGGGCGTCGACGGGCGTGCCGCGCTTCTTGAAGCCCTCCAGCAGCTTGAGCACGCCGTAGCGGTGCTTCTCGTTGCCGACTTCCTGGCTCATGTAATCGTTGTAGACCAGCCGGGCCTTGGGCGCGGCCTGGCGGGCGACCTGGAACGACAGGTCCAGCACCTGCTCCTTGCCCATGGCGTCGGATAGGAACGTCGAGCGGATCGAGCCGTCCTTGGGATCGACCGTCTCGTTGACCACGTCCCACGAGATCATCTGCGGATAGCGGCCGCACAGGGCCTGGATGTGCTCGGTGACCATCTTGGCCGCCGCCTCGGCGGGCTTCGAGCCGAAGTCGTAGGTCTTGGTCCATTCGGGGAACCACTGCGGGTGGTGCCACAGCAGGGTGTGGCCGCGCAGGGCCTGGCCGTTCTGCTTGGCGAATTCGGCGATGCGGTCGGCGCGGCCGAAGTCATAGTACTGGGGCCCGCGGGCGCGGACGACGTACCACTTCAGCTCGTTCTCGGGCACCAGCACGCCGCACTCGCGGGCCAGGATCTCGAGATAGGCGTGGTCTTCGAACGAGCCGGTGATCGAGCCCTTGGGGCCCGCCCCGACGGCGCTGCCGAAATAGACGCCCTTGGCCTTGGCCAGGTCGCGCAGCGGGGTTTCATCAGCAAAGGCGCAGCCGGCGTAGGCGCTGGCGGCTCCAGCCGCGCCCAGGGCCAGAAGATCTCGACGCGAAAGGCTCATGCGTCACGCTCCCAAGAAAAAGGCGCGCACCGTCTTGGAGGAACGATGCGCGCCAAAACAAAGACAGTTGGCAGGAGTAACCGGGCTCTTCCGGCCGACTTTCGAAACGAGGATCGAAAGCCGGAAAAGCCCATCCATCCGTATCCGCCGGCCCGAGGGGGAGACCCTCGAGCCGGCGTCCACGAACCTTAGAAGCTGGCGCGCAGGACCAGCGTGTAGCGGCGGTCGGCCATGAACCACGAGCGACCGGTCTTCAGCAGTTCGTTGTTGAGGATCTGCGTCGTACGGGTCGTCTCGTTGGTCAGGTTCACGCCCTGCAGGCCGATCTTCATCTTCGGCGTGACGTTGTAGAAGATCGAGCCGTCCAGCTGGCCGGTCGCCTCGTTCATCACGGGGGCGAACGGCACGATCACGTCGCGGACGGTCAGCAGGAAGTCCGAACGCCAGTTGTAGGCCAGGCGCGCCGACACCTTGCTGGTCTCGTAGACCACCGCGAAGTTGGCGTTGTGCTTGGACAGGCCCTGCAGCGGCAGCTTGCTGGTGTCGACCGTGGTGATGCGGCCGGCGGCCACGTCGGGGTCGGTCGCCGACAGCGTGCTTTGCGGCACGCCCGAGCTGTCGATGTAGCTGTAGTTGGCGTTGATGCCCAGCTTGTCGAACGGCTTGGGCAGGAAGTCGTAGAACTGCTGGTAGCCGACTTCGAAGCCCTTGACCGTCGACTTGACGGTCGAGTTGCCGGGCGTCGTCACCAGCACGTCGAACGTGGCGCCGTTGTTGGTGAACGGCACGCGGGCGGTCGAGTTGAAGTTGACGTCGGTCAGCTGCTTCCAGAAGGCCGCCACCGTCAGCGAACCGACCGGGGCGAAGTACCACTCGACCGAGGCGTCGATGTTCTTCGATTGGGTCGGCTTCAGGTAGGGGTTGCCCACCGTCACGTTGCCCGAGGGCACGCCGTTGGAGATGCCGTCGGCATTGGTGTTCAGCGCCAGGCCGAAGTAGTTGCGGGTCAGGCCGATGTCCGGCGGCGTGATCGTCTTCGACAGGCCGAAGCGATACTGCAGGCCATGCGGCATGACCACCTTCACGTTCAGGCTGGGCAGCCAGTAGTCGAACGAGGTCTTCACCGTGCTGGGCGTGACCGCGCCGTTCGCCCAGGCCCGGGCGGCGGCGCGGACCTGCGGCGTCAGACCGCAGAACGACGACGGCGTGAAGGGCTCCTTCGGATCCGGCAGCGCCTGCCACTCGGCGAAGGCGTCCACGCAGTCCTGCTCGGTCGCCAGGCCGGTGGCCTGCGGGAACGACAGGAAGCCCGAGGCCTGACGGTTGGTCTTGGTGTAGCGCAGGCCGATATTGCCGCTGACGCGGGCCTCGCCGATGTCGCCGGCGAAGCGGGTCATCAGATAGGCCGACTGGGTCTTCTCGTTCACAGGATTGATTTCCTGCGGCAGGAAGGGCGTGCCGGCGACGACGTTACAACGCTGCGCCAGCGGGACCCAGTTCTGCGGGCAGCCGCCAGTCAGGCGGTCGCGCCACTCGTCGCCGACCGACAGGGCGAACTGCGAGACGGCGGCGTAGTTGTCGACCGTGTTGTTGACGTAGAACAGACGCGGCTGGTTGCCGGTCGGGACGACCATCTTGCCGCGCAGGAAGTTGTCGAACGCGTAGGACTCGACCTGCGAGGTGCTGTTGAAGCCGCCGGCCGTGGTCGGGTTGCTGTTGATCGGATCGTCCATCCAGACCGGACCGCCGCCGCCCCAGATCTCGGACAGCACGCCCCAGTTGTAGGTCGAGAAGCGGGTGGTCTGATCGCGTTCCGACCAGCGCACGCCGGCCTTCACCGAGTCGAACCAGGTGTCGTCGTTGAACTTGTACTCGACGTCCACCTTGACGGCGTCTTCCTTGCCTTCCGACTGCTCGATGTGGTCCATCGCCGAGCGCCAGAAGTTGTTGTACGGGTCGCTGAAGCTGCTGTGGGCCCCGCGCATATAAGACGGGCAGCTGGCGCTGGTCGGCGCGCAGTTCGAGATCGTCTGGCCGTTGGACGGCGGCAGGAAGCTGATGTCCGGCAGGCCGCTGCCGTTCAGCGCGATCGCGGCGTTCTGGAACGTCGAAGCCCACAGGCCCATGCTGATGGCGTCGACCGACGAGTCCACGTGCTGGGCGTCGAACAGGACACCCCAGTGCTCGTTCGGGGTCCATTTGAAGTTGAAGCCGTAGTCCGACGTGATCGTCGTCTGGCTTTCGTCACGACGGATGTTGTTCGACTGCAGGCCGTCGATCGGCGTGCGCGGATCCGCGCCGTTCTGGTCGTCACGCCAACCGGTCGTGCCGGTGATGACGCCCTTGGTGAAGACCCCCTGGTCGTCGAACGAGAACGTGGTGCCCTCGACCGGACGCGAGTCGCCGTTGCTGGTGACGTTGTCGGTGGCGATTTCGATGGCGCGCTCGGTCCACTCGGCCTTGGCCTTGGAACGCAGGTACTGGAACGCGGCCTGCATGGTGCCGTCGTTGCTCTTCCATTGAGCGGCGAAGGCGCGGCCTTCGCGACGACGCTCGTTTTCCGTCGAGCGGAACGCCGCGCCACGCGGGAACCACACGCCCTTCGTGCCATTGCCGCAATCCGAGATCGCTTGGCCCAGATTGGTGCGGCAGCCGAAGTTCGACACCTGGATGGCGTCGCTGCGGCTGGCCAGGCGCGAGTCCACATAGCTGGCCAGCAGGCCGAACTCGCCGGCGGCGGTGTCCCAGCGGTTGCTGTACAGGAGGGTGTAGGTCGGACGGTACTTCTTGGAGAAGTCGCCGTAGCTGACTTCCGCCGACATCGACAGGATGCGGTCCTTGCTGTCGAACGGCAGGCGCGTGCGCAGGTTCACCGTGCCCGAGATGCCGCCTTCGATCAGGTCGGCCGAGGGGCTCTTGAACACGTCCACGCCGCCCATCAGTTCCGAGGGAACGTCAGCGAAGCTGAGGATACGGCCGTTGTTGGCCGTGAAGGTGTCGCGGCCGTTCAGTTCCGAACGCACGAAGTTCAGGCCGCGCACGACCACGCCCGAACCTTCGGTCGAGAAGTGGTCGGGGTCGACGCCCGCGGCGAAGCGGTTGATCGACACGCCCGGCACGCGCGACAGCGCTTCGGTGACCGAGCGGTCCGGCAGGGCGCCGATGTCTTCAGCGGTGATCGAGTCGCCGATGATGTCGGACGACTGCTTCAGTTGCTGGCTGCTCTTCAGGCTCTGACGGATGCTGGTGACGACGACTTCGTCGACCGTCTGCGCGTCATCCTTCTTGTCCTGCGCCATGGCCGGCGCGCCGACCATCAGCATGCCCAGCGCAAGCGCCGAGGCCCCGTACTTCAGATTGTCAGCGAAAGAAATACGTCCGCGAGTCGCGGACGGCCTGTTGGCCGTTCCCATTAGTCCACCTCCCCTTTTGTTCGTTATGGCAGCAAGGTAGCGCTACCATCGGTCATGTTACCGTGACCATTGTTGTCAGATCACATGATAGACCACTGCTCGTCAAGCCGTTGTCACACGGGTCCGGTTCGAGTAGCCGTAGGAATGGGAACGCTACCATTCTGGAGAGAGGCCTCGCGTCACCGCGGTCCTGCAGCCTCTGGTCCCGACCTGGTATCCTCCCCACTCGTGGTGCGGCCACGACGAACCGGATCTCGACGTCCGGCTTGATAAGAAGGATGACAACGTAAGACAGCGTTGTCAATTTGCTGTTTTGTCCCCCGGTCACGACAATGGGGACGAATGCTCTGGGGAGGGAGCATCAGATGACCGAAGCGATCCGCAAGATCGTCATCGTCGGCGGCGGCACCGCCGGCTGGATGACCGCCGCCGGGCTTTCGGCCATGCTCAAGGGCCTGCCCATCGAGATCGCCCTGATCGAGTCGGCCGAGATCGGCACGGTCGGCGTGGGCGAGGCCACGGTCCCCCACATCCGCCACTACAACGCGCGCCTGGGCCTGGACGAGGCCGACTTCATGCGCCGGACCCAGGCCACCTACAAGCTGGGCATCGAGTTCCGCGACTGGGGGCGCAAGGGCGAGACCTACATCCATCCGTTCGGCGCCTATGGCCATCCGATCGGCGGCGCGCCGTTCCATCAGCATTGGCTGCGGGCGCGACATCTTGCCGCGCGGGGGCAAGGAACGGTCGACCCGATCGAGGTCTACAGCCTGCCGATCATGGCCGCCTTCGCCGGCAAGTTCGTGCCGCCCGCCGCCGATCCGCGCTCGCTGGGCTCGACCTTCAACTACGCCTACCAGTTCGACGCGACGCTCTACGCCCTCTATCTGCGCGACTATGCCGAGGCCCGGGGCGTGGTCCGCACCGAGGGCAAGGTGACCAGCGTCCAGCAACGTCCCGAGGACGGCTTCGTCACCGGCATTACGCTGGAGAGCGGCCAGGCGATCGAGGGCGATCTGTTCGTCGACTGCTCGGGCTTCCGGGGCCTGCTGATCGAGGGCGCGCTGAAGGCCGGCTACGATGACTGGACGCAATGGCTGCCCTGCGACCGCGCCGTCGCCGTGCCCTGCGATTCCGTCGAACCGGCCAAGCCCTATACCCGCGCCACGGCCGACGACGCCGGCTGGCGCTGGCGCATTCCGCTGCAGCACCGGGTGGGCAACGGCTATGTCTACTGCTCGGGCTTCATCGCCGACGACGAGGCCGCCCGCGTGCTGGTGGAAAAGCTGGACGGCAAGGCTCAGGCCGATCCGCGCTTCCTGCGGTTCGTGACCGGCCGGCGCAAGAAGCAGTGGCTGAAGAACGTGGTCGCCGTGGGCCTGTCGTCGGGCTTCCTGGAGCCGCTGGAGAGCACCTCGATCCACCTGATCCAGGTGGCGATCACCACCCTGCTCGAGCTCTTCCCGCACCGAGGCTGCGAGCAGGCCGACCAGGACGAGTACAACCGGGTCATGGACCTGGAGTTCGAACGGATCCGCGACTTCCTGGTGCTGCACTACCACGCTAACCAGCGTGAGGATTCCGACTTCTGGCGCGACCGCCGCGACAAGCCCATCCCCGACAGCCTGGCCTGGAAGATGGAGCTTTGGCGCGAGCGCGGCGTGGTGGCCAACTACAAGGACGGCTTCTTCAAGGAGCCGTCTTGGGTGGCCGTCTATCTGGGCCAGAACATCATGCCCGACGGCTATGACCCGCTGGCCGAAGCCCTGGATCCCGCCCACGCCGCCCAGATCCTGGCCGAGACCAAGACCGCGGTGGCCCGCACCGTCCAGGCCATGCCGGCGCACGAAGACTTCCTGCGCGCCTTCGTCGAGGGGAGGACCCGGGCATGAAGATCCTGATCGTCGGAACCGGCGTCGACGCCTGGCTGACCGCCGCCGTGCTGGCCGGGGCCGCGGGCCGCGCGGCGCGGATCGCCGTGCGCGAGACCGCCCCGCCGGCGCATGGCCAGCTGGTGGGCCTCCCCGCGCTGCTGGGCCTGCACGCGCGGCTGGGGATCGAGGTCGGCGCGCCGCTGCTGGGCTTGCGCCATGGCGACATGCTGGAGCCGTTCGGCGACACCGGCGCCATGATGGAGGGCCTGCCCTTCCACCACTACTGGCTGCGGGCCAAGGCGCATGGCGAGACCGCGCCGCTGGAGGCCTGGAGCCTGACGGCCCGGGCGGCGGCGAAGGGCCGCTTCGCGCCGAGGAGCGCCGATCCCCGGTCGCCGCTGTCGACGCTGGATCACGGCCTGCTGCTGGATGCCGCCGCGTACGCCGAGACCCTGAAAGCGGTCGCCCTGAAGGCCGGCGCCGAGCTGGTCGACCACCGTCCCGACGCCGACCTGGTGGTCGACGCCTCGGGCGAACCTGGCGATTGGATCGACTGGAGCGCCTGGCTTCCGACCGGCGCACGGCTGACCGGCGTCGAAGACCGCATCGCGACCTTCGCCCACGACGCGCCGCTGAAGGCCGGCCGTCGGGCGCGGGCGGTCGAGGGCGATGTCGTGGCCGTCGGCGGCGCGCTGGCGTCGATCGGCGCGGCCGATGGCGGCGACCTGCATCTGCTGCAGACCACCGTCTCGCGGCTGGCGGCCCTGCTGCCGACGGGTCCGGCGGCGGTGGCGGAGTTCAACCGCCTGACCGCCATGGCCGTCGAGCGGGCTCGGGACATGGCGATCCTGCGCTGGGGAGTGCTTGATGCGCCGCCGGAAGAGCTGGCCTGGAAGATCGGGCAGTTCGAAAGCCGGGGACGCGTGGTGATGTACGACGAGGAGACCTGGCCGGAGGGGTCGTGGGTGCATGCGCTGCTGGCGCGGGGCGTCACGCCCAAGCGGTGGGATCCGTTGGTCGAGCGCGCGCCGCTGGCGCAGACGCGGGAGATGCTGGGGCGGATGAAGGCCGTGCTGGAACAGACGGCGGAGGCGATGCCGCGTGGGTGACCCTATCGCCAACAACCCTCGTCATCCCGGGCGGCGTAGCCGACCCGGGACCCAGGGGCCCACGCAACGCAGTCGCCCCTGGGTCCCGGCTCTCCGCTTCGCTGCGGCCGGGATGACGAGCTTTTTTGATACGGGCCGCAACCCATGAGCCCCTCCCCCATCCGCACCGTCCTCATCGTCGGCGGCGGCACCGCCGGCTGGATGACAGCCGCGGCGCTGTCCAAGACCCTGCCCGCGACCACCGCCATCACCCTGGTCGAGTCCGAGCAGATCGGCACCGTCGGCGTCGGCGAAGCCACCATCCCGCCGATCAGCACCTTCAACGAGATCCTCGGCATCGACGAGGCCGAGTTCATGCTGGCCACCAAGGCCAGCTTCAAGCTGGCCATCGAGTTCGTCGACTGGATGGGACCGGGCCACCGCTACCTGCACCCGTTCGGGGCCTATGGCCTGGATATCGAGGCGCTGAAGTTCCACCAGGTCTGGCTGCGCGCCCATCATGAAGGCTGGGCCCCGCCCATCGACGCCTTCAACCTGTCGGCCCAGGCCTCGCACCTGGGCCGTTTCGCCCTGCCGTCGAAAGACCCGGGCCAGGTGATGTCGAGCCTGAAATACGCCTTCCACTTCGACGCCGGGCTCTATGCCAAATTCCTGCGCGGCCAGGCCGAAAAGCGCGGTGTCATCCGCGTCGAGGGCAAGGTCGCCAGCGTGCAGCAGCATGGCGAGACCGGCTTCGTCACCGGCGTGACGCTGGACGACGGCCGCACGCTGGAGGCGGACCTGTTCGTCGACTGCTCCGGCTTCCGGGGCCTGTTGATCGAGCAGACCCTGAAGGCCGGTTTCGAGGACTGGAGCCATTGGCTGCCAAACGACCGCGCCGTGGCCATGCCCTGCGTGACCGGCGGCGACGGCCTCACCCCCTATACCCGCGCCACGGCGGACACGGCCGGCTGGCGCTGGCGGATTCCGCTGCAGCACCGCACCGGCAACGGCTACGTCTATTCCAGCAAGCACATCAGCGATGACGAGGCCGTCGCCCGCCTGCGCGCCACGCTGGACGGCGAAGCCCTGGCCGAGCCGAACTTCCTGCGGTTCCAGGCCGGTCGGCGCAAGGACGCCTGGGTCAAGAACGTGGTGGCCATCGGCCTGTCGTCCGGCTTCCTGGAGCCGCTGGAGAGCACCTCGATCCACCTGATCCAGGCGGGGATCACCAAGCTTTTGGCCCTGTTCCCGGATCGCGGTTTCGATCCGGTCGAGATCGCCGAGTACAATCGCCTGACCGCCTTGCAGGTCGAGCTGATCCGCGACTTCATCATCCTGCACTTCCACGCCAACGGCCGGGACGAGCCCTACTGGAAAGCGGCCCGCGAGATGGCGATCCCCGAGACCCTGCGGCGCAAGATGGATCTCTTCGCCGCCTCGGGACGGCTGTTCGGCTCGGACTACGACCTGTTCGCCGACGCCAACTGGATCGCCGTGCTGCTGGGCCAGGGGATCATGCCGCGCCGTCACGACCCGCTGGCCGACGCCCTGCCCGCCGACATGCTGAAAGCCCAGCTGACCCGCCTGTCGACGATCATCGGCCAGACCGCCCAGGCCCTGCCCACCCACGAAGCCTTCATCGCCCGCTACTGCGCGGCCCCGGAATTTGCGAAATGACTGAGAACCATCGCCTGCGCCGCGTCGTCATCGTCGGCGGCGGCACCGCCGGCTGGATGACCGCCGCCGCTTTGGGGCGCTTCCTGAAGGACGGCTACACGAAGGTGACGCTGGTCGAGTCCGAGGCCATCGGCACGGTCGGGGTGGGCGAGTCCACGATCCCGCAGATCAACATCTTCAACCGCATGCTGGGGCTGGACGAGAACGACTTCGTCAAGAAGACCAAGGCGACGTTCAAGCTGGGCATCGACTTCGTCGACTGGAAGCACATCGGCCACAGCTACCACCACCCGTTCGGCCCCTATGGCGTCGACATGGAGGGGGTATCGTTCCACGCCTACTGGCTGAAGGCGCGGGCCATGGGCCTGTCCGACGACCTGGGCGAATACAGCCTGCAGACCGTGGCCGGTCGCCAGAGCAAGTTCATGCGCCCCAACGGCCAGGCCAACTCGCCGCTGGGCAGTATCGCCTACGCCTTCCAGTTCGACGCCGGGCTCTATGCCAAGTTCCTGCGGGAATATGCCGAGGCGCGGGGCATCGTGCGCCAGGAGGGCCGCATCCAGTCGGTGCAGCAGGACGGCGAGAGCGGGCACGTTACCTCGGTGACGCTGGAAAGCGGTCAGGTGATCGAGGGCGATCTCTTCATCGACTGTTCCGGCTTCTGGGGGCTGCTGATCGAGCAGACCCTGAAGGCCGGCTACGAGGACTGGAGCCACTGGCTGCTCAACGACCGCGCGGTGGCCATGCCGTGTGCGCTGGGCGGCTCGCTGGCCCCGGCGACGCGAGCCACGGCCCGGCCGCACGGCTGGCAGTGGCGCATCCCGCTGCAGCACCGCCTGGGCAACGGCTACGCCTATTCCAGCGCCCATGTCAGCGACGACGAGGCCCTGGCCGACCTGCTCGCGAACCTCGACGGCGAGCCCCTGGCCGACCCGAACTTCCTGCGCTTCACCGCGGGTCGGCGACGGAGCAGCTGGGTCAAGAACGTCATCGCCATCGGCCTGTCGGCCGGCTTCATGGAGCCGCTGGAGAGCCAGTCGATCCACCTGATCCAGGTCGGCATCTCGCGCCTCTTGGCCCACTTCCCCGACCGCCGGTTCTTCCAGGCCGACATCGACCGCTACAACCGCACCATGACCTTCGAGTACGAGAAGATCCGGGACTTCCTGATCCTGCACTTCAAGGCCACCCAGCGGAACGACACGCCGTACTGGGACTATCTGCGGGAGATGGAGATCCCCGACTACCTGGCCGACAAGATCGCGCTGTTCAAAGGCTCGGGCCGGATCTTCCGCGAGAACGAGGAGCTGTTCAACGATACCTCATGGTTCGCGGTGCTGATCGGCCAGGGGATCCTGCCCGAGAGCTGGGACCCGATGGCGGATCCGATGGACGAGGGGCTGTTCAAGGCCCGCATGGCCGAGATCAAGTCGGTGATCGCCAGGTCGGCGGAGGCGATGCCGGAGCATATGCAGTTTATCCGGGATAACTGCGCGGCGGAGTAGCGCCCCCTCCGTCTCGTCGCCTATCGGCGCCGATCCACCTCCCCCGCAAGCGGGGCAGGAGAAGAGCCGCTTCCTCCTCCCTCGTAAAACGGGGGAGGTGGCGCGATGCGGATACGCATCGTGACGGAGGGGGCGCTCCTCCCCTATGCTCACCCGATGACCGCCGAAGCCATCACCCTGAAACGCGGCCCCGGCCGGCCGCGCGACCCGGAGGTCGAGCGGCGGTTGAAACGCGCGGCGCTGGACGTCCTGGCCGAGCGCGGCTTCTCGGGCCTGACCCTGGAGCGCATCTGCGAGCGCGCCGGCGCGCCGCGCGCCACCTTCTACCGCCGCTGGGCCGGGCCGCTGGACGCCGTGGCCGAGGCCTTCGACGAAGCCTTCCGCTTCGAGGCCCCGCCGGACACCGGCGACGTGGTGGCCGACCTCGTCATCATGGGCCAGTCGATGCTGCGGCTCTACAATGACCCGGTGCTGGGCCCGTGCATGAGCTTCATGATCGCCGAGGCGCCGGTGCGTCCCGAGCTGGTCGCCTGGCACCAGGACGTCTTCCCCCGCCGCCGGGCGCACAACCGCGCGGTGGTCGAACGGGCCATGGCGCGGGGCGAGATCGCGGCCGATACCGATCCGGACCTGGTGATCGACGTGCTGAGCGGCCTGGCGATGAACAACCACGCGACGGGGCGGCCGGTGACGGCGGAGGCGTTGGAGTTCGTGGTGCGGCGGGTGCTGGGACTGTAGCCGCAGCGCCCCCTCCGTCACGTCGCCTATCGGCGCCGCGCCACCTCCCCCCCAAGCAGGGCAGGAGGGTGCAGCTGCCTCCTCCCTTGCGAAGCGGGGGAGGTGGATCGCTGCGGATACGCAGCGAGACGGAGGGGGCGCTCTCCGGCGCTACTTCTGCAGAACCCCCAACACCGCCAACGTCATCGCCTCCACCCCCGTGCGAATGGTCGGCTCCGGCGTCGGCGCGAAGAACGGCGAGTGGTTGGTCGGCACGGGCTTGCCTTCGGCTTTCAATTTCTCGATCTCGGCCGGCGCATAGCCGCCGATGCCGAAATAGACCGACGGCACCCCCGCCAGCACGAACTCCGAATAGTCCTCGGACGCCGAGCCCGGCTTGTCCTCAAGAACCGCCTTGGCCCCGAAGGCGGCCTTGAACACCGCGCCCGTCCGGGCGGTCAGATCGGCGTCATTGACCACCATCTTGCCGCCGGAGGTCAGCTTCAGCTCCGGCTCGGGCGCCCCGGCCATGGCGGCGACGGCCTTGGCGGTGCGCTGGACGCCGGCCAGGATCTTCTCCCGCACGGCCGCGTCCTGGGTGCGGATCGTGCCGCGCAGCCGGACCCGGTCGGGGATGATGTTGCCCGCGCTGCCGCCCTGGATCGAGCCTATGGTGACGACCCCGAACTGGCTGGGGTCCTTCTCGCGGCTGACCACGCTCTGCACGTCGACCACGAAGCGGCTGGCCATCATGATGGGGTCGATCGTGGCGCTGGGCATCGAGCCGTGCCCGCCCTGGCCGATGAAGGTCAGGTCGATGCCGTCCGAGGTCGAGGTCAGCACGCCCGGCTTGTACGAGATCTGGCCCGCCGGGCTGTTGCCGACGTGCAGGGCAAAACCGTAGTCCGGCTTGCCGCCGATCTTGTCCCACAGCCCGTCGGCCAGCATGGCCCGCGCGCCGGACGTGAGCTCCTCGGCCGGCTGGGCGACGAAGACCAGCGTGCCCTTCCATTTGGCCTTCATGGCGACCAGCTGCTTGGCGGTCCCGACCCAGGCGGCCATGTGGATGTCGTGACCGCAGGCGTGGGCGGTGAAGACCTTCTCGTCGCGATAGATCGCCGTCGCCTGGCTGGCGAAGGGCAGGCCCGTCTTCTCCTGCATCGGCAGGCCGTCCAGCTCGGTGCGGATCAGGATCTTGGGCCCGTCGCCGTTCTTCAGCACCGCCACGACGCCGGTCTTGCCGACGTTTTCGGTGACGGTGAAGCCCAGCGCGCGCATCTGGGCGGCCAGTTTCTTGGCGGTCTCGACCTCCTGGAAACCCAGCTCCGGATGGGCGTGGATGTCCTTGTACAGCGCCTCCAGCGCCGGGTAGTCGCGGTCCAGCTGGACGTCGATGGCCTTCTTGGCGACGGGGACGTTCAGCGGGGCGGCGACCGCGGTCGTCGCGAGCAGCGTGGCCAGGACGGCCGAGGCGAGGAGTTTCATGCGGAGCCCCGAGATGGTGAGTCACGGGATCGACGCATACCGCGGACCAACCCGCCACCCCACGACCGCGAAATTTCCCTCTCCTCCCCCTTTGGGGGAGGGGGACCGGCGAAGCCGGTGGAGGGGCCAGCGCGGCCGACTCATGACCAGCCCCCTCCGTCACGCCACGCTGCGCGGGCGCGCCACCTCCCCCAAGAGGGGGAGGAGAGTGTTGCACCGTTCCCGCTTCGGTTTAGATTCCCGGCGCGTAGGGGAACGTCATCGCCTCGTATTCCTCCAGCGTCTTCGGCGGGGCCTTCTCACCCGTCGGCAGCGGGCGCTTCGAGAACGACCCGAACCACGCCACCGACGCATCGCGCCACCACTGAGCTTCGTCGCGCTGGATCTTCAGGTAGTCAGCCACCTCGGCGTGGCGCTGCGCATCGACGTAGGGCGCGACAGACGCCCAGGTCGTCTCCATGCCGTCCACATACTTCACGCCCAGCCCGTAGCGCTTGACCAGGCCGTCCCACAGGGTGTCGCCGGACTTCAGGCGGTAGTCCCAGCTCAGGTGGTGGAACCACAGCAGGTCCTTCTCATCCACGCACTTGAGGTCGGCGAAACACGCCCCCACCGCCGGCGCGTACTGGGCCGTGGCGTTGCTGCCCGTCGGCGTGCGGTCGAAGCCCAGGCCGTCCGGCCCGGCCTTGGCGTAGTAGACGCTGGTCCAGTCGGCGCGCTCGCCGCCGGCGACCCAAGGCCCGGGGCCGTAGTGATGGCTGCGGCCCATCTGGTGGTGCAGGCCCAGCGGGGTCATGTAGTCCACCGTCGCCTCGCGCGAGCCCATCATCATCTCGACGACCGGCTTCACGAAGCGCGGGTCGTTGCTGAAGGTCATCTTCGCCCAGTCCGTCGCGATGTCCTTCGTCGAGGCCTCCGGATCCCAGGCCAGGCGGCCGAAGACGTACCAGTTGGCCTGGTCGAACTGCGAGCCCGACCAATTGCGGTCCGTGCCGATATTGGCCACGCCCGCCATCACCGTCAGCTTGCGGCCGTCCAGCTGGCCGTCGACCACCTTGGCCACGGTCGAGCCCTTGCCCTTGGCCATGGTGTCGGCGCGCAGGGTCTCCTCGTACATCGGGCCGAGGTAGACGAGATGGGTCGAGAACCCGAGATATTCCTTGGTGATCTGGAACTCCATGCCGAGGTTGCTCTTGGGCATGGCCCCGAACAGCGGGTGGAACGGCTCGCGCGGCTGGAAGTCGATGGCGCCGTTCTTGACCTGGATGACCACGTTGTCGCGGAACTGGCCGTCGAACGGCTTGAACTCGTTGTAGCCCTGCTTGGCGCGGTCGTCGGGCTGCTCGTGCGAATAGACGAAGGCGCGCCAGATCACGACGCCGCGATTGCCCACCGCGTCGGCCAGCATGTTGGCCCCGTCGACATGGGTGCGACCATAGTCCTGCGGGCCGGGCTGGCCCTCGGAATTGGCCTTCACCAGGAAGCCGCCGAAGTCGGGAATGGCCTTGTAGATCTCGTCGGCCTTGGCCTTCCAGAAGGCGGCGACGGCGGGGTCCAGCGGGTCGGCGGTCTTGAGGCCGCCCAGCTCGACCGGGGCCGACCAGCGGGCCGACAGATAGACGCGGATGCCATAGGGCCGGAACGTGTCGGCCAGGGCGGCGGCCTTGGCGATATAGGCCGGGGTGAGGCTGTCGGCCTTGGCGTTGACGTTGTTCAGCACCGTGCCGTTGATGCCGATCGAGGCGTTGGCGCGGGCGTAGTCGACCATGCGCGGATCGACATGGCCGGGCAGCCGCCACCAGTCGAAGATCGACTGGCCCGAATAGCCGCGCTCGACCGTGCGATTCAGGTTGTCCCAGTGGTTCAGCATCCGCAGCTTCACCTTGGGCGCGCTGGCGATATCCAGGCTCTCGACCGGCTGGCGGGTCTGGATCAGTTCCAGGTAGCGGAAGACGCCGTACAGGACGCCGATGTCCTTGGAGCCGGCGATGACCGTGGTCTTCTTGCCGTTCACCGCCGTGGTGCGGATGCGATAGCCCTCGTCGCCCAGGCCAGCTTGCGGCGCCACGGTCAGCTGAATGACGCCGTCGCGGGATCCGGCGGCGGCGCTCGCGGGCTTGCCGACCAGGCCGGTGAGGCCACGCTCCAGCTCGGCGCGGGCCACCTTCAAGGTCGGCGTATTGGCGACCGGCGCGACAGCGGCGGCGCGGGCCGCGTACGGCGCCTTCGCGGCGGCCTCGACCGGCTTGTAGCGCAGCCACAGGTCATAGCCGTCCTCGGCATGAGCGGTGGCGGAACCCATCAGCAGAAGGGCCGCGGCGAAGGCCAACAGACGCATGTCTCACTCCCTTACCCACATCCGTTTCCCCGGCGAAAGCCGGGGCCCAGATCCAGCCTGAGCTTGAGCCCGGCCTGGCGCGACACAGCCTTTCGATCTGGGTCCCGGCTTTCGCCGGGAAGACGGGGTTTTTGTTTCTCTCCCAACCTGGACGGCGGCATCACCGCCAAAGGTCGGGTCACCTCTCTTTAGTGGTCAGACCACCGGGTTGACAACCCTCATGGTAGCGGTAAACCGATAGTCAGGGAGGAAGATTGGACGCCCGCGCCTGCAGTTTGGCGCGCCTTCGATCTTTCGGCCCGCCCGCGGATTTCAGCACAAGCGTCCTCATGCCCAAGATCATCGCCGCCAAGACCATCGTCACGTGTCCGGGGCGCAACTTCGTCACCCTGAAGATCGTGACCGACGAAGGGGTGTACGGCATCGGCGACGCCACGCTGAACGGCCGCGAGCTGGCGGTCGAGGCCTATCTGACCCACCACGTCATCCCCTGCCTGATCGGCCGCGACGCCCACCAGATCGAGGACATCTGGCAGTTCCTGTACCGCGGCGCCTACTGGCGTCGGGGTCCGGTGACCATGGCCGCCATCGCCGCGGTCGACATGGCGCTGTGGGACATCAAGGGCAAGATCGCCGGCCTGCCGGTCTACCAGCTGCTGGGCGGCGCCTGCCGCACGGGCGTGATGGTCTACGGCCACGCCAATGGCGAGACGGTCGAGGAGACGATCGAGAACGCCAAGCACTATGCCGCTCAAGGCTACAAGGCCATCCGCCTGCAGACCGGCGTGCCCGGCATGAAGGGCGCCTATGGCGTCTCCAAAGACCGCTTCTTCTACGAGCCGGCCGACAGCGACCTGCCCAAGGAAACCGTCTGGTCGACCGAGCGCTACCTGCGCAGCGCTCCGGCCCTGTTCGAGGCGGCCCGCGCGGCCCTGGGCGACGACGTCCACCTGCTGCACGACGTGCACCACCGCCTGACCCCGATCGAGGCCGCCCGCCTGGGCAAGGACCTGGAACCCTACCGCCTGTTCTGGATGGAGGACGCCGTCCCCGCCGAGAACCAGTCCAGCTTCCGCATCATCCGCCAGCACACGACGACGCCGCTGGCCGTGGGCGAGATCTTCAACTCGGTCTGGGACTGCAAGCAGCTGATCGAGGAACAGCTGATCGACTACATCCGCGCCACGGTCGTGCATGCGGGCGGCATCACCCACCTGAAGAAGCTGGCCAGCTTCGCCGACCTGTATCACGTGCGCACCGGCTGCCACGGGGCCACCGACCTGTCGCCGGTCTGCATGGGCGCGGCCCTGCATTTCGACCTGTCGATCCCCAACTTCGGCATCCAGGAATATATGCGCCACACGCCCGAGACCGACGCGGTGTTCCCGCACGCCTACACCTTCGCGGACGGCATGCTGCATCCGGGCGAGGCGCCGGGCCTGGGCGTCGATATCGACGAGGACCTGGCGGCCAAATACCCCTACCAGCGCGCCTATCTGCCGGTCGCTCGCCGCCTGGACGGCTCCATGCACGACTGGTGATCTGACCAATCGGCGAGGAGGGAGAGAAAGTAGGACAATTCGCGCGGGTCTCCGTGGTAGTGATTCATGGAATCCGCTCCTGCCAGCGTCTCTAAAAGCCCCCTCGAGCCATGTCAGACAACGTCAAGCTCTACCGCAAGATCGCCGACTCCGTGGCCGACGCCATCGAGGCGGGGCAGTACAAGCTGGGCGACCGCCTGCCGACCGAGCGTGAGCTGGCCGAACAGTTCGGGGTCAGCCGCCCCACCTTGCGCGAGGCGATGATCGCCCTGGAAATGCTGGGCATGATCGAGGCTCGCCATGGCCTGGGCATCTACGTCACCGGCAATGTCCGCCCGGTGGCTCCCTCGGCCGATATCGACTTCGAGATCGGCGCCTTCGAGCTGATCGAGGCCCGCCGCCTGTTCGAGGGCGAGGCCGCCGCCCTGGCCGCCACCTCGATCAGCGACGAGCAGATCGAGGTGCTGGAAGGCCTGCTGCAGCGGATGCACGAGGAAGAAGAGATCAGCGGCGAGGACGCCGACCGCGAATTCCACCTGACCATCGCCCGCTCGACCGGCAACGGCGCCATCATCGCCACCATCGAGAACCTGTGGGACTGGCGCAACCGCTCGCCCCTGGCGCGGAACATCCTAACCCGCGCGCGCGGCATGGGGCTGGAGCCGCGGATCGTCGAGCACCGCCGGGTGGTCGATGCGCTGAAGGCCCACGATCCGGCGGCGGCGCGCCAAGCGATGCGGGATCACCTGGAGCGGGTGATCGACCACCTGCTGCACGCGACCGAGACCGAGGCGGTGCAGCGGGCGCAGCAGGAGACGAAGGCGCGCAGGAGCGCGATCGCGAAGCGGGTGGCGATCTAGGCTCAGCGGCCCAGTGACCTGAGGCTTCCCACTCCTCCCCCTCTTGGGGGAGGTGGCGCGCCCGCGTAGCGCGGCGTGACGGAGGGGCTGGTCATGAGCCGGCCGGCGCTGGCCCCTCCACCACCTTCGGCGGTCCCCCTCCCCCAAAGGGGGAGGAGAGATGCTTCTTCCGATGACGAGGGTTTAACTCGCTCGCCGCCCAACCTCCGGCTAGCGTCGGTGTATGCACCCGCCCCTGCGTCACACCCTCCCCCCCGACGCCATCCCCCGCCACCTGCACGCCGCGCCCTACGCCGCCGTGGTGCTGGAAGGCGGCTACGAGGAAGCCGGCGAGCGCGGCCGCTATCGGGTCGAGGCCGGCGACGTGCTGGTCCACGCCGCCTTCAGTGCGCATTTCAACCCCGCGCCCGGCCGCCGCGTCGTCGTGCTGAACCTGCCCCTCACCGCCTCGCCGGCCTTCGCCATCGCCCGCCTGGCCGATCCTGACACGCTGGTCCGCCTGGCCGAGCGCGATCCCGTCGCCGCCACCGCCTATCTGGTCACCCACTGGACGTCCGGCCGCGCCGCCCTCGCCGACGCGCCCGACCGCATGGCCGCGGCCCTTTCGGACGCCTCGGACCTGGCCATCGAGGCCTGGGCCCGCGATCACGGCGTCACCCGCGAGACGGCCTTCCGCTGGTTCCGCCAGGCGTATGGGGTGGCGCCCTCGCGGTATCGGGTGGAGGCGCGGGCGCGGCGGGCTTGGGGGCTGATCACGGGATCGTCCGAGACGCTGGCGGGGATCGCGGCGGAGGTCGGGTTCACCGACCAGGCGCACATGACGCGGGACGTGAAGGCGCTGACGGGGCGGACGCCGGGGGCGTGGAGAACGGCGGCATAAAGATCCTCCCCCGCGTTGCGGGGGAGGTGGCCCAGAGGGCCGGAGGGGGGCTAACGCGGCATGCGTCCAGCTAGCCCCCTCAGTCGCTACGCGACAGCTCCCCCGCATCGCGGGGGAGCATCTATCTGGCCGCCGCGCGCTTCCCATGCCACAGCTTCCCCATGCGCCTGCCCCCCCTGAAACCCGACTCCGACCAGATGCTGCACCTGGACGCCCTGCGGATCGTGGGCGCCGTGATGATCGTGGTGTTCCACTTCAACCGGTTCATCAACCTGGACGGCCAGTGGCGGCTGGCGGACGACACGATCAAGAGCTTCAGCCTGATCGTGGACCTGTTCTTCCTGATCTCCGGCTACGTCATGGCCGCGATCTATACCGGCAAGCTGACCACCGCCGCCAAGTACCGCGACTTCCTGCAAAAGCGCTTGGCGCGCCTGGGTCCGCTGCACTGGGCGACGATGCTGGTGTTCGTCGCGATCGCCGCCCTGGGCTGGGCCGGCCTGCTGAACGAGCGGGACCCGTCGCGCTATGACGTCGGCTGCATCCCGCAGAACGTGCTGTTCATCCACGCCTGGGGGACCTGCAAGGCCCAGACCTGGAACTTCGTCAGCTGGGCGATCAGCGCCGAGATGGGCCTGTACATCGCCCTGCCCGCTCTGTTCTGGATCACCGCCCGCGGCGCCTGGGCCACGGCGACCACCGCCATTGGCAGCCTGATCCTGCTGCTGTGGATCTCGCGCACCGGCGAGACCTTCTCGCAGTGGACCTACGACTTCGGCGTCGCCCGCGCCGTGCCGGGCTTCATGCTGGGCATGCTGGCGTTCCAGCTGCGGGACGCCCTGGCGAAGATCCCCTACGCCCGCTTTGTCATGTGGGGTCTGCTGGCGGCGTTCATCGTCGCATCGGGGATGGGCGCCTCGCGGACAAGCCTGCTCTTCGTCATCTACGCCGTCGGCCTGGCCGGCGTCGCGGCCGACGCGCAAGGCGTCCAGGGCGGCGTCAGCAAGGCCATGGCGCCCTGGGCGCAACTCAGCTTCAGCCTCTACCTGCTGCACCCGATCGCGCTGAAGGTGGCGCTGAACTGGGTAGGGTTCGGGATGTGGCGGCTGAACGGGGATGCGATGCGGCTGTGGTGCCTGGTGTGGATCGTGGCGCTTTTCCCGATCGCCTATCTGTCGCTGATCAGCTTCGAGCGCCCGGCGCGGGACGCTTTGGCCAACCTCGGCAAACCCAAAAAAACCTCGTCATCCCGGGCGGCGTAGCCGACCCGGGACCCAGGGGCAGCCGCACCGCATTGGCCCCTGGGTCCCGGCTCTCCGCTTCGCTACGGCCGGGATGACAAGCTTATTTTGGGCGTTGAGTCAGACTATCCACCCACCCCGGCAGCTCGCTGATGCTCGAGAGCTCCACATACCGCTCATGCCCCACCGGAGCCTCGGCGGCCTCGTGCGCCCACACCAGCGGATACGGGATCAGGGCGCTCCAGCAGCCGGCTTCCAGGGCCGGCAGGATGTCGGACTTCATCGAGTTGCCGGCCATCACCGCCTGCTCGGCGCCCGTGCCATAGCGCTCGAACACCCGGCGATAGGTGCCGGCGTCCTTCTCGGACACAATCTCGACGGCCACGAAGTAGTCGCCCAGCCCCGACGAGGCCAGTTTCTGCTCCTGGTGCAGCAGGTCGCCCTTGGTGATCAGGATCAGGCGGTAGCGCTCCGACAGCTCGGCCAGGGCCTTGTCGACACCCGACAGCGGCTCGATCGGCTCGGTCAGCATCTCGCGGCCCACGGCCAGGATCTCGCGGATCACGCGGGTGTCGACCGCGCCGTCGGTGACCTCCAGCGCCGTCTCGATCATCGACAGGGTGAAGCCCTTGGCCCCGTAGCCATAGACCCGCAGGTTGCGCTTCTCGCAGGCCAGCAGCTGGCTCTCGATCTTCTCGGGATCGCCGTGGTCGGACAGCAGGTCCAGGAAGCGGGCGTGCGACAGACGGAACTTGCTCTCGCAATGCCAGAGGGTGTCGTCGGCGTCGACGCCGACGGTGGTGATCGTGGTCATGCGGCGAGACTAGCACGGAAATCACATAAGGATATCCTTATGCCCGCTGCGACTTATGGGACGTTTATGCCGGGGACCGCTTTTCCGAACAGCGCCCTTACGCGGCCTGGACGTATTTCAAGCGTCATGACCGCCCGATCCCCCGCCCATCGCCGCCTGCTGCTGGTCCTGATGATCGTGGGCCTGGGCGGTTTCGCCGGCCTGATCGCCCTAAGCACGCGATTTGGGAGCGCCCACCTCCCGCTCCACGCCGACCTGATCCGGTTCTTCGCGCTGGTCTGGCTGATGGTGTTCGGCGCGGCGCGGATCCTCGTCCATCTGGACGCGGCGCTCGACCATGAGGCGCCCGACACCGACCACTGGTCGCGCCTGCGCGGCCGAGGCGACCTCTAGACGCGGAAAAGCCCCGGACACCTGGTGTCCGGGGCTTGTTTCCAGGCGCTTTGGAGCGGCCGCTTAGAAGGTCAGCGCGACGAACACCACGATGCTGACCGGCACGGCCGCCGACAGGGCCAGGTTCAGCACGGTCTCGCCGACGCCCAGGGCGAACTTGGCGGAGATCGCGGCGATCTTGGCGGTAGTCGGGTCCAGGTGGGTCATGGGTGCTCCTTGCGACTCGGAGCATGGACCGGCGGTGGTTAACGCCCAGATTCCGCCACAGTCACGGAACCGCGACAGATTGTCCCCTCACCGCCCAAAAAGAACGGCGCGTCCTCGGTGGAGGACACGCCGCGAAGGCCACGCGCGAGGGGAGGCAGTGACTAGGATCCCGCGCGCGAATGGGGTGGAAAAGAACCCCGCCGGCCCAGGGAACGCGGCCGGCGGGATAGAGGGAACTCAGAAGGCCTAGAAGCTCATCCGCAGGCCGACCACATATTGGCGGCCGGGCTTGTAGTAGGTGAAGGTCGCGTTGTCGTACTGGAAGTGCGAGCGCAGCGCCTCGTTGGTCAGGTTGGTCACGTTGAAGGTCAGCTGCGGGGCGTTCTTCAGGCCGAAGATCTTCTCCAGGTCGTAGCTCGAGGAGAAGTCCGTCTGCTTGTAGTCGTCCGCGAACAGGGCGGCCGCGCCGATGCCGTTCTGGTTGGCGCTGCTCGACTGCGAGCCCTTCCGGAACACATGGCTCAGGCGCAGGCTGACGCCGTTATGCTCGTAGTAGCCCGTCAGGTTGTAGGTGTACTTGGCCACGCCGTAGGCGATCGCCGGACCGTTGCTGGTCTGGTCGACGATGGTGGCGTTGGCGTTGACGCCCAGGCCCTCGACGCCGAAGCGGCTGGTCAGGAAGTCCAGCGGCTGGACCCATTGGAATTCCAGGCCGTTGATCGTCAGCTTGTTGTCGACGTTGATCTGCGACTGGATCTGGACCTGCGCCGCACCCGGGCCGCCGCGCGAATTGATCGCGGTCTTCTGGGTGTCGTTCAGGGTGTCGTAGGTGATGCCGTACTGGGCCAGGTAGCCGAACGGCTGGGTCACGACGTTGTTCTGCGTGAAGCCGGTGATCGACTTGCGGAACGCGTTGACCGCGATCACGCCTTCCTGGCCGGTGTAGAACTCGAAGCCCAGGTCGATATTCTTCGAGAAGTACGGCGTCAGGGCCGAGTTGCCGATCGTGGCCTGGTCGGCCGACGGGGCGCCGAAGCTGACGCCCGGCAGCTGGGCGGCCGGATCGGGACGGGTCATGGTCTCGGACACCGCCACGCGGGCGACGGCGTGCTCGCTGACATCGTAGGCGATGTTCGCGGCCGGCAGCCACTTCGAATAGGTGTTCTCGACATAGACGAAGTTGGTGATGTTCGGATAACGCGCGCCGTCGGCCAGCTGGGCGCCGCCCGGCAGGGTGTTGCGCGGGTCGGCCAGCGAGACCCGGCCGCCGATCGTCTGCTTGGTGTGGACGTAGCGGACGCCGACATTGAAGCGCAGGTCGCTGTCCATCACCTGGGTGACGCCGTTCAGCTCCGTATAGGCCGAGCTGTTCTTCTCGTTGATATAGCCGCCGCTGGCGCCGGTGTTGGAACCGCCGGCCTCGGGCGAGGCGTCATGCAGCGCGTCGTAGTTGGTGGCCTTCTTGACCTTGTCCCAGTCGACGGTGACGAAGCCGGCCGGGCCGGGCTTGAGGTAGCTAGCCAGGCTGGCGGTCGGGATCAGCGAGCCGCCGTAGGTCAGCGTCCCGGTCTGGCCGGCCGTGGCCCCCGTGCCGTAGCCCGGATAGGTCGGATAGCCGGCCGGCGCGGCGCCCGGCTGGTTCAGGCCCTGACAAGGCGGCGTGCTGTTGGGCGACAGCAGGTTGATGCTGGGGTTGTTGCCGCAGGTCGCGTTCTGCCACGGGGTGGTGTTGTCGTAGCCGCGGATGGTGCGCGAGACGTCGTCATAGTTGGCGCCGACCTTCAGGTTCAGCGCGTCCTGGCCCCAGGTGACGGCGGCGCGGGCGCCCTTGGTCTCGTACCAGCGCCGTTCGTCCTGCATGTTCACCCGGCCACCGTTCCAGATGAAGTTGGCGGGGTTGTTCAGGTCAAGGCTGCTCTTGATCGTCGGGATGCCGTTCGGGCTGTAGATGTAGTCGACGGTCGTGGAGAGGCCGAGCGCCGTCACCGGCCCGAAGGTCGGGCTTTCGCGGTGGAAGGTGCTCTTGGTGTAGTTGGCCTGGGCCTCGAGCTTGAGGTTGTCGCTGATGCGCCATTCGCCGCCCGGATTGATCCCCCACAGCTCGGTCTTCTCGAGATAGGGACGGAATTCCAGGAAGAACTGCGAGTTGGCGTAGGTGCCCTGCGTGACCGTGCAGCCGGCCGAGCAGTCGGTCTTGTCGTACTTGGTGTTCAGCGGGATGATCGCGCCGTTGCGGACGATCCAGTTCATGTCCTCGCGCAGCAGGTCGTTGTTCTTGTAGCCGTACATCCCGTCGACATAGAAGTTCATGTCGTCGTTCGGACGCCATTCGACGCTGCCGACCAGGTTGATGCGGTCGCGGCGGCCGTACTCGGCCGACGGACGACCCAGGCGCGGCAGCAGGCCGTTGTCGATCTGCTGGATCGAGGCGCCGGGGTTGTTGGCCAGCAGGAAGTCGCGGTCGATGACCGTGCCGGCCACCAGGCCGCCGCCCGCGCCGACCGGCACCGTGCCCGGGATCGTCCAGTTGCCGCCGCCGGTCGGGTTACAGCCGGTGGTCGCGCCGCACTGGGCCGCCGACAGGTTCGGGTTGGTGAAGCCGATGGTCTCGTAGCCCCGCGTGTCGGTGTTCAGGCGCTGGCCCGAAACCCCGAACAGGACGCCGAAGCTGTCCCAGGTCTTGCTGGCGATCAGCGAGCCCTTGCCGCCCAGCTTGGCGCCGTCGGCCTTCACGCCCTGGACGTTCATGGTCAGGTGCTGGCCGGGACGGTCGAACGGACGCGCCGAGCGCATGTCGATGTTACCGGCCGCGCCGCCTTCCAGCAGGCTGGCCGAGTAGCTCTTGTTGACCGTCAGCTTGGTGAACAGGTCGGTCGGGAAGAAGCTCAGGTCGACCGAGCGGTCGGTGCCCTGCGCGTCGGTCGCGCCCGACGAGGCCACGGCGATCGAAGCGCCGTTCAGCGTCACGTTGGTGAAGTTCGAACCCAGGCCGCGGATGGCGACGTTCGTGCCTTCGCCCGTGATGTCGCGGGTGATGGTGATGCCGGGGATGCGGTTGAACGACTCGGCGATGTTGGAGTCAGGGAACTTACCGATGTCCTCGGCGAAGATGGCGTCGGCGAAGCCGGTCGTCTCGCGCTTGGCCACGGTCGATTGCGCCAGGCTCTTGCGATAGCCGGTGACGACGATCTCCTCGACGGAGTCGCTGGCGGCGGGCGTCGGCGCGGTCTGGGCGAAAGCGGCCTGACCGATTGCCAGACTGGTCAGGCAGGTCGCGCCAATGAGAGCCAGGCGGACGGAACGATTTTGTCGAATGGACGGCATGTTTCTCCCCTAAGAGACGGTGCTCTGCGCACTTGTTCTGTTGCCGCCGCGGGGCCGCCGGCCTTCCCATGCCGACGTTCGCGCCTCCACGACGGTGGTAGCGGTCACAAAGAGCAGCGTTACGAGGTAAGTCCTATTCGGTCAAGGTGGTCTGACCTTATCAGAGGATGAACGTCCGACCTTTGAGGCCAGGCTGCGGCGCCGGCGCCACGCTATGGGCGTGGGCGGAGGAGGCATTGGGCGGTAAGATTGGGGTTTTTGCGCCGATGTTCGCGCGCACATCGGCGAATGGTCGGAGGATAGATCTCGCGCGGAACGGCAGATCTTCTCGAGTCGTGACGGTGAAAGCAGCCGCTGGCGCGCAAAAGTCGTAAAATTACTCAGACAAAAATGTCAGACCAATGGTGGCGCTGGCAGATCGTTGAGCGCCCCTCCTTCTCCCTCGTTTCACGGGGAAGGAGGCAGCTGCACCATCCTGCCCCGCTTGCGGGGGAGGTGGCGCGCTGCGGATACGCAGCGTGACGGAGGGGGCGCAAGTCGCTAAATTCAACCTATGAGATCAAGTTCCAAAACCCACACCCAAGCCAAGACGCTACGCCGCGCCCTAACCCCACCCGAAGTCATCCTCTGGGCCCGTCTCCGCGCCCGCCAACCCGACGGCCCGCGTATCCGCCGCCAGCATCCGATCGGCCCGTACATCGCCGACTTCTACTGCTCGGCCGCGAAGCTGGTGATCGAGGTCGACGGCTGGAGCCACAACATGGGCGATCGGCCAGCGCGGGACGAGCGACGCGACGCTTGGATGGTCGAGCAAGGGCTCACGGTCGTGCGGTATCCGGCGGATGAGGTGATGCGCGATCCGATCGGGGTGGCGGATGGAATTTGGGATGCGTGCGTGGCGCGGATGCGGAGTCGCCGCTGAGCGCCCCCTCCGTCACGTCGCGTATCCGCGCCGCGCCACCTCCCCCGCAAGCGGGGCAGGAGGGAGACAGCTTCCTCCTCACCCGTGAAACGGGGGAGGTGGATCGCTGCGGATACGCAGCGAGACGGAGGGGCGCTAAGCGGCGCTTAGTTCACACTAGCCCGTCCGTACCGATGCCCCCGGTTCACCCGCCGCAGCGAGGCCGGATACCGATGCAGCTGGCTCTCCGGCCTGATCGGGCGCGCCACCAGCCCGCCCCCACAGTCCGGACACGCCGTCTCGAACCGCACGTCCGCGCAATCGGCGCAGAACGTATGCTCGAAGGTGCAGATTCGGGCCGCGTCGCTGTCGGGCGGCAGGTTGGCGTCACAGCACTCGCAATTGGGGCGCAGTTCGAGCATGGGTCCGTCCTCCCGTGTTCGCCCAGTTCTTTCGCCTAAAAGGTTCTGATTGCTTGGAAGCCTTTCACCATAAGGGCTTTTCAGCCGCCCGCGCGAGGGGGCGCGGTCGCATATCACGGGAATGTGGAGCCAAGCGAAATCCGCGTGATCAGGTGGGGTTGCTCCCCCTCCCCTAACCCCCTATACACCGCGCCGTTTGCGCGGCGGGCGGGGTACACCCCGGCCCGCTTTTTTGCAAAAATAGACCCACCCCACCGCGTGTAGGAGCGCTTCCAAGAATGTCCCAAGACCTTCTCCCCGGCGTTACCGGCGTTCTGGCCCTGGCCGACGGCACCATCCTGCAAGGCGTGGGCTGCGGCGCGGTCGGCGACGCGGTCGGCGAGGTGTGCTTCAACACCGCCATGACGGGCTACCAGGAGATCCTGACCGACCCGTCCTACATGGCCCAGATCGTGGCCTTCACCTTCCCGCACATCGGTAATGTCGGCGCCAACGTCGAGGACGTCGAGCAGATCACCGGCGTGGCCGAGACGGCTGCTCGCGGTGCCCTCTTCCGCGATGTCCCGACCGAGCAGGCCAACTGGCGCGCCGGCGGCGACTTCGACACCTGGATGAAGAACCGCGGCGTCATCGGCTTGGCCGGGATCGACACTCGCGCCCTGACCCGCAAGATCCGCGAGACCGGCATGCCGCACGGCGTCATCGCCCACTCGCCCGACGGCAAGTTCGATCTCGACGCCCTGGTCGCCAAGGCCAAGGCCTGGGCCGGCCTGGAAGGCCTGGACCTGGCCAAGGACGCCTCGACCACCCAGACCTTCACCTGGGACGAGGGCCTGTGGTCGTGGCCGGAAGGCTACGCCAAGCTGGACAAGCCCAAGTATGAAGTGGTCGTCCTGGACTACGGCGTGAAGCGCAACATCCTGCGGGCTCTCGCCCATGTCGGCGCCCGCGCCACGGTCGTCCCGGCCGACACCAAGGCCGAGGACATCCTGGCCCGTAACCCGGACGGCGTGCTGCTGAGCAACGGCCCCGGCGACCCGGCCGCGACCGGCGCCTACGCGGTCCCCGAGATCCAGAAGCTGGTCGAGAGCGGCAAGCCGGTGTTCGGCATCTGCCTGGGCCACCAGATGCTGGCCCTGGCGCTGGGCGCCAAGACCGTGAAGATGGAACAGGGCCACCACGGCGCGAACCACCCCGTGAAAGACCTGACCACCGGCAAGGTCGAGATCGTCTCGATGAACCACGGTTTCACGGTGGACAGCGAAAGCCTGCCCGCCCCGGTGCAGGAGACCCACGTCTCGCTGTTCGACGGCACCAACGCCGGCATCCAGCTGGCCGACAAGCCGGTCTTTTCGGTCCAGCACCACCCGGAAGCCTCGCCGGGCCCGACGGACAGCCTGTACCTGTTCGAACGCTTCGCGGGCCTGATGGACAAGGCGAAGTAAGCGCCGAGCGCTTACTTCGCTCCTTCCCCGCCTGGGGGAGGTGGCGCGCCGCGAAGCGCGGCGTGACGGAGGGGGTTTGTGCGGCCTAAGCCTGTGCTAGCCCCTCCACCGCCGTTCGGCGGTCCCCCTCCCCCAAGAGGGGGAGGAGAAACAAAGCAAAGCCCGCGTCATCCCTGATGGCGCGGGCTTTTCGTATTGGGGGCCGCCTCCCGCAAGACTAGGGGGCAAAGCGGGAGGCGGCTGCCGAACGCCCTCTGCAAGGGGGGCGCGCTTTGGGCGTCCGGCCGCTAGAGCCCATCCGCTGCGGCAGAAGCCGCCTCGGCTGACCTGGGCTCTAACTTCGTGGGAGCGCGGGAGGTCCCGCGTCCAAACTGGGGCTGGGGAGCCGGCTCAGACCTTGAGGTTGAGCAGGGCTCCCGCCATTTCGTCGGCCGTGCGGATCACCGCCGCATTGGCCTTGAAGTCGGTGGCGGCGCCGATCTGCTGGACCCGCTCGTTGACGTAGTCGACATCTCCGAGGGTCTGGGCGCGCTCGGCCTGGGCGTCCGACGCGGCCACACGTTGGGCCGAAGCGTGGAGCCGGTCAGCGGCGGCCATCATGCCCGAGGCGGCGATCGAGATTGCCTGCATGGGAAAGTCCCCCAAAGGAATTGCCGTTGTTGACGTTGGTTATCGCGCCGGTTGGGTTAAGCGGTTGCAACCAAAAATGGTAAAATTCATACCTTGGTCATAATTTTTTACGCGGATTAACCATGTTTCGGGGACCCAAATCGGGGCCTCGAACAGGGTGAATCTGTCGCTAACCGATCCGTCGGGGGCCGTTGCTGGCCCGGCCTTCGCCCGTCGCGCGAGCCGCGTTGCGAGAACGCCGTTCGCAACGGGAAATCCTTCCCAACATTACAAAACGTTCAGGCGCGCGCGTCTCGACAAGCCGTCACAGCGCCGACATGGTTCGCCCCCTATGCGGGCCGGGGGCGGCCTGCCTTTTTCAAGAGGCTCTCCAAGACATGTCGTTTACGCGCCGCGCCGCGCTCGCCAGCGCCGCCCTGCTCATGGCCGCTCAACCGGTCCTCGCCGCCACCCCCGCCAAGCCGGCGCCCGCCGCCGCCAAGAAGGCGGCCCCGGCTTCGGACTTCACGCCGTCGGCCGAGGCCATCAAGGCCCACATGACCTTCCTGGCCGACGACGCCATGGAAGGCCGCGAGGCCGGCACGCGCGGCTACGACATCGCCGCCAACTACGTGGCCGCCCAATATGCCCTGCTGGGCGTGAAGCCGGCCGGCGACAAGCTGACCACCGGCGTCAGCTATCAGCAGCACGTGCCGCTGATCGCCTTCCGCCCGGCCTCGGACGGCGCGGTCAGCGTCACGGGCGCCGACGGCCAGGCCGTCGCGCTGAAGTACGGCGAAGACTACCTGCCCGGCGCCCAGGCCCAGGCCGCCGACGTCAATGTCGACGCGCCGCTGGTGTTCGCGGGCTTCGGCGTGGTCGATCCCTCGCGCGGTCGCGACGACTACGCGGGCCTGGACGTCAAGGGTAAGGTCGTCGTCATCCTGACCGGCGCCCCGACCTCGATCCAGACCGAGGAACGCGCCCACTTCAGCAACCCCAACACCAAGCGCGTCGAAGCCGCCAAGCGCGGCGCCGTGGGCGTGCTGATCATCCCGACCACCAGCAGCGAGAAGCGCCGCCCGTTCGCGCGCGGCCTGGCGGGCATGAAGGAATGGCGGGTGATCTGGCGCAACGCCCAGGACGTCGGCGCCATCCGCGCGCCGTCGGCCCCGTCGCTGGCCACCATCAGCCTGGCCGGCGCCGAGAAGCTGTTCGCCGGCTCGGCGACGCCGCTGGCCAGCGTGCTGGAGCAGGCTGAAAAGCCGGAAGGCGCGGTCAAGGGCTTCGCCCTGCCGGGCAAGGTCAAGATCAGCCTGAAGACCGAGATCGAGAAGCGCGAAAGCAGCAACGTCGTCGGCGTCATCGAGGGCTCGGACCCGACGCTGAAGGCCCAGACCATCATCCTGTCGGCGCACCTCGACCACATCGGCATCAAGGACAACGCCAAGCCGGGCGAGGACCGCATCAACAACGGCGCCCTGGACAACGCCTCGGGCATCGCCACGCTGCTGGAGGTCGCGCGCGGCTTCAAGAACAGCAAGATGCGCCCCAAGCGCTCGATCATCCTGCTGGCCGTGACCGGTGAAGAAAAGGGCCTGGTCGGCTCGGACTACTTCGCCAACAACCCGACCGTGCCGAAGGCCAATATCGCCGCCGACGTGAACCTGGACATGCCGGTGCTGCTGTACCCGTTCACCGACGTGATCGCGTTCGGCGCCGACCGCTCGACCGTGGGCGAGGCCGTCAAGCACGCCGGCGCCCGCGTGGGCGTGGCGCTTTCCGGGGATCCTCTGCCGGAAGAAGGCCTGTTCACCCGCTCGGACCACTACCGCTTCGTCGAGCAGGGCATCCCCTCGGTGTTCCTGATGACCGGCTTCCAGAACGGCGGCGAAAAGGCCTTCACCACCTTCCTGAAGACCAACTACCACCACCCGGGCGATGATTTGAACCAGCCGATCGACTACAACGCGGCCGCCAAGTTCGCCCTGGTGAACTACGAGATCGCCCGCGAACTGGCCAACCAGCCCGCGCGTCCGGTCTGGAAGAAGGGCGACTTCTTCGGCGGCACCTTCGCCCCGGCGGGGCATCCGTCGGCGGCGAAGTAAGGGCCCTAAACCCGTCTCCCCGGCGAAAGCCGGGGCCCAGATGGCGGAGCGCTGAGGTGGGCTCTACGAACTCGGAGCTTCTCCAATCAGCCCCGGCGCCCTGAGATCTGGGTCCCGGCTTTCGCCGGGAAAACGGGAATGGGAATGGCGGGGATGATGGATATTGACCCGGAGGGCGGCGGAAGGGATTCTGCCGCCCTCTTTCTTTGTGACCTCGGATCCTTCGCGTTGACCGTCCGCACCGGCGCCTTCCTGAAGATCGGCGTGATCGCGCCGGCCATCATGGTGGCCGACGTCGTGATCGCTCAGCGGCTGTTCCCCGGCTTCGACGCCGGCGCCCAGTTCATCAGCGAGCTGGGCGGGCCCAAGGCCCCCCTGCCCGAGATCTTCAACTACGGCATGATGATCGCCGGCGTCGCGGGCCTCTTGGCCGGCGCGGGCTTCGCCCATGCGCTGGAGGAGGCCGGCGGCCGTCGCCGGGTCTCGGCCTTCGCCGGCCTATTCGTGGCGCTGACGGGGCTAGGAGCCTTCTTCGCGGGCGTCTTCCACTGGCCCGATCCCATGCACCGCGCCTGCGGGGTGGGCCTGGCCATGCAGTTCGCGCCGCTGTTCACCGCCTGGGCCCTGTGGGGCAAGACTGGCTATCGGCGCCTGGCCCACTTCTCGCTGGGCTGGTTCTTCGGCCTGTTCCTGGTCTTCGCCCTGCTGACGGGCGTGTGGAACATCCGCACCGGCTATGACGTCGGCTACTGGCAGCGCGGCCACGCGTTCCTGGGCCTGCTGTGGCTGGCCATCGCCGCCTGGACCCTGGAGAAGGGCTGGAAGGCGAGTGCGGTGGCGGCGCAGCCGGCGACCGTCTAACCTCGTTCTCAACGATGCATTCAGCGTTATTTGGGGGGAACGCCATGACCTACCGCCTCGCGACCGTGATCGCCGCCGCTCTCGTGCTGGCCGCCTGCTCGCAGCAGAAGACCGAGGACCAGCCCGCCGCGCCGCCCGCGCCCGACGAGGTGCGCACCCCGGCGGTCGCGCCGGCGGTCCCCGCCCCGGTCACCGCCGCGCCCAACGACGGCGCGCCCTCGAATGGGACCGTCGGCGGCGACGGCTCGCAGATCCAGCTGTCGCCCCTGCTGCGCGCCGACTTCGAGGCCAACAAGCTGGACGGCGAGCTGGGCTGCGGCTTCAACAGCGGCGGCGGGACCGATCCGCTGCTCTACGCGGTGGGCTATTCGGGCGTGAAGGAGCCGGGCTACGGCCTGGTCAAGGTCGGAACCTATGTCGAGCGCATCGTCGCGCCGGGCGGCTATGACGCCATGGTCAATGGCACGACCTTCAGCGGCCAGGGCAAGACCATCAAGATCGCCATCACCGGCAAGGCCACTGGCGGCGGCGAGTCCCCGGCCTATCCCGCCACCCTGACCTACGACCGCGCCGACGGCGCCAAGCGGGTCATCGAGGGCACCTGGACCTGCGGGCCGTAGTCACTGGGTTTCGGGCGCCTCATAGGTCGCCACCAGCAGGCCCTCGGCCAAGGTGTCGCCCTTCAGGGCGCTGACCAGGGTCTCCATCGGGACGTTGGGACCGAAGGCCAGGCGCTCGGCCAGGGCGAAGATCTGGAAGTGATAGCGGTGCAGGCCGTGGCCCGGCGGCGGGCGTGGTCCGAACCAGCCGATCTTGCCCGCGCCGTTGACGCCCTGGGTCGCGCCGCCGATCGCGCCCAGACTGGCCTCGTTCGGCAGCCCCTCGGGCAGGCTGGTCGCCTCGGCCGGGATGTTCCAGATCAACCAGTGCACGAACGGATGCTCGCGCGGGGCGTCGGGGTCCTCGACCACGATGGCGTAGGCGGCCGCGTGCTCCACCGGCGTCCAGACCAGCGGCGGCGAGCGGTTCTCGTGATACGCCGAGTGGCGGTCCTCCAGTCGGCCGTCGGCGTCCAGCGACGGCGTGGTCAGGACGACCTGGCCCTCACCGAACGGCTGGACCTTCTGGATGACGAGCGCGTCTCCGGAATGATCTGGGGCTTGAGCCATGGCGGGTCTCCTTCGAGGGCCGCAACCCTCGAGCGCCCAGCCAAGTTTCCCGGCTTAACCTGGGACGCTTACCGCCAGGCGTAGTTGAAGCTGATGCTGATGCGCTGCTCGTCGGCCTGGTTGGGCGTCACCTCGTGGCGCAGCCAGCTCTCCCACATCAGGATCGCGCCCGGCGACGGCTGCACGTAGACGAACGGCCGCAGGCCTTCCGGGGCCTCCTCTTCCCGCGTCGGGGCGGCCATCATCATCGGCAGGCGCGGGTCCTCGAACTTGATGGCCGAGGCGCCCGGCGGGATCGTCACATAGACCGTGCCGGAGATAACGCTGTGGGGGTGGATATGGCCGGTGTGCTGGCCGCCGGTCTCCAGGATGTTGATCCAGAAGCTGTCCATGACCAGCTTGCCCGCGCCCAGATCGAAGCAGAGGTCCTTGGCGAAGGCGGCCGCGTGCTTGTCGAGCTTCTTCTTGAGGTCCGCGAACAGGCTGTCGCGCTGTGGCAGATCGTTCAGCGAAGCGTACGAGGTGTAGCCCAGATACCCCTTGTTGTAGGCCCAGGCCTGGCCGGCGTCGTCGTCCTCGGCGATGGCGATGCAGGCGTCGTGCAGCTCGTCGATGAAGTCGTCGAAGCCCTTCTCGCTGGCGAGGCTGGCTTCATAGAGCGGAGTGACGAAGAGGCTGCGCGTGGTCATGGGGCGCGTCATAGCGCCGGAGTGCGTTGACGACAAACGGCGAGTGGAACATAGTCAGAACATGGCCGGTAACTCGCCCACCAAGATCGATCCGACGCTGGCTGGCAGCCTCCCCGAAAGCGACTTCGTCGAACGTCCCGGCTTCGAGGATAACGAAGCGCATTGGGAGGAAGTTCAGCGCATCGCAGAAGAGACCCTGCGCGACGGAGGTATTCCGCTGGAAGATGTCCAGCGTTGGGTCGACTCCTGGGACACAGAGAACGAGTTGCCACCGCCCGAGCCGCGCCGTCGCGAGGCTGAATGAGGCGCGTCGAGATTTCGGCGACCGCCCAAGGTGACATTCGGTATTTGCGACGCTGGCTGGCGGAGCGGTCTTCCAGCGCATCCAAGCGCGCGACGAACACAATCTTGGCTGCGGCTCGGTCCTTGATCGATTTCCCTGAGCGCGGCCGCCTGACCCAGGCGGGTATCAGGGAGCTTCCGGTGAAGTTCGGCTCCGCCGGCTACGTTCTGCAATACTTCGTCGAAGGCGACCGCGTCGTGATCGCCCGCGTCTTCCACAGCCTGGAACGTCGCTGAACGCGCCGGACTCGCCTATATCTGCCCTCGTGACCGACACCTCCTTCGACGACACCGCCTCCCCCCGCCTGATCGGCGCCGCCCTGATCAAGGACGAGGTCACGCGCCTGCCTGACGCGCCGGGCGTCTACCGCATGATCGGCGACGCCGACGAGGTGCTGTACGTCGGCAAGGCCAAGAGCCTGAAGAAGCGGGTCGTGCAGTACGCGCAGGGCCGCTTCCACACCAACCGCATCGCCCACATGGTCGACGCCACGCGGTCGATGGAGTTCGTCACCACCCGCACCGAAGCCGACGCCCTGCTGCTCGAGATCAACCTGATCAAGCAACTAAAGCCGCGCTTCAACGTGCTGCTGCGCGACGACAAGAGCTTCCCCGAGATCGTCATCCGCCGCGACCACGACGCGCCGCAGCTGCGCAAGCATCGCGGCGCCCACACCCTCAAGGGCGACTATTTCGGGCCATTCGCCAGCGCCTGGGCGGTGAACCGCACGCTGAACACCTTGCAGAAGGCGTTCCTGCTGCGCTCGTGCAGCGACAGCGTCTACGACGCCCGCGACCGGCCCTGCATGCTGCACCAGATCAAGCGCTGCGCCGCCCCCTGCACCGGCCTGATCGGCAAGGACGACTACCAGGCGCTCGTCGACCAGGCCGAGGCTTTCCTGCGCGGCAAATCCCGCGCGGTGATGAGCCAGATGGCCAAGGAGATGGAAGCCGCCGCCGAGGAGCTGGAGTTCGAGCGCGCCGCTCGCCTGCGCGACCGCATCCGCGCCCTCTCCAGCGTCGCCCAGGAGACCCAGATCAACCCCGAGACCGTGGACGAGGCCGACGTCGTGGCCCTGCACGTCGAGGGCGGCCAGGCCTGCGTACAGGTGTTCTTCTTCCGCGCCGGCCAGAACTGGGGCAACCGCGCCTATTTCCCGCGGGTGACCGGCAACGCCGATGAATCCGAGGACGAGACCACGACCGAGGAGCAGCGCATCCTCACCGCGTTCCTGGGCCAGTTCTATGACGACAAGCCGATCCCGCGCCTGATCCTGGCCAATGTCCAACCGGCCGAGACCGAGCTGCTGGCCGAGGCCTTCGCCTTGAAGAGCGGCCGCAAGGTCGAGATCAGCGTGCCCAAGCGCGGCGAGAAGGCCGACCTGGTCGGTCACGCCCTGACCAATGCGCGCGAGGCCCTGGGCCGCAAGATGGCCGAGGGCTCGGCCCAGACCAAGCTGCTGGCCGGCGTGTGTGAAGCCTTCAAGCTGGAGGCCCCGCCCGAGCGGATCGAGGTCTACGACAACAGCCACATCCAGGGCACCAATGCCGTGGGCGGCATGATCGTGGCCGGGCCGGAAGGCTTCATGAAGGGCCAGTACCGCAAGTTCAACATCAAGAGCACCGAGCTCACGCCCGGCGACGACTACGGCATGATGAAGGAGGTGCTGCGCCGCCGCTTCGCCCGCCTGGTCAAGGAAGAGGAGGAAGGCGACGACGCCAACCGCCCCGACCTCGTTTTGGTCGACGGCGGCAAGGGCCAGCTGGACGCGGCGCTGGAGATCATGGCCGACCTGGGCGTCGACGACATCGCCGTGGTCGGCGTGGCCAAGGGTCCGGACCGCGACGCCGGGCTGGAGCGGTTCTTCATCCCCGGCCAGACGCCGTTCATGCTCGAGCCCAAGTCGCCGGTGCTCTACTACCTGCAGCGCCTGCGCGACGAGGCCCACCGCTTCGCGATCGGCGCCCACCGCACGCGCCGGTCCATGGACCTGAAGAAGAACCCGCTCGACGAGATCGAAGGCGTGGGACCGGGCCGCAAGAAGGCCCTGCTGCACGCGTTCGGATCGGCCAAGGGCGTGGGCCGCGCCAGCGTCGAGGACCTGGTGAAGGTGGAAGGCGTCAGCCAGGCGCTGGCCGAACGGATCCACGGGTTCTTCCGGAAGGGGTAGCGCGAGCCGGCATTCACCGCCCCCACCACCACCGACTATCCCCGCGAAAGCGGGGATCCAAGCTGCCTTTCAGGATGGGGTGAGACCGAGCGATGACCCTCTGCCTCGGCTTGGGTCCCCGCTTTCGCGGGGATCGTCGGGTAGAGGGTGGCTCCAAGCTGCATGTGCCCCACCGCGGCCTTGCGACCCTACCATTTGTCCTACAATATCCGCGCAACTCCGCGCGGACGGGGATGTGTTGGCAAGGGCGTGGCATGGCGGGCAGGTTCATCGAGGCGGCCACCTCGCGCCGGGCTGTCCTGGCGAGCGCCGGCGCCCTGGCCATCGCCGGACCAGCCGCCGCCCGCATCTCCCCCGTCACCCCGTCGAACCCCCTGGTCCGCCAGCGCGCCGACGCCCAGATCTTCAAGCACCGCGACGGCCAGTACTACATGACCGCCTCGGTCCCGGAGTACGACCGCCTGGTCCTCCGCCGCGCGCCGACCTTGGCCGGCCTCTCTACGTCCCAGGAGACGGTAATCTGGCGTAGGCCCGCGACCGGCAAGCTGGGCGGCTATATCTGGGCGCCGGAGCTGCATTGGTTCGACGGCGCCTGGCGCCTGTACTTCGCCGCCGGCGACGCGGGCGCGCCGTTCCACATCCGGACCTATGTGCTGCGCTGCCAGGACAAGGACCCACTGACCGGCCGCTGGGCGATGGAGGGCCAGTTCCAGACGCCGTGGGACACCTTCACGCTGGACTCGACGGTCTTCAGCCACAGGGGCGTGCGCTACATCCTGTGGGCCCAGACCGAGCCGGGCATCAAGACCAACAGCAACCTGTACCTGGCGCCGATGGCGACCCCGACCACCCTGGCCCGGCCGCCGGCGCGCCTGACCGTGCCGACGCTGGACTGGGAGATCCGCGGCTTCAAGGTCGCCGAGGGCCCCGCCCCGCTGCACCGCAACGGCAAGCTGTTCATCAGCTACTCGGCCAGCGCCACCGACGACCGCTACTGCCTGGGCCTGCTGTCCGCCGACGAGGACGCCGACCTGATGGCGCCCGCCTCCTGGAGCAAGTCGCCCGAGCCGGTGTTCAAGACCTGCGAGGAGACCCGCATCTGGGGGCCAGGCCACAATTCGTTCACGGTCGACGAGCAGGGCCGCGACGTCCTGGTCTATCACGGCCGCGACTACAAGGAGATCAAGGGCGATCCCCTGTTCGACCCCAACCGCCACACGCGGGTGCAGCGCCTCTACTACAAGCCCGACGGAACCCCGGACTTCGGCGTGCCGGTCGGGGCGGGCGAGGTTCCGGACCGGTTCTCGCCGCTGGATCGGCCGGGGATGTTCCTGCGCCATGAGGGCGACCGGCCGGTGGTCGGGGCGGGCGAGCTGCCGACTACCCAGTTCCGCCAGAAGCCGGGCCTGGCGGGTCCGGGGACGGTGTCGTTGGAGCCGATCCTGAAGCCGGGCTCGGTGCTGGCGGTCGGGGCGAACGGCGCGGTGGAGATCGTCCCGGCGGGCGGCGGCGATCCCAAGCGCGCCAGCTTCAAGCGCGGCGTCGGCCTGGCCGGCAAGGGCGTATCCTTCGCGGGCTTGAGCGGCGGACATCTGCGGCATCGCGACGGCGTGGTCCTGGTCGGCGGCGGCGATATGGGCGCGGCGACCTTTGCGGTGACCTGACGCCGCCCTACCTACGAGGGCATGGCTGTCTGGCTGCAATATCTGATCGCGTTCGCCGCCCTGGTGGTGCTGGCGCCGCTGGTCGCGTGGCTGGCGCACCGTTTCGGCTCCAGGGCCAAGGGCGGGCTGATGCTGGCCTCGATGCTGCTGGGCCTGGGCGCGGTCATGGACCCGCCATCCAAGCACGCCATCGAGGCGGCCGAGCCGATGAAGGGCTCGCCGGAAAACGACGAACCGCCGCTGGACGAGTAGCCAGGCCCTTCCCCTGAAGAGTCGCGGCCATTATCCACGACAGCACGACCGAAATACTGAAAGGACGACGACATGGCTTTGCTTGACGCGCTCAAGGCGGACCAACTGGCGGCGCGCAAGGCGAATGACCGCCTGAAGGCCGACCTGCTCACCACCTTGATCGGCGAAGCCACGCAGATCACGACCGAAGAATTCAAGCGCGGCGTGACGGAAGTCACCGACGAAAAGGTCGTCGCCACCGTCGCCAAGTTCTCGAAGAACATCAAGCAGACGCTGGAAAACCTTGCCGCCGAACGCGCGCGCCTGGCCGCGGCCGGCGGCGACGTGTCGAAGGCGGACGAACGGATCAAGGCGGCCGAGACCGAACTGGCGATCCTGTCCTCGTATGGCCCCAAGCAGATGACGGAAACCGAATTGCGCGCGGCCATCGACGACTTCAAGGCCAAGACTCCCGACGCCAATGTCGGGGCGATCATGGCGCACCTGAAGACGAACTTCGGCGGCCAGTACGACGGCAAGATGGCCAGCGCCCTGGCCCGGGGGTAAAGAAAAGCCAAACATTAACCAGTATTTACAAGAAATTAATTCTACTAAACCTGAAACCAGGAAGCACTTCGAACATTCCATTGCTCAGGAGGATGGGCATGGAACAGATCTCGGTGCTCCTGGTCGAAGACAACGCCGCCCTGCGGGCGATGAGCCAGGCGATGCTGGCGGCGGCGGGATATCGCGTGCATGTCGCCGCGGACGCGGACGAGGCGCTGAGCCGCCTGGACCGCGAGCCGCCGGCCGCGCTGGTCACGGACATCAATCTGGGCGCCGGGGCCGACGGCTTCGACCTGGCCCGCCGGGCGCGGATGACCGATCCGGGCCTGCCGGTGGTCTATGTCTCGGCCCGCTGCGCCCATCGCTTCCCCAGCGACGGCGTCAGCCGCTCGGAGTTCGTCGCCAAGCCGATCGCGCCGTGGGAGCTGCTCCAGGCCCTGGGCAGAGCGCTGGAGTCTCGCCAATGAACGCCCCCGTGGTTCTGGTCGTCGAGGACGAACCTCTCGTCCGGATGAGCGCCGCCGAGGCCCTGCGCGACGAGGGCTTCACCGTCTATGAGGCCGCCGACGCCAGCGAGGCGCTGGAGGTCATGGAAGACCACCAGGAGGTCGGCGTCGTCTTCACCGATATCGACATGCCCGGCATGAGCGGCCTGGAGCTGGCCGACGAGATCCATCGCCGCCGCCCCGCCGTGCGCTGCCTGCTGACCTCGGGCCGCCGCCTGCCGGCCAATGACCCGTTCCTGCCCAAGCCCTACAGCCTGGGCCGGCTGGGCGAGGCGATAAGGCGAGCTGCCTAGAACCTTCACTTGACCGAACGCCGCGATATGAGGAGATAGCCTCAACCCTAGATCGCGGAGCGTACATGCGCGGCTTGTTGCTTGTGGCCTTAGCCTTCCTGACGCCTGCTGCGGCCATGGCCGACATCGCGCCGCCGCCGGGCGGGTCCACCGCGCCGGCCCAGCTCGTCGCCTTCGTCCCTCCGCCGGCCCAGATCGCCTGCGGCCAGGGCTCGGCCCGGCTGATCGAGGGCGCGGCCGTGCCGCCTCGGTATTGGCAACCCTACATCCCGCCCGTGGCCGCGACCGGCCTCACGCCCTATGCCCCTCCGCCGCTGGCGAGCAGCGAGGTCTATACCTTCTCGGTCGACACCGAGGGCCACGTCACCGACCTGAAGCGCACGCCGTCCGCCAATGTCACAATCCCCTGGGCCATCGACGACCAGACCGCGATCATCGCCAGCTGGCGGTTCGCGCCGGGCGCGGCGGCCAGCAACTGCTCGATCGACCTGGCGCCGACGGCCACGCCGCTGAACCAGGCCTCCCCCGCCCGCCTGTTCGAGACCATGGCCACCGCGCCGCGCTCGCCCTGGCCGGGGATCCGCAAGGTCCTGGGCGGCGACTGCGACAGCCGCCGCCGGCCGCAGATGATCGTCTATCCCGACCTGCGCGCCTTCGACGACAAGTCCGTCGATCCAGCCTGGGCGGGCCTACGCTACGACATCGACGCCAACGGCGTGGTGCGCAATGTCAAGGTCGCCGCCCAGCACGGCGAGGCCGCCTTCGCCGACACCGCCGCCAGCGCCGTGGCCGAGGCTCGCTATTTCCCGGGTCCGGCGCGCACGGGCTGCTTCGTGATCTTCACCGCCACGCCCAAGGCGACCCCCGCTCCGGCCCGTCCGACGGGGGAATCGTTCGAGCGGCCGCAGGACGCCTGCAAGATCACCCAGGCCCAGTTGAACCTGCCCGAGACCAAGATGTATCCGCCCGCCTTCGGCAAGCGGCGGGTGGCCGGCTGGGCCATGCTGCGCTTCGACGTGGCGCCGTGGGGCCAGGTCGGCGCGGTCGAGGTGCTGGCCGCCCAGCCCAGCGAAATCTTCGGCAACTATGCCCGCAACATGCTGAACGGCGCGCGGCCCACCGCGCCGCCGACCGGCTATCGCGGCTGCGTCGTACCGATCGTCTTCGCCATCCCGGCGATCCCCGAGGACGACTACTGAAGACTCGAAACGAGGATTTCCTACGGCGCCCCCTGGAACCTGAGCCCTCCTGCCTCGTTTTGAGCTTGAGTGTTTCTTCCCGAAGGGGGCCATGATGGACCATCAAGACCAAAAGACCTTCGAGCGTGACCTGATCGCGCTGATCCCGCACCTGCGCGCCTTCGCCCGCTCGCTGTGCGGCGACGCCACCGCCGCCGACGACCTGGCGCAGGACGCCGTCGCCAAGGCCTGGGCCAGCCGCGGCAGCTTCACCATGGGCACCAACATGAAGGCCTGGACCTTCATGATCCTGCGCAACCAGTTCTACTCGGACAAGCGCCGCAGCTGGCGCTCGGTGGGCCTGGACCAGGAGACCGCCGAGCGGACCCTGGTGGCCAACACCAATTTCGACAGCGCCATCGCCCTGGACGACCTGCGCCAGGCCATGATGATGCTGCCCGAGAGCCAGCGCGAAGCCCTGATCCTGATCGGCGCCGGCGGCTTCTCGTACGAAGAGGCGGCCGAGGTGATCGGCGTGGCCGTCGGCACGGTCAAGAGCCGCGTCAGCCGCGCCCGCGCCGACCTGCAGCAGATCTTCGAAAGCGGCAACTACGAGCGCGACGGCCTGCCCGTGCATGAGGCCATGGGCAGCATGCTCAAGGCGCTGGAGCGTCTGGCCGCTTAATCTGGTGGATCCGTTTCCCCGGCGAAAGCCGGGGCCCAGATGGAAGGGCGCTGTGGCGGTCTCTAAAGGCGCCGCGCTCTTCCAATCATCCCCAGCGCCATGAGATCTGGGTCCCGGCTTTCGCCGGGAATACGGGTTAGGGGTGGCTAGGTGAGGTGACTGCAAGCCTCCCGAAACGCCGCCACATCCGCCTCGTCATGATAGATCGACAGGCCGATCCGCAACACATCATCGCGGACATCCACGACCACGCCCTTTTCGCCCAGCGCCTGTTTCCAGGCGCTGGCTTTTTCATGCCGCAGCGCCAGAAAACGCGCCTGCGGGCCCTCGCCCGGCGGGTTCAGCACCACCGCGCCTTTCAAGGGCTCGGCCGCGACAAGGCTCCGCATCAGCCCGCCGACATGCGCGGCGACCGTCGCCGTGGTCAGGCCTTCCGCCTCCAGCATCCGCCCGGCCGCCACGAAGCGGTAGAGGCCCGACGGGTCAAACGTCGCGCCCATGAAGCGCTGGGCGTCGGTGGTGTAGCCCACCCCGCCCGGCGGCCCCTCCAGATCGCCGAACTCGGCATACCAGCCCGTCAGCACCGGACGCGGGCCAAAGCCGGGCGGCGCGTGCAGGAACGCCGCGCCCTCGCCGGCCATGGCGTATTTGTAGCCGCCGGCCAGGTAGAACACTCGGTCCGCCACCGCCGACAGGTCGGTCGGCACGGCCCGGAAGCCGTGATAGCCGTCGACCACCAGCCACGGGCCTTCGGGCCGTGACAGGTCCGCCAGCTCCCAGACGCGGTCGAAGACGAAGCCGGTCTTGAAGAACACATGGCTGACGAAGATCAGGTCGTAGTCGCCGCCACGCGCCGCCGCGATGAAGCGATCGGCGAAGTCGGGGCCCTTGCTGTCCACCAGGGTCAGCTCGATCTCGCCGGCCTCGAGCCAGCGCTGGGCCTGGCGGCGGAACGAGTGGAACTCGCCGTCGGTCGAGAGGATACGGACGGGCTTGCGGCTCACCGCCGACTTCAGCACGGCCAGCAAAGTGTGGGTGTTGGGCGCGAAGACCACGGTGTCGCTGCTCGGCAGGTTCAGCTCCCGCGCGACCAGGCCCTGAGCCGCCGGATAGACCTCGCCCAGCGCCTTGCCCCACTTGTGGTCGGCCAGGACGACGGCGTCCTCCCAGGCCTCGAGCTGGGCGGCCAGGGTGGCGTCGGGCCACAGGTGGTGGCTGTGGGCGGCCATGTGCAGCCGTCCGGGGACGGACAGCGCCTTGGAGAACAGGTCCTTGCGGGCGCTCACAGCTTGCCCCGCAGCGTCCACAGCTCCGGGAAGGCCCGCCGGCGCAGTGTGCTCGCTAGATATCCGATGCCGTCCGTCCCGCCCGTGCCCGGCCGCCCGCCGATGATCCGCTCGACCGTCAGCACGTGCTTGTGGCGCCAGGTGACCAAAGCATCGTCCAGGTCCACCAGCTTCTCGGCCAGCTGGTACAGCTCCCAATAGCGCTGCGGGTCGCGATAGACCTCGAGCCAGGCGGCCTCGACCTCTTCCGAGGGGACGTAGGCTTGCGTGAAGTCGCGATGCAGGGCGCTGTCCGGAACCGTCAGGCCATGGCGCGGCAGCTGCGCGATGGCGACGTCGTACAGGCTGGGCGCGGCCAGGGCGGCTTGCAGCAAGGCCAGGCCGTCGGAGCCCTCCTCCTGGAACTTCAGGAAGCTCTGGTCCTTCAGGCCCAGCATGTATTCCAGGGTGCGGAACTGGGCCGACTGGAAGCCCGAGCTGGTCCCCAGCGAGCCCCGGAAGCTGAGGTAGTCCGCCGGCGTCATGGTCGCCAGGATGTCCCACGAGAGGGTCATCACCGTCTGGATCCGCGACACCCGCGCCAGGGCCTTGTAGGCCGGCTCCACATCGCCCGCCGCGATCAGGCCCTTGGCCAGGCCGACCTCGTGGATGATCTCCTTGAGCCACAGTTCCTTGGTCTGGTGGATGACGATGAACAACAGTTCGTCGTGCCGGTCGCTCTGCGACTGCTGCGCCGCCAGCAGGGTGTCGAGCGCGAGGTACCGCGCGTAGGTCATGTCTTGCGCCATGGCGGAACCCTAGGCCGTTGCCGACGGCACATTGTCCTCGTTTGCGCGCGGCCAGGCGAGCGGGATAGAACAATGTTCCGATCCAGTTGTCATAGACAGAACGAATGTCCATCCTCAGCCGCGTCGACCTGTCGATCCTCCGCATCCTGGAGGCCGACGCCCGCATCTCGTTCGCGGCCCTGGCCGAGCGCGTGGGGCTGTCGAAGTCACCGTGCTGGTCGCGCGTCCAGGCCCTGGAGAAGCAGGGCGTCATCACCGGCTACCGCGCCCGCATCGACGCCAAGGCCGTCGGCAAGGGCCTGACCGTCTATGCCCTGGCCACGGTCGAGTTCGCCCGCGCCGAGGCCTTCGAAGCCGCCGTCCTGCGCCATCCGTCGATCATCGAGTGCCACTCGACGGCCGGCGCCGGCGACTACCTGCTGCGGATCGTGGCGGCCGACGTCGCCGACCTGGACCACCTGCTGCGCAAGGAGCTGAGCCAGCTGCCCGGCGTGCAGCGCTACACCACCACGGTGTGCATGAAGGCGATCAAGCAGGACGGGCTGCTGACGGCGGGGCTGTGAGGGCAATACCCAAAACACAGTCATTCGCTGCACGCTTTCCCGGTTATCGCGAAGGTTGAGGCTGGACGAGCGCCCGGCGTTGCTGTCAAGGTTAATGCCGGGGGTAGTTATCCGTTTTGCGCGACGCCGCCGTCGTCCCGGCCAGCCGGGAGAGGACGGCGCGTGGGCGCGATCCCTCACCAGTGTGATCTCCCAGCGTGGCGTACGTCGAGCGGACGGGCCCTGTCGGCCCCTGTCCGAAACCCGAGTCAGGTCTGATCGTGTTCGGAGGACGCCATGCGGCGCATGCCCCCACGGAGAAGCCTCGCGGGCGCGATCGCGCTCGTGACCGCCGCTTGGCTGGCCCTGACGCCGGCGCACGCCATGGCGGCGGACGAAACGCGCCTGCGGGTCCAGCTGAAGATCGTCGACGGCCGTTTCGCGGCGGACGCGGAGTCGAAGGAGACCAGGCTGGAGGCCTCCGAGACGTTCGGCGCCGAATACCGCCAGACCCAGGACCAGGTCGAGAAGCGACTGATCGCGGATCTCAATCGCGTTCTGGCCACGACGGACAAGGCCGCCACGCTGGATGGCGCATCCTGCGCGCCCGCCTCGCCCCGGGACGAGGCGGTCTGCACCATCAAGGACGCGTCCTGGGGAGAGGCTTCCGAAAAGTTCAGTCAGTGGATCGCGGTGCGAGATCCCGAGTACGGCGGTGAGGGGTCGCTCTATCTGTCCGAGATGGTCCTCGTCGGAAGGCTGCTCGGCAAGCTGGGAAACAACGACAATTTTCAGCGTCTGCTGGAGCCCACCGCGCTCCTCTGGGAGGATCCGGGCGGACCGGACGCCGACCTCGACGCGGGCAGACTGAACTTCATCGTTCGTCGGCCGATCGCCTCCCAGCAGATCCAGGCCTGCGACAAGGACCAAGGCGACTGCGTCGTCGGCCTAGGGAAAAATGCCGCGGCCTTTGACGGTCGCGTCAGCCAACGCGCCATGGCCCGGTCTCTGAGGCCCCTGCGCGGGAGCGTCTGGAATCTGGCGCGTATTCATCGCCAGCTGGGCGACCTCCTCCATCTCGCCGGCTTCCCGTCCACGACATCAAGAACCCCGGCGCGCGACGAAGCCGCGCTGCAGCCCCTTCACGCGGGCGAGGTCCCGCCGAGCCTGGACCCGACGAGCACGGTCGTGGTCGACGGCCCCTCGCCGGTGGCGGCCCTGCAGTTCGCCTTCCCACTTCCCAAGTCGGGGGAAAAGCCGGTCGACGCGGCGGCCGAGGAGGCCTCTATTCTGAAGGCCCTGTATCTGATGCTGCCGGACCAGGCGTTCCGGGCGGTCCAGCGCGATCCCACGCTCATCATCAGCAGCGGCGACCAGGCCGAGGGACCGGCGTCGAAGCGATACCGCACCTTTGACCTCCCCACCGCGCCCGGCGCGGTGATCTACGCCGATCAGATGGCGCCGCGCCTGAAGCCGATCACGGCCCTAGGCTTTGAGGCGGGTTTCGTCGACGATTCCATGGAGCTCGGCGGCGCTCGCCTCTGGACCAGGGTCCAGATCGAGCCACGGACCGACGACAAGGCCAAGGATGGCGAAAAGCCCAAGGACGGCCAGGAAGTCAAACTCGTCCCGATCACGATCGAGCCTCGGCACAAGCTCAGCGTTGGCGTCGACGCCCAGCCGCACAAGCCCACGGCGGCCTTCATCGAATATCACCAGGCCAAGCTCCTGGGCGACGACACCATCGACCTGCGGGTCGGCAGTCGCGGCAAGGCGATCATCAGCGGCGCCTACGAGAAGGATTTCGTCGGCTTTCCGGGGTTTAGAAAGCGTCTCTCCCTCAGCGTCCAAGGGGCCTCCGACTATACGCCCGACGTCCCCAACGGGACGGCGCGGGCGGACGAGCGGCGCACCGGCGCCAGCGTCGGCGCCCAGCTCGAAATGTTCCGCGACTGGAACGACCAGGCGCTGCGGCTGAACGCCGCCTTCAGCTATGAGGATGTCACGCTCGACACCGGCGCGGGCGCCGCGCCGCCGCCGGCCACGCGCACCTCGCGCGTGACGCTGGGCGCGGACTATGTCTGGATCGGCCGCGAGGCTCTCAACCGACCCAACATCACCCTGGAGCCATCGATCACCCGGGCGTGGGGCGAAGGATCGACCCCGTCCTACTGGCAAGGCGCGCTGCGCGGGGTCGCGCACGACAGCTTCGAGACCTTCTTCGAATACGACGGCCGCCTGGCCCTGGACTGGGCCTCGGACCGCACGCCGGTGACCGAGCTGCCGCGCCTGGGCGGCGGCGACAGCCTGCGCGGCCTGCGATCCGACGCGGCCGCCGGCACGTTCGTCTGGTCGGTCCAGAACGAGATCTGGGTCCCCCTGCGCTTCACCGAGCGGTTCGGCCGAGGCGTCGATGGGATCCTGCGCAACAGCCTCAAGCTGGCCGCCTTCATCGACATCGGCGGCGCCGACAACAACCGGCAGGACCTGCCGTCCTTCAACGCCGGCCTGGGCCTGGGGCTGCGCCTCAAGCCGAGCGACGCCGTGGCGTTCCGGCTGGATTGGGCCCACCTGGCGACCCGCGCGCCCCGGGGCATGTCCGACCAGTCGATCTACTTCTCGATCACCGTGATCCCCTAATGAAAGATGTAGGGGCCTCAGAAGGAAGCCTTCGCATGACCAGCTTCACGCTCACCGACAGTGGCGTCACCTACACCCTGACCCTGAACGGCGACGTCTCGACGCCGGCGGGCGCCTTCGGCACGTGGGCGACCGACGGCAAGAGCACCAACCAGATCGTGCTCACCAAGGCCGATGGGACGACCAAGGCCATCGCGGTCGTCTGGAGCTTCAATGCCGACAACCAGCTCTGCGTGGCCCAGGGCGCCGGCGCGGCCTTCAACTTCACGGTCTCGGCCGTGCGCCCGGACCTGCGGCTCGACTCCGACAACAAGCTGCATGTGCGGCCGCCTTCCGGAGGCACGCTGTTCGAGTTCACCCTGGTCTGCGGCTTCGCCCTGCTGGCGGACGGCAATCTCGAGGTCGCTATCAACGGCCAGAAATCCAAGCTCACGGGGACGCCGACCTCGAACAAGGCCTATTTCGGCTACACCTTCCGCGACAAGGCCGCGCCCTCGCCGGCCATCCTGCTGGCCTTCTGGGGCGAATGGGTTCGGGACACCAGCAAGCCCGACCAGATCGAACTGTTCTTCCAGTTCAAGGTCGACGCCACCGCCTACAAGTTCACGATGCCGACCGGCTCCAGCACGGCGATCTCGCCGCAGAACCAGCTGCTGATTACCGGCGTGAAGAAGGGTCAGGCCTGGGGCGTGACCATCCAGGGCGCCCTGTCGGTCCGCAAGGACGACAGCGACTTCAGCCTGGTCTTCACCCTGGACCAGCAGCACACGGCCAGCGGCGTCAAGACCACGACCATCGCCATCAAGGCCGTCTTCGCCCCGGACGACAACAGCCGCCTGAACGCCGCCCTGGACCTCTATATCGGCGTGACCAAGACCCCGACCTCGAAGCGGGTGACGGTCAAGGGCGAGGGCCATGTGGCGCTGGGCCCCAACGGGCTCGACATCACCTTCGCCTATTCGAACACCCAGACCGCTGGCCATGAGTCCGTCGTCGCGCTGATGATCGCCACGCAGTTCACCTGGAAGAACGGCGCGCTGGAGGTTTCCTACGAAAAGGATGGACCGAGGACGACGGTCAGTCTGTCGACCAAGTTCCTGCTCAAGGAGGGCGCCGAGCTCGACGGTCACCTCACGGTCACCAAGGACGGCAAGGCGTACGGCGTCTACGGCGCCCTGGGCCTGTCCTGGTAACGGCGCGCGGGCAACAGGCTCCCGGCGTGGTCGCCGGCGAGCCTGCCCCTACAGCTTGACGAATGGCGCCAGCCAGCGGCCCAGGCGTCCCGGCAGCTGGATCTGGCCGTCCAGGGCCGCCACGCACAGGCAGGGCTTGGGCGAGACCACGCGCTGCTGGTGGGTGATGCTGGGGTCGGCTTCCTCGAAGTCGCCGGGTTCGAAGACGCCGTCGGCGGTGGCGTAGGCGCCTTCGATCACGCAGGTCAGCTCGACGCCGCCATGGGTGTGGACCGGGGTGCACTGGCCGGGGGCGATGCGCAGCATGATGACGCGGCTGTCGCCGTCGCGGGGGCCCAGCACGTCGCGCACCTGGACACCGGGGCCGACCCAGCGCCAGCGGCTCAGCGGGAAGTGGCGGAGGGGCTCGGGGAGCGTGGGGTCACTGCCCTTCACGACCTCTGGCGCCTGGACGGGCGCGGCGGTCTCCAGTCGCGCCATGACGTCGTCGCGGGCGCGCGCCTCCAGGGCCAGCGGCGACAGGTCGTCCAGCATCGCCCCGCCGACCGCCTCGCCCAGCGCCGTCCAGGCGCGGCTCTGCGGGCGCAGGGCCAGGTGGGTGGCGACGACCACGGCTTCGGGCGGGCTGAGCGTGCCGGCGGCATAGGCCAGCAGGCGCTCTTCGCTGGGCAGGCGACGCAGGCTCATGACCGCTCTCCCGCTTCGCGTTCGATGAAGGCGCGCAGCTTCATCATGCCGAACCGGATGCGGGCCTTGATGGTGCCCAGCGGCACGCCGAGCGCCTCGGAAATCTGGGTATGGGTCTGCTCGTGGAAGAAGGCCATCTCGATCGCCTGGGCCTGGTCGGGGTTGAGGGACGCCATGGCGGCCCGGACACGCTGGCCGTCCTGCACGCCGGCCAGGATGGCGTCCGGCTGGGGCGGGTCGTCGCCCGGCGGGGCCTGGTCCTCGGCATAGACGGCGCGGTCGCTGCGCCGGATGCTGTCGATGCGCAGGTTGCGGGCGATGGTGAAGATCCAGGCCGCCGCCGAGGCGCGGCCGGGGTCGAACAGGTGCGCCTTGCGCCAGACCGCCAGCAGGGTCTCCTGGGCCAGCTCCTCGGCGGCCACGGGGTTGGAGCCGGTGCGCACCAGGAGCGCCTTCACGCGCGGCGCGTAGTGGTCGAACAGCAGCACGAACGCCTCGCGGTCGCGGTCCTGGGCGATCCGCACGACGCAGCCGTCGAAGTCGCGCGAGGTGGTCACCGCGCGAGGCTTCCGGACAAAAGGACGTTCCTGAATCGCATGCATGGCCATGATACGGGACGGAGCTGGGATTGGACTAGAAACGGATCACGCCGGCTTTCCCAGCGTGACGGGGTGAGCGGGCGGCGGCGGGCGGCGGCGCAGGCCGATGCCGCGCGCCAGGATGCGGACGGCCTCCCAATGGATGCCGGCGATGACCTTGAAGCTGAGCAGCGGGTGGCGGATCCAGGCCTTCAGCAGGTTTGTGTCGGTGAGGGCCGAGCGCTGGCCCCAGAAGCTGGCGGTCAGCACGGGCTCGTCGCCCCGCCGGACGCCGACCGTGACCGACACCGCCTCGCCGGGCGGGCTGATCTCGAAGTCGTAGGCCAGGTCCATGTCCATGAACGGCGAGACGTAGAACCGCTTGGGCGCGGTCTGGCGCACCACCGCGCCTTGGGCCGGAACAGCGGCCAGGTAGCTGTGGCTCTGGCCGAAGGTGTTGCGCACCTCGTAGAGGATCGCCGCCAGCTCGCCGTCGGCGCGGTGGCAGAAATAGAGGGAAAGCGGGTTGAAACCATAGCCCAGGATGCGCGGCATGCAGAGCAGCCGCACCGGGCCGTCGGCGACGATGCCGGCGTCGGCCAAGACGCCTCGCGCATAGGCCTTGAGGTCGCCGCCCGTACGGTCGCCATGGTCGGCGGCGCGAAACGACAGCAGACCGAAACGCCCGGACGCCAGCAGCTTCAGCCGCCCCAGCACCGACGACAGCGCGTCCAGGTCCAGCAGCAGCATGAAAATGCGATAGCGCAGCCGGTGGCGGCGCGGCCCGAACCGCGCGTGAGTCACGACGCCTTGGTAGAGGGCCGAGGCCTCCATGGTCAGGCCGCCCATAATCAGGCCGCCCTGGCGAACTCGACGAGACCCGGTCCGGGGCCCACGAAGATCCGGCCGCTCTCATCGTCGATGGTCCAGGGCCGGCGCACGCCGCCCAGCTGCTCGGCCACGGCCAGGCCCGACTGCAGGCCGTCTTCGTGGAAGCCCGAGCCGAACCAAGCCCCGCAAAACCAGGCCCGGCGCACGCCTTGCAGCGCCCACAGGTCGCGCTGGGCCGTCAGGGCGGCGGCGTCGTAGTGCGGGTGCTCGAAGCCGCGGACCTCGTGCACCAGCTCGTCGCGCGGCGCGATGTGCGGGTTCAGGGTGACGAACAGCGGCGGGGTCTGGGGCAGGCTCTGCAAGTGGTTCATCCAGTAGCTGACGCAGCCGCTAGCGGGATCGTCGCGGCGGCCCAGATGGTTCCAGCTGGCCCAGGCCAGGCGCCGGCGCGGCATCAGGCGGCGGTCGCGGTGCAGGACGACCTGGTTGGACGTGTAGCGGAAGGCGCCCAGCAGGGCCTGCTCGCGGGCGTCGGCGTCGGCCAGCAGCGACAGGGTGGTCGGAGCGTGGGTGGCGAACACCACCTGATCGAAGCCGGTCTCGCGACCGTCGGCCTCCAGGACCCGCACGCCATCTTCGGTGCGGCGCACGGCCTGGATGCGGGCCGACAGCCGAAGGCGGCCGCTGAAGGCGCGGGCCAGGCCCTCGACATAACGCCGGCTGCCGCCGTCCACCGTGCGCCAGCTGCGACGGCCGACGAAACGCAGCAGGTCGTGGTTCTCGAAGAACCGGATAAAGGCCGCCGCCGGGTGCTCGCCCGCGCCCTCGATGCTGGCCGACCAGATCGCCGCCGCCATGGGCAGCAGGTGATCCTGGCTCAGCGCCGCGCCGTAATCGTTCTCGCGCAGATACTCGCTGAGCGACACCACCGGATCCAGGGTCGCCAGGTGGCCCGGCGCGGTGCGGTAGAAGCGGTGCAGGTCGCGCAGCATCGACCAGAAGCGCGGCCGCAGCAGGGCGCTAGGCTGGGCGAACAGCGAGGCCAGGCTCTTACTGCCGTACTCGAGCTGGCCGTCGTCCAGCGAGATGGCGAGCGACATGTCGGCCGGCTTGGTCGGGACATGCAGGTGGCGGAACAGCGCCGTCAGGTTGGGATAGTTGACCTCGTTATAGACGATGAAGCCCATGTCGACCGGGATCGGCCCGCGCGGCGTGGCGACCTCGACGGTGTGGGCATGGCCGCCCAGGCGGTCGCCGGCCTCGAACAGGGTGACGTCGTGGCGCTGGCTCAGCAGCCAGGCGCAGGACAGGCCCGATATGCCCGCCCCGATCACGGCGATCCGCTGCGGCCGGGCATCGGGCTGGAACGGGACGTGCGCCTGCATGAGAAGTCTCCCTGGTTCGAAGACAGCTACGGGCGGGCGCGGCGGGCGGATGGATGCATCCGGTCGGTTTTTCCACGCGTATTCCCAGCATCGTCCCCGGATGGAGTTCCGACATGAGAATGCTGGCCGCCTATGCCGCCTCGCTGGTCGCGTTCGTCGCGCTGGACTTCGTGTGGCTGAGCCTGATGGTCGAGCGGATCTACCGCCCGGCCCTGGGCGACCTCTTGGCCGCCAAGCCGCGGATGGGCGCGGCCGTGGTCTTCTACCTGGCCTATGCCGCCGGCCTGGTGTTCCTGGTCGTCGCGCCGGCCCTGAAGGAGGCCAGCCTGACCCGCGCTGGCGTCGGTGGCCTGGTGCTGGGGGCGATGGCCTACGCCACCTACGACCTGACCAACCAGGCCACGCTGCGGACCTGGTCGACCAAGCTCACCCTGGTCGACATCGCCTGGGGCGCCGCCCTCACCGCCGTGGCGGCCATGATCGGCTACGCCGTCGCGCGGCTGGTGGCGAAGTAGCCCCCTCCCCCTTTGCGCGCAACGCGGCTAAACCAGCGCCATGGTTCAGTCTTCCGCGTCCGCTCCCGCCTCCGCCCGCCGCTCGCGCGCCGGCAAGCGCCTGTCGATCGTCGCGCCCTGCTTCAACGAGCAGGAGGTCCTCGACCTGTTCTTCGCGCGGATCGAGGACGAGCTGGCCAAGATCGGCGTCGACTACGAGATCGTCTGCGTCAACGACGGCAGCCGTGACCACACCCTGGCGGTGCTGCTGCGCCAGCACCAGCGCAACCCGAAGATCAAGGTCATCAACCTGGCCCGCAACTTCGGCAAGGAAACCGCCCTGTCGGCCGGCCTGGACGCGGCCAGCGGCGACATGGTCGTGCCGATCGACTGCGACCTGCAGGATCCGCCCGAACTGATCGGCCAGTTCATCGACGCCTGGGAGAACGGGGCCGACGTCGCCTATGGCGTGCGCGTCGACCGCAGCGCCGACAGCTTCCTGAAACGCCTGACGGCCCAGGGCTTCTACCGCGCCTTCAACCGGATGTCGGATGTCGACCTGCCCTACAACGCCGGCGACTACCGGCTGATGGACCGGCGGGTGGTCGAGGTCCTGCGCCAGCTGCCCGAGCGCAACCGCTTCATGAAGGGCCTGTTCGCCTGGGTCGGCTTCCGCCAGGAGGCCATCCCCTATGCCCGCCCCGAGCGCGCGGCCGGGACCAGTTCGTTCCGCTACTGGAAGCTCTGGAACTTCGCCCTGGACGGCATCACCTCGTTCAGCACCGCGCCGATCCGGGTGTGGAGTTATGTCGGCCTGATCGCCGGCGTGCTGGCCGTAGGCGTAGCCGGGCTGATCGTGCTGCGCACCCTGTTCTTCGGTCGCGACGTCCCCGGCTATCCGTCGCTGATGGTGGTGATCCTGATGAGCTTTGGCCTGCAGATGCTGGCCATCGGCGCGCTGGGCGAATACGTGGCCCGCATCTATCAGGAGGTGAAGGGCCGGCCGCTGTACGTGGTCATGGACCGTCACGGGTTCGACCAGTGACAGCGCTGCTGACGCCGGCGCGGCGCGAGTTCCTGGTCTCGGCCCTGCGCTACGGCGTGGCGGGCGTAGCCAACACACTGGTCGGCCTGTCGGTCATCCTGGCCCTCGACGTGGGGCTGGGCCTGGACCCGCACCTGGCCAACGCCGCCGGCTATGCGGTCGGTATCTGCGTCAGCTTCGCCCTGTCCAAGTTCTTCGTGTTCAAGACGCGTCAGCATAAGCCGCGCGCGCCGCTGCGCTACGCCATCGCCGTGGCGGTCGCCTTCGCGATCAACCAGGGGGTCCTGAGCCTGGCGCACCTGTTGCTGCCGGTCGGCCGGATCTTCGACGTCGCCGCCCAGGGCGCGGCCGTGGTCAGCTACACCGGCACGCTGTTCCTGCTGAGCCACTTCTGGGTGTTCGCCCACCACGCGACATCCGCCCCCTCGAAATCAGAGGCGAATTCGGGCAAGGACACCGCATGGACCGCCTGATCTACGACCGTATCCGCGAGCTTGAGACCGACCACTGGTGGTTCGTGGGCCGCCGCACGATCCTGCGCCGCCTGCTGGGCCGCATCGGCGCGCCGACGGGGGCCAAGATCCTGGAGGTCGGCTGCGGCGCCGGCGGCAACGTCCCCCTGCTGCGCGAGTTCGGCGCGGTGGCCGCGCTGGAGCCCGACGACGAGTCGCGCGCCTATGCGTCGGAGCGCCTGAACCTGGCCATCGACACCGGCCTGCTGCCCGACGGCCTGCCCTACGCGCCCGAGAGCTTCGACCTGGTCTGCGCCTTCGACGTCGTCGAGCATGTCGATGACGACGCCGCTTCGGTGAAGGCCCTGGCCGGCCTGATCAAGCCGGGCGGCGCGATGCTGACCACGGTGCCGGCCTATCAGTGGATGTGGAGCCATCACGATGTGCTGCACCACCACAAGCGTCGTTACCTGCTGCCGCAGTACCGCGCGCTGTTCGACCAGGCCGGGCTGACGGTGGAGACGGCCACCTATTTCAACACCCTGCTGTTTCCGCTGGCCGCGGCCCAGCGCACGGTCAAGAAGCTGGTCGGCGACAACAGCGCCGACGACACCATGCCGCCCGGCTGGCTGAACAAGGCTCTGGCCAAGGTGTTCTCGCTGGAAGCGCCGCTGGCGGCCGGCGGCGGCCTGCCGTTCGGCCTGTCGATCGCGGTGATCGCTCGCAAGGCCGGCTAGTCTCCTAGCCGGCCTCCGGATCTTCTATCGAAGCGCCCTCTAACGCAAGGTGGGCGTCGGGATGATCCGCATCGCCTCCAGGCCCACGCCCAGCAGGCGCGTGTCCGTGCCCAGGCCCAGCTCCAGCGGGGTCTTGGGATCCTTGATGTCGAAGGTCACCCGCACGAACTGCCCCTTCAGCGCTTCCGGCGGCAGGGCCAGCAGGTAGTCGTGCCGGATGGCGTCCTGGCGGTTGAAGGTGAAGGTCTCGGGCGCGCCGCCCGGAACCGACACGGTGACCGTCCGGGTCGAGTCGTTGGTCGGCAGGAAGGCGAAGGCGGCCACCTGCACGGACGCATTGGCCAGCGTGCGCTGGGCCGGCGAGATCGGCAGGTCGACGATCGCGCGCTTGCCGTTCGACCAGACGCCGCCCAGCTCAGGCTGGCCCCAGCCCTCGCGCAGATAGGGCACGCCCGCGCCGCCGGCCTTGAACATCAGCGACGGCGGCTCGACGCAGGCGCCGACCACGACCACCACCAGGCCCAGCGGCGCGCCCGAGCGGCAGCCGGGCTTGTCATAGGCGTCGCCGGCCAGGGTGACGATGAAGGGCACGTCGCCCGGACGGTCCGGACGGCCGTCATGCATCAGGCTCAGCACATTGCCGCCGTGCGGCGACTTCAGCATGGCGATCGTGCCCATATAGGTGGTGATCGGCGGCACGCCGGTGGTCGAGAACATCACCTTCTCACCCTCCAGGCCGCGCGTCAGGCGCACCTCGCGCACGTCGCGCAGGATGGCGTTGACCTTGGGCACGTCGAAGACGCTGGGACGCAGGAACAGGCACAGCATGACGACCAGCTGGGCGGCGAAGGCCGGGGCCGGCCCGATCGCTCGGACCCAGGCCGGCGGCTCGTTGCTCATGCTGGTGGCGCGCAGGCCCAGCACCGTCAGGCCCCACAGCGGCACGACGAAGGCCAGCATGCTGAAGACGCCGAAGCTGTGCTTCATCACCGCGTAGGGCGAGCCGTCGTGCTTCAGCACCCACATGGCGTACTGGGCCAGCATGGCGGCGGCGGCGGCCGCGCCGAACGAGGCCAGCAGCACGGCCGAGGCGGTCGGCTTCTCGTCGGCCTCGACGGCGCCGGGGGCGCGCATCAGCTCGACGATCAGGATCCAGGCCGACAGCAGCAGCAGGATGACGGCGGCGGCGGCCAGGCCTTCCAGGGTCAGCGGCGCGGCCAGGTGCAGGCTGCCGTTGTTGGCGGCCATCCAGCGCATGCGCCAGAAGAACGGGCTGCCCACGACGCCGCCCAGGATGACGAACAGGCCCACCAGGCCGACCCAGTCGAAGCGGCGGGCGTGGATCAGGTCGCGCAGCCAGGCGACGCCCAGCATGGCCATGAACGCGCCGGCCAGCTTCAGGGTCGGCACCAGGTGGAAGCAGCCGGCCAGCAGCACGGCGGCGGCGGCGTAGGCCACGAACACCGGTCGCCAGCGCAACAGCAGCACCCCGCCGCCCGCCAGGGCCAGGGCCGCGACGGCCTCGCCGACGATCTGCGGATAGAAGAAGTTGTCGACCAGCTCGCCCCCGAAGGCCGCCCGGGTGACGAAGACGTTCACGACCGCGAAGAAGCCGCACATGGCCATGAAGCCCAGCGACACCCGCCGCGCCTGGTCGAACAGCGTCAGCCAGACGATCGCCGCCGAGGTCACCCCGACCAGCAGCAGCGCATTGATCTCGGGCCAGCCCAGGCTGGCGGCCAGGGCGGCCAGGCGGTGCGAGAGCTTGGGATAGATGGCCATCTCGGCCATGAACTCATGGCCCTGCGGGGCGATGATGAACGCGTGGCGCACCACCTCCATGACCTGCAGGTGGTAGGAGCTGTCGACCGACAGCGACAGGATGCGGTTCCAGGACAGCAGCGCGCCAACCAGCAGACACCAGAGCGTCGCGACGACGCCCCAGACCCATTTCGCCTTGGTTCCGGTCATGATTTTTCTGATTCCGTCGCACCCACCGCGAGGGGGATTACTAGCAGCAAAGCTGATGCGGGAAAGCCCATCCTCGGTTGAGCGGCGATCCGGTCGCGTCGGACAGGGCGCTCGCCGAACAATTACGCTTGTAATTAATTTATGCCTGTAATCTCATCCAGGTCGTAGGGACCAGGGGAGACGACGTCATGACGGTGAAGGACTTCGGGACGCGCAAGGTGCGGCGCTCGTGGGTGGCGCTGGCGATCTCGACGGTAGCGGTGGGCGGCACGCTGTGGGCCATGGGCTTCACCGGCGTCGACTTCATGCAGTTCGAGCGTGAGAACGCCCTCTTGCCCCCGCCCTCGGCCGAACAGGCGGCCCGCTATCGCCCCCGGGCCCAGGCCGAGTGGCGCATCGTCCACGCTAATCTGGAGACCCGGCTGGACCAGCGCAGCCCGCTGGAGCTGGGCGCGGTGTGGGCCACCCGGAAGGGCCAGATCTGCGGGCTGGTCAACGGCCGCGGCAGCTTCGGCGGCCTGTCCAGCATGGTGCGGTTCTACACCGTCGACCAGCGGCCGGTGTTCCACCAGGACGTCGAGCACATCCCCTTCCAGCACGCCTGGTTCCAGTGCCGGCGCGACCAGTATGTGATGCTGCACGCCGGCACGTTCGAGCCAGGGTTCTGCGGCAGCGAGCTGGGTCGGCGGCGGTGCTTCAACGTACGCAACGGGGTGCGGGAGTAGGCCGGCGACTGTCGCACTTGTTTCACACTCACCGCGCCGCGCAGCGGTTAGAAGCCGTCTCCATCGATACCTGTTCGCTTGGGAGACGCCGATGTTCAGAGGTCTTTTCGCCGCCGCCTCGCTGCTGTCGCTGGCGCTCGCCGCTCCTGCCGTGGCTGAGCCGCAGAAGGCCCCCTCCCAAAAGGCCAAGAACGTCATCGTCTTCCTGGCCGACGCCGGCGGCGTGCCGTCGGTCAACGCCGCCAGCCTCCTGGGCTACGGCCAGCCGCTGAAGCTGCACGTCCAGCAGTGGCCCAACCTCGGCCTCAGCGACACCACGCCGGTCGACCAGTTCGTCTCGGACTCGGCCAACGGCATGTCGGCGATCATGACCGGCGTGAAGACCCACAACGGCGTGATCAGCCAGGCCCCCGACGGCGTGCGCGGCAAGGCCGACGGGACGTCGACCAAGACCCTCTTGGAATATGCCGAGGAGCGCGGGCTTCGTACGGGCGTCGTCACCTCCCAGCCGATCACCGACGCGACGCCGGCGGCGACCTACGCCCACGCCAACGACCGCAAGAAGTGGGGCGAGATCTTCCAGCAGGCCTTCAAGCCCCGCTTCGGCGACGGCGTCGACGTGCTGTTCGGCACGGGCCGCTCGGCGATCGACAAGCAGCTGACGGCGGCCGGGACCGGCTTCGACCAGCTGGCCAAGGCCCACAACCGCCCGATCTACGCCAAGCTGGAAGACGCCCCGGCGAGCAACGCCCGCCCCATCGTGGTGACCGAGGACGATGCGATCGACACCCGCGCCGCTGCGCTGCGGGCTTTGGACCTGCTGAAGGACGCGCCCAAGGGCTACCTGCTGGTGGTCGAATGGGACGCCCACACCGACGACCCGAAGGAAGGCCTGCAGCACATCGTCGACTTCGACAAGCTGATCGCCGAGATCGAAAAGCGCGTCGACCTGAAGGACACCCTGCTCCTCTTCACCGCCGACCACTCGTTCGGCCTGCAGGTCGACGGCGGGACGCGCGGCGAGCCGCTGTTGGAAGGCTATGAGGCGTGGAAGGCCGCCCAGACGCCCGGCGCCAAGGAGGAGGACCTGGTCCGCCTCAAGAACGTGATGGTCAACCGGACGCACACCGGCGAGGAAGTCGTGGCGCTGGCCACCGGCGCGGGGGCCGAGCGGGTGCGGGGGTACTTCCCGAACACGCACCTGTTCGAGGTGGTGATGGACGCGTGGGGCTGGAAGAAGGACGGGAAGTAGGGGTCCAAGATAGAAACCCTCTCTCTTAGAGAGAGGGAGGGGCCCACGCCAAAGGCATGGGAGGGTGAGTGGTTTCACCCTCTCAGAATAGACCTCGGAACAGCATAGCCGTCTGCCGGACAGAGCCGTGATACTGAGACGGCGCTGAAAGGCTCGTGGGTTCCCGGCCAGCGGCGTACCCACTCACCCTCCCACCGCTTCGCGGCGGGCCCCTCCCTCTCTCCATGAGAGAGGGTTTCCTTTGCCCGCTTCACTCCGGCACCGCGAACAGACATCCAGCGCCTCGTCCGGCGCGGCGAGACCCTGATCGTGCTACTCTGCGGCGGCGACAAGGCCTCGCAGCCGCGCGACATCGCTCGCGCCAAGGCCATGGCGCAGGAGGTTTGAGCCAGGAAACACGGCCTTTCGACCCCGCCGAGTACCTCGATAGCGAAGAGGCGATCACCGCCTATCTTGCGGATGCACGCTCGGGCGACGCCGAAGAGATCGCCCACGCCGCCAAGGTCGCCGACCGTGCGCGAGCTTTGATCGAAGCCCGTCGAAGCAGCATCCCGAAACGCGCCTGAGGCTTCGCCCAAACGAAAGCCGCCGCGACGGCTGTGAGGCTGTCGCGGCGGTTCTGTTTTTCAACCCCTCACCCGACCGCCTGCGGCGGCCACCCTCTCCCGCAAGGGGAGAGGGGAAGAGCGCCTACTCCGCCGCGTAGCTTTGCAGCGGGCGGACATCCAGGGCCTCGTCCGGCGCGCCGGCGATGGCTTGGGCGGCGGCCAGGGCGCCCGCCGAGGTCGTGTAGTACGGCACCTTCATCATCAGGGCCGTGCGGCGGATCTCGAAGCTGTCTTCCAGCGCCTGCTTGCCTTCGGTGGTGTTGAACACCAGCTGGACGCCGCCGTTCTTCATCACGTCGACGATGTGCGGACGGCCTTCCAGGACCTTCTTCACATAGTCGACCTGCACGCCCTGCTCGGCCAGATAGGCGCGGGTGCCTTCGGTCGACAGCACCGTGAAGCCGGCGGCTTGCAAGAGCTTCACCGGCTCGACGATCCAGGGCTTGTCGCTTTCCTTGACCGAGACAAAGGCTGTGCCCTTGCGCGGCAGCTTCACGCCGCCGCCCAGCTGGCTCTTGGCGAAGGCGCGGGCGAAGGCGGGGGCCATGTCGGCCTCGCCGTCGCGCTTCCAGTCCAGGCCCATGACCTCGCCGGTCGAGCGCATTTCCGGGCCCAGCACCGTGTCGACGCCGGCGAAGCGGGCGAACGGGAAGACGGCTTCCTTGACCGCGATGTGGTCGTACGGAACGTCCTTCAGGCCAAAGCCCGCGAGGGGCTCGCCGGCCATGACCTTGGCGGCGATGGCGGCGACGGGCTGGCCGATGGTCTTGGCCACGAACGGCACGGTGCGCGAGGCGCGCGGGTTCACTTCCAGCACGTAGATGCGCGGGTTGTCGCCGTGCGGCTCCTCGATGGCGAACTGCACGTTCATCAGGCCACGGACGTTCAGAGCCAGAGCCATCTGCACCGTCTGGCGCTTCAGCTCCTCGACCGTCTCGGCCTTCAGCGAGAAGGGCGGCATCGAGCAGGCGCTGTCGCCCGAGTGGACGCCGGCTTCCTCGATGTGCTCCAGCACGCCGGCCACGAACACGTCCTTGCCATCGCACAGGGCGTCGACGTCCACTTCCGTGGCGCGGCTCAGATAGTGGTCCAGCAGGATCGGGTGCTCGAACGAGATCTCGCCGGCGTTGGCGATGTAGCGTTCCAGGTGCTCATGATCACGGATGATCTCCATGCCGCGGCCGCCCAGCACGTAGGACGGACGCATCACGAACGGGAAGCCGATCTTCTCGCCTTCGGCGCGGGCTTCTTCCCAGGTGCGGGCGATGGCGTTTTCCGGCTGGGCGATGTTCAGGCCGTTCAGCAGCTGCTGGAAGCGCTCGCGGTCCTCGGCCAGGTCGATGGCGTCGGGGCTGGTGCCCAGGATCGGCACGCCGGCTTCTTCCAGCGCGTGGGCCAGCTTCAGCGGGGTCTGGCCGCCGAACTGGACGATGACGCCGGCCAGTTCGCCCTTGCCCATCTCGACATGCAGCAGCTCCAGCACGTCCTCGGCCGTCAGCGGCTCGAAGTACAGGCGGTCGGAGGTGTCGTAGTCGGTCGAGACGGTCTCGGGGTTGCAGTTGACCATGATCGACTCGTAGCCCGCCTCAGCGAGCGCGAAG